>JACPOC010000026.1 GCA_016185125.1 Bacteroidota bacterium
AATATCCTTAATTAAACTTTCGGCTGATTTTTTGTTTGAATTTGTTTCCATTTTCTTTCTGTTTTTACATTAGTTAAACTTAAGAAAATGTCTCTATTCTTTTATCTTAAATCAGTACACTTTGGTTTGAAACGAAACACTGATTATATTATTTACATAAATTTCAGACACCCAATTGTCTGCGTAAAAATCAAGTGATAGACAGTATGCGCTTGCAGTATTAATGGCTAAACCACAGGTAGTGCTTGGCAAATTAAAGGTAAGCTTATAGAATTCATCTACATTTCCAAGACAAGAATGTTCTGCTTGAGAAGGTGAACAAGTATGCGGATATGTTATCCAATTAGCATTAGGGAAAGGAGAGTTAACCCAGCTTCCCGGAGATTGATTACCGCAGCTAACTGCCGGAACATAAAGACCTAAACTATTAGTTAAAGCGGCAGTCCAATGAAGATCGTTAGAACCCACCGCAATAGTGCCGGTGTTGGTGGCATTGGTAGCGGTATTAAAATCCATTGGGTTTGGAAATTGTGCTTTTACCGTTAAACAGCAAAAGAATAAAACTACTTGTATATATTTTATCCCTTTTATGACCACAGCTTTATTTGAAACATATTGTTAAAACAAATATAATACAATCAATTTCAGAAAATGTAAGGAATTAATCTAAAACGTTTTAGAATGAGTGAAAGAGAGGCTCATTACTGCCGAAGCAATAAAAAAATCTATTCTATTTTCGCAGCAAACTTCTTCGCTTCCGGAGAAGCGGTAATATTCCCTGAGTATGTATAAGTTCCTACCTTATTGTTCGATCTGCAGCCAAGTGTTTTATATGGGTCAAAACATTTTTTTTACACACGCAAACCCAAAGCCAGTAAAACAGAGCTTAAAAAAACGCCCGCACTTGGGCACCGCCTAAATGCACCGCCGGCGAGGTGGGGGTTTTTCTTCCATTATAATTAATGCTTATTTGAATGTTATTGCTCAGGTTTCTTTGGTAACTCAATTCCCAAGTATAATTTTCCCCTTTACTTAAAGCATTAAGCATTTCATAGGCTACAGGCGTGTTAGGTTTTTCATTGTAATAAATCTGAATGAAGTCGGCTCTTCCGGTTAAACTCCCTTTTTCGGTTTGATTGAATTTTAATTCCATGGCATAAGTATGGAGCAGAGCCTTCTGAATCCCTCCTTCTATAATATTCTGTTTTTGGGTGTATTTATAAATACCGCTTAATCGCAATGTGGTGTTGGGTTGATAGATTAAACGCTGCTCACTCTCATACGATTCTATTAAATAATTGCGTGAAGAGAAAAGCTGAGATCGGCTGCCTTTTTGTGAAATTAGATTACTGCTGTTAAAGGCCCATGATTTTAAAAAATTTAAACGCCATTTTACCTCGTGCGATAGTAACGTTTTATGTTCAATGCCATTGGTTAATAATTGCTTTGACTGGTTATTGATGTAAGTATAATCAGCTCCTAACACAGCGGAGGATTGATTAAAGAAAACACTTTGCCTTAAATTATTATTGCTGGCTATGAGTAACGTATCATTTACACTTAACAATGGGTTAAAATTATTAATACTTTTTTTATCGGCTGTTTTATTATCAACACGTACCGCCGATTGCAATATCCACCTATTAGCAAATCTACCGACCGCATTTTTTGTACTACTTATCAAAGCACTTGGGCGGAGGTTAAATGACACACTCATTTGATTTTGTAATACCTTTATGTAATTATTAGTGGGCGTATAAATACGAATAAACCTAGCTTGATCGCTGAACTGCGCCACTTCAAATTCATTAACCTCTTTTATGGTATTTCCATTATAATCATTCCAACTGTATTGACCCTGACCCGGTGCAACTTCAAGATAATAAAACTCTTTGCGGTTCTCTAATCCGTATCCGGTTTCATAAAATATTCCCATTGTAATAAACCCTTTAAAATACCGGGGATTATATTCCAAACGGTTAAGCAAAGTGTTATCCGGTTTTAAAAAAGTGCCTACCACATTTTTTAATTCTAACTTTCGATAGGTTACCAAAAGTGTAATAGGATTGTTTTTTATAGAGTAGATCGAGGCCTGAACTCCTGTGTTTTGCGCATAAGTACTGTCTTTTATTTCTGACCCATAGGCGAGTTTATCTCTTCTTTCTTTATAAAATACTTTAATGCGGTTTTTAGAACTGTCGGCATTAGAAACGCTGGCTTCCCATTCCCAAAATTGATAAGAACGCGGCAACAAATTTTTTACAAAAGCCTGCTTAAAATAATTATTTTCAAATTCATCGCTATAAGCAATCTTAACTTTATTTATTTTTTTTGAGATAAGGGTTTTATGCCTGTAAAATTCTGTTTGCTGAATATTGGCATTATCATTGCTAATAAGGTACGAACCGTTATATAAAGAGGAGAACTCCTTATTTTGATAAGTACCCGATGCGGTATGTTTAAGCCCCTGATAATTGTTCCCTTCACTAAATAAATTAAACCCGTAAATGAGAGAAGATGTGGCAGATTTCAATAGGCCTATTTCTGCATTTGCAAGGTGCTGGTCATTTAATTGTACGGTTGTTAGCGGCCGATTCCAGTCGCGCTCAAACTCAATACTTCTGAAGCGCTCAATTTTTGTAAATTGTTTTTGCAGAAACTCATAATTAACGTTGTATATAAATTTTGTTTCTCTTTTCAATGTATCTGTTCTATAAATCTTTTGATTTCTGCTAGATAATTTAAAACCACTTCCTTCGTCATTTCCTTTGTCTGAGGTACTAAACCTGTTTATATCATTTTTTGTATAAGATCCTTCTACAGAAACGGTATTATTCGCGCTAACAGAATAAGAAATTCCGGTAGTTAGCATTTGATTTTGTTTTGGAGTTACTAAAGGAATTACAGGCTCAAAACTTCCTTGAAGGATGCCGCCAATAGGTGCGCGCCATTGATAAACACGTCCGTTGGCAGCGGTATTTATCTGTACATAATTACCTTTCCCTATTCCTACATTACTGAATTTTAAGCGGTATTTAGCGCTATCTGCATTGGTACTGTATACATACACATTCGGATATAATATTGAATTGATTAAAGTATCTGTTTTCCGGTAAAACACATCACTATTATTAAAGGAAGCTTTTTCTACGCCGGAGAAGTAAGCCTTTTCTAAAGTATCTCCTATTCCTATTAAAATATTTTTTTGAGGTTGACTAAGCGTTTGTTGTAAGGGTCGGTTTTTATTGTCTTGTTCACTGTAAAAATTAATAAATATTTTTGCTTTTTTTCCTGATACTTCTTCCCCGAAAAAGAAAAGCGAGCGCGCATAATTGCGTTCAGCATACTGAAACTCGGCAACAATCCGTTTGTCTTTTGTAATGAGTTGACGGGCGGTAAACGTTAGTTCGCCACTGTTATAATCTATTATATAATCGTTTTCCTGACCACGTTGCAGCAGTTTACCATCAATATAAATTTTTTCAGTACCACTTAAAACGATGATAAATGGTTCATTTTCCGCGCCTCGCAACCTATACGGCCCCTGATTATTTTCAACGCCAAAAAACACTTGTCTTGCAAATTTACCTCTGGAAACGGCTCCCGAAATCTGTGTTTTAAAGGTAAGCGGTTTTTTCAACGCACTATCAGTGTATAAATTTTCAAGATACGCACCTTGTGCTCGTTTATAAAAATTCATGAAATAACTATTGGCCGGTTTAGACAATTGATAATCGCCAACTACCAGTTTGGTATTATAATTATTAAGCTGAATAAATACTTTATCAAATTCCTGTAATTGCGCAGTTGTTCCATCGGCCTGAAATGGAATATTATTGTCGGTTGCAGCCAAAACCATGTCAATTTCAGGAGTTAATTTGCCGCTTACCTGTAAATTTAAATTGGAGTTAACCACCACATCCTGATTGTTTCCGAAAGTAATTCCACGACTTACATTTCCGTTTTTGGTAAGGGCGTCGTCCTGCAATAAATAATCGCGACGAGTGGTATTGGTATAAGTTATTGTATAAGGGTTATTAGCCCTTGAAAGATCAGTATATAAAGAATTTGGGTTTTTTCGAAAAAATTTACGTTCAAAATTAAACGGAAAACGCTTATAGGAAACTACTATACTATCGGGTTTTTTGGATGTAAAAATAAGTGAATGGAGTTTATAGTTTATAAATGGGACAGTACTTGAATCTGATACCGGAAATATTTTAAAAGCCACAGAGCCCGGTACAAGACTCATCGAATCAAGTACCAAAGTATCAGCAATTACCGTAAAAGCTTTTTTTTGAGCCGGATTAAATATTTGCGCGCTTCCTTTTAAATATATAAAAGAAATCACGATAAGTACTGTTAAACGCTTGAGAATCACCATAAATTAACGCATTTAAAGATAAGAAATTGTGCAGGGAATTACGCAAGATGAAATGGGATTTAAGCGTTTATTTGGTAAATTGCACAAAAATATATTTTATGCGAACCTTCTTGTTTATTTCCTTCTTTATTTTTTCATTGTCTGTAATTGCACAGGATCATATTAAACTTTATACCGGGGAGATAATAAAAGGGAGGGTGACTAGGATTGAAGGGGGTCGTGTTTTTTATAAAAAAATGCATAAATTAAAAGACAAAGATATTTTTATACCCAAAAGCGATGTGATGTATATTAAATATGCCAGCGGAAAAGTGGTTTCTATGGAAGCCAAAGCAAAAAAGACTGTAAAGAAAAAAGCAGTGGTAAAGAAAAAAAAGTAATTGCCAAGTAGAAAAAAGTATTTATTATTTTAAAATTATGAATCAGTTAATTGAATGTGTGCCTAATTTCAGCGAGGGTGTTGACCTCAATATTATTAAGCAAATTACAAATGAGATTGAAAGTATTGAAGGTGTAAAATTATTGAATGTTGATCCTGGGAAAGCAACAAATAGAACCGTAGTAACCTTTGTTGGCACTCCGCAGGTCGTGATTGAAGCTGCCTTTCGTGGTATAAAAAAAGCCGGTGAATTAATTGATATGAGCAAACATAAAGGCGAACACCCGCGCATGGGTGCCACAGATGTTTGCCCGCTTATTCCTATTGCAGGCATTTCCATGGAAGATACTGCTAAGTACGCGCAACAACTTGCAAAACGCGTGGGCGAAGAATTAAAAATTCCTGTTTATTTATACGAAGAAGCGCAGACCGATAAAAAACGTAGTAATCTGTCGGTGATTCGTGCCGGCGAGTACGAAGGCTTTTTTAAAAAAATAAAATTAACGGAATGGAAGCCCGATTTTGGTCCACAGCAATTTGATGAAAAGCGCGGCGCTACTGTTATTGGCGCGCGTGATTTTTTAGTGGCTTATAATGTAAACTTGAATACAACATCCACCCGCCGTGCTAACTCGGTAGCTTTTGATGTTAGAGAAGCAGGAAGAGTATTGCGTGAAGGAAATCCTGTAACCGGAAAAATTATTACTAATGCCGATGGCACTCCTAAATCAATTGCGGGAACTTTAAAATCTGTAAAAGCTATTGGTTGGTACATTGAAGAATATGGCGTTTGTCAAATCTCGATGAACCTTACCAATATAAATATTACACCTTTACATATTGCCTTTGATGAAGTGTGTAAAAAAGCTAATGAGCGCGGATTACGTGTAACAGGCTCAGAATTGGTGGGATTAGTACCCTTAAAATCTTTATTGGACGCAGGAAAATATTTTCTTAAAAAACAACAACGTTCTACCGGCGTTAGTGAAAAAGAGTTGATTAAAATAGCAGTTAAATCAATGGGCTTGGATGAACTTTCACCGTTTAAAGCGGAAGAACGCGTCATAGAATATCTCTTGAAGAATACATCAGATTCAAAACTGGTTAGCATGAACCTAAGGGCTTTTGCCGATGAAACAGCGAGTGAAAGTCCCGCACCGGGCGGAGGCTCAATAGCGGCGTATATTGGAAGCCTTGGCGTTTCTCTTGCAACCATGGTTGCTAACTTAAGTTCTCATAAAAAAGGGTGGGATGAACGTTGGGAAGAGTTTAGTGAATGGGCCGAAAAAGGACAAAAAATAAAAGATGAATTACTTCGCTTAGTAGATGCGGATACTGCCGCGTTTAATAAAATAATGACAGCCTTAGCCTTACCAAAAGCCAATGAAGAGGAAAAGAGAATTCGCATGGATGCAATTCAAAGTGCTACAAAATTTGCAATAGAAATTCCATTTAAAGTGATGGAAAAAAGTTATGAGAGTTTGGAATTAATAAAAGCAATGGCGGAACACGGCAATCCTAACTCGGTGAGTGATGCCGGAGTTGGAGCTTTGTGTGTACGTAGTGCGGTAATGGGCGCTTTTATGAATGTGCGTATAAATGCCAACGGCTTTGAGGATAAAGTTTTTGTAAACAACATTATTAACAAGGGAAAAATTATTGAAGGAAAAACAATAGCCGCCGAAGCAGCGATTTTAAAAATTGTAAATGAAAAGATACAATAGACTTCTATACTTATTCCTTTTGGTTAAACCTCATCTTGTTTAATTTTAGTATGAGAAGCTAAATTTAACTGTCGGAGGTTAAATGTTTAGGCATAGGCATTTGGTATAAACTATAATTTAAGCTCTATTTGCTGTATGCGTTAAATGATATTCCACCAAATCATCAATAGGTGAGTGAATTATTTTTCCGGTTCCCATATTATATGAAGCGGCCACCTGCGTTAAAATATCCCTGAAAATATATCCCACAGAGCCTACGCAATTAAAGGAATGTTTTTCGTAACCCGGGTATCTGCTTACCAAATTCTTGAAAAAATCATTAAAAGATTCTTTTACAATTTCGCGAATATATGGATGTTGGTTATGCTTATCGGCAAACATGCAAAAGCTTGCTAAAAAACGATTTGGCAAGGGCTTGTTATATAAGTTGTCAAAAATTTCAGCGTTGGTTAAATGATAGGTTTCATTAAAATTCTGACGAAGATCTGAAGGCAAATACTCACGCATAAAATCGCGAAGAATTTTTTTACCAATGTAACTTCCGCTTCCTTCATCACCCATTAAATAGCCCAAGGAATCAATGTTTTTTTCAATTTCTTTACCATCGTAAATACAGGTGTTTGAACCCGTACCAATAATGGCGGCAAAACCTGTTTGATTACCCAATAAAGCGCGAGCCGCAGCCAGCATATCGTGCCCTACAGAAATTTCGGAATTTATAAAACAACGCGTTAAAGCGTTACTAACTATTGCCGCATTTGTATTTGTGGAACATCCTGCCCCATAAAAGAAAACCTGTTTTACAACAGCCGGTTCAAATTCAGGAATCAGTTTTTCTGATAAGGAGTGATAAATGTTTTCGGAATTAATAAAGTAGGGATTGTACCCAATGGTTTTGTAACGCGTATGATTTTTTTCATCTATTAATACCCAATCTGTCTTGGTTGAACCGCTGTCTGCTATAAGTATCATTTTATTTAAATTAACCATTTATAATTTTTTTAAGAAGTAAGAGCGGGATGTTCGCCAATAGCTTTGCCATCATTAGCCTGTAAGCGAATGGTTTTTGCTTTTGCAATTTTAGGAGCTCTCACTTTTTTTAGTTTTCGTTTTACAATGCATTCCAAATCGCTATATACATTCATATAAAACATATAAGCATCGTAAGGAGTTTCAAAGGGACTGAAATATTTATGCACGTCTCCATCGTTCCAGAATTTAGTACACATGTAATAAAAGTGATCGGAAGTTTGCAAACGTTCCCACACATTGGTTAGTTTAGGATCGTTAATTTCCTTAATATCACTTTCAATAGCATAAATACGTTTAAACGATTCGCTTTGCATGGAGTTACTTAACCAAGCCGAAAGATCGCGCTCTGTATCCGCCCACGAACAAAATTCATGCACATCATAAGTATCGCGTGTTGGATATGAATCAACCACTTCGGAAGGCGTTTTGAAATCAAAATCAGGGTGCTCCATAATAGCGCCCGGTAAATGATCTAAAAAATCAAATATTCCGGTAGATTCCCACTGGTGCTCGCCAAAGGTTTCGTAATCCATAAACAAATTTATTGTTTCTCCGTTTCCGGCAACATCATAAACCCATTTTTTATATTTATCAACCGTTAGAGGAAATTCTTTCCATCCTCTATCTGAAAATCGAAAAGCAATATCATCTGAAAGACGATGATTTTTTAATAATAATTTTATTTTTTTGCCGTTAACCGTATTATATAAATAATTGGGTGTGCGGCCATTTAATAATCTGTCGGCCCCTTCGCAAATAATGCCTTTATACCCCATTCCATCAATGTGCGCGGCAAGCTCATTATTAAAAATAAGTTCGGTGTTGCGGAATACTTTTGGAACCTGATTAAAATATTTTTTAATCATGGCAGCATGCTTACTTACCTGACGTTCAAATTCAGGTTTTGAAAATATAAAACTCAGAGAGTGAGAATATGTTTCGGCTAAAAATTCAACACAACCTGTATTAGCCAGATCAATAAATGATTGCAAAACATCGGGTCTGTATTTTTCAAATTGTTCTATGGCTGTTCCACTGATAGAATAACTAATCCTAAAATTACCTTTATGCCGGTGAATAAGATCCAGCATTTTATTATTGGTTTTTATATAGCATTTATCTGCCACCTTATTCATGATCTGCTGATTTTTTGCCTCATCTTCATATTCATGAGAATGTCCAATATCAAAAAAAGAATAATTTTTTATTCTGAATGGCTGGTGAACCTGAAAGTAAAAGCAAATTGATGGCATGGTGTTGGGGTTTTATATAAATTGTTTTTCGGCGTAAGCGTTAACTATTTTTCTGGCAGAAATATCCCAGGTAATATCTTTTAAATTTTCTGAGGCATCTTCAATAACTTTATTTCTTAGTGTTTTATCGTGTAACAAATTAAGAATATATCCGGCAGCTTTGTTGTCATCCCAAAAATCAAATTTAAGAGCGCCGTTTAAAACTTCGGACACCCCTGATTGTTTTGAAATAACACACGGCACGCCAAAATGCGCGGCTTCTACTGCCGAAAGGCCAAAAGGCTCCGAAATAGAAGGCATGCAATACACATCGCTTACCGAAAACAGATAACGTAATTTTTCCTGATCTAAAAAACCGGTCATGTGAAAACGATTTCCAATACCCGTGTATGAACTTCTTTCTAATACTGATTTAAAATAATCGCCAACTCCGGCCATTACAAATCTAACATCCGGATCTTTTTGCAAAACGCGTGCCGCTATCTCAAGAAATTTTTCCGGTCCTTTTTGACGGGTTAAACGGCCCACAAATAAAACTGTTTTTTCTTTAAATCGTCTTTTACTTTTAAAGGCATTAACGGGCATGCTTCCATTGTGCACCACTTTCATTTTACCACTATCGATGCCATAATGCTGGCTGATAATGTTTGCAGTAAACTGGCTAACCGGCAATAAAAGATCGGCAATTTCCATTCCCTTTTTTTCAAGTTGATACACCCAGCCTCTGTTGTCGGGGCCGCTGCGATCTACTTCCAAAGAATGAATGTGCATTACCAAAGGCTTACCGGTTTGTTCTTTTATTTTAATGCCCGCCAACATGGTCATCCAGTCGTGGGCATGAATTACATCAAAATCCATTTTAGAAGCAAGCGAAGCCGTGATATCGGCATACTGCATTACTTTTTGAATAACATCGCCGCCGTATAAACTATCTATGTTAAAGGCCTGCAAGCGTTCTCTGTCGGTAGTTCCGTAAGAGGCTGTTGAACTGCCACCGCCTTCTACCGAATAACCTTCAATATTGGTGGAATAATACGGATTGATATCGGCGCGTACATTATGTATTTTATATGGCAACGAAGCGCCCTCAACCGGATGATGATCGAACGTATTTACATCAATATTATTGATTCCCACCAAGTTCATATTTTTCATTTTAAACCCGGGGCTGGTTTTTGGAACAACCATTGTAATGTCTGCAATTTCAGACATAGCACTTGAAAGGTCGTGGCAAGCTACTCCTAATCCTCCATTTATAACGGGCGGAAACTCCCACCCTAACATTAACACTTTTGGAAGACTACTTTTCATATCAGTAACAATTTTTCCATTATTAGGGAAAGATTTATTTTAATTTAGAGTAAAACTATTATATAAATAGCCTAAAAGGGGGCATTTTTCGGTGGCTTGGGGTTTTAAATAGCCAAAATGAGCAAATTGATAGTTTGAAAATCGAGTATTTTTCAGCTTTTAACTGTTCATAGAAAAGCCCTTAACGTTCGCAACATAATTTTTGAATTTGTTTCCGCTTTTTTTTTGGCTGATGCGATCGAAAAACCGGGTTGCAAAAATGCTGTATTTGCTTAAATTTAAAAAGCCTCATCCTAAAAAAAGGATGAGGCTTTTTGTACCGTGTAATTAAATTAGTTAGACTTAATTAATAAGAAACCATAAACATTAACCAAACATATCAACCTGAAAAGACATATTATTTAAAGATTCAATTTTCGTTAAAACACTAATAAGTATCGGTGAGAAACCGGCTATTAAAAAGGCTGTTTTAACGAATTATTTAAAGGCAAAATCATCGGTGAAATAAAATCTCACCTATCGCTTAAAGCGATTAATTGTCGGTGAAATTACCAGTAAGAGAAAGAACTTTTTTTACCCTTTTTATCTTGTTTTAAAACTTATAAGCCCTACCCGTTTGATAGGGCTTATTTGCGGTTTTAGAGGCTATTTAAAGAGCTTATTTAAAAATAATGATTTTTGAAGATTTAGTATTATCCTTATCACCCTTTTCAGTAACACGTACAATATAAACCGCTTCTGCTATACTGCTTCCAGATAAATCAATCTCCACTTTACGGTCAGAGAATATAGAAGTTGTATTATATACAAGACGTCCCATTAAATCAAATAACTGTACTTCAAACTTCTTTTCTTCAGGATTCTTTCTATCTAACTCAACAGTAAACTTTGAATTTGCAGGATTAGGAAACACGTTGATAGAAAAACCTTTTAAAGTACCAACATCATTACCTTCGTTAGCATTAACACCAGTGGCCAGGCTGCTGAATTGAGTAGTAGTAGGAGCTAAGTTAGCAGTAGCATGTTGAGCTAAAGAATAATCCATCTTTTTAACTAAAGTACCTTGCGCATTAAAAGTTAACAATATTGTGGACTGAGCAGGGATAACGTCATTATACTCTACATTAATACCCGCGTTCAGGTTAATTTTTAAAGGATTAGCACCACCTACTGTGCTTCCGTTTAATCGCACGGTATAGTTAAAGTTGTTAGTTAATTCCTGATTCATTACCATTACTGTAATGTTAGAACCGTTGTTGCTACCAAAAGCTTTAACGTTGGTTTGGTTAGTTGTTCCGTTTACAAAAGTTCCTTTAAAGTTATCAGCAACCATTTTATAATGGTAATAAGCAGGCTTTTTGTTACCGGTAATGGCATCAATATAACCAATGTTTAATTCCTGGTTGTTACCTTCAACAACACTCCATAAATTCATTGTACTAACACCGTTTTTCATACCTACGCTTAACATCTCGGCTATAAACTGAGCACCTATAAAACTATTAACACCTAAACCATTTAAATCATCGGTGGTAGCGTTCTTATAGTTAATGTTACACTCGGTAACAGCAGTTTTTAAGGCTGCATTACCTGAACGTCCGTGTGCTGCGTTACATGAAGCTAAACGGGTATTTAAGGTAGCTAAGTTATCTTGTAATCCACCCGGTGAAGTTAATTTAGAGATCACCTGGGAACGTGTTTGAGTACCGTCAAATGGGTAACTGTGAAAAGAAATGATATCCACATAATAACGTCCGTTAGCATCCTTACCTGTAATATCATCCGGACCATTTGGCGTAGTTAAACCATTAATAATACCTGTGTTATACCATGCAGTTTCAGGGCCTATAATGATAATATTCGGGTCAACATTTTTCATGGCAGATGCAAAGGGCTTAATATAAGATGCAACCTGATTAGCGGTAGTATAAGCGTACTCTAAATCCGGCTCATTACCAATAATCCAATATTTTACATTACGTGCTTTTGTAACGTTGATATAATTAACCACTTCCGCGGCTTGTGCTGCAGTATATTTCCATTTGTTAAAAGATACCTGGATAATAGGCTCCATACCTTTTGCACGCACAGAGTCAATCATTTTAATGTATTGAAAATTGGTTGGACGATCTCTATCGGACTGAATTCCACCAAAACGGATAATGGAAGTTTTACTTTCCTTTATATTACTCCAGTTTTTGTGTAATTTACCATATAATACAGTTGTACCAATGGTATCGGGCATCCAGGCATTTTGACCAAAGAAATTTGCAGGGATGGGTTGCGCTTTTAAAGTACCGGTGGCAAAAAACCAACTGATTATTAAAAGTAACGCGTGCGAAATATTTTTTAAGTTCTTCATAATTGTATTTTTTAGTTAATGTCTATCGGGGCTTTTTATCTCTCTACCCAGCCCCGTTTTATCTCTTATGCTTTGTCTAACTATTAGTTTAACGAAACTCACCAACTAAAGGTTGTATTTTAACCATAGTTTAACTGATTTTGGCTATATTTTTGAGCCATTTATCGTCATATTTTTCAGTCGTACCAAGGCTTGCAAGCTATATGTGAATAAAGGCCAAAATAGATGAGTATGTTTGAAACCTTGCAATTTTTAGGGGCAGGAAAAACTTATTGGAGCATAAATTTTTTTATAATTTAAAGTAAAAATTGATGTGCAAATTATTTCCGCCTTAATACACACATAAATATAGTAGGAAATATAAACAAGAACTAAATATCATCACCAACATCATTATAACTTATTGATTTTTAAAAGAATGAATATAAAAAATTGATTTAAATTTAAATTAGAAAGGCTGCCTATAATCATTTGGCACAAAGTTTTAAGTGCTTGGCTATATAAAAGGGTAACTCACCGAATATCGATTTTAGGGGCAGCGATGGATGAATACTTTTGTAAACATAACAATACGGCAATGTTACTAAAGGTTTAAATTATGAAAAAGCAAAAGTTAAATACAGCTCCGGCTCTGCAAACCTCCTCACCGGAGGCTTCTAAAAATAGTGAACGTTATTCGGATAGCGATTTGATGGAATTCAAGGAAATTATTAGGTTTAAATTACAGGAAGCCAAATTTAATTTTGACTTGCTTAAAGAAACTTTATCGGGGATAAACGATCATGGCACGGATGATACTTCCCCAACTTTTAAATTATTGGAAGATGCCTCAGAAATTACTTCAAAGGAAGAAACTGCACTTCACGCCATAAGGTTGCAGAAATTTATGGAACAACTTCAAAACGCTTTAATCCGTATTGAAAACAAAACTTACGGCGTTTGCAGTATATCGGGTAAATTAATCCCCAAAGAAAGATTAAAAAGCGTGCCCCATACTACCAAAAGTGTAGATGCGAAAATAAATATTCCCATTAACTAAAAAAATAAAGCAAAACTCAACAAAAATTAATAATTCTTAAACAAAAATTATGTCAGCGATAAATACAATCTTAAAATCAGTTTTAATAACTGTTTTCATTTTCAACATCACCTCCTGTAAAAAACCTGCCGGCCCCGGAGGAAAAGCCACGGTAAAAGGCAAAGTGTATGCGTATGATTTTGATAATACGCAACAGTACCTTATATCAAAAGGTTATGCGCCGGGCGAAACCGTAAACATTTGCTACGGAAATAGTACCGCAATAGGCAACGATTTAAAAACCTCCTACGACGGTTCTTTTCAATTTCTGTATCTTACAAAAGGCCGTTACAAAGTTTTTGTAAATTCGCTCGATACCAGCAAGAAAATTAAAGGAAACGCTACCCGGATTCCTGTAATAAAAGAATTTGAAATAACCGGAGCTACACAAACAATTGATCTGGAAGATATAATTATTAATAAATAATGTTATGAATAAACTCCTTTACATTTTAGTGATTTATCTAACATTCACGGGCGTTTCAGTTGCTCAAAGCAAAAAAGACGTTAAAAAAAACAACATCAAATCTACTATTATTGTTGATCTTGAAAATGGTAAAACTTTAAATAACAAAAAAACAATTTATGATAAAAGTGGCGAACCCATTGAAGAAACAGATTATGATAAAGACGGTTCGTTAAAAACAACACGTAAATTTAAATACAATAAATCTAACGATGTTGTAGAGGAAGAGGAGTATGATGCAAAAAAAAACACCACAGAAAAACGGCTTTACAGATATAATGCTTTAGGCGAAAAAACAGAAGAACAGGTTTTAGATGCCGGTGGTAAAAAATTAAAAACGCACTATTATGTATATGATCAAAAAGGTTTAAAAATGGAGAGAAAAACAATTGATGCTTCCGGAAAAACAACAAGCATCAGAAAGTACACTTATGAATTTAAATAAATTGGGATCTCCAACAGAAATATTAAAAGAATTTTTACCCATCACTTTAAAAGAGATGGATAGCGTAAAATTAATGAACCGAACTGATACAAAATTTATTTTTACTATCAATCAGTTTGAAACTATCATGAATGAAGTAAAAGATAGCTATCGCATTCTTGAAATTGAAGGGAAAAGATTATGTCGCTATGAAACACTTTATTACGACACTTCAACCTTTGATCTTTACAATGAACATCACTCCGGTAAATTAAATCGCTACAAGATCAGGCATCGCACTTATGTAGATTCCAATACCGGTTTTTTAGAAGTTAAATTTAAGAACAATAAAGGCCGAACCATTAAAACGCGCATTGCTCAGCACGATGTTCCGTTGGCTTGGGAAGGCGACAGCGAAATTTTTCTCAATAAAACCCTGCCCTTTAAGCCTCAAATTTTAGAACCTGTTTTGTGGATAAATTATAATCGCTACACATTTGTAAATAAAAATGGAGCCGAACGTTTAACTATTGATCTTAACTTGGAATTTGTTAAAGATTCTCACACACAAAAACTCGATAGATTAGTAATTGCAGAAGTAAAACAGGAAAAAAGAAAGCATTCTGTTTTTATGACCGCCATGAAAAAGTATCATATACGCGAAGGCTCTATAAGTAAATATTGCATGGGCGTGGCTCTAACATGTACAGGAATAAAAAGAAATAATTTTAAAAGTAAATTAAACACCATAAAACAAAAAAATATATGCTAACAGTATTACAAGTTATGAATGATGCCTTGGTTGCACCCCAAGGAATTGACGCAATGGTAAAAATGTCTACTAAAATGGGCATTCGTTTATTGATAGATATTGCTACCGTATTTATATTGGTAAGATTAATTTATTACCCGTTATACAAACAACGTGAATTCTTTTTCATGTTTGTGATCTTTAACATCATTATTTTCTTCATCTCCTTTCTTTTAAATAAAGTAGATCTTTCCATGGGCGCGGCTTTTGGTTTGTTCGCGGTATTTAGCATGCTCCGTTACCGAACAGAAAGTATATCCATTAAAGATATGACTTATTTATTTTTATGTATTGCCATTGGTTTGGTTACCGCCGTAACAAAAATCAAAGACACTTCAGACATGCATGAATTTATGTTTATTGCCGGATTAAACGCGGCTATTCTTTTAATTACTTATCTGCTGGAAAGCAAAAATATTATTAAAAAGGAATCCAATAAACTTATCATTTACGAAAACATTGAGCTTATTCAATCGCACCGTCGTGAAGAACTGATGGCCGATATCCGTACCCGCACCGGCTTAAATACACACCGCATTTCCATTCAGCGCATTAACTTTTTAAAAGACTCGGCACTGATTAAAATATATTATTACGAATAGTTTTAAATAAAAAAGATCTGTAAAAATTTAAAAAATATGAAGCAACTCCTCTGCCTTATTTTCTTTTCAATTTCTGTTTCTGCCCTCCAGGCGCAGGAATACGATAATGATGCCAACCTTTGGGGCCATCTGAATTTAGAAAAGAAAATTAATAAAAAATTTAGCGTTCTTCTTCGCCTAAAAAGCAGATTTGATAATAACATTTCGCGCTATGAATTGGGTTACGGAAGATTATCGGTAACCTATAGCCCCTTTAAAGATTTTAAAATTTTAGCAGGTTATGATTATGGATTTAAAATAAGAAACGCCGGATATTACGGCAATCGCCAAACTTATATAATAGCGGCCATGTTCAAAAAAGATTTTCGCAGATTTCGATTTTCTTACCGGAACCGGTTACAAGTGAGGTTAAACAACCTGAATATAGATGATGATGGATACCTGCCTTACATTATTGATCGTAACAAGTTTACCATAAGATACGAAGCAACAAAACGCCTTGATTTTTATTTAGCGGAAGAGTTGTACATTCCTGTTATGAGCCCATCCGTTAAGGGCATTACACGAACCAGGTCTTTTGCAGGCTTAATTATTAAAACCACAAAAAACCAAAGTATCGAACTCTACTTTGCCTTACAAGCGCAGATGCAAGAAAATAATTGGTATAAACAACACCGGAGATACTCTAATAAAGCTCTTCACCGCGATTATATTTATGGCATAGGATACAACATTGAATTTTAAATTATTAATCATGAAACAGCTTAATATTCACACACAGCCCGCCAAAATATTACTGTTGTATTTCATTTTATTATTTACAGGTATAAACTTGCGTGCCCAAGCTTATAAAGTTATTCCCCCTAATATAAAGATCATCAACGATTCCATTGATTCAAAGGTTAAAATTGATTTTAAAACAGATTGGGAAATAGACAACGTTCTAGTATTTATTACAGACCCAAAAGGAAATACAGTTTTTTTAGAAAATAAGTACCGCTTCACCGGAAAATATACTAAAAATGTAGATCTGACCCCAGCCGGAAAAGGCGATTTTTTACTAACTATTATTTGCGATGATGAAGAGGTAAAAAGGAAATTAATAATAAGATAAAATTTAATCTCATGCGCAAAACATCTTATCTCTGCACCCGTTTTATTTGCGTACTTATTTTCTGTACTTTTTCTTTCATGCTGCAATCGCAGATGCTCAAATCGGTGGTTTATGATTTCGACGGATTTGACGTGGGGCAAACCAATTTACCGGAAGGTGATTATAAATATGGCGACCTTAGTTATCAGGTTTCGGCAAACCCCGGAACCGTTAGTGATATGCTTGGCGACCGTGTGCTTAAATTAAATCTTGACTGGAATGCGGGTTACGGCGCTTTTGGCAGAGGAATTTCAAGATATATCGAATTTAATACCAATCAAGATATATTTAATTTTTTCATCTATAATCCGGCATCCAATAATCAAAACGCGGTAATTGAAGTTAAAATTGCCGATGACGATGATGCTAGTAACGCTTATGAAAACGCCAATGATGATGTTTGGAAGAAAAATGTAATTGTTCCCGGAGGCGCGGGCTGGCAATTAATCTCAATTCCTTTAAAAGATTTTACGGATGCTAATACCGGGGGCAACGGGATTTTTGACATGGCTTTCACGCAAAATAAAGGCATGATTTTATTAGTTGAGTTTAGATTTACCAAGCCCGCTCCTACTTCGCCATCCGCCGTTTTTTATATAGATATGATAAATTTCAGCGACGGTATTTTACCACGCGGTTCCACTGAATTTGACTTACCATATAAAAGTCCTTCCGACCAATGTTTACTCGGCGCTTTTGAAGTAGAGGCGCCCGGGCAGTACCAGTTAATTCCTCAGCATTTTGAAGCCCTTTTTTCAATGCCTATGAAAAAATTAAAATATACCAACTGTTTTCTTCAATGGGCCAATAACGGCAATACAACGCCGCATGCAATGCCCGGCCCGGGTTTGCAAACTTTAATAAATAATGGCTACACGCCCATTCTTACCTGGGAACCTTTGTTTGAAGGCTTCGCTCATTTAGATCCGGTTCAACCCAAACTTCAAAATATTATTAATGGAGATTACGATTCCTATATTGATAATTTTGCGGATAACATAAAATTATTATCCGACACCATCATCATTCGTTTTATGCATGAGTTTGATGGCGATTGGTATCCTTGGTGCGTTTCACAAAATGGCGGCGACCCAAATAAATACATCACCGCCTTTCGAACAGTTGTGGATAGATTCCGATCCAAAGGCGCTACAAAAATAAAATGGATGTGGTGTCCAAATTCTGATTATGCGCCCTATGAATCGTACAATTGGTTTGTATCGGCCTATCCCGGCGATACCTATGTAGATTTAGTGGCTACCGATGTTTACAACAATCACTACCCCTCAAGCTTGCCGTGGTGGAGATCTTTCAGATGGCAAACTGCTGAGAGTTATTATTATTTAAATAAATACTTCCCCGGCAAACCAATGTTTATTGCGGAGTTAGGCTGCCGCGAAAGAGCAATTACCGAAGATCCATCTTCTGAAACCAAAGCTGCCTGGTTCGCGCGCATGGATAAAGAATTACAATCCAATTTTAGAAAAGTAAGAGGCTTGGTGTTTTTTAATGCGGTTGCCAGTCAAAATTGGTTTATAAACACTTCTTCTTCTTCACTCGCCTCTATTAAAAATAATATCTGGACGGATAACTATTATTTTCTCACGCAAAGCACAACCGCCATTGAGGAAAACGAATATGGCGGCGGATTATACGTATATCCAAATCCTAATACAGGAATTGTAACCCTCAGCTATAATTCATCAAAGCCCAAAGAATCGTTTTCTATTGTTATTTATAATGCCACCGGAAAAAGTGTTTATTCAGAAATATTAAATAAGCCGGCAGATTCTTTTACCCGGCATGTAGATGTAAGTGTTCTTCCAAAAGGAATTTATCTGGTAGAAATGGAAGCGACTGACTCAAAAAATTCAGGTAAGTCAAAAATAAAAGAAGTAAGGAAGCTGATCTTACAGTAAGAAAGCTATTTATTTTTTGACAATTCATTATTTTGCGATTATAACCTTTACATAAAATTCATGAACAATATACCTCCTTCAAAACCGAAATATGGCCATCTATTAGGCGAGGAGCAAACTTTACGACTACTAAAATTATTCTCCGAAATTGAATCAGGCAAATACGAAAAAGCAGAAGTTACTATTTTTCATTTGAAAGGTTTTAAACATCCTATACATCTCAGAAGTATTCGTGCAGACATGCAATCCTTTGTAAATACTTTTATTGATCCTTATTTAGAAAAAAAACCATATTTACGCGACGCTAAATTTGTTATTGACGCGGGCGCGAACATTGGCTTTACGGCGGTTTTATTTGCTAACTGGTGGCCTGATTGTAAAATTATAAGTATTGAACCGGATAAAGAAAATTACGAACTAACTCTTATCAATACCAAATCTTATAAAAACATAACCGTATTACACGGCGGTTTATGGAACAAAGAAATTCCTTTAAAAATTGAAGCGGGACAGGAAGATGGTTTCGTGGTTAAAGAAGTGGTTTCAAACGATCAATCAAAAATACCATCAGAAAACCTGACACAAGGAATATCCATTGATCAATTAATTAAAACATATCAGATACCGCAAATTGATTTTTTAAAAATGAATATTGAAGGCAGCGAGAAAGAGATCTTCAGTGAAAATTATGAGAAATGGCTGCCCATTACAAAAAGCATGCTCATTGAATTGCACCACGGAAAAAACGCCGGCTGCTCAAAAGCAGTTTTTACAACCATTAATAAATACGATTTTGCAGTCGCTGAAACTGCCACTTACGGAATCCTCTTTGCAAAAGAATCCACTTACCGGGCATGGTACGCCAAATGGTATAAGCAAGAAATTTATGAACCCAATATTAATAAGCAAAGGTTTCCGCAATTTTATCTCGACCAAGTGCCCTAATTATTAATTCTATCTTAAAAAAGATGGCTTGTTGCTGAAATGTTAAGAAAACAATAATCTACCATTCCCCAAGCCCGGAATGTTAAAATTTAAAAGAACCTACCATTCCCCAAGCCCGGAATGTTAAAATCTAAAAGAATGCACCATTCCCCAGTTCCGGAACGATAAAATCTAAAAGAACCTACCATTCGCCAGAACCGGAATGATAAAATCTAAAAGGATCTACCATTCGCCAGTTCCGGAATGTTAAAATCTAAAAGAATGTATCATTCCCCAGAACCGGAATGATAGGAAAGGCAATAATCCGGCATTTTTCTTCTCCCGAATGTTAAGGCCTGTTAGTTTCGCTTACTGTATATGAGCCTTGTAAATATTATTTTAAATTTTTAACATATTTTTAAATTTATTTGCTTGTATATATAAATATGGTATATTTGTTATATAAAACATTACACATGAAAAACACCTTCACCCCCCCCCCGCAAGGTAAAACAAGCCTTAAACGGCTTTAAATGCTTAATAGCCATGCTTTTTGCATTTGTTTCACTAACCGCTCAAACAAACGATTATTATTGGTATAAAGGCCAAAAAATCCAGTTAGAAATAAATTATAATTATTTATTCGTTGCATCAAAATCTAATATTAATTACAATACTGTATTTAATAAATTCAATCACCAAGTTGAAAGTGAGAAAGAAGGGGTGACTAATTCTGCGAATGAAAGTGAACCTAAATATTGGAAACTCTTAAAAATTAAAAACACGCAACTCAACAAACTTCAAAATGCATCATTAGTTGCAGAACTGAAAAAAGAAAACATTGATTATATTGGCCCTGTAGTAGGTAATCAATACCCAAGAGGTTTAACTAATTATTTTTACGTAAAACTAAAGCAAATAAGTGATACGGCCTTATTGAATCAAAAAGCCAAACAGACTCACTGCCAAGTAATCCGACAAGTTAGATATATGCCTGAATGGTATATGTTAACATGCAACAAAAACTCGAACGGAAATACCCTTGAATTATCGAACTACTTTGCCGAAACAACTCTTTTTGAAGCTACAGACCCCGGCTTTATGTTTAATTTTACAAAGAGTTGTGTTACAGACCCATTATTTCCCCAGCAATGGGGGATGCAGAATTCCACAAATCCTAACATAGATATTAATGCCTGTGATGCCTGGACTCATACCCAAGGAAGTGATAATATAATTGTAGCAGTATTTGATACGGGTATGGAATTAACCCACACAGAATATTCTAAAAGTCTTTTGCCTCTATCTTACGATACTCAAACGCATACTTCACCCGCAATTGTGTATGGTGCCCATGGTACGCAAGTTGGGGGCATTATTGGAGCTAATCACAATGGTAATCAATTAGCAGGGGTTGCTCCTAATTCAAAGTTAATGTCGGTAAGCCACTCATTCAATAATACTGCAAATATAATTACAGAATTTGCGGAGGGCATTTCATGGGCCTGGCAAAATGGCGCAAGCATCATTAATAATTCATGGGGAGATCAGGCTGGCGCGGCAAATTTTCTACATAGTTTTTTGTTGGAAAGCGCAATCTATAATGCAATGAATCTTGGTAGAAATGGACTTGGAACTGTAATGGTTTTTGCGGCAGGTAACTGGGAAGTTGTAGATTATCCTGCAAATGTAAACAGTTTATCGGATATATTAGCTGTTGGAGGGATTAACTCGTCTGGTATACGATCAATTTATTCCCAGCCCGGTGCAGCGGTTATTTCAGCCTCTGCCTTTGAACCTGCCTTAGATGTGGTTGCCCCCGGTACAGGTGTGCTTACAACAGATCTAAATAATTCAACAGTTTTTACTGGTGGGACATCTTTTGCAGCGCCGCATGTGGCGGGTTTGGCGGCCTTAATATTATCAGTTAACCATAACCTTACCCAAAAACAGGTGGTAACTATTATTGAAACCACCTGTCAAAAACTCAGTTCATACCTTTATTTACCTAATACGGCCCGCCCTAATGGCACATGGAACATTGAAACGGGCTATGGTTTAATTGATGCTATTGCTGCTGTATTAATGGCTGAGTCTTTGTGTACTTCTAACCAGCTAGACTTATTTTCAAAAGATGGCTATACGGATTTTGGTATCACTCCCAATCCTGCAAATGCCTTTCAGTTCAATGCTGAAAACCCCCACATGTGGAAAAGCAAGGATATTTGGGTAAGAAATCAGCCTGACGGAAATATCAATGAAACACACCAAAACCCTACACATAGCCAAACAAACTATGTATACGTTAAAGTGAGAAACATAGGTTGCGTTTCTTCCTTCGGAACTGAGCAGCTTGATTTACGCTGGGCAAAAGCGGCTACTTCTTTGGCCTGGCCTGCTTACTGGGATGGAAGCACCTTAATAAATACCGCATTAGCGGGCGATATAGTTGGCGTGCAAACCATTCCGGTTATTCCTCCGGGAGGTTCTGCCATAGTTGAAATACAGTGGATACCTCCTAACCCTAATCTTTACACCGGTATTAATACAGAACCTTGGCATTTTTGTCTGCTTTCACAAATAATAAGTCCTGACGACCCTATACCCTTTGTAACGTCTAATATTCATAACTATGTAAAAATAAATAATAATATAGCCTGGAAAAATTTAACGGTGGTTGATAATATTCCGAAAGGTGGAAATGTATGTATAACAGATCTGATGGAGCGCCTGGGTGTTGCCGTGGGCGTGGTAGGCGGAACCGCAACCACAGCTTATGATATCAGCTTCTCAGTGCCACGCGAAGAACGGGCCAAACCGATAACAAACGAGGGCAAAGTAATGATTGCGCTTGACAACCAACTTTATCAAAAATGGGTGCAAGGCGGTAAAAAAGGAACAGGTTTTAAAGAAGTTTTATCTCCACCCATGTCTTCACAGGGGATGTCAAATAACAACATTAATTCAAACTCTCCCGTTGTAATTTCCAGCCGAAAAATGTTTGTAATAACCAATCCTTCCGCTAGTTTTAATAACATTACCCTTGAAGCAAATGAATACAGAACCACTTCTATGATGGTGGTTTACCCCACGGGTTCTGTTTCCACTAAAACAAATTTTTTTTACGAGATAATACAAAAAGAAAGTTTAACCCAAACCATTATTGGCGGGGTAGAATATGAAGTTAGAAAGCCGGATTGCAGTGATAGATTAAATAGTGCAGGCAGCGATTTAACTATTGCAAAGGGTTGCTCCGCTTTCTTGAACGCTTCGCCGGTTAGGCCTTGCGCCACTTATGTATGGCTTAATGCCAACGGCAGCGTTATAGCCACAACGCCCAATTTTAGCGTTAAACCTAACCAGAGTACGGAATATACACTTAAAAGTATTTCAGCAGAAGGCTGTATAAGTGAAGATAAGGTAATGGTAAACGTGTTGAACCAACCTTGCCTTAAAGATCGGGAAATTGTTATTATAAGCCCCAACCCTGCATATGGTTCGGCCAAAGTAGAATACAAAACAAATAATGCGGGTAACGCTTATCTTCGCCTGATTAAAACGGATAACGCGGTTAATAAGAACTACCCGTTAAATACTCAGCTTAACGAAATAATTTTAAACATCTCAGATTGCAGTCCGGGCATTTATATCCTTTCATTAATATGCGATGGGCTGAATGCGGATAATAAAATGCTGATTGTTCAATAATTTAAAAATAATTAACTATGAAAATATTATTTAAATACGTTCTCACTTTTCTCTGTATAATAGCAATGACTAATAATATAATAGCGCAATTTGTAAACCAGACTTTAACATTCCTGCCATCAAACCCAACTACTACAGATAACATTAAAGTTGTAAGCGAGAATCAGTTTGGAAATACATCCTGTAATATGACTTCCTCAACCATCACCTCAACTAATTATAAAATAGACGTAACTGCATACCATAATATTGGGTTGAATAATGCAATTTGCTATACAAAAGACACTATTACTATAGGCAGCTTTGCTCCAGGTGCTTATAAGCTGGTATATACCATCCGCCATACTTCTACAAACAACCAATATGGCAAAGACTCCCTTAATTTTACCATCACTGGGCCTAACGGTGTAAAAGAAACGGAAGCCTTGCAGCATCTAAAACTTTACCCAAACCCGGTAAAAGATGTTTTAATAATAGAATCTGCGCAGCCTAGCTTAACGGAAGACCTCGATTATACTCTTGTAACTATTTTAGGTCAGGAGCTTGCCGATAAAAAAAGTAAAGCCTCTATTTTAAAGGATAATACCTTGGCGATAAATATAAAAGACCTGCCCGCGGGTATTTATTTTATCCGCTTTAATTACAAGGGGCAATTCCTCACCAAAAAAATTATTAAGGAGTAAACAATAAACCCCCACCCCCAACCGTTATATCAAATATAAACCCATAAAACCCATAGCCATGCAAAAACCCTGGATATACACCAACAACACTTTTGAGGTAAACACACAGGGCAGCCATAAAAAAATGCTTGCCCTAAGTGCCGATACCGAGGCCAAATTAAAAGCCGGGCCAAACGACCCTGCCATTAACGCGCTGTATCAGGCTTACTTTCCTGTGTATGATACTTACCGCCAAATTTATATTAATTACGATGTAGCCGCCGGTAATTACGAGGGCCAAACCCTTAATGTGGAAAGCATTTTAAAAGAAAATATGCCCAAAGAAATAAGAAAATGGGAAGGCTATGTACGCAACATTTATCCTGAAGATAGCCCCGAGGAGCATTCTATTTTTCCTAATAAACGCAGTCCTTTTTTACACAGTACTTACGAAGACCGCATAAGCGCAGTAGCCTCGCTTGCCAAGCGCCTTTCTTTAGATAACAATCCGGCCATTCAGGCTTACGCGGCCTCCGTACAAAGTTTTTATAACCTTTTAATAAGCGCCCGCGAAATTCAGCAAAATAACGAGGGTTTATTGGGCCATCTATCTGATATCCGGGAGCAGCAGCGTGTTTTATTGGCCGATGAACTTTACGGCGTTTTAGGAGGATTGATGCAAAAATTTAAAGCCGAACCCGATCAAATTACCCGCTTTTTTGATCTTTCGCTGATACGTGAAACAGGCGGCACTAACGAAACTTTACCCAGCAACGCGCCGCCGGAAGCATGATTTGCTAAAAGGGATTGTTTAAATTATTGAGTAAATTTTAAGGCCGCATTGAATAACCCGGAAGCAAACCCGATAGGTATTGGTCCGAGGAATTCTTTTATTAAAATAAAGGAATGATTTGCCTGTCTGTTTAAAAAGCAAAGTTTATTTATAGATCAGCGGAAAAACATTCGCGGTTCCTTGCTTAAAAAAAGCGTCTTTTAAAACACAATTTTGATAAGCATTTTTAGATTCGAGTGAAGAATTTACCTTAAAGGTCTGCTTTTCATCAAACCAGGTCAAAAGCCGGATCTTAGACATATCCGTTTTAATTGCGTCTGTCATTTCTTTTATCCACTCTGCTTTGGTTTGGCCTGCTTCGCCGGGCTTCCGTTCGCGCGAGGCCGTTTCGCAAATAATTAAAGGCTTAGTAGGAAGCTGCTGTGTTAATATAAAATAATTTTCTATGCCCTCTTTCCTGAAAGATCTCCATAAAGTAGCTCCTTTCGAATCTCCCGCCCCATTGTAAATATCCAAGGCCACAAAATCAACGTAATCATTTCCGGGATAAGCGTCCATTATGTAATTCCAGCTTTCCTGAGGAACCGACATTGAATTCGGGCACCAAACAAATTTTACATTTGTAACTTTATTTTCTCTGAAGATATTGATGATATACCTAAATGCTTTAGCAACAAGCGCCGGGTCTTTATCATTTTTTACCGTGCACCAGGGATACCAATCTCCATTAAATTCATGAAGAATGCGCACCAACACGGTTCCTTTTACTTCTTTTATTTGATGAGCCCAATAACCAAAAAACGAATCAAAATGGCCATCAACAATGCTGTACAAATTTGGCTGCTTGGCGCCGGGCTTTGCATTTACAAAGTGATCTTCAAGAGTGATCATGGGTACATAGCCATCCTTGATTACTTTATTAATTCGCTCAATAGAAGGATAATGATTTTGCTGATTCCCGCCATCTACCGCAAATGATTGAAAGAAATGAACCACGCCCAATTTAGCGCCCTGAGGTTTAAAATGACTTTCAAAAGCTGTTGCTATATCCGAAAAATTAGCCGTGTTGCCTTCTATTGACCAGGCACCAATGGTGCAAAAATCATCTGCGGCTGCAGGCGGTGCGTCAAAAATAGTTTGCCCTGTAGGAAGTTTACCTTTTGAAAAAGAAATAAAGTCGAAATATAAAGTGTGTTTATCTGCTAAAAAATCTTTCTCAGTAAAAGTAATTATAAAGGTAAAGAGTTTGCCTTTTTTGTAACCTACATTAAATATTCCATCACCGGCCTGATTAGCATCTTTAAATTTGCTTAAAGGAATGGAGATGAGTTCCCATCCTTTTTTTGATTCAAGTGGAAGGGTATATGCCCAAGTGTCATCCATTTCCTTTGTGTACACCTGATCATTATTGTCATCTTCCTGTAATTCTATTTTAATTTTTGAGTTTAGCCCATCCTGATAATTAATATAAAAATTAATATGATCCTGGTTTTGATCCAGTTCAAGATTAAGGCTAACACCTTTGCCCCAGCCTCCAAATTCACCTTTATAAGTTTCAATTTTAATGGCTTTGGTTCCGGCATAAGATTGTTTAACCGCGCCGGCATTAAATATTTTAGAATCAACTTCGGCTTTTACACTGCCAAAAGTAAAAATTCCGTTGCCTTTTATTTCTGAACTTCCATCGGAAAATCCTTCAAAGTCTTCCAGCAAAAATTTTAATTGCGCTTTAACCGGATTAAAATTTGCCGACAATAAAAAAATATAAAATAATAACTTCATAAGTAAATAAAATAGTGCTTAAAAACGCAAAAAAAAAGTAATGCCTTACCAAATGTAGTTAAACACAAACTTAAAGTTTCCATCCAGGAATCCGTACTCAGGATATGCTGTTTTTTTACCCGGAAAACGGTTGATGGCCCAATTGCCATAAGTAAGAGAAAACCGAAAAGATCGCCAGTCAAAATATCCAAATCCGTAAGAAAAATCCGGATCCCAGGGTAATTGCCTGTAAACAGGATCGAAATAATAATATACGGCGCCTTCTATATAAATATTCCAAAATAAAGTAAAACGTCCGCTTATTCCGGCAGTGGGTTTTCCCTCATAATGCACAACTTCATTTTCATCACGGTATCTGAACGCGTACCTGAAAAAGGGCACAAACTTTATGCTGGTTGTACTGTCTAATTTAATTTTTTTAGTTATACCGTCAGGAACATTGGCGTTAAAGGAAATAAAATAATAACCTTCGGTAAATTTTTGAGAAAATTGATTAATATTATCTGTGTATTTATTATTGATATAATTTTCGTAACCATAGTTAAAGCGGTAAGGCCTCCAATTATATCTTCCAATGGAATAAGCGTAATCTGCCACCCATCTGGCCGCGGCTTTTTTATTAAAATCAATATAAAAAGTTGTATTAAAGCTAAACTCTTCAAAAAAGCGGATGCGTGTAAAAATTCCCATTGCGCTGCGGTATTCGGCGCGGTTTTTAAATCCATCATTAATTAAAACTCTCTGAAAGTTATAGGAAAGGTTTCCGCTTATTCTATTTCTGCCTAATAAATATTTATCGTAATGAAATACATCACGAAAATCTTTCATGTCCTTAAATTTTTTAATGCGCTGCGTGCGCATGTAATATAAACCTCTTGGTGCCTCATCCACTATTATCTGACTGTAGGCGGTATTACTTATTATTACTAAACATAAAAACCATAATTTATTTTTTAAAGAAAATTTACCCATAATGCTTGCCTTCATAAATGTATTTAAATTGTTTATTTATTTTGTGCTTTTGAACCGCAATGCTCTATCATATAATAATAAGCTTCGTCCGAACCAAATTTTACCGCTTGATTTAAATCTTCGCAACCGCCAGATTTATCACCCGTTTCATATTTTGCTATGCCTCTTTTAAAATACGCCAATTCATAATCCGGCTTATATTCAATGGCCATGGAGTAATCGTCTATTTCACCTTTACGATCTTCCAGTTTATTTTTTATCTGCGCTCTTTCCACATAAGCTTGCGGCGAATCGCCTTTAAGCTCAATGCATTTGGAAAGATCTTCAAGGGCCGATTCATAATCTTTAAGATCATATTTTAATTTACCGCGATTTAAATATGCAACGTAATTGGCAGGTTGCAAATTAATAGCCTGCGTGTAATCATCAAAAGCACCCTTCATATCATTTAACCGGACTTTGGAGTTTCCTCTGCGTAAAAAAATCTCACCGTCGGGTTTTATCTGACTGGCTTTACTAAAATCGTTCAGTGAATTGCGATAATCTTTAATATCGTAATACAGCATACCTCTGTTAAAATAAGCATCGCCATAATCTTTATCTAAAGCTATTGCTTGATTATAATCTGTAATGGCTTGGGTAGTTTTACCCATGATAGAATTTACAATTCCCCTGCTGTTATAAGCTTTTGGGTCGTCGGGTTTTAGGGCAATCACGCGGTCAATATCTTCAAGTTCGCCAATGTAATCGCCATTCATTCCTTTAAGAATACTTCTGTTAAAGTATGCATCTGCGTAACGCGGATTAAGCCTGATAGCCACATTAAAATTAGCCAAAGCGGCCTGTAGGTTTTGGAGCGAAGCCAAGGTAATTCCGCGGTTGTAATAAGCTTCATAAGACTCTTCCCAAGAAAGCTTTTTTAATTTAAGGGCATAATCATAATCTCTTAAAGCACTTTTATAATCCAGCAATTTATTTTTAGCGAAGGCCCGATTTAAGTAGGCAAGCGCAAAGTTTGAATCCAACTTTAATGCTTTATTGAACCAACCGATGGCTTCTACGTAATCTCCTGAATTATTTTTAGCTAATCCGTTAGCATAATAATTTAATACCAGTGAATCAGGAGGCTTTACCGGCGTTGTGTTTGTAACAACCGATTGGTAAGCGTTTACAGATATAACGGTTTCCGTATGAGTATTAGTATATCCATGGCTGAAATTTATATTAGCCAACAGTGATAATACAATTAATATGAACGTTTTTTTCATTTATTATTTATAATAATACACGCCCAGGGATAATATAAAAAGGATAAGAAAAAAATAGCCAAGCATTTTAAGAGAGGGTTTAACATTTTTAATAAAAAAAGGCCGTTTAACGTTTTTGGCTCTAAGATGTGATTCCAATTTTTCAATTAAAGCCTCTGCCAAATTAGGTTCTTTAAAAAGATAATCGTTTGCCCCGGCATTCAAAAGTTTCGACGCCAAGTTCTCATTGCCCCTATCAAGTAAAATTATTATGTGTGTTTGTGGGTGCTCCTTTTTAATAGCCCGAATAGTGTCTGAACCGTTCATGATACCCGAAAGCGCATGATCAAGAATAATTACAGAAGGATCAATATCTAAATTTTTCAGGCATTCTTCTTCAGACTTAAAGACATGGAATTTGAAAACTATATCTGACGAAAAAATATAATCGAGCATTTTGACAAATAAATTATCATTTTCTACTACGAAAATGGACACCGGTTGTTGTATTGTATTCATGCTGTTTTAACAAATCAAAATTAACAACCTTAAGGGGCAATTGCTTTTTTATTCGGTTAGTAAGGCTTTTAAATCGCTTAAACCTTATAATTAATGCTTAGAAATAAAATCTCCCGATAAAAAGTATATTTACCGGGAGATCTATCAATTTATAATCTTTTTTTAGGAAGGAAAAAACACTTTTATTTTATCGCGCTCAGGCTCTTCGCCCTCATGAGCCGCTTCTACTTTTTGGTTAGGATTTTTTTCTACGGTAAGCGAAAAGTTTTTATTTTCCCATGCTTGTGCATCATGCCAGTAAAATGTAAAACTTACTTCCTCATCATGATCCAACTTAGTGGTTTTCAAATCGGCATAATGAATCCCTAAGCCCGTATCAAGCGTTAATACTTCGGTGCTGGTAACCCAATTGTCTGAAGACCATTTAACTGTGGCGTGTGCCATGGTTTGAATTCGAAGAGTTTTGTTTTTAGGTACATGCTTGTATCTGCTGTTAAAATTCCAGATAAATACATTGGAGGTATTTTTTTCAACCAAATAACGTTGCTTTACTTGTTGAGGCATATCAAATACGTTTTTTCCTTTAATAGAACGATATAATTTAATATACTCCGAGTGCGCCCAAGCAAGTGGCATTGCGCCTCCGGAAGGTTTACCAAAATATAATCCAAGTTCAGGAATATCATCCTGATCCCAAACTTGCTCAGGGAACATACCTGCTTCACCTGCGTAATTTTCTAAAGTTTTAAGAAGTTCTTCGGCATACTCAAAATTACCGGCTGCAACTTCGTAATGTCCGCGCTCGCCTGTTAATAATGGCCAAGGACGCCCAATACCCGTTCCGTTGTACGGTTGTCCGTCTGCTTTCTCTCCATAACCATCTCTGTTATAACGATACCAAACAGGACCGAAAGTTGGATGATCCATTTTTAAAGTAGCATCAATAACTTTTATGGTATTTAATATTTTTGGATCATCAGCAGATCTTAAACCAAAACGTACAAGGGCTAAAGCATCAGGACTCACCATTTCGCTGGCAGGACAAATATTTTCTCCTTTAGGTCTATTTTGAATTGTAAGTAATCCGTTTCCGTTTTCTATATCAAAAGTTTCCTGTGCGTTAATCCTTACATAATAACCTTCTACACCAACAAACTTTGCAAGGTCAGAGCCTACCACGTAAGTCCAACGTTCGATATTGGCATTCCATGAATCAGCGGTTTCGCGCAGAAATTCGGCTACTTGCGTTTCGTTATGCATTTCGGCATGATCGGCTGCAACAAGAAGTGCGGCAATTTCAACGGCAAGTGTAAATGTTGAATAACCGGCATTTTCTTCCCAACGATCTTGATTGGTTATAGGACCATGAATAACAAGATAACTTGCCGCTTTACGCATCATTGGCCAAAAACGATTGAGGTCTTCGCGTGATAATTCAGTTTCGCGGTTTACCAAATCTACCAACATAATAGGCAAAGCTGTTTGATCCATTTGAATACCGCTCCAGTAAGGCTCACCATCCAGCCACATATTTTGTGTCCAATGCCCGTCGCCTTCCTGTGTAACCATAAGGAAATTTAAAACACGACGTGCATCATCAAAAGCACGAGCGGCTAATAAACCACCGGCTGTTTGCACCATATCGCGGGGCCACACCAAGTGATAACCTCCTAAATCATCATCGCCTTTATTAAAGCCCCAAGGGATTGAAAGACTGGCAATAATTCCGCCCGGATGCCGTTTTGATTCGTGTACGCGCAGCATGGTGGCGCTTACTTTAAATAGATTAAAGGGCGTGTTTTTTTTAGTAGTATCAATGGCATATAATTTTTTCTGCCATTTTTGCCACTCCATAATAAATTGCGTTTTAGCACTTTCAAAATTTTCGAAAATACTGGCGCGCGCGCGTTGGCCGGCTTCTTCAGGGTTTCTTCCAAAACCTAAGGCCACCACAAAACTATTACCACTTATTTCTTCAAGATCAACTTCGGCAATCAGGGCTACGTTACCATTTTCGGCACGTTTAAATTCCCACATCATATCTTTGTGTTGATGAAGATCTTGCCATCCATCGGAAGAGCCTACAAAACCAGCAGAACTTTTTTTCCATGGAATAGAACAAGCCAGTGCCAGGGATAAATGTCCGCGCTTTGCAAATAACATAGGCACTCCTTTGTAATCGCCTACCCAGGCTGTATTTCCTGCGCCCGAATTACCGAGATGCGGGGCAAGCAACATAAATAATTTAAAATCTTTACGCTTTTTATTGGTGGGAATAAATTGCACGCGTTGCAATAAGGTATCGCGATATGGATCGGAAATTACTTCTTTTTCAATTCGGTAATAATGGTTATTACAGGAGTTGGTAATGTGGTATCCGGGAACATCTTTAGCAATATGCTTAATGTTATGAGAGGTGTGTGTTTTTTCTTCGGAGAAAAAATCTTTACCGTTGGTTACTATAAAACTTAAATCGCGGGTACATGCCTGATCTACCTGCGGGTAATAAATTTCATTTAAAATTCCTTGGCTAATGGAGTACCAAACTTTACTTTTTGCATTATATGAAGTTCCTACTCCACTTTTAGCGCTGGAGGTCCATCTGGCTTCAATTCCAGGCCAACCGAACGCAAACTCTTCTTTTCTGTACATATAGAATTGTGTAAATTTTTAATTTTATTATTTCTTTTTAGCTCCCTTTTTTGTTCCTTTATTATGTTTGTCAGTAGGCTTTTTAGGATCCATTTCTTTTTTATCTTGAGGGTTTTCAGAGGCCAGAATGGGAGGGCCGCTAAGATCATCAAAGTAATAAGTATCTGAATTTGATGAGTTAGGATTAAATAATAAAACAAGTTGATCTATTTGAATAGCTGAAGTTTCACTTCCCTGAGGTATTTGCGAAAATTTAAATTCAAGCTCTTCCCATTCGTTTGTTTTTGTGGTATAGGCTTGATATTGGCTATGTGTTCCGGCGGGATAATCGTTATTACCACGTTTGCTTCCTAATAAAATTTCTACCAAAGTTCCGGCAGGAGCCGCAGTATAAATCTTCATTTTTAATTTAGGTGGAATTCCCAGATAAGTAGCGTAAGCATCTACACCGGTTAGTTTTTGAGGAATATTCATTTTAATATTCGCGAATTTTTTTGCTCCGTTGCGTACATATAAACCACATTTAGCAGAGGTGTTACCCGGGCCTACAGCAGGATTTTTGGCCATAGAATCAAGAACTCCCGTTCTTTCGCCGTAATTTAAAAAACGGTTTCCTTCAAAATCGTCATAAACTTGGTTAGGGGATTGGCTGTGTAAGGCAAAGCCTGAGAGAATAAAGGTGATGATAATTAAAGCGTATTTACTCATAACTAAACTGTTATTGGTAGCTTTCATAATTTTTTAATAATTTATTTTTATATTAAAGTACATTGCAAAACTAAAGAAGAAAGCTTAAAAACACCTAAGTATTCGGTAATGTGGGTAATTAAATAGCCCAAATACATAAAAAATGGTTTGTGAAAGGTGTTTTACGTCGCAAAATTACAGTTTTTCAAGGGTGGCAATTTCCTGTTGCAACTCCTTAAAAGCCTGTTCACAAATAATATCAATGCTTTCCACTAAAGGTTCTATTTTTTCAAAGCTTTCTTTATTAACCGCATAATCCTGAATGGTTTTGGTAATCTCGGTATATTCATCCTCAATTCCTATAGTTGTAAAAGAGGGCAGCATGGAGTGGGCGGCGGCTTTTAATTTATTATAATCCTTTTCTTTTACACTTTCTTTCATGGTTTGCAAAAGTTGCGGTGTTTCTTCCAGATACACTTTGATCATTTCGGCGATCATATCGGGATTATTTTTTGTAAGCTGTTTTAAAAATTCAAGGTTAGTACATTTTCCTTCCTCATTCATCTTATTTGAACCTTTATCAGATTTAGAAAATTTTAAATGATTTATCTTTCTGACATATTTATTAAGTTTTGCAAATAAGATCCTATCGTCAATTGGTTTAGAAATATAATCGTTCATTCCCACGGCTTTACATTTGGCAACATCGGCGGTAGTTACATCGGCGGTTAAGGCAATAATGGGCAAATCTAATTTTAAAACATTTCTTATATGTTCGGTTGCTTCATAGCCGTTTTTAACGGGCATCTGCAGATCCATAAAAACAATATCGTATTCTTTTTCCTGTAATTTTTCTATTGCAATTTGTCCGTTACCGGCAATGTCTAACTGAAAACCAAATTCTTCCAATAAGGTTTTCATTAACAACTGATTTAAAACCACATCTTCGGCCACTAAAATTCTAATATCTTCAGCGCCCATATCCATCATCACATCGTTTTCTTTTTCACTTTCAACTTTTTCGGTAGTTTTCTTAAAAGATAATGTGAAACTGAATGTGGAGCCCTTGCCTACTTTACTTTCTACCTTTAATGTTCCGTTTTGTGAAACCACCAACTGCTTTACAATGGCCAAACCTAAACCGGTGCCGCCGTATAAACGTGCTGTTCCGCTGGTTGCTTGCTGAAAATTATCAAAAATACTATCAATTTTACTTTCAGGAATTCCAATGCCTGTGTCAGTAACCGAAAACTGAATAGTGGCGGTTTGTTCGTCTTCGCTTACCAATTTAACGCTCACGGTAATTTTTCCGTTGGTGGTAAATTTAACCGCGTTGCTTACCAAATTTAAAATAACCTGATGCAAGCGAACCGGATCGCCCACTAAAACTTCGGGAATATTATGATCGTATTCTTTAACTAACTCAATATTTTTTTCGTGAATTTTTGTTTCGAACAAATGAACCATGGCATACAACGAAGCAGATAGCTTAAACGGAATTTGTTCAAAGGTCATTTTTCCGGCATCTACTTTTGCAAGATCAAGAATATCGTTAATCAAAACAATTAAAGCATCGCCCGATATTTTAATAGCGCTTACATATTCTTTTTGTTTATCGGTAAGAGGGGTTTTTAAAACAACTTTGGTAAACCCAATAATGGCATTTAAAGGCGTTCTTATTTCATGGCTCATATTAGACAAAAACTGCTGCTTGGCTTTAACTGCTTCTTCGGCAATTTGCCTGGCATCTTCGGCGTTGCGTTTAGCTTCAATGAGTTCATTCTCAAATTTCTTTCTGGCGGTAATATCGCGCGCTACAATTACTACGCCTAAAACATTTCCGCGTTCATCTTTATAAACCGAACCATTAAATAACACATCGGTTAATTTACCATCAATGTGTCGAATGGTTAATGGAAAATCGACCACAAAAGATTTTTCAAAAACCTCCTGATAAACATCACGCGCTTTTTCGCGATCGGTAAAATAGTCAAAGAAATCGGTACCTGTAATTTCTTCGCGCGTTATACCGGTTATGTTGGCCAAAGCCTCGTTCATATCTGTAATTTTACCTTCGGAGTTAATGGTAATTAAAGGATCGAGGCTGGCTTCAATTAAACTGCGTGAATATTTTGATATTAATTTTTCGCGGGCCACTACCACTACACCCAGCACATTTCCGTTTTCATCTTTGTAAACAGATCCGTTAAAAAGTACATCGGTTAATTTTCCGTTCTTGTGGCGAATGGTTAACAGATAATCTACAATAGAGCCTTTTTCAAAAACCTCTTCATAAACTTCTTTAGCAATATCGGGCTTGGTAAAATAATTAAAGAAATATGTACCGGTGATTTTATCGCGTGGGATACCGGTAATTTTTGTGAGAGCTTCATTCATATCCGTAATCTTACCTTCGGAGTTGATGGTGATCAAGGGATCGAGTGTGGCATCAATTAAGCCTCTAACGTATTGTGTTTGTTGTTCTAACTTTTCGTTAAGGGTTTTCATAAATTCACCCTGAACTATTAATTCATGATTCTTTTTATGAAGTTCTACAAATACCGAAATTTTTGCTTTTAAGATTTGTTGCGAAACAGGCTTAAGCATGTAATCAACGGCTCCGGTTTTATATCCTTTAAATACATCTTCCTGATTGCTGGTATCGGCTGTAAGAAATATGATGGGAACATGTTTTAAGGTATCGCGCTGACGGATGAGAGCCGCGGTTTCAAAGCCATCCATAATGGGCATTTGAACATCCATTAAAATAATGGCAAAATCATGGCCGTGCATTAAAACTTTTAATGCTTCCTTGCCGGAATTAGCTTTGATGAAGGTGTAATTTTCATCAGCAAGCATGGCTTCCAAAGCGATCAGGTTTTCTTCCCGATCATCGACCAATAAGATCTCGACGCGGTGCCCGGAGTTCATGCTGCTAAATCAGATTGAGCTTTTTTAGCAATTCTTTTTTAAATTGTTCGCCTATAGGTAAAGGATGTTTTCCAATATAGGCGGTGCTTTCTTCAATATTATCAATATGATTTAACGATGTAATATAAGAACGGTGCAATCTGTAAAATTTATCTGCGGGTAATTTTTCTTCAATTCCTTTTAAAGTAATATGTACAGTATATCTTTTTTCATCGGTAAAAATATTTACATAATCGCCTAAAGCTTGTATGTATTTTATTTCGTCAATTTTTATTTTAGCGAGAATGTTGTTTGATCTTGCAAAAATATATTCTTTATCTTTTTTAACAGAGTCGTTATTTTTTTTGTTGTTGTTATCGTATAATTCTTTTGCGCGCGATACGGCCATTGTAAACCTTGATAAGCTTACCGGTTTAATAATGTAATCGGCTACGTTTAATTCAAATGCTTCAATAGCATAATCTTTTTTAGCGGTAATAAGAATAATAATGGGGCGCTTTTCAAGATTTTTCACCAGTTCTACACCCGTCATTCCCGGCATTTCCACGTCGAGAAATAAGAGATCAATTTCTTCTGTTTTTAGAAGGTTGAAAGCCTCGATGGGATTGGAGCACTCGTGCTTCAGTTTTAAAAAATCAACCTGTTCTATCATCATGCGGATAGCGGTTCTTGCCATTTTATTATCGTCAACTATAATGCAATTCATTTAATTAGTTTTACGTTGTTTAATTGTTGAATTACTTTAGTACTTTAAAAGTTTGTGCCAGGTATCGGTAAAAACCCCTTTTTAATAGCCAAACCTTTAAAATAAGTGTGTCAGCCAAGGTTTTAGAATTAAAAAGTGGGGAATTTAACATTTCTTAATTTACTTCTTTTCCGGTTTAACAGGGGTGGCCACCGTGGCAGTTTCTATGGATGGCCCTGTAATATCATCAAAATAATAAAGTTCGGTACCGTTGGTATTTGGGTTAAATAACAAAATAGCCTGATCAATTTCTGAAGCAGTAGTTTGACTTCCGGGAGGAATTTGTGAAAATTTAAATTCGAGCTCTTCCCACTTTCCTGTAACCGTAGTTAAGGCCTGATACTGGCTGTGCGTGCCTTCGGGGTAAGACATGCCGCTTTTTTTACCTAATTGAATTTCAACCATAGTTCCCACAGGCGCAGTGGTAAAAATTTTCATTTTAATTTTTGGAGGAATTCCCTCATAAGTAGCGTATTGAGCCACACCGGTAAGCTTTCCTTTTAATTCCATTTTTATATTATCAAAACGCTGCTTACTACGCGTGTACATGGCGCATTTTGGCGAAGGATTAACTTTATCCTTTAACGGATTTGCGGCCATGGAATCGAGCTTTCCGGCCTTTTTTAAATTATAGGTAATAAAATATTTTCCTTCAAAATTATCATAAACCTGCTGGCTAAACCCTGCGCAGGTTACAAACAAAAGGCTTATTAACGCTAAACGATTTTTAATGGTGGTTTTCATGTTATTAATGTATTATACTATTGTATATACAAATTTGATGCTACAAAAAATTGGGATATTATCCCACAAAAATACAAGTCTACCGACACCAATTAACCTCTTACCGAAATAAAGCGGTAAATGAACCTTTGAGGGCTTAATTTAGCAGCCAATTAAATTATAAATTTTTATGAAAATAATAGTACCAATGGCCGGAATGGGAAAACGCATGCGGCCTCATACTTTAACAACTCCAAAACCATTAATTCCAATTGCCGGGAAGGCCATTGTGCAGCGACTGGTGGAGGATATTGCAGGAGCTTGTCCGGAAAAAGTGGATGAAATTGCTTTTATTATAGGGCGTTTTGGCAAAGAAACAGAAGATAATTTAAAGAAAATTGCCGCCGATTTGGGCGCAAAAGGATCTATTTATTATCAGGATGAAGCCTTGGGAACCGCACATGCCATACTCTGCGCCAAGGAAGCCTTAACGGGTAAAGTAGTGGTTGCTTTTGCCGATACCCTTTTTAAAGCCGATTTTAAAATGGATGATTCGTTGGATGGCATTATTTGGGTTCAAAAAGTGGAAGATCCGAAGCCATTTGGGGTGGTAAAAGTAAACGAAAAGAACGTTATTACAGATTTTGTGGAAAAACCTACCCAATTTGTGTCTGATTTAGCTATAATTGGGATTTACTATTTTAAAGATGGGGAAAATTTAAGAAAAGAGCTACAATATTTGATTGATAACAATATAAAGGATAAAGGCGAATTTCAACTTACCAGCGCGCTTGAAAATATGAAAAATAAAGGCGTGAACCTTTCGCCGGGTAAAGTAATTGAATGGTTAGATTGCGGAAATAAAGATTCAACCGTTTACACCAATCAACGCATCTTAGAATTTAACAAAGAAAAAAGTATGCTTTCAAAAAGTCACAAATCTCATAATTCAGTAATTATTCAGCCGTGTTATATTGGCGAAAATGTTCAGCTGATTAATTCGGTTGTTGGCCCGCATGTATCTATTGGTAATAATTCAATTATAGAAGATTCTGTTGTAAAAAACAGCATCATTCAAACGCATTCTAAAATAACGGCTTCCAATATTAATAATTCGATGTTTGGAAATTATGTTGAATTTAAAAGCAGTAATTCTGAATTAAGCATTGGCGATTACAGCACTCACGGAAGTAAATAATTTTTTAAAAAACTATTCATAAAAAAAAGGAGATCTTAATCGGATCTCCTTTTTAATTTATCAATTTTATTTATTCTGATAATCGGCATCGCAATGTTTAGAGAGATGTTGTGTTTTGCACACATTATCAATAAACTTTTTTAAATGCTCATTAAATTCGTGCGTGTTTTCAAGATTAGCTAAATGGGCGGCATAAGGCAGAATTTCCAACTGCGAACCTTTGATATTGTAATGAAGGAATTCCGCGTTTTCTTTGGGTGTAATTTTATCTTCCTTTCCCACCATAATTAAAACCGGCATATTAATTTTAGATAAAGAGCTGCAGGTTTCTTTTCTTTGGGCCAAAGCGGTAAGTCCGTTACAAATAAATTCCGGTGTATTATCCACAATCATTTGCCGGATAGCTCTTACTTCATCTTTTCTTGCGGTAAAAGAAGTAGGCGCAAATAAATTTTTAATGCTTTGATCTGCAAAAAATTCCATTCCTTTTGCTTTAACTAAGTCAGCTTTTTCGGCACGCGATTTTTTTATTTCAGGAGTATCCGCGGTGCATTGAGTGCCGCAAAGTATAAGCGCGTTAAACCGTTCAGGATATTTTTCAGTGGCATGAAGCGCAATATAACCACCCAAAGATAATCCGCAAAGCATCACTTTTTCAAGTTGTAAAGCATCCATAAATTGAATAAGATCTTCGGTAAAAAGATCTAAAGAAAGCGGCTGAGAAGATGTTGAACCGCCATGACCTCTGACATCGTAAGCGATAACTCTGTAATTAGACTTGAGTAATTCTAACTGATGATCCCACATATTTTTATTGAATGGAAAACCATGTATAAAAATAATAGCGGGCGCGTACACGGGACCAAAATCGTCGTAATTTACCGTATAATCGGAGTTTGCCATTTTAATGTCTTCGCCGGATATTCTCATCACTTCCATAATAATATTTTTAATTTAGTTTACATTTTATTTTTTACCGGAGATCCTACAATTACCAGAAATTTGGATACACTCCAAAATTTTTCAGGATTTGTAATAATCAGATTTGTTACCACATCTTTATCTTTTGCATCTTTTTCTAATGTATAGGAATCTGTAGGGTGCGTTGAAACCATTTTTACATTATCGCTGTTAACAGCTATGGTTGTAGTTTTGGTATAGTCAATTTTGGTAAATTTATTCTTATCAAAATTTTCATTCAGCTTTGAAGTTTTTCCAATGCCTAACAAGCCGCCTTTTTTATCTATTATTTTTGCTTCAGCCAGGTCTTTTGATTTTCCAATTACATAATACGCGGTGTGCAAAGCGGCAGTATTTTCGGCAATAGTTTTTGAATTTGAATCATTGATAGAATTTAAGGTATCTATTGATGATTGCAATTGAGTAACCTGAACATTTAAGGCGATGAGCTTATCGTTAAGAGTGGCAAGTTCTATATCTTTTTGAACTAAGCGATCGGTTAATGTTTTTATTGCCTCTTCTAATTTAGCGTTTTTGTTAGATGATTTTTTAAGCTTACGTCTTAATTCAGTTATCGTATTTTTATTTGCATCCATTAATTCGTTAATGGCTTTAATGTGCGCATTAATTCTGTCTTTTTGACTTCCCTTAATATCTCCTTTATTTTGATTGGCGCTTAAATAAACAATTTGTTGTTTTACGGCAACACTATCCAAATTTCTTTCAACTTCATTAAAAGAAGTTACAAAATCATTAAGCGTTACTTCACTTTTATTAATGTCGGTTTGGTTCGCACGAATAACGGACATGAGCGAATCTTTTTGCTGGTTAGATCTTTCAAGTTCTTCCTGGTTACAGGATAGCATTATCAATGAAGCCGAAGCAATAAGAATTAATTTTTTCATAAATTTTTGTTTGTCTTCAATTTTGTGTTTAGTTTATATTAGTTCAATTATTTTATTCCTGTAATTTTTAATTCCACTCTCCTGTCGGAAGAACTTACCCCCTGGCCTGCAAGTTCCTGCCTCTGCTTGTCATCCGTGGCCGTTGCCATATCTTTTCCGTAAGCCTTTGCCAATATCCGAGATTTATCAATTCCTTTCAAAGCAAGGTAATTAACCACTGATTGTGCTCTTTCAAAAGATAATTTTTTATTGTATTCATCCGTTCCTTTAGAATCGGCATACCCTCTTACTTCTACAGATAATTTAGGATTACTCATTAATACATCATACAGTTTATCTAATTCCACTTTGGAGGAAGGCCTTAATTTAGTTTCATCAAAATCAAAGAAGATGTTATTTAAATCAAGTTTAGAACCGACGGCAATTTGTTTTAATTTTACGTCCTGCCTTTTTTCGTTATAACCTTTTTCAGGAGCAACGTATTGATTAACGGAATAAAAAAGCAACCCTTCCGATTCATAAGAAATATTATAATTGCCGGGAGTTAAAACCAATAAATATTCTCCGGTTTGGGAGTTTGAACGGTATTCACCTGTTTGATTGGTTTCATTATTGGTAACTGTAATTTTTACATTTTTCGCAGCTTCCTCGTTCGCATCAAACACTACGCCTTTTATAAGTGCTAATTGTGTTTCGGCAACTTCAGGATAAACAATCATGTAATTATCTTTTTCACCCAATCCTTCTTCGCGAAAGGAGGAATAATAACCTCTTTTTTTATCGGGCGATACCATAAAAAATGCGTCATCACCGGTTGAATTTATAGGGTAACCAACATTGGCAGGTTCTAACCAGGCTTTTTCATCATTTAATAAAGTACGACTGAAGAATACATCAAAGCCGCCCATTGTTTTATGTCCTTTTGAACTGTAAAATAATGTAACACCATCGGGATGAATAAACGGCGCGTATTCATCGTATGCTGAATTAACAGTAGGACCCAAATTTACAGCTCGTCCCCAATCGCCCAACTTTGTTTTTTTGCTTTTATAAATATCAGTTCCGCCATATCCTCCCGGTCTATCGCTTACAAAATACAAAGTGCTGCCATCAGCTGATAAAAAAGCGCAGGGTTCCCACCATTGGCTATTAATGTTTGCGTTTAATTTTACAGGGACTGACCATTTGTTTCCCTCGAGAGTACTTGAATAAATATTTCCATTTCCAAAATCATCTTTATATAAAAGTATTTCCTGTCCATCGGCAGAAATACCAATAGCGGCTTCATTGCCCACTGTGTTAATCGGCGAGCCAATATTTTCGGCTTTGGTCCATGTGGCACCGCTTCTTTTTGAAATATAAATATCTTCAAAATATTGTCCGCCATCGTACGTTTTTCCTCCGGTGTTTTCAGGGCGACGGGAAGTGAAGATCATGGTAGATTGATCGGCCGATAAGCGTGGAGAATAATCGGCATACGTTGTATTGATTGAAGGGCCCATGTTTACAATTTTTACATCAACCGGTGCCGTTACAAGTTCTTTGGCATATCCGCAGATTTCAATTTTGCGTGTAACCTCTTTAATAACATCATTTTCTATGGGTCGGCTTTTTTGCAAAGCCACTTTGTATTTGCTGTAACTGGCAATGGCCAGATCAAAATCATAATTTAAATGGTAGGCATCTGCAAGAAATTTATGCGCCTTTTGCGGAGCCCGGGTTTCTGTTTTATCATTTTCTTTATAATCATTCCCTGCAATTTTGGTAACTTTTTGCAGGTAATAAATTGCCTTTTTATTTTGTTTACCGGTTTTAACATAACAGGCACCAATCTTAAAACATATATTTGAATTAAGGGAATCTGATTTATACAATTCGAGATAAATATTTAATGCTTCGGCGTAATTACCACCCTGGTAGAGGGTTTCTGCGCGTTCAAATTTTCTACCAAAGTCTTTTCTATTTAATGAAAAAACAGAAGTAATAAATAAGGATAGAAAAATGAGAAGTTTAAATTTTGTTTTCAAAGTATTATTTTTAGGTACGGGGCCATTAATTTATACTAAATTAGTAATATTAGGGCGTTGTCATTTTCTATTTCGGTAGCAGGGCAATATATATCGTTAAAAAGGATATAAAATCGCTGAGATAAAAATCTAATAAGATAATAATTTTTTCAAAAAACCCTTTCTTCAACTTATAACAACCAAAATTCTATCGAGTGGTTTCTCAAATTTAAAATTTCGTGCTATTAAAATAAATTTGGCACAGTTTTTTATGTTTTATTAATAACCTTAAAAACAGAAAAAATGACCCCGAATGTAATAAATTTATTTGTTGTTGATGACGACGAATCTTTACTGACACTTGTTAAAACCCACATGAGCAGAAAATTCGGAACTGATATAAACATTACTACTTTTAGTTCCGGTGAATCTTGCCTTGAACACATAAATTACGAAACGCATATTGTAATACTTGATTACGATTTAAAAGGTGAGAACGGACTTGATATTTTAAAACTCATTAAAACCATTAATCCGCATACCGAAGTGATAATGCTTTCTAATAATGAAGATATGACGGCAGCTATTGAAGCATTTAAAAGAGGAGCCAAAGATTACATGATCAAGGATACCGGTTCGTTAAAAAAAATAACTGAACAAATTAATAAAAAGGCAGATAAATTTAAAAAGGCAGTTAATGAACCCAATATGCAGAAAATAGCGGCGTTGTTTTTTTTAAGTTTTGCTACTTTGGCAATTGTTATAACCGTGTATTTAAAGTATTACAGAAACTGATTTTTTTTAATTAAAATGCACTATCAGAATAATATATTTTTCTACCCCTTTAACTAAGTGATAGGCTAAAAACACTTCACGCTACATTGAAAACATTTTCTGTATTACATCGAGCTCCTTTGTTGTTTTTTACGCATCTCACTGTTAGGAATACCAGAAAGTTCGCGGTATTTAACTACTGTTCGTCTGGCAATATTAATTTCTTTTTCCTTTAACAACATCATTATATCAGAATCTGATAGTGGCTTCTGTTTATCTTCCTCTCTTACAATTTGCTGTATTAATTCCTGCACTTGTAAAGAAGTGGAAGAATTAGCATAAGTTGTATCGTTTTTTTCAGAAGATATGGCGCGCATAAATAAATTCTTTAAACTGAAAATTCCAAAAGGAGTTTGAACATGTTTATTACTGGTAATCCTGGAAACAGTACTCAGGTCGTACCCTGTTTTAGTAGCAATGTCCTGTAAAATCATTGGGCGTAATTCTCTTGGATCTCCGCTTTTAAAAAAATCGGGCTGCATTTGCGCAATGGCGGTCATCACTTTCATCATTGTAGTTTCGCGTTCCTTTAAAGCGTTAATTAAAGAATTTGCATCGTTTACTAAATTTTGAAAATAACTTTCGGCTTGTTTTTTTTCTGAAGTATTTGAAATATTTAAATTACCGGTTGAAGTGTAATCAGGATTAACTCTTAGCTTAATAAATTCCGAAGAAGTAAGTGATACAAAGTAATCGTTATCTTCAACCGAAACCTCAAAATCAGGAATGATCTGTTCCTTTAATAATTCATAACGGTTGGTTTCTGTAACCGGTTTAGGATTTAATTTACTAATGTAAATAATACATTTTTCAAGTTCCTCCCCGCTCATTTGCAGCTCAGATTTTATTTTAGGAAATTGCCGTTGAACAAATTCGTTATAAAAATCTCTTATAATTTGCAGCGCAAGAAAATGCGTTCTGCACTCTTTGTTACCTCGTCTTTTAAGCTGTAAAAAAAGGCATTCGTGTAAACTACGCGCGCCTACTCCGGCAGGCTCGCAATTTTGAATAATCGTTAAAGCGCTTGCCACCTTTTCCTCATCCATCATTTTTCCTTCACGGAAACTGTAATCATCTGCAACTTCAGTTACAGGCCTTCTTAAATATCCGTCGTCATCCAGTTCATCCACCAGATAACAGGCAATCTCAGTAATATCTTCTTCCAGGTTCATCATGTGTACCTGATCTTTTAAATTTTCCTGCAAAGAATTATATTGAATTACCGGTGCCTCGTAATGATTTTCGTTTGTTTGCTTTTGTGTTTTTTCGTAAGGCTCTTCATCCTGATCCCACAATAATTCATTATCAAATTCGTCTTCTTTTCCACTATCCTCTTCAGCGTTTACATCCGGCTCTACTTCCGATTCAAGTACAGGGTTAAGTTCAATTTCATTAGCAATATATTCTTGCAATGCATAGCCCGACAAATGCATAATGTGCATCAGCTTTAAATGCTGTTGCGACATGTAATATCCCTGCTTTTGCTGCTGATTCTGTTTTTGACTTTGAAAATGGTTCATGAGGGAAATTTTAAATTAAATATACACTATTTTATGAATTAGTGACCAACTATTTTTTTTAATTATTATTCTGCAACTTTTTTACCTGTTATTTTTGAAGCAATGTCGCCAAGCCAGTTAACAATAGAAACTTTATTTTTTTCAATAAGATTAGAAGTTACATTTTTTATTAAAAACGGAACTATGATCCGTGGTAATAACCCTGAATTTTTTAAAGCTGTTTTAGCAATAAAATTGGTTACCTGTCCAACAGAATTACTAAGCATATCGTTATTATCACTCACCAAAGCCTTTTTTGCACCGGAAGTTAATAGCTGTAAAGGCCCCAGCATTTGCTTAATTTCCTGAAAATCATTTTTAATTTCCCGTTCAAGATTCATTCTGCGGTACAGTAACCGTTTCCGTTCAGCTTTCAGGTCTTCCAGTGTATCAATCCTCTTCATGAAAATTAATTTTTTTAAGCAGGGCGTTAATAATGGGCAACTTAATAAGAGATTTTCGTGTAATAATTACAAGAATAGCGATTACAAAATAAAACCCGGCAACATATAAAAAACCTATGAAAGAACTTTGAAAATAATCAGATAAATACAAAGCAGCACCGATGCTTAACAGCAATAGCACAAATGACATCAACAAGCCAACCACGGCCACAGAGTCAATGGAAGCTAATATTTCAGACATTTTATCCTGAATGTTAATTGCGGCAAGATCTATTCTAGTTTCGGCACATTCAATAACATGCCCAAACAAGCGATCCAGCTTACTTTCATCTGCTTTATTTTCTTCTTCCATAGGTTTTTAATCTAATCACTTTATCAAGCAGATTAGTTATTTAAATTTGACCCATTGGTGTGAGCATTCGCTACATTTTTTGCCTTACCCTTGTAGTTTTCAACTTCGTCTTGAACCATTGATTTTAATCCGTCAGCTTTTTCCATTGCCTTGTCTTTTAAGTTGCTGAGTGTTTCTTTTCCTTCGTTGATCTTTTCTGCCAACTCATCAATAATGTCTTCAGCATTATCTTTAATTTGTTGCCTGAGTTCACTTCCTTTGCTTGGAGCAAATAATAAACCTAATACTGCGCCCGCTGCAGCACCTAGTACCAGAGCGCTTAAAATTTTGGTGTTGTCTTTCATAATAATGATGTTTATGGTTAATATTCTTATATACTATATGGAATAATCGTGCCGAAAATAAAAAACCCCGCATTTACCGCTAATTAGGCAAATGAGATAAATTTAAAAATAAAAACGGGTAATGCAATCGCCATACTGTGGAATATATTGCCAGGCAAATTCCCTTTCCTACCTTATATAGCCTTCCATTCATAGGCATTGCTTTTGAAATAGAAGAGTATCCGCCAGAAACGGAAAATATAGTTATGCTTACAAAACAAGAAAACGCTGAAAAGGAATCTGAACTTGAAGAAAAGGTTGCGGATACTCCAGGTGCCACCCGCATTTTCTTTAGTGAAGCCGGTGCTATTGCAATTTTTACCGGACAAACGGTTAGAAGTATATTTTCATTTCCATTTGAGTTCCGTGAATTTATAAAACAATGTTACATGATTGGCAATCGCTCCTTTGGCCTGGTAGGAGTTACCGGTGCAATAATGGGCATTGTGCTTACCATTCAATCACGGCCGGTGTTAGCCGATTTTGGAGCCGAAGCCATGCTTCCTCAAATGGTTGCAGTTTCATTGGTTCGCGAAATTGGCCCCGTTATTACTGCGCTAATATGTGCAGGTAAAGTTGGTTCAGGAATGGGGGCCGAATTGGGTTCTATGAAAGTTACCGAACAAATTGAAGCCATGGAAGTTTCGGCAACCATGCCCATGAAATATTTAGTGGCCACACGGGTACTCGCTGCAACCTTTATGATTCCTTTGTTGGTTATTTTTGCCGATACACTTGGTTTATTAGGAAGCTGGCTTGGCGTAAATATTAAAGGGGATGTAAATATTGTATTATTTTTTTCTCACGCATTTGCATCTGTTGATTTTATGGATTTAATTCCTTCACTTGTAAAATCATTTTTATTTGGCGCGGTAATTGGCATCATTGGTTGTTATAAAGGTTATACTGCCGGAAAAGGAACGGAAAGCGTAGGCATAGCCGCTAACTCTGCCGTGGTGCTTTCTTCACTATTAATAATTATTACAGATCTTATTGCTGTGCAGGTAACAGATATTTTATTATGAGTGAAACTGAATTGCATACCCAACAAAGTTCTACCCAGGCATTAACAGAACCGGAAAAAATTATTGAGGTAAAAAACCTTAGCATTTCATTTGGTGCGCAACACGTACTCAAAAACTTAAACTTTCATCTGAATAAGGGCGAAAATCTTGTCATTCTCGGCAAATCCGGATCAGGCAAATCTGTTACCATTAAATGCATTACCGATCTGCTAACACCCGATAGTGGCACGATTGAAGTATTGGGAGAAAAAATTGAAGATTTGGAAAGAGAAGAACTTTCTGAATTACGAAAAAAAATCGGGTTTCTTTTCCAAAGCGGCGCACTCTATGATTCGATGACCGTTAAGGACAATCTGGAGTTTCCGCTTCTTCGAATGAATAAAAAATTAAAGCGCGATGAAATTAACGAAAAAGTAAAAAAAGTTTTAGACAGTGTGGGGCTGGCGCACGCCTTAAATAAAATGCCTGCCGAACTATCAGGGGGAATGAGAAAAAGAATCGCATTAGCAAGAACAATAATCGTTGATCCGGTAATTATGTTGTACGATGAACCGACAACCGGGTTAGACCCCGTAACCTCACGTGAAATAAGCGTATTGATAAATGAAGTGCAAAAAAACTATGAAACCTCTTCCATTATTATTACGCACGATATGGATTGCGCCCGCGAAATTGCAGACCGTGTTTTAATGCTGAAAGATGGTGAAGTATTAGCGGAAGGCACTTTGGAAGAGCTGGAAAAAAATGAAGACCAATGGATAAAATCTTTCTTTGGAAAAAATTAAATAAAAAATGGGAAATTCAAAAAAATTAGCAGGACGTTTAGGAATATTTGTAGTAGCAGGCTTAGCCTTGCTGGTAGCAGGGATATTTTATATAGGCCGTCAAAAACATTTATTTAACCCGGTGGTTAATTTAAATACCACTTTTAAAAACATCAGCGGCTTAGAAGTAGGAAACAATGTAAGGTTTTCAGGGATAAATGTTGGAACCGTGCAACAAATAAGAATAATAAATGATACCACTGTTAAAGTTTACATTATTGTAGATAAAGAAGTTCAAAAATTTATAAAAACAGATAGTCGCATCAAGATTAGCTCCGATGGCTTAATTGGAGATAAAACCATAAATATTACACAAGGAACTTCATTGGGAAGAAGTGTTAAAGAGGGTCAGTATTTAATTTCGGTAGAACCGCTTGAAACCGACGCCATTATGGCTAATTTGAGCAAAACCGGCGAAAACGCAACTATTATTTCCGGAGAACTTGCTGAAATAATTCATAAAGTTAATACAGGTAATGGAACTATTGGCCGTTTATTACGCGACAGTACTATTGCGGAAAATATTGGACAAACTATTAGAAACCTGAAGCGAAGTTCAAAGGGTTTGGATGAAAATATGGAAGCTGCAAAACATAATATTTTACTCAGAGGTTTTTTTAAGAAAAAGAAAAAAGACGAAGAGCATTTAAAAGAAGGAAAGAATAAAAATAAAGAAACAGCCAATGAACACGAAACCAAAGAGAAAAAAGAAACTTGGAAAGAAAGGCGCGAGCGCAAAAAACTAGAAAGAAAATTAAAACAAGAAGCCGAAGAAAAAAAATAAATTATGGAACAAAATAAAAAAAACATTAATAATAAAATTATTATCTCTGGGCCCGGGCCTGAGAAAAATGATCCAACTAAAAAGGATGATGATAATGATGCTACAGAACCAAAACCAGGCGTAACAGATCCGGGGAAAACGGATCCAACCAGAAAAGATGACCCAAAGAAAAATGACCCTACCCGCATTGACCCGAATACCAATCCTATAAAAATAGATCCCACCCGAAATAAATAATTTTGTTTTTTCGTAACTTCTGCACTTATTCCTATTATATTTAAACAATGAACAAACACAGCATATTAATTGTAGACGATGAACCCGAAGTATGTGTTCTTTTAAAAAGTTACCTTATCAGAAAAAATCAGGACGTTTGTTATTCCACTTCCTTAACCGAAGGCTTGCTGAAATTTGAATCCTTAAAACCTAATGTGTTGATACTTGATCATAATATGCCCGATGGTTTAGGAATTGAGCATATAGCTAAATTCAAAAGTTTAAACAAAAGCCTTTGCATTGTTATTATTAGCGCCATGTCTAATCTTAAAGAACACGCCCTTACCAACGGAGCTGATTATTTTCTTGAAAAACCCATTAGCTTACAAACATTAAATAGCATCATCGCTGCTAATTAATATTTCTCATTCTGCAGCAACAGCACCAAGTTTGTTTTTATAACAACCATCCGTTAAATTAACTAATGCCTTTCATAAATCTTTGAGGCTTGAATTGGGACAATTCATGCCCACCGTGCATTATTATCCCCTATTACTTACCACAATTAAAATTTATAATTTTCTAATTAAAAATAATTTACATATTATTTAAAAGATATTTTTTTCTACAGAATAAAAGGCAATTAAAGTTTACAAAATGAAAGAAAATATATATGGATTATATTCCACTCAATGCGGAAGATATACCACAAATTTCGTCACATTTTAATAATTTTGGCTGGCATAATGTTTAAATCATACTAATTATCTCACTCATCATTTTATAAAGGGGAGATGGATTGTATAAGAGGGTTTGCGTTAGGGGGATGCAACACTTCAAATATAACTCCATCTCCCCTTTTGCCTTTCGCACCATTCCTATTGGCATAAATATTTGAAATCAAAAACAAAAGCCACATGGCTCAAATTTAAATCAACTATTAATTAAAAAAAAACCATTATGAAAAATCTACTTAAAATTACATTACTGTTTTTAGCGGCAAGCATTATGTTTGTTTCCTGTAAAACAATGTCGGTTACAAAACGCCATTATAACAAAGGTTATTATGTAAGCCACTCCGCCAAGAAAAACAAGCTTGAGAGCAACAACCCTGCCAAAGAGGCGGTGGTTAAAACCGTTGAGCAATTAGCCCCTAAAGCCATAGATGGGATAAAAGATCAGCCTTCCAATCCTGAATTACTGGCAAGCAACGTAACTAATAAAAAAGAAAGCACCACAGAAGCGCAAACCCGTAAAACAATTGAAAATAAAATTAAATACGCAGGCAAGAGCGATATTAAATTTAAGGATGTTTATAAAAATCCTTTCAAAATAACTAAAATGGTTGCAGCAAAAGACAGTAATAAGGATGGGTTAAGTCTTATTTGGATTTTAATAGTTGTGATTTTAATCATTTACCTTTTGGGCTTTTTATTCGACGGATTTGGGTTAGGAAATTTAATACACATATTGGCTATTATTGCTTTAGTACTTTTAATTTTGTGGTTGTTAAAAGTAATTTAACTAAATAGAATTTCATTAATGAAGGCAGATCTAATACGTCTGCCTTTTTTTGTGGATGTTAGTCCTCAAACAACAATCAAAATTTATTTTTAATGCTAATAAATAACATGGCATAAAATTTAAACATTACTAATAAAACCATAGCTAATGAATACAGGAAATCACAGTTTCGACCAGCAAAAAAACAAAACATTAAGCACTATTGTTAATTTGTTTTACCTTCTGTTTACCCTTGCCATCCTATTTTTTGCCAACAGCTGTGTATCCAAAAAAAAATACAAACAGCTTAACGAGCATTACACCAACCTTAATGCTACTAATGATAAATTGGTAGAGCAATATAATCTTCTGGCCAAAAACAAAGATGAATTGGAACAAAGCAATAAAAGCGAACTTCAAAAGTTAAATACAGAGTTACAAGCTAAATTAAACGCTTTAGAATCCAGCAATAAAATGGTTTCTGAGCTTCAAGCTGCCATGCAAAAACAAAAACAAGCGCAAAAAGAACTATTAAATAAAATAACAAATGCCTTGGCCGGATTTAACTCTAATGAACTAACTGCTGAATTACGAAAAGATGGGAAGGTTTATGTTTCGCTTTCAGAGAAATTATTATTTAAATCGGGCAAGTACGACATTGATCCTAAGGGAAAAGAAGCCTTAGGAAAGTTGGCCGGTGTTTTAGTTCAGCAACCGGATATTGACATTATTGTAGAGGGTCACACGGATACAATTCCATTAAAAAAAGGTGGGGAACTAAAGGATAATATAGATTTAAGCGTTTTAAGAGCTACTTCCATTGTGCGCATTCTTTCTGTGGATTATAGCGTAAATCCTAAACAACTATACGCTTCGGGCCGTGGCGAAAGCTTTCCTCTTGCCACAAATTCAACACCCGAAGGCCGTCAATCCAACAGAAGAACAGAAATTATTCTTTCGCCACGCATTCAGGAGCTTCGTAAATTGCTGGAAGAAAATTAATCGAGAAATTTAAAACAAAGAATTTATGAAAAGATTAATTGTATGCGCCTCGTGCCTTATTGTGAGTATTCAGTTGAGTGCGCAAACTATTACCCCTACAGCCACTATAATTCCGGGAGGCGGAAAAGGCGCATCTATTTCCACTAATAAAAAAAAGAAAACAGCAATACCGGAAACCATTATAAATAAATTTAACGAAGATTTTCCGGGCAACAGTAATATAAACTGGAAAGCAGAAGACAATAACTATGTTGTTACCTATACTGATTCTAAAACAAACATGGATAACATTATTGTTTATGATAAAGAAGGCAAGGTTATCCGAAAAGAAAATGAGGTAAAATAAAAAATAATATTTTAGCAATTCCTGCCGCACAACGTAACATATTATTTAGTTTTTATGATTAATATACTTTTAATCATTTAAATATTATGCCAAGTAAATTAATACCAAAATGTAGCAAATATTCCCACCCGGCCTAAAATGAATAAAGAATAATTTCAAAAAAAAGCGTGAATGATAAAATTGATTTCGTGTGTTCTCTAAATCAAAAATAAAAAAAAGCCGTCCTTCTAATGGACAGCTTTAATTATACCCATCATGGGTAGCTTTTTACACATATCTATTTAATGCTTTTAGTAGACTTTTCTCCTTCTTCGTACCTTCTAAAGTATTGCATATTAATAAATGCAATTATTATACTTGCCGCAGATCCCTCAAAGAAAATTATAATGGAGGGAACATTGTTAAACAAGGTCATAGATTGCTGCCTGAATAATTCATTCAATTGCATATCAAATTTGGAGTATATAAATAAAAACACGCTAAAAAGAAAAAACGAAATTAGTCCCGTAAAAAAGGCAGTGGCAAAAACCTGCAAAAAAGGCACGTAAGTTTCGCGACGTTTTACCCATTTTCTAATTTCATACATACATACCAAACACAAAATCACATAGTTAACCATGCGCAGCTCGGTAAGTTGTAAAAACCCCAACAACTTCATAATTAACATAAAACCGATATAAAAAGTGCAGCTGATGGCACCATATACTAATACTGTTTTGCTTATTTTCGCAATGGGTAACTCATGCGATCTGATTTTTACTGATTCCATAATAAAAGTTTTAGTAAAACTCTTAAAAAACTTATGCCATTCCCCAATTTGTCCCATATTTTACATTTGGCATAATATTATATAATAACCAAATACACACACCTTTATGAATTCTGAAAAAATAAAAAAACACCCCGGTTCCTCAAAAAAGAAAAGTTTACGCATTGGATTGGTAATTATAATTTTTTTAATAATTGCACGCTTAATATTACCTTATATCATCCTTCATTACGCCAACAAAAGCTTAAGTAACATGAATGGCTATTATGGTAAAATTAAGGATATTGACCTGGCACTTTACCGTGGAGCTTATAAAATTAAGGACCTTTACCTGCACAAAAAAGATTCGGTTACCAATTTTGAAACTGAATTTTTTGATTCGCAGGAAATAGATTTGGCAATAGATTGGGCGGCCTTATTTGATGGGAAAATTGTGGGCGAAATTACCGTAGAAGAACCAATTCTTCGATTTATTAAAGATAAAACCGAGCCAAAACAAATTCAAAAAGACTCTAGTGATTTTAAAAAGGTACTTGATGATTTTATGCCCCTACAAATAAACCGTTTTGAAATTAATTACGGCATAATAAAATATGTGGATAAAAATTCCACCCCTAAAGTAGATATTGAAATGAATAACACCCATGTTACAGCTGAAAATTTAACCAATGCAAAAAGCCTTACTTCTTTGCCGTCAACTGTTACAGCCTCTGCGGATATTTATGAAGGCACACTTACTTTGGATATGAAGCTGGATCCGCTTGCACAAAATCCCACTTTTGATTTGAATTCAGAACTTAAAAACACCAATCTTGTTAAGCTTAATGAATTTTTTAAAGCCTATGGTAAAATTGATGTGAGCCGAGGTTCGTTCGGGCTTTACACCGAAGTGGCCGGCAAGGAAGGTAAATTTGTGGGCTATGTTAAACCTATTATTAAAGATTTAAAAGTTTTGGGTCCCGAAGATAAAAACGATGGTTTGCTTCGTAAGTTTTGGGAAGGTATTGTAGGAGGTGTGGGCGTTTTATTCCGAAATCAAAAAGAAGATCAGATAGCAACCAAAATACCTATTGAGGGATCGTTTGGAAAAACAAAAGTGTATACCTGGCGTGCCATTATGGAAATTTTAAGAAATGCTTTTATTGAAGCCCTCACGCCGTCTTTAGATAATGAAATTAACTTATCCTCGGTAGGTAACACTACTGAAAAAGGAATTTTTAAAGGAAATAAAAATAATAGAAAAGAGAAAAGTAAAGAAGAAAAAACAGTAACTAAGGAAGATAAAAAAGAAGAAAATCCTAAAGAAGAGAAAAAAGAAAAGAAAGGTTTATTTAAGAAATTATTTAATAAGAAAAATAAAGATAAAAAGGCTAAAGAAGCCCCGGCGGAAGAACCTAAATAATTTATGAAAGACCTTAATTTTAATAATACAAAAAAAGCAGCTCTAAAAGAACTGCTTTTTTATTTTTGTAATTTTTTTTAATGCGCCTTCTTTGCGCAATCTTCAACCTCTTTTATAAACGCCGATACATTTGCATCGTTGTAAATCCCATAAGCATCACTTAAGGTACCTTTTTCCCCACTTGCTGTTTCAATGGCATATAATATTGAATTGTCTGCAGGATCGGAGTCTCCTTCAAAACGATAAAAACTTACTATCTTAACTTCATCGGGACGATATATTTTATCGGTAGCTAAGGATTTTAATCCGTCTTTTGTTACCTTAAATTGGGCTTCATAACCTTGTCTGGTTAAATGATTCACGCATGAACTAAGGGTTTTCATGTCTACTTTTTGAGATAAGTCATTGTTTTCTGTTTTATTTTCCATAGGGTGTTGTATTTTGTTTCTATTTCTTTTATATCAATTTGCTTGCCACTATAATGAGTATTTAATTACCCACTATTTATCGTCAGATTTATTAATAAATTTTTCTGAATGTTTAACGCCTAATGCCGGAAGTATTCCTGTTTGCAACGATTTCCAAGTGTAATAGAATAAGAATTTATAAGGATAACGCTCGTAAGCAATATCCGTTATTAAAGGTGCTTTACCTTTTTGCGGGTTCGAATCGTTAATGATAAATTTATCTGCAAGAAAACTAAGAATCTTTTTTTTCAGAGTTTGTTTTTTATCATCACGGTTAATTAACTGCACTTTTAAATCGTGATACAAAAACTTCATCCAGCCTTTTGATCGTTGATCATTGGCATTAAAGGAAAATGCCATCGTATCGAGCCGGCCACTTTCTATAGAAGCAAACACGGTGTTTTCAAGCATCATGTTAAGTTCTTTCATATCCATATTAACTAATTTTCCGGAACAATGAAAAACTTCTTTTACCGTATTAAGAGGAAACTCATACAGTACCGTTAATTTACCTTTATTCATAAATTTGGCTCTTGCTCTCAGCTTTAATTTGGCTTTGTTATCTGTATAAGAATTCGAGTCGTTTCGTAATCCGGTAATGGTACCGTTTAAATTATTAAAATATATTTTGCCCGCTTGCTTAGTGCCTTTTGCTAAGTGTTCATAAATAATATCGGCATTATTAACCTTAACAGTATCAATAATAATTAAAAAGGGAATTTTACGGATAACTTCCTGAACCGAAATACTTTTTACAGGTTTAAAATCCGGATTTTTATCTCTGTAAACATTTAAGTTCAGGGCATTGATGTCTAATTTTTTTGCCAGAAACCAGTTATGCTCCAAAAAAAGCTGAACATTCATTTTACTAAATACAACACCGGCCGAGTTTAATTTAACCCTGCTCACCTGCTTTCCGGCAACATCGCTAAATTTATCTTTATTAAAATTAGGCACCAGCTCAAGCGAATCAACACTCACCAACGAATCGGCATAAGAAGCGGTAAGATTTTTTCCTTTAATAGTGTACAATTTATCAGGAAGCACGTATGAAAATGTTTTCATATTAAAATTGAATTTATCGGCAACAAACAAGCGTTCAAGACTATCAATACGGCTGTTCACTAAAAACTTACTGATATAAATATCATTTTCATCCGAAAATAAAACCTCTGTTGAATCGTTTTTAAAAAGCTTCAATTTGGTATTGCTTATCCTAATATTTTCTATAGCTAATTCATTTACTTTTTTTGAAATGATTTTATATAAAGAAAGCCTAACGTTAGAGGTATCGGTTTTTACGGGCCGTGTTTTAGATTGATAAATATTAATTGCAATATCGGTAAAAGATAAGGAGGTGGCGGAAATGGATTTACGCTTAATAAAATTCATAAGGCCTATTCCATCTAAAGAAATATTTTTGGCAATAATTTTATAGCGAGCCACTTTGCAACCATTGCAGGGTTTTGGAACAAATTCAATATCGTCAAAATCAATCGACCTGTTAAAAATACTTACATTAGTAGCGCCTATCTTAAGATTATATTGATGCTTAGTAGCAATATCAACCTGCTCTTGAAGATGCCCTGCCAACTTATTTTTAAGATAATAATTGATATATAATTGAGCCGAAAATAATATGACAAACAGCACCACGAACAAAATAATAAGAATCCGGGCAATTTTTTTTAATACCATAAATTGAATATAGTTAAAATTATGCCAGAACCCACCCAACAAAAACTTAAACAATTTTTCAAAAAAATATGGCATCTTTTCCGCGATACAATTGTGGGCTCCGCGGTAACGGCGGTGCTGTTTATGCTTGGCAAATTCGCTATAGGATATTATCTTTCGCACTCCCGCTTGGCTACTACTTATGGCGCAGCAGGCTCCATTATTTTAATTTTAGTATGGGTATATTATTCAGCTATTATCTTATATTTTGGTGCTGAATTTACCAAAGTGTACATTAAAACGCATAAGCGCAAAATTATCCCTAATCATTATGCAGTATTAATTGATAAGCATGTGGTGGAAATAGAACCTAAAGTGGTAACTTTCCAGGATTAGGGAAAAAGATTCCTCATATTGAAAAACATAGAGTTTCACATTTATTAATATAAAGTTTGCTACTCTAACATAAAGGGGAAATATAACCCCGAAATTTATTAATTTGTTAAAATTTTAATGTGGCAGGATAATTTAAGTGGATAAAGTAACTAAAAAAACAATTTATGGGAAATATACTGTATGTTATTGCTGTTATCCTTGTAATAGGATGGCTTGTTGGATACTTAGGCTTTCATGCCGGTGGATTGATCCACATTTTATTAGTAATTGCGGTTATCGCTGTCATCCTTCGCCTAATAAGAGGAGACAGGGTTTAATAATGCTCAAATACAAAAGTTTAAATGCCTTGAAATTAATTCAAGGCATTTGCTGTTTAAAAAAATGAAATATAACTTAAGCACATTTTTTAAACGACTCATAAAAATTTTCATGTGGATAGTGGCCTGTGTGATACTGCTGCTAGCTACTCTTGTTCTTCTTATCCGTATTCCGGCTGTACAAAATACACTTGTGCAAAAAGTTACCGCTTATTTAACTGAAAGAACCAAAGCGGAAATAGCTATTAAAAAAATACTAATTTCTTTTCCCAATTCAGTTTCCATAGAAGGTCTTTTAGTAAAAGACCTTAACCGCGATACACTGTTAAGTGCCGGAAATATTCAGGTAGGCATAGATATGTTTCAACTTATTCATAAAAAAATTCTTATTAATAAAGTGCTTCTATCTGATATAACGGCAACTATTTCGCGAACAGAAAATGATAGCCTTTACAATTTTAATTTTTTAATTGAAGCGTTTGCCGCATCACCTAAAAATACCACTCCAAAAGATTCCACTAAACAACAAATTAATTTAGATGTTAATAAAATTGAACTAAATAATATCCACTTTATTTTTAACGATAGGTATGCGGGAATTTATACCTCCAATTCTTTTAAACGCCTAAATCTTTCAATGAAGGAAATTAACCTGAACACACTGAATTTTAAAGCGGATGAATTAGAGCTATCCGGCCTTAACTCGAAAGTTATAATTAATAAAAAAATCAGCTCCTCGCCCTCAAAAGGTGAAAAAAATCGTCAACCCATCTTCTCGGCCAATTCAGTTAAAATAACCAATAGCATTTTTAGTTTTTCAGATTATATTATAAAGCAATCTGTAACAACAGTAATTAATAATCTGCAAGTAAAAGCCTCCGAAATTGATTTAAATACCAAAAAAATAAATTCTCAGGGGGTTTCCATTGCACAAAGCAGTGTTAGAGTAAACATGACGCAAATTGCAAAAGATAATTCTCCGGGCATCCTCGATAAAACCGCCAAAGTATCAGATTTAGGATGGATAATTAAATCGAAAGAAATTCAATTAGATAATATTGATTTTGGGTATAACATAACCAATGTTCCTGCAAAAGAAACTGGCTTTGATGCAAAGCATATCAATTACCAAAAAGTATCTCTAAACGCTTATGATTTAGGGTACTCAAATGAAAAAATATATGCAACGGTAAATAGTTTTTCTGCTTTAGATCCGCATAGTTTTCAGATTAAGGAGTTTACTACAAAATTTACTATGACCAAAACTTTTATAGAAGCTCAACATCTTAAAGTAAAAACCGGCTATTCATCCATTGATGCAGACGCTAAAATTTCATTCACTTCGTTAGAGACCATTGCCGACTCAATAAAAAACCTGATCGTTCATACTCACATTAAAAAATCAAAAATTTATCCTTTCGAGATCTTGTATTTTGCTCCGCAATTAGTAAACACTCCTACTTTTAAAAACAATTTTCCAATCAGTTTATCAGCGCAAATTAATGGTCCGTTATCAAATGTAAGCGTACGGAATTTAAAGCTCACAACAGCCGCATCTACCGCTCTTGAATCTGATTTTAAAATTGCAGGATTACCAAATATTAATAAATCGTATTTTAATATTCTTCATCTCAAATTAAAATCAACCAAGGCTGACATAATTAAATTAGCCGGAAGAAATACAATTCCAAAAAGCATTAGTCTTCCTGAAGAATTAAGCTTAAAAGGAAAATTTAGCGGTTATTTAAAAGATTTTACCACACAGATTAATATAAACAGTTCTTTTGGCAATGCCGAAGTAAATGGTAGCCTTGATAAAAAAGAAAATTTTAAAGCATCCGTTAGTTCACATCATTTTAATTTAAACAGCCTCCTGAATAACAAAATGTTTGGGCCTGTAACACTTCATGCCAAAATTGAAGGAAGTGGTTTGGATACACAAAGCATTAAAGCGCAAGTTATTGCCGACATAGAGCAGGTTTATTTAAACAAATACAATTATAAAAATCTTAAATTAAATGGCAGCTATGCTAAAAAATCAGTAGACGCTAAAATTTCTCTTAACGATTCAAATGCTGTATTTGATCTTGCCGCTTTTGTAAACTTAAATTCGGGGCAGGAGGAATATAATGTGAATCTGGATCTTAAAGGTGCCGATCTTAAAAAATTAAACCTCATGGAACAGGATATTAAACTTTCCTGTAATGTAAAAACCACAATTAAAGGAAAAAACATGAATACCGTAAACGGAAATGCGGGTATTACAAACATTATCATAGCAAGCAAAGGAAAAAAATATTTTCTTGATTCATTGGTATTTGCATCCATTAACCAAAGTGGTAACAGCGAAATGAAATTAAGCAGTTCCATTATAGGATTCTCCTACAAAGGCACTTTTGCACCAACAGATTTGGTAAAGGAATTAAAACATAATATACACAGCTATTTTGCTATTGATAACGACATTCAAAAAACACACAATTTTAAAAGTGCGCAGCAATTTAGTTTTACGGTACAAATAAATAATCATCCCATTTTATCAGAGGTATTTTTACCTGAACTTAAAGAATTTGAGCCGGGTGAAATTAACGGCAGCTACAATAGCGATAAAAATCAAATGAATCTTAACTTTTATATGAATAAATTGGTGTATGGCACAACAGAGATCAATGCTCTCGTCTTTGAAGCCTCATCAGATGAAAAAAAACTGAACTATAAACTAATTACTAAAAAAATAGCGACATCAAAAATAAAATTCGATAACTTATTACTGGAGGGAAGATTTGAAGATCAGCATGCTTACGCTAATATTTCTTCCACCGAAGAAAATGGAAATAAAAAACTTGTTATAAATTCAGAAACAGTACGCGACGGCCAAAATTATAAACTCAGCATTCTGCCAAATGAATTCTATTTGATGAATGAAAAATGGGAAGTCAGTCAAGATAACTTTATTTCCTTTGGAAAAAGTGGACTCTTAATAAATAACATATCCCTTACCAAAACCTCAGAAGAAGTAAAAATAAACACCCCTGATAAAACCTATGGCGGAGAAATAGAGGCAACTATTAAAAACTTTAAACTTGACGACATTTCGCGCATTATTGAAAAAGACACCGGTATTGTAAAAGGCACATTAAACGGAAACATTACCCTTAAGCCAATCAATAATTCCTATGGCTTTAACACCGACTTAATCGTTAATGATTTAAGTGTACATGAAATTCCTATCGGCACTTTAGTTTTAAAGGCCAACAACATTACGGCCAATAAAATTGCGGTTGATATGAAGTTAAACGGAGCCGGAAACAACGTATCTGTCAGCGGATATTATATTCCCAACGAAAAAAATCCCACTCTTGAAATGAAACTAAATCTAGAGCCCTTAACCGCACAATCTCTGGAAGCCCTGTCGTTTGGACAGATCAGAGAAAGTTCCGGAAATATCTCAGGTAAATTTGATATTAAAGGCAATCCCGCGGTGCCGGAAATTACAGGCACGCTGCAGTTTGAAGAGGTTACACTCACGCCTGCTTATTTAAACTCCAAACTTTATCTTAAATCAGAAAAAATTAAACTAGATCCTTCGGGATTGTATTTCAACTCCTTTACTTTATTGGATAAAAACAATAATTCAGCGGTGGTTAACGGTAACCTCCAAATGAAGAAATATAGCGATTTTAAATTCGACTTAACAGTAAATACTTCCAATTTCCTTTTGTTAAATACTTCAGTGAAGGATAACCAACAATTTTATGGGCGCATGATTGTAGATAGTAAAATTCGAATCAAAGGAAGTCCGCAATCCCCTGTAATAACTTCAGCTCTCAAATTAAAAAACGGATCACATTTTACATTTGCGGTTACCGAAAAAAAACTTACAACAGATAAAGGAAATAATGTGGTACTTTTTGTAGATTCATTAAAATTTAATCCCATTCTCACAAGAAACGAAAAGAAAGAAAAAAACAAAAGTACTTTGCGTGATTTTGATATTTCGTCCACAATTGAAATTGATAAAAAAGCAACCATACGTTTAATGCTTGATCCGGATTCAAATGATTCCTTAGTGGTAAGGGGAGAAGCGGCTTTGAGCTTCGGCCTTGATCCAAGTGGTAAAACAAGCTTAACAGGTGTTTACAATATAACAGAGGGAAGTTACGGAGTATCGCTTGAAAATATAATCAAGAAAAAATTCATCATTCAACCGGGCAGCACCATTGTTTGGAACGGAGATCCGCTCGACGCGCTAATTAATATAAACGCGGTATATAAAATTCGTACTTCGCCTATTGATTTGGTAGCGGGGCAGGTACTTGGATCCGAGCTTGCAAGTTATCGGCAACGTTATCCATTTGATGTGTTGCTTAAATTACGCGGTGCCATTCTAACGCCACTTATTAGTTTTGAAATACAATTACAGGCAGGGGAAAAAGGTGCGGCCGGCGGATCTATTAATGCAAAACTTGAACAATTAAATGATAATCCATCCGCGCTTAATAAGCAGGTATTTGCCTTGCTGGTCTTAAATCGCTTTATCCAAGAAAATCCTCTACAAACAGAAACCAATGCCACCGCAAATACCGCACGAACAACCGTTGGAAAATTTCTATCTTCGCAACTTAACCTATTAAGCTCAAAAGTGGCACCGGGAGTAGATATTAATTTTAACATTCAGTCATATGATGATTATTCATCTGGTAAAGCCCAAGGAAGAACACAAGTTGGCATGGGATTAAGCAAGCAGTTATTTAATGAAAGAATAAATGTACAGGTGGGAGGTTCGGTAGACGTGGAGGGTGAAAAAGCAAAGAAAAATTCCGCATCAGATATAACCGGTGATGTGATTGTAGAATATAAAATTACACCCGACGGCCGTTATAGGTTAAAAGGCTTCAGAAACAATCAGTACCAAGGCGCATTGGAAGGCCAAATTATACAAACAGGAGCCGGCGTTTTGTACGTACGTGACTTTAATGAATGGATTCAATTATTTACAAAAGAAAAAAAAGATTCTCTTTCAGATAAATATAAGAATGCGCTGGATTTTAAATAACTATTTATTTTTAACCTTCATTGTTTTGGCCGGATGCACGGGCTTAAAGCGGCTGCCTCCTAATGAAAAACTATACACCGGGGTTAAAATTCAACTTGTTTATTCAGGTAAAATAAAAAATAAAAAAGAAATCACTTCTAAAATAAAAAGTGCCATCCGTCCGGAAACCAATCAAAGTTTTTTAGGAATGCGGCCAAAGTTATGGCTGTACCAAACAGCAGGTGAACCAAAAAAAGATAAAGGTTTACGAAAAAAATTAAGAGAACAAGGAGAACCACCTGTTTTAAAAAGTTCAGTTAAACCCGCGCAAACCGCTAAATACATCGACGCCAAACTATTTAATTCAGGAATATTTAATGCTACAACAGAATATAAAATTATAGAATATAAACGCACGGTTAAAATTAAGTATATAAGTCGCATTCATATTCCGTATAAAATAAAAAGCGTTACTACGGATATTAGCCAACCTGCCATAGACTCACTGATAAAAGCCGCCTCTAAAAAAACGCTTTTAATACCCGGTAATAATTATGATCTTGATGTGCTTAAACAGGAAAGAGAGCGGCTGGACGCCACATTAAAAGACAACGGATTCTACTACTTTAATCCTGATTATTTTCTTTTTAAGGCCGACACTCAAACAGTTAACAAATTGGTAAGTTTTACACTTACCCTTAAAGAAGAAATACCACAAAAAGCATTGGAGATTTATAAAATTGGAAAAGTTTTTATTAATCCCGATTATTCCTTACAACACAACCTCCACAGCGATAGTTTAAACTCTAAGCCACTATTGGTAGACAGTGTTATTTTTACAAGTGATCAAACTCATATAAAACCTTGGGCAATATTGCAAAACGTTAGTTTACGCCCACACAACCAATATTCAAGAAAAAAGCATAACAGCACGTTAAATCGTTTAATGACCATGGGTACTTACAAATTTGTAAGAATAAAATTTACTGATGATGATACTGTAAAAACTAAAACACTTAATATGCGTTTGTTTTTAACGCCAATGCAAAAACGCACTTTGAGAAATGAAATTAACATGGTTTCAAAATCAAATGACTTTTTAGGACCCCAGTTGAATATAAATTATCAAAATCGTAACACCTTTCAGGGAGCTGAACTTTTAAATGTAAATGTGGGGGGATCTTTTGAAACTCAGGTAAGCGGCAAGTATAAAAATTTATATTCCTATAGTTTAAACTCAAAAGTGGAACTTATTTTTCCCAGATATATTGTTCCCTTTAAACTGATTAACCCTAATAATTTTTTTGTACCTAAAACAAAATTCTCAGTAGGATATAATTACCTCAAACGCATCGCTTACTTCGATCTTCGCTCCTTTCAATTCACCTATGGTTTTAAATGGAAAGAATCTACTTGTAAAGAACATGAATTAAATCCCGTAAGTGTCAATATAATAACCGTAGTAAATAAAACTCCCGAATTTAACAGCTTGCTCGAATCCAATCCTTTTATAAAAAAAAGTTACAACGAGCAATTTATTGCAGGCCTTCAATATTCTTTTTTATATAACGAACAATTACTTTCCGGTAAAAAAAACCAATTGTACTTCAATCTAAATACCGAAACATCGGGCAACCTAATTTCATTGGTGAACCAACTATCCGGGCGCCCACCCAATGAAGCAAATCCTTTAAGAATTGCAAATATGGTTTATTCACAATTTGGAAAAATAAGTGCAGACCTTAGGAACTATTTGAATTTTAAACATAGTAAAATAGTTACCCGATTATTTGGTGGGGTGGGAAAAGCCTATGGCAATTCTTCCACATTGCCCTACATAAAACAATTTTTTAGCGGGGGCGCTAATAGCATAAGGGCATTTCCAATTAATTCGCTTGGCCCCGGAACTTATTCATCAGAACCCCAAAGCGCCACATTATTTCTGCAACAAGGCGGTGATATTAAATTGGAAGGAAATTTTGAATACCGTTTTGATATTTTCAAATCTTTAAAGGGTGCCTTGTTTACCGATGCGGGAAATATTTGGCTGTTTAAATCAAATCCGGCGGTGATGAGCGCGCCATTTGCCCTTAATGAATTTTACAATGAAATTGCTGTAGGCGCAGGTTTTGGGTTACGTTTAGACGTTACTTTTTTTGTATTGCGATTTGATTTGGCCACACCGCTACGCAAACCTTCATTACCCAAAGGTCAGCGATGGTTAATCGAACGTCCCGCACCCGCCGATCCTTCATGGAGAAGCGATAATCTTATCCTGAATATAGCCATCGGATACCCCTTTTAATGACTTGGCATAATTTTTTTCTATTACTGTTAATTAACAATCTTAAAAAACTGTTTATGAAAAATAGAACAAAATCATACCCCATTGCCAAATATTTATTATGCCTTGCGTTAGGTATTAATATTATATCCTGCAAACAAGAAAGCAAAAGAGAAGAAGATTCAAAAGATATTGCCGAAAAATTTAACGACGCTAAGTTTAAAGATTCAAAAGAGGCAGATTTTTTAGTTGTAGCGGCGGATTTTTGTTATGAAGAAATTGATCTGGCGAGGCTTGCACAAAGCAATGCCAGCAGCGATCATGTAAAAGAAATTGCAACAATGATGGAGAGAGATCATACCCAATTTCTTGAGGAAATAAAAAAAATGGCGGAAGCAAAAACAATAACTTTGCCGTCTGGAATTTCATCGGATGGGCAAAAAGTACGTAAAAAATTAGCCGATAAAAATCGCAGTGAATTTGATAAATATTATTGTGAAGCAGTTGTGGATAATCACAAAAAATCAATCAAAAAATACATGGCGGCCGTGGAAGATTGTAAAGATGTGGAAGTTAAAAACTGGGCAGCCAAAACACTAACCGTTTTACGCACACATTTAGATCATGCAATGTCGTGCAGCGAGAATTTTAAAGAATCGAACACAAAGGAAAAAGCTAACATGAATAATGATAATGACCGCGATAACGATAACAATAAAGATAAAACAACTAAAGATAAATCGAACGTAAAAGAAGCCGATAAAAACTCGCCGGGAAACAAAGAAAACAATAAATCAAAAGAATCAGAAAGCAAAGAAAAAAAGTAATCTAACTAAAGTTAAAAAAATTGTGCAGTGGATGATGTGGCACAATAATTTAATAATTAAAAAGTATAAATAAACTAATAACAATGGAAACTACAGATAGCCAAACAATCTCACAAATGAATGATCTTATCAGAATAAACAACGACCGGATTGAAGGGTATGAACGAGCCGTAAACGATACTGATGATGCAAAATTAAAGTCAATATTTTATTCAATGGCGCAAGAAAGCCGTAAATTTAAAAATGAACTTTTAACCGAAGTAATTAAAATGGGTGGCACGCCCGAAGAAGGCACCACCGTTTCAGGAAAAGTTTTCAGAGCGTGGATGGATTTTAAGTCGGCTATTGCAGGCAAAGATCGTAAAGCGATTATTTCTTCCTGCGAATTTGGAGAAGACGCGGCGTTACACACTTACCATGAAGTTATTGAAACTGGCAAATTACCTGCACAATATCTTGCAATTGTTAAGGAACAGCATAAAGCGCTTCACCAATCGCATGATAAAATTAAATTAATGAGGGAAACAGTTAAAAGCTTATAATAGTTTTAATTCAAAAACAGCTTTCAAAAGAAGCTGTTTTTTGTGCAACGAAAAACCGGTAGCTTACAAAACTTGTTATTCAAAATCAATTAAAATAATAACCAAAATAAACCCATTATACGCTATGATGAGTTTATTTTTAATACTAAAACATTGAGCGATCTTCTTACTCAAAACCACTCAGAGCTTGTTGCTTTACAAGCCCGCCTAAAAGCTTTAAATGCCCAGGTAAAACAACTGCAGGTTTCAATTAACACGCTTTCAAGCGCTAATACACACCAATCAGCGCTTATAGCCTCACAAACAGAATCGTTACAAACCGCTTATTATATTGTAGGGAAATCAAAAGAACTTACTCATATGAAAGTAATTGATAAAAACGGTGGTTTACTTGGCCTTGGAAAAACTGTTAAATTAAATCCGGATTTTTGCCAGAAAATATTCACTAAAGTCAACATCACTCAATTTTTAACTATACACTTAAATAGTAAAAAAAGTAAAATTATCACAACGCATCCTAAAGATTCGTATGTGCTAGAAATTTCTACCAACAACGCATCATCCACTTTGCTTATTACACATCCCGAAAAATTTTGGAGTGCCAGCAAATACCTTGTAATTATAAATAATTAAAAATAATTGTTCTTAATTAAAAACCGTATTTCGCACTCCGGTTTTTTTTGATCAACAATATGCTACTATTTCAAAAAAAAGATTGCTTGCCATTCTTAATCTTTAGCAACCGCTTTTTTAAGAGGCCATCGAACATTAAATATTTTATTTAAAGGCGAAGGCATATGATCGCCCAATAAATATCCAAGAGGCTCAAGAGGTTCTACGCGGTCGCATATTACTTTAAAAACAGCCGTTACGGGTATTGCTAAAAACATTCCGGCAACGCCGCATAATTCTCCGCCAATTAAAACAGTAACAATGGTGGCCAAGGCATTTATTTTTACTTTAGAACCAACCACTTTTGGAATAAGGATATTGTTATCAATAAATTGCACGACAATTAATAAACCTAAAACCAAAGCTGCTGAACTAGGAGATTTAGTAACAAGAGTAAAAACTACTAAGATCATATTGGCTACAAGCACACCAACATAAGGTATCATATTGAGTAATCCGGTAATAATTCCGAACAATATGGGCGATTCTACTCCGATAAAAAACAAGCCGACTGCTGTTAAACTCGAAACAATGGCAAGCTCAATTAAAAGACCCAATAAATATTGTTGAATTAAAGATTTACTTTCAGATAAAATCTCAATGACTGTGGTGTGCTGTCCTACAGGAAAGAGCTTGCTTATAAAGGTAAGAATGAGGGGTTTGTACAACAAAATTAAAAATATGTAAACTGGTATTAAAAGAAGTAAAACAAAAAAATGACTTAAGGTATTCACGGTACTTCCAATCACTTCTTTGCCGCTGCTCATGCCCTCGCTTTTGCCCTTATTAACAAGGAATTTTAATCTCTCTCCGCTTAAATTAAATGTTCTGGAAGTCCATTCGGTTATATCTTGGTATAATTTTACGGCTTTTTCTTTTAATTGTGGTAAAGCGTCGCCAAATTTTTCAAATTGCGATCCAAAAAATAATAATAAAGCCGCCATTAGTATTATAGCAACAAGAAGTATAAGCGTAATTGCCACTATGCGGTTTACTCTACGATTAATTAATAAATTTACAACGGGATTTAAAAGAATGGACACGAGTACAGAAAATACCAACGGAATTAAGATATTTTGCGCCATAAAGATGCTGAAAAATAAAGCCACAAGGCCCAACATAATAACCGATAGTTTTAAATACGTAGGAATGTGCTCCTGAAATCTTTTAAGCATGAAAATTTAATTAACTAAGTAAAGATATTAATAAAGAAAACTTTATTGTCCTTTTTTATTTACAATGTTATCCTGTTGATTGGTAATTACATCCGTCACCGAACCTTCCAAGCCTTTAATGCTTTCAGGTTGCTCTGTAATCTGGCTTTGCTCCGAATAATTCAACTTATCATTAAAATCAGAATCGCCGTCAACATCCTCCGAATCAAATTCATCACTATCCATTTCTTCCATCTCTTTAAAATCATTGCCTTCCACCTCTTCCCTCTCCGCTTCTTCCTCCTCAGTTAAAATAGGGTTTTTTGTAGGTTGATCTTTCTTTTCCAGTTGCTGTTCCTCACTTGGCTCTGAATTAATTCCTTTTTTAGGATCCGGATTTGATGTAGTGTCGTTTTTCATGATTGATAGTTGTTATTCAATGTATGCTTTCAATTATTATGCCTTATCAATTGTGTTAAAAATTGCACACATTGAGGTTTAACATGCAGGATTATTTTTTTAGTAATACGTATAAAATTCAACTATGGATAATACACAAAAAGGAAAGTTAACTTCCGGCAACAATGCTTCCTATTGGATAGATTCCGTGCCTGGTATTTCATACGATCCTCTAAAAGAAAATAAAGTTACTGATGTAGTAATTGTAGGGGCAGGAATTTCCGGACTTACTACCGCTTATTGCCTTCTTAAAAGCGGAAAAAAAGTAATTGTAGTAGAAGATGGCAATGTGGGAAGCGGTGAAACGGGCCGCACCACAGCACATCTTACTTCTGCATTAGATGACAGATATTACGAACTGGAAAGGGTGTATGGCGAAAAAAACACAAGGTTAATTGCCAACAGCCATAAAGCCGCAATAGATTTTATTGAAAAAACAGTTTTAAATTTAAATATTGAATGTAATTTTGAGAGGCTCTTCGGATACTTATTTCTACATCCTTCCGATGACAGAGGCTCTTTAACAAAAGAATTAGAAGCTGCTAAAAAAGCAGGATTGGAAGTAGAAGAAGTGCCCTATCTCCCGGGAATAAAAGAACAAGCCCAGAGCCTTAGATTTTCCGGCCAGGCTCAGTTTCATCCATTAAAATATATTAAAGGTTTATGCGACGCTATCATTAATATGGGCGGACACATTTTCACTTCTACCCACGCTGATAAAATAAATCACGAAGGGATTGTTACGGCAGATGGAATTAAAGTTACCGCAAAGCATGTGGTAGTTGCAACCAACTCGCCGGTTAATAATAAGTTTGTAATGCATTTAAAACAATACCCGCACCGTACTTATGTAATAGGCGCGAAAATTAAAAAAGGAAGTTTACCAAAAGCTTTATGGTGGGATACCGGCGATTTTTCTGAAAACAAAGAAATTCCTCCTTACCATTATGTAAGAACACAGGCACTCGATGATACACACGACCTGTTGATCTGCGGAGGTGAAGATCATCCCACGGGAATTGCAGAGCAAGCAAAAATAAATGAAGAAGACCGATATTCATTACTTGAGTATTGGGCCAAAAAATATTTTCCCATAGAAGAAGTGGTTTATCAATGGTCGGGCCAGGTGTTAGAACCAATGGATTCATTAGCATACATCGGACGAAATCCTATTGATAAAAACAATGTTTATATTGTTACCGGCGATTCAGGAAATGGGATGACCCATGGCACCATTGCAGGGATTTTACTAACAGATATTATTAATGGAAAGGAAAATGATTGGGAAAAATTATACAGTCCTTCGCGATTTAAAATATTTGCAGCAGGAAAAACATTTTTTAAAGAACTGGCAGGAGGTACACTAGCCTATTTAAAAAATAAATCTCACGATTCTAAACCCGTAGAAGTGGGAACCATATTAACCAATGAAGGTAAAATTATTGAAGTTGAGGGTGAAAAATTTGGTGCCTATCGCGATGAAAATGGGGAGCTGCATATAATCGCAGCGGAATGCTCACATTTAAAATGTATTATTAAATGGAATAATGATGAAAAAAGCTGGGATTGCCCATGTCATGGAAGCCGCTTTACCCACGAAGGAAAAGTTTTAAACGGCCCGGCAAATAAAAATCTTCAATATTTTTCAAAAAATAAATAGTCATGATTTTTAATTTAAATAACGACCAGTTAATTTATCCCTGCGAAATAACGCAGGTTAATTTTTGGACAAAAAAATGGGGAATTAATACTTATCATCTAAATCAGGCCATTCTGGAAACAGGAAGTATTAGATCTTCTGTAATTAGAAAATATCTGGAAGATAAAGGAATTTTGTTTTCTTTTTACACAACATTTATTCATTTAAAAAAAGGAATTAAAGCCCTTGCCGACAATTTTAAAGCTGAGGAATAGCTTGCAATGCATTTTTAAATACCCTTAATCAGTAATTAACGGCATTTTCTATTAGAGTTTGAATAAAGATCAGTTAAAAATTAATCTATTTTTTCAATAGTGAATATTTGAGATTAAAGTTCAAAAAAAATGCTACTCCTTTCAAGGAATAGCATTTTTACCGCATTGAATTTTTTATTTTATTTACTTTTTACCTTAAATTCAACTCGTCTGTTGGCTTGGTGCTGCTCTTCGCTGCATTCAGTGCCGTCGGTACAATTGTTAACCAGTTTTTTCTCACCTAAAGAATGTGTGGCTATAATGCGATTAGCAGAAATTCCCTTTTCAGTAAGATATTGTTTTACTGCCTGCGCACGCTTAGCTGATAAACTAATATTATAAGCTTCCGTTCCTCTTGAATCGGCAAACCCGTCAATGCTCACATATAAATTTGAATTGGTTTTTAATACATCAATATTATTATCCAAAATGCTTAAGATGTCATTTCTTAAAGAAGATTGGTTATAATCAAAATATACTGCTCCATTGTTCCAGTTAATGGCTTTTAATTCTTCATCGTTCATAAAGGCTCCGCTCGATTTTGTTGCTTTTGAATTGCTTTTACTGTTATCGGCTGAAGCATTATCCGTTGTACTGTTATCATCGCTCGATTTTTCAGTATGCGGCTTATCATTCTTCGATAAATCGTTAGTAGCAGAATTATCTTTACCGGTAGTATTATCTTTTGTGTTTTTATCCTTATTTTCCTTGCTGTTCTTTTTACTGTTTTTGCCTTTCTTGTCAGAAGCAGCGGCAACATCTTTATTACTTGCAGTATCTTTCTTCGCCAATACATCGCCAACGGTTATTACTTTTTCATTACAAATTGAAATAAGTGAAGGGCAAGTGTCGCAATACACAATTACCTTCGCAGATAGTGTATAAGTTCCGGCAGTTTCAAATTTATGATCGAAACTTGAAGTAGTTTGCATAACCGGTGTATTATTAATTGCCCAGGTATATGATCTTACTTTTTTCAAATAACCCTCCGGTAATTCTAAAGCAACATCATATACTAAATTGTTTGAACTACTCGGCGTTGCATTCACAGTCATTAACTGCTGAGAGTTCTCTTTGCAATCACGTACTTTTGAAAACACATAATGCACCTGATAAATATCCATATCTCCTAAGCCGCCTTGTCTGCTTGAAGCGTAATAACCATTAGGGCTATTAGGCGTTAGGGTAAAGTAAAGATCATCGCCCGGTGTATTAATTGGTTGTCCCACATTTTCAGGGGTTGTCCATTTTCCATTTTCCATTCTGGTAGAATACACATCATAACCACCGTAACCCGGCAAACCGTTAGACGAAAAAAACAAGGTACCGCTTTCGTTCATGTAAGGGGTATCTTCATTATACAAAGTATTAAAACCCATTAATTGGGGCGGCGACCATTCGCCATCATCACTTTTTGTAGCGGTATAAATATCTGTTCCGCCAATTCCTTTATCCGATTCGCTGGTAAAAAAAATTGTTTTATTATCGGCAGAAAGAAAAGCGTGATTCTGAAGTGTTCCGAAATTTACATTATTGCTTAATTTATTGGCTTCTTTAATAGTATCACTTAGTTTGGTTTCAAAAATTTTCCCGTCCCTGTAAATAAATAAAGTTTTATTATCGGCAGATGCTGAAATTACTGATTCATTGTGTTTATTAAATTTACCATTTTTAGAATAATTTGGAAGCGTAAATCTTACAGGTTGGGTAAAATTTCCATCCTTCACTTTAGATATATACATGTTCTCAAAATACTTTCCATCCACACCATTCTTCTTTTCTTTTGGCCCGTCTTTTCGTTGCGATGTAAAAATCATATCTCCGTTTAGCATAACCGGGCTGTATTCAGGCATTTCTGAATTAATAGGCTTGCCAATGTTTTTAACCCATTGCTCCTCTGCGGGCATCACCTCGGTATGCTCCATGGCGTATTTACAATCCGCTATACGCTTACTTAAAAAGGCATCGTAATCCGGATTATCTTCATTATTTAGTGGCAATGCCTGCGAATAAAAATACAAGGCCCTTGAATAATTACCAATAAAGTGATAACTCTTCCCCAAATCTGAATTAAGTTTGGTTTGAGTTTTTTTCGGACTTTTTTCTAATGCTTTTTCAAGGTAGGGAATTGCTTGCTCATGTTTCCCCATATATTCAGATAACACAACACCCTTTCCGGCGTTACCAAAATACGAATCCTTATTCTTTTTTAAAATCTGATCGTAGCTTACAATAGCATTATCAAAATCCGATTGCTCTACCGACACGGCGGCCTTTCGCAACATTTTTTTCTCTTGAGAACAAGCCCCCAGAATCAATACCCCTATTACATATATTATTTTTTTCATAATCGTTGTTTTTAATGTGTATTTAAAATTTGTGCCAGTTAAGGAATTATTGACATGGCATTTAATTTGTAAGTAAATTATATACAAACCTTAAACAAAATAAAAATGAAAAATTTAGGAATTATTTTAATCGTGGTAGGTGCCATAATGATGGCCATCACAGGATTTAATTACGTTACTAAAAAAGAAGTGTTAGACCTTGGTAAAGTTGAAGTAAACAAATCAGAAAACAATTCTGTTAGTTGGTCGCCCATTGTAGGGGCAGTATTGCTGGTGGGTGGATTAGTTTTAGTACTTACAAATAACCGCAAAAAGATTCTGTGAAATAAGATACCACTTTGTAGACAAATTTACACACTCTCCTCCAGGTTAGTTTTTTTTTACTTGTATTTTAAAAGAAATTTAAAATGAAAACAAATGTTGTAGAAAACCACGGAAGAATATTTAAAAATCCTATACTAGAGAGCTTCACCAAAAGTAATCCAAACATTACCATTGGATATTATAGTTGTATGATAGTGTTTTTTGTATATTTAAGTATACGGCTATCGCCGTTAACATCCCTGCAAACTTTTATAATATACAGTTGCGGTTTAATTTCATGGACGTTAATAGAGTATATTCTGCACCGATATATTTTTCATATTAACGATTACTTTCCTTCTTTTCGACGTTTGCATTATATCCTGCATGGGATTCACCATCAAAATCCTAGAGATAAACAACGTTTGTTTATGCCCCCATTGCCGGGAGCTATTATAGCGTTTTTTTTAACTCTTTTGTGGTACGTTTTTCTCGGCAATAACGTGTATGCTTTTATGGCGGGTATAACCAACGGCTATCTCTTATATTCTTATATACATTACACAGTTCATACAAACCCAAAAAAATTGATGTTTCCAACATTATGGTCGCATCATTTAAAACACCACTACCAATTTCCGGATAAAGCCTACGGTGTTTCTTCCCCACTCTGGGATATATTGTTCAATACCATGCCGCCCGAAAATCACCCCATTAATAACAACAAAAAATAACTGTATTATAAAATTTGGCATACCTTTTGCAATCCTATTTTTTGTAGCATATCTTCCCCATTTCACCTATTTATTAACAAACAGATAAAACCACTATTTTCCCCTTAGCTTTGATACTCTAAAAACAAAATTTTAGCGCACCTAAAACTCTATTAACCATGGCTTCAAACACCAAAAAAATAAAAGCGGGCACTACTTCCGCACGCATCGAAACTCTTGCCGTGCCAAACAGCAATAAAAAAGTACAAAACAAAAAATCTATTGTCGCTTCCAATAAACAATCGATCCCTGCAAAAAAAAATATGGAAACTTCAATAAAAACCAACGGCCATTCTAAAAAATTAAATGGCTCCCATAAAAATGGTGTTCATAAAAACGGTATCCATAAAAACGGGAATCAACTATCAAAAGATCAGCAGGGGAAAAAAGTAACCGTTAATGTAGATCACGCGGTAATAATGCCTGAAATGGCCAGCACTTCCCTCGATACAAATGAACTTCTTACAATTTTGTTAGAAGTAAGAAGCGGGAATTTTGATGTAAAGATGCCACTCAATAAAATTGGCCTCAGCGGTAAAGTTTGCGATACCTTAAACGATATTATTCTTATTAATAAAAAACTGGTTAAAGAATTTTCTAAAGCCCGCCAAACGGTTGGTAAAGAAGGGAAATTAAATCAGCGAATTACTTTGGCAGATGCTCAGGGCGAATGGAGAAACGGTGTGGACGATCTAAATTCCTTGATCTCCGATCTGGTTTATCCTATCCGTGAAATTGACCGTGTAATCTCCGCGGTGGCAAAGGGAAATCTTTCACAACAAATTCCTGTAGAAATCGAAGCAAGCAATCATCAATTGCAGGGTGAATTTGCACGTATTGCCAAAGAGGTAAACGACATGGTGAAGCAGCTCAACCTCTTTACAATGGAGGTAACACGTGTTGCCCGCGAAGTAGGTTCTGAAGGTAAATTAGGAGGCCAGGCCAAAGTAAAAGGTGTAGGCGGGGTGTGGAAAGATTTGACTGATTCTGTAAACCAAATGGCAACCAACCTTACCGCTCAGGTACGTAACATTGCCGATGTAACAACAGCGGTAGCAAAAGGCGATTTATCTAAAAAAATTACGGTTGACGTAAAAGGAGAAATATTCGAATTAAAAAATACAATCAACACCATGGTGGATCAGCTGAACTCGTTTTCATCTGAGGTTACCCGTGTGGCCCTTGAAGTAGGTACAGAAGGTAAATTAGGTGGACAAGCTCAGGTAAAAGGAGTTGCAGGTACATGGAAAGATTTAACTGACTCTGTAAACCAAATGGCATCTAACTTAACCGGGCAGGTACGTAACATTGCCGAGGTAACAACGGCAGTAGCAAACGGTGACTTATCACGTAAAATTACGGTTGACGTAAAAGGAGAAATATTAGAGTTAAAGAAAACCATCAACACCATGGTGGATCAGTTAAATTCATTCTCTTCTGAGGTAACACGTGTTGCCCGCGAAGTAGGTTCAGAAGGAAAATTAGGCGGACAAGCACAGGTAAAAGGTGTTGCCGGTGTTTGGAAAGATTTGACCGATTCGGTAAATCAAATGGGTTCCAACTTAACATCACAAGTACGTAACATCGCCGAAGTAACAACCGCGGTTGCAAAAGGAGATTTATCACGTAAAATTACGGTGGATGTTAAGGGTGAAATATTAGAATTAAAGAAAACAATTAATACCATGGTGGATCAGCTGAACTCTTTTGGTTCAGAGGTTACACGTGTTGCACGCGAAGTAGGTTCAGAAGGAAAATTAGGTGGGCAAGCTAACGTGGAGGGGGTTGACGGAATCTGGAAAGATCTTACCGATTCAGTAAACCAAATGGGTTCAAACCTAACAGCTCAGGTGCGTAATATTGCCGAAGTAACAACCGCGGTTGCAAAAGGAGATTTATCCCGCAAAATTACTGTTGACGTAAAAGGTGAAATATTAGAATTAAAGAAAACAATTAATACCATGGTGGATCAGCTGAACTCTTTTGGTTCAGAGGTAACACGTGTTGCACGCGAAGTAGGTTCAGAAGGAAAATTAGGAGGGCAAGCAACAGTTGAAGGAGTGGACGGTATCTGGAAAGACCTTACCGATTCGGTGAATCAAATGGGGTCTAACTTAACAGGTCAGGTACGTAACATTGCCGAGGTAACAACGGCAGTTGCTAACGGTGACCTTTCCCGTAAAATTACAGTGGATGTTAAGGGTGAGATCTTAGAGTTAAAGAACACGATCAATACGATGGTGGATCAATTAAACTCATTCGCCTCAGAGGTAACCCGTGTGGCGCTTGAAGTAGGTACAGAAGGAAAACTTGGCGGCCAGGCTACGGTAGAAGGCGTAGGCGGTACATGGAAAAACTTAACCGATTCGGTGAACCAAATGGCCGGTAACTTAACGGGTCAGGTGCGTAACATTGCCGAAGTAACCAACGCGGTTGCAAAAGGTGATTTATCACGCAAAATTACGGTTGACGTAAAAGGAGAAATATTAGAATTAAAAAATACAATTAACACCATGGTGGATCAGCTGAACTCTTTTGGTTCAGAGGTAACACGTGTTGCTCGCGAAGTAGGTTCAGAAGGAAAACTGGGCGGACAAGCAACTGTAGAAGGTGTGGATGGCGTTTGGAAAGATCTTACCGATTCGGTAAATCAAATGGGTTCAAACTTAACAGCACAGGTACGTAACATTGCCGAAGTAACAACTGCGGTTGCAAAAGGAGATTTATCCCGTAAAATTACTGTGGATGTTAAAGGTGAAATCTTAGAATTAAAGAATACGATCAACACAATGGTGGATCAGCTGAACTCTTTCGGTTCAGAGGTTACACGGGTTGCACGCGAAGTAGGTTCAGAAGGAAAACTTGGTGGGCAAGCCGATGTGCCGGGTGTTGGAGGAACATGGAAAGATTTAACCGATTCGGTAAACAAAATGGCATCCAATTTAACATCACAGGTGCGTAACATTGCAGAGGTAACAACCGCGGTTGCAAACGGTGATTTATCACGTAAAATTGCGGTGGATGTTAAAGGAGAAATATTAGAATTAAAAAATACAATTAATACCATGGTGGATCAGCTTCGCGGATTTGCTTCCGAGGTAACTCGTGTTGCACGTGAAGTAGGTACAGAAGGGAAATTAGGTGGCCAAGCACACGTGCCGGGCGTTGCAGGTACATGGAAAGATTTAACGGATTCGGTAAATCAAATGGCCGGTAACTTAACAGCACAGGTGCGTAATATTGCCGATGTTGCTATAGCGGTTGCGAATGGTGACTTATCTAAAAAAATTACGGTTGACGTACGCGGAGAGATCTTGCAATTAAAGGAAACTTTAAATACAATGGTGGATCAGCTTCGCGGATTTGCCTCTGAAGTAACCCGTGTTGCACGTGAAGTAGGTACCGATGGTAAATTAGGCGGGCAAGCTTTCGTGCCGGGTGTTGCAGGTACATGGAAAGATTTAACTGACTCTGTAAATCAGATGACGGGTAACTTAACATCGCAGGTACGTAACATTGCGGAGGTAACAAAAGCGGTAGCGAGTGGTGACTTATCAAAAACAATTACAGTTGACGTAAAAGGAGAAATATTCGATTTAAAAAATACCATCAATAAAATGGTGGATCAACTCCGCGCCTTCGCTTCAGAGGTAACTCGTGTTGCTCGCGAGGTTGGAACCGATGGTAAATTAGGTGGGCAAGCTTATGTGGCCGGTGTTGCAGGAACATGGAAAGATTTGACTGACTCTGTAAACATCATGGCTACCAACTTAACATCGCAAGTGCGTGGTATTGCCAAAGTTGTAACATCAGTAGCAACAGGTAACTTACGCCAGAAATTATCCATCAACGCGAAAGGCGAGGTTGCTCAATTAACAGATACGATCAATGAGATGATTGAAACTCTCGCAGTATTTGCCGATCAGGTTACTAACGTGGCACGTGAAGTAGGAGTTGAAGGAAAATTAGGTGGCCAGGCAAACGTACCGGGAGCTTCAGGAATCTGGAAAAACTTAACAGAAAACGTAAATCAATTAGCAGAGAATTTAACTACGCAGGTACGTTCAATTTCTGAGGTGGCAAGTGCGGTAACAAAAGGTGACTTAACACGAAACATTCGTGTAGATGCAAAAGGCGAGGTGGAAGAATTAAAAGATACCATTAACCAAATGATCACCAACCTGCGCGAAACTACCTTACTAAACCAAGAGCAGGATTGGCTGAAATCAAACTTAGCCAAGTTTACGCAAATGTTACAGGGTCAAAAAGATCTTCAAACAGTTGCCAAGCGTATTCTTTCTGAATTAGCTCAGGTTGTTACGGCACACTATGGAGCATTTTATATTTTATCTACAGAAACAGATACAGCCAAATTAAAATTATTTGCTGCTTACGCATATAAATCAGAAAAACATATTCCTAAAGAGTTTGCTATTGGCGAAGGCTTAGTAGGACAATGTGCCCTTGAAAAAGAGCGAATTATTTTATCAAACGTACCTAATGATTATGTAAAAATCAGTTCAGGACTTGGAAAAGCAAAGCCTAGTAACCTGATTGTGTTACCGGTATTATTTGAGAACAATGTGAAAGCCGTTATTGAGTTAGGTTCGTTGGATACATTTAGTTTAACACACTTAGATTTCTTAAACCAGTTAACAGAATCAATTGGTATTGTTGTAAATACTATTGAAACCAATTCAAGAACTGAAGAATTATTAACTCAATCGCAATCACTTGCAGGAGAATTAAAAATTCAGCAGGAAGAATTACGCAGAACCAACGATGAACTTCAGGATAAAGCCCTGCTTCTTGTTAAACAAAAGAACGAAGTGGAAGCCAAAAACAAAGAGGTGGAGGAAGCAAGAAAATCACTGGAAGAAAAAGCAGAACAGTTGACTTTAACTTCCAAGTACAAGTCTGAATTCCTTGCCAACATGTCGCACGAATTACGTACACCATTAAACTCATTATTAATTCTTGCACAACAGTTATATGAAAATGCTGAAGGAAACTTAAATGAGAAGCAAACACGTTATGCTAAAACCATTCACTCTTGCGGCGATGACTTATTACAGCTGATCAATGATATTCTTGACTTATCGAAAATTGAATCAGGATTTATTTCGGCTAATATTTCAAGCATTCGCTTTACTGAAATATCAGCGTTTGTTGAAACTACATTTAAACCAATTTCAGAAGCTAAAAACCTTAAATTTAAAATTGAGGTTGATCCTGAATTAACCGAATCAATAGATACTGACTCTCAGCGCTTAAATCAAATCTTAAAAAATCTTCTTTCCAACTCATTTAAATTTACCGAGAAGGGAGAAGTTAAACTTAAAATATTTGACGCCAAGAAAAAGTTCAAGCCGGGCACGCCAATGCTTGATAAAGCCGAGCGCGTGGTTGGATTCTCCATTGTAGATTCAGGAATAGGAATTCCTACTGATAAACAAAATATTATTTTCGAAGCCTTTCAGCAGGCGGAAGGTTCTACAAGTCGTAAGTACGGCGGAACAGGATTAGGATTATCCATCAGTAGAGGTTTAGCTGAACTATTAGGCGGAACCATTGAACTGGATAGTGAAGTTGGAAAAGGAAGCACCTTTACACTTTATCTTCCCTTAGATAACGCGGGTGCTGTAACCGCTACTCCAGCACCTTTCCAGAACTTACGTACCGAGAAAAAAGATCTGGATGCTATTCTTAATACCCTTAACATGACCGATGAGGGAATTGAGATTAAAAAATTGGAAGGTGTTAATGAAATGATTAACGAAACCGGTGATGATCGTGCAAACATTACGCCTAACGATAAAGTTATTTTAGTAATTGAAGATGATCTTCGCTTTGGTAAAATAATGATTGACCGCGCGCATGAAGATGGATTAAAAGTAGTGATAGCCACCAATTACGTGGAGATCTTTAATTTTGTAGCGCGCTTTAGTCCAATTGCCATAACTCTTGATGTGAAGCTTCCGGATACCAGCGGATGGAAAGTATTGGATCTTTTAAAGAATGATTTAAACTACCGCCATGTGCCTATTCATCTTATTTCAGGTGAAGAAAACAGATTGCTGGCTTTAAAGCGCGGAGCACGCACCTTCTTACAAAAACCTTTAACTAAAGATTTATTGGATGATCTTTTCAAAGACATTATTGAGTTTAATAATAAAGAAAAAAGGCAATTGCTTATTGTAGAAGATAACGAAATTGAATCTTCGCAGGTTGTAAAATTAATGAAAGAAGAAAACATTGAAATTACAACTGCTTCTACAGCTGCAAAAGCACTTGAATTAATAAACGAAAAGCAGTTTGACACCATTATTCTTGATTACACTTTGCCTGATTCTTCAGCCATTGAATTGATTAATAAAATGAATAAAGATAAAACTGTACTTGCGCCTATAATTATTTATTCAGCAAAAGATTTTTCAAAAGATGAATTAGCCCAGTTGAATAAAATTGCCAGCAGTATTGTGCTTAAAGATGTTCATTCGCTTGATCGTTTACTGGAAGAAACCATGATGTTCCTTCACGTAGATTACTCCAAGTTCACTCCTGAAAAACGGAGAATGATGGAAAACATCCGCATGAAAGGAGATATTCTTTCGCACAAAAAAGTGTTGGTTGTGGATGATGATGTGCGTAACCTGTTTGCCATTACCACAGTTTTTGAACGATATAATATTGATTGCATTACTGCCGAATCGGGTAAAGAGGCCATTAATCTGTTAAACGAATCGGATGATATTGAAATGGTGCTCATGGATATTATGATGCCCGAAATGGACGGTTATGAAACCATGCAAAAGATAAGAAGAGAGCATAAAAATAATTCTCTTCCTATAATAGCGGTAACTGCCAAAGCCATGAAGGGCGATCGGCAGAAATGTATTGAAGCGGGAGCCTCGGATTACATTACCAAACCTTTAAAAATGGATCAATTATTATCCATGATGAGAATCTGGTTTTATAAATAAGGAATATGCAAAAACCTTTGAAAATAAAGCTTTTACTGGTAGACGACAAAGAGAACAATTTGCTTTCTATGGAAAGTATTTTTGAACGCGATGGATATCAATTAACACGCGCCAACTCCGGAAAGCAGGCGTTAAAAATTTTGTTGAATGAGCACGATTTTACGCTCATTTTAATGGACGTGGAAATGCCCGATATTAATGGATTTGAAGCCGCCGAAATGATTTATCAGCGTGATAAACTTCAGCATATTCCTATTATTTTTGTTACCGCCCACAGTTATGGCGATGAGAATATTTTTAAAGGCTATAAGGCCGGAGCGGTAGATTATATTTATAAGCCCATTCAATCTGAATTGCTGAGGGCAAAAGTTTCGGTGTTTGTGGAGCTGTACAAAAAAAATCATCAGCTCATGACGCAGGAAATTCGCTTAAGAGCTATTAATAAAAGCCTGGAAATTGAAGTGCACGACCGTATTGCTTCCGAAGAAAAAGTAATAGAATTAAATAAAGCTCTTCTAAAAAATATTGAGCAGCTCGAATCAACCAACAAAGAATTAGACCAATTTGCGTTTATCGCCTCGCACGACTTGCAAGAGCCTCTGCGAAAAATTAGAACCTTTAGCAACAGAGTAGTTACTAAATACAAAGATAAGCTGGATGAGGAAGGCAAAATGTACATGGATAAAATGCAAAATGCTTGCGAGCGGATGCAAAATCTGATAAATGACATACTTGCCTTTAGTAAAATTGCAGTGCAAAAGGAAGAATTGGTGCATTCGGACATTAATCTTTTAATTGATGAAGTATTATCTGATATGGACATGCAGATTCAGGAAAAAAACGCGAAAATAACGGTAGGAAAATTACCCATGATGCACGTTTATCCAAGTTTAATTAAACCCTTATTTCAAAATCTGATTAACAACTCCTTAAAATATTCAAAAAAAGATATTCAGCCTGTTATTGAAATTTCAGGGCAAATTGAGCCTAATGAAGATAAAACAACTAAAACAAAATTCAATAAGTTTTGCAGAATTCAGGTTAAAGACAATGGCGTTGGATTTGAACAGCAATACGCCGAACAGATTTTTACAATGTTTAAACGCTTGCATGGAAATTCGGAATACGCGGGCACAGGAATAGGCTTGGCCATTTGCAAAAAAATAGTAGATGAACACCACGGTTACATTAGCGCAATAAGTGCGGTTAACCAAGGCTCAACTTTTACAATTACACTTCCTGCCGAAGCCGCAAAGCAACTTCCTTTAAAAGCAAAAGGCCCCAACGAAGGCCAGCAAATAACCGGAAATAATAATTAATTTGGTTAGTGGTTTAAAATTAATTAACCAATTGCTGCGAATTCACCGGCATTCTATAATATCCTGTGGCAATAGCAACGACCAAAATAATTAAAACAATCCAGAAAAAAATACCTATGGCCAAGGTATTGGCCGAGGCTTCCTCTTTTATTGTAAGATCTTCTACTTTTTTACGCGAAACAGGCGCGGTAACAGCCGCCAGTATAAACGCGAAAATAAGCCCTACCACAAATATAGGCCCCACCGACACTCCTAAAACCATGGTTCCAAAAGGTTTTATCCATAAATAACCGGCCCACGATGCCAAAAAAATGGTTACAAAAACCAACCAAATGGCATTAAACGGCCCTTTGTGCTTTAATACACCCGAAAAAAACACGGTGATAATTAAAGCCATTATAAAGGAAGCAGCTATTTCATAGAAATTTGTCATAAAATTTATTTAGTGAATCTCTATATTCATCCATGCAAAATCATGCCAGCAAAAGCAGGCAGGTTAAAACATAAAATTTTATATGGGGAATATGCGGAAGTTATTGCACTAAGCACTTCTTTTAAGCAAAATTTAATTAAATTATGTAAAAAACGAGTAAAATAAACCCTATAATGGGATAATATTTTCTCATCTTAAATTTGATAAAAAATTAAATAAAAAAGCGATAATAAACGCTTTTTTTGAAAAATATGTTAAATGTGAATTTATCAAAAAGTCTTAATTTTCAAGCCTTTCCAACCAAAAAAATGTGAATTTTGAAAATAGACGTAAAATATTCCCCAAACAATTGTATATTTAAAATAAATATTCCATATAAATTTGGGGAAAATCATTCCCAAAAAAGTGTGGTTATTAATTTGCAATGGGAAATTTAATCAAATACTATGGATAAATTATTAATTATAGAAGACGACATGGACATGGGCCTGTTGTTGAAGCGCTTTTTAACTAAAAACGGTTACGAAGTTGAAACGGTTGCTAACGGAAAAAACGGAATCAGTACTTTTGCCGCAAAACCCGCCGATCTTGTATTATGCGATTACCGTTTAGGCGATATGGAAGGCGTTGAAGTTCTTAAAAAAATTAAGGACATTGAACCCACCGTACCTTTTATTATTATGACCGGTTATTCTGATATCAGAACTGCCGTTAATGTAATGAAGTTGGGCGCATTTGATTATTTAACCAAGCCACTTCTTCCGGACGAAACTCTGCAAATCATTAAACGCGCACTCTCCAGCGGTAATCAATTGGCGCATATTGTTGTTGATAAAGCCGATAAGGATGTTGACAGTGATTTAGAAGTTATCTCAAAACCAAGAACAACCATTCGCGGAAAAAACGATTACGTATTTGGTAAATCGGCCGCATCAAAAGAATTATTACGTCAGATTGATCTGGTGGCTCCAACAAATTACAGCGTTATTATTTATGGAGAAAGCGGCGCGGGTAAAGAAGCCATTGCTCAAACCATTCATAAAAAAAGTAAGCGCGCCCGTATGCCATTTATTGCAATGGATTGCGGTGCCATGAGCAAAGAACTGGCCGGTAGCGAATTATTCGGACATGAAAAAGGATCCTTTACCGGAGCTATAGGAACTAAAATCGGTCATTTTGAATTAGCCAATGGCGGAACCATTTTTTTAGATGAAATAGCTAATCTTCCTTACGATGTGCAATCATCTTTGTTGCGCGTAATTCAGGAACGTAAAATAAAACGCGTTGGTGGAAATAAAGAAATTCCTATTGATGTAAGAATTATTGTGGCCAGTAACGAAAATCTTAACGAAGCCTATAAAAGAGGTAAATTCCGCGAAGATCTTTACCACCGCTTTAACGAGTTTCATCTAACGGTTTCGCCTTTGCGCGAGCGTAAAGAAGATATTTTAATGTACGCCAACTTCTTCCTTAAAATGGCTAACGACGAATTAAATAAAGACGTAGAAGAATATAGCAATGAAGTTCAGGATCTTTTTGTAAGATACCCATGGTATGGCAACTTACGAGAAATGAAAAACGTGGTAAGAAGAACAGTTTTATTAACCGATGGAAAAACGGTGGAAGCAAAATCTCTTCCTTTCGAAATATCTAATTTTGCGCGCACCGCCATGGCTATCAGTTATGATAAGCACGATGCTCCAAACGAACATCCTGATCTTCCATCGGAAGAAGTAAAAGAAGAAAAACCAGATCTTAAATCGGTTGCCTTAGGCGCGGAATACGATCTTATCATAAAAGTACTTAAAGAGGTAAACTATAATAAAAGTAAAGCCGCTAAAATACTCAACATCGATAGAAAAACATTATACAATAAAATGAAGGCCTACAACATGTAGCATTTATGGAAAAAGAAATTATCAAGGTATTATTGGTTGAAGATGATGAGGATGACCATGTTTTATTTAAATACAGCTTAAACGAAATTAAGGTTAATAATTATGATTTAACCTGGGCAAATACCTTTGATGCCGCTCTTGATTTGATTAAAAAGAAAGAGCACGATATATACTTTTTTGATTACCTTTTAGGAGGGCGAACCGGCCTTGATCTTATACAAGAAACGGTAGCTCTGGGAATTACCACGCCTATAATTATTTTAACCGGTTTAGGCAATCAACAAACCGATTTAAAAGCCATGGAACTCGGCGCTTCTGATTACCTGATTAAAGGAGAAATTGACGCGCAGAAACTGGAACGCAGCATTCGCTATTGCATTGAGCAGAGCCGCATGCTTAAAAAATTAAAAGCCAGCGAAACAAAATTCCGAAGTATTTTCGAAAATTCGCACGATGTAATTTATCTTCCTACTAAAGAAGGAAAGATCCTAGACATCAATCAGGCGGCAGAACAATTGTTTGGTTACACGCGTAAAGAAATGCTGAGCATGAATGCCTACGATCTTTACGAAAGCAAGGAAGAACGCGAAAAATTTTCTAAGGAAATAAACATTAACGGAGGCTGCGCCAACTTTGAGGTTACTTTGGTTGACAAAAACAAAAATAAAAAATACTGTTCCTTAACTTCAAACATTCAACGCACTGCTGAAAACGGAGAAGTGTATCAGGGAATTATTCATGATATGACGCTCCGCAAAAAAGCGGAACAGGATTTAATGGTTGCCGAAAAACTTGCCTTTGTTGGTAAAATTGCCCGCACCCTTGCACACGAAGTGCGTAATCCGCTTACCAATATTAATCTTTCGGTTGAACAATTGGAAGATATGCTTAATGAAGAGCAATACATTGTTTATTTCGATATTATTAAACGTAACAGCAAACGCATTAACGATTTAGTAACCGAATTACTCGAAAACTCTAAGCCCATGGAGCTTCGCAAAGCCCCTACTCCAATCGAAAACATTATTTCAGGAACAGTAGATCTGGCAAGAGATAGAGCTGATCTTAAAAACATTAAAATAATAACCAACTTTAATTTTAAAGATAAAACCATTTTTGCCGATGAATCGAAATTATCAATTGCATTTTTAAATATTCTTATCAACGCTATTGAAGCTGTAAATAAAAACACCGGCGTTATAAAAATAGAGGGCGTTTGCAAAGATGATAAATGCCTTATAGAAATTGAAGATAACGGTTCGGGCATACCGCGCGAACACGTTAAAAAAATATTTGATCCTTACTTCACCAGTAAACCCAACGGAATGGGACTTGGCCTTGCCGCCACGCAAAACATTATTCATACCCATAAAGGAACCATTGAAATTGAAAGCGAAGAAAACAAAGGCACTAAGTTTAAAATAGAATTAGATCTGGCTTAATTTTTTTTAGGCCCAATAAAAAATAGTTTTTAAAATATAGCTTCTACATGGCATAGGATTTTACATTGTATATCAGACACAATCTACTATGCAAAAATCAAATCCTGCAAAAAAAATATTTCCTAAACAACCGCAAAACCGTCCGGGCATTGAATCAAAAATGAAACCCGAACCGGTTTATGAAAGTTTAAGTCCGGGAAGCAATAAGCTGGCGAATAAAAAATGTGTTATCACAGGTGGCGATAGCGGCATTGGAAGAGCTGTGGCCATTGCCTTTGCCAAAGAAGGAGCCGATGTGGCCATTATCTATCTTAAAGAAAATTCTGATGCCGAATTAACCGCGCAGATCATCCGCGAAAAATATAAACGCGAATGTCTGTTAATTGCCGCGGATATTTCCAAAGAAAGAAATTGCATTTCAGCTATTAAAAAAATAAATAAAAAATTTAAACACATTGATGTTTTAGTCAATAATTCGGCTGTTCAGTTTGTAAAAAAAAGTATAACCGAAATTACCACCGAACAATTAACGCATACATTTGCGGTAAATATTTTTGCCATGTTTTGGTTAACCAAAGAAAGTTTGCCACACATGAAACCCGGAAGCTGCATCATTAACACCACATCTGTAACAGCTTACAGAGGTAGTCCCGAATTATTGGATTACAGCTCTACCAAAGGAGCCATTGTATCCTTTACACGCAGCCTGGCCGCAAATCTTTCCGACAAAAAAATAAGAGTAAACGGCGTGGCACCGGGCCCCATTTGGACTCCATTAATTACCTCAACAATAAAAAATGTAAAAGCCGAAGTGTTTGGAACAGATACACCCATGAAACGACCCGGACAACCTTGTGAAGTTGCCCCTTGTTTTGTGTTTTTGGCAAGCGATGATGCTTCTTATATTACAGGGCAAATCATGCATCCTAACGGCGGTGAAATTGTAAACGGATAATAAAATTAAAATATGCACAGCAATACACAAAGCGGCGATCATCTAACCGGTAAACTCACGCTTACTTTTAAAGCGGATAAATCATTCAGTGATTTTTGCGAAAAACATTTCGAAAATTTTCATCCCGATCAATTTGAAGCGGTTGCCATACGTGTTTACCAGGCCACGGAAACCGTAATTACTCTCTATGCCTTGGATAAAAATAAACAGGAAGGAAGCAATTTTAATCCTGATAAAATGCCGGTAAGAAAATTTAAATCTTCCGCCATAACTATAAATGAAATAATGCCCTATGTGCTGGAATTTAACTTCACCCTATCTTCCGGAAATTATGAGTTGGAAGACATGGAAGTGTTTAATAAATAATGGGAATATAATTACTCGAAGTGTGGTAAATTTCCCCTTAACATCGACTAACTTTACGATTAAAGGGCAAAAAACCTCGTTAATAATAGCATTTTAAGGCCTAAACATGTAAAAAACAGTTAAAACAGGCTTTTATTTTAAAAGATTATAACAAAATGAGTTTGTGGCATGATTTTCACTTATACAATAATACATTCTACATAATTATAATAACATGAAAACAGTTTTAGTAATAGAAGACGAAGATTTTATCTCCAGCCTTATAGCCAGAGCATTAAAAAAAGAAGGATACAGTGTTATTGTAACAAGCGATTTTGCATCTTCCATAAAAGTGATTGACGGCTCCGCGGTTGACATTGTGGTATCGGATGTCATGTTGCCTTTTACCGGCGGAATGGAAATTGTTGAACACATAAAAAGCAGCGATCGCTTAAAACATATCCCAATAATTCTTGTTACAGGAATGGATAAAGATATTCTTTACAGCAGCAAGGTAAAGGCCGAAGCCATTCTTTCAAAGCCATTTGATATGGGCCAACTGGTGGCATTGGTTAATACCAATTTAGCCAAGCAGATGGAGCAGCAAGGGTAATTCCTTTTTCCATTTAATAAAATAATTCAGCGTATAGATCTTGTATCGATACGCTTTTTTTATGATGAACCTCTTCTTTTATAATTTCTTACCTTCACCTCTGCTATAAAATTATGGAAAAAGAACAGGTAATTTTGGTGAATGAATTTGACGTTGAAACCGGAACAAGCGAAAAACTGAACGCTCATTTAAGCGGGCAATTACACCGGGCTCTTTCTGTTTTTATTTTTAATTCCGATAAAAAAATGTTACTGCAACGCCGGGCAATTTCTAAATATCATTCAGGAGGCTTATGGAGCAATGCGTGTTGCAGCCATCCACGGCCGGGAGAAGATATCTTAGCCGCTGCGGTAAGGCGCTTAACGGAAGAATTAGGAATTAAACACTGCGAACTACATTACGGGTTTAATTTTATTTATAAAGCCAATCTGGATAACCATATAATTGAACATGAATTAGACCATGTGTTCTTTGGAAAAAGTGATGAACATCCCAAGCCAAATCCTGAAGAAGTAAGCGAGTATAAATATTTATCGCTTGAGGAATTATACAGCGAACTATTCCATCATCCTCAAAATTATACTTTTTGGTTTAAGCTAATTTTTGAGCGGGTTGTAAATTCAGATTTTTTTAAGAAGTTAAATCAGGTTTAATAATAGCTAATTTCTATTACACCATTTTTTTTTAGTAATTATTTTATTGCAAGCTACTAAGCGATTGCTGCGGGGTTAATTATCGGCGGGTAAATAAATATCAAAAGTAACACCTTGCATTAATTGGCTGGTTGCAATTATAATACCATTGTGATTTTCAATAATTTTTTTTACAATGGCCAAGCCAATACCGGTTCCTTCATAAGCTTCTTTGTTGTGCAAACGTTGAAATACTTCAAAAATACGATCGCTGTGCCTGGGCTCAAAGCCAATACCGTTATCTTTTATTTGTATGTGGCAATAATTTTTATCTGGAGATAATTTTTCATGTTCTATTAATTCAACACCCTCTGTTTGTTCTTTTAAAGGAAGAATTATTTGTTTACCTATTAAAATTTTACTTGTAATTATAATATGCGGAGCAACATCGGTTCGCGCAAACTTAATGGCGTTACTTATTAAATTAAACATTAACTGCCGGAACTGAAAAGGAATAAGATTGGTTGAGCAAAGTTCAGTGGCTTCAATGGTAACATTTCGGGCATCCAGGCTTTCCTGTAATTCTGCAATCACTTCTGTTACAATTTCACTTAAATTTGTGTATATAAAAACACGCTCGGTAGAATTAACACGCGAAAAAGCAAGCAAGTCTTCAATAAGGCGTTGCATACGTAAAGCGGTTAAATTCATACGCTCAAACTTATGTTTACCTTCAGGAGATAAATTCTTAAATTCGGTATCCAAAATCATGGTTGCAAAAACTTGAATTTTACGAAGGGGCTCCTGCAAATCGTGACTAGAGATATAGGTAAAAGCTCTGAGTTCTTTATTGGCAATAATTAATTCACTCGCTCTTTTTTCTTTTTCTTCCATTTGAAAAGCTAGCTCTTTATTGGCAGTAATTAATTCAGCCGCGCGATCTTCCTTTTCCACATTTTGAAAAGCGAGTTCTACATTGGCAATTTTTAATTCGCCGGCGCGCTCTTCTTTTTCTTTATTTTGAAAAGCAAGCTCTTTATTAACCTGCTGAAGATTTTTTTCGTGCCTGTTTAATTGATTTATTTTTTCTTCTAATTGCTGCTGATAAGTAAGTATGGTTTCTTCGCTTTTCTTTTTGTCCGACAAATCATTTATAATAATGCCATATCCTTGCAAATTAGGCTGTAGGCTTGTAAGTGAAATGTAAACAGGAATTTCTCTTTTACCAATTTTTAAAACAAGTTCTCCTTTATAAACACCCTCTTTAATATTCTTTAACATGGTGTTAAAAATGTCTTTACTGGGTAAATATGAATATAAATAGGAGCCTACAATTTTACTTAGGGGCGTTTCGGTTAATTCGGAAAAATAAGAGTTGCAATATAAAATAAGACCTTCTTCAGAAATACTTAAGGCACCTTCCGCGAATTTTTCAATTAACACACGGTAAGTATAATCTATGCTTTCAAGTGAATAAACATCAACTTTGCCGTCTTTATTTAATAAAAGCGCATCCACTTCGCCGTGTCTGATGGCATAAATAAGGCTTTGCGCTTCGAGCAGTTTGCGTTCTAACTCAATAACGTATTGCGATTTTTGGTCAATATCCGGCGTTTTATCTGTCAATCGTTAATGTTCTTAAGGTCTAAGATATTCAAAATTTTTTCAAGTGATACATCACCCGTTATTTTTTTTTTATCTCCCGGTGAAACTCTTAATAAGGTTGGGGTAGCAATAATATCGTGCGTAATGGCCAGTTGGGCAGAAACCCCTATATCTATAATTTTAATGTCGCACTTTCCGGCCAAGTGATTATCGCAAATAGAATGCAGCATTTCAATAGCCTGCGTAGATCTTTCAGACATTCCTGAAATAAATAAAAATAATAAAAATTTGCTATCCTCCATTTTCCAATTTTTTAGTGCTCTTAGGTTTAGGAAATGATTTTATATCCAAGCCTATTAAAACTTTTTCTTCGTTTGAAAGATCTCCGATTATTTGCCTTATTGGTTCAGGTACTTTTCGCACTAAGGTGGGTATCGCTAATATCTGATCATCTTCGGCGAGCTGTGGATTTTTCAATAAATCAATGACCTCAATGGAATATTTTCCCGAAAGATGCTGCTCACAATAATTTTTGAGGTTATCAATAGCTTTTATAGATTTTGGCGTGTGCCCCGCAACGTAAAGGCGCAATTGCCACTCTTCTTCAGAATTTTTAACCATGTGTTTTTTTATTCGTTATAAATTCTGTTAATCTATTTTGTTGGGTTCTACTGATCTTTCGGAACCTATTAATATACCATCAGGTCCTTTTTCAATATCCAGTATTTTAATTCCTGAGGAAGTAATGATAAATTCCCTTACTTTATTGGAGTGCGCTAAACCACGCGCTTTAATAATAAATAAACCTCTGTTGCGTTCGCCCGCTCTTTCCACATCACGCACGGCAAGCCAGGTATCTACTAATGAAGAAATGGAGTCTTCAGCGAAATCGGAATTAGCATAAGGATTAAGTGAAGTAAATAAAGCGGTGATGTTATTGAGTTTTAAAAGATCAATTAAACGAACAAGCATTGAATTAACTTCATTTGGATTGCCAATAGAAATTAAATTACTTATTGGATCAATGATAACTGTTTTAGGTTTAAAATCACGAATTAATTTACTTAAGGTTAGTAAGTGAAGCTCTAAGCCATTAAGGGTGGGGCGATAGGAATGAATTTGAAGTAGTCCTTTTTTAATATGTGGCTCCAGATCTATTCCAATGGAGCGCATGTTGCGGATGAGTTGCTGGGGTGATTCTTCGAAAGCGAAATAAATAGCTTTTTCGCCATTTTTACATTGTTCGTGTGCAAAGTAAGAAGCAATGGTTGTTTTAGAAGTTCCTGCAGAGCCTGAAATAAGAATGTTACTTCCTCTGTAAAGTCCGCCGCTTAAAAACATATCATTTAAGCCGGGAACACCTGTTGAAATGATTTCAGAAGAAACCAAATTATCTAACTTTAAAGAGGTAATAGGTAAAACGGAAAGACCTTCTTCGTCAATTAAAAAAGGATATTCGTTAGTGCCATGAGTGGAACCTCTGTATTTTACAATGCGTAATCTTCTGGTAGATACCTGATCAATAACACGGTTATCTAATATAATCACACAATCAGAAACATATTCTTCAAGCCCTTGGCGGGTTAAAGAATCCATTCCTTTTTCGGCGGTAATAACAGCGGTTACTCCTTTTGATTTTATCCAGTTAAATAAACGTCGTAATTCTGAACGGAGTACTGCTTCATTTGAAAAGCAGGAAAAAAGTGTTTCAATGGTATCTAAAACAATTCTTTTAGCTTGTATTTTATCAATGGCATGGCCTAATCTTATAAAAAGCCCGTCAAGATCGTATTCGCCGGTTTGCTCTAATTGCGAGCGTTCTACGCGCACATGTTCAATCACCAACTTGCGTTCTTCTTTTAGTTTTTCAATATCAAAGCCTAAAGAACTTACGTTGGTTCTTAAATCATCAGAGCTTTCTTCAAAGGACATAAAGACGCCATTTTCGTTGTACTTGGTAATGCCATTCATTAAAAACTGCATTGCAAGAAGGGTTTTGCCACAACCGGCAGAGCCGCAAACCAAGGTAGGGCGTCCTTTTGGAATTCCTCCTTGGGTAAGATCATCTAAACCGGTTATTCCGGTTGGTGTTTTAAGAAGTATGTATTTATCGTCTTTTAACTGCATGATTATATAAAAGTATAAAGTAATTTAACTATAAGTAAAGCTAATGAAGGTTAGTTAGCATTAGTTACATAATTCACACATTAAGTGTAAAATTTAGCCAATTTAACATAAGACTAATTGCATACAACCATAAGTGCATTTAGCGTAACTATAATAATAGAGTTAAAAACGCAAGGCTGTATAGAGATAGTGTGTTATTCAAAAAAATAAAAAAATATTTAAATTTTGGGTAAAGGCAGCATATTAATTTGTATGGAATTAAATGTTGCAAAATCTATGAGATTAAGCATTACCCCGTTTTCAAATTGAAAGGTAACGATGTAGCCTTTTTCAATTTTATCGTGTACCAAAATTTCCCCTGTTTTTTTGTAAATAATGTTTTTTAATACTGAAGAATTTGTTTTAGAGCAAAAGAACTCTTGGTCTGTTAAACGGGTAAAAAGTGTAATAATTGTGTTTACGTCTTGTTCTTTATAAAGATGCCAGAATTGATTTCTATTCTGGCTTATTTCGAACATGGGATTGTGTTGGGGAATTGCATTCTCACTTGTATGATCCATATTTATTTTCTTTTTATAAATTACTTTCATCCTAACAAAGATCAGTTGGGCGAGGATGAAATCAGTTACAGAAAAAAACTTAAAATTTGCACAATTCTTAGTTTTAGCTTTTTTTATGGATTATCTTTACATACGCTCCATATACCAATTCATTTGCTTTTCTAATTTTTTATATTGAAATATTGAATCAATTATTTTTTGAATACGTAAAAAAGATGTTTCGCTTTTCACTACGTAATCAAGGGCTTTATGACGCATACAATCAATGGCCACATCAATTTTATCCTGTGCAGAAAGCATAATTACCGGTATTTCCGCATCAAAAGCTTTTATCTGATCAAGGGTTTCAATTCCATTTTTAGCGTTCTTTTCAACACCATTCAAAAAGTAATCTAAAATAATTACATCGGGTTTATTGCCTATGTTTTCCATACAAAGTTCTCCGGTTGCGTAAGTTTCAATAATAAATTCGCTATGATTCATAAATTCTATTTCCAATAATTTTAAAAACAGTGCATCATCATCTACTAAAAAAATTTTAATTTGTTGTTTATCCTTCATGGCGGTTATATTTCTTTTGGTGGTGAGGGGGTAAAAGCTCTCATCTTTAAAGCGGCTAATTCCTGTTCCAGTTCCTGACAAACCTGGTTGGTAACGCTTTCAAATTGTAAAACTAATTCGGGTAATGTATCGGTGTGATTTTGCAGTGTATTTTGATGAATTTTTTGTGCAAGCAATTCAAAGTCCTTATTTATTCCCATAATGGTAAAGGAGGGAATCATTTTATGAACAGAGTTTTGCAATAAATTCCAGTTTTTATCTTTTACGCTTTGCTTCATCATCTGAATTAAGGGTTGGGTTTGTTCCAGATAAAGAGAGATCATTTCTGCCAATAATTTTTCATTGTGCCCTGTGCGATGTTTTAAAAAACTAAGATCAATGCAGCTCATTGATTTTGTTTCGCTATTTCCGTTTACAGCATTAACAGGCGTCGTTGGATTTATCAAGGCCATAATTTTATTGTAAAGTTCCTGCTCATCTACAGGTTTTGAAAGGTAATCGTTAAAGCCATACACTTTGCATTTTTCGGCATCAAGGCTTACTATATCTGCAGTTAAAGCAATTATGGGAATGTTGGAAAGCATCACTTTACGAATATGTTCGGTGGCGACAAAGCCATCCATATCAGGCATATACAAATCCATTAAAACAAGGTCGTAAGTTGATGAAAATAATTTTTGAATGGCTAATTTACCGTTGCTTGTTATATCGTGTTTAATATTCAAACCATCCAACACAACCTTCATCAATAACTGATTAAGCGGCATATCTTCCACCACCAGCAATTTTATATTTTTAATACGGTTTTCTGAAATCATTGTTCAAATATTTAATCTTTACACTCGCCAACTTCTTCCAAAGGAGTTCTTTTTTTATCCTTTAACTTTTTAAAATGCGATGGCGACAAACCTGTTATTTTTCGAAATTGATTGGAGAGGTGCGCCACACTGCTGTAGTTTAATTTCCAGGCAATTTCTGTCATGTTTAATTCGCCATAAATAATCAATTCTTTTATGCGTTCAATTTTATGGCAAATAATAAATTGCTGAAGCGTAGTGCCTTTTACCTCCGAAAATAAATTAGCAAGGTAGGTGTAATCATACCCCATTTTATCGCTGATATATTCTGAATGATTTACCTTTGGAACTTCATCGGAATGATGGATCATTTCAACTACCACGGCAATTATTTTTTGGATAAGAATTGATTTTTTATCATCCATCAACTCAAGGCCGGAAGCCATTAAACCCATTTTTAAAGTATCCCGAATATCTTGACTTAATTCTTCCATTATTTCCACTTCTCCAAGGTCTACCACAATATAATGAAGACCCATTTTTTTTAATTCCTCTTTAACCGCGATTTTACATCGTGCGCTCACCATGTATTTAATGTATAACTTCAATTTAATTTGGGGGTTTAATATGCTAAGTTAGTTTATTAAAAGTTTTAAATTTTACAGTAATATAGCAAAAAGTTATATAATTCCCACTTTTTTAAATTTTAAACCCTCAGGAAATCATAAAAAAAGCCGTATGTGCTTCATACGGCCTTTTGAGTAAATTAAAATGTAAGTGGCATTTACCGCTTCTTTACTTTATCTTCTTCATGAGTTAAAAAATCATCTAATTGCTCTTCTAACTTACTATCGTCAATTTTACCGGCTTTGTATTCTGCGCATAATTCTTTTAAATATTTTTTATCGGCTTTAGTAACCATTTTTGGCATTACGCCTTTGTAAAAAATTGATTTGTATTCGCCGAAATCAGAAGGCTGGATTTTTTCAATTCTTAAAACAAGCCAAGTGGCAAATAATAAATTGAAAATAAAAAAAAGTGGTTTAAGAATAAATTTATAGTTTTTCATCGTGTCTATTTTTTAAATATTTATAAATTATTTTGCAATTGATTCTGCTATGGGTGAGCCCGGTGTGCCCGGTTCACTAAAAACGGAAGTTACTTGCTGCGTGTTTGCTGCGGCAACTTCCTCTTCACCTTCTTCTTCCTGTGGTTTCCAGTAAGCGGCTCGTATCATAATACTTAAGGAAATAATATTAAATATGCACCAGAAAGAATTAGCGGCAAAACCCGATGGTGTGGGATGTTTATTGAGATAAACCAAAATAGCGTTATAAATAATTCCTAAAATAGTTAAGCCGATAATGATCATGTGGGGTAAAATATGAGGCGTGTTTTTTGCGAAACTTTTACCCTTTGGAGTTACATTAAATTTTACTTTTTTTCCGCGTATAACAGATATCATGGATAAGATCATAAACCAAAAACTGGAAATATAATATTGGTCGCCGCGTTTTGTTTCTATTCCCCAGCATCCTAAAAGCATGGTTAAAGTATTGATGATTTGAAAGGGCAGAAAATACTTGAAGAATTCAAAACTATAAGCTTTTACAGGAAGTTCGAGCGAAAAGAAAAATACAACAGGACTTAACAAAAAAATCAAAATCCATAAAGGTGCGAAGTAAGACCAAATGGTGCTGAAGTAACAAATGCGTTGGCCAAGGCTTAATCCTTTAATAAGAATTGGATTATCTTTAAAGGCAATGTCGAGCGAACCTTCGGCATAACGCTGATGTTGCTTTACCCAACTATCCAGATCTTGTGTAGAGAGCATCCTGCATTCAACGCCCGCATGCTGTACACTTTGCCACCTGTTTTCTTTATCCGCATGAAGCATGATAGAAGTATAAATATCTTCAGAAGCATGAAATTTAAAGGGAATAATATCTTCCTTTTTCATTAAGGCACTGGTTTCTTTGGCTATTTCCTGTTGATTTTTTTTGTTACTGAGCATCTGCGTTTTCAGATCTTTCAGTTTATGCGCGAAATCTTTTACAGCCAAACTCATAATAGCTTCTCTGCGGTGAATGGATCCCGCCCCGCAACAAAACGCTGCATTATAAAAATTCCGTTTCCTTAAAATAACATCGTAAAACAAACGCGGATCGTTACCAAAAAGATCTTCGTTTATTTTAATTTTCCCGAATAAAAATTTATTAATCGCGGCAAACCCTGTGGCAAACAAGTTTTTTGAATCTTTAATTTTTAATTTTTTATTTAAAACATCGCTTAGCGCTTCAGGTTCAGTGGTATCGTAAAACCATTGCGGTGTTTGAACCCATGCCATTTTAGGGTTTTTAAAATAACCGGTGGTGTTTACTAAAAAATCAGGAAAAGGTCTTGTATCCGCATCTAAAATGGCAAAAATATCACCATTGGTATGTTCCAAAGCATTTTTAAGATTACCGGCTTTATACCCTTCGTTATGTTCTCTAATCAAGTAGCCAACGCCTTCTTCTTCGGCAACAATTTTCATGTTCTCTTTTTTAGGATCGCGGCCGTCTCTTCGTCCATCATCCAAAACATAAATTTTAATATCTACATCTTTATAAGGATAATTTAAATTTTTAGCGTCGATAATGCTGTACCGCACTAATTCAACATCTTCATTATAGGAGGCAATGAATACATCAAGCCTCACGGGCCTATCGGGGCGCCCCTGTAAATCTTCAATTTCTGAAAGGTAATGAACAGGTCCCTTTTTTTCAGGATCTTTATTTGACCAAAAGTTGATAATGATCATTACCGTGCTTAAAAAACTCAAGGTTTCCGCCAGCACCAAAAATATTGAAAAAATAACAGCATCCGGGTTTAATGAATGACGCCACCTCCAATTTAAATAAGAAATACCTAAGGCAACCGTTAATATTCCGCAAAACTGAAATAATAAAGTGCGGTATTTATTGTCAGGAATGGCCGGGTAAGGTTTCCGGTCTTCGTATTTGTTAAAGTAAAAATCTTTTTTCAATTTGTATTTTCTCCACAGTTAATAATATCTTCAAGACCCATTTCTTTGATCTTGTTTTTAATCTTATCATCCACATTAACAAATTGTACTGCCACATCCATTTCAAGTAACGATTTTAAAAGGTCAATCAATATGGCCATACCTGTATTGTTTATATAATGTATGTTATTTAAATCATAATACATCACCCCTTGGCAATAAACACCGGGTAATTGATCGGTGGTGTGCTTTATTTTATCTTCTTTGGTATCCGGACCATCCTTTATAATTAAACCGTCAGAAGTAAGGCGAATACTCATTACGTTTCCGCTTATTTTTTTTTCCGATTCAATTTGTGATTTTGCTAAATCGGAAAGATTTTCCCCAGATTGGACATCTTCCTGATTATTGTTTAAATTTTCCATAGTACTTATTAGTACTCCAAAGTTATTGGTAGTTAAGATACTTTTTCCCAAATTTCGGTAATAAGGGGTAATTAATAGCCAAAATGGCTAATTTGCCCTTGAATAAAAATACTTTATAAGAAAAGTTAATCAATTATTTGCGGCAACCGCCTATTATAAAATACCCATTAGCGAATAATTGGGGTTTTAAATATACGCTGGCTTCAATTTTGTAGTAACTATAATAATATTAATTAAAATAAAATAAAATTTATGAAAAAGATTTACTTGTTTGCAATACTCAATTTATTTGTCGCTTTATCTCAAGCGCAAAATGTTCAATGGGCTAAGGCCGAAGGTTTATGGGCTTATGATTACGGTTATGGAATTCAAAACGATAACGCCGGAAATGTATATGTTGCCGGAAAGTACGAATTAAATGGCGCTAATTTTAGTGGCACTACTGTAACATGCGCCGGTAACCACGATTGCTTTCTTGCAAAATATTCCCCATCAGGTGGATTAATTTGGATACGCACAGCAGGCGGCGGAATGGGCGATTACTGGTGGGGCACGTACACCGATGGAACCAGCGCAGTATATGCCGCAGGAGAAATTGAATATAGCAACATCCCTGTTACTTTTCCGGGTTCAGCTGTTACTTTTACTCCCAAAGGGGATAACGATATTGTTTTTGCTAAATATGATCTTAACGGAAACTTATTATGGGCAAAACAGGAAGGTTCGTTTTATAATGAAAAAGCTTTAGGAATAACCGCTGACGCCTCCGGTAATGTTTTTATATGCGGATATTATGCTGATACTATAATATTTAATGGTGTACAATATCCTTCTCTGGGAAGTAAAGATCTATTTGTTGCAAAATATAATTCAAGCGGTGCTTTTCAGTGGGTTAAAAAAGCGGGCGGCCCCGGCCGTGACGAAGCCAAGGCAATTAAGTGCGATGCTGCCGGCAATGTGTATATATGCGGTATGTATTCAAATAATGCCATATTTGGCGCTCAAACTTTAACCTGTACCCCAGGTTTTTATGAAGCGTACTTAGCTAAATACGATACAAACGGAAACTTAGTATGGGTTAAAAAAGGTGGAGGCGATTATGATGATGTGGCTTGGAGTCTTACTATTGATCCACAAAATAAAATATATGTTACAGGTGAGTACATCGGTTACGGTGTTTTTGGAGGTTTTAATGTTACTACCGCCGGAGGTACCGATGTATTTGTAGCTTCTTATGATGCTAACGGTACGGAGCTTTGGCTTAAAAGTGCAGGGGGTTCTTTAATTGACAGAGCGCGCGGCATTACTACTAACGGTACCGACTTATTTATTACAGGCCAATTTGGCGCTACTGCCGCATTTGGAACAAATTCAGTTACCGCCGCAGATAGCTCTGATGTTTTTATTTCAGCCTTGAATAATTCCGGTTCTTTTTTGTGGACTTCAGCGGCCGGTGGAATGCCCGATTCAGTTGAAACTTTAGGTTATGAATCAGGTATTGCTATTTGCGCTGAGGCCAACGGCAATGTATATGCCACAGGAAGTATTTTAACAGGAGCTGTTTTTGGAAACATTACTTTACAGGGCTATAAAAGAACAGATGTATTTGTAACAAAATTAAACGGTCAGCCGGCGGCTCCTCCAAACGGTTTAAATGAAAATACCAATGCGGAAAATTTTTCTGTCTATCCAAATCCAAGCAATGGTAATTTAAACTTTGATCTTTCACGTTATGGAAATAAGCAGGTTGAAATTGCAGTATATAACACAATGGGTAAATTAATTGATAAAAAAATATTTAAAGCAGGAACAGCGGTTAGCTTAGATCTTACCACACAAGCTAACGGAATGTATTTTGCAGAAGTAAAAGCGGATGGACAGTTATTAGCTAATAAAAAAATTATGATTAATAAGTAAAAATCCTTGCCTTTAAAGGCATTGTTTTAAATCGATTAAACGTTATAAAGCAATAAGAAAAGTAGCCCCCTCGGTGAAATTCTTATTGCTTTTTTTTATTTTAATTTTAAAAAAAATCACCATCATGCTATTATCCGACCAAAAACCGATAGAATTATTAAATAACTTAATAATTATAAATAATGAAAGAATGGAAGGGTGTAATTACGCCGCGCAGGAAACCGACGCGGTAGTTTTAAAAGTGCTATTTACAAGATTATTTGAAACCAGTACAGTGTGTAAACATGAATTAATAAAGGAGGTATATAAATTGGGTGGCGAACCTGCTGATGGGCGAATGGGGTGCGCCGAACTAAACCAAGCTTGGGAGGAAGTAAAAAATGCTATAGCCGCTAAAAATCATTTAAAATTATTGAAGTCTTGCGAAAAAGAAGAAGCTACAGTTATACGATCTTATCAATTGGTTTTACAGGTAGAAGACGAGCATTTAACACCACAGCATCAGCAATTATTCCATCGCCACCACAAATTGTTCAATGAAGACCACACCAAAGTTAAAAACCTGTTGGATGTTTTATTAAAAGCCAATTAATTTAACAACAAAATTACCTTTCTAAACTATTATTCATGCCCAACTGCCGAAAGAAATACTTAAAACATAGCCGAAACCGTTAGTTGGCATAATAATTTAAATGTATCTGATAAATAAATTTAAAAATTAAAAACATGAAAAAAAATATTACAATTGGAATAGCCGCTTTTTGCGCACTATTAGCGACTTCCACGCAAGCGCAATCTGACACAGTAAAAGTTAAAGAAACAACAACCAAGGAAACCACCGTTACGCGGGATTCAACTAACAAAGTAAAACCTGCAGTTCAGCCAACCACCGCCGCTGTTGCTCCCGCGGCTCCAGCACCGGTGGAAAATACAAAGGATGAAACTCCTGACTTACGAAGAGGCGAATTTGGCTTTCGTTACCTGCCAACATTTTCTTCATTAGCTTTAAGAAGTTATAACGGCGAAGTAATTGAAGGAAGCTTAAGCCTTAGCCATGGATATGGTGTAATGGCCGCATTAAATTTCGACAGACACGTAGGAATTCAAGCGGAGGTAAACTATAACGAAATTTCACAAAAGTATAAAGACCGAGGCTTAGAGCGCCAGGTAAGTGTCAGTTATTTAAACATTCCCGTGATGTTATCTATTAATACGGATAAGAGATTACCATTGAACTTAAACTTTGTGGCAGGTCCTCAATTTGGTTTAAACATTGGTTCAAGTGTTAAAACAAATGGCACCGCTTCTGGCGATACTCTTAAAGCTACAATTGGCGTAAAACAAGGGGATGTAGGTTTTGCGTACGGTACGGGATTAGAAATAGCACTTAATAAAGCGCACACTTTCCGTTTAGATCTTGGTTTCAGAGGATTTTATGGATTTGTGGATATGAGATCGTCTCAAAGTTCAAGTAATCCAAATACCTATAATGTTCTTGTAAAAGCTTCTCGTAAAACTTATGCAGGTTATTTAGGTTTAACGTTTTGTTTCTAAAAAGTAAAAATATAAAATTCACAGTAAAGCATTCCGAAAGGGATGCTTTTTTTATGTATTAATTTGCGCTATTATTATTAAATCAATTACATCCAAACCATCTTCAGCCTTTGTTATTTTCCGGCTGATGTTGATGATCTTGAAATTGCTTAATAAAAGTTGTTCGGTGAGAAAATGCTCTGTATAATAATGCATAAAAATTAAATCTCCGGTACTCCCTTTCTTAAACGCGGATTTTTCATAATCATCTTCCATGGTGCTTATGTAAAAGAGTCCTTTTGAATTAAGCACTTTTGAAGCGTTCTTAATTAATTGTATGGTTTCTTCACCGGAAAGATAAGGCAAACAAAACCCGCACATAATGCCCTCGAACATCTTTTTAAGAGTTAAAATATTCCGGCAATCCAATAGTTGAAATTGCGCGGTTGGATTATTGATCTTTGCCAGTTCGATCATGTTGGGCGCAAGATCAGTTCCTGTAATTTGAAGGTCAGGTCTTTTATCCAATAAATATTTAGTGATGTTTCCGGGGCCGCATGCTACTTCTAAAATTGCAGGATTTTTTTTGGGAAGATATTGAGTGAACAGATCCAGCGTATCTGCATACAGATCTACATTCATAAATTTTTGCTGATAGTGATGAGCCAGTTTGTTAAAGATGCTTACCGCGTTATTGTTTATATCCATTGATCTTTAAAAACCTAATTTTTATTGAAATAAATGTAAGGATTTATATTATTGAGACAATCTATTTCAATTTTTAAATAATAAAAAAAGCGGAAATGTTATTTTCCGCTTTTTTAATTTTTGCATTAATTATTTTTATGGCTGCATTAAAGTTATTTCAGCGGCTCTTAAAATGGAAAAGGCATTTTCCTGCGAGCTTGACTGCGCATAGTTTCTAAGCACGGGCTCGGTACCCGAAGCCCTGATCATAAACCATTCATCATCGTTAAAAAAGTATTTATAACCATCCATGTTTTCAATTCGCTGAATTTTATATTCACCAAAACTCTGATAAACATTTTGTTCGCATCTTTCAACAATCCTATTTTTTACTTCTTCCTTTAAATGTAAATCAGAACGTTCAAAAGAGAAAGGCCCTACAATTTTATATACATCTTTAATCAGATCCTGAATAGATTGTCTTGTTTTTGCCATGTATTCTAAAATGGTTAAGCCAATCCAAATTCCATCTCTCTCCGGAATATGTCCTTTGATAGCGATGCCGCCTGATTCTTCGCCGCCTAATAAAACATCATCGGTAACCATAATTCCGGCAATATGTTTAAAGCCAATTTTCGTTACCACTTGCTCTAATTTAAAATGCTTGCACATTTTTCCTATTTTAGGACTTACAGAAAACGCGGTAACAACTTTTCCGCTCATTCCTTTTACTTCATGTAAATATTTTATTAAAAGTAAAATAATGTGATGCGAATCAACAAAGTTTCCATCATTATCGTAAAGCCCGATTCGATCCGCATCGCCATCTGTTGCAAGGCCCATGTCTATTTTTTTGGAACTTTTTATAAGATTCGAAAATTCCATTAAATTTTTATGAATAGGTTCCGGTGCTTGGCCGTTAAAAGAAGGGTTGTCATCGCAATGTAAAAAAGTTGAGTCGGGAAGTAAACGGCGAATGACATTTTGCCCAGCGCCAAACATGGCATCATAACCCAAATGTAATCCTGACTTGCGTATCATATCCAAATCAAAATTAGCTTCTACATGCTGGCAATACATAGTTTCAAGATCAATATTTTCTACTAAACCTTTTTCGCGTAAATCATTTAAATTTATTTTTTCAAGATTTAAAGTATTTTTTTCAGGAATTAATTTTTCTATTTCTTCAATTTTTTCAGGGAGAAGCGGTCCGCCGTAATGTCCTTTAAGTTTAAACCCATTGTAAGAAGGTGGATTGTGGCTTGCCGTAATAACTATTCCCAGACTTGCATTTTTTCTAACTGTTCCCAATGAAACCATGGGCGTAGATACAAAATCTTTTGAAAGGAAAACTTTAATGCCGTGACTGGCTAAAACTTTTGTGGTTGTTTCGGCAAAAAGTTCACCACCAAAACGCGGATCGTGACCAATTACTACCGAAGGTTCTTTAAAATTTTTTAATAGCCATTGCGAAGTTGCTTCCGCTACTCTTGCTACATTATCTACTGTGTAATCTTTGGCAATAATTGCGCGCCATCCATCTGTTCCAAATTTAATTGCTGTCATGTTCTTCTGTTTTATATAGTGTTAGTTTATGTCGGTAATTTCAAGTTCAAGCTGTTGAATAGGCTTTTTTGAAGCTTTTATAAGATGTATTTTTTTATCTTGTTTAGGCATAGCCTTTCTGCAGCTTTTGGCATGTATTCTATCCTGGGCAATACCTTTTGTTAGCAACTCTTCGGTTACAGCATTTACCCTTGCCTCTGAAAGAGTTTTGTAAAACTTTTTCTCATCACCTGTAAAAATATAATTTGTAAGTTTTACTTTAACAGTAGGGTTGTTGGCTAAGAATTCATACACTTTATTTATTTCGGTAGCCGAACTATATAAAGGAGAACTTTTGCGTTCTTCAAAAAAAACATTATTAAGTATAATTTTTGAACCTTTAGCAATAGCGGGAAGTTCAATAACGCTGTGCTTATGAAAATATACTGAGTCTTTAACAAGCGTTTTGTTTTCAGATTTAAATAAATGGCCGGGCGCTTCAAATGTTATATTATGATTGCGGCCGGAAGCCAGAATAATTGAGTAGGCTCCTGTTTTATAATCCGCGTGATATGCCCCCTGCGCTATGCCGGTTTCGTTGTCAGTTACTGTAATGCTGGCATTTCCGGGAGTTTTACCCGCATCATTGAACTGACCCTTTAAAAGTGTTAAGGGGCCTTGTTTTTGATTTACAAAAGTGATTAAAAAATTATCCGGATTTTTTTCTTTATCTTTTAAAGAATCTGATTGTAATTTTTTTAATTTTTTAGAGCTCAGATTTTTTATCGGCGGAGTATTCTTCTTTTCAACTGTTACCTGATAAAACTGATTCTCGTTGGTGTGATCTACCGGATAACCCACCACTAAAGGCTTTGCCGTAACCTCATTATCGGAAAGGGATACCATGTAATTATCAAAACAATCTTTTGGTTTTAATTTATTTGAACTGAAAAAGAAAGTAGTTCCATCGGGGTGAATGTAGGGTGCTTCATCATCGTAAGGTGAATTTATTACAGGGCCAAGGTTTATAGCTTTGCCCCATTCGCCATCGGAATCTTTTTTGCATTTGTAAATATCTTTTCCGCCATAGCCGCCTTTTCTGTTGCTAACAAAGTACATGGTGTTTCCGTCGGGCGAAACACATTCGTGAGGTTCCCAGCCTTTAAGGTTGCTGGTTTTATTAATTTTTAAAGGCTTTGACCATTCGTTATTTTTTAGCTTGGTAATAAAAAGATTTCCTTCTCCCCCATCATTTTTATAAGTAAGTAAAATGTGTCCGTCTACTGAAGATCCTACTGTGGTTACATATACCAAAGTATCGGGAGTGGGCGTATAGGAATTTTTTTGCGCCGAAATTTTATCGTTAATCGTATCAGGTTTAAGGGTAAGTTCTTCATAAAAAGCGCCATCAGGCATTTTTTCGATTTTGCTAAGGGGCACCGTGTATGTAAAAATCATATTGGCTTTGTCGGCTGAAAGTGCAGAGGAGCAATTTCTGAAAGTGGTGTCAATGTTTTTAACCCCTTTTGGCAGTTTACCTGTTTTTATGGTTACAGGAAGCGCCACCAATTCTTTAAGCTCTTTGCCAAATTTGCAGGTTTCAATTTTTCCCTGAACGTAATTCAATTGTGCCGGATCATTTATTTTTCTTGAAACAAGCAGGGCTTTGTATTTTTCATAAGAAGTTATGGCCTGATCGAATTTATAGTTATGGCAATAAGCATCGCCCAGTAATTTATAAGTTACAAGGGGCGCATCGGTATTTTTTGGATCTGCTTGGTTAGTTAAAGCGGGCGTGTATTGTATCGCTTTTTCTAAAAATTCGCTTGCTTTTGCTTTTTGCGAACGCGATTGTAAATAACAAGCTCCTAATTTGTAATTAATATTTCCGTTTAAAGGTTCTTTTTTTATGAGCTCGGCATAAATGGGGCAAGCCAGTGCAAACAAATTTGCATTAAAATATTCATCGGCCTCCGCCAGCTGCGAAGCGGCAGTTTGAGCACGCACAGTAAAGGTAAATGTGGTAAATAATAATATATAAATTAAATGCTTCATTGTTTCATGGCATCAAATTTATTGATTTTTGCTGCCAGTGCCTCTATGGTAATGGGCTTATCAATAAAATCGTTGGCTCCGGCCTTTAGGGCAGCGGCAACCAGCGGACTGTTATGAAGACTTGACATCATAATTATTGGCGTTTCGCTTTTGTGAACAGATCGAAGCACATTAACTAAAGCAAGTCCTGATAGCCCCGGCATCATAATATCGCTGATAACCAAGTCTGCTTCTTTATTAGAGATTTTGACAATGGCCTGGTTGGCATCTTCCGCAATAATCGGTTGATGTCCCAAAACGCTTATTAAATGCTCAAGAGCAGTAAGCGTTAATTGATCGTCATCTAAGATTAAAATATTCATAATAAAAATTAACTATGTAAAAATAGAAACATTAAGCACAATAGTGTTTGATTTTTCGTTAATCGGGGTATTTGAATAGCCAAGAGCCTAATATGAATGTTAAAAAAAATAAACCTATTAAACACAATAAAATCTCGGCTATTAAAAAGTTGCTCTCATCGATTTTTAGAGAATTTAGCTTATAACGTAATTAACTTTGTTTCAACTCCCTAAAACTTTGCTAAAAACATTTTAATAACATCCAATGGACAAATTAAATTTATTCATCGTTGCGGATAATGCCTTAGTGGCAAACGGGCTTAAACATTACCTGCGAAACAAATTTGAAAATATTCAGGTAACTAACTTTTATGACAGCAGAAGTTGCCTTAAAAAAATAAATAATCAAACGCAAATTGTGGTTATCGATCAGAATATCAATGGAAAAACCGCCGTGGATACTCTGCGTTCTATAAAAACCATTAATCCCGAAACGGAAGTGGTTTTGCATACTTCATGCGAAGAGGTGGCGGATTTTCTTAAAAATTTTAAGGATAAATTCAATACCTTAAGGCAAAATGTTAATTAAAATGATTTTTTTAAAATATAAATTTTTAAATAATTTAAATTATAACAGGGCGTAGTGCAATGTTGTTTAACGATGGAAAGTGAAACTAAAAATATTCTTATTGTAGAAGATAATCTTTTAAATCAAAAGATTGCCGGTTTTCTTATAAAAGGTTTAGGTTACAGATTTGATGTGGCCAGCGATGGTAAGCAAGCAATTGAAAAACTTAAGAACGGTGGTTTTGACCTTGTATTAATGGATATTCAAATGCCGGTGATGGACGGATATGAAGCAACGGCCTTAATAAGAAATGAGTTAAAACTTGAAATTCCTATTATTGCAACTGCCGGGCAAACGGGTGATGATGAAAAGGAGAAGTGCATTTCGGGCGGCATGACAGACTATATTTTGAAGCCCTTAAAAGGAGATGAAATAAACGCATTAATAGCAAAACACCTGGGCTTAAAAAGTTCTTAGGTTTTGTATTTTATAGTGACAAAAAAATAAATAGGATTAACCCGAGCTTAAAAAATTTAATATGGAAAACAATAATTTACAAAAAATAACGAATTTAGAATACCTGATTGGCTTATCAAGAGGCGATAATAAATTTGTAAATAAGATGCTTAACGTTTTTTTAGAGGAAACGCCAGCCGAAGTTGATAATCTTGAAGAAAGCATTCAACAAAAAAATTTCGAAGTTATTAAAGCGGTGGCTCATAAATTAAAATCCACTATACCATTTGTGGGTTTGGATGGCGTTATTGGTAAGGAAATTGATGAGATAGAATCTTTAGCATCTAAAGGTAAAGATTACGAAACTATTCAAAAAGATTTTGTGAAGGTTAAAGAAAGCTTTAACTCGGCTTTTAGTGAACTGACTCAATACCTGGCCAAATAACATTCAACAAATAGATTTTGTTGTAAAAAAAATCCTGAATTTACTTCGACATTAATTCATCAATTTTAGCAAGGCTTCTTTCAATAATATCTTTAAGCTCATTATAATTAGCGGGTTTACGAATGTAATCGTGAGCGCCAATTTTATAAAGCATTTTTATCATATCCTGTTCGTAATTCACATCTCTTGGAAAAGAGGTGGAGAACATAATAACCGGAAGATCTTTCCATTCTTCAGTAAATTTAATTTCTGATAAACATTCAAAGCCGTTTTTTCGGGGCATATTTAAATCCAGAAATAACACATCGGGTAGTTTTTCGGAATGTTCAGCCAGATAGGACATTAATTGTTCGCCATCGTGTACCGTTTCCAATGTTGTGGGCTGGGCTAATTCCTCTAATGCTTCCTTAAAAAGTAAACGATCATCTTTATCATCGTCGGCCAAAAGGATATTAATAGTCCGGGTGTTCATTGGTTTTTATAGTATTAAGATTTTGTAATTCATTTTGAAGTTCTCTGGAGGCTAAGACACAAACTTCTTCAATTTTTAAAAGTAAGGTTGCAATTAAAGGAGCGTCATCTTTTTTTACAGCATGCTCTTTAATTTTTTTGGCCATTTCAGTATATTCATCATTTATTCCTACAATAGAAAAAGTTGGGATGATAGAATGCGCGGCAACGCCTAAAGATTCCCAATCCATATTATCTATGCTTTGTTTCATGGTAGTAATAAGGGCGGGAGTTTCCTGTAGATAACTGCTGATCATTGCTTTCATCATTTCTTCATTACCTTTGGTATGCTCTTTTAAATAATCCAAATTAATAATGCGAAGTTTGTCTATTTGCGCAATGCGTGGTTTTGTTTTTGCCGCATTCATTTTAAGGGGAGCTCTATCAATATAATTCAAAATTTTATTGTAAAGTAATTTATCATCAATTGGTTTTGATAAATAATCATTCATTCCAAAAGTTTTGCATTTCTCCACGTCGGCAGTGGTAACATCGGCCGTTAAAGCAATAATGGGTATATCTGATTTAAGCGTTTCTCTGATGTATTTTGTGGCTTCGTAACCATTCATCACAGGCATTTGCAAATCCATTAAAATAAGATCGAAATGTTGCTTTTGTAAGGCCTCTACAGCAAGTTTACCGTTGGCGGTAACCACGCAATTAAAATTAAATTCTTTTAAAAGTGTTTTAATTAATAATTGGTTAAGCGTTACATCTTCTGCAACCAAAATTTTTACCTGATCACTATCATTGTCGGAAACCTTTTCTAAAACTATTTCCTGCTCAACTTTTTTAATTATTTTTTGTTCTGTTTTTTTAAAGGTAAGGGTAAAACTAAAAGTAGAACCCTCCTTTAATTTGCTTTTAACGTGTAAAGAACCGCCTTGTGATAATACCAATTGTTTAACAATGGCTAATCCAAGCCCGGTGCCTCCGTAAATGCGGGTAGTATCGGAAGTTGCTTGCTGAAAATTATTAAAAATACTGTCCAGTTTATCTTCGGGAATTCCAATACCTGTGTCTTCTACCGAAAATTCAATGGTTTCGGTATGGGAAGTTGCGCTTTTAAGTAGTGCGCTTACCACAATTTGCCCTTGCGATGTAAATTTAATAGCGTTGCTTACCAGGTTTAAAATTATCTGGTGAAGGCGCACCGGATCGCCAATTAAAACATCGGCTATCGAAGAATCGTATTTGTTGATGAGCTTTACATTTTTTTGCATCAGTTTGGTTTCAAACAAATGCAGCATTTGAGAAATAGATTCGTGCAGTTTAAAAGGAATTTCTTCAAAACTCATTTTGCCTGCTTCCACTTTTGCCAGATCTAAAATGTCGTTTATTAAAACAATAAGCGCATCACCCGAAACTTTAATGGCATTTAAATATTCTCTTTGTTTTTCATCTAAATTAGATTTAAGAACAACTTTGGTAAAGCCAATGATGGCGTTCATGGGTGTTCTTATTTCGTGGCTCATGTTAGAAAGAAAACGCTGTTTTGCTTCCATGGCTTCTTCCGCCAGTTTTTTATCGCGTTCAGCGTTTTTCTTGGCTTCAATTAATTCTTCTTCAAAACGTTTTTGCTCGGTAATTTCGCGCGCTATTATGGAAATACCTTTTATGTTTCCTGAATTATTGCGTATGGGAGATATGGATATGGATACATCAATCAACTGCCCGCTTTTGGTTTTTCTTACCGATTCATATTGATCGATAAATACTCCTTTTTTAACCTTTTCTATTACCTCTTCTTCTTCCTGAAAATGAGTTTCGGGGATAATAATGGCTATATTTTTACCAATGGCCTCCGCGGCGCTAAAACCAAATATTTTTTCAGCACTTTTATTCCACACACTTATGGTTCCGTCTAATGTTTTGCTGATAATGGCATCATTGGAAGATGTTACAATGGCGGCCAGGTGCGAGGTTTGCTCTTCCGCAGATTTTTCAATGGTTACATCGCGTAACACCACTGCCGATTCTAAAACTACGCCGTTGTTATCACGGTAAACAGAGCCATTAAAAAGCACATGGCGCTCGTTGCTTTTTTTTAAAGTTAAATATTGGTTGCTCACCGAGCCAGGTGCCGTTATGGCCAATAAAAGTTCCTTCACCTTTTGGGGCTCAGTAAAATAAGTGTGTAACGGGCTGTGAATCAGATCTTTTCGAAGAGATCCGGTTATCGTTACGGCAGCTTCATTGGCATCGGTAATTTCGCCCGAAGTATCTACTATAAATAAAGGATCGAGATTAATTTCAATTAACGCACGATACCTGTCATCTTTATGTTTAGAGGTTTTCGTAGATTTTTTTGTTAAACTCATTTCTTAAATTAAATTCTCTTGGCAATATTACACTTTTTAATCTCTCTGCCTCCATCTTTTAATTTACCTTGTAATTTACACTACTAAATTAAAACAAAACCATAGCTAAGGCATTTTTTATTCGGTAAAGGGGCATTTATTATAGTTGTAAGGTTTTAATCCATAGTTTTAAGGGTACTTTTATCCTCCGAAGCCTTTTATCAATGCGAGTTGGCAGGGTTTTAGCACTTAAATGGCATATTGTTTTTGATTTATTTATTATTGGGAATTGAAATTTACTCTTAAAATCTATACGCCATGAAAACTGATTTAGATATCCAAAACGATGTAATTAACGAATTAAACCGCGAAGCCGCTATGGTGGCTTCTAACGTAAATGTTATTGTAAATACCGGCAATGTTATTCTTGAAGGGGTTGCCGATTCTTATTCAAAAAAAGTTGAAACGGAACGTGCCGCACTTAGGCTAAGCGCAGTAAAATCAGTAACCAACAATATTATTCTGCAAATTTCTAATCAAAAAAGCGATGCGGATATTAAAAAATCTTTACTTAAGGTTATTACTTGGAATACGTGTATTGATGAAACCAAAATTAATATTGAGGTTAAAGATGGCTTGGTAACTTTATCGGGCACCGTTGAGTATGACTATCAAAAATCAAAGGCTGCCATTCTTGCAGAAGGTATTGCCGGTATAAAGGATGTAAATAATCTTATTAAAGTGCAGGCGGCTTCACCTGAAAATAACCACCGCAAACTATCGGCCTAAACTCTACTAAATTGTGTATTTTTTTCAACAAAGTGTGGATTTTACCTTGCTTAAAAAAATATATGCACAGGGGAATATAAATGAACACTCTTAAAAACTGTAAAAGAAATTACTCGCCGGCCGGGCGTTGTGCCAATGTTTTAATGTTTTCCACTGCTTCGTTAAAGCCTTTAAAAGTAGTAGGTTTAGTAATAAAGCAATCGGCTCCTTTGGCCAAACAATCTGTTTTTTCTTTTTCTGATGAAGAAGTGCTGAAAATTACCACGGGAATACCGTTAAATGCAGGGTTTTCCCGAATACTGCACAGGATTTCGCGGCCGTGGAACTTAGGAATATTAAGGTCTAATACAATAATATCGGGAAGCGTGGCGCAGGTGTTTAACCAGGGCATCACTTTATCGCCCTGCATAAAAATGGTAAGCTTATATTCTATGGCATTATCCTTAAAAGCATTTTCTAATAACTCAATATCATCCTTATCATCTTCAACCAATAAAACATCAATAAGGTTTGGCATGCGATTTGATTTATTTACAAAGGTCAAAAATTATAATGAAAAATAAAAATATAAATTCTAATTCGCCCTATTTAATTGGAATAGGTGCCTCTGCGGGTGGTTTGGAAGCCATTAATGCTTTTTTTGAAAACCTCCCCAGCGATACAGGTTTTTCCTATGTAGTGGTGCAGCATTTATCCCCCGACCACAAAAGCATGATGGCCGAGCTGCTCTCTCGTCACACTTCCATGAGCGTTAAAGAAGCCCGGGATGGCATTTTAATTCAACCCAATTGCGTGTATATATTGCCGGCAAAAAAGTTTATTACTGTTAAGCATTCAAAGCTGCTGTTACACGATAAACCTCCATCCAACCAGCCCAATAATGCTATTGATGTGTTTTTTCAATCCATGGCCGATGATTTTAAATCCAATGCAGTGGCAGTTATTTTATCAGGTACCGGCTTTGATGGTTCAAAAGGTGCGGCCAAAGTAAAAGAAAACGGCGGAATTGTAATAGTGCAAGAGCCTTCTACTGCCGCTTTTGATGGCATGCCCAACAGCGTTATTTCTAAAGGAATTGCGGATTTTATTCTACCTGCGGAAAATATTCCACAAGAATTAATGGATTATTTAGAAGCCATTCCCAGTTTACAATCCTTTCATTTAAATGCTCACCGCGATGAAGGAATGCTTATGGAAATTCTAATGCTGGTAAGAAAAGCGAGCGGATTGGATTTTAGTTATTATAAACGTCCTACGCTTTTTAGACGAATTACTAAACGTTTGCTGGAATTAAACATAACCAAATTACAGGATTACCTCGAATACATTACGTATCATCCTTCAGAGTTGCAGGTAATTGCTAAAGAATTTTTAATTAATGTTACACAGTTTTTTCGCGATCCGGAGGCCTTTAACGTTATCTCCACAAAAATTCTGCCTCAACTATTTAAAGATAAAAAAGCGGGCGACACGGTTAAAATATGGTCGGTAGCTTGTTGCAGTGGCGAGGAAACTTATTCCCTTGCCATACTTTTTCATGAGTACATGCACAAAAATAATTTACAGGATATAAATCTTAAAATTTTTGGAACGGATATTGATAAAAACTCCCTTGAAATAGCCTCACGCGGAATTTATAATAAAAGTATTTTACAGCACATTTCCGGCCAGCGCATTGCAAAATATTTTGGAGCCGAAGGAGAGAGTTACCGCATTGTACCGGAGATAAGAAAAATGATAGTGTTTTCCTATCACAACATCATAAAAGATCCGCCTTTTAGCCGCATGGATTTTATTTCCTGCCGTAACATGCTTATATACATTCAGCCCGAATGTCAAAAAGAAGTGCTTCGAAAATTACATTTCGCTTTAAATATGGAAGCGCATCTTTTCTTAGGTTCCAGCGAGCACATTGGCATTATTAAAACCTCTTTGGAAGAAGTTGATAAAAAATGGAGAATTTATAAATGTATTTCTAAAAATCGGGTAATGGATGATACTATTACCATACCATTAGAAAAATCAAATGTGTTACACAGTTTATCCAAGCCAAAACCCAAAAATCCAATACAGCATTTACCTGAATTGTTTAAAGATACCCTGTTAGAAGAACATCAATTTACCGGCGTGCTCATTGACCCCAACTTTGAAGTAAAGCAGGCCGTAGGCAATTTTAAAAATTATATTGATTTTCCGGACACTGGACTCAATTTCAATTTACTAAAAATTGTTCCACCCGATCTTGGTATTGCCTTAAGCGTGGCCATAAGAAAAGCCATTAAAGATAACGACACCACCGTTATGCGTGGCGTAACAGTTCGCAACGAAAAAGGGGTTAAACGTTTTGTAAACATAACGGTTAAACCATATATCCGCCAAACCACATTTGATCAGCCTTTTTTATTTATTGTATTAAACGACGGAGGAAAAAGTGAAGGTGCTTTTGGCTCAAAAGATATTGCCCGAACCGCGTTGGAGTACGACAGAATGCACGAATTGGAAAGGGAGCTAAAAGAGAACAGGGAAAATCTGCAATCGGTTATTGAAGAACTGGAATCTACAAATGAAGAGTTGCAAAGTTCTAATGAAGAAATGTTTCTACCAACGAAGAGTTGCAAAGCACTAATGAAGAACTTCAATCTTTAAATGAAGAGCTGCATACGGTAAGTGCCGAGCATCAGTTAAAAATAAAGGAACTGGTGGATTTGAATGACGACATGAATAATTATTTTAATACTTCAGATATAGGGCAAGTATTAATTGATAAGCATTTAATTGTTCGCAAATTCAGCCCTGCAATAACAAAATTAATCAATTTAATAGATACAGATATCAATCGTTCTATTACCGATATAACCACACGCTTTCAAGGTTTTGATTTTATACAAGATATTAAAACTGTTATTAAAAGTAACATTCCCTTAGAAAAAGAAATTGCTCTTTCTTCTTCATGGTACATCATGCGTATTCACCCTTACCTGAAATCTGATAAAAGCAGTGATGGCGTAGTAGTAAGTTTTATCGATATATCAGAACCAAAACGGCTTAGTGGCATTTTAGAGGCGGTGTTTAACAGCACACCAAGCTGCATCATTGCCTATCAAGCCATTCGTAACGAACGAAATGAACTAGTGGATTTTAAATGTATGACCGCCAACACTGCCGCCGAGCATGAAATGGATGCGCAATTGGGTACAATGGCGGGCAAACGTTTAAAAGTTTCGTATCCCGAAAAAAGCCTTGAACATTACAACCTTTATAAAGAAGTTGTGGAAACCGGAAAAATTAATCATTACGAATATTTTAATGAAAAAAAAGATAAATGGTACGATACCGTGCTTATTAAAATGCAGGATGGTTTGGTGGTAATTGAAACAAATATATCTGACAAGAAAAAAGCGGCCGACGTGATAGCGCAAAGTTATGAAAACCTGAAACAAACTTCGGGCGAATTGCAGAATATCAATTTAAAACTGGAGCAAAGTAATTTAGATTTGCTACAGTTCGCTTCCATAGCCTCACACGATTTAAAAGAGCCTTTGCGTAAAATACAAACCTACGGTAATCTTTTAATGAGCAAGGTTAAAAATAAAATGGAAGATAGTGAGCTCAATAATCTTAATAAAATAATTAACGCGTCTGATAGAATGCAGAAACTTATTGAAGATGTGCTTGCTTTGTCTAAATTATCAAACGCCCACATCCCGCTCGAAAAAGTGGATGTAAATGCCGTTATATCGCGCATTATTGATGATCTGGAAATATCTATAAAAGAACACAACGCGGTAATTAATGTAAGTGCATTGCCCATAATTTATGGAATTGAAGGCCAAGTGCAGCAGTTGTTTCAAAATTTTATTAGCAACTCACTTAAATTTACTGAAGACAAAACTCCGATAATTAATATTACTGATAAAAAATTATCGCCCGAGCAGATTAAATTATTAGGTATAAATTCTGCGGAATACTTTTGCATAAGTATTAAAGATAACGGCATTGGATTTGAAGAAGCATATAAAGAAAAAATCTTTGGAATATTTCAGCGGCTTAACGGAAATAATTACGCTGGTACCGGAATTGGTTTAGCAATCTGTAAAAAAATTATGGAAAATCATAAAGGTTTTATCCTCACCGAAAGTATTTTAGGGGATGGTGCGGAATTTATATTAGGCTTCCCCAAAAATTACATGGGGTCATTAAATTAGGATTGTTAGGTTAAAAGCGCATGGTATAAATCTTTTATGGATTAACACCATAATTCGGGGGTAAAAAATTTATGAGACTACTGAAACCAAAAGGCACTCTTATTCCTATAGGAGGAGGCGAAGATAAGGAGGATAAAAAAGATGTACTCGCGCGCGTTGTTAGTGAAACGGGCAGAAAAAAACCAAAAGTTTGTCTTATTACCTTAGCAACTAATTTACCTAAAGAAGTAGCGCAAGATTACAGAAACGCGTTTAAAACTTTAAATATTAATACGCTTTCCATTATTTACTTTAACACGCGAACGGAGGCTGATTCGGCTCAGAATTTAAAAAAAATAAAGGATTGCCATGTGGTTTTATTTAGCGGCGGGGATCAGTTAAAGCTCAGCAGTTTATTGGGAGGTACAAAGCTCCTGGCAAAAATCAGGCAGCGCTATTATGATGAACCAGATTTTGTAATTGCCGGAACAAGCGCGGGAGCAGCCGCCATGTCAAACACCATGATTATTTCCGGAAGCAGTCAGGATGCTTTAATAAAAGGCGAGCTTGAATTAACCAACGGATTAGATCTTATAAATAGTGTGTTCATTGATACCCACTTTACCCAGCGGGGAAGATTCGGACGTTTGATACAAACTGTTACCTGCAATCCCGGCATTTTGGGTGTGGGCTTAGGCGAAGATACGGCGATTGTTATTCATAAGGGTGAGGAGTTGGAAGTGATAGGATCGGGTCTTGTAATTATTGTGGATGGCACTTGTATCGACTACACTGATCTTACTGAAATTAGCGATGGTCATCCAATTACGGTGGAAGGAATAAAAATGCACGTTTTAGGACCCGGCAAACGTTTTTTAATTAATGATAGAAAAATAGTAAAGTTTGTTGACAAAAAAGAAGAATAAAAAGGAGGAGTCACTTTACTCCTCACTTTTAAAATAAAATCAATTAATATTATGAAAAATGAGATTCAGATGTGATCTTAATACTCAATGCTTTTGATATGATGCAATTTTTTTCAGCATCCTTGGTAATCGTTTCAAATTCTTGAGCAGTTATTCCCGGCACCGAACCTTTAATATTTAAGTGTACGCCTGTTACATTTAAACCTTCCATAGAAACTGCAGCTTCGGTATCTAAAGCAGTAGCGCTTAAACCTTTTTGAGTTAAAGCCGCGCCCACAGCCATGGTAAAACAGCCCGCGTGTGCCGCCGCTAAAAGTTCTTCGGGGTTGGTACCCTTTTCGCCTTCTTCAAATCTTGTTTTAAAACTGTAGTTTGTTTTTTCTAAAATACCGCTTTGAGTTGTTAAATATCCTTTTCCTTCTTTAAGGTTACCTGTCCAATGTGCTTTTGCTGTGCGCTTCATGTTTTTTGTTTTTTATTGATTAATAATGATGTGTTCTAAAACTAAAGAAAGCACAAAGATATGTTGTTTATGTAATAAAAAATTTAATTTGGTCATCTACGAGTTAAAAAATAATTTAGATTTTAAAGTTCAATTAATGGTAATAAATTGTATAAAAAAGTATCCCGTACGGGCATAAAGTTTGTATAGAAAATTCTACGAAATAAAATTTATGGCAAAAAAAAATAAAAAAATAACCAAAGCTTCAACAGAAAATGAGAAAACAAAAAATCTGAAGGAATTTACAGAAAATCCCGATGGAGAATTTCTCACCACTAATCACGGCGTAAGAATAAATGACAATCAGAATTCATTAAAGGCCGGCGATCGAGGGCCTTCTTTACTGGAAGATTTTATCCTTCGCGAAAAAATCACGCACTTTGACCACGAACGGATTCCTGAGAGAATTGTTCATGCACGCGGTTCCGCAGCTCATGGATTTTTTGAGCTATATAAAAAAATGGATAAATATACCAAAGCGGGATTTTTGAATGATACCTCTGTTAAAACACCTGTATTTGTAAGGTTTTCTACTGTGGCAGGTTCTCGCGGATCAAGCGATCTGGCAAGAGATGTACGCGGGTTTTCTGTAAAGTTTTATACCCAGGAAGGCAATTATGATTTAGTAGGAAATAATATGCCCGTATTTTTTATTCAGGATGCCATGAAATTTCCTGATCTTGTACACGCGGTTAAGCCGGAGCAGGATCATGAAATGCCGCAAGCATCTTCCGCCCATGATACATTCTGGGATTTTATTTCTTTGATGCCCGAATCCATGCACATGATTATGTGGCTGATGAGCGACAGGGCTCTTCCAAGAAGTTACCGAATGATGGAAGGTTTTGGGGTGCATACCTTTCGTTTTATCAACGAAAAAGGAAAATCACATTTTGTCAAGTTTCACTGGAAACCTGTTTTGGGAGTTCATTCGGTTGCCTTTGCCGAAGCGCAGGTAATTTCAGGTAAAGATCCTGATTTTCACCGCCGCGATTTATGGGAAGCCATTGAAAGCGGAAATTTTCCGGAGTACGAATTGGGTGTTCAGCTTATTGAGGAAAAAGATGAATTTAAATTTCCATTCGATCTTTTAGATCCTACAAAATTAATTCCTGAAGAATTAGTTCCGGTTCAGATAATAGGAAAGTTAACTCTAAACAGAAATCCCGATAATTTTTTCGCTGAAACAGAGCAGGTAGCTTTTCATCCCGGCCATTTAGTTCCGGGAATCGATTTTTCAAACGATCCATTACTGCAGGGAAGATTGTTCTCCTACACCGATACACAATTATCGCGTTTAGGAAGTCCTAACTTTCATGAAATTCCTATTAACCGTCCAATAGTAGATATACATAACAATCAGCGCGATGGGCACATGCGCCACACCATTAATAAAGGCAAAACCAATTATGAGCCCAACACCCTTGGAGGTGGCTGCCCTTTTCAGGCCCTGATGAAAAATTTCGGCTTTACTTCTTTTTTAGAGCGCATTGATTCTAAAAAAATCAGAAACAGAAGTAAAAGTTTTTTGGATCATTTTAGTCAAGCTACTTTATTTTTTAATAGCCAGAGTGAAGAAGAAAAATTACACATCATTAATGCTCTTCGTTTTGAATTAGGTAAAGTTCAAACACCTGAAATAAGGCAACGTATGGTTAATTTGTTAACCCAAATTGATAAACAAATGGCCAACCGTGTGGCGGAGGCTCTTGGTTTAATTGCGGGAACACCCGAGCAACCAATAAATCATAGCGTTCCTGCTGATGAAAATCCAAAAGATTATCAGCCTGTAAAAATTAAATCTTTACTTGAACGTTCGGAGCCTTTAAGTATGAAGAACACAATAAAAGATTCTATTGCTACAAGGCGAATTGCTTTTCTTGCCGCCGATGGAGTAGATGAGGCCTCACTAAAAAACATGAAAAAATTGCTTGAAGAAAAAGGAGCGATGGTAAAAATCATTGCGCCCAAATTGGGTTTTATTAAATCTTCCAAAGGAAATAAAATTCCGGTGGATGAGAGTTTTTTAATTGCCTGCAGCGTGGTTTATGATGCAGTATTTGTTCCCGGCGGACCTAAAAGCATTGAGGCTTTACTGGCGGAATCAGACGCGCAGCATTTTATAAGTGAAGCCTATCGCCACTGCAAGCCTGTGGGTTCAGCCACCGAAGGCGTAATGCTTTTAACCGCTTCCTTTATTGATGTGGGTTTAAAAGATGAAGGAGTTGTAATTGAAAAGAATGCTTCTATTGATAAGGCTTTTATAAAAGCTATTGCACAGCATCGGTTCTGGCACAGGGAAAATGCCCGTAAGGTTCCTGCATAATTTTTAATCTTTAAATAGAAAAAGACTTCCTTGAAAAAGAAGTCTTTTTTTTTGTGATATTATCAAATGATTGAAAATTTATACTTTAATAATGAAGAACACAGATTTTTGTTACTTTTACTATTAACGAAAAACATTATCATGAAAAAACAATTATTTTATTTTCTATTTTCACTAAGTTAGTTAGCCAGATAAACTCGCAGAAAACCTACAAAGATGTTGCCGGCATTTTTTATGCGCGCTGCACCAGTTGTCAATACACCTAACTCTCCTTAACCTAACTCCTCTTCCATAATTTTTTTTCAGTAGTGTTTGTTTTGATTCATCTGTTTTTTCTCAGCCTTTATCAGTAGAAGTATGTTTAAGATTAATAAATCCTCCTTTTAGCATTCATTGTTTTACCCATTTATTAAGTTTATTCAACAATTATCACGGCTTTTTTAAATAAAGTCGCATCACTTATTTTTTCAGTGCCTCAAACTTTGAATCTAAAAACTTCCTTGCGCTCTCGTAGTTATTCTCAACTTCACCTTCCAAAATAGCTTCGCGCAGAGCATTTTTTAAAACGCCAATTTCCCTTCCGGGAGCTAAGTTATATACTTTCATTATTTCTTCTCCTCCAATACAGGGTTGCCAGTTTCTAAGCCTGTCTTTTTCTTCCAACTCCACCAATTTACTGCGCACAATTTCAAAATTTTGCATGTAGCGCTTTACCTTGTTCGGATTTTTTGTAGTGATGTCGCTTTCGCAAAGGATCATCAGATCATCAATATCATCACCCGCTTCAAACAGCAAACGCCGCACCGCGCTATCACTAACCTCTGTTTTAGCCAGTACAATGGGGCGTAAATGAAGCTGCACCAATTTTTGTACGTATTTCATTTTTTCATTGAGCGGAAGTTTAAGGTGAGTGAATATTTTCGGAACCATTCTCGCGCCCTTATCTTCATGCCCATGAAAAGTAAACCCGTGCCCCTCTTCAAATCGTTTGGTAGCGGGCTTGGCAATGTCGTGCAAAATTGCGGCCCAGCGAAGCCACAGATTGTTTGATTTACGGGCTGTGTTATCCAGCACTTCCAAAGTATGATAAAAATTATCTTTGTGCGAGAGGCCTTGGACGGTTTCTGTTCCCTGAAGTTTTACCATTTCGGGGAAAATAAGATGTAAAAGTCCGGTATCATACAACAATTTAAAACCAATAGAAGGAACGGGGGAGAGAATAATTTTATTCAGTTCTTCGGATATTCGCTCCATGGAAACTATGCTAATACGTTCTTTATTTTTAGAGATCGCGGTTAATGAATTTACTTCTATAGTAAATCGCAATTGGGCCGCGAAACGAATGGCGCGCATCATCCTTAAAGGATCATCGCTGTAAGTTATGTCAGGGTCAAGAGGGGTTCGGATAATTTTATTTTCAAGATCCTGTATTCCATTAAAAGGATCAAGCAGTTTTCCGTAATTATTTTTTGATAATCCTATGGCCAGTGCATTGATTGTAAAATCGCGTCGATTTTGATCATCATCCAAATTTCCATCTTCCACAACAGGCTTGCGAGAAGTTCGGTTGTAACTTTCTTTCCGTGCGCCGACAAATTCAATTTCTATATTTCCAAATTTTATCTGGGCGGTGCCAAAGTTTTTAAAAGTATTTAAATAAGCTTCGGCTCCAAGTTTCTGGTGTACCTTTTCAGCCAGATCAATGCCTTTACCAATGGTTACAATATCAATGTCCTTGCTTTCGCGTTTTAAAAAAATATCGCGCACATAGCCTCCAATAGCGTAAGCATCCACCTCCAAATCATCGGCGCATTGATGGATCAATTTAAAAATATTTTGTTCAAGAAAAGAATACATTGGTGGCAAAATTAGTATTTTAATCAGTGAGGTGTCACCTTGTCACGCCAATTCTGTCAAAATTTAAGTCCACGCAGTTATTTGTATGCATTTTTGACTAAATGTTATAAATAAACCGTCTTGGTATGGTTTATGCGGTTAACTTTGCGAAAATTTAAACAATTTTATAAAGATATGGCAAAACAACAAGTAAGTCTAAAACCTCTGGCAGACAGAGTGTTAGTTGAACCGGCGGTGGCCGAAACAAAAACTGCAGGCGGAATTATTATCCCTGATACAGCAAAAGAAAAACCAATGAAAGGTAAAGTTATTGCCGTAGGAAACGGTAAACCCGAAGAGCCAATGACTGTTAAAGCGGGTGATACTATTCTTTACGGAAAATACGCAGGAACTGAAATTCTTGTAGAAGGCAAAGAATATTTAATAATGCGCGAAAGCGATATTTACGCTATCATTTAAATTCTATAATTGTTGAGCTGGAGAATTTTAGAATTCCCTTCCTTGGCAATTAAGTGTGTTTTATTCAATAAATTTAAAAAACTAAAAATCTAAAATTCGTAAAAAAATGGCAAAAGATATAACCTTTAATATAGAAGCTCGCGATGCTTTAAAGCGTGGTGTTGACGCATTAGCAAATGCTGTAAAAGTAACCTTAGGCCCAAAAGGGCGTAACGTAATTATTGATAAAAAATTCGGTTCGCCACAAATTACAAAAGACGGTGTAACGGTTGCCAAAGAAATTGAATTAAGTCATCCTGTGGAAAACATGGGCGCGCAATTATTAAAAGAAGTAGCTTCTAAAACCGCAGATGTTGCAGGTGACGGAACAACTACAGCTACCGTATTAGGTCAGGCTATTGTAACTGCAGGTTTAAAGAACGTTGCAGCTGGTGCAAATCCTATGGATTTGAAACGTGGAATTGACAAAGCTGTTATTGCAGTTGTAGAAAATTTACAAAAGCAATCGCAAACTATTGGCAACGATAACAAAAAAATTGAGCAGGTTGCAACTATCTCCGCTAACAACGATAACACTATTGGAAAGCTGATTGCTTTGGCAATGGGTAAAGTTAAAAAAGAAGGAGTAATTACTGTTGAAGAAGCAAAAGGAACTGATACAACTGTTGAAGTTGTGGAAGGTATGCAATTTGACCGCGGTTACATCTCACCGTATTTTGTAACTAACGTTGATAAAATGGAAACTGTTCTTGAAAGTCCGTATGTATTGATCTATGAAAAGAAGATAAGCGGCATGAAAGAATTATTACCAATTCTTGAAAAAGCAGTTCAATCAGGAAAGCCTTTATTGATTATTGCTGAAGATTTAGATGGAGAAGCTTTACAAACATTAGTTGTTAACCGTTTACGCGCTAACTTAAAAATATGCGCCGTAAAAGCGCCTGGTTTCGGCGATCGCCGTAAAGCCATGCTGGAAGACATTGCCATTTTAACAGGAGCAACATTTATTAGCGAAGAGCAAGGACGTAAATTAGAAGACGCTCAGTTAACTGATTTAGGAAGAGCTGAAAAAATTACCATTGATAAAGATAATACCACTATTGTAAATGGTTCGGGTAAAAAAGCGGAAATTGTTTCGCGTGTAAATCAAATCAAAGCTCAGATTGAATCTACTACTTCTGATTACGATAAAGAAAAATTACAGGAGCGTTTGGCTAAATTAGCAGGTGGTGTTGCCGTGTTATACATTGGCGCTGCCAGCGAAGTTGAAATGAAAGAAAAGAAAGACCGTGTGGACGATGCTTTAGCAGCCACGCGTGCAGCGGTTGAAGAAGGAATTGTACCGGGCGGCGGAACAGCTTACATTCGGGCCATTGCAGCCTTGGATAAATTAAAAGGAATTAACGAAGACGAGAATACCGGCATTGCTATCGTTAAGCGTGCTTTGGAAGAACCTTTACGTCAGATCTGTACTAACTGCGGAATTGAAGGGTCAATTGTTGTTCAAAAAGTAAAAGAAGGAAAAGACGATTACGGATTTAACGCTCGCACAGAAGTGTACGAAAACTTATTGAAAGCAGGAGTTATTGATCCTACTAAAGTAAGTCGCGTAGCTTTGGAAAACGCGGCTTCAGTGGCGGCAATGCTTTTAACTACTGATTGTGTTTTAGCTGAAAGAAAAGAAGAGAAATCGGCTGGCGGCATGGGTGGAGCTCCTGATATGGGCGGCATGGGTGGCATGATGTAAGCAGGCTCGTAGCTTTTACGGAAGTGAAAGGTTAGAGGCATACGGTGAGTTTATCGAACCATCGCTTATCCTACGAACGCGTTAGCACTCGAAGGATCTGTTAACGAAAGGTTAGAGACTCGTGTTGAGTTTATCGATCCAATCGTTTATCGTAAACAAGTGCTAATGAGCCGAAAATCTGCTCTTAGCTTGTCAGAGTTAGATTCATATTATTAAGAATTAACTAAATAAAGAGGCTGTCTCAAAAAAGGCAGCCTCTTTTTTGTAATTGTAAATTTACTGTGCTGAAAATGTTTTGCGCTAAGTTTTATAAACCGGGATGACGTATTCTTTGGCCTGTTTTTTCAAAGATCCCAAACCTTAATTGTTTTATCCTGTGAGCAGGAATAAAGAAACTTACCGTCAGAACTAAATTTAAGGTCGATAACGCTGGAGTCATGCGCTTTAATACGCCTTACTTCTTTTCGGGTAATGAGATCCCAGATAATTATCTGCTTATCAACAGAACCTGAAGCCAAATATTTACCATTCTTTGATATATCTAAACAAACTACGCCTTCTGTGTGCCCTTTTAATGTTGCAATATTTTTACCGGTATTAACTTCCCACATTTTAATGGTATTATCAAAGCTTGCCGAATATAAATTCTTTTCATCCACGGATAAACATACATCATAAACCCAATCATTATGCCCCGCATAAGACCTAGCCATTTCACCGGTGGTAAAATCCCACATTTTCACAAGGTTATCATGTCCTCCCGAAAAAATAAGAGTGGTGCCTTTATTAAAAATAGCATTATCTACCCAGGCCATTTCTTTTGTTTCAATTTGTTCTTTCAAATTGCCCGCTTTCCATACAACCAGCGTTTTATCCCTCCAACTCGAAGTTAAAATATACTTATCATCGCTCGAATACAAACAAGTTTCAATAAACGCGCTATGGGCATTTTTTCTTGAAAATTTAGATTTAAAACTCTTATAATCTATTTCCACGAAACGCGTATATAAAGCAGCCAGAAATTTTGCACCATTATGACTAAAATTAACTCTTTTCACAGAAGATCCTTCCATCTTAATGGTTTTCTTCAAAGAAAAATTTGTAAGATCCCAAATGCGAATGGTTTCATCTTTACCTCCCGAAATTAAAGTCAAGCCATCAGGCGAAACATCAATGCTATTAACAGCTCCGGTATGTCCGCTTAAAATTGCCTTTGGAATTGAATCTTGCCCGAAAGATAAATTAGCTATAGAAATTAGAATAAGCGTAAAGAGAAAAAAATTATAGCGCATTGTAATAATTTAATTTTTTAATAAAGATTGATTTAAAGTTATCATTAAACTTTCGGGTTTTATAATAATTTTTTTTAGGAATAACTTCATTAAGCTGATTAACTCCTCCGGTGTAAAATGATCGAATCATGAACAAACCTGCAGAGGCCGCCGTTATATAGTTTGCTACATAAATATTGGCAGCCGTATAACCTACCGCTACTAGCTGGAAACCGATATTTACGAGTGCTTTGCCGGGTTTCCCGGCGTAAAATAAGCCCGCGCCCGGCAAAAATTTTGATAACTGCCTTGCTTTTTTTAAAGATTTTAATTTAGGAATATTATTTTTAGAATAGTAGCTTTTAACGAAATAGGAAAGTGTATCGCGCGTGGCCGCGGAAACATTAACGATATTACAATAATCTTGTAGTTGGATGTTTGCCTGCGAATAATTATTAAGTTCGTTTAATACTAAACCATGCAATAAAACAGTGTTTTTGTATTCCTTTGAATTAATTGGAATGGCGGCTGCTTTAGCGCAATATTTTTCAGCATCGCTAAAATACGAAGAGAGATAAAGGTTTAGAGCCAGTTCATAATAACACACACATTTTAATGAATCCTCCAATTCGTATTTTTCAATCCTAACAAGGCTTCTATATGCTTCATAATGAAGACCGATATTTTTAAAACAAGTAGCCCTATGAAGAAGAGCCTGAATTTTATCATTCTCATCTTTTGAAAAAAAATAGATACGCTCATAAGCCGTTGCCGCAACCTCATACTGTCCTAAGGCGAATATACTATCCGCAACCTTAGTCGCGTAATTTTGCGCTTTAGTTAAAGAACTTGCTAACAGGCAGCTTAATGCCAACCAATATATTATGTTTATTCTCAAATTGTTTTTCAATTTTAACTACTTGTACTGATACAGCGCTTCCCCAAATATTTCCAATATAAAACAGGGTAAACATACCGGCAAAAAAAATAGTTTGCGGGTGTTTAATTCCGAGATGAATAAAATTTTCGGCGGCAATTGTTCCCATAAGGCCACAGGTTAAAAATGAAGCCAGGCCCTGCGCATTATTTCCCACATACACCTTGCCAAGCCCGGGTAGGATGGTTGAAAGGGCTCCGGCAACAAATGCCGATTTTCGTTTAATCTTTTTATCAATTACGGAAAAAAAATTTAGTTTGTCTACTTCTGACCGAATTAACTGGTTTGTAAATTTTGCTGATTGCACAATGGAATCAAATGCAGTATAATTTTTTTTAAGCAAATACATTCCGGCCAATTCAAAAGTGCGGAGTTCGTTAAGATCTGAACTCGTACTTAAACCGATGTTGTAGAAGTTAGCAATACTGGAATCAACCCGATCCTTTTCGGCATCTATAATACCTGCCAGGTAATGCGCTTTGTAATAAAAGAAAGGCTGGTCAGATACTTCCATAAAATGAATTCGTGCAGGCTCAGGTTTATTATCGTTATAATAGGCTTGACCAAGAAAAAAATTAATCGAATCCTTATATAAGGTTGCAATTCCTTGTTGCTTAAATAACTTTTCCCGTTCAAATTCAGCTTCTTTAAATAATTTATTTTTTGAAAGGTGAATGATAAAATTAAAATCGTTAAAGAAGGATTTTTCTTGGTTTTGAGTGAAACCGTAGAAGTTTATACAGAATAAGAGAAAAATAATTATCCGGCTCTTCATTTGTTTATATGCAAACGATAATATTCCGGAAGATCCTGCACTTTACCATTATCGTCAAACATAACAGGATGGAAATCCGCTGAAGATAACTTTGTACAACGCGTAAGTCGATCTGCGGATAAGGCCATCCCTTTTACAAGTCCAAAGGCTCTTATGCTTTGCTTACTGAAGTTGGAGCAGCTTGGGTTAAATGCGCACCCCATCATTATTTGGCGCGATATTACACCCTGATAGAAAAGCAATGCGCCGCCAAAAAGCAATGAAACAGGATTGTATTTTACAAATGCGTTTTTATTTTTAAAAACGTAATTTACTTTGTGTTTTTTGATAATGGAGGAATCGGTAAAATTCTTTGCAATTACACTTTGAAAATCTTTTGACGTTTGGCCGACAAAAATACAAGGCAAACATGTTACCACTATTATAAAAAAGAATTTCAATGAACAGTTTTTTTCCGGCTATTAAAATACCCGATAATAATTGGCAACACAGAGACCAAAATAATTCCCAAACATACAAGATCAATGTGCTTTCTGATAAATGCCACTTCACCAAGTAAGTAACCGGCAATGGTTAAACTCCCTATCCATAAAGCCCCGCCAAATACATCGTAGGCTACAAACTTTTTGTAATTCATTTCGGCAACACCCGCCGCAAAAGGCGAAAAGGTTCGCACAATGGGTACAAAACGCGCCATAATAATGGCTTTGGTTCCATGCTTTTCAAAAAATAAATGGGTTTTATCAAGATATTCTTTTTTAATGATAGGCTTGCCTTTTATATTGAGCGTAAATATCCGTAAACCAATTTTTCTTCCCACCCAATAATTACAATTATCGCCAACCACAGCGGCTATAAATAAAAGTATAAGTAAATAAGATAAATTTAAATGTCCCGACCTTGCAAATAAACCCGCGGTAAATAATAACGAATCGCCGGGTAAAAAAGGCATGGCCACCAAACCGGTTTCAATAAAGATAACAAGAAATAAAACAATGTAAATGACCGTGCCGTAATTGGCAAAAAGCCAGTCGAAGTCTAAATGTAAAATGTGTTTAAAAAGTTCTACCATAGTTAGTTTTTAGTTATTAGTGTTTAGTTCTTAATGATTAATACTTAGTTAATAGTTTTTTTGCTTTGTTTTTAATAGGATGTCTTATTATTAAAAACTAAAAACTTAACATTAAAAACTCTTTTAATCTATTATTTAAAAATTCTTTACAATCCAATTTCTTCAATGTACGCAAGAATTCCGCCTTTTAAATTATACAAATTTGTAAAGCCATGTTGTGCTTCCAACGCTTGAATTACGCTTGCGCTTCTTTTACCGCTGCGGCAATGAATCACAACTTTCTTATCTTTCGAGATCTTATCCACGTTTTCCATCACTTCTCCCATTGGAATTAACTCTCCGCTTAAATTCGCCTCGTCAAATTCATGCTCTTCGCGCACATCTATTAACTGATAGTCGGCCTTGCTGTCTTTTAATTCTTTTAATTCCTTTACTGTTACTTCTTTGATCATACTATTTATTTTTCAAAATTATTTTATTTCCTGTTTCATCTCTTCCGGAAGAAATGTAAAAAATGTATCGCCCCTCAATCCCAAACGCAATGTTTCTAAAGGAATCACATCATCTACTCCAATATTACCAACATTTACGTTAGCTCCAAAGAGTTTTAAAAAATATACCTGCTGACTCTTTTGCGGCGTTTCCCAGATAATGTTTTCGATCTTCACTTTATTTACAATCCGACTGATCAACATCGTGTGTGCGCTTCCGTTCTTATGAAAAATACCCACCGTTCCGCTTTCACGGGCTTCGGCAATTACTTTAAAAGCACCAGCTTCCAGTTCGCTCTGCATCATCTTAATCCAGCGTGCCGGATGTATAATTACGCCCTCTTCCTTACTTCCTACCTCACTTAACACCGTAAAATATTTGGCAAGTCTTGTAATATATTCACATTTTTTATCATGATCCAGTTCAATGCTTCCATCGCTTACCTCAGCGGCATCACAACCCAGATCAGTTATGTATTTAATATAATCATCAAATTTATTACGTACCAAAAAGGCTTCCATCAAAGTGCCGCCTACATAAACTTTAATACCGGCTTTCTTATAAAGCGCAACCTTTTCCTTTACATTTTTTGAAACAATCGAAGTTCCAAATCCTAATTTTATAAAGTCAATGTAATCAGAGCTTGAGCTGATCATGTCTTCGGCCTGTCTTAAGCTAATGCCTTTATCCATAACCATTGTTACACCATTTGTTCGGGAACCCGTAGTGCGTTCGGGCAAATGTGATAAATTAAAATTATAATTACCTGACATATTTATTTTTTATAATGAGATATTAAGTTCAACAATTCGTTATCAAGCTTTAATATGGGCGCATATTCAAATATAGTTTCGTGCTTGCTGTAATCCAGTTCCAGTGCTTTGGTAAAATACTCGAGCGATTCTTTTCTGCTCTGTTTTTCCAGCAAAATAACTCCCATTCGGTAATATAACTCGGCTACTTCCGGAAAGTACTTTATCCCTTCACTCAACGCTTCAATAGCATCTTTCATATAACCCGCATCGTGCAGTAGTTTGCTGTAATCAAGCCAAACATCGTAATCGGCGTAATCCAGTTCTATTACCCGTTGGTAGGCCATGGCCGCTTCTTCATGAAAACCAAGCTTTTGCTGAACTTCGGCAAATACATACCAATACTCCGCATCGTTAGGGTTTATTTCTATTGCCTTTTTTATATAATGAATTCCTTCTGTTAAACGGTTCATCGCGTCCAGCACCACACCAATTCCCAACCAGGCATCGCCGTTTGCAGGATCAAGCTTCACGCACTTATTGTAATTTACGAGCGCATCTTCAAAGAGATTTAAATTCTCATAACATTCGCCAATGTAATAATAAGTGGTGGGATCATGTTCTTCGTATTTAAACGTTTCTTTATAAACTTCAATAGCATCTAAATACTTGCCTAATTGAGCCAAGGCGTTTGCCTTGTTAAAATAAGCCGACCCAAACTGTTCGTTAATGGCCAGCGCGTAATCATAAGCCTCCACCGCTTTTTCGTATAAACCTACTCTGCCATAAGATAAACCTAAATTAAACCAGGCATAATAACTATATGGGTGATTATCAATGTATTGCTCAAAAAAAGCAACAGCTTCGTCCGATTTTCCGGTAAGATCAAACGACAGCGATAATTCATTTAAAGCTACTTCGTTCTTCGGATTCAATTTAATGGCTTTTTTAAGATAATAAAGCGCGTCATCGGGTTTATCTTCATTTAAAAATTCAATGCCTAATGCTACATAAACCTCATCTTTATATTCGGCAAGGGGGATTGCATTTTTAAAATTTTCAATAGCCTGCTCACCTAAACCCATTTGGCTGTAAATATAACCGCGAGCCATGTAAAGCTCAAAATTACTTTGCTCAATCTGCTCCACTTCATTTAAAATAGTTAGGGCTTCATGCGTATAATGTTGAGTAGAAAGGTATTGCGCGTAACGGATCTTTATAATACTGGAATAAGGAAAACGCTCCAATCCATAATCAATGGCTTTTTTTGCCAAATCGTAATTTAACCATTGAAGGTAATAGTCTATAATTTCTTCTAATTCATCGGCATCAAAAAACTCAGGCTGATTGTTGGTCAGCATATCCTCAAACCGTTTTAAATTCTTTTCAAACTCTTTATCGTGCTGCCCCTCCGCATCTTCATTAAATTCACTCATAATCTCTAATAAAGATTAAAGTTACGAGATTTATTTTAGTTAAAACCGTGATTTTTTATAAAATTTATTTAAAGAATCCGGTAAATGGTTGTTTTTTTGGGCGGCAGCCGGGCCATTACGGGCTTCGCTTCGCTGCGGCCTCCTCGGTCTGCCTTTCAGGACAGCCCTGCGGTGGCTAAACCCTGCATGTCCCTGCCGCGGCATTTGCCTTTTCTTCCATGCAGCTCTCGATACAATTATCCGCTCCGTACAAATTTACTCGAGCTCACATAAAGCATACTATCTTTATCAATCATAAAATCTGCTGAATCAGCTTATCTGCGCGCCACCCAAAATACCATAAACTGTTTAAAACTTTGTAAAAAGCGAGCTTGGTTTTTGTTTATAAGACACATTTTTAAGCTACTTTAAATTATGTTTTTTAAACGCAATAAACATACCGAAGAGCAGCCCCCCGCCAATACTTCCCCTAAAAAATCCTTTTTAGTGTGGCTCGAAATTGGCGTAACCGATATGACCCGCTCATCCCGCTTTTACGAAGCGGTCTTTATGATAAAAACCGATGTTAAGAATTTTTCCAATGGAAAGATCGGCACCTTTTACAAAGATAATATCTGTCTGAATGTCTGTTTAAAAGAAAAGGGAAAAGCTGCGAATTCTAACACAGTAAAGCCCACTTTTTTTGTAAGTGTAATATCTGAAGTAATGCTTAATGTTGAAAAACACGGAGGAAAAATTGTTTCGCCACCCGAATTATTACGCCAGCAGAATGAAAAAGGTGAAACACTTATTGGAGCTAATTTAATTGACAACCATTTGGGCTATATGGCCGAAATAACCGACCCTGACGGAAACGCTATTCTAGTTTACGCGCATTCATAACCTCGGTTAATCAAACGCAGAGTTTCGGAGACACTAAAGCGCAAGAAAAATCTTTTAAATCTGCTAAATTCGTGTTGTCAGTGTGCCTACTATTTCTCCCAGAGATAAGCAAAGTTTTTCGCGGAGATCGCTGAGCATAACCTGTCGAAAAATAAGGCATCTATGTTTAATCTAAATTTTCTATGTCTCCATGTGAATTATATGGTTTCCCTAATTTAACGCAGAGTTCAGTAGACAATAAGGCACAGCAATTTAAACTACGATGCCATCACCTGACGTGAAATAACAATGCGTTGTACTTCACTGGTTCCTTCGTATATCTGAGTAATTTTTGCGTCGCGCATTAAGCGCTCCACATGATACTCTTTTACATAACCGTAACCACCATGGATTTGTACAGCTTCGGTAGTAACCCACATAGCGGTTTCGCTGGCAAATACTTTAGCCATGGCGCTTTCTTTGTCCATAGGCAAATGATTATCTTTTAACCAAGCTGCACGATAAATCAATAAACGCGATGCTTCAATTTTTGTAGCCATATCAGCCAGTTTAAACTGAATGATCTGATGCTTGCTAATCTCTTTACCAAAGGCTTTTCTTTCTTTTGAATATTGTAAAGCCAATTCATATGCGCCGCTGGCAATTCCCAATGCTTGAGAAGCAATACCAATACGACCGCCGCTTAATGTTTTCATGGCAAATTTAAAACCGAATCCTTCTTCGCCAATTCTGTTTTCTTTTAAAACCTTAACATTCTCAAACATTAAAGAGTGCGTATCGCTTCCGCGGATACCCATTTTATTTTCTTTAGGTCCAATTACAAAACCAGGAGCTCCTTTTTCAATAATTAAACAATTAATGCCACGGTGTCCGGCTTCTACATTTGTTTGAACCATCACCAGGTAAATGGAGGCGCTGCTCCCATTGGTTATCCAGTTTTTTGTACCGTTCACCAAATAATGATCGCCTTTATCAACAGCCGTTGTTCTTTGCGAAGTGGCATCACTTCCTGCTTCCGGCTCGCTTAAGCAAAAGGCGCCTATTTTTTCGCCTTTAGCTAAAGGCACTAAATATTTTTGTTTTTGTTCCTCTGTTCCAAATTGTTCAAGTCCCCAACAAACCAAAGAGTTGTTTACGCTCATCACTACACTGCAACTGGCGTCAACTTTACTTATTTCTTCCATGGCAAGCACATAAGAAATAGCGTCCATTCCTCCTCCGCCGTATTTTGGGTCCACCATCATTCCTAAAAATCCAAGCTCGCCCATTTTTTTTATCTGCTCCGCAGGAAACTTCTGCTGCTCATCGCGCTCAATTACGCCCGGCTTTAATTCGTTTTGTGCAAATTCGCGAGCCGCTTTTTGTATCATTAAATGTTCTTCAGATAATTCAAAGTGCATGGTAATTATTTTTAGGATTTATAGTATTTTTAGTAACCTTGCAAATATATACGATTTAACGCATCAAAGCAACAAAATTTGGATAAGTCTGTTTCAAACAAAATGACAATTTTAGGTGTCATGAGTGGCACCTCCCTCGATGGGCTTGACCTTGCCGTTTGCGAGTTTGAACAGCAATCAGGACTTTACAAGTATAATATCCTTAAAGCAAAAACCATTGCATACGACAAAACCTGGAAAGGCGCACTTGAAAACGCCTGTACTTTGGGAGCGGAAAAGTATTTCAGGCTGCATCATAATTACGGAAAATACATTGCCGAAGAGATCAATAAATTTATAGGCGAACATAACCTCAGTCCCGATGCGATTGCTTCACACGGACATACTATTTTTCATCAGCCCAATTTAGGCTTCACTACTCAAATTGGCTGCGGTGCAACAATAGCGGCTTTAACAAAAACCACAACCGTATGCGATTTCAGAAGTCTTGATGTGGCTAACGGCGGAGAGGGTGCACCGCTTGTTCCGGTAGGCGATCAATTACTGTTTGGTGACTACGATTCGTGTTTGAACATTGGGGGCATTGCCAATATTTCTTATAAAACAAACAACAACTATAAAGCCTTTGATATTTGTTTTGCCAACATGGCGCTGAATTATCTGGCGGAAAAACTGGGTAAGGCCTACGATGAAAACGGAGATTTGGCCAGATCAGGAAGGCCGGATGAAAAACTGCTGAGTGAATTAACCGGTGCGTTTAAGAACGAAAACAATTATTCGTTATCAAGAGAAGTGTTTGAAAAAACCACTGTTGCTGTTTTAAACAACCCTAAACTTTCAATAGAAGATCAACTCACTACTTTTTGCGTGTATGCGGGAAACGAAATAGCTAATGTGCTTACGGAGCACCATTTAAAAAATGTATTGATTACGGGAGGAGGAGCATATAACGCGTATCTGATCAATTGTATTCGCAATAATTTTAAGGGAGAGGTAGTGATACCGCCGGATGAAATCATTCAATTTAAAGAAGCCCTGATCTTTGCTTTTTTAGGATATCTGCGATTGAATACTAAAATAAACACTTTAAGCTCGGTTACCGGTGCGACAACAGATAGTTCAGGAGGAGCGGTTTATTTATTCAATAAGATATGATTGCAATTCATACTATTAACCACATTACCTTTGAAAATAATTTTATTCATTTACAAATTGAGGCAAACACGTTAAGATTTCATTGGATAGAATTTCACCTAAGTTAAAAGCAGCAAACCAATTGCAGCGTGATTTTTATAAAATTTCGCCTTCCGGTTACGGCATTTACTGGCCACTTATTGATGAGGACTTATCTGTGGATGCTCTGCTAAAAATCTCTTAATCATTGCTCCTTTATTTAAATAAAAAGAACTGAGAGTATAACTACTTCTTGCGGGCAATTACTTTTACAACCGCCTTTACAATATCAAGGGTATCCAATCCGTACTTTACCATCAATTCATCCGGGGTTCCGCTTTCTCCAAAACTGTCATTAACAGCAACAAATTCCTGAGGCGTAGGCAATTCTCTTGCTAATAATTGCGCTACACTATCGCCGAGGCCGCCATTCATTTGATGCTCTTCAGCAGTCACCACACATTTTGTTTTTCGTGCAGACTTTAAGATAGCTTCCGCATCTAACGGTTTGATGGTGTGTATATTAATAATTTCCGCGTTAATACCTTTGGCAGCGAGTTGCTCACCTGCTTCAATTGCTTTCCATACTAAATGGCCGGTTGCAAGGATGGTAACATCTGTTCCTTCATTTAGCATCACCGCTTTTCCGATTTCAAAGTGCTGATCTGCCGGAGTGAAGTTTGGTACATTAGGCCTTCCAAAACGTAAATAAACAGGTCCATCATGCTCGGCAATGGCAATGGTTGCGGCTTTAGTTTGGTTATAATCGCAAGGATTAATAACCACCATGTGAGGCAACATTTTCATTAATCCAATATCTTCTAAAATTTGATGCGTGGCTCCGTCTTCACCTAATGTAAGCCCAGCATGTGAAGCGCATATTTTCACATTCTTGTGCGAGTAAGCAATGCTTTGACGGATTTGATCATAAACACGGCCGGTACTAAAATTAGCGAAAGTTCCGGTATAAGGAATTTTTCCGCCAATGGTTAAACCTGCGGCAATGCCCATCATGTTTGCTTCAGCAATGCCTATCTGAAAAAAACGCTCGGGATGTGCTTTTTGAAACGCATCCATTTTTAAGGAACCGGTAAGATCTGCGCACAATGCAACAACATCCGGATTGGTTTTTCCTAATTCTGATAGACCCGCGCCAAAACCCGAGCGGGTGTCTTTTTTTTCTGTGTAAGTATATTTTTTCATTGACTAAAATAAATTTATTGTTTGCGGCAATCCTGATTTCACTTCAAAATTCCGTTCAATTGTTTTGGCGGTTTCTTTGGCAAACTGCGGCCTGAAAACGACTTTGTATTTACCGGGCTGCAAATATATAATTTCGTTTGTTAAAGTGGTACTTAAATTATACACCCAGTTAACAGTTTTACCATCGTCGGTATAAATACTTCCATAACCTAAACCTTGTTTACTAAATAATACATTTCCGCTAGTTGGAATTTTGATAGTGTTGATTGAACTTTGTTTGATCTCTACGTCTTTTAACTGAATCCTAGGAAGCGTTAATATTTCCAAATCATACTTCCCAACAATGTATTTTTCTGTTTTGCCAAAGTCATGTACATTCAGTGTTTTCATATCTCCAGCTTTACGAATAATTGTGGTGGGGTAATATTTGCTGATGGGGCCTTCAAGCTGTAAAAAAAGAAATCCTTGCGGCGCATCCACCGGAATGGTATTGTGTTTGCCTTTAGTAATAGTAATGTTCTTTTTCTCCCTTGGTGGAATTGTGTGAACCGTTAGATCGTATTTAATATCCGGATCTAAAACCAAAGTATCAGGGTTTCCGCGATGATTAATCGTGTGGAGATAATTATACTTTACTTTTGTGGTGCCGGCCTCGTAAAAGGTCAGGTCTACATCCGTTTCCGAAGGTTTTTTCAAAATGTCCAATAAGTCTACCTGAACGGTAGTTTGTGTAAGTGCTTCTGTGATCACTAACTTCAGAACATCTTTAAAGTTGGCTTCGTTGGTTACATCGTAAAATTTACCCATGCACCCAAATACATCCGCAAACTTTACATCAAGGCCAACTCCAATAACAAAAGGACGAAGAAAAATTCCTTTCTTTTGAAGTTCAATACTAACCTGACAAGGATTACCATTACACTCTTCAATGCCGTCAGTAATCAATATAACAATGTTTCTGCAATTACTACAGGGTGTAAAATCAGCAGTACATTCACCAAGCGAATAAGCAATGGGTGTGGTACCCAAGGGTTCGAGTTTGTTAATTCGTTGTTTAATCTTGAGGTAATTGGTTTTGGCGTTGGAAAATGGCACTTCGAGCTTACTATCCTTGCAGTTACGCTCCGGCTTAAAAAAAGTGGTGTGTCCGTAGCACCTTAAAGCCAGTTGAAGATCAGGAATGTTTTGCAGGCTGTCTAAGAACTCGCTCATTACTTTTTTGGCGACTTCAATTTTTATATTGCTGTTCCAAGGAGCATACATACTGTAGGAATCATCAAAAATAAAAAGAATGCGGTTGGTTGGTTGAGAATTAAGAATTAAAAAAGAATGATTAAAAATGAAAAAAAGAATAATTGTGTGAAATTTCGTTTTCAATTTTTAGTTATTAATTTAGATATAATCCTAATAATCGCCTTCGGTTACAAGAAGTTGATCAAGGGCTAAATTTAATTGCTCGTCGTTAGGTGCGGAGCCATGCCATTTGTGAGTTCCCATCATGTAATCTACACCAAAGCCCATATCGGTTTTCATTAGGATCATAATTGGCTTTCCTTTGCCTACAAAGGTTTTTGCTTCGTTTAAAGAGTCGATGACTTTATCAAGATCATTTCCCTGATTGTTTTCTAAAACATGCCAGCCAAACGCTTCAAATTTTGCTTTTAAATTTCCTAGTGGAAGAACATGATCGGTGTCGCCGTCAATTTGCCGACCGTTATAATCCACCGTTGAAATTAAATTATCCACCTTGTTTCCCGCTGCGTACATGGCCGCTTCCCAAATCTGCCCTTCCTGTAATTCGCCATCGCCATGCAAAGAGTAAACAATGGATTTATCTCTATTCAATTTTTTAGCTAAAGCAGCTCCAATTGCTACACTCATTCCTTGCCCTAAAGATCCGCTGGCAACACGCACTCCAGGCAAACCTTCGTGTGTGGTAGGATGACCCTGTAAACGGGTGTTAAGTTTGCGAAATGTTTTTAATTCCTCTACCGGGAAAAAACCTGAACGTGCCAATACACTGTAAAACACAGGACTAATATGTCCATTGCTTAAAAAGAAAATATCCTCATTCTTACCATCCATTGTAAAATTAAAGGGATCGTACTTCATAATCACTTTATAAAGCGCTACAAAATATTCCACGCAGCCCAATGAACCACCGGGGTGACCCGAGCTAACCGCATGCACCATTCGTACTATATCCCGGCGAACAAGAGTTGATAAATTTTTTAAAGAATCAGTATTTTGCATAATTTTAAAATGAAGGCTTAAAAATACCTTTAAATATTGGCTAAGAATTACTTTGTTAAAAAACAGCCACTTATGTTAAAAACTCAGCAAATACTAAGGACATAAAGTATCTGTATACTTGAAGTATTGGTATATTTGTGTCCTAAATTTTTTAGAATGAAAAAAGCAGGGTGGATATTCTTAATTTTTTTAGTTGTATTGTCGTGCAAAAAAAAGCAGGATACACCAGAACCAACGCCTGTTACTCCTGCCCCCGAAAATGGCACTCTTAACATACATGTTAAAAGTTACGACTCCTTAGGGTTTCTTGAACCAGCAACTTACAGTACTACGGTATTTTTAAGCGGAACCTCTTTTTCTTCTGCCGCAAATACCAATGGCGATGTTTCCTTTAATGTTCCTCCCGGAAATTATTTACCTTCTGTAATCCGGTCAAAATACGAAGGCTTCCCGTTCTCATCAAATGTAACTTCCAATATTACCACATCAGTTGATACTTCAATTTATCAAAATTCCACTTACAGTTTGCAGATTACAGGGGGCAGTGCTACAACTTCCAGCATGGTTAATATTTCGTTTAATGTTAGCAAAAGCATTCCCTCAGGTAAATCAGTACGAGTGGCCGTTCTGTTTAATAAATCTTCCCCTCCAAGCGTAAATTCGTATTCGACGGCGGAGGTATTTAATGTTTCAACACAAAGTACAAGTAATTTAAACATTTACTCCGGTGCTTTGCAAACCGCTATTGGTCAGCTTCCGGTAAATTCTACATTTTATCTTTTAGCTATTCCCTGTTCGTACGGATCTTATTTCAGTCCTTTATTGAACAAAAGCATTTTGGTGGGAGATTATCTTCCGCCTGTAGGTGCCCCAACGGCAACAATCTTTTTAACTAAAACCTGGTAATAAAAAAAATATGGCACTAAAATGCGGAATTGTTGGGCTACCCAACGTAGGAAAATCGACCCTCTTTAATTGTTTGAGTAATGCAAAAGCTCAAGCTGCTAATTTTCCTTTTTGTACAATTGATCCCAATGTAGGAACTACCACCGTTCCTGATGAGCGTTTAACTAAATTATCAGACCTGGTTAAACCTCAAAACATTGTACCCACAACTGTTGAGATAGTTGATATTGCAGGTCTTGTTAAAGGCGCCAGTAAAGGCGAAGGCCTAGGCAATAAATTTTTAGGAAACATCCGTGAGTGCAATGCTATTCTGCACGTGCTGCGTTGCTTTGATGATGATAACGTAATACATGTGGATGGCAACGTGAATCCCGTTAGAGATAAGGAAATTATTGATACCGAACTTCAATTGAAAGATCTTGAAAGCGTAGAACTTAAATTAAAAAAGTTTGAAAAGCTTGCTAAAACAGGAACCGATAAAGAAGCGGTTAAAACATACAATGCCTGTATGAAAATAAAGAACGTTCTTGAAGCAGGACAATCAGCACGCTCTGCTGCGCTTGAAGAAAATGAATTACCTTACATTGCCGATCTTCATTTACTTACTATTAAGCCGGTACTTTACGTTTGTAATGTAGATGAAGCTTCCGCGAAAAATGGCAATAAACACGTTGAGGCTGTGAAAGAAGCGGTAAAGAATGAAGATGCGGAAATATTAATTATTACCGCGCAGATGGAAAGTGAAATTGCCGCATTAGAAACTTATGAGGAAAAGCAGATGTTTCTTGGAGAAATGGGTTTAGATGAGCCTGGAGTAAACAAGCTAATTAAATCGGCCTACAAGTTACTAAAGCTTGAAACTTATTTTACAGCCGGTGTAAAAGAAGTAAGAGCTTGGACCATTACAAGGGGGATGAAAGCTCCACAAGCTGCAGCAGTTATTCATACAGATTTTGAAAAAGGTTTTATTAAGGCGGAAGTAATTTCCTATAATGATTTTATCACACTTGGATCCGAAGCCGCTTGTCGTGAAGTTGGAAAATTGAAAATTGAAGGTAAAGAATATGTAGTAAATGATGGTGATGTGATGCACTTTAGGTTTAATGTTTAAATTATACGCGAAACCCGGAACATAAAATAAATAATACTATATGAACAATCACGAAATAGATTACAAATTAATGGGTGAAGAGATGCAATGCGTAGAAGTGGAACTGGATCCGCAGGAAGCAGTAATTGCAGAGCCTGGAAGTTTTATGATGATGACCGACGGCATTCAGATGGAAACTATGTTTGGCGATGGAAATGAAAAAGGAATAATGGGTAAACTATTTTCAGCCGGCAAACGCATGTTAACTGGCGAAAATCTATTTATGACTATTTACTCCAACATTTCCTCTCAAAAAAGACAGGTAACTTTTGCGGCACCATATTCAGGAAAGATAATTCCTATGAATCTGTCAAAACTTGGCGGAAAAATTATCTGCCAAAAAGATAGTTTTTTGTGCGCCGCCAAAGGCGTAAGCGTTGGCATTGAATTTCAGAAAAAATTAGGTACGGGCTTATTCGGTGGCGAAGGTTTTATTATGCAAAAATTGGAGGGCGACGGAATGGCTTTTGTTCACAGTGGTGGACATGTTATTGAAAAAGAATTGCAATCAGGAGATATGCTTAAAATTGACACCGGTTGTATAGTTGCGTTTACCAGCAGTATTAATTACGATATACAATTTGTTGGTGGAATTAAAAACACCATTTTTGGAGGGGAAGGAATGTTTTACGCAGTGCTTCGCGGCCCGGGTAAAGTATGGATTCAAACATTACCAATAAGCAGGTTGGCATCTCGCATTTTATCCTACGGAAGAGGAGCGAGAAAAGAAGAAGGCAGCATACTTGGCGGATTAGGGAATTTATTAGATGGGGATTAACAGAAGTGTTGAATTATTAAGGTTTAGCTTTAATAGCACGAGTTTCAAAGTGTGATACTAAACATTAAAACTAATCACTAAAAACTAAATTGTAGATGGCAAAATCAAATTACACAGAAGATAATATACGATCCTTAGATTGGAAGGAACATATTCGTACCCGCCCGGGAATGTACATTGGTAAGTTGGGCGACGGCAGCGCTTTTGATGATGGTATTTATGTACTGTTAAAAGAAGTAATGGATAATTCTATTGATGAATTTATGATGGGTGAAGGCCACAGCATTGATATTCATGTAAAAGACGGCGTGGTATCTATTCGTGATTTTGGACGTGGAATTCCCTTAGGCAAAGTGGTGGAAGTTGTTTCTAAAATGAATACCGGTGGTAAATACGATAGTGAGGCTTTTAAAAAATCTATTGGTTTAAATGGGGTGGGAACAAAAGCTGTTAACGCTTTATCAATTAATTTTAAAGTTACCGCTTATCGCGATGGTCAGGCTAAAACCGCGGAATTCAGTAAAGGAGAATTGGTAAAAGAATCACGCATCGTTGCCGCCCCAAATGAAAAGAACGGCACCTATGTAGAGTTCAGGCCCGATGATACAATATTTAAAAAATACCATTATGTGCATGAGTATATTGATCGTATGGTTTGGAATTACGCTTTTTTAAATACAGGACTTACATTATCATTAAACGGTCAGCTTTATAAATCAGATAACGGATTAAAAGATCTCCTTGAAAAAAATATCACCGGCGAAATATTGTATCCGATCATTCATTTAAAAGGCGAAGACATTGAACTGGCCATTACCCATAGCAATGAACATTACAGCGAAGAATATTACAGTTATGTAAACGGGCAATACACCACTCAGGGAGGAACGCATTTGGCAGCCTTTCGCGAAGCAGTTGTAAAAACAGTACGCGAGTTTTATAAAAAAGAATTTGAACCGAGTGATGTACGCAAATCCATTGTAGCCGCCATTGCCATAAAAGTTCAGGAACCGGTTTTTGAATCGCAAACCAAAACAAAGTTGGGTTCAAATGAAGTGGCGCCGGCGGGACAAAGTGTTCGAAGTTTTATCGGCGATTTTATAAAACAACAACTTGATAATTATTTGCATAAAAATCCGGAAGTTGCAAAAGCGATTGAAGGAAAAATTTTAGCGAATGAACGCGAGCGTAAAGAACTTTCAGGGATTCAAAAGCTTGCCCGAGAACGTGCGAAAAAATCTTCCTTACATAATAAAAAACTACGCGATTGCAGAGTACATTTAGATGATATTAAAGATCCGCGGCGCCTGGAAACTACTTTATTTATTTGTGAGGGAGATAGTGCGAGCGGATCGATTACAAAAACACGCGATGTAAATACGCAAGCGGTGTTTAGCTTAAAAGGAAAACCATTAAATTGTTTTGGTCTTGGTAAAAAAGTGGTTTATGAGAATGAAGAATTTAATTTACTGCAGGCTGCACTAAATATTGAAGAAGGCTTGGATGATCTTCGCTATAATAATGTAGTTATTTCTACTGATGCGGATGTTGACGGTATGCATATCCGCTTGTTGTTGCTGACTTTCTTTTTACAATTTTTTCCGGATCTTGTAAAAAATAATCACGTTAAAATTTTAACTACTCCGCTATTTAGAGTACGCAATAAAAAAGAAACTGCTTATTGCTATAGTGATGAGGAGCGTAGCGCAGCAATTGCTAAATTAGGCCCTAAACCAGAGATTACGCGTTTTAAAGGCTTGGGAGAGATTAGTCCGGATGAATTTAAACACTTCATTGGCAAAGATATTCGCTTGGAGCCTGTGCTATTAGACCAACGCGCTAGCATTCAGGAGCTTTTAAATTATTACATGGGTAAAAATACGCAAGAACGGCAGGAATTTATCATTGAAAACTTAAGAATTGAAAAAGATGTTGAAGAAGAGTTGGTGAAATAATGGGGCGAATGTTAAAAAATTTAACAAATTAATTGATTTATAAAATATTTTAAGGAGAAATTTGTTAAAGCACGTTAATTTCAAAAAAATAAATATCTTTGGCACAATACATGGAAATAAGATTGTAGAAATTAAAACCTAAAAAAATGAAAACAAAACACCTATTTTTAATTCCCGCTATTGCAATTTTAACTTTAGCAGGTTGTAAATCAAAAAAACAAACTATCCAAAAAGATACCGGATCAGTTGAAATTACTTTGCCATTTAGTACAAAAGAATATCGTAGCGATGAAAATAATTTTCGCTCTAAACAAGTTGGGAAGTCGCCCGATCTTGCTACCGCAAAAAAAATCGCTTATCAAAATGCCAAATCAGAAATGGCCGGAAACATAAACGCTACCGTTAAACGTGTAACAGATCAATACACCAATCAGCGTACTGTTGGAAACACTCAGGAGTTTGAAAATAAATTTGAAGAGTTAGCGCGCGAAGTAGTTAATCTTGAAATGAGCAACGTAAAAGAGATTGGCGAAAAAACTTTTAAAGAGCCCGACGGCGCTTATAGCTACTGGATAGCCTTGGAAGCCGATAAAAAAACGGTGTTTGATAAACTTGACGCGAAGATTTCGAATGATGCGAAATTAAAATTGGATTACGATAAGCAAAAATTTCAGCAAATATTTGATTCAGAAATGAAAAAATTAGCTGAAGAAGGAAAATAATAAAACTTCACATAAGAGCATCTTACTTCAAGGTGCTCTTTTTTTTACCCTTAAATTTATTGAAAATAAAATCACAAATATTTATTCTGTTTGCTGTTGCTTTAATTGCCGGCTGCTCAGGCACTAAAAAGTATTTTAAAGCCGCTGAGCGTTTAGAAAAGCAAGGTCTTGTTAATGATGCGGCTGATTATTATCTGGAGTCACTTCAAAGAAAACCCACAAATGTTCAGGCGCGCATTAAATTAAAAGAAGTTGGGCAAAAGCATGCTTCTAACATGGCCTCTGATTTTTTCAGGAATTACAATACACAGCAAACCGAAGCCGCTCTCTCAAGCTTTGAAGATTTAAAAGAATTTTGCACTAAAACTTCGGCGTTAAATGTAATAATGGATTATCCGAAAAGTTACGACGAAGACTACCAAAAAGCAGTAGAAACATTCTGCTATAAAAATTACAATTTGGCCTATGCCCTTGTTAACCAAAAAAAATACCCTGATGCCCTGGAATATATTCAAAAAATAAAAAAATATAACAGGTCATATAAAACTACTCAACAACTCGAAATTATTTCAATATGTGAACCTTTGTATCAAAACGCGGTAACCTGTATTGAGAATAAAAATTATTCCGGAGCTTTAAATCTGCTTACCAACATAAAATCTAAAACCGATTCATACAAAGACATGCAGGATCTTTTAATATTGGCAAGCGCGCAGCAAACTAAAAGTTTTATTTTGTTTCAACCAAAAAATTCCGATACTAAAAATGAAAAGGAGATTGAAGACGAACTCTTTAATAGTTTTAATCAAGTTGCCTCTCAAAAATTCAACTATGCCAAGATTATTAACAATACACCGTTTACCTTTATTCAGGAAGCTGCGGGTTCGTTTGTCAATGTAGACCTGATACAGGCTATCCGCAAGGCCACAGGTGCTGATTATTTTTATTCATTTAATATATCCAACGCGCAAGAATATAATTCGGGGGCTCAGAAAACATATAGTAAAGCCTATTTAAAAGTTGCAACAATTACAGGCACGGTGGTAACAACCGAATATCATCCCATTGATTATAACAATGTAAAGGCCAACAGATCGTATTCTTATCAATACACTTACAAACTTACCAATGCCTATACCAATCAAATTGTTTCATCACAAAGCGTAAAAGTGAACGCTCAGGATGCGGTTGAATACAATGAATTTACTAAAAATTTTGGAGGGAACCTGAATAATCTTTTTCCTTACAATCCGCAACAAGTTGCCCCTATTGCACAATATTATCCAACGCAGTGGCGCAAATTATTCAGTGCCAATTCAACCTTAAAAACTTTTGATGTTTTAAAAACCGAAGCCTATGATCAAACGGTAAATCTTTTCAGTAATTCTGTACTTACCAATATTAAATAAATTTGAAATATTTGTTATACATATTGCTTTTCGTAACACTTTTACCAGCTTGTAAAAGCAAGCAAGCGGCGGCAATTACAGCTCCTGAAGTTAAAGCTCCTGTATGGGTTAGCAGCAGGCCAAACAATGGCTTCAAATATGTTGGTGTAGGCTTTTGCGATAAAGCTAAAAGCAGCAATTACCAAATGGAAGCAAAAAAAAATGCGCTCTATGATCTTTCATCCGAAATAAAAGTAGATATTTCATCTAACTCTGTTTTGTACACCGTACAAAATAACAACACATTCAACGAAAACTTTAATTCACTCATCAAATTATCAAGCAGCGATATTATTGAAGGTTATACTCTGATAGATTCGTATGAAAATGATAAACAGTACTGGGTGTATTATCAGTTAGACAAAGCCGAATACGCAAATATTAAAGCCCAGAAAAAACAGCAAACCCTTAGTAAAGCCTCCAACCTTATTCTTGCAAGCTATACAGATGAGCAAAATAAAGATTTTTCATCTTGCTTAAAAAAACGAATTCAAGCTTTCGGCGTTTTAACTCCTTATTTAAGTGAGGAAATAAATTTTGACCCTGCGCAAACTAAAGGAATTAAAAACGTATTCGATCTTACCAATCTTATACAACAGCAGTTACAATCTATTTTTGTGGGAGCCGCAGTGCAAAAAACTATGCCGCAATTAAAACCTTATCAGCACCTATACTCTCCCTTAGTGTACAACCTCGAATTAAAAACAAAAGTGCCTCTTCAAAATTTCCCCTTTTTAATAACCAGTGAAGAGGAAAAAATAAAAGTAAATGATAAAGCCTCCACCAATTTAATGGGCGAAATACAAATTAAAGTAAATTCGGTAGAACCCCTCAATCAAACGGTAGCCTTCTCTTTAAATCCTGATATTATAGGTTTAATGGGTTCCGATTCCATTGGCCGTGCAGGCATTTCGGTATTAAAACAATTTATTCAAACGCCTTCGTTAAAAGTGCAAGCCAATGTTAGCCCTGTTAATATTTATGTTTCCTCCATCGAAAAAAACCTTGGAAAAGTTACCGGGGCAAGCCTCATTGAAACCTTTCTCGAGCAACGCTTTAACGGACAGGAGGTTTTAATTACCAACAAGCCCGAATTGGCGGATTACATCATCGAATCAATTGCCGATACGCAGGAAGATATAAGCAGCGATGTACTTGTAAGCAACTATAATATTAAACTTGCCACGCTTGTTATTAATCTGAATTTAAAAAATCGCATCACAGGCGAAACTATTTATAAAGGCCAGATAACAGATGTATTTGGTTATGCCAATAATCTCGAAAAAGCGGGTTTAAATGCCTATAACAGCAGCAAACTTACCGCTAAACTTGGCGAGGCTGTTTTTTTTCTGAAGAGAAAAGTGCTTGTTTATTAGGCCTTTTGTGCATATCTCCATTACATGTTAGCGTTTTTTGCCTAATTGAGACCGCATTTTTAAATCCAAAACCTATATTTGCATTTTAATTTTCTCTGATAAAAAATGAGCGATAAAATATTTGAAGGATTTGATAGTGAAGGTCACCGCGATATTGATAGCATTACCCATGTTAGCGGGATGTTTAAAACCTGGTTTATTGATTACGCTTCCTACGTTATTCTTGAGCGGGCGGTTCCTGCTCTTGATGACGGTCTAAAACCTGTTCAGCGCAGGATCCTACATAGCATGTGGGAGCTCGAAGACGGGCGCTATAACAAAGTTGCCAACCTTATAGGCAATACCATGAAGTACCACCCTCACGGGGATGCCAGCATTGGTGACGCCTTGGTGGCCATCGGGCAAAAAGATCTTTTAATTGATTGCCAAGGAAACTGGGGTAATATTTTAACCGGCGATAGTGCCGCTGCACCTCGTTACATCGAAGCGCGTTTATCAAAATTAGGTCTCGATATTTTATTCAATCCAAAAACTACTAACTGGGGTTTAAGTTATGATGGAAGAAATAAAGAGCCTATTAACTTACCGGTAAAATTTCCTTTGCTTCTTGCGCAAGGAGTTGAAGGTATTGCCGTTGGTTTGGCCTGTAAAATTTTACCTCATAATTTTAATGAACTTATTGATGCTTCCATTCAAATTTTAAAAGGAAAGAAAGTAAATATCTATCCCGATTTTCAAACAGGAGGCATTGCCGATTGCAGCGAATACAAAGATGGTTTGCGCGGCGGTAAAATTAAAATTCGCGCACGCATAAAAGAACTGAATACAAAAACACTGGTTATTACTGAAATTCCTTTTGGCACAACCACCGGAAGTTTAATTGATAGTATTTTGGCCGCTAATGATAAAGGAAAAATAAAAGTAAAAAAGGTGGAAGATAATACTTCCGAAAATGTAGAGATTTTAATTCATTTACAACCTGGCATTAGTCCTGATAAAACAATAGATGCCCTTTACGCCTTTACTAATTGCGAAATGAGCATTTCTCCTAATTCGTGTACTATTGATACGGATAGGCCGCGTTTTATTGGGGTAAGCGAAATTCTTAAAATCTCTACCGCAAAAACTTTAGAGCTCTTAAAGAAAGAACTGGAGATAGAGCAAAAAGAACTTGAAGAAAAATGGCATTTTGCTTCACTCGAAAAAGTATTTATTAAAGAAGAAATGTATATCGACTTTAAAAAATATTCTAATAAAGAAACCTTATACCAATATTTATACGACAGTTTTAAACCGCATAAGAAAAAATTATTACGCGACATTAATGATGAGGATTTGCAGCGCTTAACACAGATTCCCATGATTCGTATTACGCGTTTTGATAGCATGAAAGCGGAAGATCACATGAAAGATCTTGATGCAAAGATAGCTGAAGTGAAGAATCACTTAGTTCATATTGTCGACTTTGCAATTGAATATTTTAAAACATTAAAGAAAAAATACGGCGAAGGCCGCGAACGTAAAACCGAAACAAAACAGCTTGAAACAATAGTAGCAACGCAGGTTGTTATGGCTAACACAAAACTTTACGTTAACCGCGCGGAAGGTTTTGTAGGAACAAGTTTAAAGAAAGATGAGTTTGTTGTAGATTGCAGCGATATTGATGACATCATTGCCTTTACCAAAGAAGGTAAAATGAAAGTATTTAAAGTAGCTGACAAGGTTTTTGTTGGAAAAGATATTCTTCACGTGGCTATCTTTCGTAAAAATGATGAGCGCACTGCTTACAACATGATTTATCGCGACGGGCCGAAGGGCATTACGTTTATGAAACGCTTTAACATAACCGGAGTTACACGCGATAAAATATATGATCTTACCAAAGGAACTCCCGGAAGTATCGTGTATTGGTTCACCGTAAATCCAAATGCTGAAAGCGAAAAAGTAATTGTTCATTTGCGGGCGGTAGCAGGTTTACGTAAACTTGAAATTGATGTGGATTTTTCTGAAATGGAAATTAAAGCTCGTAGCGCAGTTGGAAACATTGTAACTAAATACACGGTTAACAAAGTTACTTTAAAAGAAAAAGGTACTTCAACTTTAGAAGGAGAAGATTATTGGTTTGATGAAAAAATTCACCGTTTAAATAAAGATGAACGCGGCACTTATCTTGGCAAGTTTAGCAACGAAGAAAAGATAATGGCCATTACTTCAAAAGGCTTTTACAAACTTTACACCTTTGATGTTCTGAATCATTTTGATGACGATGTAATTCTTATAGAGAAATTTTATCCGAATCAAACCATTACCTGCATTTATTACGATGGTTTAAGCAAATCTTATTTCACTAAACGTTTTGAACCGGAACTTACAAATAACAAAGTGCTTTTAGTAACTGAACACGATCAATCACGCATTGAACTTATTACCGCTCAGGTTAACCCTATTGTTGAAATTAAATTCGCCAAAGAAAAAGGTGTTGAAATACCTGAAGAAACCATTAAGATGGTGGATTTCAGTCCGGTGATTAACATGAAAGCCAAAGGTAAAAAACTAAGTTCCTACAAAATCAAAGAAATCAATTTAAAGGAATCGGAAGAAATAAAACTGGCGCGCAAATTCTTAAAAAATAATGACGAAGAAAAGACAGGACTTTCGCCGGTAGAACTTCACCGCCGCGCCATGGAAAAGCTGAATAAAAAAAGCGCTACTGATTTTTTTGACGGCGACGGACAAATAACTTTTGACTTTTAAATATTTCGCAATGATACAAGTGCATTTAATTTGGTAATTTAAGGATTGAAAGTTTTATTTATATCCTCATGGTATCCTAATCCCGATGACGAGAGCAATGGAATTTTTATTAAGCGCCATGCACAGGCCTTATCTCTTAAAAATCATGTAACAATTGTTTTTGTAAAATCTGTTAATGGTATATCGGAAGTGATCTGCACCAAATACGAAGCGAAAAACATTGAAGAACACCTCAGGTTTTATCCCAAAATCCGCTCCGTTTTCCCCTTCTATGCATCCATTCGTAAATTTTTTAAATTCAGAAATGAGTACAAAAAAGCTTTGAACCAGCTCACTGCAACGCATTTCGATTTGATTCATGTAAATACTATTTTTCCGGCAGCTATCCCCGCATTATTCGCTCTTAAGAAATATCCCACCGCCAGGTTATTTATTACAGAGCATTGGAGCGGTTATTACCCCGAAGACGGAAATTACAAAGGGCTCTTGCTTACTTATTATACAAGGAAACTAGTTGCAAAGGCTAATGCAGTATTTGTTATATCTCAAAAGCTAAAAGAAGCCATGTTAGGTTATGGTTTGAAAAATAATTACCAACTCATAAACAATGCTGTAGATTTAAGGCTGTTTAAGCCACAGGAACCTAAACAAAGGAATAAGGATGTATTGGAAATTCTGCATGTTTCATCCTTGATAGAACGCGAAAAAAACTTGTCGGGCATTATAGCCGTAGCAGAGCATCTCAAAGAAAAAAGTTTTCCATTCCATCTGACCATTGTTGGAGGGAGCAAAATAGAAATAGCGGCCTGTGAAGAATTAATACACAAGGTCAATTTACAGTTATATGTTACCATTTCCGGGCCTAAGCCCCCACAGGAAGTTTCATGCTATATGAATAGGGCAGATGTATTTTTATTGTTCAGTAATTTTGAAGGCATGCCGGTGGTTGTGATAGAAGCCCTTGCCTGCGGGTTACCGGTTATAAGTTCAAACGTAGGTGAGGTAAAAAATATTATCAAACCCAAAATGGGAATAGTTTTACAAACAAATTCCATAAAGGAATGTGCAGAAGCCTTGTTAAACTATAATAGAGAACATTATTTAAACAGTCAACAATTAAATCAATACATCTCCGAAAACTATTCGCCGGAGGTTGTTTGCGACCGGATAAGCCAATTGTATAATCGGTTTCTTTAATACTTAAAAAAATAATAACAAATTATTTAGTAGGTATTTACAAGGTATTCGTTGAAAAAACCTCCGCCCTTTCAGCACATTTAATAACATTCATAAAAAATGTTTACTTTTAATATATGATAACAAAACTATTTACACTCGCTTTTATCTGCATTTTGTTTTCCTGCAATAATATTAAACCGGATGACAGTATTGCCACCAGCAAAATTGAACTCCTGACCAATCTTGGAGATATTGAAGATGATACTCTTCAACAAACTAAAGAGGAAACCGCCCCTTCTGATTCTCCATTATTAATAGCGCGCGGAAGCGAGCCGGGCTGGTATGCCGAATTTTTTAAAGATCGCGCCATGCTGGTATTAAATTATGGCAAAGACACCGTCTTGGTGAAGCAAAACTTCACAACAATTGCCTCTGATAAAACCTTTGCGACACGTATTTTAGAAATTTCAGACAATAAAGGAAAAAAAAGGTCGGCTGATATTACTATTCAAATAAACTCCAAAACCTGCGAAGAAGCTAGCGGCGATAAAAAAGACAAACAGATTACCATTACCTATAACTCCACAACCTATAAAGGCTGCGCCGGTGTGCGGAGGTAGTGTTGTCACCAGCTTTTGCTAGCAATTTAACTATGGCCTTTGAGAGGCCTTGAATACACGGCCTACGGCAAAACACAGGATTCTACTATCAAGTTGCCGATGGTGCAAGTGCTTTGTTCATTAAAAAATAACTCTTAGTTTATTCAATAGTCCACTCATTTTTTTTAACTTAGTGTTTTTAATTTAAACCAAACAATCCTGCTATTCTATAAATACACAGGATTAACATAAATTTTTTATTTATATGAATTTTTTTAACCGTACAAAAATTGTAGCCACCATGGGCCCCGCTACTGCAGATATTGTAGTATTGGAAGGTATGTTTAACGAAGGTCTTGATATTTGTCGTATTAATTTTAGCCACGGCGATTACGATGCCGTAAACCATATTGTTAAAAATATCCGAACACTTAACAAAAAGCTTAACCGTCACGTAGGAATACTTGCTGATTTACAAGGTCCAAAATTGAGAATAGGCATTGTAAAAGGCAATCTAATACAATTAGTGCAGGGTCATGAAATTACCATTACCACCAAAGAATGCGAGGGAGACGAAGAACGCTTGTACATTACCTATCCGCAGTTTCCTCAGGATGTAAAGGTAGGAGAGATGGTTTTAATTGACGATGGTAAATTGCACTTGCGTGTTATTTCTACTAACGGAAAAGATGAAGTACGATGCGGCATAACGGTTGGCGGACCTTTATCTTCCAAAAAAGGAGTGAATCTTCCAAACACAAAAATATCATTACCCTGCTTAACCGTAAAAGATATTCGCGATCTTGAATATGCTTTGGAACACGATTTCGACTGGATCGGTCTATCTTTTGTAAGAAGTGTAACCGATATTGTTGAGCTTAAAGAAATTATCCGCCACCGTAACAAACGTGCAAAAGTAATTGCTAAAATTGAAAAGCCTGAAGCTATTAAAGAAATAGATAATATTATTGATGTTTCCGACGGTATCATGGTGGCGCGCGGGGATCTTGGAGTAGAGCTTCCTATGGAGCAAGTTCCATTACTTCAGAAAATGATTGTTGCTAAATGTGTAGAAATTGGTAAACCCGTTATCATTGCCACTCAAATGATGGAAAGCATGATTACCAGCTACACCCCTACCCGTGCGGAAGTAAACGACGTTGCCAACGCAGTAATGGATGGTGCCGACGCGGTAATGTTAAGCGCTGAAACTTCGGTAGGAAAATACCCGATGAAGGTAATTGAAATGATGCGAAGAATTATTACTCAGGTAGAAGAACTAGGGTCAATCTATTATAAAGAACATACTCCTTCTATAAAAACCATAACATATATAACGGATAGTATTTGTTATAACGCTTGTTCACTTGCGCATCACGCCAACGCGCAGGCAATTATCAGTATGACCAACAGTGGATATACTGCTTTTAAATTAGCAAGTCACCGGCCAAAAGCGCACATATTTATTTTCACCGATAATCAATCTTTACTAACTACGTTAAGTTTAGTATGGGGTATTCGCGGCTTCTATTACAATAAATACGAAAGTACCGATGAAACCATCAACGACCTTAAAGCTTTTATTAAAAAGGAAGGTTTTGTAAAAGATGATGATCTGGTAATTAATATTGCCAGTATGCCGATGAAAGAAAAAGGACGCACCAATATGATGAAACTGAGTTATATTAATTAATGTGGCTGCAGGCACCTAACATAAATTGTGTACACGGTTTTTCCACGAGGCATGGAGGAGTTTCCCCGGCTCCTTATAACTCGCTTAATCTTGGAGGCTCGGAGGATACTTCTGAAAATATTTTACACAACAGAACAATTTCTTTAAAAAAACTGGGCTACAATCTACAGCAGCTTTGTTATTTAAAACAAGTGCACGGCAATAAAGTAAACATTGCGCAACCCTGCCAGCAGGAAGGGGATGCTTTGGTAAGCGATCAAAAAAACATTCTTCTTGCCGTTAGTATTGCCGATTGCTTTCCTGTTTTATTGTATGATGAAGTTAATAAAGTAATTGGAGCTGTACATGCCGGATGGCGCGGAACCGTTAGTAATATATCCGGAGAAACCGTAAAGCAAATGTTAAGTCTCGGAGCCCAAACCCAGCATATTCAGGTGGCCATTGGGCAGGGAATTTCACAAGCTAATTTTGAAGTGGGAAAAGAGGTGATCGAAGCCTTTGAAAAGAATAATTTTCCATCTTATTGTTGGAAAAATAACCGGATAGACTTAACTTTATGCAACCGCTTTAGTTTAAACAGAATCAATATCCCTGATAAAAATATCTGGAGCATGAACCGTTGCACTTATGAGCAGGACTTTTTCAGTTTCAGACGAGACAAGGGAAAAACCGGCAGAATGTGGGCCGTAATATCTATGAAGTAAGTTGAGAACCGTTAGTACATATTTGTTATTGGGTTGTTCACTTTTTTTAAGATCGCAGCAAACTACATCCTATGTGCAATACATTTTTAATAAAGCCGGTATTAATCCTGCCGCGGCCGGAACAAACATCAATCAAAAATACTATTACACCTTTGGAGCTAACCGTCAGTGGATTTCTTACGACCGTGCTCCTAAAGAAACCTTTGTTAATTTTTCAGTAACATTGCGGCCACCGCGCAGTTACAGTTATTGGCAAAACGTTGGCGTTATGGTAGAAAGAGATGAAAGCGGTTACTTGGTTAACAACGGAATTTACCTGAATTATACTATTCATTTACTCTTACGCAAAAACCTAATTGCATCTTTTGGTGTTTTTGCCGGAGTCAGGGAATTTTTATTAAGTCCAAGCCTTCTTGACCCGAACGACCCTATTGCAAGAATAAACACTTACAGAACATTGGTGTATCCCGATGTAATTCCCGGCATTCGCTTATCTAATAAAAAATTCTTCTTTGATTTAACGGCAAAGCAGGTAACTATCTATCAGCAACAGGATTTTAAAGGGAAAGGTATTGGCGGGCCTTCACGATTAAATCCTTCTCTCTTCATTTCATACGGACGTGTTTTTTCGTTAGGCGATTACTGGTTGATGCTGCCTTCTGTAGCGGTAAACATGCAGTTGTTCGGCATTCCGGCGATAAATCCAACTCTTATGTTTTATTATTATAACAGAATAGGTTTTGGAGCAGCCATGCGAAATACCGATTTTATAAGCGGCATTTTTCAGGTAAGGGTATTGCAGAATTTATCCGTTGGCTTTGCTTATTCAAATTCTACAAGTTTAATTGCGCACGCAGCCCGAAACAGTTATGAAATAATGGTGGGAGTTGTTCCAATGGGTTTAGGAGAAAAGTTTAAAGGTGGTCGCTCAGTTGCAAAATGTCCGGCTCTTGATTATTAAGATGATTAAAGTATATATATACATATTTGTTTTAATTTCTACTGTCATTTCTGCTCAGTCAGTATTTACCAGAGTCCGTGACCAAAATGCCACCAAAATTGATCTTGTTGTTCTTGACTCCTGTAATAAAGCGGGATTTTGTAAGGACAGCGTGTTGTTTTATCAGGCCTTAATTGCTGTTAGGATGAATAAACCAACGGAAGCAAGAGCCGCGGCTAAACAATTACAACGTGTATACCCTAATTTCAGAGAGGCGCATTTTGTAAATGGTTTAATATATTTAACCGAGAAGAATTATGCCAAAAGTGTAAATCAATTTAATATTCTTATTGATAAAAATCCTAAGCATGTTAAAGCTTTGTATAATAGAGCCCTTGCCTTTGGCTTTATGGAAGAATACGACAAAGCTATTGATGATCTCACCGCTTGCATAAACTTAAGACCCATGTATTCGTTGGCGTACTATTCGCGCGGTTATTGGAGTGAATATGTAGGAAATTACACAGCCGCCATAAAGGATTATGAAACAACTATAAATTTAGATCCTAAAAATTACGATGCTTATCTAGGATTGGCTTACATTTACAGAGGTTTAAAAAGTACTTCCAAATCCTGTGAAATAATAAACGACGCCATTAGAGCCGGCTCTCAAATGGCGGTAGAAGTAAAAGATAATTTTTGCAGATAGGAGCACCAACCTCAAAGTCCATCGGGTCTTTCTGAAAGCCAGTCTTTATATTTCAGTTTAAACCGCTCTTTTGTTTGCGCATCTTTTAGAATAATATCTACACCGCCATCGTAAGGCGCAATCAAACATTGGTTATCTACTGATAGAAAAAATGCCCTGAGCTTATCTTCCGCTACATTTTTTAAAAGATCATTGAATTGGTTTATTTTCCATTGTTGCGCAGTAAACGATGGAGTAAACAATTCTCCTTTTTCATATTCGTTTGGATAAATTTTATGAAGGTCAATTGAAGGAAGATTAATAAACTTATAATTTTTTAAAGAACTTTCATTATCCGGCTCTTCCGCATCTTCACTTCCTGTAATTATAAAAACCTCAGGAGCATTTGCCAATAAATCTGAAATAATAGTGTTTTGGCGTTCCAATAATATTTCCCACTCTTCCTGCGTTTCGGCGTAACGTTTTGACTGAGGGAGACTGTGAATTCTAAACCATTGCTCCGGCCAAAAATGTCTGAACAAATGCGGAAGCGGAACGCTGTCGGGATACGTTAAAAGCCAGTAAAATTTAAATTGTTCCGGTGTCATTCGCTTTATTTCTTTCCCGTGCTTCCAAAACCTCCGGCTCCGCGAGTTGAATCTTCAAGAATGGAAACTTGTTCCCAATTTATTTGCTCATGCTTTGCCACAACCATCTGTGCAATGCGCTCGCCATCATTAATTATAAACTCTGTATCAGACAAATTCACAAGTAATACTTTTATTTCCCCTCTGTAATCGGCGTCAATGGTTCCGGGCGAGTTAAGAACAGTGATACCATTTTTAAATGCCAGTCCGCTTCTTGGTCTAATCTGAGCTTCGAAACCAAGAGGTAATTCAATAAACAAACCTGTCGAAATCAATTGTCTTTGCAGAGGTTTTAGCGTAATGGCTTCGTTAATATTGGCCTTCAGATCCAATCCCGCGGCATGTTGCGTTGCGTATTCCGGTAAGGAATGTTTGGATTGATTGATAACTTTAAGTGTGAGTGTTTCCGGCATTGTCTCGAATTTTTTTAAGACTTGAAATTTCGAGTTTATAAACGAGCCCGGCAAAAAGGATTACCAACAAATTATTCAGAATGAGTTTTAAAACTTGATTATCCAGTTGATTATAGGTAAACGATAAAAAATAAAATCCTAAGGCCAGAGTTACATAAACAATAACGGCCCGTAAATTATACTTCACCGGAAAATACTTTTGCCCAAGGACATAAGATAAGATCATCATTCCTCCGTAAGCCGCTAAGGTGGCCCAAGCGCAGGCCATATACGAATACGCGGGAACAAAAAAAACATTTATAAGTATTGTAATAACCGCACCTGTAATTGCAATAACAGCGCCGTATTTAGTTTTACCACTCAGTTTATACCAAATAGAAAGATTATAAACAATTCCAAGGCAAAGATTAGCCAATAAAAGAATTGGCACAACTTTTAAACCACTCCAATAATTTTCATCTACCAGATATTTTATCCAATGCAGATTCATCATAGTTCCTAGAAACAAAAACAAACAAAATACAATAAAGTATTTCATGATCAACGCATAAGATTTTTGTGAATCTTTTTCCTTTGCTTTACCGAAAAAGAAAGGTTCCGCCGCAAAGCGAAAAGCCTGAATGAAGATGGTCATTAAAATTGCTATTTTATAACAGGCGCCATAAATACCCTGTGCAATCTGGGCCTCCGATTTATCGGCCATTAATTTTTTTAAAATAATGCGATCAAGGGTTTCATTGATCATTCCTGCTAAACCAAGAATGATCAAAGGCCACGTGTAGCGAAGCATTTCTTTTAAAAGTTCTGTATTTAAACTCCAGCTGATGGTTAAAATATTTTTACTCAATAAAACGAGTGTAAAAACATTGGCTATAAGATTTGCAAGAAAGCAATAACCAATTCCTATTTCCGGATTATAAAGATCGGCCATGAAATTCTGCTCCTGATTATCGTAAGCGGATTTGCATATTTTAATAAAGAAAATAGTTAGCAAAAAATTAACTACTACATTACTCAATTTTAAAATGGAAAACTGCAAGGCCTTATTTTCCGATCGTAATTTGGCAAAAGGGATTGCGGTAATAGCGTCTGTTGCAATAATCAAAATACTCCATACGATAAACTGAACAGGGTAAATGGCGTTTGGAGTGGAAAGCGCCCCGGAGATTGTGGATGAAAATAAAAATAAAAGTAAACTGAAAATTACTGAGGAAGTAAGAATAGAAATCAATGCTGTTTCATACACTTCTTTTTTATTATCTAATTTTGAATTAAAATTAAAAAAAGTAGTTTCCATTCCATAAGTAAAAATAATATTCAGGAAGGAAATGTAGGCGTACAACTCGCTGTTGATACCATATTCAGCAGGTAAAAATTGGCGTGTGAGTATAGGGGTAAGAAGGTAGTTTAGTAGCCTGGGCACAATGGTGCCAAGACCATAAATTACGGTTTGTCCTGCCAGTTTTTTTATTCCGCTTGCCACTTTAGTAGATAGAATAATAAAGTTAAAAAATAAGCAGGCACCTCTTTTTCAATAAAATTTAAGATATTAACTGATGAATGTAAACAGGAATGGCTCTATTTACCCATTTCTCGGATCTGATCCTCAAGGATCTTAATCCCTTCAACAAAGCTATGCGGAGCATAACCCAACTCATTTTTAGCCTTATCAATTATAAAACCTGTAATAGGCGGGCGCATGGCGGGTTGCTTGATATCCGCACTTTTACTTGGATTAATCAGAGATTTATCCAATCCATAGTAATCCGCTACGGTTTGCGCAAGTTCTAAAATGCTGTAAAAATCTTTACCCGAAATATTGTAGATGCCCTTTGCGCGTTTTTGAGCAATAAGCACGCAACCATCCGCCAGATCTTCGGCAAGGGTTGGAGTTCTGAACTGATCATCCACCACATTTATTTTTTTACCTTGTTCTAGATTTGATTTAACCCATAAAACAATATTGCTCCGACTCATATTATCTACAATGCCATAAACCAAAACAGTTCGCGCAATGGCCCAGCTTAAATTAGAAGCTTGTACTATATTTTCGGCTGCCAACTTGCTTTCAGCATAATAACTTAAAGGATTGGGCTTTTCATTTTCATCAAGAGGTCCATGAGTTCCATCAAAAATAAAATCGGTACTGAGATGAATAAAATGAGGTTTATAATCAGGATTTTCTTTTTGTAATTGTTCAAGAGTGCTTACCTGGTGCTGAACAGCTGTAACATTCATGGCCCAGCAATTCTCTTTATCCGTTTCACATTGATCAACATTGGTCATAGCCGCCGTGTTTATGACCACATTCGGCAAATGATTTTTAAAAACCTTTTGAACATTGCTTAAAGAAGTAATATCAAGGGTTTCGTATGTATATCCGTCTTTTTTTACCAAACGATTTTCGCCTCGGGCAGAAGCCACACATTTAACTTCTAAATTATTACGTAGTTTATAAACAAGTTTCTGACCCAGCAAACCGTTAGATCCGGTAATTAAAATTTTCATACAATAAATTATTTTTTAAGATGAAGCGCGGCGCTTAATTCCAATTGCTTAAACCACTCTTTGCCGTATTTTCTGATCAACGGTTCTTTTAAAAATTTATAAACGGGAACGTCCAATTTTTTGCCGCATTCGCAAGCAGGTTTACAAACGTCCCACTTGTGATAATTTACTGCGTCGTAAGATTTATAGTTAGTTATTCGTATCGGATATAAATGACAACTGATAGGCTTTTTCCAATTTATTTTGCCTTCTTTATTAGCTTTTTCTATAGCGCATTTCGCAATCTTAGCTTCATCAAAATAAACAAAAGCGCATTCAGCTCCCTCGCTAACTAAAGTAGTGGTGTAATCACCATCGCCATCCAACACATAAGCACCGTGCTTTTCAATTGCTTTAATGCCTTTTTTTACCATATAAGGTTTTACCGCTTCTACTACAGAGTCCAATATAGATAGTTCTTCTTTATCTAATGGGGCGCCACTGTCTCCGGCCACACAACAGCCTCCTTTACAAGCATTGAGATCGCACACAAATCTTTTTTCAAGAATATCCTCGCTTATTAATGTTTTATCAATTGCTATCATTTTATTTTCCCTTCTGTTAAATTTCTTCCAAATCGTTTTGTATATGTACAGATCTTTTCCGCTAAAATAATGGTGATTATGTATTTACACAAAGATAAAATAAAATAAGCCTTGCAAAATAATTGAACTAATAAAGTATCATAATTTTTGCCTTTTAAATACACTTAATTGATGGCCATGTTTTGAGTCATGTAAGACCCAATGTATTTCTCGAGAGTAGCCCTGTAATTTCGATTTGTTTTAAACCCTGTGGGGCCTGAAAAAAACTCATTAAAAAGAGCTTTGTGCGGACTCCCCTTAGGAAGCATAAATGCAAGTTCTTCTTTTGATTGATTTAAAACCTTTTGCATTTTCAAAAACTTTTGAGGATTGGCTTTTAAATAAAACCAAAATTCCAAGGCATCTACATAACCAAAGCTTAAAACGTTCTTTGCAATTTCATCCAATATTTTTGATTGGGTAGGAAGCAAAGTTATTTTTAAATCAGTAATAAATAGTTTTTTTAACTCCGCAACGTGCTTGCTTAAACTGGTATTGTCCATGGTTAAGGCCGTCATGCTGCCAAGATGTTTTATTAATTCTGGTTTACTTTTTACTTTAATATCAGGTGCGTTACCGTTAGTAATGCAAAAGGCAACATTCTTTATATAGGAAGCGGCGAAATCAACCTCCTTCATTCTCTCAGTAGTAACAGTTAAAGCTCCCAAGCCAATAGTATTTTTACTTCCTTTTTTTACACTTGCATAAAAAAAATCGAAATCGGTAAACGGCGTATATTTAACTATAACATCCATCTTTTTTGTGGTTTTTAACCAAAGAATATATTCGTTAATAATATCCACTTCAATCCCGCTCGGCTTATTATCTACATAAGTAGCAAAGGGAGGCTGTATATTAAAGTTAACAAATAAAGTATCTGCCGACTGACCAGTTCCTCTTAAAAGACTGATCATTATTAAGGATATAAGTAAAACTCTTTTCAACTATTAAACTCTGAAATTATCTAAATTTATTCGGGTGATAATGCACAGTTTAAAAAGTTTATAATCATCTCATTGTTAATAGTTGCTAATTGCTATTAAAGCTTGTTAAGAGATGCCATATTATTTAATATTAATTAGTAATTGTTTTTGTTTATCTACCATAAAAATGGTATTTTTGTATAATGATTAGAATTAATCTAATTAAGAAAATTTTGTAACACATTATTAAACAGGTAGTTATGATTACAGTTAGTGAAAATGCAAAGAAACACGCCCTCGATTTAATGAAGTCCGAAAACAGTCCTGAGGGCTCCTTTATCCGGGTGGGTGTTGAGGGCGGGGGATGCAGTGGATTGTCTTATAAACTCGAATTTGACAGCGTTTTAAAAGAGGGCGATCAGCAGTTTGAAGATAAAGGAATAAAAATAGTGGTTGACCGTAAAAGTTTTCTTTATCTAGTGGGTACCGAACTCGAATATACCGGAGGGCTAAACGGAAAAGGATTTGTATTTAATAATCCTAATGCCAACCGTACTTGCGGTTGCGGAGAATCTTTTTCAGTATAAAAAACAAAATGGGAAACGAGATTTTAGAACAACATATACAAAGTGATTATAAATGGGGATTTATAACAGATATTGATACCGAAACATTTGCACCGGGGCTTAATGAAAATGTTATTCACGCATTAAGTAAAAAAAAGAACGAGCCCGAATGGATGTTAGAATACAGGTTAAAAGCTTACAAAGCCTGGTTAACTATGAAAGAACCCGATCATTGGGCTCATGTTCATTATCCTAAAATTGATTTTAATAACATATCTTATTACTCAGCTCCGAAGAAAAAAACGGAATTAGCAAGTTTGGATGAAGTTGATCCTGAATTATTAAAAACCTTTGAAAAACTCGGAATTTCTTTAGAAGAACAAAAACGTTTAACAGGCGTTAGCTCAAATATTGCAGTTGACGCCGTATTCGACAGTGTATCCGTAAAAACAACTTTCAGAGAAACCTTATTGGAAAAAGGCGTTATTTTTTGTTCATTCAGTGAAGCTGTTCAAGAGCATCCTGAATTAATTAAAAAATACATGGGCATGGTGGTTCCACCAACCGATAATTATTACGCTGCACTTAACGCCGCGGTTTTTAGCGATGGTTCCTTTTGCTACATTCCTAAAGGAGTACGTTGTCCAATGGAACTTTCAACTTATTTTAGAATTAATGCAAGCGGTACCGGTCAGTTTGAGCGCACGTTAATTGTGGCCGATGAAGGCTCTTATGTTTCTTACTTGGAAGGATGTACCGCGCCGCAACGTGATGAAAATCAGTTACATGCAGCGGTTGTAGAAATTATTGCCCATAAGGATGCAGAAGTAAAATACAGTACAGTTCAAAACTGGTATCCCGGAGATAAAGATGGCAAAGGCGGTATTTATAATTTTGTAACTAAACGAGGAATTTGTTCGGGTGATAATTCAAAAATTTCGTGGACGCAAGTAGAAACCGGATCAGCTATTACCTGGAAATATCCATCCGTTATATTAAAAGGAAATAACAGCATAGGCGAATTTTATTCGGTTGCCGTTACCAACAATAAACAAGAAGCCGATACCGGAACCAAGATGATCCATATTGGAAAAAACACACGTTCTACAATTATTTCCAAAGGAATTTCGGCAGGTTTTAGTAACAACAGTTATCGCGGACTTGTTCAAATTCGTAAAGGAGCTACCAATGCAAGAAATTTTTCGCAATGCGATAGTTTATTGATGGGAGATAAATGCGGCGCTCATACTTTTCCTTATATAGAAATAAAAGATAAAACCGCTATTGTTGAACATGAAGCTACAACCAGCAAAATAGGCGAAGACCAATTATTTTACTGCAAACAACGCGGACTGGATACAGAAAAAGCAGTAGGATTAATTGTAAACGGCTACTGCAAAGAAGTGTTGAATAAATTGCCAATGGAGTTTGCCGTTGAAGCTCAAAAACTTTTGGCAGTAAGTTTAGAGGGAAGTGTTGGTTAATACAAAATTATTTCATTCAAACATATTATAAAAAATAAATGATCACAATAAAAAATCTTCACGCATCCGTTGATGGAAAAGAAATTTTACGCGGAATTAATCTGGAAGTAAAAGCGGGAGAAATTCACGCAATTATGGGGCCAAATGGTTCCGGAAAATCCACGCTTTCAAACGTATTGGCAGGAAAACAAGATTACGAAGTTACAGAAGGTGAAGTAACCTTTAACGGAAAAAATCTTTTGGATATGGAACCCGATGTTCGCGCCAAAGAAGGATTGTTTCTTGCCTTTCAATATCCCGTAGAAATTCCGGGTGTTAGCAATATCAATTTTTTAAAAACAGCTTTAAACGAAAAACGCACTTACGAAGGTAAAAGTTCGATGGAAGCCAAAGATTTTTTAGCATTGGTAAAAGAAAAACAAAAGTTAGTGGAGTTAGATGGCAAACTTGCAAACAGAAGTGTTAACGAAGGTTTTAGTGGTGGCGAGAAAAAAAGAAATGAAATATTTCAAATGGCCATGCTTGATCCCAAACTTTGCATTTTAGATGAAACTGATTCAGGCCTGGATATAGATGCTTTGCGCGTTGTAGCTAACGGCGTTAATACTTTAAAAACAAAAGACAAAGCTTACATTGTCATCACGCACTACCAAAGATTATTGGATCATATCGTTCCTGATTTTGTTCATATTTTATACAACGGAAGAATTGTAAAAAGCGGCACCAAAGAACTTGCCTTAGAACTCGAAGCTAAAGGATACGACGAGATTAAAAAAGAATTTGAAAATACCCCTGTTTAAAAATGATCGCCGAAAAAACAAATACAGCTCAGCAAATTATTGATGCAGTAAGTGCTTCAGCAGGAAAGGTAAATTTTATTAATGATGCCGCTTTATCTGATGCGATGCTTTTTCTCGAAAATAAAGGAATTCCAACTAATAAACACGAGGATTATAAATACTGTAATGTAGATGCCATCTTAAAAAAGGAATTTAAAAACCTCTCGCAAAATTTTAAAGAAGTTACCTCCATCAAAGAATTTAAGCTGGAAAACGCGGTTACCATTGTTGTTGTTAACGGAAATTATTCTGAAACTTTAAGCGATAAAATAATATTAAAAGGCTTACACATTAATTCATTTAATAATTTAGACGATAATGGCAAATCCATCCTCACATCGCAAGCGGATGTTAATAAGGATGCTTTTATAGCTTTAAACACAGCTTTTAGTGGGCTTGGTTTTCATCTTAAAGTAGAAAATAATACGCAACTGCAAATTCCCATTCATATTATTTATATTTCATCTTCCAATGATCAGGCAATTACTAATCCGCGTAACATTATAGAAATAGGAAATAATTCAGAGGCTACCATTATCGAACATCAGATAACTGTGCAAGGAAAAGTGTTTACTAATTTTTTAAGTGAAAAACTTATAAAGGAAAATGCAAAGTTAACCTCCTACACAATTCAAGATCAAGGTGAAAATGGTTTTTCTGTTAATACAAACCAGGTTAAACTGTCACGTGCAGCATCCTACGAGAATACAACTATTATGCTAAGCGGGCAATTAATCCGCAACAATCACAATGTTGTTATTAGTGGCGAAAATGCCGAAGCTCATTTGAACGGCTTATTTGTTATTGGCAACACGCAGTTGGTAGATAATCACACATTGATGGATCACCAAGTTCCTAATTGCCAGAGCAATGAATTGTATAAGGGAATTATCAATGATAAAAGTATAGGGGTTTTTAACGGGAAAATTTTTGTTAGAAAAGATGCGCAAAAAACAAATGCCTACCAAAGCAGTAAAAATATTTTATTGAGTGACGATGCTACTATCAACACAAAACCCGAACTTGAAATTTACGCTAACGATGTAAAATGTTCTCACGGAACTTCCACCGGTAAAATAGATGAATCGGCTATGTTTTATTTAAATGCCCGCGGAATAAGTAATGAAAACGCAAAAATTATGCTTCTAAATGCCTTTGCAGAGGAAGTAATAGATAAAATAACTAACGAAGAACTCAAAGAGCTGATACAAAAAAAATTAGGATTTAATTAATGTTGGTGAAAGAAGTAAAATATTCTCCTCTTAATGTTGAATTGATCAGAAAAGATTTCCCTATACTTCAACGACTGGTCAATAATTACCCTTTAATTTATTTTGATAATGGAGCTACTACACAAAAACCCTTACAGGTTATTGAAGCAATTACCCATTATTATACTCATACAAATTCAAATATTCACAGAGGGGTTCATACTTTAAGCAGAGAATCTACCGAAGCTTTTGAACTTGCCAGAAAAACCATTGCCGCACACTTTAATATTAAAAATGATCAGCAACTGATATTTACATCAGGCACAACCGACTCCATTAATATTATTGCAAACGGCCTATCGCGTTCTATTCTAAAAGACGGTGACGAAATTATTTTATCAGCTTATGAGCATCACTCCAACATTTTAGCCTGGCAATTGTGGGCCGAACAACACAACGGAAAGCTTAAAGTTATCCCTCTTAAAGAAGATCATTCATTGGATTACGATGCGCTTAAAAATCTGGTTACTGCAAAAACTAAAGTAATAGCAATTACCCACGTTTCAAATACATTAGGTTTAGTAACAGACTTGGAGAAAGTTAAAAAAGTAGCTGAAAAACACAATTGTATTTTAGTAGTTGACGGAGCACAATCGGCTCCGCACATGAAAGTGGATCTTGAAAAATTAAATGTTGATTTTTTTGTTTGCAGCGCGCATAAAATTTATGGTCCAACCGGTACCGGAATTTTATACATGAATAAAAAATGGTTAAATGACCTTCCTATCACAAAACCAGGCGGTGGCACTATTAAAACCGTTAGTTTCGAAAAAACAGAATATGCCGAGGGAGCATTGCGCTTCGAAGCCGGCACACCAAATATTGAAGCCGTAATTGGTTTTGCCGCTGCCATTAATTATATTAATCGGTTTGGCATGGAAGCAATTCACAAGCATGAACTCGATCTTGTAAATTATGCGCAATACAAATTATCAGGAATTCCGGAAGTAATTGTCTATGGCCAAAATCCTGATAAAGCGGCAGTAATATCTTTCAATGTAAAAAATGCTCATCCTTTTGATGTTGGCACTTTACTTGATAAATATGGCATTGCAGTACGCACCGGGCACCATTGCACGCAGCCATTGATGAGTATCTTATGCGTACCCGGAACGGTAAGAATTTCTTTTGCGCTATATAATACAAAACAGGAAATAGATTTTTTTATTGAAAAGTTAAAAAAGGTAATTACCATGTTGATGTAATGAGTATTAAGGAAATAGAAAATGAGATTATAGAGGAGTTCGAAATTTTCGGCGAAGATTGGGAAGGAAAATACGAACACCTTATTGATCTTGGAAAATCGCTTCCTTTAATAAAAGAAGAAAGCAAAACGGAAGACAAACTTATTCAAGGCTGCCAAAGCCGAGTTTGGTTAAACTCCGAGAAAAAAGATGATAAAATATTTTTTTCGGCAGATAGTGATGCCATTATTACAAAAGGTATGGTTGCTTTGATGATAAGGGTGTTAAGCGGTCAGCCGGCCAAAGAAATAATAGATTCTAAATTAGAATTTATTAATAAAATAGGTTTAAAAGAACATTTGTCGCCAACCCGAGCCAATGGTTTAGTAAGTATGATCAACCGAATGAAAATGGATGCAATTAAATTAATTTAAAAATGGCTGCAATAATAATTACCAAAAATACAGAGCTGATGCAGCGAGTGATCGATGAGATCAAAACCTGCTTCGATCCTGAAATTCCGGTGGATGTATGGGAATTAGGATTGATATATGAACTCGATCTCAATGAAAGTAGTGATTTGAAAGTAGTAATGACTTTAACTTCTCCAAACTGTCCGGTGGCAGAATCGTTACCAAACGATATTAAAAATAAATTACAATTACTTCAAGGCATTAATTCATGCGAGTTAAAACTTACATTTGAACCACCTTGGGAAAAAGACATGATGAGCGAGGTAGCTCAATTGGAACTCGGTTTTATGTAACATTGCGGAAATAAAATTGCCAACACATGGAAAATGAAATAATAAATAAAGTAGCCGGTAGTAGTATTGTAACTATAAACCTGGAAGATTTTATTGTTGAAGGTGAACGTGTTTTATTTGATATTAAACATTTACTTTTTCAAGAATTAATTTTAAAGGAAAAAGATCTAAGGGAGTTTATTAAAACAAACGACTGGAGTATTTATAAAAATAAACTGGTTGCTCTTACTTGTTCAAACGAGGCGATAGTGCCAACCTGGGCTTACATGCTGCTCACGCTTGCCCTAGAACCATTTGCGAAAAAAGTTATTTTTGGCAACCTGAACGAGCTGGATAATATTTTGTTTTCTCAAAAACTGTCAGAGCTGAACATAACACCTTATAACAATGCGCGAATAGTAATAAAAGGATGCGGAGAAAAACCTGTTCCAACAAATGCCTATATTCAATTAACAGCTTTATTAAAACCTGTTGCTAAAAGCATTATGTACGGCGAGCCTTGCAGTACCGTTCCACTATACAAAGCCTCTAAATAGAATTTTTTGCCTGGTATAAATTTTTAGCGATATTTATATGGCCATGAAAGTTATTTTAAAAACTATATTTTTTCTTTCGTTACTTTTCCTTACTTCTATGGAAACCGTAGCACAGGATGAGATGTTCAGGCAAAAAAGTGATCCTCGGCCATTTTGGAAACGTTGGAGAAGAACAAAAGGCGGATACAATCCTTATTTAGTAGCAAAGGCTAAAAACAAACCCAGTGCCCGAATTGCTCAAGGAAATAAAAGAGATTTGAAGCGTCAGAAACGAACGGCCAGAAGAGAATTAAGAAAAAATAAAGGAAGGTTTGGAGCTAAGTAATTAATTTTTCTTCTTTTTATTACTGTATTTTCCTTTTTTTATCGCATCAATAAATTGTGCCCAGGCCAATGGATTTAAAAGGGAAATACTTGGCGTTTGCCCTTTGGTATAAGCCTTTGTATAATAAGCCATCATCACATATTTATAATTTTCTGAGGCGCTTGCAGATTGATTTCGCTCAAGATAAGTAAGAGCATCCTGTTTTAAATTTTTCTCAGCTCTGTCTAAATCAGTATCCTTTAAATTCAAGGCTAAGAACGCACGTTTAAAATCTTCTTTACTCGGCCAAGGAAAAACTTCTATTGGCGGAAGATCAATAGTATCTTTAGTTAAAACCTGAACGGCATAATAATATTTTTGTTTTAACGTATCGGCAATCTTATAACTCCGGTTTTTGTAAACCATAGAATGAAATTCTAATTCATCGCCGGGACTAACCACCAAACTGAAAAATCCTGAAAAATCAGAATTGGTACCCCGCTTGGTTCCTTTAACAATAATATAAACCAAAGGAATGGGCGTTAAGCTATCCTGATCAAGAACAACCCCCGAAAATTGAATTAAATTATTTGGCTGACCTTTATCGGTAGGTGTTTGAGACATTAAGCCCAAGCTAAAGCAAAACATTAAAAGTATAACTGAGATCCTTTTCACACTATAAAAGTAAACTACTTTTTGTTATTTATTGCAACCTTTAACATAAATTAGATTCCTTTAGAAATAACCAATTATTTGAACTAATTTTGTATAGATGAGGAGGATTTTATCCCATATAACCTTTATTTTGCTCCTCTCAGCTTGTGGCATTGCCCAAACCAAGGTTATAAAACCCGTTTCAAAAAAATATCCTACTACAACTAATTTAGGATTTGGTGCCGGCCTTTCTAGAAGCGTGCTCTACTTAAACAGAAACGTAAAAGAAGATAATGACGCAAGGGGATACTCTTTTTCGATGATTTACGGGGGTTCGCGAATTTTACGAACAAGCATTGAGTATACGCATTACCGCGCCATAAATATTGAACCTACCTGGTACAATATTAAAGCCAGCACCATAGAAATAAATATCCACATCATTGCAAGATTTCGCAAAACCAACGCATTCTTCTACCCTCTTTTCGGATTAAGTTACAATAGATTTCAAGGCTATTTTACTGGTAAAAACGACTTTTTAAACCTCACAGAAAAACATCCTGTAAACCAAACAATCAACACTAATTGGGCAGGATTAAATGTGGGCACCGGTTACGAACATTATTTGAAACCTATAAGCGTTTTTATAGATTATAAAATGAGGGTTGGCTTTTCAGAAAAAACGCAATTAAACATTATGGATGTGTGCTTTACTTTTGGCCTTCGCTATAATCTTAAAGTTCCATCTATTTATAAAATTTTTAGTGGAACCAGAAGCAGATATGTTTTGGAAACTGAAAAAAACTAAAAGCTAACTTAATTAAATGAATACATTTTTAAGTTATCTTCAAAACCTTCAGAATTTTCTGAACCATTATTTACCGGTTAAAAATCCGGTTCTTATTCTTGCTTTAACCTTACTAATCATTTTATTCTCGCCCCTTTTATTCCGCAGATTTCGCATCCCGGGTATTATTGGTTTAATCATTTCGGGTATACTTATAGGTCCCCACTCATTGCATATTATTGAGTCTACTAATAGTTTTGAACTGCTATCCAAAACGGGACTTTTATATATCATGTTTTTAGCCGGCCTTGAAATTGACATGCATGAATTCAGACACAATAGAAATAAAAGCCTTGTGTTTGGCGCGCTTACTTTTTTAATTCCCATTACTATAGGATATTTTGTTTGCATTTATGTTTTTCAATTTTCATTATGGTCATCTGTTTTATTGGCCAGCATGTTTAGCACCCATACTTTGCTAAGTTATCCCATTGTTAGTAATATGGGTATTGTTAAGAACCGTGCCGTTCAAATAACTTTTGGCGGAACAATTATCACTGATTCTGCTGTTCTAATTTTATTAGGCATCATAACCAACGTTGTTACAGGCGAAATAAACGGAGCCTTTTGGTTAAGAATTATTGTATCGCTTTCACTGCTGTTATTTGCAACACTTTATATGTTGCCAAAAATAAGTCGCTGGTTTTTCAGAAACATTGAATCACAAGCCAGTTCGCAATACATTTATGTTCTGGCGGTAGTTTTTATTGCCGGATTCATGAGTGAACTTGCAGGTGTGGAGCCCATTATCGGAGCCTTCTTGGCTGGCTTAGGCCTTAATAAAGTTATACCAAATAACAGTATTTTAATGAATAGAATTGTATTTATAGGTAATACGCTTTTCATCCCGTTTTTTTTAATAAGCGCAGGTATGCTGGTTGATCTTCGATTATTTTTTAAAGGATCGAATGCTTTGGTTTTTGCAGGTGTACTTAGTATGGTTGGCCTAGTTACAAAATATTTGGCGGCTTATGTTACCGCTTTAATTTACAAATACAATAAGTTTGAAAGAAATATAATTTTTGGATTAAGCGTTTCGCACGCGGCGGCAACATTAGCCGTTATTAAAGTAGGTTTTGATATTGGCCTTTTTGATCAAAACGTTATTAACGCAACAATTATTTTAATCCTTGTTTCTTGCTTAGTAAGCTCGTTTGTTAGCGAACGAGCCGCCCGCCAAATAGCGGTAATGGAAAAGGAAGTTGTTCGAAAAGCTCCTGAAAAAACCGAAAGGATTCTAATTCCGGTAAGTAATCCTGAAAATATTCAGCGCTTAATAGATTTTGCTTTATTGATAAAAGATGAAAAATCAAATGAGCCAATTTATCCTTTGTCAATAGTGGAAGACGATGCTGATGCTGATGAAAAAATAAATATTGTTAGAAAAGTTATAGAAGGAGCCGCTGAACAGATTGCCAGCGGAGATAAAAAAGTGGAGATCTTAAAAAAAGTGGATCTTAGCATTGTTGATGGGATCGCGCGAACCGCTAAAGCCTATAACATAACAGATATTTTAATAAGTTACAAAGCTCATCACGGAACTTCAAACATGATTTTTGGAAGCATAGCAGATAATCTTTTAAATAAAACAAAACAGTCTGTTATCATTTCTAAAATATTGCAACCTGTTAATTCTTTTAAAAGAGTAATAGTAGTGCTATCGCCCAATGCCGAACTGCAAAACGGATTTTTTAGAACATGTTCTAAACTTGATATTCTGCTAAAACAAATTGGACAAGATGTTACTATATACGGGCTTCCTGAAACCTTGCAGAGCCTTTCGGTTGTTTTTAGCGATAAAAAAAAGGTTTTTTACACTTATATTTCAGTAGAATCATTTGAAACATTTACACCAATACAACATCCTCAGGAAGATGATCTCTTTTTATTTTTAAGTTCAAGAAAGCAAACTGTTAGTTACGATTTTCATGTAGACGACATGGCGAAAACTTTAAACAAAAACAGTGAATTCACCAGTTTCTCCGTTTTCTATCCTGAAATTAACAAAACCTTACATGATGGCCGCATTAGCGACATTACAACCACCGCCATTGAAGCCCGTATTGAAAAGTTAAAACACGTAACCGGCAAAATTACAGGTATTTTTAAAAAAGATTCAGATGAAAGTCGGGAAGATTTCTAATAATTACTAAGCGTGGAATTTGGGAGCAGTTATATTTATCTTTTCGGTTTTAGAATTTTTGAGCCCACGGTAATTTTAACCAACTTAGTAATTTTCATTGTTTGCATTTATTATTTTCTGCAGCTAAAACAAATGCAACACCCTTATTCTAAACAAACAGCCTTATTTGTTTTATTTATGGCAATAAGCAGTTGTTTCGGCTCTGCCGGGCACGCCATACAACATCAATTGGGAATACTATTTTTTAAATTAATTCTCTTTATCTCGCACTCCTTAACGTTTGCTTCCATTTATTTTTGCTTTAGAGCGGCCTACACACTATACACGGCAAACAAAAAAGCCAACCCAATTATTCTTCTTATAATTTTAATTTCCTTTTGTGTAATTGTGATTTTTTCAACACTAACAGCTAATTTTATATTGGTCAAAATTCCGGCCGGTGCAGTTTTAATTTATTCAATAACCGTGCATTTTCTATCCTATAAAAAAAATATATCGGGTGCGGGCCAAGTTGTTATAGGGATTTTAATTTCATTTACCTCAATAATTATCCATTCTTTCAAAATTTCAATCAGCGAATGGTTTAATCATAAAGATATTGCACATTTAATAATTGCCTTTTCATTAATTTTTATGTGTGAGGGCGCAAAGAAGATAACAAACAATCATTATCATACTCAAATTTCACCCTTACCCCATTAACTTAACAATAGGTTAAAGAGAGGATCAACTCTATAAATAGCACTAATTTATCTGAGGTGCCGCAGCTGAAGTCTTTTCCCAAGTAGCCGCTTGTTTACGGGAGAAGTGAATACCCAACATTATTTCGTGAGTGCCTGTGGTATACTTTCGAATGTTGGTAGTGGTATAATCATACGAATAACCTATCATTAAATAATTCTTGTACATAAAGCCAATCAAAGCGGTAAAAGCGTCGTTATGGCGATAGGCTCCACCAATCCATATCTGCTCTTTGTAAATAACACGTAAACCTCCATCTATTTTAATAGGCGCAGGAGAAGCGTATTTTGCAAGAAATGAAGGTTCAATTTTAAAATCATCGCCGAGATCAAATTTATAACCGCCGTTTAAATTTAAATGAGTTACTATCCGGCTTTTGGCTGTTACACCCGGGTACAAGCCAATAGGCGATTCATACAACTGTGGCGCGCTGAGGCCCAAATAAAATCGGTTCTTTTTATGAAAATAAATACCTGCGCCAAAATCAGGCACATAACGTGTTTGATAAGTAGTTAAAAGGCTTTGGTCACCTTCATCATGCAGCACCAGCTTGCTACCATCAATACCCCACTGTAAAATACCCGCGTTCAATCCAAAAGACAATCGTACATCTTTATCGTTTAATTTTACATGATAGGCATAGGCAAAATTAAGTCCTGTTCTGCGCGTAGGGCCAACTATATCTGTAAATAAATTCATTCCTACCCCCATATTCTTTGCTTTCAGCGGCCCATTAGCGGTTAACATATAAGTCCGGGGCGCGTCGGTTATACCTACCCATTGATAACGGCTGTTCGAGCGTACATCTGCAAAATCATCCTTACCTGCTACCGCCGGATTAATGGCCATTTCATTCAGCATATATTGAGTGTACTGCGGTAACTGCTGGCCAAAAGAGCAAACCGTTAGTAAGCTGAAAAACAAAATGTATAAGTATTTTTTCATCTTCTTATCTGAATATGGTTAATGGTCCGGTATAAGGCTTCGTATACGCCGGATGATTTAAATTAATAATATAATAGTAGGTGCCCACCGGAAGATCTTTTCCTTGAAACCTTCCATCAAACGGAGTAGTGTACCCGGTTGAGTAAAACAGTAACTCTCCCCACCGGTTATAAACCTCAACAATGCAATCCGGAAACTGAGTGATATTATCTATTATCCATTGGTCGTTCTTACCATCGCCGTTCGGGCTAAAGCCATTCGGTATCTTAATCTCAGGATATAAGAATACATCTACCGTATTGCTCGATACACAACCATTGGCGTCTGTTACCATAATAGTATAGGTAGTATTTAGGGTATTCGATGCTATCGGATTAGGAATGTTAGGATTATTTAAAGTAAAGGACGGCGACCATGTAAAACTAACACCGGTGGGCGCTGTCGGATTTCCACCTATTGTAACGGTTGAAAAAACCGGAATGGTGTAGGATGGCCCTGCATCAACATTAGGCAGAGGCAGAGAACTAATCACCACAGTATCTCTATCCACACAATTGGAGGCACTTGATACAACTAAAAGCACATAGGTGTTGGAACCAACGGCAGGTGTTACATTAACTGTTGCCGTAGTTGCAATAGAGGTGCTATTAGTAACGGTTGACCAGTTAAACCCGCCCGAGGCGCCAATAGAGCCAGAACCATCAAGCCTAATTGAGCCTCCGGTACAAAAAACAGAATCTCTTCCGGCTCTTGCATCAACCGTAATAGTAGGCACAATTTGTAACGTTATGGTACGCACACAACCGTTAGCATCTGTGGCGTTAAGAGAATACGTTCCTGCAAGTACATTGTTTAAGTTTTGACTGGTACTTGTAAAGGTTGGATTACCCGACCAGTTATATGTATAGGAAGGTGTTCCTCCGCTGGCGGTTACGCTTGCCGAACCATCGGCCGCTGTACTGCAGGAAGAGTTAGTAACCGTATTGGTGATGGCCAACGGCGAAAGCGGTCCTGTAATAGCGGCAGTAGTTGTTACCACACATCCCTTTGAATCAACTACCGTCCCCGAATAACTCCCTGCACATAAAGAGAATTGCGGATTGCCTTGACTTCCCGGCGTCCACGAAAAAGTATAAGGCAGTATTCCACCGCTTGGTATTAAGGTTACTTGTCCGTTACAATCGCCAAAACATTTAACGTTCTGAACATTTGAAATGCTTAATTGAAGCGCGGGATTTTGTGTAATGGTAAAAGATTGTAAAGCTTTACAGCCATCGCTTGATTGAGCGGTAAGTGTTATAATTCCCGGACAAACATTAGTAAGTGTTGGGGTAGTTGACGCCCCATTACTCCAGCTGTAAGTAATTGCCCCGGAAGCAGTGCTTGTGGCTGCGGCTACAATAGAGCCGGTACACTGCCCAAAGCAATTCACGTTTGTTTGCGTATAAGTAAGCGTTGGATTATTTTGATTACTTAAAGTAAAGGCCTGAATTTTAAAGCAGCCGCTATTAGGACTTGAATCGGTAACGGTAACCGAATAGTTACCCGGCCCCACATTAGTTAATGAGGATGTAATATTTCCACTTGGCGTCCAGCTATAAGTATAAGGGCCAATGCCGCCTGAAGGAACAATACTGATTGTACCGTTAGTTAATCCGCAATCCGGAGGAGAAATAAACGGAGACAATGTTAAACCTGGAGAGGAACTGATAGTGGCAGAAGATGTGCGGATGCAACCAACATTATCTTTCATCTGTACAAAATAAGTGCCTGCGCATAATCCGGATACCACTGAGTTGGTAACCGCAGGATTGGTAAGCCATGTATAAGTAACAGGTGCTGTTCCACCCGTAGCCTGAACAGTAGCCGAACCGTTACACGTACCTGCGCATTGTTCGTTTATTACCGAAAATACTTCGCCTGTAATACCCGGCACATTGCTTATAGGAACGTTGATAATCTGACTACAGCCTGCATTATCCGTTACTAAAACCTGATACAAGCCCGCACACAAATTACTGGCCGTAGGTACACTGGCACCCGAGGTCCAACTGTAGGTATATGGCCCGGTACCTCCCGCAGCAGTTGCAGTAGAAGATCCGTTACATAAATTACATAAAGGAGGGTTTATTGCAGTTAAGGCTGTTATCTGCGAAGGAGAAGTAATGTTTGTAGTTGCCGAACTTATACATCCCTGCCCATCCGTTACCATAACGGTATAAATACCATTACATAATGCTGAAGCTACGGACCCCGATTGGCCATTACTCCAAATTGTATTAACAGGTGGAAAGGCATTTGCGATGGAAATACTCGCGCCGCCAGCGCAATTACCAAAACATACGTTTGCCGTTGTAGCGGAAGTAATAGCTATGTTGGCAATGCTGGGAACGTTAATAGTTTGAGTTACCGAGCAGCCCGGGTTGTAACCTATAACTACTGTATGAATTCCAGCGCACACGTTGGTAATAACAGACGAGTTTGGAGCAGCTGGACTCCATGTGTAACTATAAGGCGGAGTTCCACCATTTGTATTGATGCTGATAGATCCATTACATACCCCATTACAAGTTGGTAACCCCACATTCGGGTTTGTTGTAATTGGAGGAGGCTGAGAAATGGTAACAGCCGTAAATAAAATACAACTTAACTGATCGGTCACCTGAGCCGTATAAGAGCCGGCACATAGATTGACCTGTGGATTAACCGTAGATGACGAAGGTGGCGATACCCAACTGATGGTATATCCGGGAGATCCTCCTGAAATACTTGCGGGATTAATGGAAGCTGCTCCGGTACATAATCCATTACAATTAATACTATTTGTAGTAACCGGTGCGTTACTAGGGCCATTAGAATTACTTAACGGAATAGTTACCGTATTTGTACAACTATTTAAGTCTGTAACAATTATAGTATATATCCCTGCCCCTAAACCGGATGCGGTTGAAGAAGTTGAAACCGAAGGACTCCATACAAAATTATAAGTGGGAGTTCCCCCGCTAACAAGAAGGGAAATGGCTCCGTTTGTAGCAGAACAGGAAGCCGGAGAACTCGATGCGTTTACATTTAATAAAGGAGGATTGGTTAATGTAAATGTCTGCACATTCTGACAACCTTTTTGATCTGTTATCTTTAGGGTATAATTTCCAGCACAAAGACCACTGATGGATTGCGTTGTAAAGCTGGTAGGCGACCAACTGTAACTTACTGTGCCAAAGGTATTTGTAGGAGAACTAACCGCAGAACCGTTACAAAAAGCATTACAGGCCGGATTAGTAAAAGTTACATTGGCTAAAACCGCAGGAGGGTTGGTAAGCGTAGTTACTGCATTTACCTTACAGCCAGCATTATCCGTTGCAATTAAGGTATAATTATTAGGACATAAACCAGTAGGATTCTGCCCGCTTCCGGTGGGTGTCCAGTTAAAACTAACCGTACCCTGCGCTCCTGATAAAGTTGTTGAAATACTGCCACTACAAATGGCATTACATAAAGGACTAATTGGCACCAGAGTACCCGTAAAAGGAGCCGGAGTTGTAACTGTATAGGATTTACTAACCGTACATCCGTTTAAATCAGTTATAAGGGCGGAATACGCTCCCGCACAGATTCCGGTGTTAACAGACGTTGTTGAAGCACTTCCGCTCCAACTAAAACTATAGCCCGGAGTTCCGCCCGTAGCAACATGTGTGGCAGTAGCGTTACAGGAATTAGAACAAGTGGCATTTATAGAAGTTAAAGTGCTGGTTAATAATGGAGGTTGTGTAATGTTTATGGTATTGGTTCTACTACAGCCGTTACCATCGGTAACCACAACAGAATATATTGCCGGGCATAAATTAAGTACAGTAGCAGTCGTTGATCCTGTAAAAATTCCTGGTACCGGCAACCAGTTATAGAATAAAGGGGACGTTCCTCCGCTTGCGTTTGCCAATATTGAACCATTACAAGCTGCAAAACATTTTACATTACTTGCCGTGTTGGTTAATACAATTGGCGGAGGATTCACCAGATTAAAAGTTTGTGTCCGAACGCAGGAATTGGCATCGGTAATATTAACCGTATATGGGCCTGCGCATAAGTTTGTTACTGTAGATGTTCCCACCCCGGTTATAGTGGCCGAAGACCAAGCGTATGTATAACCCGGTGCCGAGCCCGGAGTTCCTCCGGAAGTAACCAAGGTGATAGAGCCATTGCAGGAAGCTGTACATTTTGGATTAGTTACCGCAGAATTAACAGTAAAGGCGGGAGCTGTTCCAATACTTATAGTTTGTGTGGTTACACAATTATTTCCCTGAGTTACTGTTATGGCATACGTGCCTGTGTTTAAGCTCGTGGCTACTGAAGTATTACCAATGGTTACAAAAGATACAGTTGGAGTCCATGCAAACGTATAGGAAGGAACGCCATTGGCCGTAACTGTGGCAGATCCTGTATTTCCCCCATTACAAGCTACCGAATTACTGGAAATACTTAAAGTTGGTCCTGTTGGGTTAGTAAGTAAACTGGATAAATTAGTGCTACAAGTTCCATCAGAAACCGTTAGAGAATATACTCCTGCTCCTAATCCTGTTAAACAGCTTAAAGATCCTGCAACCGGTGACCATGTGTAGGAATAAGGGCCGCCCGAACCCCCGCTTGCCGTAGCACAGATACTTCCATTGTTAATGCCGCAACCTGTTGGTTGAGTAGTAGTAAAAGTGGCCGCAATTGCATTGGATTGGGTAATGGTAAATGTAACTATTTTAGTACAATTGTTATTGTCTTTAACTGTAACCGTGTAAGTTCCCGCTCCTATGCCTGTGATAGTTGGAGTAGTTTGTCCTCCCGGGCTCCAAGCATACGTAATAGGGCCCGTTCCGCCTGTTGCATTTACCGCTATAGCTCCTGTGGTATTACTAAAGCAAGCCACATTTGTTTGACTGGATGTTACAATAATATCAGGAGGATTTGCAAGATTTATGGTAGCAGTATTCGTACAACCTAAATTGTCGGATACGATTACATTATAATTTCCGGCACATAAATTAACCGCCGTTTGTGTGGTTTGTGTGGGAGGCCCTGTGGGTGTCCATGTATAAGAATAAGGCAAAGTTCCTCCGGCAGGGCTGGCAACTGCTGAACCGGTGCAGGCACCAAAACATTGTATGCTTGTACCTCCGGCAACTACTGAAACTGTTACCGTTTGAACGATATTTAAACTTACAGTTGCAACACAATTATTAGCATCCTTAACACTTGCGGTATAGTTTCCCACGCATAAATTGGCAATGGTTGTTCCTGTTCCCACAGTAACATTGCCTGAATTAACCCAGGTAACGGTGTATCCGGGCACCCCGCCAGAAGGAGTAACCGTTGCAGCACCTCCGCAATTATTACAACTCGATTGAATTCCCGTAATGGATGGTGTTAATGCGGGAGGATTATTTAAGGTAACTGCACTAGAAGTAGAGCAACTGTTGGCATCTGTAATCCCTATAATATAACTTCCGGCGCATAAACCTGTAAAAATACCCGTGCTGTTAACCGGAAAAGGGCTGATCTGATAAACAAAAGGAGGAGTTCCTCCGATAGCAGTAACGGATGCAGACCCATTACAAGAACCCGCACAAGTGGGGCTGGCAGTATTGGCAGTTACAGTAATAGCCGGAGGGGCATTTAAAACAGTTGTAAAAGTTCTGATACAGCCGTTGGCATCATTTACGGTTAATGTATAATTACCGGCACATAAATTTGTATTAGGATTTCCGGTAAAGCCATTTGACCAGTTTAAAGTATAACCGGGCGTTCCTCCCGCCACCATGGCGCTCAAAGCCCCATTACAAATTCCTCCATTACACAACGGAGAGGTTTGATTAATTGTTGCGGTGATAGCGGACGTGGGTTGACTAATGGAGGTAGTTTTGCTTATAACGCAACCATTCGCATCGGTGGCACTAAACGTATAAGCCTGATTGGCACAAACGCCGCCTATAACCCCTCCTGCGATAGTGGTTGTTCCTGTTGCCCAAGACAAACTATAGCCGGGAGTTCCACCCAAAACACTTCCTGATAAGGATCCATTACACGCATTAAAGCAACTAACTGAATTTGAAGTAATTGACGCAACTAAAGCATTTGGCTGAGCAAGACTGGTTGTAAAAGATTGCCTACAATTCGCATCCTTAATAATCAAAGTATAGTTTCCCGCACATAAACCTGAATAAGGTGGATTGGTTGTAATGGAAACAGAAGTAGGTGTAACTAAAGTAAAGGAGTAAGGGCCAACACCATTAGTGGGAGAAGAGTTAATGGCACCGTTACAAACATTGTTACAGCTTAGAGAAGTGGTAGTAATATTAGGAATGATACTGGGAGATTGCTGAATGCTTAATGTGACAGGTGCAGGCGTACAAAGTGACGCGTCTCGGATAGAAACAGTGTAATTACCCAAACAAAGATTAGAGGCTGTAGTGGTTCCGCCAGCCACCGTTGATGCTGTTGCAGGGCTCCAAGTGTATGAATAAGGAGGCGAGCCGCCGGCTACGGTAACTGTTGCCCCTCCGGTACAGGTATTAAAACAAGTAATACTTTGTGTGGCGGATGTAAGCGTATAAGCCGGGGGCGCAGTAATAGTAACCTGCGCAGATGCTGTACAGGAATTTTGATCGGAAGCAAAAACAGTATAAATACCCACACATTGACCAGACATGGAAGAACCTGTGGTTACAGTAGTGTTGCCCGGTGCCACCCAGGTAAATGTTTTTGGCCCGGTTCCTCCACTGGCACTTACGGTAGCAGAACCTGTGCAAAATCCCGGACAGGTAATGTTGGTTACCGAAGGTGTTAAAGTTATGGAAGAAGGCTGGGTGATGTTAAAGGTTTGGGTTTTTGTACAAAGACCTCCGTTATTTTGTATGGTAACTGTATAAAATCCAGCAGTTAAACTGGAAACTCCCGCCGTATTTTGCCCTCCCGGCGTCCAGGTATAAGTATAAGGGGGTACGCCACCGCTTACTGAAACCGATGCCGTGCCATTGTTGCCACCATTACAGGTTACGCTAGTTGACGTTGGGGTAATGGTAACAGCGGTTGGTGAAGTAATATTAGTACTTGTAACAGCAGTACAACCTTTAGAATCTGTAACTGTGGCCGAAATAACCCCTGCACATAAGCCAGTAACAGAGGCTGAACCAGAGGCCGGGACAGTAAATGTTCCTCCTACAGGATTAAAACTTACCGTATAAGAGCCCGGATTTCCGCCTGAAGGAGAGATGGACAAAGAACCAGTACAGCTTCCAAAACAAGCAATGTTGGTAGCCACCGATCCTGTAGAAATAGGAGGCGGCGTGTTAACAGTCTTTAATATGGGTCCGCTGGTACAGCCATTTTTATCCTTAATGGTAAAGGTGTATACACCGGCACATAAAGCTCCTAAAGTGAAACCTCCTGCAGTAGTGATGGTACTAGGCGGAGCACCAAGAGGTGGTAAAACAGTAACCGTATACGGACTTGCGCCACCCGATGGGTTTAAGGTCATGGTACCATCACAGGATGCGAAGCAGGTAACTTGCTTTATAGCAGAACTAAGATTAAAAGAGGGAGGTGTAAAATTAAAATTACTTGAATTAGGCACACTATTAATGGTGAGAGGAATTGCGAAAAAAGAATTATCATAAATAGATACCACATATTGTGCAGGGCAGTCACAGGCGCCGGATATTGTATTTGTAAGAGGTACATTATTACCACTCAACAGAGTAGAAGTATTCTGACAATTCACTGCCATATTTCCATTCGTAACATCTACCGTAAATGGGCCGACACAGGTTGGATCAATCTTATAACTAAAAAGTCCACTACACGTGGTAGAGCAAGCCGGAACCGTGGTAATAGTCGCACCACAAACTACCGCCAGGCTATTGTCGGTTAGTTTTGTGCTATTACCAAAGTTCATTCCTGCCGGAATTATTGACCTGGAATTATCAGAAAAAGGAGCATAAAAAGAAAATTTATTGGTAGTGAAATTACATTTATCACTGATGATTATTTTATTATTAACTACAAAAAAGGAAGTATCAATCAAAAAAGAAGAATTCAATCCTTCTATGTTTAAATTATTAACCGAGAAAGAAGCTTTTTTGAAAATGTATGTCCCGTTTTCAAACTTAGTTTTCGCATCTCCATCTTGAAAAATACAGTTGATTTTATACTTTCCTAAACCAAAGTATAAATTACTTTTAATGTTAAAATAACTGAAATTAATTTCGCTTAATTGAGAAGACGATGATTGGAAATTTATGGCAGACCAAGCATGCCACTCACTTGACATATTGAGAAGAAAAGATCCTGAAACATTTAGTGAAGATGTCTTAGTCCCCGTAAAATTTATTAATTTATAAGTATTATTAGAGTATAAAGATTTTACGGAATTTATCCCAACAATATTAACTGTAATATTCGTTTCACCACTATTATTATCAAAAACAACATCCGTATTTGCATTGGGTACAAAGTTTGCAGTAGCTCCTTTTGAGGTTAAACTCCAATGTTTGGGGTCATTAAAATTGCCGGAGCCGCCAACCCAATACAAAGTTTGGGACTTAACGAATATTGTAACAACTAATGTTAAAAATAAAAGTAGGGATCTCATATTAATTGAATACGAATATAGGTGCTAATACGTTGCTAATATACAAATTAAAACGACTTAATCAACACCATGTGTGGGAAACTAAAATATTAATTAGTTATTTTGTAATCAAATGATGGAAAAAACCGAAAAAACCGAGAAAAATACCTGGAAAACCCTGAAAAGTGAGGTTAAATTTGATACTCCCTGGATAAGTGTGAGCAAACATGAGGTGATAAATCCCGCCGGAAATCCCGGACAATACGGCGTGGTTAATTTTAAAAATATTGCCATTGGCATTCTTCCTTTAGATAAAGAGCTAAATACTTGGATTGTAGGGCAATGGAGATATCCTTTAGAGCAATACAGCTGGGAAATTATTGAAGGCGGTGGTCCGCACGGCATCGATCCTGTAGAATCTGCTAAACGCGAATTAAAAGAAGAAACCGGCATTTTAGCGCAAAAATATACCGAAATCTGCCGCATTCACACCAGCAATTCTGTAACCGATGAATATGGGATAATTTACCTGGCACAAAATTTGAGTTTTTCAGAGTCTGAGCCAGAAGAAAGCGAAGACCTTCAGGTAAAAAAAGTGAGTTTTAATACCGCGTTTGAAATGGTGATGGATGGTAGAATAACCGATTCCATAAGCATGGCAGCCATTTTAAAAACAAAAATATTACTTGATAAAGGATTAATTGAAAATATATAAATTTACAGCATGAAGGATTTAGTTCAGAATTTTACAACCCAATTAAAAGAAGCCGGACAAATTGCCGAAAAAGCAATTATTTCGGGAGATAAGAACATTCAAAATATTGTGATTACCGGCTTAGGCGGATCGGGTATTGGCGGAACCATTATTACAGAAATAATCAGTGATACTTGTAAAGTTCCCATCATCATCAATAAAGATTATTTTTTGCCGGGCTTTGTAAATGAGAACACGCTGGTAATTATTTCGAGTTACTCCGGTAATACCGAAGAAACACTAAGCGCTATGGAACAAGCCATTTCCAAAAAAGCGCAAATTGCATGCGTTACAAGCGGAGGAAAAGTGCTGGAAATGGCAAAACAAAATCAGTTTGATTTTATAGAGATTCCGGGAGGTAAACCACCGCGTTCCTGTATAGGCTATTCTCTTATTCAAATTATTAAAGTTTTGGCCTCTAAAGGCTTTGCGCCACAATCTATATTTTCTGATCTTCAAAAAACTATTACTTTATTAGATAAAGAAAATTCTAACATTAAAGCGGAAGCTGAAAAAATTGCAAAAAAATTACATAACAAAATACCAGTAATTTATTCGTTAGGCACTTGCGAAGGAGCGGCTGTTCGCTTCCGTCAGCAAATAAACGAAAACAGTAAAATGTTATGCTGGCATCATGTTTTTCCGGAAATGAATCATAACGAATTAGTAGGCTGGACAACCAAAAACGAAAACATTGCCGTAGTCACTTTTCATACTACGTTTGATTATGATCGTACTGAAAAACGATACGAAGTTTGTAGGCCTCTATTCGAAAAATATTCAAGTGGAGTAATTGACATTACAGCAAAAGGAGATTCAAAACTTGAACAATTCTTTTATTTAATTAATATGGGCGATTGGATAAGCTGTTACCTGGCTGATATCAAAGGAATTGATCCCGTAGAAGTAAAAGTGATCGATCATCTTAAAGGAGAGTTGGCGAAGTTTTAATCAAGCGAAAGTAAATTTTTTACTTTGTTGGATTTATTTTATTTCTTACTTAAATCTTTCTCTACATTGGTAATATTTGTGTTAATTCGTGGTTGAATTAAAATGAAGAATAAACAAATAATATTCAAGGATCTTGGTATTATGGATTACAAAGCGTGTTGGGAATATCAGGAACAATTGTTTAACCAAATTGTTGAACAAAAAGTAGCCAACCGCAGCTTATCCGAACACGAAAAAATTCCCACAAAAAATTATTTGCTTTTTGTTGAACATCCGCATGTATACACAATGGGGAAAAGCGGCAACGAAAATAATTTACTTCTTAATTCAAATGAATTAAAATTAAAAGAAGCAACCTATCATAAAATAAACCGTGGCGGCGATATAACTTATCACGGCCCGGGGCAGTTAGTAGCCTATCCCATTTTAGATTTGGATAATTTTTTTACCGATATACATAAATATCTGCGGTTACTTGAAGAAACCATTATTATTACTTTAAAAGATTATGGAATTACGAGTGGGCGAAGCAAAGGCGAAACCGGAGTTTGGCTGGATGCCGAAAATACAAACGCCAGAAAAATTTGCGCAATGGGCGTGCGATGCAGCCGTTGGGTAACTATGCACGGCTGGGGTTTTAATGTTAATGCCAATCTTAATTATTTCAATAACATAATTCCTTGTGGTATAAATGATAAAGCTGTTACAAGTTTAAACAAAGAGCTGGGGCGAAATGTTGATATGAATGAAATTAAGGAAAAATTAAAAATTAATTTTTATAATTTATTTGAAGCGGGCAATCAATACTCCGGCATCCTCCCAAAAGAGGACTAAACTCTAATACCTATTACCAGAACATCATCCACCTGCTCATTATTTCCTTTCCATTTAATGTAAGCTTCTTCAAGTTCTACTAATTGTTCGGACATTGTTTTTTTTGAAATACTCTTTAATAAATCTTTCATTCGTTTTGTCATAAACTTTTTACCTTCGCTTCCTCCAAATTGATCGGCATAGCCGTCGGAAGAAAGATAAAGCAAGCTGTTTGCTTCAAGAAAAATATCATGGTTAAAGAAATTTTTCATTTCATTAAAATCGGCACCGCCAATTGGAAATTTATCGCCTTTTACTTCCATCAATTCACCTGTACTTTTAATAATATATAAAGGCCTTTGAGCTCCTGCAAACTCCAGTTTATTTTCCTTAAAATTTATTCGGCATAACCCAATATCCATCCCATCTCTTGTTTGATTATTTTTTTCATTTTGCTTTAAGGCATTTTGGATTCCGGTATGTAAAGCATCTAAAATTTCAGACGGCCTTAAAATATTTTTTTCAATTATAATGTGATTCAATAAATCATTACCGATCATGCTCATAAATGCTCCCGGAACACCGTGCCCTGTGCAATCCGCTACTGCAATAAAAACCTCATTGCCTTTTTGAGACATCCAATAAAAATCTCCGCTTACAATGTCTTTCGGCCTGTAAAAAATAAGGGATTGAGGCAATGCATTTTGCATCTGTTCGTTGGAAGGAAGCATGGCACTTTGTATACGCCGTGCGTAGTTTATGCTATCTGTAATATCTTTATTCTTTTCTTCAATTTGCTTATAAGCAAGCTCCAATTTAACATTTGCTTTTTGTTTTTGCATATACTGCCTGAACACAAAAAAAATAAGTAAAGTTACAATACCTAATGCAGTAATAACAATTGATGTAATTAGTTTTTGCTTATTTAAATTGGTTTGTTGTATCTGTTTATCCTTATTCAACAATAAAATTTCCTGCGCCTTTTTTTCTGTATCATACTTGGTTTGTAATTCATTCATCATGTTGGTAGTTTCCTCATTTAAAATACTGTCTTTAATATTCACATAAAGCATGGTAAACTTCAAAGCATCTTTATAGTTTTCTTGAGTAGAATAAAAATTCGCAAAATTCTCATAAGACGATTTAATTTCATTTTTATCGCCGATTTCTATTCCAAGACTTAAACCTTTATCAAAACTTTCTTTAGCTTTTTGAAAGTTCCCCATTTTTAAATAAACATTTCCCAGATTATTATATCCTTCACACAAAGCCCCTTTATCCCCTATTTCTTCGGCTATCTGAAGTGATTTTAAACAATAAGGAATGCTTTCCTGAAAATTTTTCATTTCATAATAGATTAATCCGATATTTCCATTGGCATTAATAAGCCATTTTTTATTGTTGGTTTCCTCCGAAAGCTTTAAACCTATCTTAGAAGCTTCGAGCGCTTTTTTATAATTTTTTTGTTTCGTGTAAACATTTGCTATGTTAATATAAGCAGCTGCTATCCCGTATTTATCACCTAACTCATTTTTCATTGCCAGAACCTTCTCATGATATTCCAATTCTTTTTCAATATTTCCCAGTCTGCCGTAAACATTGGCAATGGCCATGGCCGCGTCGGAGATATCCTCTTTATTACCTAAGGCCTCGTAAATTTTCTGAGCATCAAAAAAATTACTTAATCCTGTTTTATAATCCCCCTGAAAGATGGCAACAATGCCCAAATTATAAATCATTTTACCCACCATTCTTTTTAATTTTAAAGATTTAAAACCGTTCAGCGCTTCGGTATAATAAATTTTAGCTTTAGCGAAATCTCCTTGGGAATACGCCAAAAAACCATAAAAATACTTACAGCTTGCAATTCCTTTTTGAAATTGTGATTTTTCCGCTAAAGACAGTGCCTTGTCAGCGTATTCGAGCATTTTTTTTTGGTCAGAATTTTTAAATTCCGTCGCCAAATTCAAAAGTGCATCAATTTTCGCGGTATCGGTCTTAGAATTATTTAATACTTTGGTCAAAGAATCAATAATTTTATTTTGGGAATAACTAATTCCGCCAAACAAGAGAAAACCCAAAAAACATAAAACGTGTTTCATTTTTTTAAATAGCAATTATATTTTAAAGATATTTATTTAATCAATAAAACTACGATTTTATAGAAAAAAAGCTTGACTGCATTCTTTTTTTAGCGTAACTTAGATATTATCTTATAACTAAATTTTTCTATGGGGACAAAAAGAAAATTCGCTGTTTACCTCTTACTTCTTTTAAGCTTTTATAATTTCGGACAAGCAGGCGTAACCATTAACGACACAATTTATTCAGGCGGTATTATGCGCATGTTTAAATTGTATGTTCCTAATTCATACAATGCCGCAACCTCCGTTCCGTTAATTTTTAATTTGCATGGGTATGGATCCAATGCCACTCAGCAGTATTATTATTCAAATTTTTTACCCATTGCCGATACCGCTAAATTTATAATGGTATATCCCGAAGGAACCATCTCCGGAGGCTCTCAATATTGGAACGCAGGCTTTGGCTCGGGTCCCAATGATGTTCAATTCATCAGCAATCTTATAGATTCTATTAAAGCTAATTATAATATTGATCTTAACTCAGTGTACAGCTGCGGCATGAGTAACGGTGGCATCATGAGCTATTATCTTGCCTGCAATTTACCCAATCGTATAACAGCTATTGCTTCTGTAACCGGTAGTATGCTTAACTCGTGGTACACATCAGTACCCATCCCTGCGCGTGCTTTTCCGGTAATGGAAATTCACGGCACAAACGATCCAACTGTTTTATATAACGGCGATGCAACTTTTGCTCCTATTGACAGCGTGGTACGAAAATGGAGAAAATACAATAACTGCTCGCCCACAGCCATTACCTACTCTGTTCCTGATATTTACCCAGCCGATAATTGCACCGCAGTTAATTATTTATATGCCAATGGCACTAACGGTTCAACAGTTGAGCTTTATAAAATTAATGGCGGAGGGCACACTTGGCCTGGAGCACCGGTGTTTAGTTCAGGTACTAATCAGGATTTTAAAGCCTCTGTGGAGATCTGGCGCTTTTTCAGAAAATATAAATTAAATCAGTTTATTACCAATGTTGGAATTTCTCAGGCAAATGAAGGGAAGCGCCCACTTAACATATTTCCAAATCCTGCTAAAAACACCTTAACCATTCAAAACGGAAATGAGAATGCTATTTTCGAAACAGAAATAAGCGATCTTACAGGTAAAATAGTTAAAAAAGAAACTTCTAATGGAATTGTTACTATTTCTGATCTTACAGATGGCGTTTATTTTCTAAAAATAAAGACTAACGGTTTTCTAACGTATTCGAAGTTTATCAAGTCTTCTCTTTAGAAAATAAGATTTAATTTTAATAAGGATTTTGCTTACGGATTAATTTAGAGAAAAGAGAAGGAAAAAATCGTTTTATTTTTACCAAAGCAATTTCTTTTCCGCCAATAAATACTTCCTCTTTTTTAGATAGAATTCCTGCAATAATTTTTTTGGCACAATCTTCGGCACTCATGGCTTTTGCATGACTCTCATCCATTTTATTATGCGCAGCGCCGTTTGCAGTAACGGCATTTACAGAAACGTTAGTATTAATTTTGCCCGGACAAACAATCAACGTTTTAATCCCAAGAGATTCTGTTTCAAGCCTAAGCGATTCAAAAAACCCATGGAGCGCATGTTTGGCGGCACTGTAAGAAGATCGCAGGTAAAACCCAAACTTTCCGGCAATACTGCTGATAACAACAATATGTCCCGACTTCTGCAGTTTCATATATGGAAGAACAGCCTTGGTAATATTTACATGTGAAAAATAATTAACTTCCATAATGTGGCGGTCAATTTCCAAAGAGGTTTCCATAGCGTTACCTCTTTGACTATAACCTCCGTTATTTATAAGGATATCTATCCGACCGAATTTATTAATTATCTGAGCGGTGAAAGCCGATGCGTTATTGGTGTTATTTAAATCGAAAGGCAATATCATCAGATCTAAAGGTGCAAGTTTTGTAAGCTCCCCTACTCTTTTTAATTCATCTTCTCTCCTGGCAGATAAAATAACTCTCGCCTCCAGTTTTGCAAATTGTAATGCAAGAGCTTCTCCAATACCTGAAGAGGCTCCTGTTATCCAAATAACTTTATCTTTAAATTCTTTCATGGTTTCTCTAATAAATCAACAATTTGAGAAGGATTGATTTGGCGTATACAATCGCAGGCTTCTTTTGCTTTGCATTTTTCACAATTGTCATTAAAAGTTACGTAATGCGCTTTCTTTCCCAAAGGCATCCAACGCCCGGGATGAATGGGTCTTTTAGGCGAAAATAATCCAATGGCTTTTTTATTTAATGCGGCAGCGATGTGAAGAGGTCCTGTGCTTGCCGCCACCAATGCATCGCACTTAGAAATGAAATTAATAAATTGTTTTAAAGATAATTTACCTGCCAAGTTTGTTACCCTAGGATGATCATGTAAAAAATCCTGCATTTGCTTGGCGTCTTCATCTGTTCCACTAATAAAAATATTATATTTTTCAGGCGCTAAAAGTTTAATTAAGGATGCAAAGTTATCCAAGCCCCATTCCTTTGCGCTTCCCTTTGATTTTGGGTGCAGAATAAGGTTGTATTTAGTTCTATCAATTAAATGATCAAACGTGCCTTCTAAAGAAGTAATGTTTGTGAAACCATAAAAGTTACAGACTTCATTTAATTTTATATCTATATCAATTTTCAAAAAGTGGAGTAGCTTAAAGTTTAATTGTGCTTCGTGCAGATGAGAATTTTTTCTGGAGAGTTTAATAAGCTTGTTACAAGTAAACCAATGATACAAACGATTGGTAGTTCCCACGCGTAAAGGAATGCCTGCACGCATACCTAACCAGGCAATTTCTGATTTCGGATAAACATGAACAATCACATCTGCATTAAACTTCGTTAAAAATTCACTCTGCTGCTTATTATTTAATTTTAAAATATTGTCGTAGTTTATAAATTCATCTACATATTTACTCAACGCAATAACCTCTGAAGTATAAGTTCGTCCTAAAAACAAAACTTTGCAGGCCGGAAAATACTTTTTCAGTAAACCCGCCATTGGCAAAGTTAAAACCACGTCGCCAATGCTATCCGTGCGACTCAGTATGATCTTAAAATTATCAGGAAGCTTTTTGAGCATATAATTTCCTTATTTTTTTATATTTAAGATAAGTTGCGTAAGCTGATACTTTAGAGATTTGATAACCGGATTTTCCATCTAAAAAACCTAATTTCAGCAAATAATGATCAATAAACTTAGCAACAGGATTAACAACTAATTTAAAAAAAGGAGCAGTTTTTTGCTTTTCGAGATAGGCTTTAGAGGCAATAGTTGTAAAGTACTCCACTTGTTTATAATGATCTTCCAGCGAATAATAACTGTAATGCAAAATATCACCTTTAAGATGTGAGGTGTTTTTATCGCCATCAAACAATTCGTATTTATCATGAGGATTCAGCCCTGCCCAATGTCCTTTTCTACTGTCCCACAAGCGCAATTTTGTATCAGGATACCAGCCGCAATGTTTTACCCAATGTCCGCAATAATTAGTAAGACGGTTCATGTAATAGCCATTGTGTTTAAAATCTTTTTTAACCTCTATAATTGATTTTGAAAGCAAAGGATCGAGAGCCTCATCGGCATCCAGAGATAAAATATGCGGATTTGAAGCATAAGTGATTGCCCTGTTCTTTTGTTGAATATGCCCATCAAAGGCGTGCTGATAAAATTTAACGCCGTGCTTTTCACAGATATATTGCGTTTTATCGCGGCTAAAGGAGTCGAGCACCACAATTTCATCAGCAATTTCTTTTACCGATAAAAGACATCGCTCTATATTTTTTTCTTCGTTATAAGTAATTATTACAACTGATAATTTAATCACAATTTAAAAATACTATTTTTGCTTAAGTGAATATACATCAAAAAGCCATAATTAATAAACATTTACCGTTGGTAATTGCTATAACAATAACCTTGTTAGTTTATTTTAGATTTTTCTTCTATGGCCCAATTAGTTGGGACGATCCGGAAATGGTATTCAAAAACAAAGATGTTCAAAATTTTAATATTCAGGCATTGTTCACCAAACACTACGTAGGAAATTATATTCCCATAACTATGTTGCTTCATTCCATAAGCTGGCTGCTGTTTGAAAATAACGCGTGGGGACATCATTTCATTAACATTTTATTTCACATTCTTAATGGAATATTAGTTTACAAAGCAGGCAGCAAACTTTTTAAAAATGATTTTATTGCTAATATAGGCGCTATGGTTTTTTTGCTGCATCCACTACAAGTTGAATCTGTGGGCTGGATCAGCGAATTAAAAAATGTATTGTCAGCCACCTTTTATTTACTTTCAGTACTAGCCTATATAAATTATAATGACCGCGGTTTTAAACGTTATTATTTATTCGCATTCCTGTATTTTATTCTTGCTTGTTTAAGTAAATCCTCTGCGGTTGTTCTGCCGGTATTATTTATGGCAATTGATTTCTTTCTTTTTAAAAAGATTAATTTAAATTCTTTTTTAAATAAAATACCATTTTTAGTAATTGCGGTAATTATAGGCATTGTAAATATTAAAACACAAACAGCAGATCAGTTCATTAACTATTCGCACGCTTTCCCGTATGCACAAAGAGTGGCCTTAGCGGGATTCGCTCTTTTTAAATATTTAATTTTATTTATTTTTCCTTTAAACCTAAGCGTCATATACCCTTATCCCGAACTAAAAATATTAGTGTTTGCTTTGGGTATGATCTTTCTCATGTGCCTAATAGGGGCATGTATTTATTTACTAAAAAGAAAAAAAAGCAACACGTTATTTATTCTTTCATTCATCATTGTCAATCTTATTCTTATCCTTCAATTTCTGCCTTTTGGCGAAGCGTTATATGCTGATCGTTATATGTATTTGCCCCTTGTTGGTTTTGGCTGGCTATTAGCTTTTGTTCTGTCAAAAATAAAATTGAGACAAAATATACTTGTTTACGGCTTAATGTTTTGTTTTTCAATTATTACTTTTAACAGAGCCGGCGCCTGGAAAAATGCGCTTACGTTATATGAAGATATTTTAAAAAAATACCCCACACAGTTTATCGCTTTAAACAGTGCGGGTGTTGAAAGTATGCGGCTGGACAGCGATGAAAAATCGTTGGAATATTTTAATAAGGCTGTAAAATATGCGCCGCGAAATTATAAAGGTTATTATAACAGAGGGCTACTCTATTTAAAGAAAAATAAGCCCGAACTTGCTATTAAAAGTTTTAATCAAACCTTGGCTTTATATGATTACCCCAAGGCTTACATTGCAAGAGCATCAGCCTACTACGCTTTAAGCGATTTGCCTAAAGCCATTAACGATGCAAATCATGTGCTAACGAGCGAACCAAATAATGCAAAAGCGCATTTTGTACTTGGTAATTGTTACGACGATTTAAACAGACTTGAAGAAGCTCTGCGCGAATACAATAAATGCATAGAACTGAATGGAAATGATGCGGAGTATTATTTTAAACGCGCAATTGTTTTTGGTAAGAAACAAGATTTTTTATCCAGCAAAACTGATCTGAGTTTGTGTATTGAGTTAAATTCAAATTATTATCCGGCCTATTATTGGAGAGGCGTTGCTAAAGTAAATCTGAAAGAAAATCCCTGTGATGATCTAAGAATTGCGGCCCAAAATAATGTTAAGCAGGCAGGCACGGCCTACTCTAATTATTGTAAATAAATTGGGTATAAAAAATTTACTCCTTAGGAAGTTTTACATAAAAAACAGTGCCCTTGTTTTCAATACTTTCAAACCAAATTTCTCCGCCCATTATTTTGGTAAGCCGGTGAGCAATGGATAATCCCATTCCTTTAGATCTTTCGCCTTTTAACCCGGTGCGGCCCATGATGCGATCTTTAAAGATGGATTCAACCATTGATAAAGGAATGCCAATACCATTATCATTCAATGAAATAATATATGAATCCTCGGTTTCTTTAATCTCAATTTCAATAGTGCCGTTTGGCTTGGTAAATTTTATAGAATTAGATAAAACATTGTGGATGATCTGAAAAAACTTAACAGCATCTGAATTAATATTTAACTTTTTGTGCTCGCATTTTAAAACAAAGTTTTTGTCCTTATTTATTTCCTTCAACTTATTAATCATTACCTTAATTTTATCCACCACATCAAACCTTGTTTTTCTAACGTAGGTTTGTGAAGATTCAAAATGCTCTTCCCTTAAAAAATCGTTTACAATATCAATGCATTGCTGAGTATTTTCCTGCATAATGCTAATGAGTTTACTTACGTCGGCAAAATTATTTTCGCCATATCCTTTTTGAAGTGACGTAATAACATCCTTGGATAATTGCAGGGGTCCGCTTAAATTATGCGTCAGCATATCCAGCATAATATCTTTTTGGGCAGTGTACTTAATTAAAAAATCTTCGTGTTTTTTTGTTTTACTTACATCTTTTACAAATGCTGTAAGCATATTTTTATCCTCCAACACCATAATATCGCAGCTTAAATGTTTGGTAACATCTCCGGGCATAACCAATCTAAACTCTGTAGTATTTAATGATCCTGTAGAAAATAATTCCTGCGATCTGGATTTTAAGTAATCAAGATCTTCTGAAAAAACATATCGTAAAACTATATTTGTATCGGCGGTAAGAGTTTCGTGCTGCACATCAAAAATATTCAAAAAATTTTCGTTAGCGTACAAAAATTTTTTTTCGTTCATATCGTAAACGACCACGCCATCGCCTGTAAGATCGCCCATTCTTTTAATAAAAGAATAGTCAAATGTAGTGCTCATAAAAAAAATAATTTAATCAATAAATATTCTGCGGGAGTATGCAAATGCAATTAATTCCGCCACATTTTTTACTTCCGCTTTTATAAATAAATTTTTCCGATGCGTTTCAACAGTTTTTTCGGAAATACACAATTGTTGGGCAATTTGTTTGGTGGAAAAACCTTTGGCTATTTTTTCAAGAATGCTTTTTTCAGCTTTGGTAAAGGTTTCGCTGATGCTTTTTAAAGTATCATCATCTCCATTTATAAAACGGCTGGCATTCTTTGTTTTTTTTATTATCTCTTCGCAAACATACAATCTGTTTTCACACACCTCTTTTATGGCATTTACCAATTCCATGTGTCCTGATTTTTTAGAAACAAAACTCATGCCACCTAATTCAAAAATTTTATTTGCGCTTGCCACATCGTCATACATAGAATGGCCAATAATTTTAATATGAGGAAATTTTGCCTTAATAAACTCGCAAAGTTCAAAGCCATTTAATCCCTTTTTTTCATTATCCTTAATAATCTGAAGTTGCAAGTCCAATATTATTACTTCAATGTTATTTTGTGTAATAAATCCGGCGAGTTTATTCACATCAAAATCAAAATCAAAAATTTTAATAAAAGGGTACTGGGACAGTAGATAATTAACGCCTTCCTTCACTACCTTTTGGTCTTCAATATAGGCTACGTTTACTTTACTATTCATACAAGGGGGTAAGTTTCGATATACGTCATAAAACTACTCAATTTTTATAACCTGTATATAGGGGTTTTACCCTATAATTTATGTACCTTATTAAATGTAACTTTGTAATTATACCATGTTTCTCTTATGAAATTAACTAAAATTTATCTGGCGGATGACGATTTTGATGATAAAGAATTTTTTCGTTTGGCCGCTGATGAAACGGGTTTAAATTATGAGTTAATAACCTTTAATGACGGAGAACAGTTATTAACCGAATTAAATAAAAATACCCAATATCCTGATTTGATTTTTTTGGATATTAATATGCCGAAAGTTAACGGATTGGATTGTTTAAAAAAAATAAAACAAATTTCCAAGTGCCTTGATTTACGTGTGGTAATGCTTTCTACTTCTACACACCGTCCTACAATTGAGAACTGTTACCAACATGATGCCAGTGCGTATATTCAAAAGCCCTCGCAGGTTCACCTTCTCAAACAATATATTCATTATTGCATTTCAGGTTTATCCGACAAACCCGCGTTTGAAAACTTTATACTAAATAACAAAGTATTGAGCGCCTGAATTATACTTTTTCAAAAACGAGTGCCGCCCATTCATCTTTAAAATAAGGGGTTTGAAGCCGAAGTGCATTTCCTTCAGCAAGTTCAATAAGTTCATCTACATCTGTTTTAAAGAAGCCGCTTAAAAACAATTTGCCTTTTAAATTTAATTTTTGAGAGTAAAAAGGAATATGTTTTTTTAAAATATTCTTATTAATATTCGCTAAAATAACATCAAGATTTTCTATATCCCTAAGTGATTCAATATCGCCTTTTTTTACGGCAATTTCAGGACAATTATTAGCGGTACAATTTTCAATACTGTTTTCAACGCTCCAATCGTCAATATCAATTGCCAGAATATTTTTTGCCTTAAGCAGATGCGCCAAAATAGCTAAAACGCCTGTGCCACAGCCCATATCCAACACTCGTTTATCTTTAAAATCGCATGCATACATTGCCTGGCACATTAACTGCGTGGTTTGGTGATGCCCTGTGCCAAAACTCATTTTAGGCATAATAATAATTTCATGCTTTACAGTTTTATTTGCCGGATGAAAGGGAGCACGGATGCAAATTAAATTTCCTACCATAACAGGTTCAAAGTTTTTTTCCCACTCTTCGTTCCAGTTAACCTGCGCTATTTTTTCAATGGTAAATGTATAAGTGAAATCAGAAAAACTCAGATTATTTAAATCAACATGGTGAGCCATTTCCTCAGGTATATACGCGGTAAAGCCTTTTTCGGAAGTATCAAAACTTTCAAATCCCATATCGGAGATCATAGCCATTAATATTTCAGAGCCCGGCTGAGGAGGATGTACCGAAAAATGATAGGCTACATAATTCATTAAAAAGAGTTGATGATTTTACAAAAGTCATCTGCTTTTAAACTTGCCCCTCCAATCAGTCCGCCATCTACATCCTTGCAGGCAAATAATTCTTTAGCGTTGGCGGGGTTACAACTTCCGCCGTATAATATGCTTATGTTAGAGGCAATTGAACTGCCAAATAATTTTTCAATACAATCCCTTACGTTGGCGTGCATTTCCTGTGCTTGCTGCGGCGATGCGGTTTCGCCGGTACCAATTGCCCACACCGGTTCGTAGGCCAAAATTATATTATTAAGCTGCTCACCATTAAAATTTTCAAGCACTTCTGTTAATTGTCGGTTAACGGTTTCAACATGTAAATTACTTTTTCTTTCGGATAACTGCTCGCCAAAGCAAAAAACAACATGTAGATTATGTTTAAGTGCCTGTTCAATTTTAGATTTTAATTGATGTGCGTTTTCGTTAAAATACAGTCGGCGCTCGCTATGGCCAACCAAAACATATTTACAACCTATTGAATTTATCATGGTAGCCGAAATCTCACCGGTATAAGCGCCTTTTTCAAATTCGCTGCAATTTTGCGCCCCGGTAAAAAATAATGTTTTTTGTTTTACTTGTTCCGTAACTTCATGCAAAAAAATATGCGGCGGAAAAAAAATTTTGATAACCTCGTCATTTGTTTGAGCCGCCATAATTTCTTTTGCTAATTTAATGGCTTCAGGAAAAGAAGTGTTCATTTTCCAGTTTCCTGCAACTATCTTTTTTCTGTTCATGCTTTAGTTTTTTACCCTTACCCTTGGATCAAGAATTCCGTAAATAATATCCACAATAATGTTTATGCCCACAAAAATAGTAGCAAACACCAAGGTAGCGCCCATTACCACCGGAAGATCGTTCTTGCTTAAAGCTTCCACCACTTCATAACCAATGCCTTTCCAGCTAAAAATCTTTTCTACAAAAACCGCACCCGCCATTAAGCCGGCAAACCATCCCGAAATAGCGGTTACCACAGGATTTAGTGCGTTTTTTAGCGCGTGCTTCATAATAATCATCTTGTAACTTAAACCCTTTGCCCTTGCTGTTCTGATATAATCCTGAGAAAGTACATCCAAGAGCGAACTTCTGGTTAACTGAATTACAATACTTAATGGCCTCATACCCAATGTAATAGCCGGAAGCACCAAGTTTTTCAATCTTAGCACTTCACCGTTCCAAACATCAATGTCGTACAAACTACCCGAGGGATCGAGCCCTGTATATTTTGATAAAACGTAGCCAAATAACCAGGCCATAATTAATCCTACCAAAAAGGAGGGGGCACTCATTCCCACCACCGTGGCCAGCACAAAAACACTTCGGTCGAGTACAGAATTTTTTCTGGTAGCGGTTACAATTCCCAGAAAAATACCTACAATGGAAGCTATGATAATGGAAGCAAAGGCCAAAACCGCCGTTTCGGGCAAAGTATCTTTAATAATCTCTGAAACATTTCGCTTGGTAATGTAACTTTTACCCAGATAAGGGAATTTTAAAACAATTACCTTTTTTTTGCCAATAGTAATTAGCGGAGTCCATGAATATTTTTCAGGATTCAGGTACCAAAGGTCTTTTGGATCTTTATAATTATGTATAGAAATGGGCGAAACATTGTTAAGATTATTAAGATATTGTTCAATAAGTGGTTTATCGGTTCCCAAATCCCTGTGAATTTCTTCAACGGCCTGCTTGCTTGCGCGTTGGCCTAACATAACCATAGCGGGGTCGCCGGGCAATACATTAAATAAAAAAAAGATGGTTGTAATAACCCCGAAAAGGACTAAAACGCCATAAACAAATTTTTGAAGTATAAATTTTCCCACAAATTTTTAAAAGTGCAACCGCTAATATAAATAATTATATTTACGAATAGAAGAGTTTTAGATAAAGATTATTTTTGTAAAAAAATCATAACCCCTTTTTTAATTGATAAAGTTCGTTCATATAGTTTTTTTCAGCTTTTTTATCTTTTGGCTCTCGCAATCTAAAGCTCAGAAAATTGGCCTGGTTTTAAGTGGAGGCGGAGCTAGTGGCTTAACGCATATTGGAGTGTTAAAAGCCCTGGAGGAAAACAATATACCTATAGATTATGTGGCCGGAACCTCTATTGGAAGCCTTATTGGGGGTTACTATGCCATTGGCTACTCACCCGCCGAGATTGAGGAAATAGTCCGCACCGCGTTTTTTCAAAGCATAACCAAAGGGGATCTTCCTGTTAAATACGAATATATGGTAAAACAGCGTGAAACCTACGCCTCGTGGATTACCTTTAAATTTAATTTAAAAGATAATTATCTTAAAAACCTTCCCACCAATGTAATTAACTCAATTCCCATAGATTATTATCTTATGGAAACCTTTACCGGCACTTCAAATAACGTAAACAATAATTTCGACAGTTTATTTATTCCGTTCCGCTGCCTGGCCTCTGATGTGCTCCATAAAAAATCAATTCTTTTTAAAAACGGAGATTTACCCAGCGCTTTGAGAGCAAGTATGAGTTATCCTTTTTATCTGCGCCCAATTTCTATTGATGGTAAACTTTTGTTTGACGGAGGTTTGTATAATAATTTTCCTACGGATGTGATGCAAAAAGAATTTTCGCCCGATTTCATAATCGGTTCAAATGTTTCTGAGGTTGCAGCGGCCCCGGATGATGATGATCTTTACCTTCAATTACGCAGTTTATTGATGAACCAGGCCGAATTTAATCCTATTGGAGAAAACGGGGTATTGATTGAACCCTGGAGCGATGTTAATATTTTCAGTTTTGATAATGCCAAACGATTGATTGATAGCGGATATGCGGCCGGAATGCGTGCCATTCCAAAAATTAAAAAACAACTTTCCCGCAAATCAAATTCTTCGGAGCTTGCTATAAAAAGACTCAGATACCGCAAATTTGAAGATCAGGAAAATGTAATTTTTGACAGTTTGGTTGTGGCCGGGTGCAACACAAGCCAGTGCTCCTTTGTGCAAAAAAGTTTATTTTATAAAAAAGAACCTTTTACTTTAAAGCAATTGAAAAAACGTTATTTTCGTTTGGCTAGTGATGATAAAATAAAAAATATTTTTCCGGTAGCCCTCAAAGACAGTATAACTCAAAAATATACTTTAAAATTACTTGGCAAAAAAGAAAAGCCTTTTTATGTAGATGCAGGGGCCATTATATCCAACCGCCCTATCAGCGAAGGTTTTTTAGGTTTACAATATAATTACTTGGGCAAAATAGGTGTGAGCGCCTATGCCAATGGCTATGTGGGTAAATTGTATTCGGGCACTTATTCAAAATTACGATTTGACTTTCCGGGAAGATTGCCGTTTTACATAGAACCCTCTTTTACTTACTCACGCTGGGATTATTACAATAGTAGTGCTTTGTTTTACGATTTTTTAAAACCGGCCTACCTTGTGCAGGAAGATAAATTTGGCGAAGTGAAAATTGGAGTGCCTGTTGGAAATGTTTCACAGATTAATGCCGCTGCCGGCCTTACAGAATGGAGAAACGAGTACTACCAAACTGATTTGTTTACACGCCGGGACACCACCGACAAAACTTATTTTAATTACTGGTATCTGCAAAGCAATTACAGGTTAAATACGCAAAATAGAAAAATGTACGCCACCGAAGGAACATTAATAAACGCAAGAGCACGCTTTTTGCAAGGTAAAGAAAGCCATTTGCCGGGAAACACCAGTGTAGATACTACCCGTTTTACCAATGAACTTAGAGATCCATGGCTGCAGCTTAAATTTACAATTGACAGCTACATTCGCACGTTTAAAGGATTTCGTATTGGTGTTTTTGGCGAAACCGTTTATTCTACCCAAAGCTTTTTTAGTAATTATCAGGCCACCATTCTATCGGCACCCGCATTTAATCCTACACCCGAAAGTCAAACTTTTTTTATAGAACGATTCAGGGCGCACAATTATTTTGCGGCAGGTTTAAAAGCCATTACTACTCCGGTAAGAGGATTGGATATTCGCATAGAAGCTTACATATTTCAGCCGGTATTTAGCATTCTTAAAACCCAGGAAAATACGGCCAAATACAGTACACCCTTTTTATACCGGCATTTTACGGGAATGGCAGCAGCCGTTTATAATACCGCCATAGGGCCAATAAGTTTAGGCATTAATTATTATGATCAAAAAGAATATCCTTTTTCTGTTTTCTTTCATTTCGGATATATAATTTTTAACCGGAAATCAATCGATTAATTATAGTAGCGCAAGTTATTTGAACAAATATTACCACAATAAAAAAGCCGCTTTTCGCGGCTCAGTTTAAAATTCGTCTTCGTTAAAAAAGAAATCATCTTTGGTTGGATAATCCGGCCAAATCTCTTCAATGGTTTCATAACTCTCCCCTTCGTCTTCCATTTCCTGCAAATTTTCAATCACCTCCATGGGCGCACCGCTTCGCATTGCAAAATCAATAAGTTCATCTTTTGTTGCAGGCCAAGGAGCATCTTCTAACCAACTTGCTAATTCTAACGTCCAATACATATTTTAATTTTTTATTATACCTTTTAAAAGTCTTGCAAAAGAAAAAAAAAAATTGAAAAGAAAAAAGTCTTATTTCAAAAACACTGAAAAACAGGTAATATTTAACTAACTGATAATCAGTTAAATAGTGAAATGAAAGTAAAAAAGTGTTTATAAAGCTATTTTTGAAACCCTAAAAGTGAAAAACTGCGGCCATTTTGTTTTTAAATGTTCTGCGAGCCCTTAGGGTTGTTTAAAAATTTTATCAATTAATTCATTTATTTTTAAAAGAGAAAGTGAATTATCATTTTTTTGGCAATCATGCATGGCTTGAGCCACCTCAGGAAGTTCATAAAATTTACTTTTTAATTGTTCTTCTAAATGAATTTGAAATAATTCACGCTGCTGAAACTTTCTTTTTTTTAAAAAATAATTATTGGCAATAGTAAAATTTTTATATTTTTCAATAAAGGAGTAAACTGCGGCAATGCCTGTACTTTCGGTGTTTGAACAAAGTATAACCTCAGGAATAAAACCGCTTTCGGGCATTTGTAATAAATGAAGTGAATTTTCAATCTGGCTTTTTGCCAGCCTTGCCTTATCCACATTATTTCCATCGGCCTTGGTAATAACCACCGAATCGGCCATCTCCATAATTCCCCGTTTAATTCCCTGCAATTCATCACCAGCACCGGCAAGCATTAACAGAAGAAAAAAATCGGTTATTTTACTTACTGCAATTTCACTTTGACCTACACCCACAGTTTCAATAATTATAAAATCAAAGCCCGCGGCCTCGCACAGCAAAACGGTGTCGTAAGAAGCTTTTGCAACACCTCCTAACGTTCCGCTGCTTGGTGATGGACGAATGTATACGTTTGTCATGGTAGACAGTTCTTCCATCCGCGTTTTATCACCTAAAATACTTCCTTTGTTTTTTGAGCTGGATGGATCTATTGCCAATATCGCAAGTTTATGCCCTTTGATGAGCACTTCTTTTCCAAAGCCTTCAATAAAAGTGCTTTTACCAACGCCTGGAACGCCTGTTATTCCCAACCTGAAAGATTTTCCACTATGCGGAAGTATACCTTCCATTATTTTTTGAGCGAGCTTTTTATGCTCTTTTTTATTGGATTCAATTAATGTGATGGCTCTGCTTAATATGGCAACATCGCCACGAAGAACCCCATCAATAAAAAATTGCGCGGGTTGCTGATTATTTATAATAATACTCAAAAAATTATTCGAAACGTAAATGCTTTACCGAAACACCCTTGCTTCTTAATTCGTTTAATGAATCGATTGCAATTTGCAAATGTTCATTTACAAAGCTGGAAGTTACTTTTTTATCGCTGTCTTCTGTTTTAACTCCTTCAGGAACCATTGGCTGATCTGTTACTAATAACAACGCACCGGTTGGAATTTCGTTATGAAAACCAACTGTAAAAATGGTGGCGGTTTCCATGTCAATAGCCATGGCTCGCACTGATCTTAAATATTCTTTAAACTTATCGTCATGCTCCCAAACTCGTCGGTTGGTTGTATATACAGTTCCGGTCCAATAATCAAGGTTATGTAAGCGGATGGTGTGAGAAATTGCTTTTTGCAGGCTAAATGCAGGCATGGCAGGCACTTCATGCGGAAAGTAATCATTACTGGTTCCCTCGCCTCTAATGGCTGCGATAGGTAAAATTAAATCGCCAATATTATTTTTCTTTTTTAAGCCGCCGCATTTCCCAAGAAACAAAACGGCTTTTGGATCAATGGCGCTTAACAGATCCATCATGGTGGCCGCGCTGGCACTGCCCATTCCAAAATTAATAATAGTGATGTTATCAAACGTGGCACTGCTCATGGGCCTGTCTAAACCCTTTACATCTACGCTATATTTAGCAGCAAACATGTGCACATAATTAGAAAAATTAACCAGTATAATATATTGCCCGAATTCGTTTAGCGGAACACCGGTGTAACGAGGCAGCCAATTATTTACAATTTCTTCTTTACTTTTCATACCTGTTAATTTTATAATTGAATTAATGTAAATATATTTAAAAAATATATGTCAGAGATTAACTTACCATTAAAATATCCACCTTTTAATGTTCGTTTAAAAAACAGTAATAAGCAAACCTTAATTTTTGACGATTTCAGAAAAAAATGGTTTGTATTAACGCCCGAAGAATGGGTGCGGCAACATCTCCTACATTATCTTGTAAATGAAAAAAAATATCCTGCTTCATTAATTGCCATAGAAAAAGAAATAACCGTAAATGACATAAAAAAAAGATTTGACGTGGTGGTTTATAACCGTCAGATGGAACCCTTTATTTTAATAGAATGTAAGGCTCCTTACATTGAGCTTAACCTAAGAGTAATTGAACAGGCATTACGTTATAATTTAAATTTGAAATCAGAATTTGTGATGATAACCAATGGAGTAAATGATGTGGTGGTAGATAAAAACAATCTTCAAGTTCTTCTCCCGAATTTCTAATTTATTAGTTTATTTTATTTTTTAAAAAATTGTTAATATCGTGTTAATAACCCTGTTCGTCGTTTAATTTTATCGTTTTATCCTATTATTCTTATTGAAACTACCATTTGCGTGAGTGAAATAATTGTTGGTTACAACAACATAATATATCTTTAGTCTATAAATTTTAAAATGAAAAAACAACTTAGTATTAAAAGTCTGTTCTTATTGTTAATAATTATTACTTGTACAAACTCCATAGCCCAAGATAATTCCAAACAACTTGCAAATAAATTAAAATCCCTTGAACTTGCGGCTAAAGATTCCCTTATCGGTTTCGACCAAATAAGGTTTAACGCCGAAGCTATGAGTCGTGGCTTTTTCGGAAAAGAATATAATGTATTCATGTATCACATGAAGCGCGCTTATCTTGACCAAACTTTTACCTTAAAGCAACCTATACAAGGCAATTTTACGGGTGCATCTATCTCAGCAAAACCATCCAACCCATATCAAGTTATGGCTCCTCCTTGTAACAATGAAGGGTTTGAGGCATCGCCCGTTGGCGGGCCCTATACTTCGCTTACCGGATGGGTGGTAGCCCAAGGCCAAAATGGTTTTTCTGGTCCTGCACCGGCTTATGTTTATTATAATACATGTAGTGTTAGTGCCATGCCGGCTTCCAGTTTCTCTTATGCCCCGGTTGAATGCTGGATAAATGCCACACCAATAGCCGATGCTAATTTTCCGGGCGGTGTTCCCAACTCTCCGTTGGGCGGAACTAATGTGGTTCAGTTAAATAACAATATAGCTACTTCAGGGCAAATCACACGCATCGCACAAACCTTTCCTGTTACATCTTCTAATGCATTATTTCAATATGCTTACGCCGCTTGTTTTGACGGTACCGGACATTTATGCTGTGATCAGCCATTTTTAACTATTCAGGTGAGAAATTGTTCTAATGTAGTGTTGGCTTGCCCTAATGTAGATGTTATCGCTTCCGGACCTTCCTGTACCTCCGGAACTCCCGGATTTTTAACTAATGCAAGTGGCTATTTGTATAAAAACTGGACCGTTCAGTCAATTGATCTTACCTCATTCATAGGTACATGCGTTACTATTGAAGTAATTGTTGGAGACTGCACAGGCTGGGCTCATTTTGGGTATTGTTATTTTGATGCCCTTTGTTCTCCAATGAATATTACGGTAAATAATACACAATTTCCCGCCGGTACTGCTGCAACAACCGTTGCTGCCTGCGGTGTTTCAACAGGTACAATGAGTGCGCCTCCAGGCATGGGTCCTTATAATTGGAATGGGCCAGGAGGCTCAGGCATTAACAATAACACTAATCAAACAATTACCACTTCCACTTCCGGTAATTATACCTTAACCATGAATCCTTCCGGTTCATGTGCGCCCATTGTTAAGGTGGTTACTTTAGTTTTCACCCCCTCTCCAATAGCTTCGTTTAATACTGCAAATGGGTGTAATACATTTACTTTTACCAATACAGGATCAGGCCCGCCTTCTACTCAAACGTATTCTTTTATAGGATCAGGGGCGCCTGTAAGTTTTACTACAACAGCTACAAATACTGTTGTGTCTTTTCCCACCCCCGGTACTTATACTGTTCAGCATGTGGTCACGAACACTGCAGGGTGTACAGCAACAGTTAATAATGTTGTTACTGCGGGCGCTCCTCCAAATGTAGCATTTACAAGTGCCCCTAGCCCAACACAATGTTTAAACGGTAACAGCTTTAGTTTTAACGCAGCAAGTGGCATTGGAACTCATAGTTATGCCTTCTCTCCAACAACAGGGGCACCTGCTGCCGGAAATGTTGCTAATTATGGGCCTGTTAGTTTTTCAACGCCGGGCACATATACAGTTACTCATAGCGTAACTAATGCCGCGTGTACTGCTAGTACTTTTTCTACTATAGTCATTAATCCCCAACCCTCACTAACAGTTTTACCTACAAACCCCAGTTGCGGTCAAAGTAATGGACAGATAGTGATAAATAATACTTCGCCTGCAGGTCAAACAGTTGTAAGTTTTTCATTAAATGGCCTGGCCATAGGTTCACAAACAGCTACAAGTTTAGGTGCCAACACTTATATATTAGGTCTTACTAATAACTTTGGATGTGTAACCAATACATCCACCACATTACTAAATACTCTAGGCATAACCGCCCTTGCCACTACCTTTGTAAATCCCACCTGCGGAAACAACAACGGAAGCATTACGCTTGGAACTGTTACCGGAGGTACTCCTACCTATTCTTACAGTATTAATGGCGGATTATTTACAACCACGCCCGTTTTAACAGGT
>JACPOC010000019.1 GCA_016185125.1 Bacteroidota bacterium
AAATTATTCGCACTGGCAGATAAAATTAAGTTTTCTGTGTACGATCCTTACCGTATTTATCATCTGGCAGGGCAACCGGTATTTGTTGTTTACCATGCGTAGTTATTTTAACTGGTATAAAAAACCGGTAAAAAAAATAAAGACATATCCTAAAAGTAAATTATTACTTGAAATAGAACCGGCTGTTACAGAAGAAATCATTGTAAGCCAGGAAAACGCAGCGGCTTTAAAAGAGTGGATGGAAAAATAATTTATTTCCACCTGTGTAATCTCTCTTCTTTCATCATCTCGTAAGTAAACCGTTCAATATGCCACCAACTGTGCGTTGGGATGCCCGTTATTTTCAAATGGGCTTCCAGTTACTGCTTTTGTTTTATGGTTTGCTGTACCTGCACTGGTCTGTTGACTGGCTGCATTATATAATTTATGTTTCTTCGGCAGTAATACTGCAATTATCAATCGAGTTTTTTACGTATAAAAATTACGACAGCTGGAAGAGTGCACTCATCAGTTCACTCAGTTTATGTTTATTGCTTAAAACCAATCACTGGTACACCTGTTTGCTGGCAACAGAGATTACTATACTGAGCAAGTATGTATTACGATACAAAGGCAAGCATATTTTTAATCCATCTGCCATAGGTATTATTGCTACTATTTATATTACAGATAATGCATGGCTATCATCGGGCCAGTGGGGAAGTGGGTTTATTTTATTGCTGACTGTTTCTGTGCTCGGTTTTATTGTAGTGACCAAAGTACAGAAGTTAGATATATCACTTGCTTTTTTGCTTACTTATACTGCATTAATCTTTAGCAGGCAGATATTGTATTTACACTGGCCAACAGATTCTTTTCTTCAATCCATAAGCACCGGAAGTTTATTGTTGTTTTCTTTCTTTATGATCAGCGAGCCCAAAACTGCACCCAATCATCCTGCTGCAAGAATAGTGTGGGCAATGCTGATTGCAGCAATTGCATTTTACCTCTCAGTATTTAAATGGATGTATAATACACCGATACTGATATTAGTACTGGCCGCTCCGTTAGTTCCTTTTTTAGATAAACTGTTTCGCTATAAAAAATTTGAATGGAAACATTCGCCGTTTGAGTTGAACAAAATTTGAAAACCAAAAGTATAGTTATGAAAAAGAAAATGATCTCAGCCCTTTTGCTAATCCTCTTTGCTAATGAACAGGTATTTTCTTTCTGCGGCTTTTATGTAAGCAAGGCCGATGGAACATTAAAGAACAAAACTTCGCAGGTGATAATGGTTCGTGATGGTGACAGGATGGTGATAACAATGAGTAATGATTTTAAAGGCGATGCTGAAGATTTTGC
>JACPOC010000042.1 GCA_016185125.1 Bacteroidota bacterium
AATATCCTTAATTAAACTTTCGGCTGATTTTTTGTTTGAATTTGTTTCCATTTTCTTTCTGTTTTTACATTAGTTAAACTTAAGAAAATGTCTCTATTCTTTTATCTTAAATCAGTACACTTTGGTTTGAAACGAAACATAGGGAGGAAATACAAATCCGCAAGGGAATCGAAAACTACGACACAAAGATAGACGAGTGCCTTGATCTGCTCTTAAACCTCGATAAATACTACAAAGTGAAGAATACTGAGGTAAAACAAAAAATTATTGGTTCGGTCTTTCCTGAAAAGTTGTATTTTGAGAATAATGAGTATCGAACCACAAAATTGAATGAAGCTGTTGAGCTACTTTGCAGGACTCATAAGGGATTGAGCCAAAAAAAAGAAGGGAAGAAAACTGAGTTTTCAGTTTCTTCCCTCCGAGTGGGAACTACTGGGTTCGAACCAGTGACCCCCTGCTTGTAAGGCAGGTGCTCTGAACCAGCTGAGCTAAGCTCCCATTTTAAACCTCAATTTATTTAAGGTTGTTTTTTCGGTGGGCAAATGTAACAGATAATTATTAATTATTCAAGCAAATAATTATTTATTTATGTCCTCCAAACCCGCATCCGGAATTAACATGCCATCAACTAAAACGCGACCGCAATGTTCGCATACAATAATTTTTTTGTTAGTGCGGATATCTAATTGTCTTTGTGGTGGAATTTTGTTATAACAACCTCCGCACGCGTCGCGTTCTACAGCTACAACTGCCAAACCGTTACGCGTATTAGCACGAATACGACGGTAAGCATTCAATAATCTGTCTTCAATTATTTCAGCTGCCTTTGCGCTTTCTTTTAATAATTCTTTTTCATCTTTTTCGGTTTCTGCAATAATCTCTTCCAGTTCGCTTTTCTTGATTTTAAGATCTTTGCTGCGCTCTTCAAATTCAATTTTGCTTTTTTCTAAAAGTTCCGCCTTAATGGTAACAGATGCCTTTGCTTCTTTTGTTCTTTTTTCAGCTAACTGAATTTCGAGATTTTGAAATTCTATTTCTTTAGTAATCGCATCGTATTCGCGGTTGTTGCGCACCTTATTTTGTTGCGCCTCATACTTTTTAATATTTGCCTGAAAATCTTTAATATTTTGCTTCTTTTCGTTCAGTTGCTTTTCAAGTTCTTCTACCTCGTCGGTTACATTTTTTAAACGCGTTTCCAATCCCGTTACTGTATCTTCAAGGTCGCTTACCTCTAAAGGAAGCTCTCCGCGAATGGTACGTAAACGATCAATTTTACTGTCAATTAATTGTAATTGGTAAAGGGCCTTTAATTTTCCTTCAACCGCAACATCAATCTTTTCTTTAATTTTAGCGCTCATGTTATAAAAAATAGTTTACCGGGTTAGTTTTAATTTTTGATAAACGGATTGCAAATGTAGGAAATTTATTCTTAATTATATCATAAAAAATTTCAGGTGTAAACTGCTCCGATTCGTAATGACCCGCATCTACCAACAGTATTTTTCCCTCTGCATCAAAATATTCATGATACTTAAAATCAGAAGTCACAAACGCATCACTTTGCGAATTTTTAGCATTTTTGAGCAAAAAAGAGCCGCTTCCGCCACAAATTGCTACTTTTTTGATCATTTTTCCGGTTTTTTGGGTGAACTTCAGGCATTCGCATTGTAGGGTTTTTTTAACTAATTTTAAGAATTCATCCTCATTTAACTCCTTATCCAGCTCTCCGGTTAAGCCACTCCCCACACTTTTTAATTTATTTGAAAGTTCGAAAACATCAAAAGCAATTTCTTCATAGGGATGCGAGGCTTTTAAGGCTTTTAAAACGGTGTTTTCTGCGGTAGTATCAAAAACTGTTTCAATGCGTACTTCTTGCTCCACGCTTAATTTCCCGGCTTGTCCTAAAAAAGGCTTAGAATCTTCGTTTCCTTTAAATGTTCCCGTTCCTTTTATATTAAAACTACAGCTATCGTATTTGCCGATACTGCCGCAACCGGCTGCAAATAACGCCTCTAATACCTTTTGGTGATGGGTTTCGGGCACATAAGTCACCAGTTTTTTTAAAAGGCCGGTTTTAGGAGCTAGAATGTGCAAATTTTTTAAGCCCAGTTTTTCAGCGATTTTAAAATTAACACCCTCACTAACATTATCCATGTTGGTATGAGCCGCATAAATAGCAATATCATTCTTTATGGCTTTAATTATGGTTCGTTCTACATAAGAGTTTCCTGTAAGTTTTTTAAGCCCTGAAAACACAATGGGGTGATGGGAGATAATCAGGTTACAATTCGAGGCAATGGCTTCATCCACCACCGTTTCAATGCAATCGAGCGACAAAAGAACACCGGTGGCTTCTACGGCAGAATTTCCCGTAATTAATCCGCAATTATCGTAACTTTCCTGATAGGCTAAGGGGGCAAAGGTTTCTATTTCCGTAATAATTTCTTGAATAGTCATTTTTTGTTATTTGTTTTTTAATGAAATGCTAAACAACAAAAAATCCCACCTTTTAGTGGGATTTTTTTATTAATCAATTTTGGATTTATGATCTTCTATTTCCGCAAGATCTTTCAAAGCGTTAAATGCTTCGTAATCTGCGCGCCCGCTAATCATCTGTTCCATTTGTTTTTGCTGCATTTTAAAATCATTTGGTAAAGCTCCGCTTTCAGTTTTATTAACTGTAACTACAAATACTCCATTATCGCCAACAAGCGGTTTAGTCGTTTGACCCGCTTTGGTTCCTAATGCCGCTCCTACTAAAACGTCTTCATGGCCCAAACCTTCAATATTATGACTGTTGCCTGCAAGATTTTCAACTGTTTTTGCATTGAGAGAAAGTTTAGAAGCATATTCCGCTGCAGTTTTACTGCCTGCGGCCTTGTTTTTAAATTCGTTCATAAGTAATTCGGCTTTCTTCTCCACTCGTACTTTAGCAGTTACTTCATCTTTTACTTCTTCAATAGGAAGAACGCCTCTGTTTTTAATACCGCTTAATTTCGCAACAACATGTTTGTCGGTGAAAGAAAACACCGCTACATCACCTTTGTTAGCTGTATACATCCATCGTACAAGTTCTTTGGCCGCATCCAATCCGGGAAGCTGACGATCGCCTTCTTTTACATTATCCGCAATCCTTTTTGTTAGTTTTTGTTCATCTACAGCTTTATCAAAAGCCGCGCCTGAATTATATTTTCCTCCAAATTCATTTGCGGTTGCAAATATTTTCTGATTGGTTTCATCGCTCGGAGCAATTAATTTAAAAATCTGCGCCACTTTATAGCTGCTGTGACGTGTTTTGCTCACATCCAACACCTCGATAATGTGATATCCGAATTGGGTTGGAACTACGCTTATATTGCCTTTTGTTCCTAATAGTCCGGCATCTTTAAATGGCTGAACAAAACCTTTGTTTTCATCAAACCAACCGTAATCACCGCCGTTTGTTTTGCTGCCCATATCGTCGCTTACCGTTTTTACAAGGGTATCAAAACTTACTTTTTTCTCTTTGATAAGTGTTAATAAACTATCTGCTTCCTTTTTTGCTCTTTCATTGCTCTTTTTTGGTTGCTGCGTTTGAGGATCTACTGTGCCTATTAAAATATGGCGCACTTTAGCACTATCTGCAATAGAATTAATGGCTTCTAATTTGTAAATCTTAAAATAGGCTCCTTCGTTATAAGGACCAAATACAGTTCCGGGCTGAGAGGTAAAAATACTTGAATCTCTTACGATCATAGTTTTCTTATTGAAATCTTGAATGGTGATAGTTCCGTTTTCGCTTTCCTGAGAAATAAATCCGCTGTCTTCTCTGATCGTTTTTCCTTTAAAGTCTGCAGCTGCTCGCTCTGCATCTTTTTGAATGGCAGCAAGGTCTTCCGAGCTAGGAGTTACGTTAAAAGCAACATATTCAATTTTTCTTACCGTTTCATTGTTTTTAAATTCGTAAGAGTGGTCGCTATAATATTTTTGGATATCGGCGTCAGTTATTTGCACTGCGCTGTCGCTCACCGAATCAAAACGCTTTATTACATAAGATAAATTTAATCTTGTATTATCTGTTTTATATCCTTCTTTAGCTTCAGCAGTGGTTGTATATAAACCTTTGCGAATAAGCACCGCGTACTTTTCCGCATAACGCATGTTCTTAACATCTTCTTCCATTTGTTTGATAAAAGCCTCTTCGTTAGGGCCGGCATTTTGTACAAATTGCTTCCATTTGCCGCGATCAAGACCTCCGTCTGGGCCCGCAAGCTGGTCGTAAACTTTTCCTGTTTTTTGATCGGTTAATTGCTGTGAGATGGATTGGCCGGGGTTAGTAACTACTTTATCGTACACTTCGTCTTCGCCAACGGTTATTCCCACTTTTTCGTATTCCGGCTTAATAACCATATCCGTAACCATTTGTTGCCAAACATAATCCACTATCTGAGAGCGCGTTGCATCGTCAATATCATTGGTTTGTCTCTTTTGGCGGATACCATTCAGTTGATTTTCAACCTTCATTAAAAAATCATTTCTGTCAATTTTCTTTCCATTAATTACCCCAATGGTAGAAGCGTCTCCGCCACCAAAAATAGTCTGGCCGGAGCTTAATAAACTCTCTAAAATGAAAATTAAAAGAGCAAGTCCCACAATTCCTACCAAAAGAGCTGTTCTGCGCCTTATCTTTTCTAACACACTGGTGCTTTCTTTACTTTTATCTGACTGGTTTACGTTTTTTTCGTTACTGCTCATCCTTATAGATTTTTTAAGACTTGCAAAGATAATAGTTTAAATGAAACAGAAAAATGGAATTTTAGGGTCAAAATCACCCTCAACTTCTTTTTTCAACAATTTTAAGAGTAAAGCACTTTCTCCGTAACTTAGAGTGTGCAAGAGAACGAATACTAAGCAAGACCTCATCACTAAAAACTAATAACTCAACATTAAGCACTAAAAAACCAATAACTAATTACTTTTTCCATTAATGTTCCTCATATTCGATACCGAAACCACAGGCCTTCCGCGAAATTATAACGCGCCTTTAACTGATTTTGATAATTGGCCAAGAATGGTTCAGATAGCCTGGCAGCTGCACGATGCGCAGGGGAATCTGTTGCAGCACGATTCCATCATTATTAAACCCGAAGGTTATGCAATTCCCTTTGCAACTATTCAAATTCACGGTATCACCAATGAACGCGCGAATGAAGAAGGAAAAGATCTAAAGAACACTTTACAAGTATTCGCTGATGTGGTGAGTAGATCCACTTATGTATGCGGACATAATATAGAATTTGACCTGAATATTGTTGGTGCTGAATTATTGCGTTGCGGGCTGCCGAATGTATTACAAAGCAAACCTTTTATTGATACCAAAAATGATCAGACAACTGAATATTGCGCGCTTCCCGGCGGAAGAAGCGGAAAATTCAAATGGCCTACTTTAACTGAACTTCACCAGAAATTATTTAACAAGGGTTTTGATGAAGCTCACAACGCAGCCTTTGACGTTGCCGCTACCACGAAAGTATTTTTCGAGATAATTAAAAGAGGCATAACAAAAGTGCGCGAAGTTTCGGCTGATATGCTGACTTCCATTAATTATGTGGCTCCCGATTTTACAGAACTTGCCAAACACGAACAGTATTGGAAAGAACGCAAGGCAAAAGAAGCGATTGAAAAAGAAAATCTGCGTCAGAAAGAAGAAGCCGCTAAACTTTCTTCGATTGAAAATACAAGCACAGCTGCGGATGTTGATATTAAATTTAGCCACCTGCACAACCACACGCAATTCTCTGTACTTCAGTCAACCAGCGATGTAGTTTCTCTCGTAGCCAAAGCGCTTGAATATAAAAGTCCGGGTGTTGCTTTAACCGATCATGGTAACATGTACGGAGCGTTTTTATTCTGGAAAGAAATTGACAGTCAGAATAAAAAAATAAAAGAAAATAATGCAGCTATTGATAAAGGTGAAATTGTTGGCGAAAAGCAGAACGAATTAAAATGTATTATTGGTTGCGAAGTAAATATTTGCGGGAACCATAAGGACAAAACAAAAAAAGATAACGGTTACACGCAGGTGTTAATTGCAAAAAACCGTAAAGGGTACGAAAATCTTTGCAGGATAAGCTCTCTTGGTTTGATCGACGGAGCTTATTACGTTCCTCGTATCGACAAAGACATTTTAGTACAATACAAAGAAGGATTAATTGCTACCACGGGCTCTTTAAATTCAGAGGTGCCGCACAGCATTATTAATTTAGGAGAGCAACAAGGCGAACAGGCTTTCCTGTGGTACAAAGAATTATTCGGAGAAGATTTTTACGTCGAGATCAACAGGCAATATAAATCGCAGGATGAAGAGTACGCCAATGAAAAACTTTTAGCACTCGCAAAAAAATATAACGTTCCGTACTTTGCCGCCAACAGTAATTATTACATTGATAAAAAAGGTTCGGAAGCGCATGATATTTTATTATGTGTAAAAGACGGCGAAAAGAAAAGCACCTCGGTAGGAAAAGGAAAAGGGTTCCGATACGGAATGCCTAATCAGGAATTTTATTTTAAATCCCCTTCCGAAATGGCTGTTCTTTTTAAAGACATTCCCGAAGCTCTCGAAAACACAAATTTAATTGTAGATAAAATCGAACAATTTAAATTAGGACGAGAAGTACTTCTTCCGAAATTTGAGATAGCAGCGGATTTTATTGCCGACAATGCTCAAGCTATCGATGAGTCTTTTTCACGCATAGTCGCATCAAAGGAAAAAGAGTGGCAGTCTAAAAATTTAACAGGAGCAATTCTCGAACAGCACCAAGCCGAGGTAAGAACTATTGCCGAGCAATTTGTTTACATGACCGAACTCACTTACATAGGAGCGGCTAAACGTTATCCCGAACTCACTTCAATTATAAAAGAACGCATAGATTTTGAATTAGCCACTATTGAAAGAATGGGTTATCCCGGTTACTTTTTAATTGTCGCCGATTTTATAAGGGAAGCAAGAAGACTCGGCGTTTCAGTAGGGCCGGGTCGCGGATCTGCAGCGGGCTCCGCCATCGCTTATTGTTTGGGAATTACAAATGTAGATCCTATCAAGTTCGATCTACTCTTTGAGCGTTTCTTAAATCCCGATCGTGTATCCATGCCCGATATAGATATTGATTTTGATGATGAAGGCCGCGGAAAAGTTATTGATTACGTTATTAATAAATACGGGCAAAATCAGGTGGCGCAAATTATTACCTACGGAACCATGGCAGGTAAATCCGCGATCAAAGATACGGCAAGGGTTTTAGATCTTCCCCTGGATGACGCCAACCGTTTAACGAAAATGTTTCCTGATAGTTTGGATGCGAAATTGCGCGCCTTATTAAAACCCGGAGGAATTGACCCTAAATATCTCGGCAAGATAGAAGGTAAAAGAGATCTTATTGATCAATCCCACGCGTTCAGAAAAATGGCCGAAGAAAAAGGCCCTGAAGCAGACGTTTTAAAACAGGCTTATGAACTCGAAGGCTGTTTGCGTAACATTGGTATTCATGCCTGCGGTGTTATTATTACACCTGGGGAAATGGTGAAATATGTTCCTGTAACAAAAGGAAAAGAAAGCGATATGCTTGTTACACAATTCGATAATTCCGTTGCAGAAAGCGCGGGATTATTGAAAATGGACTTCCTGGGTTTACGCACGCTTACCATTATTAAAGATGCTGTTACGCTTATAAAGCAAACACGAGATATTGAAATTGATATTGATGCTATTTCTCTTGAAGATGAAAAAACATACGAGCTTTTTCAACGCGGTGAAACTAACGGTATCTTCCAGTACGAAAGTGCCGGAATGCAAAAAGCACTGAAAGAATTAAAGCCCGATAGCTTTACCGATCTCATTGCAATGAACGCTTTATACAGGCCGGGACCGTTAGCTTACATTCCTAATTATATTAATCGTAAACATGGAAGAGAGCCAATTACCTACGATCTTGAAGGAATGGATGAATTTCTGCAGGAAACTTATGGCATTACTGTTTACCAGGAACAGGTAATGCGTTTAAGCCAAAAACTTGCAAATTTTACAAAGGGTGATGCCGATGTTTTGCGAAAGGCAATGGGTAAAAAAGATAAAAAAACACTTGATAAACTGAAGCCTTTATTTATTGAAAACGCCACCAAGAACGGTCACGATGCAAAAATATTAGAGAAGGTTTGGAAAGACTGGGAAGCCTTTGCCTCTTACGCGTTTAACAAATCGCACTCTACCTGTTATGCTTATGTGGCCTTTCAAACGGCCTATTTGAAAGCTCACTATCCGGGAGAATACATGGCCTCGATTTTAAACCATACAGGAAGCATTGAATCCATTGCGTTCTTTATGGAGGAATGCAAACGTATGGGTATTAAAGTTCTTGGTCCGGATGTGAACGAAGGTTTCGGAAAATTCAGCGTAATGCCAAATGGAAATATTCGTTTTGGAATGGCGAGCATTAAAGGAGTTGGAGAAAATGTTGTTTCAGCTTTGGTGGAAGAACGGAATACAAATGGAAAATTTATCAGTGTATTTGATTTTGCTTCGCGATTGGATTCAAAATCGGTAAACAAAAAAAGTATTGAAGGATTAGCTCTTTCCGGTGCGATGGATAGTTTTGAGAATGTAACACGATCTATGTTTTTTATTCCTGATCTGGATGGCACAACGCTAACCGATAGAATGATAAAATATGGCAACCAGAAAAACTTAGGCAACGATACTTCTCAAATGGGAATGTTTGATGAAGGAAATGAAGTTGAAATTTCTGAACCGCAGCTTCCAAAAGTTCAGCCGTGGAATGCTCTCGAACAATTAAGTCGCGAAAAAGAAGTGGTTGGTTTTTTCATTAGCGGACATCCGCTCGATCCGTATAAATTAATTTTACAACACCGCTGTAATGCTAATTGCGCTCAGTTAAAAGCAGGCTTGGAGCCATTCAAAAACAAAGAAGTAAATTTTGGAGGAATAATAACGGGCTTCGAGAACCGCACCAGTAAAACAGGGAACGCGTTTGGTAAATTAATTATTGAAGATTATCACGGAAGTACGGAGTTAATGTTATTCGGTAAAGATTTTGTGGAGTATAATAAATATATGGTGCAGGGTTTATTTGTGTTTGTAAAAGCACGTGTGCAAGAACGTTACAATCAACCTGGAAGCCTCGAAATAAAATTAACCAAGATCGATCTTCTTGAACAAGTTAAAGAAAACGCTTTTAATGTTATTAAGCTGAAAGTGAAACTAAACAATGTTAACGATGCGCTTATTTTAAAACTCGATAATCTTGTAAATGCCCGCGCCGGAAAAAGTAACCTTGAGTTTTTTGTTGAAGACGAGGAACAACATTTAAACGTAAAACTCTTCTCCAAGAAAAGCAAAGTGGCAATTGACAGTGAATTTTTATTGGAGCTGGATAAGATTACCGATATTAAGTACGAGTTGGGCTAAACAAATTTGCAAGTGCTCTTATGAAAACACCCAGGTGCCACTAGTTTTTTCGTTTGGGTGGGCAGTTATTTTTACTTATGCCAGCATAGGAAATTTAGCGCGCTATATCAACTTTGGCGGTGGCAGCGGTTTAATAAGCCCTCACGTTTTTTCCTTCAATATAATTTATAAAAGCCTTGTTGCTTACTTTATTGCCCCCCGGCGTAGGATAATTTCCGCTAAAATACCAATCGCCAAGATTATTGGGACAAGCGCTGTGCAATCCTTCCAAACTCTGATAAATAATTACAAGTTCTGCTTTTAAATCTTTTGGCCTTAACAGTTCTGCAATTTTTAAGGAAATTTCCTCGGGAGAAAAAGCGTTATAGATTGCTTTTACCAAATTAACCTGTTCTTCCTTAGGCTTTAAAACTTCAAGTTTAGCTCTTTCGTATAATTCGTTTAAAAAGGAGCCCCTTCCTGATTCCCGCAAAAGAGTAACGGCAGCTTCAAAAGCAATAAATTTACTAAGAATAGCCATGTCTATCCCATAGCAATCGGGATATCTGATTTGCGGGGCCGAGCTAACCACAACAATTTTTTTAGGATGCAAACGATCTAAAATGCGTAAAATACTTTTCTTTAAAGTGGTTCCGCGTACAATGCTATCATCAAGAATTACAAGACTATCCACATCCTTTTTTACCGTACCGTAAGTAATATCGTAAACTAAATTTACAAGATCGTCGCGGGTTTCATCGGCGGTAATAAATGTGCGTTGCTTGGCATCTTTTAAAACTACCTTATGAATTCGTGGATGAAAACTTAAAATTTCTGCAAGGCTTTCATCATTTAAGTTATCCTTTAATCCAAGAATTTGTTCGGCTTTCCATTTGTTTATGTATGCGTCAATACCCTCTACTAATCCGCCAAACGCCACTTCAGCAGTATTAGGAATGTAACTGAAAACTGTATTTTTTAAATCGTTGTTTACACTTTTTAAAACCGTTTCCGTTAAATTTCTTCCAAGCATGTTGCGCTCTTTATAAATATCAGCGTCATTTCCCCTGCTAAAATAAATGCGTTCAAACGAACAAGCTTTTCTTTCAAGAGGTTCAATGATTTCTACTTCACTAAAAGTGCCGTTCTTTTTTATAATGGCGGCATGCCCAGGCTTTAGCTCGTGTACTTTTTCAAGACTTACATTAAAAACGGTTTGAATAACCGGCCGTTCACTGGCAACAACAATTACCTCATCATCTTTATAGTAAAAAGCAGGCCGGATACCGTTAGGGTCCCGTAACACAAACGCGTCGCCGTGGCCAATCATTCCGCACATTACATAACCGCCATCCCAGCGCTTACTGCTTTCAATAAGTATAGATGCAACATCCACGTTTTCCTGAATAAGCTTACTTATTTTCGCGTTTTCGGTGGTTGTTTCTTTAAACTGCTTAAATAAACGGTCATTTTCCTTATCTAAAAAATGACCGATTTTTTCCATTACTGTAATTGTATCCGCTTTTTCACGGGGATGCTGTCCTAATTCAACCAAATGAGCAAAAAGTTCATCCACATTGGTAAGGTTAAAATTACCTGCAATAACAAGGTTTCGGCTCATCCAGTTATTTTGACGGCGAAAAGGATGGCAGCTGTGCACACTGTTTACCCCAAATGTTCCATAACGCAAATGCCCCAGCATTAATTCGCCACAAAAAGGTATATTATCTTTTTGCCACTGTGCGCTTTTGTATTCTTCAGGATTTCCGCGTTGGGCTTTAACAAACAAAGCATTTATCTGTCCAAAAATGTCCTGGGTCGCTTTATGTTCAATTGATCGTAATCGATCAATGTAAGTCATCCCGGGAATCGCATCCAGCTTAATGGTAGAAACCCCTGCGCCATCTTGACCCCTGTTAATCATTTTTTCCATCAGTTGATACAGTTTGTGTAAACCGTAACGTGCCGAACCATACTTTGTTTTATAAAACTCAAGTGGTTTTAAAAGCCTTACCAATGCTACCCCACACTCATGATGTAATGAATCGCTCATAGAAAATTTAAGAACACGAAGTTACTCTTTTGAATCCGCAATTAACAATATTACCTTGAAAAATAATAAGGGTTACCCAACGTTTTTTATTATGTATACGTAGTATTGTGTATATTTGATGATTGGTTATTTAACTAAATTTAAACACCGTATGTTAAAAAATAAGTTTTGTTTGGCTTTAGCTTTATTGTTTGTGATGAGTATTTCGCAATTTGCCAAATCGCAGACTAATTGTGTTGCTATTGTATTAAATGAGATTAGTGTTGGCAATAACAGTTACCCCGATAATTATGGCACGCACGATGCTGTGGAACTATATAACTCGTTTACCTCTTCGGTTAGTTTACAAAGTTATTACCTCAGCAACGACCGCACCAATCTTTTTAAGTGGAAATTTCCTTCTACATTTACCTTAGGAGTGGGTGGGTACGGAATGGTTTATTTGAGCGGCATTAACGAAAGCAAATTGGTAGGCTCGGGCCCTTCTGCTCAATGGTATCATCATACAAATTTTACTATAGATCAATGTAAAAACCAATGGCTGATTTTATCTACCGCGCAAGGCGTTATTCGCGATTCGGTATTTATTCAAAAAACCGCAATTGGCCATACTTGGGGCAGGGTTGATTATTGCCAAATAGGAATTAATTCATGGCGTTTGCACACCGCGCATTCTTTTCCCTTACCCAATCCAACAGTAGGGTCTTTTAAAGGCTATATGCCAATGCCAAAATTTACTCCAACAAATGCCTGGGGGCAAAACGGCCAAACTTTAGGCATACTTGTTAATGGTATGGATGCCGACTCCACTAATTCATGCAACGAAGTACATTATACTACCGATGGAAGATACCCCACTTTAACAGACCCCGTTTACACCGGAACTAATCCGCCAACTCCCACTCCTTTAATTGTGGATGCTATGATTTTTAGAGCAGTTAATTATCCTAAAACCGTGAGTATGAGTTATACTCCCAACCTTATTTGTCTTGCCGACCCTTATCTTCCAAGCTTTTGCGAAACAAACACCTATTTTTCTGAAAGTACCGGTGCCTACGACAAATTTTCGCCCGATTTTGGGGTAATGTCGGTTGCCATACATTCGGTTGACACCAATTGGTTTAATACAAGTGGAGCTACACAGCCTACCGTGCATGTTGAATACTATGATAATAAACAAAAGGTAGTTGAAGGATACGCAGTTGTTACCCGGCCCCCGCAGGAAGCATGGCAAACAAAACAAAAAGGCTTTTATTTAACCATTGACGACAGGCGCGGATATGGCTGCAATTTTGAAGGCAATATATTTAATGTGGCGGGTTTAGGAACCACTAACCGAACGATTTTTCCCACCCTCCACGTTAAAGGCGGAGATATTGAGAGCCACTCTCCGGCTGTGGCGGGAGGAGCCCCTTCTAAAGGAACCGGCCTGCGCGACGTTTTTTACCAATCGCTCGCCGCTAAATACAATGTGAAAGTAAACCCCCTGCATATAAAGCCCTTAATACTTTTTATTAATGGAAAATACACCGGAGTGTACGATTTACGAGAAGTATATGACAAATATTATGAAGATTATTATAACCCCATCGCCGGAAATAAAGACTCTATGTATTGCCAGTTTTACCACAATGGCGATGGTTGGATAAAAAATTACGAAGTAGATAATTCAACCAGCAACATGCCCCCTTTAGGCACTTTTTCGGTAGATGTTTATGCCCAGGCTCTTAAACCGCTTAACAATGCGGTTAATTACAATAAACTTATGAGCAAATTGGATAAAGAAAGCTTTATGGATTATATGATCTTTAACAGTTATGCTTTAAACAGTAATCTGTATAATTATAACGTAGGTTTTGCCCGCAACGGCGGAAATAAAAATCCAGGCAAATGGCATTATTATTTATGGAACGTTCCGGCCACCTTTACTTTTCAGGCAGTTTACACAAATACCCTTGTTTACGCTAACACTTACTTCACACCTTGCAGAGTGGTTCAATCTACGAGTACTTTAATCAGTCAATATGCGGGCAACAGTCATGGTTACATTCTTAACCGATTAATGACCACTCCTGATAACACCGGCTTGGCGGCAGGTAAATTTCAACTGGAATATAAGAATAGATATCAAGATCTTTTAAACTCCGCTTTAAAATGCGAAAACATTCTCGCCCACTTCGATTATGTAGCCAGCCTTTATAAAAAGGAAATGAATTACCACGAAGACCCCGCCTCGGCCCCAACAGTGGGGCAGTTCCCGTCTCTTTTATTAGGCGATTGGGACACTAACGTGGTAAAATTGCGCAAGGCCATTGAAAGCCGCTGCAAATACTTCGGCAACGCCTTTAATACTGCCGGTTGTTACGGAATGCAAGGGCCATTTGATATAACAGTTGATGTGTACCCGCAAGGCGCAGGAGCAGTTAAACTGAACACGATTACATTACCTTTTTATGTATGGACAGGCAGATATTATAATGCGCAGTTAAGCTTTAAAGCTATCCCTACCAGTACTAATTATGTATTTCATCATTGGGAATTTAAAACCCATCCTATAAAAAACAATGTTCCTTTAAGCGTTGATTCAGTAGCAATAGATTTTAATGGCCCCGAACAAGTACTGGCCGTTTTTACCGATATTACCAGCGATGTTGATCTTCCAACAGGATTTACACCTAATGGAGATGGAAACAACGATCAATTTAAACCTTTAGGAAGCGCGCTCTATACTAAGGAATATGAATTTAGAATATGGAACAGATGGGGCCAAGAAGTGTTCAGAAGCACAGAGCCCTCTTTTGGTTGGGATGGAAATTTTGAAGGTAAAGAAGCGCAAACCGGAGTTTACGCGTATGTGATCACCTACAAAAATGTGTATAACGAATCAAAAATTAAAAAGGGAAACGTAACATTAGTCAGATAAAAACTGATTTGTAATTAGGCTTATGAAAAAAATAGTTTACTTATTTGCATTGTTTTTTATCACTCTTTCCGGAGTTTTAAAATCACAAGATGTTCATTTTTCGCAGGTATTTGAAACGCCTGTATTTCTTAACCCCGCCAACACCGGTTTTTTTAACGGCTATTTCAGAGCCATTGCTAACTACCGCAACCAATGGTCGCCTATGGGTAAACCCTATCAAACCATTGGCCTTTCGTTAGATGGAGGTTTATTTAAATCAAAAAAACGCAAAGCATTTGTAGGCTTGGGCTTAACCGTATTTAACGACAAGGCAGGCTCGGCGGGGCTTCAAAAAACAGTAGCTCTTTTAAATGTAAGCGGTATTTTAAAAATAAGTAAAAGAAGCGTTTTTAGTGTAGGATTAGCCGGCGGGGCAGACGCCACAAACGGTAATTACAGCAAGTTAACCTATGCCAGCCAGTTTGACGGAAATACGATAGACCCCAACAAACCTACCGGAGAAAGCGTGGTTTACCGCCAGTTTACCACTACAGATATAGGGGCCGGAATGGCTTATGAATTCAGTAAAGTTAAAGTTGACCAAGATCATGATGATGCTATGGCCCTAAAACTATCTGTTGGCGCATTTCATCTTAATCAGGCCCGCCAAGAATTTGGCGCGGGATCTTCTTATCGCTTACCGGTAAAATATGTTGGAGCCATTACTACCCTTTATGATTTTGAAGACACTAAATTTACAGTTACACCCGCATTTGTTATTCAAAAACAAGCTCAGGCCTGGCAATACATTACCGGAACGTATATTAAATACCGCACCGCAACCGGAACAAAAGTTACCGGACAAAAAACAGTAAACGCCATAGGCTTTGGAGTATTTTACCGTTCCTATGATGCCTTTATAACTAAATTGGTTTACGAAATGGGCGATTATGCAATTGGTTTGGCTTATGATTTTAATGTTTCCGGTTATCGCACGGCCACGCAATACAAAGGAGGGTTTGAAGTTAGCCTAAGATATAACAACCTGGCAAGCTCTTTGTTTGATGCCAGAAGCGAATTCAAATAAAATAAACCCAGTTTATCGGCATCCAAAATGAATTTCCGGAAGATGCAAATGTATTATGTGTGAATTAACCTCCTCTGTATTCGCATTACGCTCTGTATCACCACTTAATCGCTTTTTACCGGCTTCCATGAAGTCTTTGCTCCACTTGTAATATAAACTATCGTTAATCCCGTATTTACGACAAATTGCCGCTATGCTTTCTTCTCCCTGCATACCTTCAATAACGATGCGTATCTTTTCTTCAGAACTGTATGAACGATTTGTTTTACGTTTAATATCCTTAATTAAACTTTCGGCTGATTTTTTGTTTGAATTTGTTTCCATTTTCTTTCTGTTTTTACATTAGTTATTACCTTAATCTCAACCCTGCGGTTCTTAGCCCTGCCTTCTTCCGTATCGTTAGAAGCAATTGGCTGAGTAGCGCTGAACCCCTGACAAGAAATATTGGAAGCTTTAACACCCTCTATAGCTTAAATAAAAAAGTTATTGATCAAATTGATAATTTAAAAGAGTACCGGAAATCTATTATTCACGAATGTGTTACGGGCAAAAAACAAGTAGCTGATATTGCGGTTGAAAAGGTAATAAAGCGAGCTACGGTTTAGAAAAGCGAACGAGGGCATTTTTTACTCCTATATTTGGAACGAGGGCAAATAATTACTATATTTACTCTCGTGTTAATTAAGAGGGCAAAAAACGCCCTCGTTTAAAAAAGATAAAAATGGCATATAAGCCGGATAAACCATATAATGATTTGCCTCTTTTGCCCCCAAAAGGTAAGATAGAAACTGTTGCAGTTCTTAAAAAAACAATTGCCGCAAGTAGAGCGTTGTCAGAGCTTAAAGGTGCAATTACCAATCTTCCTAATCCAACCCTTTTTATAGATACGATTAACTTGCAAGAAGCGCAGGCTAGTTCTGCTATCGAAAATATCATCACAACACAGGATGAATTATTTAAAGCGTCTATTGCCGATAAAAAGATTGAGAACCCTGCTACCAAAGAAGTTATTCATTATAAAGATGCTTTGTGGTATGGCGTAAATCAATTAGAGAAAAAACCAATACTAAATACCAATCTCTTTATTGCTATCATGCAGATTATTAAAGAGAATAAATCAAGTATACGAAATGCACCGGGTACGCAATTAAGTAATCCGGCAACTAATAAAGTAGTTTATACGCCACCTGAAGGCGATCAGGTAATTCGTGAAAAGCTAAAGAATCTTGAGGAGTTTATGAATATTGAAGATGATATGGATCCGCTAATTAAAATGGCAATTATCCATTATCAGTTCGAGGCTATTCACCCATTTTTTGATGGAAATGGACGTACAGGTCGTATTATTTTATTGCTATACTTAAAGCTAACAGGCTTAATGGATTTACCGGCACTGTATCTAAGTAACTATATCATTAAACATAAAAATGATTATTATACCAATCTTAGAAATGTTACCGAAAAAGGAGATTGGGAAAATTGGATTTTATATATGCTTGATATGGTTGAGCAAACTGCTAAAAAAGGTAGAGAACAAATTGCAGAGATTGAAAAAGTGATGAATAAAATGGGATCGGAAATACAAAAGAAACTGCCAAAGGTTTATTCAAAAGATTTGTTGGAGATCTTGTTTCGCCTGCCATACACTAAAAGAAATTTTTTAGAAGATGCCGGGCTCGGAAATTTAAAAACTGTAGGTAATTATCTAAAGGAATTAGAGGAAGCAGGATTCTTAAAAAGTGAACAAGTTGGAAAAGAAAAATTGTATCTTAACTATAAATTAATGGAAGTATTAAAAAAGTAAAAAGCCTCACAACAAATTTGGCGGAATCCTTTGAGGCCGATTGAACCTACCCGGTAAAGCTTTCGGCAATCACCAATTACCCTGTTTCATCCCGCCTTGCGAGGAGCGCCCCTATAACGCAGAGCGACGAATCAATAAGCCACAGATTTCACAGAATAGAATAATTTAACCACATAGGAACATAGATTTTGGGAGCAAAAAAACATAGGTTCCTGCACTCCTTCGGAGTTTGGAAGCAATTGGTTTAAATAAGACACGGATTTGCACGAGTACACGAAATAATTAGCCATAGATTTCGCAGATTCACAGAATAATTTAACCACATAGGAACATAGATTTTGGGAGTAGCAGTAATGGGGCTGAGGTATGTTTTGCCAATTCTTCACCTTCCATATATTTGCAAGAGGTTATTAAGCAAAACCGGCGTTTTCGCTTTAGATACAAAGTTCTGCATTTCAAACCATTTTTTTTTCCAAATATATTAAAAAAATTAATTTTGGAAACCTAAAAAAATATCTTATGAAAATTAAAAATTTACTAATCAAACACAAGTTAAAAAAACTAACGGCCTTTGCCTGCACGGCCTTGGTACTATTAAGTACAAAGATCCATGCACAATGTATCGCTTCATTGAATGCACCGTCCGGTACCATAACGGTATCGCCTTACATTCAAACATGCCTTTCGTCTAATATGTATCCGGGAAACTACACTACCTTTAGCGTAACCTCTGCCGGACAATATGCTATACTTACTTCATATGGCACTTTTGTTACAGTTACAGATAACGGCAACACAGCGCTTGTATCTGGTTTTGGTACAACTTTATATACAGGTATTTTAACTCCGGGCGCATATCGCGTACATATCTTTGACAACTCCTCCTGTAGTCAAGGAGGCGGCTCCCGTATTGTATGCGTTGCGCCAAGAAACAATGCTTTTAGTTTTGATGGAAGCGACGATTATATAGATTTAGGAACTACAATCACATCCTCCCTAACCGGCCAAAATAAACTAACGGTTGAAGCATGGGTGTATCCTAACTCAACTACAGGAATACATAGTATTGTTGGTAATCATCAAGGACCAACACAATTTGAATTAAGAACCGATACTAACCATTTTAATTTCTTCATTGGTTTCGGTGCTTTTGTTGTAACATCTGTTGCTACTGTAACATTAAATACATGGACGCATGTAGCCGGTGTTTTAGACCAAAACATAATGTATGTATGTAGTCAAACCAATCTGTACTTTTAAGCCTAAATAACTTTGGACATTTTCTTTTTTAAAATTAGTTAATTTTTTTGATTTTTATTAGCAGTCGTAAAATTATTTCCAACTGCGGACTTTGGCTTTTTTAAGG
>JACPOC010000045.1 GCA_016185125.1 Bacteroidota bacterium
CCTGCCAAAGTTACTATGGATTCTGCTCAGTTTACAGCTGCCTCTAAATTCAATATCGACCGTACTGATTTTGGGTTGAAATATAATTCAAAGAAATTTTTTGCAGATATTAAGGATAAGGCCATAGGTGATATTATTGAATTCGATCTGAATTTAACGGCTAAGTCGAAAAAATAGTTTTTCATATAATTGATTTGGGTTGGTTTAAGAGGGCTCCTGGAAACGGGGGCTCTTTTTTGTTTAGCGTTATTTGGCATAGGGGGTGAAGCGTCATAGCCGTCAGTTTAAGATTGGAGTGTTAACATTCTGATCTTGATAATATGTTCTGCATGGGCTAAAAAGATTGAGGGAGCCTGTTTATAATGCAATCTTCAACCAAAGCATTATAATTATGAGACTCCCTCTTTCTATGTGTACCAAAATTAGAGAAAAAATCAGTAAATTTTTCAGTGAAGCTGAAATAGAATCATTAGCTCGTGAAAGTGGTTTTGTTCAAAGGCAAGGCAATCTAACGGGTCATTGTTTTCTTTTGCTTTCTATGTTCGACCATCAGAGCCATAACCGGACCAGTTTAAATGGGCTTTGTATTTGTTTAAGAGATTATGGGATAACTATTAGTAAACAGAGCCTTCATACTCGCTTCAACTCCTCAGCCGTAGATTTTTTAAGACTTATAGCAGAAAAACTACTCACCTTAAAGTTAGCACCCATTGCATCATCCATTAAAGGCTTGGAATTCTTTAACCGGGTTTTGGTTTTAGATTCCACTTCTTTTCAATTACCTGCCCATTATGCTTCAACATATAAAGGCACTGGAGGGGATGCCTCACCCTCAGCTATTAAAATCCACTTATCCTATAATCTGAAAGCAACAGGAGAAATGGATTTTGAAATTCGATCAGGGGGAACTTCAGATAGACAAAATACAATAATGAATAAAGATATACAGCCGGGAGATCTTCGTTTGGAGGACTTGGGATATTGTAAGTTTGAGAGATTAAAACATATTGACACTACAGGTGCTTTTTACCTAAGTCGATTAGCAGCTAATATAAAGATATACCAACAAAAAAAAGGAAAGATAGAAGAATTAAATATTGGTAGAATTATTAAATCAATGAGGTCTGGAGAAATACAACAATATGAGGTAATGGTTGGGGCATCTGATCGACTTTCTACTCGCCTGATATTAGAAAAACTTCCTGCTGATGTGAGGGCAAATAAAATTAGAAGATATAAAAGAACTCAAAGAAGGAAGGGAAAAAAAATATTATATAAAAGCCAGTTATTTAAAACGGTTAATGCTTATATTACCAATGTACCGGCTGATATATTACCTAAGGAGACGGTTAAAAAACTATATGCCCTGCGTTGGCAAATTGAGGTGATTTTTAAAACCTGGAAATCTTTTTATCATATTAATAAAATTAAAGACACAAAGTTACATAGGTTCCAAAGTTTTATCTATGGAAAACTCATTCTAATATTACTCCATATGAAAATATACCAGGCATTTAAACAATGGTTATGGAATAATAGAAGCATAGAACTTAGCGAAATAAAAGCCTTTCAGGTATTGATAGCCCATACGCACCAATTGAAAAATTTGTTGCGACACCACAAGGGGAATTATATAGATTTCTTTGAAATGATCTTTGATATTTTACAGCAATGGTGTAGAAAAGAACGAAGAGCCAAAAAAGAAATACCGATGGATGTTATCCACCGGTATTTTCCTTAAACTGACGGCTATGAGCCGAAGCTCCCCTATTTTACCTAACGCTACGAAAAAACTATTCTTTAACTATTTTCCATGAACCCATTGTTCCACCAGTATTTGATCTGATGATATAGAAACCCGGGGCAAATCCCTGCAGATCAAGTATTACTTTATTTCCATTTAGATTTGAATTTTTTAA
>JACPOC010000022.1 GCA_016185125.1 Bacteroidota bacterium
CTCCTTAAAAAAGCCAAAGTCCGCAGTTGGAAATAATTTTACGACTGCTAATAAAAATCAAAAAAATTAACTAATTTTAAAAAAGAAAATGTCCAAAGTTATTTAGGCTTAAAAGTACAGATTGGTTTGACTACATACACGCTTACTAAAAATGCGGGCGATTGGATAAACGATAAAATTGCTTTTAATCCCGAGCATCAGTTAGTTAAATTATCTTATCCGGTGCACACTACCGCGCCGGTAGAAAATCTGGCAGAAAAAAAAGGAGATTATTTTTTATTAATTTATCGCGAAAAAGAATCCGGTAATGTTCAATTTATTGACCTATCGATGTTTTATACGTATATTCTTGAAAATTTAAAAAATGGTGCTTTACTAAAAGATATTTTAGTGGAAGCAAATTCTTTGTTTCAGATAAACGACATTAAATTATTAAAAGAACGTTCGCTGGAATTTATTAAAGATTTAAAGCAACGAAATTTTATTCTGGGGTTTATGGCGGAATAATATTTTCACTTACAACACATGAAAAATTTATTAATTAAATTTACTTATGCAGCCAATAAACTGCAGCATATTGCATTATTATTTTTGCGTTTAATTTTGGCCTATGGGTTTTGGGGGCCGGCTAAAACTAAATGGGCAGATATTAATTCTGTTGCTGAATGGTTTGGCAGCATGGGCATTCCCGCGCCTGCATTTAATGCTTATTTAGCGGCTTCTACCGAAATGGCCGGCGTGTTTTTATTGATTCTTGGTTTAGGAACACGCATTATTTCCATTCCTTTAATCATTACCATGTTGGTTGCAATTAAAACAGTTCATTGGCAAAATGGTTTTTCGGCGGGAGATAACGGCTATGAAATTCCACTTTATTATATGCTGATGCTGTTTGTGCTGTTAAGTTTCGGCGCCGGAAAAATAAGCGTGGATTATTTGATAAAGCGAAAAACTTTAGCTTAGAAGTTACAATTTACTAAATTTCCCATTGTAAATCATCAATCATTTAATTGTAAATATTTTTCACTTCTTTCCAGTAAAATCTTTAAACGAAATTCCTTTTCTTATCGAATCTGTATAAATATAATCGTGCATAATATCCGACCATTGTTGGGGAGTATATTTTGTGTAAAATAAAGAAGGCTCAATAATTTTTCCGAAATGTATTTTTATGGTATTGCCTTTTTGATTAAACATTTCGTTTGGTAAATACATCATTTCTATGTTTGCTTTAATACCTAAACGTTTTCTCCAGCGCGCAAAACTATAAAAGAAATTAGAATTATTTCCTTCAATAAAAACCGGAACAATGGGCTTGTTATATTTAATGGATTTATTTATAAAGCTCTTGTTCCAAGGCAAATCGCGAATGCCTTCCGGAAATTTACGGCTTACTAATCCGGCGGGAAAAACCAATATGGCCGCTTCGGTAGCGTAAACTTTTTCTACAAATTGCAAACTTTCTCTGTTTTGTCCGCCAACCTTGTTCACACCCACAAATACTTCGCCAAAATTTTTTAAATTTTTTAAAATATCATTCACAATAAATCTTACATCCTCCCTTTGTTCTCCTACCGCTTGAATTAAAGCCATGCCATCCAACCCTCCCAAAGGATGATTAGCGGCAACAATTAAGCCCCCGGTTTTAGGAACGTTTTCCGCCCCATGCACTTCCACCTTTACATTAAAATATTTAAGAACCTCTTTATTATATTCCAAACCAAAATATGGCTCCAAATAAATCATCGCTTCATTGATATCATTTTCGCGAAGTGTTTTTTTTACCCAGTTAATAGCAAATCCGGGCAAAAATTTATAAACTTTTTTGGCCTTTTCCTTTAAAACTTTATCTACATCAACAAATTTCTTAGAACTCATTCCAAAGCCAAAAATACCGCTTAATTGTTAATATCCTACATGTTAATTTTAACGTTTATTCACCAATTACCTTATTTTTCTTTTGCTCAAATCCGTATCTGTCCTCAATCTTAGGCGGTGTGTTAATATTTTAATAGTTCAAATGGCTTCATTTTGAGCTTGTTAACAATCCTTATTTTTCAACAAAAGTGGCAAAAAGTGGCGTTAAGTGGTAGAATGTGGTAAAATTATGCTTATTTTTGCTTAAATCATTTAAAACACCAGTAATGACAAGCCTTATAGGGGAATATGACTGTAAAGTGGACGCCAAAGGGCGGTTCATGTTTCCTGTCGACCTTAAAAGACAATTGAACGCATTGTTTGAAAATGGGTTTGTTATTAACCGAAATCTTCATCAAAAGTGTTTGGTGCTTTATCCCTTAAATGAGTGGGAAAAATTGAATAAGAAGCTGGCAAAATTGAATCGTTTAATAAAAGCCAACGATGTTTTTGTTAGAAAATTTACCGGTGGCGCAACTAATGCCGAACCGGATTCTACAGGAAGAATATTATTGCCAAAAGCTTTAACAGATTACGCTGATATAAAAACAGATTTAAAAGTGTTGGGTAGTAATAATGTTATTGAATTGTGGGATAAAAAAATGTACGACGATTTCCTCAACCAGGATGTGAATATTGAAAAACTCGCTGAAGATGTTTTGGGTGGATTAAATTTTAGCGATGGCATTGATGAGTAACCCTTATCACACCTCCGTTCTTTTACATGCGTGTATTGATAATTTAAACATTAAACCTAACGGTGTGTATGTTGATCTAACGTTTGGCGGCGGTGGTCATTCGGTGTTAATTCTTAAGCACCTTAATGAAAAAGGAAAATTGTTTGCCTTTGATCAGGATGCAGATGCACAAAAAAATTCGCTCAAGGATGAACGCTTTATTTTAATTCCTCAAAATTTTAGATTCCTTAAAAACTATCTGAGGTTATATGGAGTTACAAAGGTTGATGGAATTTTAGGAGATCTCGGTGTTTCCTCACATCAGTTCGATGAAGCTTCACGCGGGTTTTCCATAAGATTTGAAAGTGATCTGGATATGAGGATGAATCAGCAGAGTCCGATAACAGCAAAAAAAATTATTAATGAGTATTCTGAAAAACAGTTGGTAAAAATTTTCAGAGAGTACGGTGAAATTCCTGCTGCAAACAAATTGTCGCAACTGATAGTAGCTGCAAGAGAAAAACAAAGTATTAATACAACAGAACAATTGAAAGAAGTGATTAAGTCTCTTACACCAAAATTTGAAGGACATAAATTTCTTGCAAAAGTATTTCAGTCGTTACGAATTGAAGTGAATCAGGAGTTGGATGCTTTAAAGGAGTGTTTAACGCAATGTATCGAATTGTTGGATTCAAAAGGAAGATTGGTAATAATCTCCTACCACAGCTTGGAAGATCGTTTGGTAAAAAATATAATCCGTGCAGGGAATGTAGAAGGGGTTGAAGAGAAGGATATCATCTACGGATCAACAAAAAAAGTGTTTAAGAATTTTACTTCAAAACCAATTTTACCCTCTGAAGAGGAAATTAAAAACAACACAAGAGCAAGAAGCGCAAAATTAAGAGTAGCAGAAAAACTTTAAATAATAGCAACCATAACAAATTAAGTGGCAAACAAGTACAGGGAAATAGAGAAAAATGACATTGAAGATGTAATAGTACAAGAGACTATTACTGAAAAGCCTGTTAAAATTACTAAGTCCGCAAAGCCCCGCAAAAAGGGAGTTCTGGCAAAGGGAATTTCATCTGTTTTTAGTGGAACTTTTTTATCAAGTGATAAAACCATTCAACACATTCCTTTTATTTTATTTCTGGCGGTGGTAGCCATTTTCTATATCGCCAACGGATATTATGCTGATGATAAAATACGCGAAGTAAATAAAACATCAAATCAGTTAAAAGAATTACGCTCAGAATATATTTCCACTAAAAGTGATTTAATGTTCGCGAGCAAACAAAGTGAAGTTGCAAAATCAGTAGAGTCTATTGGTTTAAAAGAGCCGGTTGTTCCTCCCACAAAAATTGAAGTAGATAGCGCAGATCTTTTTAAAGAAAAACAAACTATTGGAAAATAAAAAACAAATATTAACCCGCAGTTACATCGTGTACGTGTGCATGTGCATTTTTGCGCTGGGCATACTTTACCGTATCTGCGTCATTCAGTTTATTGAAGGAAAAGAATGGAGAAACAAGGCTCAGGCTTTTACTACCAGTCTTGTTTCCATCCAAGCTGTTCGCGGAAATATATTTGACGTCAACGGCGCTTTATTAGCTACCAGCCTTCCTTATTACGAAATCGGCGTAGATATTTGCGCGCCAAGCATTGATGATAAATTATTTAAATCAAAGCGTGATTCTTTGGCATTTTGTTTGAGTAATTTATTTGGCGATAAATCCGAAAAACAATATTCAGCTATTTTAAGCCATGCCCGTAAAGCCAAAGACCGTTATGTTATTTTAAAGAGAAATGTTTCTTATAAAGATCTTCAAATATTAAAAACGTTTCCAATTTTTAAAAAAGGAAAACGCGGCGGCTTAGTTACTTTACAAACAAACAGAAGAGAGCGGCCATTGCTTTAATTAAAAACCAAGCCTCACACGGTTGTGCTGTTTTAATGGAGGTAAAAACCGGCGCTATTAAAGCCATTGCAAATCTTTCTAAATCAAAGGGCGATTCTACATCCTATAATGAAAATTTAAATTATGCAATTGGATATGCCACAGAGCCTGGGTCTACTTTTAAATTAGCCTCTCTACTTGCGGTAATGGATGAATATAATGTAGGTCTTGATGAAAAAGTAAATGTAGGCAACGGCGAAGTTACTTACTATAATAAAACTATTAAAGATGCTCACCCGCCTAAGAAGCCGGTATTAAATGTTCAGGAAATATTTGAAACATCCTCCAATTGCGGCGTTGCAATGCTTACCACCAAATATTTTTCAAAGAATCCTCAGCAATACGTTGATAAAATTAAATCATTTCATTTGAATCAAAAATTAGGTTTGTCTATTCCGGGTGAAGGCCAGCCATTGATTAAAAATGTTAAGGATAAAGATTGGTCAGGGGTTACGTTACCTCAAATGAGTTATGGTTATGAAACATTAATTACCCCTCTTCAGATATTAGCACTGTACAACGCTGTTGCTAATGATGGAAGGATGGTGAAGCCGCATTTTGTAAGAGAAATAAAAAGAAATGGAATCACTACCAAAAAATTTGAGACCGAAGTTTTGGTGGAACAAATTGTAAAAAGAGAAACTATTGTCAAGGCAAAGAAAATGTTAGAAGGCGTGGTGCAAAATGGTAGTGGAAAAGGGTTGAACATTACCGCTTTTAAAGTTGGTGGCAAAACAGGCACTGCGCAAATCGCCAAAACCGGAACAAAAAAAGGAGCGGGCAAAACAGCGTATGGCGCGGTGGGAGAGCGTACCTATCAGGCTTCGTTTGTAGGATATTTCCCGGCCGAAAATCCACTTTATACTTGTATTGTCATTATCAGTTCTCCAAGCAATGGTATTTATTATGGTGGCCTAGTTGCTGGGCCGGTATTTAAGGAAATAGCTGAAAAGGTTTATTCTAGCAGTGTTGATTTTATCAGCCCCGTTAATCTTAAAAAAGATTTAATTACAAAGGCGCCAAACGTTATATCTACTAAAGCTTCTGAGTTGAATGGACTAGCTACAGCATTGTCTTTACCATTTAATAAAACAGATTCAGATAAATATGTAACACAAAATCATAACGATACTACCCGTATAAGTCTTTCTGAAAACTCAATTGAGTCTCAGCTTAAAAAAGGCTTGATGCCAAATTTACACGGATTGTCAGCGAAAGACGCCTTATTTATTTTAGAAAATCATGGTTTGTATGTTCGTATTTTAGGTTTCGGCAGTGTTAAAAAACAAAGTATTGAGGCCGGTCAAAAAATCGGAAAGGGAAATAAGATAACATTAACATTAAGTTAAATAAGTTGAAATTACTAAGCGAAATACTATACAAAGTTAAACTGGAAGAAGTGGTGGGTACAACCCATGCCGCAATTTCCGGTGTAACATTCGATTCGCGCAAAGTAAAAAAAGATGCTTTGTTTGTTGCAACCGTAGGGGAAAATTCTGATGGGCATACGTTTATTGATAAGGCTATTGAAAGTGGAGCTATTGCAGTTATATGCGAAACCCTTCCTGCAAATAAACATGAAAACATTACCTATGTTAAAGTAGCCGATTCCTCTTTAGCCCTCGGGATAATTGCGTGTAACTATTTTGATAATCCTTCCGATAAATTAAAACTTGTTGGTATTACAGGCACTAATGGTAAAACAACTACAGCCACTTTATTATTCAATCTTTTTAAATCGTTAGGTTATTCTGTTGGTTTATTGTCCACTGTTCAGAATAAAATAAACAATACAGTTATCCCATCTACACACACTACTCCTGATGCTTTGGCATTAAACGAATTGTTAAGCAATATGGTAGAGGCGGGTTGCGAATACGCTTTCATGGAGGTTAGTTCTCACGCTATTGTTCAAAACCGAATTGCAGGTATCAGTTTCGCAGGCGGAGTGTTCAGTAACATCACTCACGATCATCTTGATTATCATAAAACATTTTCTGAATATATAAAAGCGAAAAAGAAGTTCTTTGATAATCTTCCCAACACTGCTTTTGCGGCGGTTAATCGTGACGATAAAAATGGTATGGTTATGCTGCAGAATACAAAAGCAGAGCCTCATACTTATGGATTACGGAACGTTGCAGATTTCAAATGCAAAATTGTAGAGAGCCATTTAAACGGTTTGCTTCTCAATATTGATGGCCAGGAAGTTTGGGTAAAACTAATCGGTACATTTAATGCTTATAACATTCTGGCCGTTTACCTCACAGCCGTTTTGCTTAAGCAGGATAAAACAAATGTACTTACCGCACTGAGTAATTTAAATTCGGTGGAAGGCAGATTTCAATATTTAAAATCACCGAACGGTGTAATTGGAATTGTTGATTATGCCCATACCCCCGATGCCTTAAAAAATGTTCTCGAAACAATTAAAGACATTCGCTCCGGAAATGAGCAAGTGATTACGCTCGTAGGATGTGGTGGCGATCGTGATTCTTCAAAGCGACCCGTAATGGCGGCTATAGCATGTGAATACAGCAACAAAGTGATTTTAACTTCCGATAATCCAAGAAGCGAAGACCCAGAAGATATTTTAAATCAAATGCAAAAAGGAGTTAGTCCTGCTGACGTTAAAAAGACATTAAGAATTTCCGATAGAAAAGAAGCAATAAAAACAGCATTAAGCCTTAGCAAAAGCGGTGATATTATTTTGATTGCCGGAAAGGGTCACGAAAAATATCAGGAAATAAAAGGGGTTAAACATCCCTTTGATGATTTTGAAATTTTAAAAGACACAATTAAAACACTTGACATTTAATGTTATATTATTTATTTCAATATTTAGATAAAACGTTTGATTTCCCAGGGGCAGGAGTGTTTCAATACATTTCTTTTCGTGCGGCCATGGCTTTGATTTTTTCTTTATTGATTTCTTTGGTTTTTGGTAAACGTATTATAGATTTTATCCGCAAGAAGCAAATCGGAGAAACTGTTCGTGAACTAGGTCTTGACGGTCAAAAACAAAAAAGTGGAACCCCCACAATGGGTGGATTGATAATTATTGCAGCTATTATTATACCTACGCTACTGTTCGCAAAAATAATTAATGTCTATATCGTTCTTATGCTTATCACTACAATTTGGTTAGGCGGAATTGGTTTTCTGGATGATTACATAAAAGTATTTAAGAAAAACAAAGAAGGTTTAAAAGGAAAATTCAAAGTCATAGGTCAAATTGGAATCGGATTAATTGTAGGCTCTGTTTTATATTTTCATCCTGATGTAGTGATCAAAGATCGCATTGAATCCACTTCCCGGGATCTCGGAACAATATCCATCTCCGGCGAAAAAAAATTAAGCAGTCCAAAATACGCAGAGGTTCCTGTTAAAACTTTGCGCACTACAATTCCATTTTTTAAAGATAATGAATTGGATTACGGAAAATTTGTTTCGTGGATCTGTGACGATTGTATGAAATACGGTTGGATTATTTTTATTCCAATGGTAATTCTTATTGTAACTGCGGTTTCAAACGGAGCTAACATTACAGATGGCATAGATGGATTAGCAGCAGGTACCAGCGCTATCATTGGAGTTGTACTTGGTATTTTGGCATACGTTTCCGGCAACACGGTTTTTGCCGATTATTTAAATATCATGTACATTCCTAATTCAGGTGAACTCGTGGTATTTATCGCGGCTTTTGTAGGAGCATGTATCGGATTTTTATGGTACAATGCTTTTCCCGCTCAGGTATTTATGGGCGATACCGGAAGCCTTGCTATCGGAGGCATTATTGCAGTTTATGCTATCGCCATTCGTAAAGAATTATTGATTCCGATTTTATGCGGTGTGTTTTTAGTAGAAAATGTTTCTGTTATACTGCAGGTTGTTTATTTCAAATATCAAAAAAAGCGTAAGGGTTTGGAGTTTGCTCAGGCCAACCGATTGTTTAAAATGGCGCCGCTTCATCACCACTACCAAAAAGTTGGTTTTCATGAATCAAAAATTGTAATGCGTTTTTTCATTATTGGGATAGCGTTGGGAGTACTCACGTTTGTAACACTTAAGTTAAGATAATGAGTAAGCGCTTGGTGATTTTAGGAAGTGGCGAAAGCGGAGTGGGTAGTGCAATACTTGCAAAGCAAAAAGGCTTTGAAGTTTTTGTAAGTGATAAAAACTTGATTAAGGAAAAATATAAACTGCAGTTAATAGAAGAAGATATTTTGTTTGAAGAAGGATTACATACCGAAGAAAAAATACTTAATGCCTCTGAGGTGATTAAGAGCCCAGGTATTCCTGACAAAGCTGAAATGGTTGTTAAGCTTCGGGCGAAAAACATTCCGGTTGTTTCTGAAATTGAGTTCGCCGGAAGATATACTTCTGCAAAAACTATTTGTATTACAGGTTCAAACGGAAAGACAACAACAACGCTTCTTACTTATCATATTCTTAAAAAAGCCGGATATAATGTGGGCCTTGGCGGGAACGTGGGAAAGAGTTTTGCTTTACAAGTAGCGCGTGAAAATTTTGATTATTACGTTTTAGAGTTAAGTAGTTTTCAACTAGACGGTATGTTTGACTTCACAGCTGACATTGCTGTATTATTAAATATTACACCTGATCATCTAGATAGATACGATTACAAATTTGAAAATTATGTGGCCTCAAAATTCAGAATAACCAATAACCAAAGCAGCCGGAATTATTTTGTGTACTGCGCCGACGATGAAGTACTAACCACCTTCATGCAATCGCATAAAATTAATTCAACCCTCATCCCATTTAGCATTAAAAAACTAATTGAGGGAGATGGCGCATTTTTAACCAATAACCAAATAACCCTTAATTATAAATCAACCCTAAACCCACCCTTAATTATGACAATTGAACAATTAGCACTCCAAGGTAAACATAACGTTTACAACAGCATGGCAGCCTCATTAGCTTCCCGAATAGTGGATGTACGTAAAGAAATAATCCGTGAAAGTCTTCAGGATTTTCAGAATATTGAACATCGTCTTGAGTTCGTAGCTTCCATTAACGGCATTGAATTTATTAATGATTCAAAAGCTACGAATGTTAACTCTACATGGTATGCATTAGAAAGCATGCAAAAACCTATTGTTTGGATTTGCGGTGGACAGGATAAAGGAAACGATTATAATGAGTTAACTGAACTTGTGAAATCAAAAGTAAAAGCTATTGTTTGCATGGGCAAAGACAATAAAAAAATTGTGGAAGCATTTAAAGGTGTTGTTGATGTAATCGTGGAGACGGATAACGCATCTGATGCCGTGGCCGCTTCTTATAAAATTGGGAAAAAAGGCGATGTGGTTTTATTATCTCCTTGTTGCGCAAGTTTCGATCTTTTTCAAAATTATGAAGATCGTGGTATGCAATTTAAAGGTGCAGTAAGATCATTGTAACGGAAAAGTGCACCATTAGAATTATTGTATTATGAGAGTATTTAGCTATTTAAAAGGTGATAAGGTAATATGGGCAATCATGTTCTTATTATCGATACTTTCAATTTTGGTTGTTTATAGCGCTGTGGTTACACTCGCTCATAAATTTAAGCAGGGGAATACAGAGTTTTATTTAATGAAGCATTTCGGAATTATTGCTTTAGGGTTTGGCATCGCATATATGTTTCATAAAATAAAATACACCGTATTCAGCAAAGTGGCGCAAATTGGATTTTTCCTTTCAATACCACTTTTACTTTATACATTGCTTAAAGGTGTAAGCGCGGGTGAAGCATCTCGTTGGTTGGAAATTCCGGGTTTGGGTTTAACTTTTCAATCCTCTGATATTGCAAAACTAATGCTTCTAATTTATGTTGCGCGTGTATTAACCGTAAAGGCAAAAAAACTGGTGGATTTTAAATCAGTATTAAAATATCTCATGCTGCCTATCGGACTTATTTGCGCTTTGATTTTACCTGCTAATTTTTCAACGGCAGCACTATTATTTGTGAATTGTTTGTTGTTGATGTTTTTAGGAGGGATTGATAGTAAGATCATTCTTAAAATATTTTCTATTTGTGTGTTAGCAGGTGCTCTGTTTTTTACCTGGATCTGGTTTGCACCAAATACAATACCCGGTGGGCGTGGTTCTACCTGGAAGGGTAGAATTGAGGGTTTTTCAAATGGCGATAAAAACAGTAACTACCAGAGTGAACAGGCAAAAATAGCAATTGCAACTGGCGGAGTAATTGGTAAAGGTCCAGGGAACAGCACGCAGCGCGCTTTTTTACCGCAAGCTTCTTCTGATTTTATTTATGCTATCATTATTGAGGAGTATGGTCTGTTAAGCGGATTTGTAATGTTATTTCTTTACATGATTTTATTGTATCGCGGGGTAAAAATTTTAAGAGATAATGAAAAACCCTTTGGCAGTTTCGTTGCAATCGGACTAACATTTAGTTTGGTATTTCAGGCGTTAGTTAACATGGCGGTAGCAGTTAATTTATTTCCTGTAACTGGCCAGCCTTTACCAATGGTTAGTATGGGTGGAACTTCCATTTGGTTCACCATGATTTCTATGGGTATCATTTTGAGTGTGAGCAGAAGTATTGAAGATAAATCTGAAGAAAAACTTGAAACAGCTTAAAGTCATATTAAGTGGAGGGGGAACCGGCGGACATATCTTCCCGGCTGTTGCTATAGCAAATGAAATAAAAAATTTGGTTCCTGATGCCGACATTCTTTTTGTTGGCGCTTCTGGAAAAATGGAGATGGAAAGGGTTCCGGCTGCCGGATATAAAATTATTGGAATACCTATTGCCGGCCTCCAAAGAAAATTTACGCTTTCAAACTTTAAACTTCCTTTTCTGATTATTGCAAGCCTTTTCAAAACAAAAAAAATAGTTAAAAATTTTCAACCTGATGTTGTAGTAGGTACAGGTGGATACGCCAGCGGCCCTTTATTAAGGGCGGCCGCTAATAAAAACATTCCTTCATTAATTCAAGAGCAAAATTCTTATGCCGGCATAACAAATAAAATTTTATCTAAACGAGCAAATGCAATATGCGTAGCCTACGAAGGCATGGAAAAATTTTTCCCCGCTCACAAAATAATAATAACCGGAAATCCTGTAAGGCAACAGGTGATACATATAAATGGAAAACGTGAAGAAGCATTTTCTTTTTTTAATTTGGATGAAACAAAAAAAACTATTCTTGTTATAGGTGGAAGTCTTGGTGCTAAAACAATAAACGAAGCTGTAGGTGAAGGACTGGAAGAAATTTTCAGGAATAATATCCAGCTAATATGGCAAACCGGTAAAGGTTATATTTCTACGGCCAATGAACAAGTAAAAAAATACAACGATAAGAACATTATAGCGAGGGATTTTATAAGTCGCATGGACTTAGCTTATGCCGCTGCAGATATTGTTATTTCAAGAGCGGGTGCCAGTTCGGTTTCTGAACTTTGTAATATTGGAATGCCTTGTATTTTAGTGCCTTCGCCCAATGTAGCGGAAGATCATCAAACAAAAAATGCAATGGCACTTGTAAAAAAAGATGCTGCTGTTATAGTTAAGGATGAGGAGGCGAGTATATATTTAATTAAAACCTCAATCGAGTTATTGAACGATTCAGCCAAACAAAAAGCATTAAGAGAAAATATTTTAAAAATGGCTTTTCATGATTCTGCAAATGTTATTGCAAAAGAAGTATTAAAACTTGCCAATTATAAATTATAATGAAAATATTAGATTATAAATTGTATTATTTTTTAGGTGTCGGCGGTATCGGCATGAGTGCTCTTGCCAGATATTTCAATCATTATAATAAAAAAGTGATTGGTTATGATAAAACTTCTACTCCTTTAACTTTGCAGTTAGAAGAGGAAGGAGTTATTTGTCATTATAAAGATGATGTGAACTATCTTAATGAAATTCTTGGGATCTTTAAAAAGGATGAGGTTTTAATTATTTATACACCGGCCATACCTCAGGAAAATCAGGAATATCAATATCTTATACAAAAGAATTATACTATTTTAAAGCGATCGCAGGTTTTGGGTGAAATTACACGCCAGTTTAAAACGATAGCAATAGCGGGCACCCATGGTAAAACAACAACCACAACTTTAGTAACGCATCTTTTAAAAAGCGCAGGAATTAATTGTTTTTCCTTTATGGGAGGTATTTCAAAGAATTATAATACCAATTTATTGCTCGGGGAAGTAGATAAGAGCGATACTTATATTGTTGTGGAGGCCGATGAGTACGATCGTTCATTTCTTACCTTGGAGCCGGATATTGCTGTAATAACAAGCGTTGACGCGGATCATTTAGATATTTACGGCGATGCCGAACACGTAAAAGAAAGTTATGCCTTGTTCGCAGGCAAGTTAAAATCGGGGGGAACACTCATTGTTAAAAAAAATGTTGATAACGATTTGAGACTCACCAATAAGCATCTTATCTACTCACTAAATTTAGATACGGAATATTGCGCAAAATCAATAACGATTGAAAATGCGCAGTTTTATTTTGATATACAAAGTCCGATTGAGAGTATTGATAGTGTTACATTAGGGTTGCCGGGTACGCATAATGTTGAGAATTCCATTGCGGCAGTTGCAGTGGCCCAGCAGTTAGGAATAAAAGGTGAGATTATAAAGGAGGCTTTACGTTCTTTTAGCGGTGTAAAACGCAGGTTTGATTATAGGGTGAAAAGTGATAAGGTCATTTACATAGATGATTATGCTCACCACCCCGAAGAATTAACAGCTACTATTGGCTCAGTGAAGAGTCTTTATCCGGAAAAAAGAATAATGGGAATTTTTCAACCCCATCTATTTACACGGACAAGAGATTTTGCTGATGCGTTTGCTGCCAGTTTGGATATGCTTGATGAATGTATTTTACTTGATATTTATCCGGCTCGCGAAAAACCCATTGAGGGAGTAAGCTCAAAAATGCTGATTGATAAAATGAAAAGTAAGAATAGTAAAGTGTTAAGTAAAGAGGAAGCAATAGAGCATATTAGGAATGAAAGTCCTGAAGTTTTGCTTACAATGGGTGCAGGTGACATTGATGGAATGATAAGTCAAATTGAAAAAATATTATTCCAAGTTAAATAGAGATTGAAAAAAATAAATTATAAACGAATTATTGTTACGCTTCTCTGGATCATTGCCATTGGAGGGATATCGGCTTCGCTGGCTTTTGTTTCAGCCAGTGAAAGAAATATTGCCGTGAAGAATATCAGCGTTTCAATTTTTAATAATGACGAAAATTTATTTTTATCAGAAAAAGATGTGAAAGATTTTTTAATAGCCAGAAACGATACGTTGATAGAAAGCCGGTATAAAAACATAAGTATTCCCCAAATTGAAAAAGCACTCAACTCCCACCCTGCTATTGAGGTTGCCGAAGTATCAGCTGATTTAAACGGTGAAGTTAAAATTGATGTTAAACAACGCACTCCTGTTTGCAGAATAATAAATATGGATGGAGAAAGCTATTACATTGATTCGCAAAATAAATTAATGCCCTTGAACCAAAATTATTCGGCACGGGTAATTGTAGCAAGTGGCAATATTACTGAGCCATATTCCAGGAGATATCAATTTACAGTTGATCAGATAAAAGGAAATAAAATATTTAAAGAAATATCGGTGTTGGATGACGTTTTAGATGTGGTTCAACACATTAATGGCGACACTGTTTTAAGTGCCCTGCTGCATCAGATATACGTAAATAATGATAAGGAAATAGAACTTTTCCCTGCCGTAGGCGACAATAAAATAATATTTGGCAGCACAGAAAGCTTAGCGGAGAAATTTAATAAATTAAAATTATTTTATACTCAGGGCTTAAATAAGTCCGATAGCTGGACAAAGTATTCTACCATCAATTTAAAATATAAGAACCTGGTGGTTTGCACTAAAAAATAATAATTATGGAAAAACAACTTAATCAAAGCAAACAAAAGTTATCCGAACTAGTAGTTGGGTTAGACATTGGTACGACAAAAATTGCTGCCATTTTAGGAGGCCGGAATGAGTTTGGTAAAGTTGTTATTATTGGTATTGGTAAAACGGAATCTCTTGGCGTAAGCCGCGGAGTAGTGGTTAACATTGAACAAACTGTTGCTTCTATCAGAACTGCTGTTGAAATTGCAGCTAATCAGGCAGGCGTTGATATTTTTGAAGTTATTGTCGGCATTGCCGGTCAACATATAAAAAGTATGCAGCATCGCGGAATGATTACCCGTCAAAGCTTAGAGGATGAAGTTTCACAAAAAGATGTTGATCATTTAATTGACAATATGCATAGACTTGTAATGAGTCCGGGAGAAGAAATTATTCATGTTATTCCTCAGGAATATATTATTGACAGCGAATCCGGAATAAGAAATCCTATTGGACATGCCGGTATTCGTTTAGAAGGAAATTTTCATATTATCACCGGCCAAGTTAGTGCTGTTAAAAATATATTCAAATGTGTTAACCGTGCAGGATTAGAAACCGGTGATCTTCATCTCGAACCTTTAGCAAGCGCTGATGCGGTGTTAAGCGATGAGGAAAAAGAAGCAGGCGTGGTGTTGGTAGATATTGGCGGAGGAACCACCGACGTGGCGATTTTTTATGATGGCATTATCCGTCATACTGCTGTTATTCCTTTCGGAGGAAATATTATAACGGATGATATAAAAGAAGGATGCGGTATTATTAAAACTCAGGCTGAACAATTAAAAGTTCGTTTTGGCTCTGCTTTGGCTCAAGAAAATCAGGAGAATGAAATTATTTCAATTCCGGGTTTACGTGGGCGACCTCACAAAGAGATCTCAATTAAATTTCTAGCACAGATCATTCAGGCGCGCATGGAAGAAATTCTTGAGTTTGTTTTGTTTGAAATTAAAAGCAGCGGCTACGAACGAAAACTTTCTGCAGGAATTGTAGTAACAGGTGGAGGTTCTTTATTAAAACATTTGCCTCAATTAGTTATGCTCACCACCGGAATGGATTGCCGCATTGGAACTCCAAATGAACATTTGGCAGGAGATGACGATGAATTAAAAAATCCTTTGTACGCTACCGGTGTTGGCTTGGTGATGAAAGGAATTGAAAAGTATGAGCGTGAAGCAAAACGAGGATTAAACATAGCGAAGCCGGAAGTTCAAACCGAACCAAAAACAAAAGTGGAACAAATAAAAGAAACAAATAAAGTAGTGGGACACTCCAAAAAGAAAATCGGAAACTTTTTTGAGAACATCATTAAAAGTGCTCAGGATTGGATCAGTGACGACATCGAATAAGAATAAATAAGCATAAAATAAACCTTAATTAAAAACAAATATCATGATGCAATTCGAATTACCACAGGATGAAAAATCCATCATTAAAGTGATAGGAGTAGGCGGCGGCGGAAGCAACGCCGTGAATCACATGTATCGCCTGGGTATTAAAGGCGTTGATTTTATAATTTGTAATACCGACAGGCAGGCGCTAGAAAAAAGCCCTGTGCCTAATAAAATCCAGTTAGGAAATAAATTAACCAAAGGCCTGGGTGCGGGTTCTATTCCTGATGTTGGACGCAATGCCGCATTGGAGTCTATAGATGAAATTAAAAATTATCTGGATGAAAATACCCAAATGGTGTTTATTACTGCAGGACTTGGTGGTGGAACAGGAACTGGTGCAGCCCCCGTGATTGCAAGTATAGCCAAAGAAATGGGTATACTAACGGTTGGCATTGTTACTATTCCTTTTACATTTGAAGGAAGAAAACGCCGTCAACAAGCCGAACTTGGTTTGGAGGAAATGAAAAAGTACGTAGATACTTTACTTGTAATTGGTAATGATAAATTGCGTGAGATATATGGCAATTTAAAAATGAGTGAAGCCTTTGAACACGCTGATGATGTATTAACCGGTGCTGCAAAAAGTATTGCAGAGATCATCAGTTTGCACATGCATATTAATGTTGATTTTAATGATGTGAAAACAGTTATGCAGGATAGCGGTGTTGCCATCATGGGTTCTGCGGTAGCCAGCGGTGAAAAGCGCGCAATTAAAGCGGTGGAGCAAGCGCTGAATTCTCCTTTATTAAATGATAACGATATTAGTGGTGCACGCCATGTGTTATTAAATATCATGAGCGGAAGCGATGATATTGATATGGATGAATTCGGAGAAATTACCGATTTTATTCAAGAAGCTGCTGGCGGAACTGCTGAGCTAATTACAGGTTATGGTACTGACCCGTCTTTAGGAGATAATGTTAGCGTTACCATTATTGCCACCGGATTTAAAACAAAGCAAAGCACAGGCTTTGAAGCTCCGGTATTTAAAGAGCGTAAAATTGTTAATCTGGATGAGAAAGCGCAAGTGAAACCTGTGGATGAAGTGAAGCAAATTAACATCATGGACGAGATTCAGAATACAGAACCTTTTGTTTTTATTAAAGATGATAACAAAGAGACCGAATCTCCTATTTCATCAATAGAAATATCGGAAGAAAATAAGGACGATGAATCTGTGGTTGCTTTTGGCAAAGAAGAGACAAGAAATGAAATTCCTGAAATAACTAAAAATGTAACTGAGTTTACTTTTAACGAAGTAGTAGAAGTGTCCAATACGCCGGTTAATGAATCTAAAAATGAAAATCAGAAGGATATAGACCAAGAAGCTGTTTCACGTGAAGAGCAAATTAAGTTGGCTCAGGAGCGAATTCGTAAATTAAAGGATATTACCATTAAAATGAAAAGCCCTGAAGGGTTAGCTGCTCTTGAAAAACAAACTGCTTTTGAAAGAAAGAATATTTCTCTGGAAAACAAAAATCCTAGTACCCAATCAAATGTTTCACGTTATACCTTAAGCGAAGGAGATGACAAGAAAATTGAGATCCGTCCGAATAATTCTTTTCTTCACGATAATGTAGACTAAAACATTAAATAATTTATTAAAAAAAATGCAGTTCTTTTTAGAGCTGCATTTTTTTATTATAGAAATTTTAAAATCTAAATTACAATATTGACTATCTTTTTTGGGACTACGATTATTTTTTTCGGTGTTTTGCCTTCCAGATATTTAGAAATTTGCTCGTTTTCCATAACAATTTTTTCCACTTCCTGCGCGGTTAAAGTTGCAGAAAGATCCAATTGAAACCGTGTTTTACCATTAAATGAAACAGGATAAATAAAGCTATCTTCGGTTAAATAGGCTTCGTTAAATTCCGGAAAAGGAGCCGTTGATATACTTTCTGTATGTCCCAGGCTCTCCCAAAGCTCTTCGGCAATGTGCGGGGCATAAGGTGAAACTAATAGAATTAATTTTTCAAGTATTGCCCGTTTATTACATTTTTGTTCACCTAGTTCGTTAACGCAGATCATGAAATTACTCACGGACGTGTTGAATGAAAAACGTTCAATGTCTTCCGTAATTTTTTTAATGGTTTTATGTAACGTTTTTAATTCCGCTTTTGTAGGCTCTTCTTCAGAAACAGTAAATGTATTATTCTGATAAAACAGACGCCAAAGTTTTTTTAAAAACCCCGAAACTCCTGTTATTCCATTGGTGTTCCATGGCTTACTTTGTTCAAGCGGACCTAAAAACATTTCATATAATCGTAAAGTGTCGGCACCGAATTTTTGGCAAATCAAATCAGGCGTTACAACGTTGTACCATCGTTTGCTCATTTTTTCAACTGCGGAACCGGCTAATAACTTACCATCTTCTAATTCAAATTCTGCGTTTGCAAAATCGTCACGCCATTTTTTTAAGGCTTCAACATTCACTACATTGTTTTCTACAATATTTACATCTATGTGAATTGAAGTAGTATCATAATTATTTTTTAATCCAGCTGAAACAATTTTGTTAGAATTGTTTACTCTGTAAACCATTGCTGATGTACCTTGAATCATTCCCTGATTGATCAGTTTTTTTGCCGGCTCATCAACAGAAATATGATTTAGATCAAACAAAAATTTTGTCCAGAAGCGCACATACAATAAATGTCCGGTAGCATGTTCGCTACCACCAATATACAAATCCACATTTTGCCAGTAGTCACTAAGCGTTCTATCTGCAAAAGTTTTATCGTTCAGCGCATCCATGTAACGCAAAAAATACCAACTGCTTCCGGCCCAGCCCGGCATGGTAGTTAATTCGTATTCAAACTCTCCTTTGTATTTCCAATTTTTTGCGCGGGCTAATGGAGGTTCGCCATCTTCGGTTGGTAAAAATTTATCTACTTCGGGTAAAACCAAAGGCAATTCATTTTCCGCTAATACATACGGAATATCGTTTTTATAATAAACAGGAATGGGTTCTCCCCAGTAACGTTGTCTCCCAAACACAGCATCTCTTAAACGAAAATTTATTTTACTTTTTCCGAGGCCTCGTTTCTCAATTTCTTCAATTGAATTTTTTAATGCAGCTTTAACTTCTAATCCGTTTAAGAAATCGGAATTAATTAATTTTCCTTCTTTTGCATCATACGATTCTTTAGTAATATCACCACCCTGAACAACTTCGGGAATTGGTAGATTGAAATTTTTAGCAAATGCATAATCTCTTGAATCATGTCCCGGCACAGCCATTACAGCACCGGTTCCATAGCCCGCTAAAACATAATCGCCAATCCATACCGGAATTTTATTTCCTGTGAAGGGATGCTCCGCATAAGCTCCGGTAAAAACGCCGCTAACTTTTGTAACCTCTGCCTGTCGCTCGCGTTCACTGCGATTTTTTGATTTGGTTATATAATCAGTTACCTGATTTTTTTGTTCTGCAGTTGTTATTTTTTCTACCAGTTCATGTTCAGGAGCAAGCGTTAAAAAAGACACTCCAAAAATTGTATCGGGGCGTGTAGTAAATACTTCAATTTTATCTTCTGAATTTTTAAGTTGAAAGCGTAAACTTGTGCCTACTGATTTTCCAAGCCAATATCTCTGCGATTCTTTTAAACTTTCGGGCCAGTCTATTTTATTCAAATCTTCCAGTAAACGATTTGCATAAGCCGTTATCCGCATACTCCATTGCTTCATGAGTTTGCGTTCTACTGGGTGGCCGCCACGTTCACTTACGCCATCTTTCACTTCATCGTTAGCTAAAACAGTACCTAATGCGGGACACCAGTTTACATACGCTTCGCCCAGATAAGCAATGCGGTAATGCATTAACACATCTGATTTTTTCTTTTCTGAAAACGCTTTCCATTCTAAAGCTGTAAATTTTTTTGTTCCTTCATCGCAAGAAGCATTTACTGCACTATTGCCTTTTTTTTCAAATTCTGCAATCAGTGTTTTAATATCCTCTGCTTTATCACTTTCTTTATTGTACCAGCTGTTAAACAACTGAATAAAGATCCATTGTGTCCATTTATAATATTCCGGATCAGAGGTTCTTACTTCTCTGTCCCAATCAAAACTAAATCCAATCTTATCTAATTGTTCACGGTAGCGTTGAATGTTTTCTTGGGTAGTAAGTGCGGGATGCTGTCCTGTTTGAATGGCATATTGCTCTGCGGGTAACCCAAATGAATCATACCCCATTGGATGCAGCACATTAAAGCCTTTATGACGTCTATAACGAGCCATAATGTCCGAAGCAATGTAGCCTAAAGGATGCCCCACATGCAGGCCTGCGCCCGAAGGATACGGAAACATATCGAGCACATAATATTTAGGTTTAGTAGAATTGTTTTCGGCTTTAAAAGGTTTTTCTTTTGCCCAACGAGCCTGCCATTTTTTTTCTATTTCACTAAAATTATAGTCCATATTTAAAATTGATTATCCGAATTGAGATTGTAAATATAGGATTTTGGAAGGTTTAACCAATAAAGGAAACTATTGATTACACTAGTATAATTGTCAAAAATTTATGATTAAAATTCCTGCGATAAATTATTTCCTCACTTCAAAGTGATCTGCATCCAAACCAACCGGAAAATTTTTACGATAGTCTTCGAGATACTCTTTGTCTAAATTTATAGTTTCAACGCTTTCTTCAAACGCTTTTGTTTTGCTTATTATTTCGCCCCGAGGATTTATAACCATGCTGTCGCCCGAGTGTTCAAGGCCATTGCCATCTTTTCCTATTCTGTTTACACCTATAACATAACATTGGTTTTCAATGGCTCGAGCAATTAATAATTGTTTCCAGGGATAATTTCTCACTTCTGGCCAATTAGCCACATAAAGCAATACATCGTATTCTGCTTCACAAGATATAGGAGATATTTGTTTAAAAGTGTTTCTGCTCCACACCGGAAAACGAAGATCATAGCAAACCATCGGGCAAATCTTCCAGTCTTTAATATGTGTAATAATTCGTTTATGACCGGCAAAATAATGTTGATCTTCCTTGGCCATCCGAAACAAATGCCGTTTGTTATAAACGCTTACGTTTCCGTGCAGATCTACCCAAAATAAACGGTTAAAATAATTTTGACCTTCTTTCACGGCAACGCTGCCCGTTAAAACAGCGTTTTTTTCTAAAGCTTTTTTCTTCAACCAATGTAAAGTAGGCCCATCGGTTGGTTCTGCTAACATTTCAGGGTTCATGGTAAAGCCAGTGGTAAACATTTCCGGTAAAACAATCAGATCGGTTTCTTCCTCAATCCGATCAATCAAATTATCGAAATGTTCAATATTTTTTTTTCGATTTTCCCAGTATAAATGTGTTTGTATAATCGTAACTTTCATAGGTAAAATATTGAGCCGAGGTTGTGAGAATTAAATCAAAGAATACTTATCTTACTAAAGTTACATTCCCCTTTCTGAATGTTTCTTCACCGTTAAAACATTTTACTTTCAAGTACCAGCCAAATACGCCCACGTCGGCAGGACGGCCTTTGTATATTCCGTCCCAACCTGTTGTTTTATCTGTAGTTTCAAAAACTAGTTCGCCCCATCGGTTGTAAATTGCAAAATAAATTTCCTGTACTTTTAATCCTCTAACAATAAAAATATCATTTTGCCCATCTGCATTCGGCGTAAATGTGTTGGGTACAAATACATCTTTATCAATGCATCCTTCTGAATAAGCTTCTACAAACACTGTTGTTTTTTGAGTGCAGGCACCTGTATTGGCTACTGCTGTATAGGTAGTAGGTTTTATAGGAGATACGGAAACCGTATAGCCCGTTGCAGGACTTGTGCTTCCTAATGGATACCAAGTAATAACTGAACCCGGTGCGCCCAAATAAGTCAGAGTAGTGGAATTTCCTGTGATAATATATGGAGGAGAAGCAATGGCAGAAACAACTCCTGTGGGTATCTGACTAACGTTTACCGTTGTGTTTAGAAGAAAACTACAGTTACCGGAAGTTGTTATAATAACAGAATATGTTGTGCTAATTGTGGGCGAAGCAACAGGTGTGGCAATAGATGAAATATCAAGGGAAAGAGTAGGAGTCCATTGGTAACTAACTCCGCCGCTTGCGTTTAACTGAGCCTTATTCCCTGTGCAAATTAAACTGTTTCCGTTTATGCTAAGAGGGGGCGGAACGATTACCGTAATTATCTGTTGTGATGTATCCTTACAGCCATCATTGTTTGTAACAATTAAATTTATGGTGTGCGTTCCTCCGGTGCTATAAAAGTTATAGGGATTTTGAATAGTACTTGTAATGGAGGATGAAAGATTCCATTGCCAAGCAACTATATTTGAAGCTGATTGATCGGTAAAATTTACTCCACCTCCGCATGGATTCATATTTGTACTGAAGGAGGCGGAAGGTTGTGGAAATACTGTTATTTGAGTAGTGAGTGTGGAAGTGCAATTATCACCCGTACTGTTATTGTTGATTGTAACGGTATATATAGTGGTTGTAGTTGGGTTAGCAACCGTAGATGCCGAAGAAGGATTGAATAAACTGCTTGTTGGAGTCCAAGTATAGCTTGTGCCACCATTTGCTGTAAGTGTTGTTGAATAACCTGAACACATGGATGAACTGTTGACGACAACCGGATTAAAAATTAATGCCGTGACGGGCTTTTTTATGGAATCTTTACAACCAAAGGAATTCGTTTCTACCAGCGTAATCGTATAATTCCCTGATGCGGCATAAGTGTGGGTGGGATTTGATAAAGTTGTTGTTGGAGAGGCGTCGCCAAAATTCCAGGTATAGGTGCTGCCTGATCCCGTAGATGTATTTGTGGCTGTCAACGAATTTGAACAAGGAGTTATGGTGGATGTAAATGCAGGCGTTGATTTTTGATAAACGTTTATTATTTTAATTGCACTGTCTTTTTTTACACATTTTGTGGTATCGTGAACCACCAAAGAAATTGTATAGGTTCCCGGATTAGTGAAAGTAACAGCAGGATTGGGAACTGTTGAAGTTGTGTTTCCGGGGCCAAGATACCAGGTATAGCTGGTGCCGGGCATACTGTTTGTAAGATTAACAGTTAAGGGAGCGCATCCGGCAACTGTATTGGTGTTGATGCTTGCAATGGTAGTTTGTAATTGAAAATCAATCTTAAAGACCCCATTATTGCAATTGCCTGAAGGATTTGGATTGGGACAATTAGTTGTAGTGGGACAAGGCCACGCTCCGGCTGTATGCGGAAAATCCTGGTTGCCTCCGCATCCCGCGCAAACTGACTGGTAAATTACACCTTTCCTATCAAAACGTGAGGTGCCTCCGTCTACATGTTCTTGACTGTTCGACCCCCCAAAATAGGATCCGTATAATAAACTGCTTGCATTGGGTTTTAACGCCATTAAATAAAAATCATAACCCGTGGTTGTAGCTTGTGTGGGATTTAAAAGTGGCATTCCGGAAATTGGCGGACCTGTTAATATATTGCCGCCCCATCCGGATAGATAAATATTGCCGTTACATTCATCGACAGCAAAAGCTGAAGGTGAAATATCAAAGTTTGAAGTGCTGCTTCCAAAAACGGTTGACATCAATTTAGTAGTGAGCGTATTATTATATTTTGTGATAAATTGATGCGTGTTGGTTACACTAAATATGCTTGAGGCCCCCGCGGGTATTATTACAGGCATGTTACCTTTTGATTGCCCGAACACATGGGGTTCTCCGGCAACATTGCACTGTACACAAAAAGAATTATCGTACAAATTAGTGCCAATATAAGTTGACTGCAACAAGGAGTTACCTGATGCGTTTATTTTGCATAAAAAGCCGTCACATTTTCCTCCATTATAAGTGGGGGATTGTCCGCCAGCCATACTTGGAAATAAGGTGTTTGATGTTGTGCCGCCGGTAACAAAAACTTCAAAGTTGGGAGTTACAAAAAGCCCGTTGCCACATTCCATTTTAGAACCCCCGATAAAGCTACTGTATATAAGAGAAGAAAGATTAGTGTTGAATTTCGCGATAACAGCATCCTGTTTTCCCCCTAAGGTATTATCAAATCCACCTACCATGGGGAGGTCAGAAGATCGGGTAGAACTGGCAATGTAAACATTATTTAGGGTATCTAATTGAATTTCTCCGCGGTAAGTATCGCCATAATTTGTTTGAAGGGAATCATAGTTGGTAATATTGGTAGTAGCAGTACCCGGGGCAGGGTATAAGCTGAATGTCGTAGTGTTTACTCCTTCAAGATAATTAACCCCATCATTACCCGATCCCCCGTAATAGGTACTTCCCAAAAGTGTTGTTCCGGAAGAATTAAATTTAGCGATATACATATCGGTGCCGTTAAAGAATACTGAGCCGTTACTGATAAATCCGATGTTGGAACCGCCGGCGAACGTGGTATATGCACCGGTTGCCAAAACAGGAAAATTGGCCGAACCGGTTGCGCCATATAAATATAAATTGTTGGTTTTATCTACAATTAAACTGGTCACTACTTCGGTGCCGTTGCCTCCCATATAAGTCGAAAATAGCAGAGCATTGCCTGTTGAATTATATTTGGTTAAAAAAATGTCAGTATTACCATAAGCCGGGGGGCCGTTAAAAAAATTACTGTATGAGCCGGTTACAAAAGGATAACCGATGTCAAAAACCGTACCGCCGCTATAGAAATTTCCCTGTTGATCAAAAGTGGCTGTCATCCCGAAATTATCAGCGGTAGAACCCGCCTGCGCGGCAAATACAAGAACCGGATCAATAACAAGGGAATAGTTTTTGTCGTATCCTTCAGGAAAATCAAAGCTTAAAACATTATCGTTTAATTTATAATTGCAGGGTATTTGCTTAATAAAACCGTTTATTAATTGGTAAGCGAAAGGCTTTTGTTCAATGATTGTATTTATCTGAAGTTTAACAATCAAAGCACCGTCTTTAATTTTTAACTTGTCGGCTCCATCATATTGCAGTTTTATATCGTTTACATTTGAGTTTGGCTGTAAATGAAAATTATATTTTAAGCCGTTCACAGAAGTAATCACCTCATAGTCTATTCCGTTATACAAATTCTTCAACCACACCTGATGATAATTATTAACATTGCTTTTCCACTTTCGAGGATTGTTTCCTAAATAGAAGTTTTCGTAATCAGATCCCTTTTGGTATTTTTCTATTTGAGAATTCAAATTACAACCTAAAAAATTAACTTTATAGGCATGGCATTTAATAGAATAATCTTTATAAATTCCTTTCTCAAAACCTCCATGGTGAATAGCTCTTATTTTTTGTTTATCGTAAAAATTGAAGGTTAGGCAGTTTCTTTCAAGAAATAAATTTCCGCCATCTAATTGCGCTTTAAATAATATTTTATTATCCCATTGGCCTATGTTCTCAGTTAATTTTAACGCCGGATTAACAACAGGTTTTACAACACGGGCATCCTCGTAGCTTTGCGGGAATACTTTAGTTAAGCTTACTATAAAAAAAATAAATAAGGTTATCCTTAAACGCATAACTCAAATATACATTAAAGTCCTGTTTTTTACAAGAGCATAATTGCTCTAATTTTAGTACTTTTGCACCCTCATGCCAAATATTGTAGCCATAGTAGGACGACCTAATGTAGGAAAATCCACCCTTTTTAACCGCTTAACCGAAACCCGCAAAGCTATTGTGGATGAAATTTCGGGAGTAACACGCGACAGGCATTACGGTAAAGTGGAGTGGCAGGGCGTTGAATTTAGTTTGATTGACACCGGTGGTTATATTAAGGGAAGCGATGATGTTTTTGAAGGTGAAATACGCAAGCAAGTTCAAATAGCCATTGAAGAATGCACTTCTCTGATGTTTGTTGTAGATGTAAATGACGGAGTTACGGAATACGACACGGAGGTTGCCAAGATTATCCGTAAAAGTAAAAAGAAAGCAATTGTAGTTTCCAATAAAGTGGATAACCATGAAAGAGCGGCTTATTCGGCAGCCTTTTACTCCTTGGGCTTAGGCGAAGTTTTTTCTATTTCGGCAGCAACAGGAAGCGGAACAGGCGATCTTTTAGACGCTGTGGTGGCAACTTTTCCTTCGGATGACGGAGCCATTGAACAAGCCGATATTCCAAGGATAGCCATTGTTGGCAGGCCTAATGTCGGAAAATCATCCTTAACCAATGCGCTTTTGGGGGAAGAACGGAATATAGTAACACCGGTAGCCGGCACTACGCGTGATACCATCAACACGCGGTATACAAAATTCGGACATGATTTTTGGCTGATTGATACTGCCGGAATGCGTAAAAAAGCAAAAGTTCAGGAAGATCTTGAATTTTACAGTGTATTACGTACCATTAACGCTATTGAAAGTTGTGACGTTTGTTTATTGATGATTGATGCTGAACAAGGTGTGGAAGCACAGGATTTAAGTATATTGAGTCTGGTTGAAAAAAACAGAAAAGGCCTGGCCATTATTGTAAATAAATGGGATCTGATTGAAAAAGACACCAAAACCGCTAAGGAATACGAAGACAAAATCCGTGAACGAATAGCGCCTTTTAAGGATGTGCCTATTATTTTTACCTCTGTTATTGAAAAGCAAAGGATAATGAAGGCAGTAGAAATTGCCATGTACGTTTATGAAAATAAAACCCGTCACATTAAAACCAGAGAACTAAATGATTATTTACTTCCCGTAATCGATAATCAGCCGCCGCCTTCTATTAAAGGAAAAGAGGTTAAAATAAAATACATTACGCAATTAAAGGCCGAACCTTTATTTATGTTCTACTGCAATTTACCGCAATATGTAAACGACAGTTACAAGCGTTTTCTTGAAAATAAGATCCGCGAAAAATACGATTTTACAGGAGTTCCGATTGTAATAAGCATCCGCAAAAAAGTGTAAGTTTATTCTTTTAAGCCATTGTTAAGCCAGCACTGTATCAGATCAATCTACGCTTGAGGAAGTTACAAAAAAAAGCCCTATAGTAAAAAACGAAGTAACTATTTTTTTATTCAGCATATAATGTTTTTTCAAGGCTTAATATAGCATGATATTAGCGGATTGTTTTTTTTGGTTTCACCAAAGATATAAATTTATAAAAAATTTATAAAAAATCAAATATAAAACTGTAAATTAGAATCGACAATTAAAACAAAGTTTATGACCAAATTCTTATTTATTTTCTTATTTATTTCAATTTCAATTTTCGCGCAAGAACCTCCTTCCAGCAAAGAAAAAAAAGGAAATGTGTTTAAAGATGCCGGCGATGCGGCAAAAATGGGTTTAGCAAAACAAAAATTATATGCGGGTCAATATGTAAGTGCAATTAATCTTTACAGAGAAGTGGAAAAAAATGAGCCAAATAATGGCACCGTTCTATATTATCTTGGGTATTGTTATTACGGTTTAAAGGACACAGACAAGGCTAAAGAGTATTTTTTAAAAGCCAAGGAAGCCAAAGAGAATTTTAAAGTGGAAACTCATTTAATGCTTGGTAAAATACTTCAGGCTGAAGAAAACAATGATAAGGCCATTGAAGAATTTACGGCCTATAAAGCGAGTAATAGCAAAGATAAAGAAAACGAAGAGGAAGCAGATGTACTTTTAAGTCAGTGCCAGAATGCCAAACGTATGATTAGCTCACCAATGGCTGTTGAAGTCACTAACTTAGGGGCGGATATTAACAGTAAATATGACGATAAAAATCCGTGTATTACAGCAGACGGCAGTCGTTTGGTATTTACTACGCGTCGTCCTGAAAGCACAAATGCGGAAGTAGACGTGGAGGGTGATGGAAAGTATTTTGAAGACATTTTTATTTCGCTTTATGATTCAACAGCAAAAAAATTTGGTAAAGCAAATGAAGTTCCGGGTTCCATTAATACAAAAGCACACGATGCTTGCACGAGTATTTCTCCCGATGGAAAGCAGATTTTTATTTATAAAAATGATATTAAAGATAAAGAGTCGCGTGGCGGCGATGTTTTTGTTAGCAAAATAAATAGCGGCAAATGGAAAACGCCTGAACCCCTAGGTAAGCCTATAGCATCAAGTTATTGGGAGGGTGGCGCATGTATTTCTCCCGATGGAAAACGGTATTTTTTTACAAGCGAAAGACCCGGCGGTTTTGGCGGAAGCGATATTTGGATGGTCGAGCGAATTAATAAAAAAGAATGGGCAAAGCCTGTTAATCTTGGTGCGGAAGTAAATTCAAAATATGATGAAGCCGGGATGTTTTTAGCACCCGATGGCAAAACTTTATTTTTCTGTAGTAACGGCCCAAACAGCATGGGCAGTTACGATGTATTTAAAACCGTTAATAACGGCGGCAAATGGAGTGCTCCGGTTAATCTTGGTTATCCGATTAACAGCAGTGCTAAAGAAGGGCAGCTCACTATTAGTGCCGATGCAAAATACGCCTACATTTCTAGCGAGCGTAAGGGCGGTTTAGGTGAAAATGATATTTATAAAATTGATCTTAAAGAGTATGCAATTTTAGAAGCCGACGGTAAGAAAAAAATAAGCAACGGATTAAGTATTTTAAAAGGAACTATTCGTGATGGTTACGAAGGTTTTGGGTTATCAGAAGTTGAAGTTGTTTTAACGGATGATGCAGGTGCTCAAATTGCATCCACAAATACCAATGAAAACGGCGAATACTTTATTACGTTAAAAGGAGGAAATTACAATCTTATCATCAAGAAAAAGGGTTTTAAGGAAATTTCAGAAAAGATCACTTTAAAAAATAGCGATAAAGAAACCGTGACCCTTGAAAAAGGGTATTTAATGAAAAAATAATTTGTTGTGATTGTTTTTCCAGAATCCATTGCTTTCAGATAAAAAATCAGAATATTATTAACATAATTTACACTTTGTACACATACTTTATAAACTTATTTTCGGTTCTAAAAACCGTATAATTAAGCTATATTTGTATAATGAAAATTGTTAAAGGTTCCGGCTTTATTCCTGGTGATTTATTAGCTAAGATTAATTCGCCTAATGACCTCAAAAAATTGCGTGAGGATCAGCTTGAACAACTCAGTGCCGAACTACGTCAATTTATCATCGATCTTGTTTCGGTTAAAGGCGGCCATTTTGGCGCTTCATTGGGCGTAGTAGAACTTACTGTTGCGCTTCATTACATTTTTAATACCCCTTACGATCAGTTAATATGGGATGTTGGTCATCAGGCATACGGACATAAAATACTTACCGGTCGCCGCGACATTTTTCACACCAATCGTATTTACAAAGGCTTAAGCGGTTTTCCTAAACGCAGCGAAAGTGAATACGATACATTCGGCGTAGGGCATTCATCTACTTCCATCAGCGCGGCATTAGGTATGGCCGTAGCAAGCAAGTACCAGGGAAATAATGATAAACAACATATTGCTGTTATTGGTGATGGCGCTATGACAGCCGGTTTGGCATTCGAAGGATTAAATCATGCCGGTGTCGAAAACGCAAATCTTCTGGTGATACTCAATGATAATTGTATGAGTATTGATCCGAATGTAGGAGCTTTAAAAGAATATTTAACGGATATAACAACCTCTCATACTTACAACAAAGCCAAGGATAAAATTTGGGAGCTTCTTGGAAAAATAAGCAAGTTTGGACCCAATGCACAAGAAATAGCAAGCAAGGTTGAAAATTCAATAAAAACAGGATTATTAAAACAATCTAATTTATTTGAATCTTTAAAATTCAGATACTTTGGTCCAATTGACGGGCACGATGTGGTGCGCTTAACAAAAGTATTAGCAGATTTAAAAGATATTCCCGGCCCTAAACTTTTGCACGTTCTCACCAAAAAAGGAAAAGGATATAAATTTAGTGAAGAAGGCAACGAAACAGTTTGGCACTCTCCGGGCTTGTTTAATAAAGATACCGGCGAAATTATTAAAGTGATCCCAAAAAATCCACAGCCTCCTAAATATCAGGATGTATTTGGTCACACCATGGTAGAACTCGCTGAAAAAAATCCGGCAATCATGGGCATAACTCCGGCAATGCCTTCAGGATGTTCACTCAATATCATGATGAAAGCTATGCCTGACAGAGCTTTTGATGTGGGCATTGCAGAACAGCACGCCGTTACATTTAGCGCCGGTTTAGCTACCCAAGGATTAATTCCGTATTGCAATATTTATTCATCCTTTATGCAACGCGCCTACGATCAGGTGGTGCATGATGTGGCCTTACAAAATTTAAAAGTTATTTTTTGTTTGGATAGAGGGGGCTTGGCAGGAGCAGATGGCCCCACACATCATGGCGCATTTGATATTGCGTATTTTCGTTGTATACCAAACATGGTGGTAAGCGCCCCGATGAACGAAGAAGAACTTCGCAACTTAATGTTCACCGCTCAGTTAGATGAAAATAAAGGGCCATTCAGTATTCGTTACCCGCGCGGCAATGGAGTTATGATTAATTGGAAAACTCCTTTTCAAAAAATTGTAATTGGTAAGGGCAGAAAAATAAATGATGGTAAACAAGTTGCTATTCTTTCTTTGGGCCATCCCGGAAACCTTGTTACAGAAGCTCTGGAAGAATTGAAAGCTCAAGGCATTAATGCTGCACATTATGATATGCGTTTTGCTAAACCTATTGATGAGGAATTGCTGCATGAAGTGTTCGCTAATTATAAAAAAGTTATTACCGTTGAAGATGGCTGCATCATTGGCGGAATGGGCTCAGCCGTGCTTGAGTTTATGGCCGAAAATAATTATTCGGCTCAAGTGAAAAGATTGGGTATTCCCGATAAATGGATTGAGCATGGCGAGCAGCCTCAACTTTATGAAGAGTGTGGTTTTTCCCCTTCAAAAATTGCAGAAGCAGTTAATGAAATGAGTAAAGAAAAAAAAGAAATTAAAATTAAGAACGGATAAAACGCAATGGAAAAGTTTAAAATTACGGTTAAGTTAAACTGTAAAGCTAAGGATGTGTTTACCGGTTGGTTAAACGATAAAACGCATTCTGAATTCACAGGAGGTGCTGAAGCTAAAACCAGTACAAATGAAGGAGGAAGCTTTAAGGTGTATAACGGATATATCTCCGGGACTAACGTTGAGATATTTCCGCATAAAAGAATTATTCAAAAGTGGCGTACAAATGATTTTGCACCCTCTGATGAAGATTCAATATTGGAATTAATGTTTACTCAAAAAGAGGAGTACACGCTGGTAGCATTGTCACACACACATCTGCCTGATGGAGAAGGGGAGAAGTACAAAAAAGGATGGAAGGATACTTATTTCACTTACATGAAAAAGTATTTTGAACAATAATAATTAAGATAATTTAGAGATGGCAAAAGATACTGTTTTAAAATGTTCCTTATGTAACCGCGATAAAAAGGAAGCCAAGATTCTTATAGCGGGTATTAACGGACACGTTTGTGATAATTGCATAACGCAGGCTTATAATTTAATTAAAGAAGAAACTTCTGGCGATCAAAAGCAGCAGATACAGCATTCGTTAAATTTATTAAAGCCCCAGGCAATAAAAGCTAAGTTGGATGAGTATGTAATAGGCCAGGATGAAGCAAAGAAGATATTAAGCGTTGCGGTTTATAATCACTTCAAAAGAATTTCACACGTTTCTAAAGATAATAAAGAAGATATTGAAATTGATAAGAGTAATTTAATTTTAGTAGGCGAAACCGGAACCGGAAAAACACTCATGGCTCGCACCATAGCTAAATTACTCAACGTTCCTTTTTGCATTGCGGATGCAACCGTATTTACGGAAGCGGGTTATGTTGGCGAAGATGTTGAAAGTATCATTACGCGCTTGTTACAGGCCGCAGATTATGATGTGGCTGCGGCAGAACGAGGAATTGTTTTTATTGATGAGATAGATAAAATTTCCCGCAAGGGCGATAATCCTTCTTTAACACGCGATATTAAAGAGGGTACTCAACAGGCTTTATTAAAATTACTTGAAGATTCCATTGCCAATGTCCCGCCTCAGGGAGGACGAAAGCATCCCGACGCAAAAATGATTCAAGTAAACACTAAAAATATTTTATTTATTTGCGGTGGTGCTTTTGATGGTATCGAAAAAAAGATAGCGAGCAGAATGAATACGCAGGCAGTAGGTTATGCTTCGAGTATGAATGATGAAAAAATTGACAAAGGAAATTTGCTGCAATATGTTTCACCGCAGGATCTTAAATCTTTCGGACTGATTCCTGAGCTTATCGGCCGCTTGCCGGTTCTTACTTATTTGAAACCTTTGGATAAAGAAACATTGCGTCAAATTTTAACTGAACCTAAAAATGCAATCATTAAGCAATACAAGCAATTGTTTAAAATGGAAGGAACTAAACTTGAGTTTGAAGATGCTGTTTTAGACCTTATAGTTGAAAAAGCCATCGATTTTAAATTAGGCGCACGTGGTTTACGCGGAATTTGCGAAGCCATTATGACGGATATTATGTACACAATGCCAAGCGATGAAAAGCAAACAAAGCAATTTACTATTACCATAGAGTATGCCCTGGATAAGTTGAAAGCAGCAAGGCTTAGTCATTTGCACGTAGCTTAAAAAAAAATCAGATTTTGGCACGACTCTTGTTGCCTTTTGTGAAAACGCATATGAAATATCACTTAATAGGTTTTTTCGTTATAGTAATTTTCTTCAATGTTGTATCGCAGAATAACTTGTGTCTTTCGCCTGCTGGAAACCCAGTTATGGTAGGCGTGATCCCTTATAACGCAAAATTTTCGGATTTAAATAATGACGGGGCTAAAGATTTTATCTGCTCATTTATGCCTTATAGTTTTGCTGTCACATTATCAAATGGTTCTGGCGGATATCTTTCTCCAGTTTACTACCAAACCTCTTCGATATATTCTTGTAGTTTAGATTTTCAAGTAGCAGATTATAATAACGACGGTAATCAGGACATTGCGTTAACGGATACCAACTCAATAGGGATAAAAATTCTCTTGGGTAACGGTAGTGGAGCCTATACTACTACCCTTAATTTTCCGTGTGGGCAGAAGCCATTTTTTTTCAATGCCAATGACTTTAATATGGATGGGGTAGCTGACTTAGCAATTGTAAATAGTGTTTCAAACGGTTTTTCTGTATTAGTTAACAACGGTTTAGGATCCTTTAGTTCACCATCATTTGTGAGTTGCAATAACGCAGAAAAAATACAATGTGTTGATTTTAATAATGATGGGAAGAAGGATTTAGTGATAATCAGGGACAGCAGCCGCGCATTAACCTTATTTAAAGGGTTTGGTAATGGTGCGTTCAGCCCAGTAAGCACCTATTCCTTCGGATTTTCAGCCCGGGAAATTATTTCGGGCGACTTCAATAACGATGGTAAAATGGATTTGGCTTGTATTTCCACCGGTAGCGCTATAACTGTAATTACGGGAAACGGATTAGGAGCCTTTGTTTCGGCTGTTAATTACAATGTTAGTCCTACTATAGAAAGAATTTGTAGCGGAGATTTAAATAGCGATGGAAGAAAAGATATTTTGGCATTAAGCGGCTTTTCGGCAGATTTTAGTGTTTTGCTCGGTTCCAATAGTGGCAGTTTATTGCCACCGATAGACTTCTTCGGCGTATTTGACAGCACAACTTGTAATTTTTCCGTTTCTCATTTTTACGCAGCGGTTACAGATGTGAACAATGACGGAAAGGATGATGTTTTATTAGGGCCTGACAATTGTCAAAAAATATTTACAATGTTAAACTGTAATACTCAAGATGTTGGTATTGTAAAAAAAGAAAACCCTAACAGAATAACAATATTTCCAAACCCAGCCAGGGATGCAATTAAAGTTTGCCATAATCTAAATGTCAATGAAAGCATAAATTTAAAAATATTAAATAATTTAGGTATGCCTGTCATTGAGGTGATTTTAGCGGATAATTTAGTTTTAGATGTATCAAACTTAACCCCCGGTTTTTATACAATCTTTTTTTCCACCAAAACAAATATTATTAAAGAGAAGTTTGTTATTTTAAGATAGCAATCGCTTAAATTTTTATTACTTTTATTCAAAGATAAATTGATGAATTTTAATGATTACAAGTTTACGGTAACCGATCGCTTTATTAAATACGCGAAAATAGATACCCAGTCTGACCCCGAATCATCTTCTTGTCCAAGTACTGCAAAACAAAAAAATCTTGGCAAGGTATTGGTAGAAGAATTAAAAGCGATGGGCATTAATGATGCGGAGCTTGACGAACACGGTTATGTTTACGCTACCATTGAAAGTAATTCCTCTAAAAAAGTGCCGGTTATTTGTTTCTGCTCACACATGGATACCTCTCCTGATTGCAGTGGCACTAATGTAAATCCTGTAATTCATCAAAAATTTGCTGGTAAAGATATTATTCTTCCAAAAGATTCAACGCAAATTATAAAGTTCAGCGAGCACGCTGCATTGGCTGAGCAGATAGGAAATGATATTATTACTGCGGATGGAACCACTTTATTAGGCGCTGATAATAAAGCAGGCCTTGCTGAAATTATGGATGCGACCCATTATTTAGTAACTCATCCAGAGGTAAAACACGGACAGATCCGTTTGTTATTTACTCCTGATGAAGAAATTGGGCGAGGTGCTGACAAAGTAAATATTAAAAAGCTTGGTGCTGATTTCGGTTATACTATGGACGGTGAAACACTAGGGCATATTGAAAACGAAACGTTCAGTGCAGACGCCGTTAGTATTCTCATTAAAGGGTTTGCAACCCACCCGGGGTTTGCTAAAGATAAAATGCAGCATGCAATAAAAATTGCGGCTGATATTATCTCTAAAATCCCAAAAAATAAAACTCCGGAAACTACTGAAAATAAGCAGCCCTTTATTCATCCTACAGCAATTAGCGGCGGATTAGAACAAGTAGAACTCAAATTTATTATTCGCGCTTTTGATACACCGACTTTGCTTGCGCTTGAAGAAGAATTACGAAGTATAACGGTTTCCGTATTGACGAACTATAATAAATGCAGCTACGAGTTTAAAGTAACGGAACAATATCGTAACATGAAAGATGTTCTTGAAACTTGCAAACATATAGTTGATTACGCTGTGGAAGCAGTTAAACGCACAGGTGTAAAGCCTGTTTTATCAAGTATCCGGGGAGGAACCGATGGATCCCGTTTATCTTTTATGGGATTGCCTTGTCCTAATATTTACGCGGGCGAGCATGCTTTTCACAGCAAACAAGAGTGGGTAAGCGTGCAGGATATGCAAAAAGCTACTGAAACCATTGTTCAACTTGCGGCCATTTGGGAAGAAAATAGTTAATTTTGAATGTGATAAGATGTTAGATTACATTCCCATAATAACTGTAATAAATTACCTGAACACTTCGGTTGGTATATTACGCCTTGATTTGATCCACCCTTTATATGGGGGCAATAAATATTTTAAGCTTAAATACAATATAGAAAAGGCTCAAGAGCTTGGTTTGCCTATTCTTACTTTTGGCGGTGCCCATTCTAATCATATTTATTCTACCGCCGCCATGTGTGCCGAATATGCTATCCCTTGTATTGGTGTAATTGGTGGCGATGAAGAAACAGCCTCTGCTTCGCCCACATTGGAATTTGCAAAAGCGAAAGGAATGCAATTGCATTTTATTTCACGGGAAGTTTATCGTAATAAAACCCAGGACAAATTTATAGATGAGTTAAAGCATAAGTTTGGAAAGTTTTATCTTATTCCTGAAGGAGGAAGTAACAAGGAGGCTGTTAAAGGTTGTACCGAAATACTAACTAAAGATCAGCATAAATACGATTATGTATTTTGTGCCTGCGGAACTGCGACTACTTACGCAGGAATAAAAATATCCGCATCGCCCGAACAAATAGTTGTGGGCATTTCTGTTTTAAAAGGGGAAAATACTTTAATACAGGAGGCAAATAAATGGCTCAAACTATTTGAAACAAACACTATTTCGGAAAACACTTCAGAAATAATTGTAGAATCCACCATCCTAAACGATTACCATTTGGGAGGATATGCAAAATACAATCAAGAACTTATTGATTTTAAGTTTGAAGTAGAAAACTGGTTTGGAATTCCACTTGATTATATTTACACTTCAAAATTATTTTACGCGGTGTTCGACCTTATTAAAAATAACCGCTTAAGGGAAGATGCTAAAATTCTTATTATTCATAGCGGTGGCCAGCAGGGTAACCAAGCTTTTGAAGCCCGTTACCAGTTAACGCCGATTCTGTAATTTATACTTCCCCAGCCATAGGATTGTTTTGGATTAATTCTATTTCCGGCTTGCGATGATAATATACGTGCAATACCTAATCCCACTGAAATATGTTGAGTGAATAGTTTGTTAGGTTTTCCAATTCTCCAGCCAAATTGGGTTTGAATAGAGTAAGCTTCTAAGTTTATAAGGAACATATTTACTCCATATCGTATACGTGGACCCACAAAAAACTTCCATGTTTCCCTTTTGCCAATGTAAAAATTGACATCTATTCCCCCAATAAAATTATAGCCAGCTTTGTGCGTTATAGTTCCAAACCGATTTGCCCTGGGCGGGTAAATAACTCCAACGGGATCAAAAGTAAGTGCAACAGGAAAACAATAGCCGATGGCTCCCTCCTTATTTAAGCGTTCATAAGAGACTGCGAGCCGGCCGGTAAAAAAACCAAAAGGCTGCAAGCCAAACGAATTTTTTTTAAATACTTTTTTTAAGAAAGAGCTGTCGGTTTTTGAAATTTTAGTACCGTAGGTAAAAACTTTACCATCGTATTTTTCTATCATCATCACATTGCTTTTCGGAATTTTATATATTGTGGCAGCGGTATCTGAGGTTTTAAAAAGAATAAAATCTATTCCTTGCGATATAACAACTCCCTTTTTTACTTTTCCCTCTTTAAGGAAAATCTTGTCTTGCGCTGATAAAGTTATCGAGAAAAATAAAAATATTATAAAATATACCTTCATTATAAATTGAATCCAAGATTTACTCCAAAATATATTTTAGGCAGGTAATTGATCCTTTTATAGCCTGAAGAATTACGTTCATTATTAATCTGTTCTTTATATTCACCTTTAAGTTTAAACGCACCTAAACCAAGCATCGTTTTAATAAAAAAACCTTGTCCGAAAGAAGTATGTGTTCCGTTTGTAAAAAGTGTGGCCAGTTGGCTTCCTGTAGCTGGAAAATATACCAAGGCGTTCGCTCCGTTTATCGGGTCTGGTTTTATGCCGTCAAAACTAAAGTTTGTATATTTCAGCATCATGCCAAAATAAAAGGTGGTACGTTTTTTAAATGCCCAAGGGTAAATATTTATCGTAGCCCCAACGTCATAATTTTTTTTTGCATTTATTAATCGCGCGATATATGGATTTTGATAGGTGGCTCTTAAATTAAAATTATATGCACCCATAACCCCAAATCCTATTATTTTAGAGCGTGTAATATATTCATAGAAAGCCGCAACATCGGCATTGCACAAAGCAAGGGTATTTACCGAAAAATGATTAGGTTTAAAAATGCCATCTGGATGAGTACCCGAAAATTTAACCGGAGCATTTGGATTATAAATCACATCTTGAGAAGGTGAATTAATTAATTCAACCGTGCCATTTTTAAAAAGAATCAGTAAAAGATTTTCTCTTTTTAAAGTTACAGGCTCTTCTTCTCCTTCAATTAAAATGGATTCCGGTGAAATTTCAAGCACTTTGGCTTCTCGGCTCGATCCGTTTAAAAAATAGATTTTATCTTGCGCTGCAATATTCATTTGCACGCCAAAATAAACGAGAATTAATGCAAAATATCTCACTATTCAAATATACAAAAAAGGTTTGTTAAGAATTATTCTTCACCCTAACTTACCTCTTGTTAAAGCATGGTTAATTTAGTATCTTTAAAAAAAAATTATATATGAGTTGTAGTGGATGCAGTAGCGGAAGGGGCAACAGTAACGAAGATAAAGGGGTGCCGGCCGGCTGTAATAATAATGGATCATGTGGTACTTCCAGCGGTTGTAATAAATTAAATGTATTTGACTGGCTTGGCAATATGAATATGCCGGATGGCCAAATGCCTTTTAATATAATTGAAATTCGGTTTAAAAATTCGCGGAAAGAATTTTTTAAAAATCTGAATAATTTATCTTTAAATGTTGGCGACGTGGTGGCTGTTGAAGCTTCGCCCGGACATGATATAGGTATTGTTTCCTTAACCGGCGAATTAGTGAAGCTTCAGTTAAAAAAGAAGAAAATAAATTTTGACAGCGAAGAGATTCGTAAAGTTTACCGCAAGGCTAAACAGGGCGATCTTGATAAATGGAAGGAAGCACAGGCGTTGGAAGTTAACACCATGTATAGGGCAAGAACTATTGCGCTTAAACTTGGGTTGCAAATGAAGTTAAGCGATGTGGAATTTCAGGGCGATAAATCAAAAGCAATATTTTATTATACCGCCGAAGCACGTGTAGATTTTAGGGAGCTTATTAAAGTTTTGGCGGATGAATTTAAAGTGCGAATAGAAATGCGACAGATTGGTGCGCGGCAGGAGGCTTCACGCTTAGGCGGAATTGGAGCTTGCGGACGAGAACTTTGCTGTAGTACTTGGTTAACTGATTTTAGAACAGTGAGTACAAGTGCAGCCCGTTATCAGCAGTTATCTTTAAATCCTTTAAAACTTGCCGGCCAGTGCGGTAAATTAAAGTGTTGTTTAAATTATGAATTGGATAGTTATTTGGATGCCTTAAAAGAATTTCCTGATATGGAAAACAAAAGGCTGGTAACAAAAAAAGGAGAAGCGTTTTTACAGAAAACAGATATTTTTAAACGCATGATGTGGTTCAGCTACAGGCATGAAACCAGTGTATTTATTCCTATGAAAGTGGATAAAGTAAAAGAAGTACTGGAATTAAACGCTAAGAACGAACAGCCCGACGATCTTGTATCCGCACATGTAAAAGAAACAAAAATAAAAATAATTGAACATAGTTTTGAGAATGTAGTTGGCCAAGATAGTTTGACAAGATTTGACCGAAGTAAATCTAAAAATAAACCGCAGCACAAACATTCAAGGCCACAACATTCAACCAACAGAAACAGAAACTTACCGGGTTCCTTGTCTTCAACAGCTAATGAAACCGTGAAGGCGGGAGATGCTGATGTTAATATTAGTCCGGATAAACTTACAACAGGAGATTCTGAAAAATCAATAAATCCCCATCAAAAAAGAGGGCCGCATCCCAATAAAAATAAAGGATCAAATCCTAATCAAAACAAGGCAGTTAATACCAATAAACATAAGGGACCAAACCCTAATCAGAATAAAAACCCTAATACAAGTCCTAATCAAAATAAGGGAAAGAATTTTCAGAATAAACCAAGAAATAATAATCCTGATAAGAAGCCTACAAACAATCCGGACACAGAGAATTTAAACAACAAACCAAACGATGATAAAAACGAAGATAAATAGATCGCTTATTGCTCTTATGGCCTTAGTTTTATCAGGATTGATATTTGTATCCTGCAATAAAAATGTGGTTTATACTAAATATCAAACATTTAAAAATAACGAATGGTACGCTAAAGATAAAGCTGTGTTTGATGTGGAGATAAAAGATACAGAAACCTTAAACAATATTAATTTAATGGTAAGGCACGCCGACGGCTATCCTTACAGTAATTTGTTTGTGTTCGTAACAACTAAATATCCTGACGGAAAGGTGTTGACAGACACCATGGAAATAGTGCTTGCCAATCAAAAAGGCGAATGGCAGGGAAGTGGCGCAGGCGATATTTTTGATTTTAAAATTCCGGTTAAAAAAAACGTAAAGTTTCCTTTAGCGGGAAAATATCAGTTTATATTTGAACAAAGCATGAGGGTTGATCCTTTACCTTTAATAATGGATTTTGGTTTTGAAATTGAGAAAAGTAAAGAGTAAGTAAAAATGTATTGAAATTAACTGATCTTTATTTCTTCAGCAACGCATTCCAGCCCTGCGCTTTTAATTCATGTACGCTTCCTGATTTTGCAACCATATTTAAACCTTTATCGATATTGGTTATGTGTCCAATTACCGTAAAGTCAGGCAAATTCTTTATTTTATTGTAATCGCCAATATCAACCGTAAAAAGTAATTCATAATCTTCGCCTCCGCTTAAGGTGCATAAGGTAGGGTCCAAATTAAATTCGCGCGCCGTGTCGTATGTTAATGGATCAATGGGAATTTTTTCTTCATAGAGTTCAACGCCCACATTTGATTGTGTGCATAAGTGAAGAATTTCAGAAGAGAGCCCATCGCTAATATCGATCATGGATGTTGGTTTAATTTCAATATTTTTTAAAAGTTCAATGATGTCTTTTCTGGCTTCAGGCTTTAGTTGCCGCTCAATGATATAGTCTTTTCCTTCTAAATCAGGCTGTAAATTCGGATTTTCTTTAAAAACAGCTTTTTCTCTTTCCAAAATTTGCAACCCCATATAAGCAGCTCCAAGGTCTCCGCTCACGCACAATAAATTACTTTCTTTAGCACCATCTCTATAAACAATATCTTCTTTTGCGGCAGTGCCAATTGCGGTAATACTAATTACCAATCCGCTTAAGCTTGATGTTGTATCGCCGCCCACAAGATCTACTTTATATTTATTACAAGCCAGCAGCATTCCTGAATATAATTCTTCTACTGCTTCCAAACTAAATCGACTTGATATTGCAAATGAAACTACAATCTGATTGGGTTGCGCGTTCATTGCATAAATATCACTAAGGTTTACAACTACACTTTTGTACCCTAGGTGTCTTAAAGGAACATAGGTCAAATCAAAATGAACGCCTTCAACCAGCATATCGGTTGTAACAATTGTTTGCAAAGAGGAATTGTCAATTACGGCTGCATCGTCACCCACACCTTTTATGGTTGATTCACGCGTTAATTGTATGTGCTGAGTAAGATGTTTTATTAAGCCAAATTCTCCGAGAGTAGATAATTCGGTACGTTCTGTATTATCAAAATCCATGTAAATAAATTATGGCACAAAGTTACCACATTATTTTTTAAAGCAGGAATAACCTTTATAAACTAAAATTTTAATAAAGATCTATCCCTTTACTTCAACACTAACTTTTTCCACATCACCGTTCATAGGCGGAAGTAATTTGGTTAACTTAACATGAAGATGAATTAAATTTGGAAATGCTTGGAGAATGGATTTGTAAATGCGCGTGCAAACCTGTTCAATAAGTTTACTTCTTAGTGCCATTTCTTTTTTACTTATTTCATAAATTGAACAGTAATCAATTGTTTGAGAAAGATCATCCGTTTTGGCGGCCTCTGAAAAATCAGTTGTCATGTAAACATCTACAATGTAAGTGCCGCCTATTTTAGCTTCTTCCTCCAAACAGCCGTGATAGCCGTATAACTTAATTCCTTCAATGTTTATTGTGTGAGTCAGCATTTATTTTCCAAAGTCTAATCCGTCCTGATTTCCCTGCTGTTCTGTTCCTTTCATTTGTTTCCCTTTTTTAAAGATAGAAGCGTCCATCTTTCCGAAAATATACGTTACCGTAAAGCGCAGAAAGCGGCTTTCTCTTCTTCTAGAAAGATCCTGTATGTAATATGGTGTTTGATAATGCGTACCCATTCTTCTGGTGTTAAATACATCGCTTAGCGTAGCGTTAAATATCCACTTAAAACCAATCATTTTGTTTAATGAAATATCCATTGAATAAATTGGATTGCTTACTCCCAATAATAAAATACGTGGTGCCTCGTAATTTCCATTTATTTGTAAAGTGATTTGCTTAGGTAGCTTATAGGATAAAACTGTTTTTGCATTGTAGGTATATCCTTCTCTTTTCACTTCGGGTTCTGTAGGCGTAACTTGGCCTTTAATGTAGATATAAAAAATGTTGGCATTTAAAGTAAAATCGAAATTCTTGAAAAAATTATATTTAAATGTGTTTTCCATTCCATAACGAATGCTGTTTTTTCCGTTGATGGAAGTATTAACCAAAACTGCAGGATCTTCCACTGAGGGATAAGCTACATCTGTTATGGGTTGCTCTTCATATCTGAAATAACCCGAACCCAGATAACTTCCTTTATCTAATATTTTATTGTAATTAAGCTCTGCAATATTTTTAAATTCCGGTTTTAGTTGCGGGTTGCCTATACGGTAATTTTGTTTATCGGCAAACATTACCACCGGCATTAGTTGAAAGAAATTAGGACGATTGATCTTTCGGCTGAAATTTAACTGCAATTCCTGATTAGCTTTTAATTTTTTGGAAAAGTAAATTCCGGGAAATATCGATTTTAATAAATCTTCACTTGAGGCGGGATAATTATAAGAAAAGGTTTTCTTTTTATCCGTAATATTCCCTTTATAAAAGGATTGTTCAAACCGAAGGCCGGCTTGGTATGAGATTCCCCATATAGTTTTATCGTTATAATTAACGTAGACGGCGTTAATCATATCATCAATTAAATAATTATTACTCCTTATACTATCATACACATACGCATCTGATCCCGAAGCGTTAGAGGTGGTGTTTTTACTAACCGAACTTTTGTAAAAAGCTTTAATACCTGTTTCAAATTTGCGAGTTTCACTTAAAGGATCTACGTAATCCATTTGAAAGATATACTGATTGGCATTTCCGATACCCGAGTTTTTCTGGTAAGTAGTAGGTAAGTAAACAGTGTCAGGATCCAAATGATTAAATGTAGAAAAGAGATAACCGTTATGCGAGTTGGTATAGTTATAATTTGCATCGGCGGTTAATTCCTTTCCGGCTTTTGGAAAAGTTTTTTTGTAAAGTATTTGTGTATTATAATTTTGAAAAGCCGCATTTTGGTCATTGATACGATCGCCATAAATTCGTTGAACGCCGTCTTTATCCAACACCTGAAAATTTTGTTTGTCGTTTGTTTTAAAAGCACCACCCATAATCATTCCGTTTAACGAAATGGAGTTGCGGTTATTAATGGAATAATCTATGCCTAATTTGCCAAAATTAAAGGCGTTAGCCATTTGCGCCTTGTTATCCTGATTAAAATAACCTGAGGGATTTTGCAGATTGTCTAATTGTGTACGTTTTGTAAAGCCTTTTGTTTGATTGATGGCCTGATTATAAGAATACATTAATGAAAAATTCCATTTGCCTTCTTTTAAATTAATATTAGCCATTCCGCCGTAACGATCTCCGGTTCCTACATAAGCCATTATCATTCCGTTGTAACCCGGTTTTAAATTCTTTTTTAAAATAATGTTAAGAACTCCGCCGGTGGTGTTTGCGTCAAATTTAACCGATGGGTTAGTAATTATTTCAACACGGTCAATTTGATCGGCCGGAATTTGTTGCAAGGTTAAATTAGTTGGTCTCCCGTCGATATAAATTATAGGGCTTTGATTTCTGAGTTGTGCGTTGCCATCGGCATCTACTGTAACTCCCGGAACATTTTTCATAACGTCAACGGCCGTGCCTCCTTTAACCGAAAGATCTTTGTCAACGTTGTATGATCGTTTGTCTATTGACATAACTAAGGCGCTTTTTTCAGCACTCACTTCCACTTCGTTCAATAATTTTTCATCTACCGAAAAAGCAATGTCTCCCAGATCCTGCTCTAATTTGTTTGGTGCCTGAATGTAAATTTTTGTTTCGTAAGGTTTGTAACCAATTTGTGTAACTTTTAACCTGAATCCGCCCATGGCAGGTAAGTCATCTATGCTAAAATCCCCGTTTTCTTTAGTTAGTGCGCCGCTTATTAAACTATCTTTATTGTACCATAAAACTACAACAGAAGCAAATTCAACAGGCTTTTTTGATTTGGAATCCACTATTTTACCGTACACGCGTCCTTTTAAATCCTTCATGGCCTTCATCATGTCGGCATTTCCGCCTTTTCCGCCTCCTGGGTATTGTGCTTTATAGCTAATTGAATAAACTAATATAAAAACAATTAAAAATTTTTTCATGATTTTTTTTTACGAGACGCAGCGTTAAACTTTATGTCTTCCAAAGCACAAAATTACAAGAAAGATCAAGATATGAATAATAATATTTTTAATGGTAAATGGCAATGATAACAGGATGTTTTAAAGGATTGTAATATTAATTTTACGGCTGGAAGATATTATTATATCTTTGCGCATGCAAACAGGGAAGTTGATCATATTTTCTGCCCCTTCGGGTTCCGGAAAAACAACTATTGTCAGGCATTTATTAAAAACTTTCCCTGATCAGATAGCGTTTTCTATTTCCGCTACAAGCAGGCCTAAAAGAGGGGTTGAAGAGCATGGCAAGGATTATCATTACCTGGAAATTGAAGAGTTTAAGAAAAAAATAGAGGATAAGGAGTTTTTAGAGTGGGAGGAAGTGTATTCCGGAGTGTATTATGGCACCTTGCGATCGGAAGTAGAGCAGATATGGGCCAAAGGAAAGGCTGTTATTTTTGATATTGATGTGGAAGGTGGCCTAAATCTAAAAAGCCAGTTTAAGGAAAATGCTCTTTCGGTGTTTGTAATGCCACCAAGCATAAAAATACTTGAAGAGAGGCTACACAGCAGGCAAACCGATAATCCGGAAAGTATTGCCCGAAGAATTGCAAAAGCAGAAAAAGAAATTAAAACGGCTGAATTATTTGATGTGTTTATTTTGAACGAGAAACTGGAGGAAGCCTGTGCAAAAGCAGAGCGCTTGGCTCTGGAATTTTTGAACAAACCAAGTTGAATTTCTTAAATATTTAAAAAAACGTTATTAAATCTTTAATTCTTTAAACGTTTGTTGTACTTTTAAATTTTACCCTATGCAAAAAATATTTTTTTATATCCTTGGTTTAGTTTTTGCTTTTTTTGTGAGCTTTTCGCAGCAAAAAGATATAACCTGCAAAGAGATAATGACAAAATCAATTAAATCAATTAAAGAGGTAAAAGGATTAAAGTACCATCTTAAAATTACCGAAAGAGGAAAAAAAGGATTTAATTTTTATGAGAGTGCGGTAAAATTCAACCGAAATCCACGCCTCATCTATTTATATATAAAAGGCATTGAAGTGCTTTGGCTGCAAGGAAAAAACAAAGGCAGGGCATTGGTTAAACCTAACTCTTTTCCTTATATCAATTTAAATCTTGATCCTATGGGAGATTTAATGAGACAAGATCAGCATCATACGCTAAATGAAATGGGTTACGACTATTTTGGTAGTATTATAGAGTACAGTATGTCCAAATTAGGAGATAAATTTGACGACTATTTTTCTTTAGTAGGCGAAGAAAGAATTAATAATCGTCCCTGCTATAAAATTACCATAAACAATCGTGATTTTGGTTATAGGGATTATGTAGTTTTAGAGAATGAAAGTATTACCAGCATAGCCCGGAAATTTTATGTAAGCGAATACATGATCCTGGAAAAGAATACAAAGTTTAAAGATTATTTTGATATACTCAAAGTAGGCCAAGTTATTAAAATACCTACATGGTATTGTAAAACGGTTACTTTGTGCATTGATCAACTTTATTTTTTACCCATTAGTGTAAAGGTAGAGGATGATAAGGGACTATTTGAGGAATATAACTATCATTTTCTTCAGGTAAATCCTAAGTTTGAAGAAGGGGAATTCACCAGAGATTTTAAAGGATATAAATTTTAATCCTCCCCGTAGTTTTCTCCCTTGCTTGTGGAAATAATGAACGTATTTGATTTGCCGGGTTTAATTTTCAAAAAATAGATTTCATTTTCTTTTTTTACTTTAATAATATTATTTTTAAAATGGAAGCTATAAAGTGTATCGATAAAGCGTTCTCCTTTTGGATGCAATACTCCATTTGAATCGCGAAAATTTATGGGGTAAGTGCTTGCATAAAACATTTTTCCCGATGAATAAAATTCAACTTCCCAGTCAAAGCCTCCCGTACTATCCGTGGTTAAAATTGCGGTTTTCTCTTCTTGCCAATTTTCCGCTTTCACAAACCAATGGTGGTTAATAAGCTGCTTTTGCTCTACATTAAAATTTGAACAACTTAACAATAAAACGAAGAGTAAGATAACCTTCAAAAGAAGACGCATTTTATGGGTTTTTATAGTTAAAATGTAAGTTACCCAAAATTAGGAATATATGTTATAAAAAAAACGAATAGCCTGCTATTTTGTAATTTAATTTTTTTTGTTATATTTATATTAAACTTTTTAGGGTAAGGTCTTTTAGTGTATCCAAAAATTTTTTAATTGCATTAGTTTTTTGCCTTGAGTGTATATCTTAAGATTTAATTTTTTAAATTTAGAATGTGAATTCACGACGCAATTTTATTAAAGCTTCCGGTTTGCTTACAGCTTCTTCTATATTATTGCCCTACATGGGTTTGGCCGAAGTTAATCAACAAATTGTAACAAAAATAAAACCTCCCATGCTAAAGCCGGGCGATACTGTGGCTATTACTTCGCCCGCGGGGGCTGTTTGGGATGAAAAACAAATAACTGTTTTTGGCGATATATTAATTGGTTACGGCTTTAAAGTTATTTACGGACAAACATTAAAGGAGAAGTTCGGATATTTTGCGGGAACGGATGAACTTCGCGCTCAGGAATTAAATGATCTTTTTGCGAATAAACAGGTAAAAGGTATTTTTTGCATGAAAGGCGGTTGGGGCAGCGCGCGTATTCTTGAAAAAATTGGTTATAATATTATTCAAAAAAATCCAAAAGTATTTGTTGGCTTTAGCGATATTTCCGCTTTGCTGCTTGCTATTGCCGCCAAAACCGGCTTAATTACTTTTCACGGTCCCGTGGGTACCACCGGGTGGAATGATTTTACCAAAACATCTTTTATGAATGTGGCCATGACTTCAAAAGTGTGCGAAGTATTGCCTACTCCGGCAACGGAAGAAAAATTTATTACCATTACAAAAGGTAAAGCAAGCGGCGAACTTGTAGGTGGAAATTTGACTATTATGGCCGGATTGATGGGATCTAATTACGTGCCTGAATGGAAGAATAAAATTTTATTTCTGGAAGAATCAAAGGAAGAGCCATACAGTGTGGATAGAATGCTAACGCAATTAAAATTGTCGGGCGTGCTGGATACCATTGCGGGATTTGTTTTTGGAAAATGCGTGAAGTGCGAGGCCGAAGAACCTTTAAAAGCTTTTACGCTTCACGAAGTATTACTTCAACGCATACAGCCCTTGGGAATACCCGCTTTTTACGGCGCCATGATAGGACATATTGAAAATAAACTCACTATCCCAATTGGAATAAAAGCCTCCATGGATGCGGACAAAGGAACTTTATCCTTTTTAGAAAGCGCTGTGATTTAAAAAATTTTATTGTTTTATTAGTTTTTTTTACAAAGAAACTTCGGCCAACAGGCTTGTAAGAAAGATAAGTTTTTTCATACCTTTATTTTATTATAAATTTATACAAAATTATTTAAGATGAAAATTTTAATAACGGGTGGGGCGGGTTTTATTGGTTCGCATGTTGTAAGGCTATTTGTTACTAAATACCCGGATTATACTATTCACAATTTGGACGCGCTTACCTACGCAGGTAACTTGGCCAACTTATCCGATATTGAAAAAAACTCTAACTATAAATTTATTAAAGGAGATATAACGGATGGCGCTTTTATAAATTCTCTTTTCGAAAAAGAAAAATACGAAGCTGTCATTCATCTGGCGGCTGAAAGTCATGTGGATAGAAGCATCACCAATCCCTTGGATTTTGTAATGACAAATGTTATTGGTACCGTTAACTTATTAAACGCGGCAAAAACACTTTATAAAAAAGAAAACAGCACTTTTAAAAAATTCTATCATGTAAGTACCGACGAGGTTTACGGAGCCTTGGGAGATACAGGTATGTTTACCGAAGAAACTTCTTACGACCCTCACAGCCCTTATTCAGCTTCAAAAGCAAGCAGCGATCATTTTGTGCGCGCTTATTATGATACTTACGGTTTGCCCTGTGTTATTTCTAATTGCAGTAATAATTACGGGCCTAATCATTTTCCTGAAAAATTAATTCCGCTTTGCATTAACAATATTAAAAACAATAAGCCTTTGCCTATTTACGGGAAAGGTGAGAATGTGCGCGATTGGTTGTATGTAGTTGATCATGCACGAGCTATTGATGTTATTTTTCATAATGCTAAATTAGGAAGCACCTATAATATTGGCGGACATAATGAATGGACCAACATAAACGTCATTCGTTTGCTTTGCAGGCTGATGGATAAAAAACTTAATCGTGCGCAAGGCTCCAATGAAAAACTCATTACGTTTGTAAAAGATCGTGCGGGTCATGATTTGCGCTATGCCATTGATGCTACGAAATTAAAGGAAGATCTTGGCTGGGTTCCCTCTGTTACATTTGAGCAGGGATTAGAAAAAACGGTGGATTGGTATATGGAGAATGAGGAGTGGCTTAACAATGTAACTTCGGGAAATTATTCTAAGTATTACGAAGCACAATATGTAAAAAGATAATTATCCGTAATTATTCTTACGCGGCCACTCTTTGCAGAATTACTTTGCATGGAATAAGAGAAGTTACCTTAACAAAGTGCGAAGAGTGCAGCGGAATACTCATGTAATCTCCGGCTGATAAATGAAAAGGTGTACCATCAACAACAATATCGCAAGTGCCTTCAAGAATAAGAAATTTTTCATATTCGTTATCATGAACTTCGGGGGGTGAGCCTGTTTTTAACCAAACAATAGCGGTGGTAGCCTGTTGGGTTACACCAATTAACTTTGCATAAATATCTTCTAAGCGCGCGGGTAAGGTCATATCCGGCCGGCTTAACCATTCCTGATAATCAGAAGGTTTTGAATTTTCGTTTAAAAGAGGTACTTCTTGCTGCACTTCGCCATTTTGCATTCTTGTTTGAAAATCCATGATGGCAAAAACAAAGGGTTTAACAGTTTCGTTCGGTTTATCATCATCCTTGGCGGCATACAACCTTATTGCCTTAGTTATTTCATCAATTTCATTTTTAATTTCAGGATGTAGTTTTGCAAGCTGTTCAATAAGCCTTGCTTCTTCATCATCGGCCATTCCAAGAACGTACAATTCCAAAATACCTGATTCAATATATTTATTTAAGTCTTTCATTTAGCTTATTTTTTTAAGCAAGTATTTAACTCAATATTTAAATATTCTTTTTCAGGCATTTAAATATTTAAGAATAAATTGATTTCTCATGTAAATATACGCCATTGGGCACAGCTTGGTTTTTTGGTTTATAACAAATATAACGTTGTTTTTTAAATTAGTGCTAAGCTTAATTGTTTTAAGTTTTTAAATCTTGTAAAAAAAACCAATAGCACAGCAAGCGGCTTTTAAACAGGTGAATTTATAAATCAAACAGAAAATATTGTTATGAATACCTTTTAAAAGGGAGGCACGCGAGGGTTTTAACTCCATTTGCGAGGCTTTTAACTCCGCATTCGTAGTTAAAAGGGAGGCACGCAAGGCTTTTAACTCCGCACTCGCAGTTAAAAGAGAGGCGCGCGAGGCTTTTAACTCCGTTCGCGAGGCTTTTAACTCCGCACTCGCAGTTAAAAGGGAGGCGCGCAAGGGTTTTAACTCCATTCGCGAGGCTTTTAACTCCGGCTGTCAGGTTTTTTGGGAGGCGTGTCAGGTTATTAAGCCCGCGTGTCAGGTTATTAACCTCGCCATCGGGGTTTTGAAGTACCCCCCCCCACCTATATAGGTACCCCCCCCCACCTCGGAAGTACCCCCCCGAGCCTCAAAATGTTAAATTTGTTAAATAGTTGTAAAACCGGCTCCCCTTAAGAGCAAATAAAAATCCTTTAAAATACGCAGTTATAAATAACCTCCCACTTGTTTTTTTAATCTCATAATAATTGGTTTGTATGTTTAAATAACGTTATATTTTAAACTATATTCGTTTACTTTTTAATAATGCGGAAACTTTTTATATATATAGCGTATTCTTTAATGCTTAGTATTTGTCCGGCTATTTTTTTTGGCCAAAGTGATACCTTAAGGCAGATAGATTCGTTAAAATTGAAGCTCAAAAACGATTCTGCGGCCATTTATCGTTTTAAAAAAGTGCGGCCATTTCTCTCCCTCGATAATCGGCACTCATTCATAAAAAATATGCCAATTAACGTGCAAGGTTTGCAAGTAGGAATGATTTTACATGAAAAACACACGCTTGGTATTGGCTTCTATACAATTAGAAAAGAATCAAAAACTCCGGTGAAAGTAAAAGACCAAAACAGAGTTGTTACACAAGCTTTAACAATGAATTACTTTACCGCTTTTTATAAATATGCCTTAATTGACCGGAGATATATTGAACTTGACGTTCCTCTTGAATTAGGTTTGGGACGATTTGATATTATTATCCGCGATTCGCTTAATGTAAAAGAATTGAAACGTGTCGGGGGCGGTGTTATTATGGGCGGTGCCGGCCTTAATCTTATACTAAAGCCTTTTAAGTGGATTGGCCTTGGCCTCATGGCCGGATACCGTACAATGCCTAATAAAAATCTTAGAAATAATTTCAGCGGTTTGTATTATTCTTACGGTGTGTGGATTGATATCCGCCAAATTTACCGCGATGTTAAGTTTTATGGCTTTAAAAAAAGAGGCTATAAGCGGGCTCTTCGAGATATTCGTCATGCAAAATCAGATTAATGATTAAACACTTTTACTTTAAGTTTGCCAGCTCTTTAAAAAGTTCTTTTTCTTTTTCGCTTAAATTTTTTGGAATTTTTATTTGATAGGTAATAAAAAGATCGCCATAACGGTTGGCTTGTTTGTATACAGGAAAACCTTTGCCTTTTAATTTTACTTTGGTGCCGTTTTGGGTTCCGGCGGGCACTTTTAATTTAACTTTTCCGTTAAAGGTTTCAATAGTTACTTCGCCCCCTAAAACCGCCGTGTAAAGATCTACTTCCTGTGTTTTGCTCAGGTTATTGCCATCACGTTCAAAATCGGTAGAATTATTAATGTAAAAAGTAATGTACAAATCTCCGTTAGGGCCGCCGTTAATGCCCGCGCCGCCGTGTCCGCTTATTTTAATGGTTTGTCCGTTATCCACACCTGCGGGAATGGTGAGCCTTAATTTTTTATCATTTAAAGTTAAAGTTTGCTGATGCGATTCATAAACATCCTTTAAATCCAACTCAAGATTGGCTTTCAGATCCTGTCCGCGAAATCTGCTTTGCCCGCCCTGCCTGTTAAAACCCGAACTTTGCCCGCCGAACATGGATTCAAAAAAATCAGAAAAATCATCATTTCCGCCAAAGCCGGTGTGTTGTTGCGATGAGCCGCCGCGGTAATTTTGCCTGTACTGCTCATGGGCTTTTTCCTGCTCGGCCCCATGCTGCCAATCTTTACCGTACTTATCAAATTTTTTTCGTTTTTCCGAATCACTTAAAACTTCGTTGGCTTCATTAATCTGCTGAAATTTTTTTTTCGCGGAAGCATCATTTTGATTAAGATCGGGATGGTATTTACGCGCCAATTTGCGGTAAGCTTTTTTTATTTCGGCCTCGCTCGCCGATTTATCCAAACCAAGTATTTTATAATAATCAATATAGTCCATAAATTTTTAAAAAACCAAGTCTAATATCATTTATATAAAAATAACCTTCCCCTTTTTTTAACCACATAAAGTTGCAGGTTTGTATGTATTTGAATCAGCTAAATTAAACATTTCAAGCCCTAAATTACATCTTATAAAAGGCCATGTCAAGCTAAAAAAGCTAAAGAAAAGCTAAGAGTGAAACCTTTCATTTGTTAAATATTTTGTATAATCATAACTTTTTAATAATTTAGAGAAACAATTTTTGTTCATAAACTTCAAATTATCAATTAACATCAGTAAACCAAATGAAGAAATCGTTATTAATGCTTGGCTTAATTTTTGCCTCAAAAAGTTATTTTGCTCAGGATTGGGTAGAAAAAGCCGCTAAACCGGATGCCAATTTGTATGAAATTCAAAAAGATTTTTATGCGAGTTTTGAGGGAAAAGATCTTTCCATAAAAAGCACGGGTTATAAAGCTTTTAAAAGATGGGAATATTTTGTTCGTCCGCGCGTGTATCCAACAGGCGATCTTTCGGTAATGACTCAAGCTTCAAAAAATTACTCAGATTTTCTATTAAAATACAATAACTCACCCTCGGCTGAAAAAAACAGCAGTGTAAGCTCGGTACTTGCCGCCACATGGACGGCAGTTGGCCCAATGGGAGCACCTTCCGGTCTTGTTGGCGGCTTACCCCGCAAAGCCGGACGTGATAATTTTTTAACTTTTCACCCAAGCAATCCCTCTAAATTTTATGCGGGGGCGGCGGGTGGAGGTTTATGGGAAACATCTGATGGAGGCACTACCTGGATTACCAATACCGATAATTTACCCGTAACAGCCTGTTCCGATTTGGCCATTGATCCAACCAATCCAAACATTATGTATTTGGCAACCGGTGGAGGCGATGATTTATTGTCGAATAATCCATCCAGTTCGGATGGTGTTTATAAAAGTACAAATGGCGGTTTAACCTGGGCCCCGGCCGGTTTGATATTTACACTTAACCAAGGCAGGGTTATTCATAAATTAGTTTTAGATCCAACCAATCCTCAAATAATATTTGCCGCTACCAATGTGGGAATTTACCGAAGCTTAAACGCCGGAGCCACTTGGGCAAGCGTTAGTAGCTTTAACTGCTGGGATTTAAAATTTAATACAGCCGATCCTACCATAGTTTACGCTGCAGGAACCGTTTTTTACCGTTCTACCAATAGTGGGGTAAATTTTACACCTGTATCAAGCGGCATTCCAACTTCCGGAAGTAACCGCATGGCTATAGCAGTAACGCCAACCAACCCTACTAACGTGTACGTAGTTGCCAGCAAAAGTTCTGATAGTCAGTTGTTGGGAGTTTATAGTTCCACCAATAACGGCGCAAGCTTTACATTAGCATCTAATTCGCCAAACATTATAGGTAATGCCTGCGCAGGAAATTCTACCGGGCAAGGCCAAGGCTGGTACGATTTGGCAATAGCCGCTTCTCCAACAAACCCTAACGAAATTGTGGTGGGTGGAGTTAATGTTTGGAAATCTACCAATGGTGGTGTTAACTGGACGAATATTGGATGCTGGGTAGGAACAGGAAGTCCTCCATACATTCATGCCGATATTCATGAACTGGAGTATAGATCAAACGGAACTTTATTTTCAACCAACGATGGCGGAATTTATTCTTATACCGGAACTAACTGGACTGATTTAACGGCACAAAGAAACATTGCGCAGATTTATAAAATAGGATTATCGGGCCTAACGCCTAATAAATGGATTACCGGACATCAGGACAATGGAACCAATATTAAAAACGGCGCTAATTATGTGGCCAGTTTAGCAGGTGATGGAATGGATTGTTTTATTGACAGAACAAATGATAACACCATGTTCGCGGAGCAATACAACGGAAATATTTATCGTTCAACCAATGGGGGTGCCAGCTGGACAAGTATTTCAGCAGGTATAACAGGTACAGGTGAGTGGGTTACTCCCTGGAAACAAGATCCCATAGTTGCGAATACAATTTATTGCGGGCGCAATCAGTTATTTAAATCAACTAATTACGGTACAGGATGGACGCAAATGGGCACTTCCGGTGGCGGAGGCTCTATTATTGAGTTTGCTGTTGCACCTTCCGATAATCAGGTTATTTATGTTTTATATCCGGGCTCTATCCGTAAAACGGTTAACGGCGGAACCTCATGGACTAACGTTACCCAGAATGTTCCGGCGGGTGCGCCTACTTTTATTACCATTGATCCGAATGATCCTAACATAGCATGGGTTACTGTGAGCGGTTATTCAGCAGGTTCAAAAATTTATCAAACAAACGATGGCGGAGCAAGCTGGATGAATGTTTCTTATAACCTTCCAAATTTACCGGCAAACTGTTCGGTTTACGAAACAGGATCAAACGACCGTATTTATGTGGGAATGGATGTGGGGGTTTACTACAAGGATAATTCTTCAACAACCTGGACATTATATAACACGGGCTTGCCTAATACAGCAATTATGGATATGGAAATGAGTCCTGCTGCACCTGGCAGAATTTTTGCCGCTACATACGGGCGCGGTGTTTATGAAGCGGATGTAATACCTGTTACAGCAGCACCGGTTGCTAATTTTTCTTATAATGGAGTTTTATGCGCCGGAGTAAATAAAACTTTGATAGACAATTCAAGTAACACACCAAGCAGCTGGAGCTGGAGTATAACGCCGCAAGCAGGGGTTACTTTTAATTCGTTCAGTGTGCAAAATCCCACCGTGTCATTTACAAACGGAGGAACCTATACTTTAGCCCTGCAATCAGGAAATAGTATTGGGCAGAGTTCAGTTACCACCAAAGTGTTTACTGTTTCTACTATACCAAATCTTACTTTAACAAGTGATTCAGTAACTATTTGTGATACAGATACTGTAAAGGTTACTGCTTCGGGGGCTCTTACATATACTTGGAGTAATGGGGGGGGTAATAACCCTAGTGTTTCTTATTTTCCGTTTACAAATTATTACACTTACACGGTTACCGGTTCTAATAACGGTTGCATTGCTAAAAAAACACTTACGGTATCGCAAATTAGTTGTGTAGGAGTTATTGAATTGGCGGGAAGCGATGCGAGTTTTAATGTGTATCCAAACCCTGCCAGTGATAAGGTAACTTTAAAATTAAACAGCAATGCAAGTATTAATGTAACTATTTCCATGTATGATATTACCGGAAAAGAAGTACTGAAACAAGTTGCTTCTTTTACAAAAGATAAACCGGAATACAAATTAAATGTTGCGCCCTTCGCCAATGGAATTTACACTTTAAAAGTGTTATCTAAAAACGGAAGTTCGCAAAGTTTAAAAATTGTAAAAGAGTAATTTTATTATTTTGATAAATTTATAAAAGCACTTCGTAAAAAAACGGAGTGCTTTTTTTATGGCTTGCGTTTAGTGGATGGCTCTGTTTTTTTCGGATCTATAATTTTCTTCTTCCAGTAATTGATTATTTCATCTCTGTCGTTGGGAGTAATAAAAAGTTTGTAACCATCGTTAGCAGTTGTTTCTGTTAGTACCAGTCCCTCAGCTTTTTCCTCTCCTAAAAAATATTTATTCATATCGCCGTTGTTGGTTACCAATGTTTTTGGGCCTGCAAAAGAAACCTTTTTAAAGTAGATGTGGGAGAGTACTAAATGAGTCATTATTATTCTGGATGAATCACTGAGAATTTTTAGTAATTTTTCTGAAGCGGATTTGCCAATTTTTATAAGTTTAAAAGCGGCCGGGCTGTTTATTTTAAACGTGGCTTTTTGGGAGTGATCGATTATAAACTGATTATTGTTTAATTGCTCAATGTAAAGGTCTGTTTTTCGCTTTTGGGAAAATGCGAGAACTGAATAACAAATGCAAAAAATGATAAGGAAAAATTTCTGTGGTAGATATTTATTAATTTTTAGCATAAATGGGACAGCTTTTATATGCGTATTCCAACTAATGTAATATCATCAACCTGTTCTAAGTTACCGCGCCAGTTAATTAATGTGGCTTTAAGTGTTTGTTTTTGTTCTTCCATAGGTATGTGTGCAATACTTATTAGTAATTCTTTTAAACTTTTATACATAAATTTTTTACCTCTAGGTCCGCCAAATTGATCCGGCATTCCATCTGTAAGAGCATACACCATATCTTTCTCTTTCAATTGAATAGTATGTTGTGTAAAAGAAACTGTATCTTTTTCATGTTTGCCAATGGGCATACGATCGGGTACAAATTCTAAAATCATATTATCTCTAACAATCCATATTGGGTTATTAGCCGATGCATAGGTTAGTTTTTTATTGGGAAAATCAAACACTAATAAACTGGCATCCATCCCGTCTTTACCACCTAAAGGGCTGCCATCTTTTTGTAATCGTTCAATTATTTTTGCGCGGGTATAATTTAAAATTTCAGCGGGTTCAACCAAAAGTGCTTCTTCAACCGCTTTTTCAAGCGAGGAAATATTTAAAATACTCATAATCGATCCCGGAACCCCATGTCCGGTGCTGTCAGCAATTACCAAAGCGAATTTGGAATTACGTAGTTTAACAGCCCAATAGAAATCTCCGCTAACAATATCTTTAGGTTGAAAAAAAACAAAGTATTCTTTTAAATTTTCATCTAACAGATTTTTTGGTGACAGAAAGCTTCTTTGAATTCTCTCGGCATAATTAATACTGTCTGTAATTTCTTTATGTTTGGTTTCTACCAGATTTTTTTGCATCACGATAATTTTCTTTTGTCGATTAGTTATCCGTACCCTGTTAACCATAAAGACTGCAAACAAAAAAGTTATAAGCAGTCCTAAAATTGTTATCCAGGTAATTATTATTTGTTTTTTTTGAGTAGCTTCTGATATAGCCATTTCTTTGGCATGTTCTGCTTTTGCTAAAGTTTCTTTTTTATCAAATTCAAAATTGAGTTCCTTTCTGGTAAGTTCTTTATTTTTTTCCTCATTAAATAAAGAGTCCTTTAACCGCATTGCATTTCTGTAGTGTTCAAGAGCCGGTTCATATCGTTTTGTTTTTGAATAAAGTTCTGATATTGATTCTTCAAACTGACTTTCTTCATTTCGCGATCCGATACTTTTGCATAATTGTATGGCGCTCAGTAAATATTTTTCAGCTTGTATATAATCGTGTGTATCCGTATAAAGGGAGCCGATATTGCCAAGCGTAATTGCTTCTAGTTCTTTAGCGCCTAATTGTTTGGCAAGTTCTAATGCTTTTAACGACACCTCCAATGCCTGAGTAAAATTTAATTGATTTTGATAAACATTTCCAATGTTGGAAAGTGTTATGGCAATACCTGTTTTATTACCAAGTTCTTCCGCTAATTTTAATGCTTTAAAATAATGAATTAGTGAATTTGGATAGGATTTCTGCGAAAAATATACCATCCCTATGTTGCTGTTAACAGCAGCGATGCCCGTTTTATCATTTAGCTTCTCCATCATTTTTAGCGATTTAAAATAATAGTGAAGCGCTTTGGCATAATCTTCAGACATATAATATACCATTCCGATATTGCCTATTACAACTGCAATGCGGTCATCATCCTTGATATTTTCTGCGATTTTTAATGCCTTAAAATAATAATGTAGAGATTGAGGGTAATTGCCCTGGGCTTTATAAACGATGCCTATATTTCCTAAATTGGAAGCGATAGCCTGATTATCTTTTAATATTTCATTTATTTGGAGGGCTTCCATATAAAAAGTAAGCGCCGTACTATAATTCCCTTTATTTAAATGGTATCCGCCAATATGCTGCAAGGCACTTGCCTTTCCGGACTTCCATTTAATTTTTTCAGCAAGCTGTAATGCCTCATTAAAATAAATTAACGAAGTATCGGGTTTCGAATACTTGTACTCTAACCCAATACCATTGAAATGCTTTACTTTGGTAGAGTCTAATTTATCGTTTTTAAGTAAATTAAGAAGAGAATCTCTTTCTTTATTTTGCGAATAAACTAAAAGAAAACAGCAACTGAATACGGTACACAATAAAATTTTAGTTGTTTTCCCCATTTTAAAAATTTTTAATAAAAGTCAAATATTTTTCTTTTTAAAAATTGAAAGTTAAGTAACATATAGTTATGTTTACCCTCAAGCCTGTATTCATTTAATATTACTTCCTCAAATAAAACATAAATTCAAAATGCCGGATAATTTCTAATGATTAGTTAAGATGAAGAAAAAAAAGTAAACCAAAATATTGACGGGCACATTTTTTCCTTTCCCGAATTTAAGAAAGATTTTTTAACATTCTGCAACTGTAAATAACAAACTTTATTAAACTAATGTAACGTTTTGTGCTAAATTTGTTATAGTTTAAATTAGCTTGGTTTCATACGTAATATGAAGAACTTTTTATTTTTATTGTCTTTTATTTGTTTTTCTTTTCTTCTTGCGGCGCAGGAGGAAGATGAAAAATCAGGCAAACTTTGCAATGAAGATCTTGATAAAAAAGCTTTGCAGTTTTATGAAAAGGGTTGCGATAAAAAGAAATATAAAAAACCCGAGCGCCTTGATTTTTTAAGTAAAGCCATTGCCATAGAGCCCGATTTCGCGGAAGCAAATTTAAAAATGGGTTTAGAAATTGTAGTAAGGCAAAAACTTGGTAATCAGCCATTTACACCAGCGATACCATATTTTTTAAAGGCCATCCGGTCGTGTCCTCAGGTTCATAGCGAGCCATATTATTACATTGGGTTTGATTATTATGAATTACAAAATAACGACTCGGCGATAAAGTACCTTGAAAAATTTATTGCCTTTAAAAATGAGGATGGAAGCAAATTTGCGAAAGATTACAACGAAGAGCTTTATCAGGCAAAGATGATGGTTAAAAGTGCAAAAAAAGAAAGCAGTTTAAAAAAAGATATGCCTTTTGATCCCAAAGTTGTAAAAGGAGTTTCAACGGAGCGTGACGAGTATCTGGCTTATATATCTCCCGACGATAAAAAATGTTTTTATACACGTAAATTGCCTTTAAAAAAATTAGATCAGGTATATGCCAGCGATAAAGAAAAAGAAGTATTTATGATCTCTACACGAGATAAAACGGGTGTATTTAATAATGGTGAGCCCATGCCTTATCCATTTAATGAAACAGAGGATAACCAGGGAGGCTGCAGTATTTCTATTGATAACAAGCATTTGTATTTTGCCATGCAGCGCCAGGAAGGTGGCGCGCAGCCAAACGTGGATATTTATATTACTGATTTTTCGGATGATTCTTGGACCGAGATCAGAAAATTAAGCCCCGTAGTAAATCATCCCGTTTATTGGGATAGCCAGCCGAGTATTGCGGCCGATGGTTTAAATCTTTATTTTGCGAGCGATCGCCCGGGTGGTTATGGAGGGATTGATCTGTACGTCACTCGAAAAGATCCAAAAACAGGAATATGGGGCGCTCCACAAAACCTGGGCCCTAAAATAAACACAAGAGGCGATGAAAAAACTCCTTTTATACACAGCGACAGTGAAACGCTTTACTTTAGCAGTACCGGACACTTTGGCTTTGGAGGCTATGATATATTTTATGTTCGTAAAAATGAAAAAGGCGAGTGGGATGAACCGGAAAACATTGGTTCGCCTATTAATGGGATAAGCGATGACGCGGGCTTTTTTGTTAGCAGTGACACTAAAAGCGGTTATTTTTTCAGCTATGATGAAGGCAAGGTAAGGGGCAAAGGCGTAGGACGTTATGATCTTTACAGTTTCGATTTATACCCGGAGGCGCGCCCTCAGCAAATGGCCTTTATTGGCGGCGATATTAAAGACAAGGAAGGCAATCCGGTAACAGGGGCTAACGTTGAAATTAAAAACACGCTCACCAAAGAAAAAATTAACGCGGTAGTTGACAGTACCACAGGCAAATGGATGGCGGCTGTTAGTTTAAAAAAGAAAGATAATATAATTGTTACCGTTAAAAAAGATAGCGTGGCATTTAATTCTATTGTAATAGATATGAAAAAAGCAACTTTTACTTCTCCTCCTCCTGAAATAAAATTAAATGTAAACAAGGCTGAAAAAGGAAAAAGTTTTGTAATTGATAATATTTATTACAATACAAACAGCGCGCAAATAAAAGAGGAGAGTAAGTTGATCTTGCAATCCTTTGCAGAATATATGGCTGAAAATCCAAACATGAAAGTTGAGATTCAGGGACATACGGATAATGTTGGCAATCCTAAAGATAACGAGGCCTTAAGTACTAACCGTGCTTTTTCGATTAAGGAATTATTAGAAGCAAATAAAATTGATGGCAGTAGAATTACAGCAAAAGGTTACGGTCAATCAAAGCCGGTGGCAGATAATAAAACGGAGGAAGGCCGTGCTAAAAACAGGAGAACGGAATTTTTAATTTTGGAGAACTAGGGCTTCCTTATAAAATCTCCAATTACTTTAAGATATTTTTCGTAGCCCATTTTGCGGGGGACTTCTCCATGGTCGGCTCCCTCTACTAAAAAATTTTCTTTATAAATTCCATTATAATTTTTATAAACCACTTCTCCGTGTGTTTTATAATTTAAAAAATTATCCGCTTTACCATGCATCCATAAAAGTGGTTGTTGACACTTTTTTATTTCTTCGGCATTATCAATTTTAAGATCTGTAAAATACTCCGCAGGCATATTTAATTGCGACGCATCATGAACCATAACTGCCACGCTTGCAAAAGGTGCCTCAAGTATTATTTTCGACGGAATCATGGGAGCTGCATTGGCACTAAGTTCGCAGGCGGAAGCGGTTCCCAAACTAAAACCATAAATTATTAAACGATTATTACTTAAACCATTATTTTTTAGCCACAACATACTGGCGGATACATCAGCGTACATGCCTTTTTCGGTGGGCTTACCTTTGCTTAAACCATATCCCCGATAATCCATCATTAAAACGCCGTGTTTATTTTTTCCATTTACATGAGCAAGCAACTTTGCGCGTTGCCAATAAAAATCTATGTGGCCTTTGTTGCCATGACAATATAAAATCACAGTATCTGTATTTATTTTTGAAATATCGCCAATGTAAATTGCTTTAATATCAGTAGGGTTTGTTTCGCCTTCTATGGGCTGCGAAGAAAGTGTAAATAATGTAATTAATCCTGACGAGATGGTGTAAGTGCCATCTAAAACAAAGTCTTGCTCTCCGGTATAATCATCAAATTTATATTCTTTTATTTTATTATCGTTATTATAAAGATTGTTATCCAGTTTTGCGCAGGAGGCAAGAAGAATAATGAAAAGGAAGTATATATTTTTCATTTTAAAATTTTCTTATTAAAGAATAATAAATACCAAAGGTTCCTTGGTGTGAAATGCCGATATAATCTACCACTCCCGGTAAGTTAGGGATGCCAATCCCTAAATACTTTACTTCAAATTGATGCTGCCATTTTGGTTTAACGATCATATAACCCGTATGAATGTTTGGGAGAATATGTTTTGTTTGAGGCTCGTTATGCGCACTATATTTAGAAAGCTCGAACCAATTGTTTGCACCGAGATAAATGAATGAAGGTTTTTGTTGAATGTGATAATAGGCGTTAAGATCTAATGTAGGCCAAAGCCTGAATCCTGTTTTATTACGGATGCTGTACGCAGTTTGTATGGCAGGCGACATTGTAAAGCCAAATTTATTTACTTTTTCATATAAAGAAAAGAGTCCGCCTAAAGTTGTTTGAAGGTTCCCAAATATTAAACTGGTGGTATGTAAACTTATAAAAGCGGTAAATTTATGGGCAACACCGTAGTTATATCCAAGAGTTGTAAAAGGAATGGGAATTGGTGCCCCAGCGAATTTAATTAATGGTCCGCCAAAAGTAAAGTTAACAGATTGCTCACTTTTTTTTAAAGGCTTCACTAAATTAGAAGGACTGCAAAGGCTTAAAAAAAATGTAACAAAGAGTAGTAATATAAAAGGATAGAAACGCATTAAAAAATATGCTTCTCCGCATGATAAGACGAGCGCACGAGCGGCCCGCTCTCCACATACCGGAAACCTTTAGTTAAACCATATTCTTTATACTTTTTAAATTCATCAGGATGCACAAAACGGGCAACCGGTAAATGTTTTGGTGTGGGCTGTAAATATTGGCCAAGCGTTAACACATCGCACTTTACGTTGCTAAGATCATCTATGGTTTCATAAACTTCCTGTTCAGTTTCACCAAGGCCAAGCATGATGCCGCACTTGGTTTTTACACCTGCTTCATCTAAACGCTTCAATACTTCCATACTACGATCGTATTTTGCTTGTATGCGCACTTGGGCAGTTAAACGCCTAACGGTTTCAATGTTATGAGAAACAATATCCGGTTTTACATCAATAATACGCTGAAGATTTTCCCACTTACCCGCAAAATCAGGAATCAAACATTCGAATTTTGTTTCAGGACTAATTTCTCTTATGGCTTTAATAGTTTCGGCCCAAATAATGGAACCGCCGTCTTTTAAGTCATCACGATCAACACTTGTAATAACGCAATGTTTAACGCCCATTAATTTTACAGAGTTTGCAACACGTTTTGGTTCATCCCAATCTGCCGGTTTTGGTTTACCTGTAGCCACCGCGCAGAATCCGCAACTGCGTGTGCAGATATTTCCAAGGATCATAAAAGTAGCGGTTCCCGCGCCCCAGCATTCGCCCATGTTAGGGCAATTGCCACTTTCGCAGATGGTGTGCAGTTTATGCTGGGCAACAATTTTACGAACTTTTGTATATTCTTCGCCAATAGGCAGTTTTACACGAAGCCAGTCTGGTTTTTTTATTCTTTCAATTTGTGGGATAAGTTCCATGTTAAAACCATTTTCTTCCAAACACAAAACCAACGTGAAAGGTGATGATAATATTTTCTTTTGGGTTGCGTGCCATTATTGGTAATGCACTAGGGAAATAATCTACGGAAATACCTGTTTCAATAGCTCTGATATAATCTGTATAAGGCGCGTATTCAAAACTTAAATTAAACTTCCCGCTTATTCCGGGGTATATAACGGTTTCGGCCAGGCCCTTGCTAAATGCTCCTTTGCCCACTACACTGTCTTGTGTAAAATTATCAACATTAAAACGTACATCTTCGTATTTACCTTGTCCTTGCCAAAAGGTGGGGCTTCTGTACACCTGAACATAATAAGGTTTTGCAAACCCAAGAATACCGCCTAAGGAATATGAGCCTCTAACTTCAATGGCTTTGTTATCCGCTTTTTTAAAAATAACCTGTTGCATTCCTATGGAACCTCTTAATAAAAAAACAGAATTAATTTTGCCATACACAAAACGCTTTCGGTTGTCGGCGGTACCGGCTACTTTTACTTCTTTAGGATGTTTGAGGGTTTGAATATCGAATTCATAGTAGGAGCGTGTTTTTGCGGTAATGTGTTTGCCCCGGCGATAAAGTATGCCTATGCCTCTTGTATTGGCGTATATTTTTCCGGTGGCTTCGTTCCTGTATAAAACATTTAATTCACTTCCGGGCTGGTTGCTGAAAATGTTTTTCTGATCTTGCGCAAAAAAAACACAAGTGGATAAACCTGCAAAAAGGGATAAATAAATTCTTTTAAACATTATAACAAAGTTAACGATTTTCGGTGTATAATCCTACATTTGTAAAAACAATAATATGCCAACAAGTATCGTAAAATACACCGGAGAACTAAGAACCCAAGCTCTGCATACGGCCAGTAATACTCAAATTATTACCGATGCACCTGTGGATAATCATGGAAAAGGTGAAGCGTTTTCGCCTACCGATTTATTGGCTACTTCGCTGGCAAGCTGCTTTTTAACGGTTATGGGAATAAAAGCACAAAGCGATAAAATGACGTCTATCGATGGGGCTGTGGCGGAGGTAACTAAAGTGATGTACCCAGAACCTCGCAGGGTGGGCGAAATTCAGGTAAAAGTGATATTTCCTAAAAATAATTTTTCTGAAAAAGAAAAAAAGATTTATGAAACCATAGCTTCAACTTGTCCGGTGGCAAAAAGCCTGCATCCGGATATTAAACAAGTGCTTACCTTTGTTTGGTAGCCAATAGTTAAAATATCATAATCAAATTAATGTTTAGGAACATCCTACAGAGTTTATTTGCTAAAGGATTGGTTGCTGTGTTGAATTTTGCCATCCTAATTGTTTCATCGCATTATCTGGGGGTAAGTTCGCGCGGAGAAATTGCCATTCTTATTCTTAATATTTCTATCATTCAAATAGTAAATGAAATTTTTACCGGCTATACGTTGGTATATTTTATTCCCAAATTCAATCTTAAAAAAATAGTAGCGACAGGCATTATTTATACACTTATCGCTTGTTCTTTGAGTAATTCTATTTTTTATTTTTTGAATAAACATATTGCCAATTACGAGGGTTTAAGTGTTTTAATTTCGTTTATGGTAATACTCAATACGTTTAACTGTGTTATTATTCTTGGTAAAGAAAGGTTTACGCTTTATAATTTTTTAAATGTTTTGCAACCCTTGCTATTAATTTTGGGATTAGTTTTTACCACTTGCTTTAGAAAAATATACACCCTCGACGCATATATTTGGCCATTGTTGCTTTCATTTATCGCGGCTTTTATTATTTCGTTTTATTTTGTAATTAAACTAGTATTTCAAAAGGAAGCGCATAAATCATTTACACTAAGGCCTATTTTTATGAACGGCTTGCTCTGCCAATTGGCGGTACTTATGCATATATTTTGTAATCGTTATAGTTATTATTTATTGGAAAATAAGGCGGATGTTGGATTGTATTCTTCAGCATCTTCTTTAATTGAATCTGTTTTAATTATTTCTAATGGAATTGCACCGGTGCTTTTATCAAGGGTTGCAAATGATGGCGATAGTGAACGAAGCAGAGTCTTAACCTTAAGCTTGGCTAAAGCAAGTTTTTTATTAAGTCTATTTTGCGTTTTAATTATTGCTGTAATACCCAATGATTTTTTTGTAATCTTGTTGGGCGCCGGATTTAAAAATGCAAAAAGTATTATGATGATGTATTCGCCGGGAATTTTAATGCTGAGTTTTGCAGGGATAATAAGCCATTATTTTTCCGCAACAGGCAAATTGAAAATTATTTTATTATGTAACAGTTTGGGGTTTGTTACAGCAATGATATTGGCGCGGCTATTAATTATGAAGTATTCCTATATAGGCGCGGCAATCTCCGCTGATATTTCCTATGCGGTATTAACCATAAGCTTAGGGGTAGCTTTTTTTATGTTTAATAAACTAAAGCCCGCTAAATTATTTACAATAAGAGAAGATTACCGTAATCTGAAAAATTTATTTTTTCCGCGAGGTTGATAAAGCATCATTTTTAGGATAAAGCATATGCATCATTTGCTCGTCTTTTCGATAAATGTCCAAATTAACTTTTAAATTTAGTTCACTATCAGCACTTGCTGTAAAATACCTTACGTAAATTGGTAACGGTTTTCTCAAGTTTATTTGCTGTTGCTGCTGGCGTGCAAAATAAGCGTTTAGGGTGTCATAAGGCAATCGTAATGTATCGTCGCGAATTAAAAAGCGAGCCAACTCTACAAAACGTTCAAGCCTTATACAGCCATGGCTTTGCCAGCGATAAAATGTTTTGAAGTATTTTTTACTGTTAGTGTCATGCAGATAAACGCCATATTTATTATTAAAATTAAATTTGCAAATCCCCAAGCTGTTTTCATTGCCAATACGTTGCCTGAATTTAACAGGAAGATAATTTTTACTGAATTTTTTCCAGTTGAGGCTTCCGAGATTTGTTACTACTTCGCCTTTATAATTAATTACCTCAAAATTTTTCTGATGTAAGTAATTAGTATCGCGTTTAACCATAGGAAGAATTTCCTTCCAGGCAATAGAGTAGGGTACATTCCAATAAGGGTACACCAACATGTAATTTATTTTACTGCGCAATATGGGCGTAGGGTTTTCTGGTTTGCCAACCACCACGCGGCTATTAAGTACCAAGGTGTCAATTTTTTGTTTTTTGTCGTATTCCCAAACATTTATTTCAGCGGATGGAATATTTACAATGGCATACCGTGCAGGATATTTTTTAGGTTCCCATCTCCACCGTTCTAAAGCCATTTCCATTTGCCTGATAATTATTTCCTTGCTTAAGCTTAAGGCTTGTTTGGTATATTTTCCAAGTTTGCCATCTGGCTCAAGATTTAATTTTTTTTGAAAAGATTTAATTGCAGCCGCTAATTTTAAACTGTCGTTTACTTTTAAAGAATCGTTGTAATCCCCGGTATTTAATAAGCGCTGTTTGAGAGCCTCTTTTAATTTTAAAGTGTCTGCAACATTTTTAAACGAAATACTATCCCAATTTATATTTTCATTTTCTATTATAAAATTGGCCATTGCTTGTTTTAAAAAGTGGTAGCCGGCATGCTTGGGCTCTAATGAATCAAACGCGGTTCTTAATTTTTTATTTTCAATCCCGCGCTTTAAAATATCTACCCAATTTGAATCCAGTTTTTTTGGATTCCATTCTTTTAAAAGAGTATCGCTGTTTAAGCGGCCTCTGTTTAAATGTGCTCCAAATTTCAGACAGGCATCCGTAAAAAGAACTTCCGATTGAGCCACGGATGTAACGTTGTAGAGACTGTCCTTTTTATCAAAAAAGCTACTTACCAGTAAATTTATTTTTAATGCGTGATAATCATTGGGTATTAAGCCGTAAAACCGCGCGTTATTGATTATGTAAAGCAGAGAGTCGGCCAATGGCGACAATTTTCCTTTGTCAGAAAAAAGTAGTTGATGACCCCCGCTTATATTTTTAAAAAAACGGTAGGTTAACAATGAATCCGAGTCAATAACCAGTAAACTATCGCCTATAGATTTTGAGTAATAATCCGAAAGTAGTTTGAGTGCTTCGTCGTTTACGTTTTGAGACTTTCTAACTTCTATTTTTTTGGTTTGTATGTTATGATCCTCTTTACATGAAAGCAAAGCAAACAGGCAAACACTGGTTATTATAAAAAATTTAAAATATGGGTTCAAATTAATTTATGAAGCAAGAGATGTTGATTTTAAACTAATTATTTTTTATCATTTTCTTTAACCACAGTTTTTAAATTAAGCAAATTGATAGGGTTGGCAGTTAAGCCTTTTACGTTGTGATGCACTAAGCGAATTACCTCATCATAGTACAACGGTATAATGGGCGCATCATCAATAATTATTTGATCCATTTTTTGATACAGTATTTTTTTTACATCTTCGTTTGTTTCTCTTTGGGCTTTTTCATACGCTACATCAAATTCTTTATTTTTATAATGAAAATAATTTACCCCCTGCGGACAAAAACTTTTGCTGTAAAATAAGCTCATAAAGTTTTCTTCGTCGGCATAATCGGCCACCCATGATTTTTTAAATAACAGATATTCGCAGCTATTAACAGCTTGTTTTAAAACAGAGGGTTTTTCGATACTTATCTGAATTTTAATATTATTTAAAGCAAGTTGTGATTGTATGAATTCTACTTGTTCTTTGTAATTGTCTATTGTATGAAGAGTTATTTCGGGCAGGCCTTTTCCATCCGGGAAACCGGCCTCGGCTAAAAGTTCTTTTACTTTTTCAGGGTTGTAATTGTAGCCTTTTACTTTTATGGGGTCATAACTTTTCATACCTTTTGGAATGAAGCCGGAATGTGCCGGCACGCCTACATTGCTCCGTAAATATTTTATCAGTTTATCTCTATCAAAACCATAATTAATTGCTTTGCGAATACTTTTTAATTTAACGGGCGAATTTTTTACTGACGCAATATTGTCATCTATTAAAATTCCAATGTAATCTGTTTTTAAAAAAGTTTGCTTTTGCAAGTAAAATTTTTTAGCGTAGGTTTCATGAAGCCTTCCCTCTTTATCTAATACTTCGTTGGTATTAAACGCGTCGGCACCGCTTAACATATCAAACTTGCCATTGAGCAATTCCATAAACGCGGTTTCGCGGTCTTTTACAAACGATATGGTTACTGCATCCAAATAAGGCAATTTTTTTCCGTCCGCCGATTTTTCAAAATAATTTTCGTTTTTAAGCATGATGAGCTTTGTGCCTTCTTCCCACATTTTAAAGGAAAACGGCCCTGTACCCACCGGATTTCTTCTAAAATCTCCTTTATATAAATCAATGGCTTCAAAGGGAACTACACTAAAAAATTTCATGGTTAAAATACTTAAAAAAGCACTAAATGGTTCTTTTAAATAGATTTGTAATGTAGAGTCATTAATGGCTTCAAAACCTTTATATTCTGTTTTTTCTGAGCGGTCAATGTTTGCTAATAATGTAGTGGCACTGCTTATCCTTGCATCAAATAAACGATTGAAGCTAAAAACAAAATCTTTGGCAACAACTTTTCTTCCTTTTCCATTATCAAAACAGATGCTATTGTGAAAATAAACATCGTTTCTTAAATTAAAGGTGTAGGTTAAGCCATCATCGCTGATGCTGAATTTTTTGGCTATGCAGGGAATAACGTTTAACGCATCATCCATTTGCAGCAATCCATTGAAGAGTTGATTAACCGGCCATATATTTTCAAAACTGCTGGCCGCGGCAGGATCTAATGAAGTGATGCCCGCCATTTCGTTATAACTAAAAACGGTGCGGTTATCTTTTTCTTTTTCGGGATTTTTACAGGCAGTAAAAAACAATAAACAAGAAATTGGAAGTAGGCCAAAATATTTACGCATACACAAATATGGTAAATACGTGCACAGCAATTGCCTTAACAAAATTCAATTATGCACAAGAAGATGTGAAAAAGGGCAGCTTATGGTGAAACCGTTGTTGGGTCTTTTTCTTTTTTAGCAGGATCAAAATCAAAGCTGATGGAAATTCTCCACGTTCTTTGAAGCGGATTATTAAGCAGGGTTGGAATTAAAAAAGAGCCATCGATGTTAATAATACTGTATCTTACACCCATACCTATGGTAAAAAACTGGCGTGATCCTTTTGTTTTAGGTTCGTAAAAATACCCGGTTCTAACCGCAAAAACATTGTTGTACCAGTATTCTAAACCCACACTGGTATTAAACTCCTGCATTTCCTCTTTAAAACCGCCCGGAGCATCTCCAAAAGACTGCAGTATGCCTTGCGCTACAGGCACATTAGGGTCTTTTCCTTTTGCAATAACCTTTTTGTTTGTAGCAGGATCTATTTCAATTTCAGCGGTTGGCTCGCCGGTAGCAGGGTTAATTTTATATTTATATATCGGCGGGGTTGGCACCAGCAGCTTATTAAAATCAAGATACATGCCAATGGTATTCACCTCATCCATATCAAATTTAATACCGTTGCCAATGCGCATGTTCATGGGAATAAAATTGGCATCGTTTGAGTATTTAATTTTTGCTCCAATATTAGTAAAAGCCAGGCCGGCGGTATATATTGCATTTTTGTCGCCAATTTTAAATTTATCGCTTCGGTAATACGATGTAAGGTCAACCGCTACCGTGCTTGCCGCATTACCTGAACTTCCGTTAAAATAAACACGGCTGATGCTGGAGTTGATATAACGGGTAGCAATACCAAGCGAGAAATTTTTTGTTAGTTTTTGAGCAAAACCAATATCAAAAGCAAATTCGTTGGGTTTAAAATCGCCGGTTTTTACTCCTGTAGCGTTGGTTAGCTCAATATTTCCTAAGCTAAAATAGCGTAAAGAGGCCGAAACCGCTTGGTTTTTATTAATTTTGGTATAGGCTGAGAGATAATACAAGTTAATATCAGGCACCAAAAGCCTTAACCATGGAGTAACGGTAAAGCCTACGCCAAACTTTTTTTCCTGAAAGGCCAGTTTACTCACGTTCCAGTGGGGCGAGTTAACATCCGGGTCGGTAGCTACTCCTACATCGCCCATTCCGCCCTGTTTACTATCCGGACTAATAAGCAAAAACGGCACCGCTGTGGTAATGGGATTAAGGGTTTGTCCGCTTAGGGCCATAGTATTGATTTGAGCAGCAAAGTTTTTTGCTATCAGGGTTCCGGCAATAATTAATATTCTCTTTTTCATGAACAATTTTCTTGTGTAACTACCCCAATTAGAGGGTTTAAAGCTACTAATTTAAAATTACTAATTTTTCGGTTTTTTCTGCCTTTTTATTTTCGGTGTTTAAAATCCCCACTTTGTAAATATATACCCCACGGGCAAGTTTGTCGCCAAAGTCGTCTTTCCCGTCCCAGTCAATGCCTTCGGGCCTAAAGCCTTCGCAGGTAATATTTCTTTGCAGCGTTTTAACTATCTTACCACTAATAGTAAAAATTTGTACCGTAACTTTTAAAGGGTTGCAGGCCTGGTTATGTTCAAAGAAAAATTTTGTGCTTGAGGTAAATGGATTGGGGTAATTAAGTACGTGTTTTAAGGCTAATTCGGCACTTGAAGCCACAACAAAATCGGTATTTACAATGTTTGAATTGTTTTGAATATCCCAGGCTTTAAACGATAATCGGTGCGAGCCTTCACTTAATTCCTCAAAAGGGTATCTTACCCGGCCACTTTGATAACTGTTTAGCGCCGCTTCGTAATAATCATTTAAAATTACCGGTTTTGTGGTGTTTTGGTCCAATACCACCGAAATATCATGGCCAATGCCGGTGCCCAGTGTATTAATGCCGCTGGAGTCAGTTAAGTTAGCATAAAGCACAGGTTTTTCGTTGGTGGTTCCTCCGCTTACAAAATTTTTATCATTCAAAAATAATTTAACCTGCGGGCCTTCGTTATCAGGTATTACGTTTTTACCGCCGCCGCCCACTACTACTTTTTTATAAAAACCTGCGGCATCGGCCTGCCCATTGGTAGCGTAGTAAGTTATTTTACCCGGGCCGTATGCAAAACTAATATCTTTAGGAACCATAAAAGTAAAGTAAAATTCGCCGTTTTTAACTTCCGCTTTTCCTCTGTAAAGGATGTTTTTTTGAAGTTTAAACAGAAAGGGGAGGCCGGGTGAGTTGTAGTATGAATCCGATGAATTTAAAAGTCCGGTTTCATCTTTTTCCTTATCAAATACTGTAGGATAAACCAGTCCGTTAAAATTGCTAAGTTTGTTACCCGCTGTATCGGCTACAAAGCCTTTTATGGTTATTTTGGCAAGAGCCCCTAAAGTATCGGAACTGCCTGCTGAAACAACATTTGTATTGATGTGCGATGTTATAACTTTTTGCTCGGGATATACTAATTTTAATGCCGGATCGCCAATTAAATGAAAGTTAGAATAATAGAGCGACTGTGTAAGGGCGGCTTTGGTTTCGCGAATTACATCACCCAAGGCAGGTTTGCTTCCATTAGGTAGTTTTTTAAACATGTATGAAAAAAGAATATTGTTTAAGTTAAAATTGGTGGAGGAAAAGGCCACACGACAAGTGGTAAGCAGGGCAATAGCTCCGCCCCGTGGGTTAAGAAGGCAGTACTCTCCGGCAGATATTCTTCCCGGATCATCGTAGCGGGTAAATTCGCAAGTGGCGGTAATAAAAAGTGTTAAGCGGTTAAAATTATCCCATTTATTAATCATTTCAACATCTAACACTCTTTCTGCGGTAAGCCCCACCTCTCCGCCATGCCCCGTGTAATTGAATAAGAGCGTGCCTTTTTTTATGCGGCGGTTCATATCGGCTGACGCATCGGGGTAACGCTGCCCTCCCGGAGTTGAATAGCGTTGATAGGCATCTAAATATATTTTATCTATATTAAACAAGGGGTTGTTAAATTTAACTGTATTGGTAAGGTTATCGGCTTGCGACATGTGGGTGGCTTGGTCTCCGTCATCTGCCATAAAAAGCAGCCAGTTGCGCCAATCGCCTAAACTGGTTTCATTGGTGGCGGCGCAGTTTGCAATGGCATTATCATTAATTACAAAGCCACCGTCTTTTTTGTAATAATTTTCAATTTTTGTAACCACGGCACTCATTTCGGCGGTAGTACGGCAGGTTAATCTTCCTATGCCAATATCAATAGATCCATAGCTTTCGGCATCCACTCCTTCATCAGGGTCCATCAATCCATAAAAATCGTCGGTTACCATACTTTGAAGTAATGCTACTGAATTAGCTGTTTGGTAAGTGGGGATTAAATTAGAGTTATTGCTTAAATTCCTGCTTTTATTATAATAAGAGCCATCCCCCATTAAAATAACATATTTGGGCTGTTTGCCGCCCGATACGTTGCGAGTGTACAACATTCTTATAAAATCTCTAATGGCAGAAGCTTCGGGTTTGCCGCTTCCAAATTCATTATAAATTTGCTCGGTAGTAACAATGGCATACGTGAGGCCTTCGTTTTGCTGATGTAAAGTAGCCAGTCGCTGGGCGTAAGAGGTAAATAATGGGTGTGTAATTAGCACATAATCAGCCTGTTGAATGGAGTGAAGGTTTTGTGTATTAACGGGCCCCACGTACACCGGAAGATAATAGTCTCCTTGAGCAATGGCAAATTCCATTACAGAATCTACGGGGGCTTTAAAATTAATTGCTCCGCTTGATGAACTATAGGCTTGTTTTACGGGATTTAAGGGGTCTGTAACATTCCAAAGTGCTATACTGTTGTTGGAGGGATTGGAAATATTAAAATCGCACACATTGCCCGGGGCGGCTACACGCGAATCTCTGAATTGAAATTGGCCATTAACAATTAACTTTCGGCGGGCGTTAATATTTACATAATCCATCCACCCTAAACTTGAACCGGTTTGTTTGGTAACGTTAAGTGTTATATCTGAGCCATTGGTGTTTAAGGTTTTTAAGTTGGCTACCTGAACATCGGCATAGGGAGCAAGATAATAATTAACGTTTACACCATTGGTTGCAACGGAGGAGTTAAGGCCGTTGCCGGAAATAGAAAACAGGGTGTTGGTTAAAGCGCGCCCTGCCAGCGATACCTGCGCAAAAAGAGAGTCGCCGGTAATAAAATTTCCATCTGTAAAAGGAAAATTATAGGAGGTATTAATATCGAAATATTCACCAAAAAACTGGCGGCCGCTTTTTATAAAGTTAATAGCATCTACTTCATAAAAATTAAAATAATCATAGGAGCTTGTACTCATATTTGAAGTGGAGGAAGATGCCTGGGAGTTAATTCGTTTACCGGCACCGCCATCTACATTTATGTAATAAAAACTGGTATCGGAATAATAGTTTTTTACTCGGGTATATTTCATTCCTGCATTAGAAGTTTTTTGCCAGTGATTAACACCGGTTCCATAAAAAAGCACAAAATCTGCGGCATCAAATACACCGTCAGATTCGCCTATCACTTCAATAGCGTTTTCTGTAAGATCATCATACCTAAAGGCCCCGTTTAATTCAGGAACCGCTTTGCCTCCATTACCGAAAATGCGAATTTTTTTAGGGTCAAGCGTAGTCATGTTTATTCCCAAACTATTTAAAAAGGCTTTATCAAGTTTATAAATACCGGTTTTTTCAAGTGCTATTTTATACCATTTGCCGTTTGCAAGCACAGAGTTATTTGCAAATGAAGAACTGCTTATAAGCGATTGTTTATTGCCATTAGCTGTTATTTGCCAGGCAAAATCATATTCAATCAGTTCTTCAATTTGATTTTGATCGTTTAGGCGTAAAGGATAAATTTTATACGTATTTAAATTATTTCCAGAAGAAAGGCTTGCTGCCGGAATAAGCGCAAACTCTTTTGTTAAATAGTTGAAAAAATATTTTTTTATACTTTCGGCATGATTTTGCGCCACCAATTGAGTTTTTTTAACAATTAAAGTTGGTGTGGCAGTTTGATTATAGGCAGTTTTATTAGAAATAAGATAATACGGAAGGTTGCCTTTTTGAAGATCATAATTAGCGTTTTTAAGCTCTAATTTTAGCATTACGGTATCGGCCAGGCTTGAATTTAAAATACGTGAAACCGATTGATTTACAGTACGTATAGACCTAACTTCGTTGTTAGATACCGGACTTTGTGCCAATAAAATTTGAGCGGATAACAGAATGATAAAACTAATTTTGAACAGGCGCATTTTTGTAATTTTGATGGAATCTATGGCAAGATAACGAATATCGAATAAAAATATTGTTTAACTTTTTATTTTTTTTTACAAAATTGATTTATATATTTGTAGGATAGGTTAGGTTAACATTTTTTATGAAGATACGCAATCTGTTCCCCTTATTAGTGTTTACGCTGCTTTTATTAAATTTAAAAGCGCAAGATCCACAATTTACGCAATTTTATGCGAATCCATTATACTTAAATCCCGCTTTTGCAGGCACAGCCAAATGTCCGCGTATTACTATGAATTACCGGAATCAATGGCCAAATTTATCCGGAACTTATGTGACGTATTCGGGCGCTTACGATATGCACGTGGATGCTTTGGCCGGAGGAATTGGAGTTTTAGTAACCACAGATGATCAGGCCCGCGGAACTTTAAAAACCACTAATTTAAGTTTATTATATTCTTACCATGCCGCTGTTACGCGCGAATTTTCTTTAAAATTTGGAATTCAGGGAACCTATCTTCAAAAAACTTTAGATAAAACAAAATTAAATTTCGGCGATATGATTGACGCCCGAAGAGGTTTTGTGTGGAATACACAGGAAACAGTGCCTTCACAAAGCAAAAAGAATGTCGATTTTTCTGCCGGTATTTTAGGCTACAGTAAAAATTATTTTATTGGATTTGCAGCGCACCATATTAACCAACCCGATGAAGGTTTGTTAGGCTCTTCAAAACTTCCTGCAAAATTTACAGGTCATGCGGGCGCCATCATTCCCCTGGAAAAAGGAAATGCGAGTTATTTATCACCAAATGTTTTATTTCAGGCGCAGCAAAAATTTACACAATTAAATTTAGGCTTATATTATGTTAAAGGCTCTTTTGTGGCAGGTTTGTGGTATAGAAACGCCGATGCCGTTATTGCATTGGTTGGGCTTCAAAACGATAACTTTAAATTTGGGTATAGTTATGATGTAACTGTCTCTAAATTAAGTGGTAACACTGCCGGATCGCACGAAATTTCGGTGCAGATTTTGTTCGAATGCCGCCCTAAAAAGAAGAAGTTCAGAACCATTAGTTGCCCATCTTTTTAAAATATTTTGTAACCTTTTTTAAATTTTAACGTTATAGCGTTATCTATCATAGCAGAAAAATGAAAATAAATTGGATAAAAAACCGAAAAGCATTAGTTTTAATTGCTGCGGCTTTGGTGGGATCTTGCTCTCAGGAGCGCTCGCCGGTAACAGGTTGGGCCTACAACGATCCTACAAACGGTGGTTTTGAAAAGCCGCCTTACGAGGAGCAGGAAACCGGCCCTGGACTTGTACTTATAGAAGGCGGAAGCTTTACTATGGGCAGAACCGAAACCGATGTTACTTACGAGTGGAACAATGTTCCGCGCAAAGTAACCATTTCATCTTATTACCTGGATGAAACAGAAGTGAGCAATTTTGCCTATTTAGAATATTTATGGTGGACCAGCCGTGTGTTTGGGCCAACCTTTCCCGATATTTATTATAAGGCTCTTCCTGATACCTTGGTTTGGCGCGAAAAGCTGGCCTATAATGAGCCTTATGTAGAATATTACTTACGTCACCCGGCTTATCGCGATTATCCCGTAGTTGGCGTTAACTGGTTGCAAGCCAATGATTTCTGCGCTTGGAGAACCGACCGTGTGAATGAATTTATTTTAATTCGCGAAGGTTTATTGGAGCACGTTCCAAACCCTTCCGATCAGGATTATTTTTCTACAGAAGCCTATTTATCAGGTAAATGGCAAGGTCAGTTAAAGCAAAAATTACCTTCTTTTGATGAGCAAAACCCCGAGCGCGATGTGAAAATGGAAGATGGTATCTTTTTACCAAAATACCGTTTGCCAACAGAAGCTGAGTGGGAATACGCCGCTTACGGTTTAATTGGAAACACCATTGGCGAGCGAATCACCGACCGTCGTATTTACCCTTGGAACGGACATGGGGTTCGTAACGCTACCGATAAATACATTGGTCAGATTAACGCTAACTTTGTGCGTGGTGCCGGTGATTATATGGGAACTGCAGGCTTCTTAAATGATAATGCCGATGTTACTGCTCCGGTTTATTCATACTGGCCAAATGATTATGGTTTATATAACATGGCAGGTAATGTTTGCGAGTGGGTAATGGATGTTTATCGCCCAAATACACTTCAGGATGCGGATGAATTCCGTCCTTTCCGCGGTAATATTTTTACTACTCAAAAACGCGATAGTACTACTTTAATTGGTGGATTGGGCGGAGAAATTTTAACCAACGTTGACGGGCCTGTTTACCAAAAGTTTAAACACAAAGTAAGTGTGCCTGGCGTGCATGGAACAACTGTTGGAGAGCCGGTTGAGGTTCAGGATAGTGTTTTAACTATTTTAACTTCTGATGCTAATGGAAACAATAACGCCACCTCAGAAGGAAAATCAGATATTCCCGGCCGTGTGCAATGGAGAGAAGTTTCAAGTACGGTTTCTACGGATAATTTAGATGAGAGAAGAAACTATAAAACGGCTGACTATATTAACTATATGGATGGCGATGTAAATTCATCAATTTATTATAGCGAAGGTGAAGATGCTTTTAGCGAAAAAGCGGATAAGTTAATGTATGAATATGCGAAAACTTCATTGGTTAACGATAAATCACGCGTTTTTAAGGGCGGAAGCTGGAGAGACAGAGCTTACTTTTTAAATCCCGGAACACGCAGATTTTTAGATCAGCGCCAAGCTAATGCGTGGTTAGGTTTCCGTTGCTCTATGACCAGAGTTGGAAGTCCGGTTGGTTTAGGCAAATAATATTGTTAATAAAAACACTCAAGACCCTTAAGTAAATCACTTAAGGGTCTTTTATTTTGTAACATGCCGCAATACATTTCTACGGAAGAACTTCATAAGATTTATTTAGAATCCGGACAACAAATTTGCACCGATACACGCAAGCTATTAAAGGGGGGAATCTTTTTTGCGCTCAAAGGAGTTAATTTTAATGCCAATGAATTTGCGGCAAAAGCAATTGAACAGGGTTGTGCATTGGCGGTAGTGGATGAGGAAAAATACGTGACTGAAAATATTGTTTTGGTTCCTGATGTTTTAAAATCGTTACAGCAGCTCGCCAACTATCATCGCAGGCAATTAACTATTCCGGTTTTAGGAATAACTGGAAGTAACGGTAAAACTACCAATAAGGAGCTTATTAACGCCGTTCTATCCAAAAAATATAACACCCTTGCTACCGAGGGAAATTTAAATAATCACATTGGCGTGCCTTTAACCTTACTTAAAATTACGGCTAAACATCTGTTTGCCATTATTGAAATGGGCGCTAACCACCAAGGAGAAATTAAAGAATTATGTGAAATTGCAGAACCTGATTTTGGCCTGATCACAAATATTGGCAAAGCACATTTGGAAGGCTTCGGCGGGATAGAAGGTGTGAAAAAAGGTAAAGGAGAAATGTTCGTTTATATCCGTTCAAAGCAAGGGAAAGTATTTATAAACGGCGATGATGAGGTATTGAATGATCTGGCTCGTGAAAATGATAAGATTACTTACGGGTGCAAAAAATTATTTGACGTGATAGGCAAAGACATTACAAATACCGAAACCGTTAGCTTTAAATATACAACGCGTTATGGCGAAAAGGACTGGAAAAATATTCCGGCTATTCATACCCAAATAATAGGAAACTACAATTTTATTAATTGTTTAACTGCCGCCAGTGTTGGAAATTACTTTAAAGTGGATGATGAATTGATCAAGGAGGCACTTGAAAATTATGTTCCGAACATGAACAGGTCTCAATTGGTAAAAACAAGTAAAAACACGCTGTTGCTCGATGCCTACAATGCCAACCCCAACAGTATGAAAGCAGCTATTGAAAATTTTTCAACTTACACTTCCGAAAATAAACTACTTCTTTTGGGTGATATGTTTGAATTGGGAGAATACAGCGCCAACGAACACCAAAAAATTATTCAACTTTTAAAAGAAAAAAACTTCAACGATGTAATTTTAGTTGGAGAAGAGTTTTTTAAACTTAATGATAATTCTTACAGGAAATTTAAAACAACCAATGAATGTAAAGAGTATCTTCAACAATTGGCTATAAGCAATGCCGCAATTCTAATTAAAGGATCACGAGGAATGAAAATGGAAAGTCTGCAGGAAGTTTTATAAAATAAACATGAATTATTTCGCTAAAAATAAATTGATCTCTCTTATCATCCTGGCCATGTTAGTTGGTTTGGTTATTGGGTATGCAGTCAATCTTTCCCTCACAAAAAATAAATTCGAATATAGTTCCGCAAATCTGAATCATAATTCTAATCCCGCTGTAAAAAAGCAAGTAGAAGCAGGAATAAAAAAATACGAAGAAAAATGTTTTCGGGAGTCTAAAAAGCAAGTAGCCTCCAACTTTTCTATTTTAAGCGACATCTTTCTGCATCTCATTAAAATGATCATTGCACCCTTGGTATTAGCGGTGCTTGTGCTGGGTGTTGCAAAGGTTGGCGATTTTAAGAGCGTTGGACGAATAGGATTAAAAACACTCATCTATTTTACAAGTGCCACCTTAATTGCTTTGGCTTTAGGTTTGGTAATCGTTAACGTGTTTACTCCCGGTAAAGTCATGCACCTCGATCTTCCGGAGGCAACGGCTCAAACAGGCATTAAAGCCCATACTCAGGATGCGAAAAATTTTATTGATCATGTAATTCCCGAAAGCATTATCCATTCCATGTCTGCTAATGATATTTTACCCATTGTTGTTTTTGCTTTATTTTTTGGTGTGGCTGCAGCGAGTATTGGAGAAGCCGGAAAACCCATTATCAAAGCCTTCGATAGTTTAAGTCACGTGATGTTTAAGGTAACTAATTTTGTTATGAATTTTGCCCCGATTGGAGTATTTGGCGCTATTACCGCCGTGGTTATTCAGCAAGGATTGGATGTGCTGAGCGGATATGCTTATTTGATATTATGTTTTTTCGGAGGCTTGTTTTTCTTTGTATTTGTTGTGTTGTTTGCCATCAGCGCTTTGTTTAAGATCAATTATTTTAAGCTGCTCCGCGATGTAAAAGAACCCATTCTTCTTGCATTCAGCACGGCAAGCAGCGAAAGTGCAATGCCTAAAACCATTGAGGCTTTAGAAAAACACGGCATCAGCAACCGCATTGTAAGCTTTGTTTTGCCTCTAGGCTATTCATTTAATTTGGATGGAAGCATCATGTACATGACTTTTGCTACCGTGTTTATTGCGCAAAGTTACGGCATCGATATTTCAATGGCCGATCAGATTAAAATGATGTTAATACTTTTAGTTACCAGTAAAGGCATGGCGGGAGTTCCGCGCGCCTCTTTAGTGGTAATTGCCGGCATGCTTAGCATGTTTAACATTCCGGGTGAAGGCTTACTTTTACTTTTGGCGGTAGATCAATTATTGGATATGGGCCGAAGTGCTACCAATGTGGTAGGAAACGCCGTGGCCAGTGCCGTAGTAGCCCGTTTAGAAGGCGAGAAGTTTTAATCACAAAATTTCCAGCCATGGGTATTTAGCCACCAATTCCACTAATATCAAAATAATTATAAGCATTAATGGGTGAAATTCGTGACCGCAAACTTCTTATACCTAAAGATACGAAGTAATTTTTTATCAAGACGATTTTTAAAAATTGTTGCATAGCAGTGCCTACGGAACTATTTTTTAAATAAGTATGGATATAAAAGGACGAGTATATTGGCTTAAATTATATATTCATTTGGTATTACATGATTTAATTGCTAAAAAAAGTAGAGATTTAAGCCTGGTTGGCGAAATTTGTGAAATTCGTGGCAGCATACCTTGCGCCCTGCGATTGTTTTTAACATTTCACATTCTCCTTTTATTTCTTAGGCTTCCACTTAAATTAATACTAAATTTGCCGCGTTAAAATTATAACAACGTGGACAAAAATTCGTTAATAGGTCTTGGATTAATTGCAAGTATTTTAGGCATCTGGTTATATATCAGCGGGCCTTCAAAAGAACAAATTGCACGCAATAGGCAAATAAAAGATTCAATTGCTTTAGTTCAGCAGCAAGCCCAAATTGCGCAAATGGCCAAGGATGCTGCGCTTCAAAAAGCAGCGGATACTTTAAAAACCGCTCCAATTGCAATTTCCGATTCGGTAAAATCATCTCAACTTAATGATAGGTATAAAGATTTTTCGGTATCTGCTAAAGGCACCAAGGAATTATTCACTATTGAAAACGAAATGGTAAAAGCTACCATTAGCAGCAAAGGTGGCTATATCGAAAAAGTTGAGTTAAAAAACTATCACCGTCCGGGTAACACCAATCCTTTAATTTTGTTTGAAGGCGATTCCGTTAATTTTTCTTTAAAAATTCCCGCATATAACAACATGCTTTTTTCAACCGACGAATTTTATTTTAAATCGGTAAATAAAACGGCCAATACCATTACTCTTCGCTTAGAAACCGCACAGGCCGCAAGTTATATAGAATATTTGTACACGTTAAAACCCAACGATTACATGGTTCAATCAGAAATTCGTTTTGTGGGCATGCAAAACATTATTTCTCAAACCGAAGATCAACTGCAACTTACCTGGGCCATGATCTATCCTAGTCAGGAAAAACACATTGTAAAGGAACGCGAAGCAGCAACTGTTTATTTTAAACAGGATATTAATGATCCGGATTATATTAATCCTTTAAAAGATGAGCAAAAGGAAATTAATGAAGCTGATATTAAATGGGTGAGCTTTAAACAACAGTTTTTTAACTCTACCATTATTGCCGATAAAACATTTAATAAAGCAGGGAGTTTTATTAAGTTAGGTCAACGGCCAACTTCAGAAATTGTAGTAAAAAGCGTATCGGCTGAATTAGGGATTCCTTTCGCTCACGCTCCTACAGAAATTTTTAAATATCAATTTTATTTTGGTCCTAACCATTATAACACCCTCGAAAAATATGGCAATTCATTAGAGAAGATTGTACCTACGGGCTGGAGTGTTTTTAGTTATATTAATAAATGGATGGTTATTCCTTTGTTTAACGGATTAAATTTCTTGAACATGGGTATTGTAATTTTATTGCTTACCCTTATCGTTAAAATTGTATTGCTTCCCATCGCTTATAAAACCTACATGAGCGGTGCCAGAATGCGTGTTTTAAAACCCGAAACAGATGCCCTAAATGCCAAGTTTGAAAAAAATGCTGATCCCATGAAAAAACAGCAGGAGCAAATGGCGCTCTATCGAAAAGCCGGCGTTAATCCGCTTTCTGGTTGTTTACCTTTGTTATTGCAGTTTCCAATTCTTATCGCCTTATTCGCTTTTCTTCCTGCGGCCATCGAATTACGCCAGCAGGGCTTTTTATGGGCAGATGATCTAAGTACTTATGACAGCATTTGGACCTTCGGAGAAGTTCCGTTTATTAATTGGGCTTACGGCGATCACGTGAGTTTATTTGCCGCGCTGATGTTTGTGAGTACCATCATTTACACTTACATGAACAGCAGTATGATGCCTCAGCAGAATACACAAATGCCTGGTATGAAGTTTATGATGTATTTTATGCCGGTTATCTTTTTAGCGGTAATGAACAGATATGCCGCGGGTTTAAGCTGGTATTATTTCCTGGCCAATATGTTTACTTTTCTTCAAAACTGGATCATGAAAAAAATAATCAGCGATCAAAAGATCAGAGCCGAACTGGAAGCCAATATGAAAAAACCGGTTAAAAAATCGGGCTTTCAGGCCAGGTTGGAGGAAATGGCTAAACAAAGACAACAAATAGCCCGGAAATAATTTTAGAGCAGCATCTCCTTGTACACAGATTCCTCCTATCGTAGGGATGAACAAATTAGACTAAAGGAACGGATCTATTGTAAATATTTGTTAATTTTTGGCCAATAAAAGGCTATTTTCGCCCAAAAATTTGCAGGCTATCCATAAATTATCGAAATTTGGTTAAGAAATGTTCACAAACCATTTTATAAAATTAGGAGCAATTGCAGCCTTATTGCTTCTTACTATCGGCTTTACCATTTATAGGCTTCCCGTAAAAAATAACCTGAAGGCGGGGATGAGTAACGAGTTGTTTTTTTCTGAGACAAAAATTTCGCAAACAGAAAATTCGGATATTAACGAATCTACTTCTCGCATTTATTTCAGCATTTTTAAATTCGTGAGCAATCTGGTTCCAACGGGCTCAAAGTAATTTTTAGTTTCAACAATCCTTCAACAGCCCTTTTCCATTATCAAATTTGTCGCATCTTTGCATTTTAGATTTAAATCTAAACTATGCAATTAAAGTATACCCCGCAGCCTTCAGCTATTTTATTATTACAGGACGGAAAAGTGTTTCACGGAAAAGCCGCCGGAAAAAAAGGAACTACCACCGGAGAAATTTGCTTTAACACCGGAATGAGCGGTTATCAGGAGATTTTTACCGATCCATCCTATTACGGACAAGTTTTGGTAATGAATAACGCGCATATTGGCAATTACGGCATTGAAGAAAGTGAAGTGGAAAGTGAGGGCGTAAAAATTTCGGGCATGGTTTGCAAAAAATTTAATGTTGGATATTCTCGTCCGCGTGCCACTAAAAGTTTACAGCAATATTTTGAAGAGAATAACATTGTTGCCATTAGCGATGTTGACACCCGCGCCATAGTGAGATATATTCGCGATAAAGGTTCTATGAACTGTATTATTTCTTCGGAAGAAAGTGATATTGAAGTGTTAAAAGAAAAGTTGGCGAAAGTACCAAGTATGGAAGGCTTAGAGCTTTCTTCTAAAGTGGCAACCAAACAATGCTATTTTGTGGGCGATGAAAAAGCCAAACACAAAGTAGCGGTGATGGATTACGGAGTTAAAAAAAATATTATTCGTTGTTTAACCGAAAGAGATTGTTACGTAAAAGTTTTTCCAATGAAAACTACTTTGCAGGAAGTAATGGATTTTAATCCTGACGGAATTATGTTAGGTAATGGCCCCGGCGATCCCGGCGTAATGAAAGATGAAATTGCCTTGGTAAAACAATTGGTGGATGCAGGCAAACCTGTTTTTGGTATTTGTCTGGGACATCAACTGTTGGCCTTGTCGCAGGGTATCAGTACTTATAAAATGCATGCGGGCCATCGGGGAATTAACCATCCGGTAAAAAATCTAATCAGCGGAAAAAGCGAAATTACTTCACAAAATCATGGCTTTACGGTAAGTGAAGAAGAAATAGGAAAACACAAAAATATTGAAATCACGCACGTGAATCTTAACGATAAAACCATTGAAGGAATTCGTTTAAAGGACAGAAGTGCTTTCTCCGTTCAATATCATCCCGAAGCAAATCCTGGTCCTTACGATGCGCGTTATTTGTTTGATGAGTTCGTAAAAAATATTGAGAATTCGAAAAACTAAAAATGGACTACGCTTACATAAAAGCCCTGCATATTATTTTTGTTGTTTGTTGGTTTGCGGCACTTTTTTACATTGTGCGTTTATTTATTTACGCCACCGAAGCTCAGTTAAAAACCGAAGCTGAAAAAAATATTTTAACACCGCAGTTTTTATTAATGCAACGCAAGCTTTGGTTCATTATTGGATGGCCAAGCATGATAGGCACTTTTGTTTTTGGAACCTGGATGCTGTATTTAAACCCGGTACTTTTATCCATGCCATGGATGTGGTTAAAATTAATATTGGTAAGCTTGTTGGCTATTTATCATTTCGAGTGCCAGCGAATTTTTAAAAAACAACGCGAAGAAAAATTTAATTATACCTCTTTTAAATTACGTTTGTTTAATGAACTGGCCACTGTTTTTTTGGTAGCCATTGTTTTTTTAGCTGTAGTAAAATCACAAAACGGTTTGTTGTGGGGCTTGTTGGGTTTAATTGCTTTTGCAGCCATGCTCATGCTTGGTGTTACGCTTTACAAAAACAACAGATTAAAACAAGAGCTGAAAGAAAATTCTTCTGATAAATTGGAAGGCAATAATAAATCCTAACAGGGCTTTAAAAATAGCATTAAATTCCCAAGTCAAAAACAATACCCTGAGCCAGCGGTAATTTTGCGCCCCAATTAATAGTGTTTGTTTGTCTGCGCATATATGCTTTCCAAGCATCCGATCCGCTTTCGCGCCCGCCGCCCGTTTCTTTTTCGCCGCCAAATGCACCGCCAATTTCCGCGCCGCTGGTTCCGATATTTACATTCGCTATTCCGCAATCGCTTCCGCTAACACTTAAAAATAATTCTGCTTCACGCATGTTTAAAGTCATGATGGCACTTGATAAACCCTGAGGCACACCATTTTGCAAGGCAATTGCTTCTTCTAGTGTTTTATATTTCATAATGTATAAAATAGGCGCAAAAGTTTCGTGCTGCACAATTTTCATTTTGTTTTCGGCTTCGGCAATGGCGGGTTTTACATAACAACCGCTTTCGTATCCGTTTCCTTCAAGTACAGCTCCGGCAACAATTATTTTTCCGCCTTCTTTTACTACACTATCCAATGCGGTTAAATAATTTTTTACGGCATCTTTATCAATAAGCGGACCCACATGATTTCCTTCATCTAAAGGATTACCTATTTTTAACTGACTGTAAGCTTTTGCCAAACGTTCTTTTGCTTTATCGTAAATGCTTTCGTGAATAATTAATCTTCTTGTAGTAGTGCAGCGTTGCCCTGCAGTTCCCACCGCTCCAAAAATAGCGCCTACTAAAGTGCTGTCGAGATCCGCATTTTCAGTGATGATAATGGCGTTGTTTCCGCCAAGTTCTAAAATAGATTTTCCAAATCGTTCTGCTACTTTAGCGCCTACAATTCTTCCCATTCTTGTTGAGCCTGTTGCTGAAATCAAAGGAACGTTGGTATCTTCGGTTAGTAATTGCCCTATTTCGTAATTTCCGTTTATTAAGCAGGAAATTCCTTCGGGTAAATTGTTTTCTTTGGCTACTTCATTCCAAATATGCTGACAAGCAACCGAGCATAAAGGAGTTTTTTCGGAAGGTTTCCAGATGCACACATCACCGCAAATCCAACCCAAAGCAGTGTTCCAGGCCCAAACGGCTACCGGAAAATTAAAGGCGGAAATAATCCCTACAATACCTAAGGGATGCCATTGTTCCATCATGCGGTGATTAGGCCTTTCGCTGTGCATTTGTAAACCATACAATTGACGAGATAATCCTACCGCAAAATCGCAGATGTCTATCATTTCCTGAACTTCGCCCAAACCTTCCTGATAAGATTTGCCCATTTCATAGGAAACCAATTTCCCTAAATCGGCTTTTTTAGCGCGTAATTTATCGCCAAACTGACGCACATATTCGCCACGCCTTGGCGCAGGAAGTTCTCTCCAGAATTTGAACGCACTTTTAGCCGCGGCTATTACTTTATTATAATCTTCCTTAGAAGCTGATTTTACTTTGCCAATTAATTTACCATCTACCGGGCTATAGGATTCAAGCACGCTGCCGTTAGAAAACCAGTTTAAACCGGTAGAACAACCTTCGTTAACTTCTTTAATACCTAATGCTTTAAGAACGTTTTGCATAAACTAAATTTTAGGATGCAAAGATAATATTTATTTGAGGCGGGAGATAGGCAGTTTTTAACTCTAAAATTATGTTAAAATATCCTTTAGCACGTTTTTTGATGGATAATAACAATGAAGCGTAAAATTCAAAATATTGAGCTTGCATATTTAACCATTGATGATTATCAGGAATTAAAGCAGGCTATGACGCACTCTTACCCCACTATGCCCAATTCATATTGGGAAGAACATCACATCAAAACATTGTTGAATATTTTCCCCGAAGGCCAAATAAGTGTAAAAGTTGACGGACACATTGCCGGTTGCGCCTTATCCATTATCATTGATCACGAAAAATTTGAAGAACAGCATACCTATAAAGAAATAACAGGAAACTATACCTTTAGTACTCACACCCAAGATGGCGATACACTTTACGGCATTGATGTTTTTGTGAAGCCCGAATTCAGGGGATTGCGTTTGGGAAGAAGGCTATACGAATATCGCAAGGAGCATTGCGAAAAACTGAATTTAAAAGGTATTGTTTTTGGGGGAAGGATACCCAATTACCACAAGTATGCCGATAAAATGAGTCCGAAAGAATATATTGAAAAAGTAAAGACCACCGAAATTCACGACCCTGTTTTAAACTTTCAGTTATCAAACGATTTTTATCCTGTAAAAGTACTAACCGGTTATTTGGAAGGCGATAAAGTTTCTAAGGAATACGCTGTTCTTTTAAAGTGGGATAATATTTATTATGAGAAGCCTTCGAGCAGAACCATTGATATTAAAAAAGTAGTGCGTTTGGGCTTGGTGCAATGGCAAATGCGGCCTTATAAAGATATAAAAGAACTCATGCAGCAGGTAGAATATTTTGTGGATACGCTCAGTGGCTATAAAAGCGATTTCGCGGTGTTCCCTGAATTTTTTAACGCCCCCTTAATGGCCGAATACAATCATTTAAGCGAATCAGAAGCCATTCGACGATTAGCTGATTATACTTTACCCCTGGTTCAGGAATTCTCAAAATTATCCATCTCTTACAACATCAATATCATTACCGGAAGCATGCCCGAAGTAGTTAACGACCGCCTTTATAATGTTGGATATTTATGTAAACGAAATGGTTCCATTGAACGCTACGAAAAATTACACATTACACCCGGCGAAGAACGTGTCTGGGGAATGCGTGGCGGCAACACGCTCCAAACTTTTGAAACCGATTGCGGAAGAATTGGAATACTGATAAGTTACGATGTTCAGTTTCCGGAGTTAAGCCGCCTGTTGGCCGATGAAGGAATGGATATTTTATTTGTTCCTTTTTTAACCGATACTCAAAACGGCTACACAGGCATACGGCAATGCGCACAGGCCAGGGCCATTGAAAACGAATGTTACATTGCCATTATTGGCAGCGTAGGCAATTTGCCGCAAGTGCATAATATGGATATTCAATACGCGCAATCTATGGTGTTTACTCCCTGCGATTTTTCTTTTCCTACCAACGGTATTCGTTCGGAGGCTACACCAAATACAGAAATGATATTGATCTCGGATGTGGATTTAGATTTGTTGCGTGAGCTCCATAATTACGGTAGCGTTAAAAATCTGAAAGACCGTCGCCTTGATTTTTATAATTTGAAAAAAAGGGAGAAGCCTGATTGATGTTGTCTTTCTTTTTACCACAGGGAAATAGGGAGGTACGGAGAAATTAGAGCTGCAGGATGCCGCCGCCAATTTACTCGTAACAGTTTAGTTGTAATTTCGAGTAGCGAGCTTAGGAGCGTATCTAGAAACATTCCCTACATCTCTCGATACAATTTTTCGCTACCGCCGCAAATTACACCGGCTGTTAACCGATGTTTAAAATTTATCTCGCTCTCGCTTTTACAAACTGATGTTTTTCATATTTGGCGCGTCCTAGTTCATGGTCGCCGCGGTATTTTGGCCCGCCTACTTTATACTTTTTACTGAAACGTAATTTTTTTACGTTTCCGCCCTTCGCTTCAACAGCTTCTTTTACGCGCTCTTGTAACTTATTTGCGCGTGCAGAAGCAAGTTTTTTATTATTACCGTTAAATACCCTTGTTGGCACACGCGATGCGCTGGCATTGATACTTACCTGCACGGTTCTTTTTTTGCTTAATTCCACAATATTATCAACAAAAGCAATCCATTCCGCATCGTCGTCATTCTGCTGAACGTTATATTTAAAGAAAAATTCGTAGCGTGATGGCGAAGAGTTAGAGGAAGCGGTTGAGGTATTTCCGGATTGTGCTCCGCCAACAAACACAGTTTTAGAAATACGTTTGCCTTTAGCGCCTTTGGTAGAAAAAGAAACGCTCTCAGAAACATTTCCGTCATTTGAAGCGGTAATGCCATAGTTCATATCAGGACTTAACTCAATGTCTTTAGCAGCACCTTTAGCATCTGTAGTAACGTCTACTTTATTTCCATCAGCGTCGGTTAAGGTAACAGTAGCGTTAGGTATAATCTTTTTTGTTTTGGCGTTCTTTACAATCACATCCAAAACAAGATCTTTAGTAGTAGTTTTATCAGCCTTTCCGCTCATATAAACAACCTGATTAATTACTTTGCCGGATTTAACGCCCTTGGTATTAATTTCAGAAACCACCGATTTTTTGCCGTCTGCTTCAGCAAATAAGCTATATTTTTTATCTGCTTTTAATTCAATTCCTTCTTGTTTGCCGGTTTGATTTACGTCAAATGTTTGAGTGGCTCCGCCTTCTTCCTGCAAAGTAAGCTTAGCGCCTGACACTGCTTTTTTATTTTTGTTGTTGTCAAACACAAGGGCATTTAAAATAATGGTTTTTTGCCTGGCTTTAACTTTACCTAGTAATTTTACAGGCTCAAGATTTACTTCGCGTTTAATTTCGGTATAAGTTAACTCATTGGTTACAAAAACATCTTCGTTGTAAAACTCCTCGCCGTTACCTGTTTGATACGAGAAATTATACTCTTTACCCGGGGGCAAAATGGTTGAAAATGTTCCGTTTACCATTTTAGGGCGGTAGGTTCCAATTACTTCACCGGTTTGTTTATCACGCACTACAATTAAAATATCATCAGGTAATTTATCTCCTTCCGAAGGAATTATTTGTCCTTTAAATAAGGCAAGCGGTTTTTCTTTAGCTTCAGGAATAGAGATCATGTAAATATCTTTTTCGCCCATGCTGCCTTCTTTAGCGGAAGAAAAATAGCCGCGCTTTCCATCGGGTGAGGCAATATAAAACACGTCGTCATCAGTAGTGTTAATGGGGTAACCAATGTTAGAAACATCGGTAAATTGATTTTCTTCGTTAAGGGACGCGAACATTATGTCAAATCCTCCCATGGTTTTATGTCCTTTTGAGGCAAAGAAAAACGTTTTTCCGTCAGGGTGAATAAAAGCGCCGTCCTCATCATATTCTGTATTAATGGTTGGGCCCATGTTTAAGGCTTTGCTCCATTTGCCGTTTGGTAATTTAATACAGCGGTAAATGTCTCTTCCGCCCAAACCTCCCGGCCTGTCTGATACAAAAAATAACACATTTCCATCAGCGCTTAAACACGCGTGTGATTCCCAATATTTTGTATTAACATTAGAGCCAAATTCCTTTAATGTACTCCAATCTTTTCCATCAAAAGTACTGTAGTAAATATTTCCACCCATTCCATCGCCGCCATCTTTGTATAAAATCAGGGTTTGTCCGTCAGGAGTCAGGTTAATAGAGGCTTCCATACTGCTGCTGTTAATGTTAGCAGAGATAGGCTGAGGAGAGCTCCATCTGCCCATTTCATCTTTATAAGCAACTACCACATCTTCATTAAAAACCCCGTTAATATCTTTTAAACCCCCTGTAGTATTTGGCCTGCGGGTGGTGTAAATAAGCATACGCTCATCGGCACTTAACACCGGGCTATATTCAGGGTATTGGGAGTTAATACTGTCGCCTAAATTGGTAATTTGAATGTTTAAAGGAGCTGCGGCAAGTTCTTTTGCATAAGCGCATTCCGCTTTTTCCTTATCAAGCATTTTTTTCCAATCTTTATCTTTAGCATTTACAAATTTGGCAAAGTTATCGTATTGAGCGGTTGCTTCATCAAATTTATAATTGATGTGAAGCGCTTGGCCGTAAAAATAATGGGCTAAAGGAGGAGCCGCTTTTTCAAGGTGATTATCATTTTTATAAGTACGTGAAATATTGGTAATAGCTTTTGCTAAAAAACCTTCTGCCTTCACTTTTTGTGTGGGGGAATGCAGATAAGTAATTCCTAAAAGATAATTTATGTTGGCGTTGGTGGAATCTATCTGATACGCGGCGTCGAAATTTTCCTGGGCTACAGAAAAATTATCTTCCAGCAATAAAAACGAACCTTCCTGAAAATAATCCTTATACGAACCTCCGGCTTTAACCTGAGCTTTAGAATTAAACGCAATAACAACCAGAACACAAGCTAATAACTTCCTCATCGATAAAAAGTTTTAATAAGGAGCAAATATATCATTTAATTTTAAAATACAATAGATTGATAGGGTAATTTACCTCCTTAATCGACTTCGAAGAAATGGCTTATGGCGTTATTTTTCTATCTTTGCCACCCATTTTAACTATTAATGACTTTTTTAGAGGAAATCAACCGTCGCCGAACCTTCGCCATTATCGCACATCCCGATGCCGGTAAAACCACATTAACCGAAAAACTGTTATTGTTTGGAGGCGCCATTCATACTGCGGGAGCTGTTAAATCAAATAAAATAAAAAAGGCCACCACTTCGGATTTTATGGAAATTGAAAAGCAAAGAGGAATTTCAGTTTCCACTTCTGTAATGGCTTTTGATTATAAAAATTACAAGGTTAATATTTTAGATACCCCCGGCCACGAAGATTTTGCCGAAGACACTTACCGCACCCTGAGCGCTGTGGATAGCGTTATCATGGTGATTGATTGTGTAAAAGGTGTTGAGCCGCAAACCCGAAAGCTATTGGAAGTTTGCCGCATGCGCAATACGCCGGTAATTGTTTTTATAAATAAAATGGATCGTGAAGGACAAAATCCTTTTGATCTTTTGGATGAAATTGAAAAGGAACTGAAAATAAAAGTTCGTCCGCTTACTTGGCCCATTGGCATTGGCAAATTATTTAAAGGGGTGTATAATTTAACCGAAAAATCGCTTAATTTATTTCAGGGTGATAGTAAAACTACTGTTGAAGATACTCTTACTATTACGGATATAAATGATAAAGAAATTGATGGGCGGGTAGGCGTTGATTTTGCCGCGCAATTAAGGGAAGACGTGGATTTAATTGACGGTGTTTATGACACTTTAAATACTCAAAAATATCTTGATGGACAGATCAGTCCTGTTTTTTTTGGAAGCGCGGTTAACAATTTTGGGATTCATGAATTACTGGATTGTTTTGTGGAGATTGCCCCCGGCCCCAAAGAAAGAGATACGGATATTGGAATTGTTAAGCCCGATGATAAAAATTTCAGCGGTTTTGTTTTTAAAATTCATGCTAATCTTGACCCCAAGCATAGAGACCGGATTGCTTTTTTAAGAATTTGTTCAGGAACCTTTGAGCGAAATAAATATTACCATCATGTGAGGGATAATAAAGATCTGCGGTTCAGCAATCCAACCGCTTTTATGGCTCAGCAAAAATCGGTTATTGACGAAGCTTTTCCGGGAGATGTGATTGGCTTATACGATGCCGGAAATTTTAAGATCGGCGATACACTCACCGAAGGATCAGATTTTCAGTTTAAAGGAATTCCAAGTTTTTCGCCGGAGTTATTCAGGTATGTAAATAATATGGATCCCATGAAAACAAAGCAACTGCAAAAAGGATTGGAGCAATTAACCGACGAAGGTGTAGCGCAATTATTTACCCGTAAAATAGATGGCAGAAAAGTGATTGGAACGGTGGGGGCATTACAGTTTGAAGTTATTCAGCACCGTTTAAAAGCCGAGTATAACGCCAGCGCCAGTTTTGATCAGGTTAATTTATATAAAGCCCTTTGGATAAGTTGCGAGGACAGAAAAAAAATGGAGACTTTTATGCATGACAGAAGCGCGCATATTGCTTTGGATAAAGAAGGTCGTCCCGTTTTTTTAGCGGAAAGTGCTTGGTTATTGCAAATGGCTCAGGAAAAATTTCCCGATGTGCAATTTCACGTTAAAAGCGAATTTTAAATGGGTAATATTTTCCCCACAATTTAACTATTCATGGATGCTCATTAAGGGCAAGTGTGTGTGAAAAGCCATACTTTTTGTACTTGGCTCATGAAAGATGTTGTGAAGCAAAGAATGTGAACGCGGGATCATCACAATTAGATCAATGGCATGAGCGGCGGCAAAACTGTTAATGCCCTCCACCACATTTGGATTTTCTTCAAAATGAAAGCTGTGCGGTATTTCTTCTAAAAGATGTTCAAGCTTAACGCCTGCCACAGCCTGGTTAGTATCAGGAATAAGATCGTTTTTATTTTTTAAAACATTGATAATAAATAAATGAGATTGAAATAATTTTACAATTTCTTTTAAAGAATTGAAGGCAGAAACATTTTTAATTTCTTTAAAATCGCAGGCCAGCGCTATTTTTTTAATTGGACTAAATTTTACTTCAGCATCAATGGCCAATACCGGGCATTTAAGGTTTCTCATTAAAGAAGTAGCGGTACTTCCAATTAATTTTTCTGTAAATTCGCCACCGCTGTGCATTCCTGTAATTACAAGATTTATATTGTGTTCTTTAATAAATTCATCAATTTCATCCACTTCAATGCCACACACACATTTGCATTCCGTTATTACAGTAGCGTTAGATTGCATATTAATTCTGCCCTCTATTTTCCGTAATCCATCCATGCAATCTTTTTCCAGATCTTCCATAGACGGAATAATAAGCGGCGTATCACTGGTCATAACCGGCAATTGATAGGCGTGAAAAAGGATGAGTTTAGCTTCATATATTTTAGCAAACTCCGCGGCATAATTAATTGCATTATCCGAAACATCTGTAAAATCTACCGGTATTAAAATGGTTTTCATATTATTGTTTTTTAAATAATCAGATTTTTAGATGGGGATTAATAAATATGCTTCAAAAAAGATGCCAGATAAGAATGCGCATTAAAAAGCCAATCTCAAATTTGGTTTATTATACCAAACCGTTTAAGTTCCGGCTCTTTAAAAAAGAATATTGAGCTTAAATTAATTTTAGGAAAACCGTTCCTACCTTGGGAGTTATTCGGTTCTGCGCTCGTATTGGCAGCTTTCGGGCAAAGCGCTGTAAGCATAATCATCACCAAAAAAAAGTTCGTTATCATGCCCCATCTTTGCTACCGCTTTTAAAACCTGCCCTGTGGTGGCAATAAGAGTATCTACTTTAAACTGAAGCAATTTTGAATCTATGTTCCAATCTGCTGAACTTACCCCTTTAATTTTTGCGGCGGTTTCAATTCGCGATTTACATTTTTCGCAGTTACCCCACACTTTTACTGATTTTTTTGTAGTTGAATTTGGGGAAGGATGGCACGCGTAAAACAGACCTGCGAGTATTAATAAAATAAATAGAGGCTTCTTCATAGTTCCAAGGCTTTGAATTGGAAGTGCAAATTTGCGAAATGTTTAAGGAATAATGGCAATGTGTAGCGTAAATTTTTTTCGGCTTTAATATTATCATGAAAAAGCACAATACTTCCTTCTTTGGTGTTTTTGATTACATTTTTAAGACAAATTTCAGGATTGATTTTTTCGTAATCGTAGCTGATAACATCCCATAATATAATTTTATAACCTTTGCCATGGAGGTCGCGGTATTGAAAAGGGGTTAATTGTCCATAAGGTGGTCTAAATAACTTATTGCTAATCAAATGGTTACAATCTTCAACTTCTTCCAGATAAGCTTTTAAATTGGTTTTAAAACCTTTAAGGTGATGCATGGTGTGATTGCCGACCGCGTGCTTTTCTTCTTTAATGCGTTTAAAAATGGAAGGATTTTTTAAAATATTATCTCCTACGCAAAAAAAAGTAGCTTTTGCATTATACTTTTTTAACTCCTCTAAAATCCATTCGGTAAGGCCGGGAATAGGCCCATCATCAAAAGTTAAATAAATTATTTTTTCGGAAGTATCTATTTTCCATACAGCCTTAGGATAAAGTTTCCTTAATAAAGGTGCGGGCTGTATTAGAAATAAGTTTTTCAAAATATTAAAAAATCAGGAGGATGTTCTCAAATTCCGATATTGCCGTCATTCTGAACTTGTTTCAGAATCTGTTTTAGCAAATCAACCCGGTACCGAATCCCTTTCAGCACAGTTTAGAGATGCTGAAATAAATTCAGCATGACCATTTTGGACCTTTGAAACAGCCTCATTTTTATTTATTGCATTTGCGGCTCCGGATTTATTTCTTCAGGCGGAATAACAGCTTGCATTCTTTTTAAGAATTCGCCTGAAAGTTCCGGCTGCTTAAATTGCTGCGTTAGGCCGGTAAGCCTTCTCATAATTTCCTTGGCCTGATTCATTTCGCGGTTAAAGGCTATTCGGTGATTTCCCTTTTGATCGTTATATATTTTAAGGTCCCCTTCAAAAATAGTAAACAACTTTTTGGCAAGTTCATTGGCAATTTTTGTTTCTCCTAATTGATAGTAAGCGGCGCAAACCGTAAATATGGTAGCGTCATAAGATATATTTTCATCCGGCATTACCTGCAAACATTTGTCCAACACCGCTTTTGCTTTTTTGTTTTTTCCTTCGGCAATAAGTGCTCCGGCTAAAACGCCCATTTGCATTCTTAAATTTCCAACCATGCGTACACAATTCTCATCAAGGTTAACACCTTTTTTATTCATGCCTCCCCACAAAAATTTGTTCATGATATTGTCATACATTTTTTCGGTGTTTACACGGCCTCCTTGTGCTTCTTCCATTTCAGTTTGTTTGATGGGAACAAAACGATATGCTAAACCTTCGAGCTGAAAATATTTTTTTAAACCCACGTAAGCTTCATCTCCGGTGGTAACCGCGAAATAAATCGGACGTTTCCAGTCGTTATGAGCAATAAGATCCAAAACCATTAAATCATTTTTGGTAATGTAACTTCTTCCGCCAAGATCCCAGCTCACCCGTTTTGCCAAGCGAGCAGTATCTTTAATTGAAACCACTTTATTTCTCATTACAGTTAAACTATCAACATTCACGTATAAGCTTCTTGCGGGAAGAATATCTATCATCTCTCCGCCATTATCCATCTTTGTCGCAGGATCATCACTGATCGCTTCTTTTAAAGCTGCCTTCAATTCCATTGGTTTTGGATTTTGTGTATTGATGACAAGATATTCAAGTTTAGACGCTTCGTATTTTTCTGCAGGAATTGTAAACGGCACTGGCTTGCCATCGTAAGCAGCTCTGCGCATCTGGTTAATGTACCAGTCGGTTTGCAGCAGGCTTAAATTCACAACGCGCACATCCGTTCTTATTCCTTCAACTTCCTGCGCGTACCATAAAGGGAAAGTGTCGTTATCACCATTGGTAAATAAAATGGCGTTAGGCGCGCAGCTCTGTAAGTAATTAATAGCCACATCACGCGATAAAGTTCTTAAAGAACGGTCATGGTCATCCCATCCTTCTTTTGCCATAATTCCCGGAACAATAAGGCTAAGCGCGGTTGATCCTATAGCAACGCCCATTGTTGCCGCTTTTTTGCTCAGCTTGTCGTAAATAAACAATACACCAAAGCCAATCCATATCGCAAAAGCATAAAAGCTTCCTGTGTAGGCGTAATCACGTTCACGAGGCTGATAAGGGTATTGATTAAGGTAAATAACAATCGCAAGCCCGGTTAAAAGAAAGAAGCATAAAACAACCCAGGCGTCAGGCTTATTACGCTGGAAGTGGAAGAACATTCCAAGCAGGCCAAGTATAAACGGAAGGGCGTAAAAATGATTGGTAGCCTTGTTATTCCTGTCCCTGTAGATAGTCTTGGAAGTATCACTGTCGTACATGAAATCGTCAACCGGCGTTATACCGGTAACCCAGTTTCCTTCCATTGTATTTTTCATTAATCCCTGCACATCATTTTGTCTTCCCACAAAATTCCAGTAGAAATAACGCAGGTACATGAAACGAACTTGATAGGAAAAGAAAAAATTTAAGTTGGCCATCATGGTTGGAATCTCCGCGGTTTCTGTTTCACCGCTCCTGGTTTCCACTACTTTATTGCGGTGATGTTCCGCCACATTACCCCAGTATTTATAAGCTGCTTCGTGGTGCGACTGTTGACTCCACATCCTTGGAAAAACCGTGCAAAACTCTTTTTCATATTTTACAATAGAGTTTTTGCGCGAATCAACGATTTTGTAATTTTTATTTTTTTCATCCTTGGCATAGATTGGATCATCGTCTCCGAATTCGCTTTTCGGACGCGTAGGTGCGTTGTAATATTGGCCATACAATAAGGGCCATGTACCGTACTGATCACGTACTAAGTACGATAACATATTAGTTGCGTTTTCAGGATCATTCTCATCCATCGGTGGATTGGCCTGTGAACGGATTACTACCACAAAAAAAGAAGAGAATCCTATGAGTAAAGTTGCAAAGCTTAAAAAAATGGCATTGAGCGTAATGGTTTTTGTTTTAAAATAATGGATCGCATAAAGGAAACCGGACAACATTATCAGTCTTAAAAATTTGCCGCTTCCGCTTGGTGCGGAGATTACGGCAAACAAAACAAGAATAACGCCGGAGTAAAATCCAATTTTGTAATGCTGTTCTTTTTTACTAACGGTGTACATTATAAATGCTGTGAGGGAAGTTACCAGCAATAAAAAGAAAACAATTGTTCCGGTGCTGTAACCAAGGTGCATTTTATTTGTAAAAAAAACTTCGTAATCACTAATAAACTTTACTATTTTAGGAATGATTAGGTTTTGGATAAGACCTAAAATTAATACCGAAGAAATGCCCGCTATAAAAAAGCCTTTCCAGGAGAATTTATATTTTTTAAAATAGATGATAAATCCGATGGCCGGAATAACCAGTAAATTAAGTAAATGGACACCGATAGAAAGGCCAACCAAATAAGCGATCAATACGATCCAACGCAAAGCACTGGTAGGGCTAACAGAATCTTCTTCGTCCCACTTTAATATGGCCCAAAATACTACTGCAGTAAAGAAGGATGACATGGCGTAAACCTCGCCTTCAACGGCACTGAACCAAAAAGAATCAGAGAATGTGTATGCTAAACCTCCAACAATACCCGCGCCAAGAACCGCCCATTGCTGGCCTTGAGTAAGATCGGCTACTTTTTTTCCTAAAGATTTAATGCCCAGGCGGGTGATGGTCCAAAATAAAAATAAGATGGTGAAAGAACTGCAAAGTCCGCTCATCATGTTAATCATCATTCCCGCGTATTCGGGTTTACCCCCGGCTAATAAAGAGAAAAAACGTCCTATTATCAAAAAGAAGGGAGCTCCGGGCGGGTGCCCAACTTCCAGTTTATAAGAGCAGGCAATGTACTCACCGCAATCCCAAAAGCTGGCGGTGGGTTCAATGGTGCTGCAATAGGTAACAGTGGCGATGGCCCATACTATCCATCCAATGAGGTTGTTAAGTTTAATAAATTCTTTCGTCATCATAAATTAATAATGTTTGCGAAGATAGTATTTTAACCGATTTAAACAGGAATGTATTTTATCAAAAAATATTTGTGAGAAATAAAAAAATTGTATCTTTGCACTCTGTTTTTAGGTTTTATAAAACAGAACAAACAGCTTGCCCGATCGTCTAATGGCAGGACTTCGGTTTTTGGTACCGACTATGTTGGTTCGAATCCAGCTCGGGCAACAGTTTAAAACTAATAACACCCTCGTAATCAACAAGTTACGGGGGTTTTTAGCTCTAACAGGTAGGATTTATAGGTGTATTCTGGTACTTAATAAATATCAAATAAAGCCGTATTACAAATTTATTAGTTTAAAGGCTTTTGTTTTTCAAAGCATGTTTAAAAAAAGCGTGGCGATTTAAAATCGTATTTTTTCTTGCTGAAGCCTTTGAGTACTGCCTGAAGCATAATTTCGTGCGAACCATTGCTTTGATTTCTTAGTTTAGAAGAATTAAAATCGTAGGTATACCCAATTCTGATCTTGTTGATTGCAAAACCAATTAAACCAACAATAGATTCTTTATATCTGTAAGTAGTTCCAACCCATATTAAATTTTTATACATCACATTGGTGTTTAACTCTGGTTGAGTAATAAACAAGGCGCTTTTTATTAATAATACCGGTGTTACCGAAAAATCGCCGAACTCAAATTTATATTTAGCATAATAAAAATAATGCCGTGGAACTTTGTAAACCGTAGCGTTGCTGAGTGATTGCGTGATGTGTGTGGACGAAATTCCTGTCGTAAAATTTTTTGCATTAAATTCTAACCCGGTAGAAAAATCAGGTAAAAATAAACTTGTTTGTGAAACAATAGCCCCCGGATCTGCGCTTTGCTCATAAATCAATTTGGCGCCATCTAATTTTTTATTTATAAATCCTGCCGAAAGACCCGCCGATAACGAAGCCGATTGAGATAATTTAATATGATACGCGTAGCTTAATTTTAAGTTTAAAGCATTCTCGTATCCAATTTTATCATTTATTATTGTTAAGCCTAAGCCACCTTTAATTTGTTCAACATAAGCGTGCGTGTTAAAAAATTGTGAGGCAGGTGAACGATCCATTCCTATCCATTGTTTGCGGGCTATTAAAGAGGAAATGAACTTATCGGTATTTCCGGTGGCCGCCGGGTTAAACGTAATTTCATTGAACATAAAATTACTGAGCTGAAAATCGTTTTGCGCTTTAGTTAAAGTGCTGATGGCAAGAAGAAAAAGTAAAATTCTTTTCATATTTTTTTTCTTTATTTATTCTTAATTACTTTAAAAGTGGTACGTCTGTTCAAGGCATGATCTTCTTCCGATACTGCATTTTTTTTAAGCGGTTGCGACTCGCCGTAACCTTTGGCAAGCATTCTGTTTTGAGGCACACCTTTTGATCCTAAATAGCTTACCACATTCTGCGCTCTTTTTTGCGATAAAGTTTTGTTGTATTCATCCGCGCCCTTTTCATCGGTATGCGAACTTATTTCTATGATAACTTTTGGTGTTTCAATTAAAATGCGCGCCAATTTATCTAACTCAATTTTACTTTCTTGTTTTAATTCCGATTGATTAAAATCATAAGAGATATTTGGAATAACAATTTCTTTTTTACTGATTTTCAATAAACCAAAATCAAGGTCTACTCCTGTTTTTTTTGAGAACTCCATATTCTCTTTTACGCCAATGGTTGAAATGCTTTTTGAGTCGCTAAAAAACCCTGATTTTACAGCAGTAACAGCGTATTTTAAATCAGGCTTCAAATCCTTAAAATTAAATTCTCCGCTTGAACCTGTGGTAATGGAATCAATAATACCATTATCTCCCTTAAAATAAACCGTTACGTTAGCCACAGGTTTATTGGTTTCAGAGTCTACAATTTTTCCTATCGCGTTTAAGATAAGCGGTGCCCGGTTAAACGAATAAATATCATCCTGGCCAACACCTCCATCTCGGTTCGAGCAGAAATAACCTTCAAGAATAGATTTTCCGAATACAATTGAAAAATCGTCGGCACTTGAATTGATGGGAGTGAGCAGATTGGTAACCGGGCCGTTGATTGTATTGTTTTTAAGTTTAACCGAAAATATATCCAAACCACCGTATCCGGGATGCTGGTTGGAAGAAAAATACAGAACAGAATCTCCTGATACGTATGGAAATACTTCGTTACCTGAAGTATTAATAATGTTGCCTGCATTAACCGGTGAGCCCCAGATTCCATCTTTTTTAGAGATAAACCAAATGTCTTTTCCGCCCACGCTGCCGGGCATATCCGATACAAAAAAGAGCATATTTCCATCAGAAGTGATGGCGGGATGCCCGATGTTATAATTTGGATTTGAATATTCGAAAACTTTAGATTTGCTCCATGTATTTTCTTTTTCATCGTATAATGAATAAAAAATTCCGCAGTTTTCTTTATTTCCTGAAGAGCCGTTGCATTGCATAAAGTAACCTATTTTACCTTGGGAATTGTAGGCAAAAGTACCGTCGTTGTAATTGGTGTTAACGCCGCCTTTTAGTTTCGCCGGTTCTTTCCATTTTTTAGAAATACTCCCAAACCTACTGGCGTATACATCCGAAAATCCTTGGCCGGTGTATTCATCTTGTCTTTCTTTTGTATTCAATCGTGAGGATGCGAAAATAAATTCATCGTTCACAAACGCTAATCCAAACTCACTGTAAGGCGAATTGAGTTCCGTTATATTTTTAACTTCTAACGGAATTGCAGATTTTTTTCCACTAAGCGCAAAATCGCACGAAACTATTTTACTTTTAACCGTATTATCTCCCGACCTCTTCTGGTATTCTTGAAACGCGTTTTTTGCAGCGGTATAATTACTTTGCAAAGTTAAAATTTCTCCATACTGCAAAAAAGCTTTGGGGTCAGAATATCCTTCTTCAATTGCCTTTTCCGTCCATTCTTTTGCCTCTTTATATTTATTAATGGAATAAAACGAAGAGCCTAATTTATAATAAATAGTTTTGTTGTTCTGAGGTTCTTTATTTTTCTTTAATATTTTTTCATACAGTTCAATAGCGGTAGAATATTTGCCGTGCGCAAAGGCTGTATCCGCCTTTTGTAACAATTGTGCTTTTGCCGCAAATGCAAAGCCAATTAAAATAAATAATAAAATTCTGATAAGTGACATAGGTAAATTTTATTCTTCTACTAACGTTACCGGCCCGTTAATAGAAACCGATTTTCCATTAGCATCTTGTTTTTTGTAAATGTAAAAGTAAGTACCGGGACTAACTTTCGCACCCTTATTAGTGCCATCCCATCCATTGGTCCCTTCATATAATTTATCTCCCCAGCGATTAAAAATTGATAAATTAAAACCTTTTAAAAATACATCGTTAATACCATCTCCATTAGGCGTAAAAGCGTTGGCAATTGGTAATATTTTCATTGTTAGCTCACTGGAGGCTTGGCCGCGGCAGGTACCGTTAACTGCAATTACAGTAATTTTATCACCGTCTATAAATTGATCTGAACTGTAAATATTACTGGCAGAATTCTGCACCGATACATTATTAATATAAAATTCGTACGAAGTGTAACCCGCAGGACTTGCTTCAATAGATACAACAGAGCCGGTTAAAGCAGTGTTGTTGGGTGCGGATGATTGCAGGCTGATAACAGGATATGGATTAACGATAACTGAAATAGGAATTCTTCCGCCATTTGTACATCCGTAAGGCGTTATGGCTTCTACCCAGTAGGTTTTGCTTTGAAACAAGGCTCCCGTATACACGGTATCATTTCCGGCTATATAATTTCCTCCAAACTGATTATCCCACCAATAAACATTGGCTTGCGGAGGCTGAGTAAGATTAACCAATAACATGGTTGAATCGCCGTAACACAATTTAATATCATCGCTGTAAGGACTCGACACTAAGGGAAGTTTATTTATAAAAATTGAAATAGAGTCGGCTTTACTTTTACAGCCATATTCATTAGTTACCTGTAAATAAAAAGTACTGGTATCGTTTATTTGAATAGTTAAAGGGCTAATTCCCAAATAGTTACCACCAAATAAGGAGTCGGAGAAAGCGTAGGTTAATTGTGAGCCGCCCAACGATCCGCCTGCGGTTAAAGTAACCGAATCGCCTTTACAAACCGCGTAGTTGGTAGTGGTTAAAGTTGGCTGTGAGGGGGCAGGAGCAACTTCTACCGATATTACAGTTAAGGTAGAGCTGCAAGGATTGTCTGTAATAGAAAGACTAATGTTTTTTGTTCCCGGGGTATTCCAGTAAACCTGATGATTACTGCTGCCCGAACCGCTGGCCACTATTCCCCCATCAAAATCCCAAAAATAAGAGGCCGAGCTGCTAACAGTTCCCAAAAATGTAATTAACTGGTTGGATCCAAGGCAAACTGTATCAGACACACTAAATAACGAACTTGGCGCCGGAGTGAGTGAAACCGTTACCGGAACTCTGGGGGTTTTACAATTGGTAAGTGAATCAAAATACTCTACATAATACGTTGTTCCTGTATTTAAAATTGGAGTTAAATAGGTATTGCTATCGGCCTGTAACAGATTGCCGCCGGTTAATGCGTCGTACCAGTTAAAGTGTGATGAGCCTGTGGGTGAATTAGCAAAAAGGGTAGCGGTAGAACCTTGGCAAACATTTACATTGGATGCCACCGGAAGTGCTTGTCCGATAATATATCCATTGGGGTTAAGCACCGATGGTAATTTAGAAGTAATAAATCCGTTAGTTCCGCCGGCCGCTGAGGTTACTGTTGGAAGCACAAAATTAAAGTTGCTGGCAGTAGATGCCTGACCCCGAAGTACACTTAAAATACATTCCTGTGCGCCTGGTATAAAGTCAGCTGTCAGGTTGTAATTCATAGTAATATTAGCTGTAGGGTTTCCGGTATTGCTCGTTATTTTTACGAACCAATTAGCGGTTTTTACCGGAGCGGGATACACGGTATCGGCCTGCATGTTAATATTAGAAGCGCCGCCCGAAGCACTTTGATTATAAGTGATAGGCCGGTACTTTGCAGGAAGGGTATTTACAACACCTAAGGGATAACTGTAAATGCCGCTGGCTGCTACTTCGCGCCGTAAATTACCGATAACAAAACTCGCTGCCGAACCGCCTGTAATAGCTGTAGTAGCAGGGTTAGAAACAAACAGTTGAAATAATGTTGCAGGAACTAAATAGGTGAAAATTTTGCCGTTGCTGAGTATCAAATTATTGGTCACCTGTGCGCTGGTTGCCTGAAGAAGATTCCCCGCGCTTTTATTCACTCTTAAATTATAAAACGGACTGGTTGCATTGGTAGTAATGATCTGATTAGCGGTTCCATTAAAATTAACCAATCCCGTACCTGCGTTAAAATCGCTGGTGTTGATAAAATCTCCACCCACGTTAATTGTGAAGTTAGTTACGGCTAAGGTTCCGGATGAAATAGTTAAATCATTTTGCACCGTAAACCCCGATTGCGGAGCTACAATTACATTTTTGTTAATGGTAAGATTATAAAAAACACCATTTCCGGGAAAAATTTGCTGGGTTGTATTGGCGGAAGAATATTGAACGGTTAATTTTCCTGTTCCGGGATTAAATGTGCCCATGTTGTTCCATGTCCCGGTAAAATACATATCAAATGTACCACCGCCTATTCCTGTGGCACCGTTTAAAGTTGCGCCCGCGTTAATATCCACATTGTGTAAAATTAGCGCGTTGATTCCTGAAATAGTGGTGTTGCCTGCAAATGTAACTTTTGCCGCCGGAAAGGACGTGTTGTTACGATTGAACACACCGTTATTCTGAAAATTACCAAAGATAACAGTGTTAACCGGATGAGCAGTAACACCCATTCCTGCCGAACCGTTGGTATTGTTAACGATTACGTGATTAAAATTGAAGCTGGATCCATTAATGGTTTGCGAGCCGCTTCCATTAAACAAAACTGTGGAAGTGCCATCGTTAAATGTGCCGTTGTTGGTCCAGTTGTTTAATAACACAATATTAAAAGAGGAGCCGTTTAAAATTCCTCCGGTATTAATCTGCACGGAGCCAACCGTTATGTTGGTGTTTACAGTAATATTTCCTCCGCTTACAATAACAGCAATATCTCCAGCCCCGGGAACAACTCCTCCCACCCATGAAGTGCCGGCGGTCCAGTTTCCTGCAACCGCATTACTGGTTATTGTAGCAGAATATGCTTTCTGAAAAAAACAGAATACGCTTAACAATACCACAACATTTTTAAACTTACAGATGTTCAATCTGTTAGCGGGGGACGTAACAATTTTTTTTGCTACACTATAAATAAAACGCATACGTGTTTTTAAAATTTATCTGTTTAATATAAGTTTAATAGTTGCAGATCCATTGTCGGTTGCAAATTTTATAAAGTATAAACCTGATGGCAGTTGCATTTCCGTGGCGTTAATGGTTAATCGGTGATTGCCTGCAGCCTCTGATTTATTATTCCAGGCATATACAGCACGACCGAGTATATCCGTTAACGTAACCGTGGTATTTTCAGATTTGGTTAAGGTATAATCCAATGTAGTAGATTCGTTAAACGGATTTGGATAAACCATTAAACCTGAAACGGAACTTAACTCTTCAATTCCAACTGCACTTACTACCACTGTTTGTCCGTTAGAGCTTAACACCGGAGAAAACATACCTGCGCCGTTTTTAGCTTTCACATTAAAATAGTAAACTTGGTTGATGGTAAGAGTAAGGTTGTTTTTTAATGCCATGGATTGTGAGCCGTTATCTGTCCAACCTGTAACACTTGTGTCTCCCGGATTAATTCCGATAGAATAATAATATTTAGTGATACCCGAATTAGGATCTGTTGTAGGAGCCCAGTTTGCAGCTAATTGATTGGTAAATGTGGTAGTGTTAATATCCGGGCCGGTACCATCATTAATAGGCGTAACTGCTAATGGAGCTGTCCAATCAACATTTACCGGCATGGTAGTTATATTAGAAATATTGCCCTGAACGTCTGTTATCATAGAATTTATTTTCCCTCCTGCAAGTGAAAATCCGGCATTTTGATAACGAATGTCGTTTGTTGGAGCGTTACCACAACTAACAGATGTGGAGGCATTTCTGGAGCGGAGCACTTCAAAATAATTTACGGATAAAGATGCGTTATTAGTTTTAAATGACACCGAGTTACCGGAAGTTAAAGGCGCGGCATCAATCCAGCTCTCAATTAAAACATTGTTAATGTACATATCCATTTTTCCCGTGATGCGATCGTAAATTAAGTTATAATCATAATATTGTCCGGCTAAAAAGTTATAATCAGTTTCTTTAGCAAGGGTTAAAACATTGTTGATAGACTTATAAAATTCAAGTTTTCCTCCGTCAATATTAAACTGTACCAAATAAGAATTACCCCTGTTAGTGAATGCCGCATTATCACAGAAGAAGTGTAATCCGGCTTTTTTAGCGGTTCCGTTTCCATCAATCTTTGCAGACCAATGATACATGTAACGGTTAGAAAGACTTTGTGTTAGGGAAGCGTAAAGATTAGTGTTAAGGCTTATATCATCACTTTGCACAAGATTTCCGGCTGTAGTTGCCCACGCGCCACTTGTTGTAGTCCAATCAGCGTGTAAAGTGGCGTTATCAAAATTATCATTTAAGAATCCTCTTAACCCATTAGCGCGCCATTCTGTTCCATTAAAATCAGCTACATTATAAAAACTTTTTCCAACCGTGTTATTATCCGCATCTGTAAAGTTAACAGTAAACGTACTGTTTTGCCATCCGTTTAGCGGAGTGATATTGGTGGAAGGACTCACCATGTCGCAGAAAGGAACCGTAAAGGTAGGCCCGTTAAAATAAGTAGTCCCTGATTTTATTCTCCAGTAATAAGTTGCATTAGGTTGAAACACAAGTGCGGGACTAAATCCTACAGGCGCGGCAGAAGTAGATACATTTATTGCGGGCTTGCTGTGAATGGTATTAAAAGCAGGATCTAATGAAACTTCAACCGTCCAGTTACTGGCTGAATTAACCCAACTTAAAGCCACCGATTTACTAGGGCACGCGCCTCCTACCGTAGCTGCAAGATTAGTAGGGCAGCCAATGATATTTACAGCAATTGAACTGCAATTTGACCAGCAGCCCTGGGTGTTTTTAGCTCTAAGAAAATAAGTTCCGGTAGTACCTACTGTATAGGTAGAAGCCGAATTAAGTGTGGATGTTCCGCACGAAGTTCCTTGCCAGAAATAAGTTGTTCCGGCAGGGGGCGTAGCGCGGGTAAGGGTTTTAGGTCCGCAGCTGCTGTTGCTTACTGAAGGAATTGGAGGTGTTGCAGGACTTGCTATTACATTCACAGCCAATGAAGAACAGTTAGACCAGCAACCTGCTGAAGATCTGGCACGCAGATAATAGGTTCCGGAGGTTGTAACCGAATAAGAAAGTGCAGAATTAGCTGTACTTGTTCCGCAAGTAGTTCCTTGCCAGTAAAACGTAACACCTGTTGGTGGGGAAGGCCTGTTTAAAACCGTTAATCCACATGAACTTGAAGTAACGAAAGGCGCGCTTGGATCGGCGGGATCTTGGTTAACCGTAACATTTACTGAAGTACAGGTTGACCATACATTGGTTGAATTATCCCTTGCTCTTAAAAAGTAAGTTCCTGACGAAGTAACTACATAGGTGGAAGCAGAGTTACCTGTGCTTGTTCCGCAACTTGTTCCCTGCCAATAATAAGTTATTCCTGCAGGAGGTGTGGCGCGCGTTAAAGTTTTATTTCCGCAAAGATTGCTGCTTGTTGATGGCGGCGGAGGTGGAGCTACCGGACCCGAACCGCAGTTATTAATTAAGCAATAGTATTTTGGCCAGTTCCAGTTAATGCCCGGATCGGTATGCGATTGACCCGGAAAATGTTGATGACCTTTTATGCGGTAGGTAGATGAAAGCAAGCATGTGCTGCTCCCGCCATTACAGCTCGGGCCGTTATAGCAACTGGTAGGAGCGATACCATATCCGGAAAGACAAATATCCTTAACTAAATTAGCTGAACCCGAATACATGGCATTTGTATACCAAGCCGCATTATTTATATAGCCCTCGTGTTCTATGCCTATGGTGTAGGGATTGTTATTGCCCACGTGCCAAGCTTTATTAATTTCCAACACCATTTGGGTTATCTGACCATCCGATGAACGAACAACGTAATGCGCAGAAACCCCGGCACTGCAATTTTTAAACCACGAAATACAACCGGCATAATTTCCCTGTACGGTGTGAATAGTTACCGCCGAAATAGGAGTACCGCTGCGCGAGCTGTAATTACACGATGTAGGGTTCCAAATAGCCGGCCCGTAGTCGGCACTCATAATCTCGGCTCCTATACCGCTTTTTTGATAATTGCTGCCATTACCTTGAATAGTTTGGCCTGTTATAACTACTGAGGAGGAACTTAAAACATTATAATTTTCTTCGCCAAATACCTCAATTAAATTAATGTTATAGGATGGAAAATTATAGGTGCTTTGATGATCGGGATTATTTAAAAAATAAAAAATAGAATATAATTGGGTATTAAGCGCGTAATCATTTTGAAGATCACCGTCGAAAGGAAGTTCGCTTAGAGCCACCAACACTTTAACATGCTTTGCAGGATCCGCGGAGGTAATGCTCATCAAATTCATTAAAGATGAATAAGCTTTTGCAAACGCCATAATATTAAGGCGCGGATCGTTTATAATGTCTGTTTCACTAATGCCGGAAAGTTCTGACACTAATTTTAAATTATTTCTGAAATAATTTTTTCCATCTAAGGTTAAACCCATAACACCATAGGCTTTAGGAATCTCAATACAACTTTCAGGAGTTTGTGAATCATGCACAAGATGCTCTATTCTGGTATTTGCAAAGGCTATGGATTCAAGTATTCCCTTGGGGATTAAGGGATAATCTTCATAAGCCTTTTGAAAATGGCTGCTGTAAGAATTTGTTTTGTTAGAGGTTGAAGCTGTAAACTTGCCGGTTAAAAGCACACAAGAAGCAATAAAAAGAATAAATTTTATTTTCATAGTCTGAATTTGGTAGTTAAAGATAATGAAATTATACACAACATTATAATCGAAACATTATATTTAAAATTTAAAAGGATTTAGAAATTTAAGGAAACCATTTTAAAGGTAATGCTCATCATTCCCTGATAGAAAAATGGCTTTTCGGCTTTAAAAAATCGGCTTTTAGCCATCCTTAAAAAGCGTTTACCTAAAAAAGTTAACTATCCTTTTAAACCCGTTGTAATTTTACTTTCAAGAAACAACCCCGTAAGGTTTTTTCAAACAAACTGGATGAAATGTTAAAATCTCATCAAACACACGAATTAAATCCCGTAAGATTTATTCGCCCACTTGTAGCCCCGTAAGGCTAACAAACAAAATGAAAAGCAGCCTGCATTTTGCGGGCTTTTTTTTTAAGTAATTTATTTAAATAGTTAATATGAAAAAAAGTATCCAAGCAGTAATTATTCTTTTAGTAGTGGGTTTTATATCAAACTCCTATGCTCAATCGTTTGCCAAGCAACAGATAGATATTAATTTTGGCGTGGGAATTGGAAATACATTTATAAAATCCGGCGCTTCTAAAGTTCTTCCGGTCATCAGCACCTCTTTTGATTATGGAATTACGGATGCCATTAGCATTGGTGCTTATTTGGGATATTCAAACGCCACCTATAATTTTAATGGCAGAAATTTTTGCCCTTCCGGAAATGGAAATGGTAACGCTTTTGGAAATTATTTTGATTATACAGATACTTATACATATAAATTTTCAATAGTGGGTTTAAGAGGCGCGTATCACTTTGCCAAGTTTATTAACAGCGATAAAACAGATGTGTATTTAGGCGCTATGGCCGGAGCTAATCTGGTTCAATCTACTTATTCCACCAACGATCCTTGCGCAGAACACATAGCACTTCCGATTCAAAAATACAATGGATTTATCTACTCAGGTTATGCGGGTGTAAGATATAGATTTACTGAAAATATAGGAATTTTTGCAGAATTAGGTTACGGTATTTCTTACGCTACTTTAGGTATAAATTTTAAATTTTAATTTTTACACTTATCCGTTAATGAACTTTGCATTTTGCACCGCATCGAACTGATTTTTTATATATTTGTATGACCGTTATTTTAATCGGCATAATAATATGTTAAAACATTCACGCATTTCGGTATTTATTGTAGAAGATAATAATCTGTACACTTATTTCCTTAATGATGCGCTTCAGGATGAAGGCGAATTTAACATCACCACTTTTGAAACCGCTACACAGTGCCTTGAATCTTTAGAGGATAAGCCCGATATTATTGTAATGGATTATTATCTGGAAGATGGTAAAACAGGCCTTGACTTTTTTAAAACCATACACAAAAAATATCCTAAACTTCCGGTTATTGTATTATCTGGTCAGGATGATGTGCAGGTGGCTGCAGACCTTATGGAGGCCGGCGTGCATGAATATCTTCAGAAAAAAGATAAAGATGTGGTTGAAAAACTAAAAAAAGCTATTTTAGATATCAGCCACGAAAGGCATCATGAATATTTTGAAGAATTTTGGTCGAAAAAAGTAAAATCAAAAAGCATTTTTATTGTTGAAGATAATGCCACGTATGCAAAAGCGCTGGAGTTATTTTTAAAGAAAGCTTTTCCTGACAACACCGATGTAAAAATATTTCCGGTAGGTGAAATAGCTTTAATGGAATTAGACAGGCGCAATCCAAGCATCGTTATAATGGATTATCATTTAGATGCACGCTACTTCGATGCCGAGCCGGGCCTGGTTGCCATAAAAGATATTAAAGAAAAAAAGCCCGACACGCATATTATTTTATTAAGCGCGCAAGATGAAATTAGCGTGGCAGTAGAAGCCACCAAAACTTACCATTGCCATTACGTTAAAAAGGATGATCATTCCTTTGAAAAAATTGAGGCTTTTGTTCGAAGTGTGTGGCCTTAAAACCTCAAATTGCGATTATTCCCATTATTAAAGCACTCTCTTTTTCTAGCCGGAAGGCTTTTCAAAGTTTTCATTTTTTGGCATCATTTTTTAATGCTAATGATAAACCAATAAACTTTATAACATGAAAAAATTAATTTTACTTTTCGCCTCAACGCTATTTGCTTTTAGTCTTGCAGCAGCAAATCCAATTTTTAAGAACAACAACGGCGATGATAAATGCACGTATTGCTGTCCAAAATGTAAAAAATGCGAATCTAAGGAAGGCGATTGTGCTAAAGACAAATGCGCCATGGTAAAAAGCGGCACTTATTGTTGTACAAAAGATATGACCACCAGTGAAGTAGAGGCAAAATGCCCAAAGTGCCACAACGACATGAAAAAGGTTGAATGTAAAAAAGCGGACACTAAAAAATAACGTTTTGATAAAAAATTAAAAGCTTCCGATATATTTCGGGAGCTTTTTTGCATTACATAAATTCAATATCCTTTTAAATCAATAGAAGCACTTTCCTGAACAGTTACTTGCTTCTTCATCTTTTTTTGAATGATCTTAAAATGATGCTCCTCATCAGCACTTATCAGCGAAATAGCCTCTCCCGGAGATTCGGCGCGGCCTGTTCTTCCTATGCGATGAATATAATCTTTAGGAGAACGCGGAAGCTCATAATTGATTACGCAGGGTAAAAATTTAATATCAATACCGCGGGCCATTAAATCGGTGGCTACCAACACACGTAATTTTCCCGATTTAAATTTACTGAGCGCTTCTGTTCTGGCACCCTGACTTTTTTTACTATGAATAGCGGAAGCATCAATACCGTTTAAGCGAAGTTTATTGGCTACGGCATCGGCTTTAAAAACAGAGGAAGTAAACACCAATACTTGTTTAATGCCATTATGTTTTATAAGATAACGCAGTAGCGGCCCTTTTCGCTCATCTTCCACCGCGTAAGCCATTTGATTTATGAGGTCGATATTTCCCGTTTGCTCATCTTCAATTTTAATTATTAAGGGATCTTTTAGCAATAAAGCGGTGATGTTTGAAACATCTTCACTTAAAGTAGCAGAGAATAAAAGGTTTTGCCTTATAACCGGAAGCATGGCAAAAATCGCTTTCATTTCATCCTTAAACCCCAAATTGAGCATTTTATCCGCCTCATCCAGTATTAAGGTTTTTACTTCAGATAATGATAAAGCTTTGGAAGCGATTAATTCCAACAAGCGGCCCGGAGTAGCTATTAAAACTTCAACGCCCTGCATACGCATCATTTGCGGGTTAATGGAAACCCCGCCATACACCGGAAGAATATTTATACGCCTCGCTAAATTATCGGCCAGCAATGTAAAAACTTCATTCACCTGCGCGGCCAATTCGCGCGTGGGAACTAAAACCAAAACCCGAATGTGCCGGTTTTGCAGGGGCGTTTGATGCTGAATTTTTTCGAGAACGGGCAGTGCAAAAGAGGCTGTTTTTCCTGATCCGGTGGGCGCAATGGCTAATATATCTTTTCCAAGTAAAATTGGCGGAATAGCTTTTTCCTGAATGGGATAAGGTTGAGTAAATCCGTGTTCAGATAAGGTTTTTAATACAGAGGAAGAGAGACCAAGGTGGGAAAACGACATTTTTATTCAAATATAAACAAAAGCAAAGTTTATATGGAATGCTTTGTTAATCTATTAATTTGTAAAAAAAGGTTAAAAAAATAAATTTTAATAATTTTGTGTAACATATTGATAATTAAATGGTTGATTAACATTAAATTTTATTGCCATTATTGAAAAGTGATGTTTATAGCTGAAAAGGCATTTTGTGAAGTTGATTAAAATGGCATGGCAAGAATGTTGTGTAGTTAATAATAAGAACTTTAAAAATAAAAATATGAAAATAGCGATGAAATATTTATTGATTTTTTGTTTGTTTTTCGGACTCAAATCAATAGCGCAACAACCGGGCGACTCAAGAGTAATGGCAAGTAAAAACTCAATAAAGGGGCGTAGCGAATTAAAAAAAGAAAATAATGTTAAGAACCGGAGCAGAAAAAACGCTAAAAATCAAGAACGGGCGGCATTTAAGAAAAGCCCTTTGAATAAAAATTTTAACTTAGGTAAAAAGTCAAAAAAACATATGAAAAAGAGCAAGGAAAAGAAACCTAAAAACGATGAGCCAAAGAGTTAATGGTGTGCTTATTTAACCGGAAGCTTAATAACCCGGCGTTGATTGCCGGAGGTGATGGTCATTAAGTAAACCCCTGCCGAAAACTCTTGTAAATTTACAGGCAGTTGAATGTGCTGCGATGTTAAAGTGCCGTAATCTTTTAAAAGCCTGCCCTGCAAATCCATTAACTGAAAAGTGCTGCTAACTTCAACCGTAGAAAGTTGTTCAAACACAAACTCATTATTGCCTGATGTTTTTACTATTAAACCCGAAGTATTCATTCCGTTAGAGCCAATTGAAGTGGGATTAGCCAATACAGTAATAACTTTTTTTGCGGTATCAGTGCAACCCGAGCTGCTCCACGATACAAGAGTTATGGTATAAGTTCCGGGATTAAAATAATTGTAAATAGGAGAAACATTTGTTGAAGTTCCTGCGCCATCCCCAAAATTCCATAAGTAACTAACGGCTCCCGTAGTAGTATTGTTAAACATTATGTACACCGATTGATTAAGATCAAGCGTATCAATTGAATTGAACTGGGCAAAAGAAGTGGTTTGCGGCGTTATCTGAAACGATAGATTATTATTGTCACACATTCCTACCGAATTTATTTCAAGATCAAAATTACCACCGCCCAAATTATTCAAGGTATCGGCCGAAAATTTATTTAAAGAAGTTTTAACCGGTATTCCGTTTGAAGTCCAATAGTAATTCCATGGGCCGGGAGTAATTCCTGCAGCAATAATTTCTCCGTTATTAAGTAATTGGCAGGAAGGATTATTAACCATAGAACTAACCGGTAAAGGATTAATAGTAATGTTCAAATTAAACCTTGCAACTGTCGTGGTGTCGGCTAAATTAAATACATATGAATTTGTTTTAAGATTGGTGGTTGTGTTTAAAAACTTATCATATAAATTAATGCAGGCGCCATTGGGAAATGTGCTTAAGTTGGAGGCACTTAAAGTGTAGGTTCCGGTATAGCCTGTTAAAGCTTTTAGAGGGATTGAAAAATTTCCAGTAATGGGCGCAACTGCATTTATCTGAAATTGCGAAGGCCCTTTTTCTAAAGCTACGAAAGGTGCAAAAGGATCTTGGCCTCTCATTTTATATGAATCGTAAGCTTCATCAAAATAATCATTGGCAAACGTTTGCAGGTATAAAACAGTTTCATCGTTAAATCCATTTACGCCATTTAAATTAATTCTTAATAAACAGAGATTAGCAGAGGTGCTTGCTGAGGTTTTTAAGTAAGTAGGATTTCCGGCAACTTTATTAGATTCCACAGCGTTAAGTGAGGTGGCTCCCGTTGAATGCACATAAAAACCCTGGCTCATGGGAATGGTATTGCCCACGCCACCCGAGCCAACCGCAGGACTGCTTACTCCATTAACATACGACGCAAAACCTCCTGCTCCGGCATTTAAATCGGCATTGTAAACATATACCGCGTTATCAATATTTGGGGTGATGCCTTTTAAAGCAGTCCAACTTATGGCAGATGGATAAGGGTTGGTGATAAGGTTCCAGCCATCATCAGGTGGAGAGCCAAAATTGGTGTATTTAAGAGGAATAGCAGTGTTTAGTTTATTCACTGTTCCTGTTACATCTATTGTAATGTTACTTGTAGTAAACTGGCCATCGCCAAAATATACCCAGTAACCTTTATTAGGGGTAATAGGATCATTAATAGTATTTATTGGAATATAAGAAGCAGGCGCATCGTACAAGCCCGGCAATGCTTCATCATAGGTGTAAATGGATAAAAATCCTCCCGCACTTCCATCAGGGCAGGTGGGGCAACTAATGGGCATATCATCGTCCCAATCGTTATAAGTTAGTGCAGAAGAAATGGGTGTGCCCATTAAGGCCCAGCCCGTTGTTCCTCCGGGGGCATATCTTTGAACGGTAACATTGCCTAATATATTACCCGAGCCTGTAATTTCAGCTATTCGCGCTGTTGCCGTTGCGGTAGATATCATAGTAAAAACCTGCGCATTTGTATTAAAAACGCCTGTGGTTAAAGTTCCCAATAAATTTTCTGCTCCGGTTAAAGAAGCGCCTGCCGGATTTCCAAGAGTAATGTCGTTAAAATTGGTGATGCTTGATCCGCCAAGGGTTTGTGCGGTGGTGCCGTTAAAATAAACGAGTCCCAACCTTGCGTTAAAAGTTCCATTATTAATATAATTGCCTTTAACGGTTAGCCTATTGTTGGCAGCACTTACATCTACTGAGGCTCCGGCGCTTACAGAAAAATTTCCATTGGTTGTAACAGCGGTTGAAAACGTTTTTACTCCGCTTCCGCTAAATAATAAATGATTAAAAATTTCGCCGCCGGTGGAAGCGATTGCCTGTGCTGTATTTGAATTAAAAGTTACGCTTACGGTTCCGGGAACAAAACTTCCGCTGCTTCGGGTCCAATTCCCTCCAAGTGAAATGCCAAAATTATTGGTATTTAAAGTACCTGAATTAATTGCCACATTTCCAATAACGCTTAATGAGTTTGTATTTAACCGCGCCACAGCATTAACACTGTTAACAGAAAGATTGCCTATAAAATAATTGGTATTTATGTTTATGGTTGAAGCCGCCGGTGTTAGTGTGTTGCCAATTTGTAAAGTACCCCCGGTAACAGAGCCTGCTGTTACGGTGTTTACAAAGCCCAGATCTTGCGTGCCATTCCCGCCTTCTTTAGCAATAACCAATAAACCTGCGGACATATTAAATTTAGAACCCGCCCCAATTATTTGAAAAGGCGCAATAGTTTGGCTGGTAGATGCCGAAGTGGGTACTGTAAGCGTGCCCCCACTTATTGTTACATAGCATAAATTATTTATCCCGGAAGCATAATATTTACCTGCGATATTTAGCTGGCCTCCTGTAACCACCAGGTTTCCCCCGCTTGATAAAAGATCTTCGTCGGCAGCGTTACCTACATTTAAGGTGCCATTGGATACCGAAAGTTTACCCGTAAGGGTAATCCCTGCGCCTGTATTTAAAACCGCTGTAGCTGAATTTAGCCAAACCCCGGCAGTTTGAGGAATACTTGTTAGAGGGGTAAAAAGTGTTATTGATACTGAATTTACTGTTGATAATTTAAATGTACCGTTAGTAAGCGTTAAAAAATTTGCCGGAGCTGTAAAGGTAGTAGCGGTAATTTCCAACGTGTTATTTATGGAGTTACCCATATTCATATTAATCAGATTAAATCGGTTTAAAGTTGCGGTTCCGCTAATAACCTGGTTACCCGCTTTTATGAAATAAGTATTGCACAAACTTGTGAGGCTCGTATTCAAATCAATTGATCCGTTGTTGGTAATATTTCCTTTTGATATTAAAGAATGGGTAAGGCCTGAAGTAGGAGCCACTCTGAAAACCGCGTTGGTATTTACCGTTATATTATTGTTTACAGTAAAAGAATTGGCTGCCCCCAAAAACTGAAGTGTGGCAGCGGTGCCTTGCCCCACAATAAGTGAGTTGCACTGTGCGGTAGAAGTAATGGAAACTAAATGTCCATTTGCTATGGTTACATCTTCGCCGGCTGTAGGAATGCTGGCTGGGCTCCAGGTGGTAGCGGCATTCCAATTGCCACTGGCTACTGAAGTTTTGGTGCCGGCTGCCGAAGTTGCCTGATTGCCCGTTAAGGGATCGCCAAGATAGCCATCCGTTACCGCGTGTAGTTTCCAAAAATAATTTGTGCCGGAGGTTAAGCCACTCACCATTGCTGAAGATGAATTTACCGCAACTTGTGACACAAAAGAATAGTTAATTCCATCGGTAGAATTGTAAATAACATACCCAACTTCGTTAGTGGCCCAATTAGGCCAATTAAGCGTTATGGCACTTGAAGATACAGCCGAAAACGATAGAAGCCCTGCGGTGGGAGTAGGAGCGGGTGGCGAAAAAACGTACTGTGAATTTGCAGCCGGCATAGCCGATAGATTATTTTGAATAGTGTTATTTAATACCGTTCCATTTGCAGTTTGAAGCATTTTTAACTGAGCTGCGGTAGGGGCGACGGTTAAAGTGGCACTGTTAATACCCATGCTGTATGAAAACATATTTGTGCCTGTTATCATAGTGCCGTAATTAATTAAAATAACACCGGTTTTTTCCACTAATTGCACCTGAAAATTTAGGCTCGGCGTGGCATTTAAGTACACCGCCATATTTATCCATTCTACGGTTAAGGTTCTGTTGGGGGCAGTGCCAGTTAACAAATATTTAATACTGTTTCCCAAGGCCTCTGTTCCGCCTTGCGCTGTTAAGTCGTCGTAAAAAGGGGCAATGGCTGGGCGGGTGGCATTGGCCATATTTGCATTCGTAAAGGCGGTATTGTTAAATCCGAAAGCATCCGGCACCGGCCCGCCATCATCGGTAGAATTTGAAAAATCCATAAAGCCATTAGTGGAAACGCTAAATTGAGAATAACGCGTACCGTTATACCAAAAATCAAAACCAATATCTGTAAAATCAGAACGGTTGTCATCTTGGGCGTATGCCCCTAAATTCCTCCATGTACTAAAAGCGTTTCCGGTAGAATTAATGCTCACATAAGTTGTGCCAATATTACGTACTGTAGAATAAGTGGCAATAGATTGCGTGATGCCGCTAAAAGGAATTAAAACAAAGATAAAATGAAATAATATTTTTTTTATCATTAATTGTATAAATCTTACATCTGAAAGTATTTATAAATTTAATGATATTTTTATGTTATAATGTTATTTTAAAAAAAAAATTGTTAATTATTTTTGGTCTTATAATAAAGAATGTTTATGGGTTATATAAATGATTCCGTCGAAGTAATTTACTTAAATTTATCTTTAATAATTTGCCATAACACAATGCCCGTGCTTACAGCAATATTTAAAGAATGTTTAGTGCCTCCTTGCGGTATTTCAATTACATGATCGCATAAATCAACAACTTCCTGTTCTACTCCGTAAACTTCATTGCCAAAAATTAAAGCCAAGGGAAAGTTGTTCCAGACAAAGTGATTAAGCAATGTGCTTCCTTGAGCCTGCTCTACGGCGCACACGGTATAATTATTTTGTTTGAGGTGATCAACTGCCTCAAGAGTAGTTTTAAAAAAGTTCCAGTTTACCGAAGAGGTAGCCCCTAAAGCTGTTTTTTCAATCTCTTTGTTGGGAGGAGTTCCGGTAACACCGCATAAAAATATCTTTTCAATTAAAAAAGCATCTGCGGTTCTAAAAACAGAGCCTACGTTATTTAAACTTCTAATATTGTCCAGCACAATTACAATTTTATGTTTTTGGGCGCTTTTAAATTCTTCGTTGCTAAGGCGGTTAAGTTCTTCATTCTTTAGTTTTTTATTCATAAATGATTACACGTTAATTAATTAAAAATAGCTATATTTAAACCTTAAATTATCTCTTTTTGTGAAGGTAAGTAAAGAATTTAAAATAGGTATTGTAGTAGTTTTTGCTATTGGAGCCTTTATATGGGGCATTAACTTTTTAAAGGGCTCTAATCTTTTTACGCATAAATATTTTTTATTTGCCGTGTATCCTAAAATTGATGGTTTAATTCCGGCAAATCCGGTTTTAATCAGCGGGTATAAAATAGGGCAGGTAACTGATATTTCTTTAATGAAGAATGATTCCAAAAATCGTGTTCTTGTAAAGTTTCTTCTAACCGAAAATGTTAATATCCCTAAGGGTTCTATAGCCCGTTCTATAAGTGCTGATTTATTAGGACAAAAAGCAGTGGAAATCATATTCAGTCAAAATACCGAATTTGTAAAAAGCGGCGATACGTTAGTAGCTGAAACAGAATCCGGATTTAAGGAAGCACTCGATAAACGTATTGCACCCATTCAGGCAAAAGCCGAAAATTTAATTTCCAGCATGGATAGTGTACTTACTGTGGTAAACTCTATTCTTAATAAAAAAACACGTGATAATCTCGACAAATCTTTTGAAAGTATTCATAAAGCTATTTTAAGTTTGGAGCAAACAGCCTATAAATTAGATGATTTGATTGGCTCCGAAAAAGCTAAGATATCTTCTATTCTTACTCACATAAACGCGGTTACTGCTAACCTGGATAAAAATGGCGAAAAAATAAATAACATCATCAGTAATCTCAGTAATGTTTCTGATAGCCTTGCAAAATCGCAGTTAAAGGAAGCAATTGCCGATGCCGATAAATCATTAAAGGAATTAAATATTTTATTGGCAGGAATAAATAAGGGGCAAGGCACATTGGGTAAAATGGCTAAAAATGATTCGTTATACAATAACTTAAATAAATCCTCAGCCGATCTTGACAGATTATTAAACGACCTTCGCTTAAACCCAGAACGCTACATTCACTTCTCTGTTTTTGGAAGAAAGAAAAAACCGGCCACTCAATAATTTTTATGATTAGCTCTATCATATTTTGTATATTATTTTTAAGCGGAAGTCTTTTCTTTGCAATCAATGTAAAAAAAATTCGTCGTAATATTTTATTAGGACGAGATGTTGATCTTTCCGGCAATAAAGATTCCCGTTTAAAAACCATGATGCTGGTTGCCTTTGGTCAGCAGAAAATGTTCTCAAAGCCAATTCCCGCTATTCTGCATTTATTTTTATACGCTGCGTTTATTATCACTCAAATTGAATTAATAGAAATTATTGTGGATGGGGTAAGCGGAAGCCATCGGGTATTCCGTCCTTCGCTTGGAGGATTTTACACCTTTATGGTCAGCTTCATCGAAATTTTATCGGTACTCGCTTTTATTGGAACAATCGCTTTTTTATCGCGTAGAAATCTGATTAAAATTCCTCGCCTCACACAAAACGAATTGAATGGCTGGCCAAAACTGGATGCTAATTTAATTTTATTAGCAGAGCTAACGTTGATCTGTTTTATCTTTATGATGAATGGAGCCGACGAAGTACTTTATTCAAAACGTTTATCGCACGCGCAAAACTTAAACGATGATTCTTTAAATCTTTCCATCAGCAAGCATTTAGGCCCGCTGATTTTTGGCGGTTTATCTGAACAGGGCTTGCATACGGCGGAGCGCATTGGCTGGTGGGGACACATAGCCATGGTTTTTGGTTTTTTAAATTACCTGCCTTTTTCAAAGCATCTGCACATTGTATTGGGTTTTCCAAATACCTATTTCTCCAATCTTCAGAAAAAAGGAAAATTTGCCACTCTTGAAAGTGTAACAGACGTTGTTGCCCCTAATTTTGATCCAGCCTATGTTCCAAAAACAGACCCAAATAATCCTCAGCGATTTGGTGTAAAAGATGTTCAGGATCTCACTTGGAAAAACTTATTAGATGCTTATACTTGCACCGAATGCGGAAGATGCACCAGTGCTTGTCCGCAAAACATAACAGGTAAAAAATTATCTCCGCGTAAAATAATGATGGATACCCGCGACCGATTGGAAGAAGTGGGAAAAAACATTGATGCCAATAAAGGAACTTTTGTGGATGACGGTAAATCCCTGTTTGATTACATTACCAAAGAAGAGATTTGGGCTTGTAATACCTGTAATGCCTGTGTGCAGGAGTGCCCTGTAAATATTGATCCACTAGCTATTATTATGGATATGAGACGGTTTTTAGTGATGGAAGAAAGCAAGGCTCCTAACGAGTTAAATCTAATGTTTAACAACACTGAAAATAACGGCGCCCCTTGGCAATTTTCTCCTTCAGATCGTGCTAATTGGACTAAGGAAATTTAACTATTTGAAAACATATACGCTTATATTTTTTTTCGCCTTTTTATTAAGTTTTGGCATGAAAGGCCTAACGGTAAAAAGCATAACCCAAGGCGCGTGGACTAACCCGCAAATCTGGAGTAACGGCTTAGTTCCTTCCGCTCCCGATACAATTCTTCTCAAACATTATATAACTTTTTCCAATAATCTTATTATAAGTTCACCTACTATTTTATTTATAGAATCAACGGGCACTTTATGCGGAAATTTTAAACTGGAAATAGGCTGCGGCGCTACATGGTATAATTACGGAGCGGTATATTTAAACGGATTCCTTATTAGAGGCGTGGCGTATAATTATTGCTCCCTAAAATCAACCAGCTCAGGCACTTTAGTTGGTTGCCCCGGCAGCAACAACGGGGGTTTTATGGGCAACTATCCCCCTAACGGAAGCACGAGTGTTGGATTTTCCGGCCCCTGTCCCGGTTGGGATGAAACCGGAAATTCTCAAGGTGGGTGTAATGCCGTTGCCTTACAGGAACAGTTTTCGGAACTAAAACTTTTAATTTTTCCCAACCCTTTTACAGATAAAGTAACTGTTGAATTTTCTGAAGCCCGGGAATGTGTTTGGACCATTAAAACAAGCGAAGGCATCCTCATAAATGATAGCGGGAAATGTTTCTTTAAAAAAAAGGAATTAGACTTGTCGATTTTAAGACCGGGACTTTATTTTATACAAATTAAAACACAAGAAAATACGTTCATAAAAAAATTAATAAAAAATTATTAATGTCCGAAATAAAAGTAAATACAATGGCCGAAATGCTGGCTGCCGGCGAAACTCCCGAAATCCTTTTTTGGGTAGGATGCAGCGGAAGTTTTGATGACCGCGCAAAAAAAATTACCAAAGCCATTGTTAGAATTTTAGATCATGTAAAAATAAAATTTGCCATTCTGGGAATGGAAGAAAGTTGCACAGGCGATCCTGCCAAACGAGCCGGAAATGAATTTTTATTTCAGATGCAAGCTATGCAGAATATTAATGTACTGAACGGTTACGGAGTAAAAAAAATAGTTACCGGTTGTCCGCATTGCTTTAACACCATAAAAAATGAATATCCTTCTCTTGGTGGAAATTACGAAATCGTGCATCATACTCAATTGGTTCAGGAATTAATTGACCAGGGTAAACTAACGGTTCAGGGCGGTGTATTTAAAGGAAAGAAAATTGTTTTTCACGACCCCTGTTATCTTGGTCGCGGAAATGATATTTACGAAGCGCCACGCGAAGTGATAAAAAAACTGGATGTTGAATTGGCTGAGATGAAACGGAGCCGCGCCAAAGGTTTATGCTGCGGAGCCGGCGGGGCACAAATGTTTAAAGAAGCCGAAAAAGGTACCAAAGAAGTGAATAACGAAAGAGCAGAGGAAGCTTTAGGCTTAAATCCGGACATAATTGCAGTTGGTTGTCCGTTTTGTAATACCATGATGACAGATGGCGTTAAGCACTTTAATAAAGAAGATAAAACTAAAGTATTAGATGTTGCCGAATTAATAGCTTCCGCCAATGATTTGTAGAAAAAACATTCTGATTTTAATCGGTTTTATTTGCACCGTTTTTATTTCCTGCAAAAATTCATTGGAAGATAATGAGCTGCAAAAATTAAATTTAAAAGCCGACAGTTTAAGCATAAAATTAAACTCTCCGCAATTAAAAGATGTAAACGCCCAGTTGCTTAAAGAGCCCAATAACGCTTCTTTGTATAATAAAAGAGCAAGAGTTTATTTGGGTTTAAAACAATTTCCTGAAGCTGTTGGCGACGCTTTACGGGCAATTAAATTAGACAGTACACAAGCCTTGCACTATAACACTTTGGTAGATGTTTATTTTGCGCAGAACAAAACCCGACAGGCAAAAGATCTTCTTGAAATTATGGAAAAAAAGTTTCCGGAAAACACGGAGGCCTTATTAAAACTTGGTGAATTATTCTATCTGGTAAAACAATATCAAAAAGGAATTGAATACGTTAACAAAGCTTTAAAAATAAATGAAAATCTTGCAAAAGCCTATTATTTAAAAGGAAGCATTTACAGAGAGAGCGGAGATACTGCACGCGCAATTTCAAGTTTGCAAACCGCTGTAGAACAGGATAGTAAGTTTGAAGATGCTTTTTATGATCTGGGTATAATTTTTGCCGCTCGTAAAAATCCATTGGCACTCGAATATTATGATAATATTTTGCGGATAAACTCAGCCCATGAAAATGCCCGCTACGCCCGCGCGCGATTACTTCAGGATCTGAATAAAACAGAAGATGCAATTGCGGGATACGAAAGTATTTTGGCAAAAAATAAGAACTGCGAAAATTGTTTGTACAATTTAGGAGCCATTTATCTTGAAATAAAAAAGGATAATAAAAAAGCTTTGGAATATTTTACTAAAGCTGTAGAAGCGAATCCGAATTATCTGGAGGCTTACTTTGCGCGTGGTTACACTTATTCGGCCTTAAAAGATAAAACAAGCGCCGAGGCGGATTATAAAATGTGTTTAAAACTGCAAGCAAATTATGAGCCGGCCATTCAAGGTTTGCGCGAACTTAAATGATAAAATTTCGATAAACCCTACTTTTACGAAGATTAAAAAATCAGCGGATGAACATTAAAATCATATCTTTGAAAGAATAATGACTTTAAAGAAAAAACCGGTTGGCATTGCATTACAAGGTGGGGGAGCACATGGTGCTTTTACCTGGGGCGTTTTAGACCGCTTATTGGAAGAAGAAGCTGTGGTTGCGGAAGCAATTTGCGGAACAAGCGCAGGAGCGGTTAACGCTGTAGCCTGTGCTTATGGCTTGCAAATTGGCGGTCCGCAAAAGGCGAAAGAACTACTTGAAGAATTATGGCGCCGGGTGGCATTAAGCGGAAGTTATTTGTTTAAGCCGGGCACTTACGATAAAGTTTACGGAAGCGGCGACATATACAACAGCGCGGGTTACATGTTGTTTAATGCAATGACGCAGGTTTTATCGCCTTATAATTTTAATCCTTTCAATTATAATCCATTAAAAGATATTTTATCTAATCTTATAGATTTTAAAGAACTTCAGGAGTACAATAAAAAGAAGTTATTTATTTGCGCCACCAATGTAAAAACTAACCGTGCTAAAATTTTTTCCAATAAAGAAATAACTGTGGATGCGGTGATGGCGAGTGCTTGTTTACCGTTTTTGTTTCAGGCGGTGGAAATTGGAGGCGAATTTTATTGGGATGGAGGTTATATGGGAAATCCACCCATTTCTCCTTTAATAACCAATACAGGCTTGCGCGATATTGTGCTTGTAAAGATCAACTCCATCAATATTAATTCTGTTCCTACAACGGCGCGTGATATTGCCGACAGAGTAAACGAAATTTCTTTTAACAGCAGTTTAATCAATGAAATGAAATTGATACACTATCGTAATGAATTAATTCGTCATGGTGTTGTTAAAACCGATAATAAATCCAACCGCGAAATCTTTGTTCATACCATCAGCGGTTACGAGGCCTTAAGCCAATTGAATTACAGCAGTAAAATGAATACTTCATGGGAGTTTTTATTGGATCTTAAAAATAAGGGCAGGGCAATTGCTGAAAAATGGATTGCCAATGATTTCAAAGAAGTTGGTTTAAAATCAACATTTGATGTGGAGCAGCATTTCTTCGATAAATATTAATTTTTAATTTCGTGGCTGGCGCAATTTTTTAAGCTAAAGGAAAAATTATGTCTTAGCCGGATGCTTTTAATTTGTTAGTTTTACCTTTCAATTGAAGTTTCTTAAACCTATAGGATTTAGCCAAGAAAGTGTAAAATTTATTTACACTTTTATTATTATTTTTTTTATTTCAGCCGGTTTTTCACAGGTATTTTATAGCGTTAAGCCTGATTACGTTAAAGAAAAAAGAGAAGGAGATAACTTATTGAAAGATTATAAAGCCGCTTATCCCGATACAAACATTAATGAATTTCATAATTTTTTTCCGAGAAATTTTATGGGAAATTTGGGCTTGCCTTCTCCGGAGTATATCTTTTCATACGGCACACCCAGCCTTGGATTCAGATTTACGCCTACGCCTTACAAGAACGATCTTTTTACCGAAGAACAGGTGACTTACTTTCGTACAAAAGGCCCCTACGCCAACTTAACAGGCATTGCGGGCAGTAAAAAACTACAGGCATTTAAATTGTTTTTTACGCATACCTATAAAGATAAAATTAATATAGCTGTTAAATTTAACCGTTATACGTCGCAAGGTTTTTATTTAAAGCAACAAACATATACCAATAATTTATTTATCACCAGTAATTTTACCAAGTCAAATAAAAGAGCCGGATATTTTTTCTATTTTTTAAATAACAGCAATAAAAATAGGGAAAACGGCGGAATAGTTGGAGATACATTATCAGATTATGCTTTTACGGCGGGTAAAGATTTACTGCCTGTTAAATTATCCTCGGCCTCAAGAGAAAATAAAGAGTTTAAATTTATGTTTAATCCTTGGGTTAAATTAAATAAAGATATAGACTCCATGGCGAAGAGCAATCACTATTTGCAACTGAAAACAAAATTCAATTTTAATCTGTATAAGTATAAAGACGCTTCACTTTCAAAAGACAAATTTTACACCTTGATGTATTTAGATACTGCGCGAACATACGACAGCACACGGATTATGCAGGTAATAAATGAAATCAATTATTCAGTTTTGAGCGCAAACAAAAATATTGGATTTTCGGCAGGGTATAAAAACGAGTTGAATGCGGTTTGGCAAAAAGCGGATAGTATTTTCAAAAACAATTTCATTATTTCAAACTTGGTTTTTAATAAAGCATCATACTCATCTGATTCAATAAAATTAAAAACACAAGAAATTTATTCTTCCCTAACCGGGCAGTACATTTTTAGCGGCGCCAATGCTGGTAATTATAAAGCGGAAAGTAAATCGCAAATTGTACTTAGCAAAAGAAAATCACACCGTTATTTCCTCAATCTTTTATATGAGAATAGAAGTGCGGATTACATTTATAATTATTGGGTGAGTAACAATTTTATCTGGTTTAACAACGGATTTAAACCACAACAGATATTTCAATCGCAAATGGGTTACGAATTTAATAAGAAAGTTGGCATCTCCTTTCTGTTTCAGAACATCAAAAATTATTTGTTTTTTGATCATGTGGCTTATCCAAGGCAGTATTCAAATCCCTTGCAAAATATTTCGCTTAAGCTCAATTATTCTTCAGTTTTTTTTAAACACTTAGGTTTTTCCGCTAATCAGATTTTTCAGAATACTTCCAATACTTCTTACGTGAGTGTGCCACAAAGCATTTCTACGGCTAAATTATTTTATACAGGAAGTTTGTACAATAATAATCTTCAGCTGCAAATTGGCGCGCAGGTGCAATATTATTCCTCATTTTATGGATATGCATATATGCCGGCTTCGCAGGTTTTTTATTTGCAAGATAGAAGTGTTACCGGCGAATATCCCTTTTTAGATGTTTATCTTAATGCGAGAATCAGGCCGGTAAATGTTTTTTTGAAAGTGGAAAATGTTCTTCAGGGTTTTGTGGGGAAAAATTACGCTTTTGTACCCGGTTATTATCAAACCGACCGAGCATTCAGATTTGGGATAAGCTGGATGTTTTTTGATTGATAAATTATTATTTTTTAACGTTTAAACATGATGATATTTTTCGCCCTTTATAATAGTAAAAGCCCTGTACAATTGCTCGGTAAAAAACAAGCGAACCATTTGATGTGAAAAGGTCATTTGCGATAAAGCAACCGTTGCATTAGCGCGTTTATAAATCTGCTCATCAAAGCCAAAAGGGCCACCAATCACGAAAAAAAGCTGTTTAACTGATGCGTTTTGCTTTTGTGATATAAATTTGGCGAAGTCAACCGAACTGTATCCTTTCCCTTTTTCATCCAGTAGAACAAGCGTATCTTCCGGCAATAAATGACTTAAAATGAGCTTGGCCTCTGCTGCCTTTTGCTCGCCATGGGAGCGTTGCCGCACTGCCTTTGGCACGTTAATTGTTACAATATTAAAGTCGGTGTAGTTCTTAATTCGTTTGGTATAATTTTCTATGCCTTCGATCAAATAGCTATCCTGAGTTTTATCAATTTGAAGCAAAATTACTTTCATACAATGGGTTTTGAACCATGTTGTAAAGATGCAAAAATTATTAACTTTGTAATATCAAAATGAAACGAACACTGGGTGTTATTTTTTTGCTTTTTAGTTTTTTATTTTCATCAGCCGATGTTCCTGAAGAAATTGTGGCCGCTTTAAAACAAGGCAAGTCTACCGATTTGGTAAAACATTTCGGAGAAAAAGTATCCGTAAAGATATCCAATCAAGAAGATGTGTTGAGTAAATCACAAGCGGAAGCTAACATCAAATATTTTTTTGATAAACATGCTGTAAAAGCTTTTACTTCTTCGCACATCAGTTCCATGAACAACAGCGCCCAATATATTACCGGAACACTGGAAACCTCAAACGGAAAATTCAGGGTTTCTATATTGATCAGAAATAATTTAATTTCTCAATTCAGAATTGAAGACGATAATGAGTAATTACGTTTCGTTGCATAATAAGAATTTCAACTTCCGTCAATTTATAATTAAAGCTTTTAAAGAAGATGTGGGCGATGGCGATCACACCTCTGCCGCCACCATCCCTTCTAATCATAAAGGCTGGATGCAGCTGCTAATTAAAGAAGATGGAATTATTGCCGGTGTGGAAGCCGCAGAAATTATTTTTAAATTAATTGATAAGAAAATAAAATTTAAAGGTGTTTTTAAAGATGGCGATAAAGTAAAAAAAGGCCAGGTTGCATTTATTGTACACGGTAACACCCGGAAATTATTAACCGCTGAACGACTTATTCTAAATGTGATGCAGCGCATGAGCGGTATTGCTTCAAAAACGGCAGCTCTGCAGTCGTTATGCAAAGGCACTAAAGCAAAAGTGATTGATACGCGTAAAACCACTCCCGGTTTTCGTTTTTTTGAAAAATGGGCGGTTGTAATTGGCGGAGGTTCTAATCACCGTTACGGTTTGTATGATATGATTCTGATAAAAGATAACCATATTGATTTTGCCGGAGGAATAACAGAAGCTATTGACGCGTCTAATTTATACCTTAAAAAGAAGCGAAAAAAACTAAATATTGAAGTAGAAACCCGCAGTATTGAAGATGTTCAAAAAGTGGTACAGCACGGCGGAGTACAACGCATCATGCTGGATAATTATTCTCCGGAAAATACATTGGAAGCTGTAAAATTGATCAATAAAAAATTTGAGGTTGAATCATCCGGAGGTATTACTGAAAAAAACATTGCTAACTATGCCAAATGCGGTGTGGATTTTATTTCTATCGGGGCTTTGACCCATCATATAAAAAGTCTGGACTTGAGCCTGAAGGCGATGAAGGAGTGAGTTTCTAAAATTCAACAGCCCTTTTAACTTTTGTGGCCGTTGAAAAAATCTCCAAATATTTCTCCTTATTTGCTTCAACAGAATATTTTTCGATAACGGTTATTCTTCCGTTTTTTCCTAATCTTTCACGAAGCTCTTTGTTTTCGATAAGTTTACATAAAGCATCAAACCATTCTTGGTCGTTATTCGCTAATAAACCGTTTACATTATTTTCAATAATAGTGGCGTTAACTCCAACGTTACTCATTACCGTTGCAACTTCGCAGGCCATGTATGAAAGTCCTTTTAGTCCGCACTTACCTTTTGTCCACTCATCGTTTATCAAAGGCATAATACCAATGTCAAATGTGTTTAATTGAGCCACTTCGGTGTTTTCGCTCCAGGAAATGGCTTCAATAGTTAACTCAGAGTTTTTATAATTGGAATCTCCAATAATTTTAAAATGAATTTTGTGTTTATATTTTTCTTTTACGCGTTTTAAAACAGGCAGCAAGGATTGGAAATGTTTAATGGTACTGATACTCCCGCTCCAACCTATGTTAATCACTTCTTTATTTCTGAGTTGAGGTTTGGGAGCATGAATATCGGTATCTATTGTCGTGGGAATAATTACCGTGTTCTTATTTACGGTTTTTGCTTTATCGGCTAAATAGCTATTGCCCGCAATTATTATGCTGGCATAAGAAATTGTATTAAAAAATTTTGATGGTTTCTTTATCCAGGCCCATTTTTTATTAGCGGGACTTGTATCCTCGAGCCAGATGCTATCGTCAAAATCAAATATTACTTTTGCTCCCGATTCAAATGCTTTTTTTTCAAAGTATGAAGTTCCTAAAAACAAGGCCTCGCGTTGTATAAAAATAATATCGAAATTTTTAAAACGTTTAGCGTCTTTAAATCGGGTAATTAATGTAGTGAAAAGTATAGGAATTTTCTTTAGAGTGTTTCCATTTGAATAGAAAATTCTATCATTTGTTTCATTTAATAAAGGTGACCAAGTAAAATGAAAGCCTTTTTTTTCAAGAAAAGGAATATACTGTTCAAAGCGGTAACGCTGACTAGGTGAGCGTTTGGGGCGATGCGCGCAAAGTATTAATACGTTTGGCATTAATCAAATTGTCAACATAACAAAAATTGTTCTACATTACGCGCGCTCATTCCTGTCCGAACTTAAAGCCTAATGTAGCGCGGCTTCCTGTACTCTCAACCAATAAATGTTTTACATCCTCCAGTACTAATTGTGCAAGATCTTCTTTTTTACGTTTATCGGAAGGCATAGAGGCTAATCGTAAATTTTGCTTCATCACTACATCGCCAACAATTTGCCGGGCAGTGCGCGCGTTACCAAAAAATGCGTCGCGGTTTTCATATAAATTAGTAAGGTAAGCTTTAAGATGCGTTTCAGCTTCAGGTGTAGCGCTTAGACTTTCTTTATGCAAAAGATTCTTAGTTATTTGCCAAAGTTGTTCGGGGTTGTAATCCTGAAACACAAAAGTTTTATCAAAACGCGATTTAAAGCCCGGATTACTTTCAATAAACACGTGAATGTTTTCGGTATATCCCGCCACGATCACGCCAAATTTTCCACGCTGATCTTCCATACGTTTTAAAATAACCTGAATGGCTTCCTGTCCAAAATCATTAGAAGAACCTTTGTTGGCAAGTGCGTAGGCTTCATCAATAAATAAAATACCGCCCATTGCATCTTCCACAACTCCGGCAGTTTTAGTGGCGGTTTGCCCCACGTAACCGGCAACTAATCCTTCACGGTCTACTTCCACCACATGGCCTCGTTCTAAAACACCAAGTGCTTTATAAATTTTTGCAATGATGCGAGCCAAAGTGGTTTTACCTGTTCCGGGATTACCTGTAAATACTGAATGCAAAGAAAATTTGTTCACCACATCTTTACCGGTTTCATTGTAAAAACGAATAAGCTTAACTAACTCCTGAACATCTTGTTTTATTTTTTCCATTCCAACAAGATCATTCAGTTCTGCTAAAGCATCATTGAGTTGTTTTTCGTTGATAGAAAGTTTTAGTTTTTTCTTTTGTTCAGTTAAGAAAACCTGTTCAAGATCTTCCAGAGTAATTGTTGAAATATCTTCATTGGTAAGAGCTGCCAGATCGGTTGATTTCATTAAGCGCAAACCCATATCCTGTTTTGCTTCATCCACCACAGCGTTCACAAAACGTGCATTACCAAAATTCTCATCGCGTTTACGATAAGCCTCTGTTAACTGCTCTTTTAAATAGGCATCGGCTTCGGGTGAAAAAGTAATTTGTTTGTTTTTAGCGGAGTACATGGCAATCTCATACAATTCCTCCGGCATATAATCGTCAAAATGAAAATATTGCGCAAAGCGTGATTTTAAACCGGGATTGCTTTCTATAAAATGATTGATTTGCTTTGGGTAACCTGCGCCAATAATAGCAATATCTCCGGGGCCATCGCTCATTTCCTTTAACAGGATCTCAATCACTTCTTTACCAAAATCTTTACTGTCATCATCGGATCTTGCCAATGAATAAGCCTCATCAATAAATAGAATGCCGCCGCGGGCACTGTCTATCATTTTTTTGGTTTTAGGCGCTGTTTGCCCGATGTACTCACCCACTAAAGCCGCACGGTCAACTTCCACCACATGGCCTTTTGAAAGAAGACCCATTTGATGATAAATTTTACCAAGCATTTTTACGATGGTAGTTTTACCTGTTCCCGGATTGCCGGTAAACATGCTGTGCAAAGCGAGTTTTTCTGAATCAATAAAACCTTTTTCCTTTCGAAGTTTGGTAAAATTTAAATAAGTTATATTTTCTCTGATAGATTTTTTTACGTTCTCAAGTCCGATAAGAGCGTTTAGTTCTGCTAAAAGTTCTTCTAATGTTTTTGGGTTTTTAGAATCATCTACTTTAGCGGCGCTTGAGGATGAAGAGCTGCCAACCGACACGGCCTGCTCAATGGTTTTAATAATTGGGGTTTCACCTTCCTCGGCTGTAGGGCCGCATTCAAAGGTAGCGGCTGCTACTAATACATCGTTAAACACAACCTCTACTAAGTATTTATCATCTGTCCAAATTCCGCCACTATCGCTTCCCCAGGCTTTTTCAAAGGTGTAAGTATAATCTACTTTGTTGGAATCAACAAAACCGGTTTGCGATAAAGAAGCTTTTGGCTGACCTGCATCATCATAAAAATTAATAAAAATTTCGTAGTGATAATCCAGATTACTAAGATTTTTAAATTTTACTTCGGCCCATACATACTTCGTTTCTGATTTGCTAAAGGTTTTAAGATATTTCCGATTACGTTCCTGCCAACCGTTAGAGTGACTGTCATATAATTTAATGTGTTCAATTTCCATATAAGGATTGGAAACGTTAGTAACCAAGCCCACTTCGTTAACATGATAAACCTGCTCTCCTATAAAAACATCATCCACATAAGCCATCCATTTGTAACTTCCTTTTTTCCAAAAGCCGCCTTTGGTTTCAACGCCCCAACCATCGCGTAAATAATAGATGTTATCATCTTTTTTAACGGTAATGGCTACTTCCCTGTTGCAAAATTCTTCTTTGCCTTTAAGATCAAAGCATTTTAAATTTACTTTCGCGGTCCAGTCTTCTTCATCAAAAAGTTTGTTGTAAATAGCAAGTTCTACGCGTATATAATCAATTTCATCTTTATCAAAGCAGGTGCGGTACCGTTTAAGGTTGTTAACCATCCATTCATTATTACAAAAAGTTTGTAACGACTTAAATTTAAATCTCTTCTCCATGTATCTTTATTAATTATATAAATTTAAAAATTCTATTCATCATTTTAAAATTTTTTCTTAGGCTTATTCCTTATTTTAACACTAATTTTGTTTCATGGTTTTTGATATAATTGAAATTTTAAAAGTATCGATGGTTTTATTCGCCGTCATTGATATTATAGGTTCTATACCCGTAATAATTGCTTTGAAAGAAAGAACAGGATCTATTGATGCTTTAAAGGCATCCTGGGTTTCCTTAGGCATAATGATTGTATTTCTCTTTGTGGGGAATTCTATTCTCGATATAATCGGTATTTCTATTGGTGATTTTGCCATTGCAGGATCTATTTTAATATTTATTGTTGCATTTGAAATGATTTTAGGGATTCAAATAAACAAGGATACGATGCCAAATTCAGCCTCCGTAGTACCGCTTGCTTTTCCATTAATTGCGGGAACCGGTACACTTACTACCTTACTTTCTATCAGGGCAGAGTATAATATTCTGTCAATCATTATTGCAATTATTTTAAATGTAATTGTTGTTTACTTTGTGTTACGTTATCTTAATCTTGTTGAAAAATTTTTGGGGCCAAGTGGTATTGCTATTCTTAAAAAAGTGTTTGGTATTATACTTTTAGCTTTAGCAATTAAATTATTCAGGAAGTACACAGGGCTGTAAAACCATATGTATATAAGTTTTTAAATCAATGTTTTTTTTGCACCTTTGCGCCTCTATAAATTACTTATGAAGCGTGTAAAAATTAAAGAACTCTTAAAAACTTCTCCTCAAAATCAAGAAGTATTAGTAAAAGGATGGGTGCGTACTTTTCGCAATAATCAATTCATTGCCCTTAACGATGGCAGCACCAATAACAATCTGCAAATAGTTGTGGACTTTAATAATACCTCTGAGGAAATTTTAAAAAGAATTACAACAGGAGCATCATTAAGTATTACAGGAACGCTTATTGCCTCGCAAGGTAAAGGGCAAACAGTAGAAGTATCGGCAAAAAAAATTGAAATTTTAGGCGACAGTGATGCAGAAAAATTTCCTTTACAGCCTAAAAAACACAGTCTTGAATTTTTACGTGAAATTGCGCATTTACGTTTTCGTACCAATACTTTTGGTGCCATTTTTCGTGTAAGAAATAATTTAGCTTTTGCCATTCATAAATTCTTTAACGAAAAAGGATTCGTTTACATTAATACGCCCATTATTACTTCCAGCGATGCGGAAGGTGCAGGAGAAATGTTTCACGTTACCAATTTTGATATTGCTAACCCTCCAAAAACTGAAACAGGCGAAGTGGATTACAAGCAGGATTTTTTTGGTAAAGCAACTAATCTAACGGTTTCGGGGCAGCTTGAAGGCGAGCTGGCGGCCATGGCATTTAGCGATATTTATACTTTCGGTCCAACTTTTCGTGCGGAGAACAGCAATACGGCACGCCACCTTGCAGAATTCTGGATGATTGAGCCGGAAATGGCTTTTTATGATCTGAATGACAACATGGATTTGGCTGAGGAAATGATGAAATATGTTATGAAGTATGCCATGGAACACAATGCTGAAGATCTTGAGTTTTTAAGTCAGCGTTTATTCGAGGAGGAGAAACAAAAGCCTCAGAACGAACGAAGTGAAATGAGACTTATTGAAAAATTGAATTTTTGCATTGAGAATAATTTTGAGCGCGTTACTTATACAGAGGCCATTGATATTTTGAGAGAAAGCAATCATAACAAAAAGAAAAAATTTAATTATTTGGTTAATGAATGGGGGGTTGATCTTCAGAGTGAGCATGAGCGTTATCTGGTAGAAAAGCATTTTAAAAAGCCTGTTATTTTAACGGACTATCCTAAAAATATAAAAGCGTTTTACATGCGCCAAAACGATGACGGTAAAACTGTACGAGCAATGGATATTTTATTTCCCGGAATTGGCGAAATGGTTGGAGGTAGCCAACGGGAAGAACGTTTGGATAAGCTGGAAACACGCATGAAGGAAATGAATATTCCCACACAAGACCTTTCTTGGTATTTGGATACAAGAAGATTTGGCACTTGTCCGCATGCCGGATTTGGCCTTGGTTTTGAACGCTTGGTATTATTTGTAACAGGAATGACCAACATTCGCGATGTGATTGCTTTTCCGCGAACACCAAAAAGTTGTGAGTTTTAAATTGCTAATTCTATAGTTTAATAAAGGATGTTTTTTTAGGAAGAGGGTGCTGTAGGGTATCTGTGGCATAAACTTTGAACACATATAGTAACGAGTACAAATTCGTTTAAAAAATGAAAAAAATAATCTCTTTATCTTTAGTAGCATTTACCCTTTTAAGCAGTTGCGTTAGTAATTCTTTTAAAAACCAACGCTACACAAAATTTGGCCATGCTTCAAACACTAATAAAAATGCAAACCAAAAAAATGTCAAGGAATTTCAATTAGTCAAAGAGTCTGTATCAAATAATGAAGTTACGGAAAACACCAAGCAAGAAAATCCACTAATTTGCTCTGCTTCCCCTAAAGTTCCGCAGGTTGCGATAAAGGCTCAACCTAAAACTTTAAGCCTGTTTAATAAGATAAATGTTGAAACGGTTAAACGTAGCTTTACTACTTTTACAGAACCCGCTCTTCAAAAATCTGATAATCAAAAAACAGAAGTTAAATCTAAAAAATCATTTAAAGAAAAAGTTGAATCCGCTAAACGAATTATAGGCACGGTACTTAAAATTGTATTGTTTTCTATTATTTTAGCAATTGTTGTGGGAATAATTATTTTAGTACTTATAACATAAGTGGGGAATTAAATACCCACTTTTCCCTGTTTAAAAATGCTGCACAAACCCTTCATCTACTAAAAAAATTTTGTGTTCAACTTGCATTTCGTTCAGTAATTTGTTCATTCTTTCAGGGTGCGTATCCGTTATAAATACTTGCCCGAAGGATTGGCCGCTTACCATTTCAATTAATTTTGTAAAGCGTTCTTCGTCCAGCTTATCGTAAATATCATCCAGCAGCAAAAGCGGTTTGGTGTTTTTTTGATCCTTAATAAATTCAAATTGAGCTAATTTAAGTGCTAATAAATAAGATTTTTGCTGCCCCTGCGAAGCGAATTTTTTTAAACTGAAACCCTCAATTGCAAACTCAAGATCATCTTTATGCGGACCAATGGTTGTATAGTGTAAAACCCGGTCTCTGGTAAGCGAAGTTAGTAAGGCGGTTTTAAATTCTTTTTCTCCTAAACTGTTTAAATAATTTAAAGTTACTTCTTCTTTGCTGTTGCTTATAAACTGATAATGTTTATTGAATAATGGGATAAATTGTTTTAAAAAATCGGCACGTATTTGCAAAATTCCTTTTCCGTGAAGGATCAATTGCTCGTCCCATATTTCCAGGGTTTCCGAATCAAAGGTTCGTGTTTCATGAAAGTTTTTAAGAAGCGCGTTGCGTTGTTTTAAAACATGGTTATAGGAGATCAACTTATCAAGATATACTTTATCGTATTGCGAAATTATTCCGTCTAAAAATTTTCTCCTTACTTCGCTGCTTTCATTTATTAACTCCGCATCGCTTGGCGAGATCATCACCAACGGAAACTGCCCGATATGTTCGCTCAAACGCTCATATTCTTTTTTATTCTTTTTAAATATTTTTTTCTGATTGCGTTTTATCCCGCAGTAAACTTCTATCTCTTCACCAAATTTATCAAAGTAAGCCTGCAGCACAAAAAATGCTTCATGGTGTTTTATATTCTGACTGTCGATGGAATTAAAAAAACTTTTGCAAAACGAAAGATAATAAATAGCATCAAGCAAATTTGTTTTACCCATGCCATTATTGCCCACAAAACAATTCAGCTTTTTAGAGAATTTTTCCTCAAAAGAAGCGTAATTTTTAAAATTTATGAGCGATAATTGCTTTAAATACATGAATTCAGGCAAAAATACGCTTATTTTACCCTGAAAAGGGCTGCGAAAAAAATTTTCAGTTTTAATTAAAAATGGCTATCTTCGCCCACTAATTTTGTTAAGAAATGTCTGATTTAAAAGAAGAACAAACGGTTGAGAATAACGAATTGGATCAACATGTAAATGATGCTACGGAGTCAACCCCAACTCCAAAGCCAATTGATCCTAATTTAACAGGAATTCAGTTGTTTTTTGAGAAAAATAAAAAAGCCATCACCTATGTTGGAGGCGCTTTGGCCGCTATTGTGGTAATCTTCAGCTTTTATAAGTTTTATTATTTGCCTGAGCAGGAAAAAGAAGCTGCTAATGAAATTTTTTGGGCACAGCTTTATTTTGAAGCCGATAGTTTTAACTTGGCATTAAAAGGTAATGTTACGGTAATGGCTCCCGAAGGTCAAAAAATAATGAAGGGTTTTGAAACCATTGCTGATGAATATAGCATAACAAAATCAGGAAGCCTTGCTAATTATTGCGCGGGAATTTGTTATTTGCGCACCGGTAAATTTGAGCAGGCCATTGAGTTTTTACAAAAGTACGATGGTGATGATAATATAATAGCTCCTATTGCAATTGGCGCTATTGGCGATTGTAACATGGAACTTAACCGTGTGGACGATGCCGTAAAATATTATCTAAAAGCTGCCGATAAAAGCACCAATACATTTACTACTCCTGTTTATTTAAAGAAGGCCGGTTTTGCTTATGAATTGAAAGGTAATTATTCTGAAGCTTTAAATATTTATGAGCGAATTAAAAAAGAATACGGTAAAAGCAACGAAGGTAAAGAAATTGAAAAAGATATTGCTAAGGTAAAAGCCTTGGGAAATATTTAAAAAATATTAATCATTAAAAGTCCCGCCCTTAAGCGGGATTTTTTTTAGCCATAAATATGAGCAGTGTAAATAATAATTTATCCGTTGTTAAAGGCTCTGCAGTTGCCGATGCTTCTGATTATGCCTTCGGGATTGTGTGGGCCGAGTGGAACGAAGAAATTACTTCTGCCTTGCGTGAGGGAGCTTATAAAACCCTTATCGAAAACGGTGTTTTGCCTGAAAACATAACTGTTAAAGCAGTGCCCGGCAGTTTTGAATTAACCCTTGGGGCGCAATGGATGGCAGAGTACGCCGATGTGGACGCCGTGATTTGCATTGGCTGTGTTATACAAGGTGAAACAAAGCATTTTGATTTTATTTGCAGCGCCGTAGCGCAGGGTATAACAGAGCTTAACCGTGAGTTTGGAATCCCTTTTATTTTTGGTGTTTTAACGCCAAATAATCAAGGGCAGGCTATTGACAGGGCAGGTGGGAAGCACGGCAATAAAGGCGTAGAAGCAGCCATTACCGCCATTAAAATGCTTCAATTGGAAGAGTCGTTTTAATTGTTTATATTTAGTTTAAGAAGCAAAGAAGCTATAAAAAGGAATTCTGTGAAAATCAGAAGCTGTCGCGCAACCGTTAGGAACAACAAGTTCTAAGCCGGGATACTTTTCTTAAACGTAAAAAAAAATATGCCTCGCGATACAGGGCAGCTCTTGAAAAATAATTTAATTTTTTTAAGCAAAAGTATCATTTTAAAAATGAAGCAATTATTATTAATAATGGGTTTTCTTCCTTTGATGGGAAAAGCTCAATTTCACCCCGCTGCCGGAGTGGCCGGAACTTCTGCTATAAAAAAAGACAGTTCTATTATTGTTAACTGGGCTGTTTCCTGCAAAGTTGTACGCGGACCCCAGGATATCAGTAATCCCGGCGCAGGATATGCTAATGTGGGCGATAGCAGCAAAGCTACCGGAGCAGCAGATGTTTCATCGGTGGTAAGTTTGGGCGACGGCGGAAGTGCAACGCTTACCTTTCAAACGCCCATTAAAAATTTAGCGGGTTTTGATTTTTGCGTGTTTGAAAATTCATTTGATCCCGGCTTTCTGGAATTAGCTTTTGTGGAAGTAAGCAGTGATGGAATTAATTTCACAAGATTTCCTGCCACTTCTAATCTGCAATTTACTGTGCAAATTGGCCCGTTCGACACCAGCAGCGATCCTTCCAAATTAAATAATCTGGCGGGCAAATATATTGGCGGTTACGGCGTTCCCTTTGATTTGCAGGAACTTAATGGAGTTGCAGGTTTAAATATAAATGCCATCACCCACGTTAAAATTATTGATGCGGTAGGTTGTATCCAAAACCAATACGCTACTTATGATAAAAATAATAATAAGATTAACGATCCCTGGGCCACGCCCTATGGCTCAAGCGGTTTTGATCTGGATGCGGTTGGCGTCATCAATCAAATTCCGGTTTCGGTAATGGAACAAACTGCTTTAACAAATTTGGTAAGTATTATAAATACCGGAGGGAGCGATGAGCTTATTGTAAATAATTTTTCGGGTGATAATTTACATGTAAAAATTTATAATGCAAGCGGCCAGGAAATTACCGATGAAATTATTGAAAAAGGATTCAACACACTTTCCTTACACCCTTTTTGCGCGGGTATTTATTTTGTGAAAATAAGTTCCGGCTCTTCTTTTTTTACAAAGAAAATAGTTAAGATTAATTAATTTTTAGCTTTCATAATTTTTGGGTTTTTATCAGTCCTAAAAATACCCTTTTCGGCTATTGAAAAGGGGTGAATACCGAATTAACCTGCCGGCCGGCACTGTAACACGCTAATTTTACACAAAATTAAAATCATCAGAAACATGAAAACCAAATTTATTTTACCGGCAGCATTGTTAGCTTCAGCTTTGGCCTTTACTAATGTAAGTGCACAAACAGTGCAAGCAACAAAGAAAAAAGCAAATACACAAACTGAGAAAGTTGATAAAACAAAAACTCCAAAGGGAACCGAAACTTCAAAAGGAAATGACGAATGTTTTATGGATAAGTATTTTGCTTTACAGGCAACGTACCCTGCTTTAAAAAATTTATACGGTAATTTTGCCGCTTCAAAATACAGTCAGGAAAAATTTATTGAGCGTTATAATCAAATCAAGGCTTCTTCGCCAAAATTAGCGGATGCTTATGGAGATTACGCGGGTTCAGAATATTCTTTAGATGAGTTTACAAAAAGATATTATGAAATAAAGGATACTTACCCAAAATTAACCGACCATTTTGGAGATTATGCGGGTTCAAAAAATTCTTTAACCGAATTTATTAAACGTCATAATGAGATTAAAGATTCTTCACCTGATCTTAGCGCTGTATACGGACAGTATGCCGCATCTGATGTTAGTTTAAAAGATTTTACCGCTCGTTATTACGCCGTTAAAGACAGCAAAACAGGAATGAAAGATTGTTATGGCGAATATGCCGGTTCAAACAAAAAGCTTGCTAAAGAAGCAAAATAAATTTGTTGAGTTTTATACCATCACGCAATATAAAACCGTGCAATAAACTTGTTCTTTTTCATTTATACTTCTTCAAAAAATAGTTCCGTAGCTTTGGCTATGCAACAATTTTTTTCATTGTCTAAATAAAAAATTACTTTGTTTCTTTGGCCTGTTTTATATCGAGTAATGGTATTAAAATAAAGACCGTCTAATGGCGGTCTTTTTTTATGACCTTAATTTTTTGGTTTAGAAAAGATAAGAATACCATTTTAGATTTCAAGATCTGCTTTAATAATGAGTAATATCAGGTTAGATACCGACCAAGCCTGATTCATGCAGCCTTTACCCGATCGTGGGTTTAACCCATCAAATACTTCGGAGATTCCGTGAAGGCATTCATCGTGATAAAAATGATCTTTAATAAGCCTTAGATTTTCCTCCACATCGCGTTTAGCTCTGTTTGAATAATTATGCACTTTTAAATAAGCGGTAAAATATTCGGGCATTAAAAATGGCCACACGGTACCCTGATGATAGGCGGCATCACGCAACCAAACATCTCCCGAATATTCGGCTTTAAATTGCGGATGGTTAGGATCTAAAGTGCGAAGGCCGTAATCTGTTAAAAGATATTGATTCACCTTATCCACCACAAGTTTTTCTTTTTGAACAGGTAAAAGGGAATAAGGTAAACTTACGGCATAAATTTGGTTGGGTCGTATGGCATTGTCAATAGTACCATCTTCAGTTACCAAATCATTCAGGTAGCCTTCGTTGTTCCAAAAACTATCTTCAAAATTGTTTTCTATTTTATAAGCAATGGCTTTTACGGTTTCGTTGGGTTTAAAACCTAAGCGAGTAAAAATGTACGAATGAATTTTAAGTGCGTTATACCACAAAGCGTTAATTTCTACCGGGCAACCCATGCGTGGAGTAAATACATAATCATTAATGCGCGCATCCATCCACGAAAGAGGTAAGCCGTGAGTTCCTCCGCATAAAAATCCTTTATCGGTAACATGAATGTTATGTTTGGTGCCAATAACATGATGGTGAATTATCTCCGTTAATTTATCGTGCACCATGTTTAAAAAATGGGTGTCTTTAAAAGCCCGGTCGTATTCATAAACCGCTATAAAAAGCCAGAGCGTGGCATCCATGGTATGATATTCCGGTTCGTCGGTTTCATAATCTGCAAAACGATTTGGAATAATTCCTTGATTTAATACATTTAAAAAAGTGATGATTACGGAGCGCGCTTCCTTTTGCCTGCCGGTAGCTATGCACAAGCCGCGTAAGGCTATCATTGAATCGCGACCCCAATCTGTAAACCAATGATATCCGGCAATGATGGAATAATTTTGTGTTGATTTTCTGTGAACAATAAACTGATCGGCGGTAATTAAAAGGTCGGCCAAAAATTCGTTATGAATTTCGGGAGGCACCAGCGATTTTAAGCGTTCAATCTCTTTGTGTTTAAGTTCTTTGGGATCTTCTTGTAATTTATCGGGGTCAAGAGAAAAGATGACATGCATGGTTTCTCCGGGCTTAAGATCGTATTCAACGCTTCCGGTGCTGTAAATATCTTCCAAAAAATCTTGCCCTCTTTGTTTTTCGATGCTGTATAAAATGTTTTTATTCCAATGCGGCTGAGCTATAAACGTGCCTTTGGTATGTTTAAAATATAAAGGCTGGGCACCTGCATAAGCATAAATAGCGTGATTATTTCCGTTGTCTTTTACTAAATATTGGTAATCATGTTCTTCGTGCAAAAGCGCATGGTAATCGCGCACAGCGTACAATGGATTTAAACGAAGGCGGAATGAAATACTGGAAGCATTGGTGTATTCTACCACAGTGGTATTGGAATTATAAACCATAAAAATAGTTTTAGATAATTCGGCTTCGCCTGCTCTGAACAAGGTGGTGGGCAGAGGAACTCTTGTAAAACCTTTAATATGATAATAACCTTCGGGATAAACAGCATCCAGATACTGGTTAGTGCTGAGCATGGTTTCTATATGATTACAAAGGATGGTTTCTTCTACCTTGCAAACCATTAATTTTCTTTCGGTTGGAGGGTTAAGCGCGGCCACCAGCAAACCATGATACCGGCGCGTGTTGGTACCAATAACGGTTGAGGAGGCGTATCCACCAATGCCGTTGGTAACTATCCACTCCTTGGTTAAGGCGTTTTGATGATCGGGGATTTTATCGTGAGTTATGCGCACTTAATATCTACGATTAAAAATATGAGCCAAGTTAATAAGCACAAATTTATTGGTTATTATTTTATTTACATGGGGTGAAGCTTGTAAATTAAATTATTTAAAATATGTGGATATGGGGAATACACTCCCCGAAATTTTAGGCTTAGGTTTTTTTGGATGGTTTAAGGCAGAAGTTTTAAAAAATATGTATTAAGGGCTAAAAATAGTTTGCAATATATTGATAATCAGTATAATAGATAATAAAACAACGAAACGCCTTATTTTCCCGAAAAAGTTAATGATGATGCCCGCCCGGACCGTGTACATGTCCGTGTTCCAATTCTTCTTTGGACGCATTGCGAATATCCAAAACTTCTCCTATAAAATGCAAGTCGTAACCGGCCAGTGGATGATTAAAATCCATTTCTACAAAGGAATCGGTAATTTGAAGCACCCGTCCCACGAGTTGATTTCCTTCAGCATCATTCATTTCAATGTCTTCTCCTACAATTACGCGGGCATCATCAAACTTACCGTCAACCATAAAAGCGGTTTTATCTACCTTTACTAAATAATCTTTCTCAAAAGAGCCATAACCATTTTTTGCTGTTACTTTAAAATCAAACTTATCACCTTTTTGTTTGGAAGCTAAATTAGTTTCAAAATCAGGCAGCACTCCTCCGTACCCGAATAAAAATGCGAATGGCCTGTCGGTAGTTGTTTGCTCAATTAATTCTTCGGGGCCATTATCTTTACTTGCGGTTAAATTATAACTCACCGATACTACTTTATCCTCTGTAATCTGCATTTTTATTTTTTTATAAAATTAAGGTTTAATTTATTTTTAAGAAAGTTTTAAATTATTTTCTAGTAGAAATTTCAGTTTTTCCTTGCTTAGTGAAGCATTTATTTCCCCGCCCAGGGTTAGTGAAATGGCTCCGGTTTGTTCACTCACGGTAATGGCCAAAGCATCGGTATTTTCGGTTATACCTACTGCGGCTCTATGGCGTAAACCAAAATGGGCCGGAAAATTTTCTTTTTCGGTTACGGGTAACACGCAGCGCGCGGCTACAAGGCGGTTATCTTTAATTATTACCGCCCCGTCGTGCAAGGGCGAGTTTTTGTAAAAAATATTTTCGAGCATGCGGGAAGAAAGTGCCGAATCAATGGCATCGCCGGTATTGATGAAAAATTTGAGGTCGGTTTTGCGTTCAATAATAATTAACGCGCCGGTTTTTGTGGCACTCATATTGACGCAGGCTTCCGTTACAGATTCAATATCTAAAAAAACAACATTAGAAACAGCCGAAGTAAGGTTGAGTTTAAAAATATGTTTCCATTTTACGTTTTTTATGAATTCATTAGATCCAATAAACAGTAAAAATTTTCGGATTTCTTGTTGAAACACGATCATCACTACAATTACCCCCACATTTACAAACTTGCCGAGTATGGAGGATAATAATTTTAATTCAAAAGCTTTAATAAAAATATAAGCCACATATATTAATGCCAAGCCAATAAAAATATTAATAGCCGAAGTGCCTTTAACAAGGTTGTAGGCAATAAATAAAATGATGGCTACCAGAAATACATCAATAGCATCAGTAATGCCAAAGGAAATAAAGTATATTAAATTTAGAGTGTTCACGACGATTTTGTTTGCGTGATCATGTGCTTGTCATACATGTCATGTACTAAGCCGTCAGAGAGGCCTATTTGGGGAACAAATATTTTTTCAATATCGGCGTTCTTCATAACATTTAAAAATATTTTAGCTGCAGGAACAATTACGTCGGCGCGGTCAGGCTTTAATTCAAGTCTTTCAATTCTTTCCTGATAGGTATAAGAGGAGAGCATTTCATAAATGCCTTTTAGTCGGTCGTAACTTAAATGCTTGGTTTCTTTTTTACCACTCATTTTAAATATTTTATTGATGTTGCCTCCTGAGCCAATAGCAAATAAGGGATGAACTCCAAATGTGTTTTTTTTCAGCCAGGCCTTCATATCATCCCATTCGGTTTTAATTACTTTATCTAACAGCATGCGCACGGTGCCTATGTTAAAGGATTTGGCGGCTATTACTTTATTATCAAAATATAAAGTAAGTTCGGTGCTTCCTCCGCCTACGTCAATATAAAGGTAAGCGTGTTTTGGGTTAACAAGATCTTCAATATGGTTAGAAAAAACCAATGCGGCTTCAATTTTACCATCAATTATCTCCACAGTAATTTTAGCCTCGTTTTTAACGCGTTCAATAATCTCGGCTCCGTTAGAAGCGTCGCGCATGGCACTGGTGGCCACAGCCCTGAAACTCTGCACACCATAAGCCATTATAAGTTCATGAAATCCTTTTAAAGCAGTAATTAATTTATTTGCTTTTTCATCAGATATTTTGCCGCTAGTAAATACATCTTCGCCCAGGCGTACGGGCATGCGGATAAGTTCTTCTTTATTAAAGTGAGGTTTTCCGTTTACAGTATACACCCTGCAAAAAAGCAGTCTTATTGCATTACTTCCAATATCAATTGCGGCAAAAACCATAGGTTATTTTTTAATTATTTTTTGTTGACTAAGTTTTAAATAGTTCTCGTTATCTTTTTGCAGATAATTATAAACCGCATCTTGCACGCGTACTTTCTTTTCTCCCGGCTTTGCTTTTTTATAATGATTTTCCTGCTTGCGGTCAATGATTCTTACTTTGGTATTACCTGAAAGTTGTATCTCAATAATATCCTTAATTTGTTTTCTTAACTCTTCGCTGTAAATGGGCACAGCTACTTCGCTGCGGCTATCCAAATTACGGCTCATCCAATCGGCCGATGAAAGGTATATTTTTTCCTGGCCATTATTATAAAATATAAATACACGCGTATGTTCAAGATATTTATCTACAATACTGTAAGCTTTTATATTATCGCTCCACCCTTCATAATCTGTTACCAGAGAGCAAATTCCTCTGATAATAAGTGTGATTTTAACTCCGGCTTTGCTTGCTTCATACAACTTTTCAATCATTTCCTTATCAACAAGGCTGTTCATTTTTAAAGTAATAGCGGCCTTCTTTTTCTTTTTTGCAAATTGTATTTCTTTATTAATGAGTGCTATTAATTCGAGGCGCATAAAAAATGGCGCTACCAAAAGATCTTTAAATTGAAATACTTTAAAATTGTTTTCGTAAAAATCAAATACCTTACTCAGGTCGTCTGAAATTAATTTGTTGGCGGTTAGCAGTGAAAAATCGGTGTAAATGCGCGCGGTTTTTTCATTAAAATTGCCCGTGCCAATGTGCGAGTAATTACAAATTTTGCCACTTTCTCGGGTGGTGATTAAAATTAATTTAGAATGCACTTTAAGACCTGGTACACCGTAAATTACTTTAGCGCCTTCTTCCTGAAGTTTGTTTGCCCAGTAAATATTATTTTCTTCATCAAACCGAGCCTGCAATTCAACCAGCACCGAAACTTTTTTTCCGTTTTTTACTGCGTTAATAAGCGCATTGGCAATTTTAGAGGAATCGGCTGCCACACGGTACAATGTAATTTTAATGCTCTCTACTGTTGGATCAATGGATGCTTCGCGCAGTAAATGTATAATATGATTGTAAGTATGGTAGGGATAATGCAAAAGAATATCGCGCTCTTTAATGGCTTTAAGAGTAGTAAAAGGATTTTTAATTAAATATTTATGTTTTAAGGCAGGCGGATGATTGTAAACCAGATCTTTTTCCCCTGGATTAGGGAAATTCATAAAGTCTTTAAAATTATGATAACGTCCTCCGGGAATAGCATTGTCCTTTTTTGACATCCCCAACTTTTTCATAATATACTTAAGCATATCGTTAGGCATGGCTACATCGTAAACAAAGCGAACAGGCAGGCCTTGTTTTCGTGCTTTTACGCTTTTTGATATTTTTTCAATCATACTCTTGCTTACATCGTTATCCATTTCCAACTCAGCGTCTCGAGTAAGTTTTATGTTGTAAGCTTCTACAGTTCTATAACCAAAAACATCAAAGATCTGATCGGTGTTAAAGCGGATAACATCGTCCAGTAGAATAATATAATTTTTTTTACCTTGCTTGGGAAGCACTACAAAGCGTGAAGTTATTTTGGAAGGGATTTCAATAAGAGCGAATTTGTTTTTTTGCTTAGATAAAATGGATTCCAGTTTTAAATAAAGATAGCTTGCTTTGTCCTTCATGTAAGGAAAAGGTTTACTGTCATCTATCATTACCGGAAATAAATTGGAAACAACTTCGTGACTGAAATAGTCTCTTACAAAATTCTGTTGAGTGGGACTTAATTCTTTTTCGTTGGTTAAAAATAAATTACTGGCAGCAAGTTCTTTTATTAATTCCTGATAAATATCTTCAAATCTGTTTTGCTGAGCTATTACCCTTCTTTGTAACAACGTCAAAAGTTCTTTAGGATCTTCCCCATAAACGGCAATTGCCTTTTTTCCTAATCGCGATAAGCGACGTACGGTTGCTACACGCACCCTGTAAAACTCATCACGGTTGTTGCTAAATATGCCAAGAAACTTTAAACGTTCTATAAGGGGCGTGGTTTTATCAGCGGCTTCCTGCAGTACACGTTCGTTAAACGAAAGCCAGCTAATTTCTCTGTTAATATAGGGTGTTGCCTTTTTCTTCATTATCCCACAAATCTACTCTTCATTTTTAAAATTCTTAGGAAATTGATAAAAAGAAAGTTCTCCCTTTACCGAACTAACTTCTCGCCAATCGTTTACAGAAAACTTTATGCCTATAATTCCGCAGGTTGGGATGTTATCGATAAAAAATTCGTTTATTAATTTGTTGCAGCTTTCGGTAACTGTTGGGTTATGACTAAATACTGCCAATGTGTTTATTGCCGCAGGCTGCTGCTGAAGTACAGAAAGAAAATTGTTGTAAGTGCATTCGTAAATAGTTTTATCAAGCATAAAGTTATTCATATCAAAATTTATCGTTCTTGCAAAAATAAGCGCTGTATTTAAGGCTCGTGTAGCAGTACTCGATAAAATTTTATCAGGCATAGGCACGTTTTTAAGGAACCACTGACTCATAAAATAGGCATCGTTATAGCCTCTTTCGTTTAATGGTCTGTCAATGTCTTTTAAAAACTGAGTTCCCCAATCGCTTTTGGCATGCCGTATCAAATATAATTGTTTCATTGGTTAGTATCCACGATATGGATTGTTTGTATCTTTAATTTTATGGTGAAGATACGAAGGATTATTAGCTGTTATTAATGTTTGAAAAGTAGACCCAAATAAAAAAAATAAAAACAATAGTTTTACATAAAATAATGCTTTGTTATGAGCAATAATTCAACAGTTAAGTGCCCAAGTTGTAATCATGAGTTTCAGATAGGAAATGCCTTGGCTCTGGAAATAGAAAGTGAGATTAAAGGAAGATATTTGAAGCGTTTTAACGAAGACAAGCAAAAACTGGAAGCCGAAAAGGCTCTTCTTGTGCAACAATCAGAGCATCTTAAAATGCAGTCTGAGAATCAGGAACGCGTTATTTCTGATAAATTAAAGCTGGCTAAACAGCAATTAGAGCAGGAAGCCATTAAAAAAGCTGCCGATGAAATGCAGATTCAAATGGATTTGCTTAATAAGGAAATAAGGGAGAAATCGCAAAAACTTAAAGAAAGTCAAACAAAAGAACTTGAACTTTTATATAAAGAGAAGCAATTAAAGGAAAAAGAGGAAACTTTTAAACTAGAATTTGAAAAGCAATTACTGGAACGGCAGAAGGAAATAGAAGAAAAGGTTAAAAAAACTGAAGGCGAGCGTTCGGATATGAAGATAAAAGAGCTTGAAAAAAAGCTTAGCGATCAGGTAGAACAGCTTGAACTGATGCGCCGTAAAGCGGAACAAGGCAGCATGCAGCTGCAGGGCGAAGTTCTGGAACTTGCGCTGGAAGATTTACTCCGATCTTCTTATCCTTTTGATAAGGTGGAAGAGGTTGCAAAGGGAATAAAAGGTGCTGATTGCATTCATCATGTTAGAAATCATCTGGCTCAGCCCTGCGGAAAAATTATTTATGAAAGCAAGCGTACGAAAGCTTTTGCTGGAGATTGGATTGACAAGCTCAAAACGGATATGCGTTCGCAACAGGCCGATTTAGCAATACTAGTAACCGAAACTTTGCCCAAAGAAATGGATTCGTTCGGATTTAAAGACGGCGTGTGGATTTGTAAATTCTCTGACATTAAAGCTTTGTCTTTTATTTTGAGGGACAGTTTAATTAAAATCAACACCGCAGTAGTAAGTCAGGAAAATAAAACCGACAAAGCGCAACTAATTTATTCTTATGTTACCGGTATAGAATTCAGGCAAAACATTGAAGCCATACTCGAAGGATGGCTGGCTTTAAAAGACGGCATTACGCGCGAAAAAATACAGATGGAGAAAATTTGGAAGGAACGCGAAAAGCAAATTGATAAAACCTTAACCAATACAGCTCAGTTTTACGGATCCATAAAAGGTATTGCCGGAAATGCCTTAGGGGATATTAAACTCCTTGAATAAAATGACTATAGGATAAAAATGAGGTTTTTGTTAGCGGCATCTTTGCGAGGGGATTTTCTCCGGAAGCAATCTTTTCAGTTTAAAAAGGGCACGCAGATAACGTTGGTAAAGCAGTTTAAATGATTCGTGAAGAGCCGGCGTTGGTTGTGAATTGCTTCATGATAATGTTAGCAAGTACGGGTTCTCCGCGTTAGGGATGGAGGCATTTGTTTGAGCTCTTTTATGTTTGTCCAGCAAGGCAAACATAAAAAGCGAGTGCCGAGAGCCCGGCCCTTGCGCTTGACAAAAAAATCTGGCGCAAGGGAAACGCCCAAAATTCGTTTATTTTTATGCCTTAATAATTGTTGTAATTTTGGAGCTCTTATGAAAACACTTTTTACCATCTTTTTTCTAAGCGCTGTGGCCTTAAACGCGCAAACCATTGACAGTACTTGGATGGTTACCAATTACAACAAGCAGGAAGTAATGATACCCATGCGCGATGGTAAAAAATTATTTACCGCTATTTATTCGCCTAAGATTAAAGGTGGCAAACATCCTATATTGATGATGCGCACGCCTTACTCGGTAGCGCCTTATGGCAAAGCCTTTAGTTCGCGAATTTACGGAGGGCATTGGGCTAATTATTTAAAAGAAAATTACATTATTGTGATGCAGGATGTACGCGGACGTTACATGAGCGAAGGCGATTTTGTGGATGTAAGGCCCTTTATAGAAAACAAAAAAAATAAAACAGATATCGATGAAGCAAGCGATACGTACGACGCAGTAGATTGGCTGATAAAAAATGTGGCGGATAACAATGGCAATGTTGGCTTTTTTGGAATTTCTTACCCCGGCTTTTACAGCACCATGGCTGCGCTCAGCAATCACCCGGCGGTAAAGGCGGTTAGTCCGCAAGCCCCGGTAACAGAATGGTTTTTGGGAGATGATTTTCATCACAACGGCGCTTTTGCCTTGATGGATGGCTTTCAGTTTTATTACAGTTTTGGTGTACCGCGCCCTAAGCCGGTAACTAATTATGGCAACGATTTTAATTTTCCTACAAAAGATAATTACGATTTTTATTTGAAACAAGGGGCTTTAAAAAACTACAGAAAATACATGGGCGATAGCATTAAATTTTGGAACGACTTGATGGATCACCCGAACTACGATGAATTCTGGAAAGCGCGCGACGCCCGAAGAGCTTGTAAAAACATTAAGCCCGCCATGCTGGTGGTTGGCGGAACCTTTGACGCGGAAGATTGTTACGGCGCTTGGAATTTATACAAGGCTATTGAAAAGCAAAGCGCAGCTACTAATAATAAATTGGTAATGGGGCCTTGGTTTCATGGCGGATGGAGCAGGGGAGATGGTAGTTATCTGGGAAACGTTAGGTTCGGGGCAAAAACGGCTAAGTATTATCAGGAAGAAATTGAATTGCCTTTTTTTAATTATTATTTAAAGGGGAAAGGCGATGTGGCAAAAATTGCTGAAGCTACCGTGTTTTTTACGGGAGAAAATAACTGGAAAAAAATGGAAAGCTGGCCGCCTGCTAAAATGGAATTTGAAACAATTTATTTTAGCGATGATCAAAAACTTTCATTTAGCAAACCCAATTCAAATTCATCCTTTACAAAATACATCAGCGATCCTAAAAAACCGGTTCCTTACACCGAAGATGTTCATCTGCGCCGCACGCGTGAATACATGAGTGATGATCAGCGCTTTGCCGCCAGAAGAACGGATGTTTTGGTGTTTGATACCGGTATTTTAAATGAAGATCTTACGCTGGCGGGGCCTGTAATTGCCGATTTAAAAGTGAGTTTATCTACTTCCGATGCTGATTTTGTAGTGAAGTTGATTGATGTTTTCCCTGATAATTTTAAATATGACACTTCTTATTGTTGCAAAGGGAATGAAAGAGTAGAAATGGCGGGTTATCAGATGTTGGTTCGGGGAGAAATAATGCGCGGGAAATTCAGGAACAGTTTTGAAAAACCGGAGGCTTTTACTCCCAACAAAACCGAAACCGTGAAATTTGAATTGCCGGATGTAGCACATACTTTTAAAAAAGGACATAAGTTAATGATCCAGATACAAAGTTCGTGGTTTCCGGTGTTTGACAGAAATCCGCAGCAATTTGTGGATATTTATAAATGCGATGATAAAGATTTTGTTCCAAGTGAAATAAAAATATTTCATCAGGCAGACGCGGCGTCATCGGTTCAGTTGCCGGTGTTGAGGAAGTAGTTTTTTTATGAACGAGACCAATCCCGCAATCGTTATGCGCAGTAATAAAACTATTTTTGAGGAGCGCGCTTCAGCACAGTTAATTGTTTAAAGCACATTATACTCTGCCAAAAAAACCACCAGGGCGCAAAATAATAAAAGGGTTAAAATAGTATTCGCAATTTTTATTTGCTTAAGCGAAAATAAAAAATCTCCTATAAAAATACTTAAGGGCAAAGCGTAGGTTAAAATAATGCCTGAAGTGTTGGAGCCTCCCGAAAAAAATCCGAAGATGGACATAAAGGCAAACCATAATAAAAATGATTTTGTTCTTTGTTTTTTTACCGTGTTGCCAAAACCGTTAATAATGTTTGAAAAAAGCGATAAAATAAACAACACCGTTAACAGAAGAGATAGCGGCACATAATATTCGCTAAAAGAAGGCAATTTGAGCGAGTTAAAAAACAATTGCGCGGCCTTTATAAAATACCATTGATTAAAGTCGCTCAGATAAGCAACACATTCAAAGAGCATAAGCGGCGAAGCAAAGCCAAGCAAGGCCACAAGCCATTCGCGCCAATAAAACGGACGTAAAATAAGGAGGGTAATAAAAAAGAGAGGAAAATTAATAATGCTAGATATACTGATAAACGAAGATACGGATAGCCAAAAAGCGGCTACATAAATTTGATTTAATGAATTTTCTTCACGGTAGGTTTTAAGCAACTTATAAACCGCGTAAAGCACAAATACATTGGTAAATATTTGGGGGCTTAACTGAAAGGGATTAAGGCAGGCTACACTTAAAAGCATAAAAATAAAAACCGGGAAATAATTTTGTTTTTCAACCACTTCTTGTTTTACGGCTATAAAGCTTATAATAATAGCTCCCAAAGCAATAAATGAATAATTAAGAGCGACAATCAGAAACTTGCTTTGGATTTTATTGGCATAGAAGTTATAAAAGAGGTTTGGGTAATTATTAAATTCAATACCCTTGAACGAAAAACAAGAAGTTAAAGCGCATATAAATAAAAATGCGCCTAAAAAGGCAATTCCGCCTCTGATACCTTTATTAAGTACACTTGCGAACAAATTTTTTTGTATCTAAAATATTCCTATTTTTGTTGCCGTAAACTTACTAATTTAATACTTATGAATTCTTTACTAATAAGCTTAATGGTTACTTGGACGGATATTTTCGAAGGCATTGGATGTTTTTTTCAATGGATTTTTAAAGGAATGCGGGTTTTCGGGCAGGTTCCTAATGTTATAATCTGGATTCTTATTATTGGTATTTTAACATATTGGTGTATGCGCTTGGCTCGTTACAAAAAAGAGGCGCATCGCAACGGCACCATTGAATAAAAAGGAGTTAAAGAAATTTCTGATTTTTCGTCGTTATCGAAGATGTTAAGGTTTACAGGAAGCGTTTATCCGCCCACTAATTTTCGTTTTTTATTGAGCTCTAATCGCCTAAATTTAAGAGAAAAATATAAACTTGTGCCACACAAAGCCGCGAAAGTCAAAGGTATAGTGTTCACCCACCACAGTTTGCGCTTAAACCCCATAGCTAGCAGCATTGAACTTTCCAACATTAATAACAATGTAACACCAAACCTAAGATCATTTTTCACCCGCTTTCTTTTTATTTTTTGCATTTCACCGTAATTTAAGGGGAGTGCATTTTTAGTCGTATCCCGACAGGCAGTTTCTATAATTTTCAAAAATGTTTTATCGCTGATGGCTTTAGATTGGTACTTAAATTCAAGGTTGTGAAGTGATACCCCGTCCACAAGGCCGTGGTTTTTTGTTTTTATAATGGATGGTTTTAAAGAATCAATTAAGCCATTTGCAAATTTTATAAAGCGAATGTTTTTTTTGTATTCATAAAATACATATCCATTAGGTTTTTTATATTTCACGTATTTAATCTTTATTACTAATCTCTTTGATAATTACTATTTCCCTAAAGCCGGAGGTGAGAAACAGAGTGTCTTGAGATAATAATTTTACAGAACAAAAAATTAAAAATACAACAGCGGTTAAATTTTTAAAGCGAATCATAATAATTTAAGTCAAATAAAAAAAAATTTATAAACCATTAATTATTTCTGCTGCTTTTTCAAGAGTTTCATCTTTCTTAGCGAAGCAAAAGCGGAGCAGTTTATTGTCGGTTTTGGCGGTATAAAAAACGGAAAGAGGCACCGAAGCAAGTTTTTTTTCTTTTGTTAAATGTATGGCAAAGTCAGTATCTTTTTCATCACTTATTTTTTTATAATTTAGTAATTGAAAATAAGTTCCTGCGCATGGTTCAATAGTAAAACGGGAAGATGAAATAAGTTTCTGAAAAAGGTCGCGTTTTTGCTGATAAAAATATTTTAATTGCAGGTAAGTGGATTGATCTGCCAAAAAATCGGCAAGAGCTAATTGAAAAGGATGGTTAACCGCAAAAACCAAAAACTGGTGTACTTTACGAAATTCGGCCATTAATTCTTTTGGTCCCGCCACATACCCTATTTTCCAACCGGTTGTATGTACAGTTTTACCAAAGGAAGATACGATGAGAGATTGCTCACTTAATTCTTTAAAACGCGCCACACTCTGATGCGGTTTTTCATCAAAGGCCATGTGTTCATATACCTCGTCGCTCAGCACAATAATATTTTTACCTTTTACACAATTTTCAAGTTCTGTTAAATCTGCATGAGTTAAAACAGTAGCGCTTGGATTGTGGGGAGAGTTTATAATAATCATCCTTGTTTTATCACTTATTTTATTTTTTACCTTTTGCCAGTTAATAAAAAAACCCGGGTAGCTGAGTTCTACAGCTATTGGAATGCCGCCATGCACCTCAATAGCAGGCATATAACAGTCGTAAGCCGGTTCAAAAACAATTACCTCATCTTCTTTATTAATAAACGCGGCAATGCTTGTATAAATACCTTGCGTGGCACCGGCGGTAACAGTAATTTCTGAATCTGGAGAGTAAGAACGATCATAACAAGTTTCCAAGATCTCTGCAATTCGCTCACGAAGCTGAATTACTCCTTGCATAGGCGCGTACTGATTAAACCCCGCTTTCATGTGTTGTTGGGTCATTTGCAGTAATACCGGGGAGCATTCAAAATCAGGAAATCCTTGCGATAAATTAATAGCTTGGTGTTGGCGCGCCAATAAACTCATGGTAGAAAAAATTGTAGTGCCTATATTTGGTAATTTACTGTGTATCTGCATAATGAAAATTGATTAATATTATGCCAAGATGCGAAAAATTTTGTATTTTTGCTACCCTATTAGAAGTTGGATTTAGAAAAGGAGATAATTTAAATCTTAAAATGACAAATCTTAATTCTAAAATTTGAAAGGTCCTGTGGCCGAGTGGTTAGGCTCAGCTCTGCAAAAGCTGCTACTCCAGTTCGAACCTGGACGGGACCTCAAAAAATGACTGCTAATGATTTCGTATTGTAGTAAACAGTAACAGAAGCCTCCCTAAATAGGAGGCTTTTTTGTTTTAGAGGTCACATATAGTTAAAACGCGATATTCACTACCCCAACATATTATCGCAACTAACTGCAAAGTCAATGGAATCTACAAAAGTTCAGGATGGCTATTCCAAAGATTAATTTTAAAATTCCTTTAAGAATTTCTTGATTTTAATTTGTTTGAAACATCGGCTAAAGAATAACCTTTTTCGGTGAGAAGGATCATGTAATGATAAATGAGATCGGCGGCCTCACAAAGAAATAATTCGTTATTATTATCTTTTGCTTCAATCACCAGTTCAACAGCTTCTTCTCCTACCTTTTGCGCAATTTTATTAATCCCTTTACTAAACAATTGCGAGGTATAAGAATGGGGCGAGGGAGTTTTTTTTCGTTGTTCAATAATATCCTGTAATTGAAATAAAAATTCAGATTCATTCTTTTCATTAAAGCAAGTATCAGCTCCGGTATGGCAAACCGCACCTTCGGGTTTAGCTTTTATCAATAATGTATCCTTGTCGCAATCCGCTAAAATCTCTATCACGTTCAAAAAATTTCCACTCTCTTCGCCTTTTGTCCACAATCTTTTTTTGCTTCTGCTGTAAAAAGTTACTTTATTAATTGCTTTTGTTTTTGCAAAAGCCTCGTTATTCATAAAGCCAAGCATTAATACTTTTCCTGTTACTGAATCCTGAATGATAGCAGGCATCAAGCTATCTGCATATTTTGAAAAATCTAATGTCATATTTATTGTTTTAGTTTGTTATAAAATGTCCGGTGCTCCCTTGGGGTTTGAGTACATGATATATCATAATCTGATCTCTATGTTTTTAATTTTTAATTGCTTTTTAAGATCGCCGATCTTGATTTCATTGTAATGAAAAACACTTGCCGCCAATGCCGCATCAGCGCCGCCCTTTAAGAATACCTCTTCGAAATGCTTTATACTTCCGGCTCCGCCACTAGCAATAACGGGCACATGCACGCTTTCTGAAACAAGTTTTGTAATATCGCAGGCAAAACCGTTTTTTGTTCCATCGTTATTCATGGAGGTTAATAAAATTTCACCTGCGCCTAAATCTACACTTTGTCTGATCCATTCCAGCGCTTTTTTTCCTGTGTTTAATCTTCCGCCGTTTAAATAAACAAACCAATCATCATTTTCAAATTTTATATCCACCGCTAATACCACGCACTGGTTGCCGAAGCGTTGCGCAATATCTTTAATCAATCGAGGATTATTAAATGCTGCACTGTTGATGGAAACTTTATCGGCTCCTGCATTTAATAATATTGAAACATCGTATACAGAATTAACCCCACCTCCTACTGTAAAAGGAATATTGATGTTTTTAGCCACATCTAAAACAAGTTGGGTTAATGTTTTTCTTTTTTCATTGGTGGCCGAAATATCAAGAAACACTAATTCATCCGCGCCTTCTTTGCAATATCGCATTGCTAATTCAACAGGGTCTCCGGCATCTTTGATATTTTCAAAATGGATTCCCTTCACGGTGCGTCCGTCTTTTATATCCAGACATGGAATAATGCGTTTAGTAAGCATACTGCATGAATTGTTTTAGCTCTGATAATGTAATTTTATTTTCATAGATGGCTTTGCCGATAATTGCACCTGAGCATCCAATATCCTGAAGTGCATAAATATCTTTTATGGCACTAACACCTCCACTGGCAATCAAGTTAAGTTGAGGAAATTCAAAAATAATTTTTTTATATAATTCAAGCGAAGGTCCCTGCAACATTCCGTCTTTGCTGATGTCGGTGCAAAAAGTCTGTTTAAGTCCTTGTAAAACGTTTGATTTTAAAAAATCGAGGATGGTGAGATCGGTTGTTTCCGTCCACCCGGCAACTGCTATCAGTTCTTCTTTTACATCCGCGCCTAAAATTATTTTTGCCGCACTATACTTGTTTAACCAGGAATAAAAAAGCTCTGGATCTTTAGCGGCGATGCTGCCAATGGCTAACATGTTTGCGCCGGCATTAAATACAGATTCTATATTTTTTTCAGTTTTAATACCTCCGCCAAAATCTATTACCAATTTGGTTTTGCTGGCAATGGACTCTAAAACTTTTAAATTTACAGGTTCTCCTTTTTTTGCACCGTCTAAGTCAACCAAATGAAGACGTTTGATATCGTTGTCTTCATACTCCATCGCAACATCTAAAGGCGATTCATTATAAATGGTTTTGCGCTCGTAATCACCTTGTGAGAGCCGAACACATTTACCACCAATAAGATCTATTGCCGGAATTATTTCAAATCTATTTTTGTTCATTTTAATTCAATAAAATTTTTGAGTACTTGTTCTCCTACCGTTCCTGATTTTTCGGGATGAAATTGAACTCCGTAAAAATTGTTTTTATTTATGGCTGAACTAAAAGGCACAATATAGTCGGTGGTACTGATCGTGGAACCGCAAGATTCGAGATAATATCCATGAACAAAATAAAAATAAGAGTTTTCATTCACGTTTTTAAATAAGGGCAATTTAAGATCGTAAACAGTATTCCACCCGATTTGAGGGATTTTCAAATCACCTTTAAATTTTTTCACGTTCGCGTCAATAATATTTAAGCAGGAAGTGTTTCCTTCTTCTGAATGCTTGCAGAGTAATTGCATGCCAAGACAGATCCCTAGAACCGGTTGTTGAAGTTTCTTGATCAATGTATCAAGATTATTTGTTTTAAGAAAATTCATGGCTGTGCTCGCTTCTCCCACGCCCGGAAAAATGACTTTATCGGCGTTCGTAATTTGCTCTGCGTTATCGGTAATGAGTGGCGAAACTCCCAGTCTTTCCAATGCAAAGGAAACAGAACGCGCATTGCCTGCATTATATTTTATGATTACAATTTTCATTTAAAGTATTCCTTTTGTACTAGGTAATTCGTTGTTGTATACGTCTCTTTTCAAAGCAAACTTAATTGCTTTTGCAAACGCTTTAAAAATAGCTTCTATTTTATGGTGTTCGTTCACACCTTCCGCTTTAATATTCAAATTGCATTTGCAGGCATCGCTGAATGATTTAAAAAAGTGGTAGAACATTTCAGTGGGCATATCACCTACCTTTTCGCGTTTAAATTCCGCGCGCCATTCGATCCAATTCCGTCCCCCGAAATCAATAGCTACCTGAGCGAGACAATCATCCATAGGTAAACAAAAGCCATACCGCTCAATTCCTTTTTTATTTCCTAGCGCCTTTAAAAAAGCTTCACCCAATGCTATTCCGGTATCTTCTATGGTGTGGTGTTCATCAATGTGAAGATCGCCATTCGCTTTAATTATTAAGTCAATGTTTCCGTGGCGGGATAATTGTTCGAGCATGTGATTAAAAAAGTTTAATCCTGTTTTGATTTCTGATTTTCCCGTGCCATCAAGATTCAGTTTTATTATAATATCCGTTTCATTTGTTTTTCTTGAATGACTTGAAATTCTTGATGGAAGCTTAATATAATTGTATATCTCTTCCCAGGAATTGGTGATCAGATTTATATTTTTATCTGCCTGAGTCTTATCTTCTTTAATGAGGATAGAACCGCATTTTAAATTTTCGGCCAGCTTAACATCTGTTTGCCTATCGCCAATTACAAATGAATTCTTCAGGTCATATTGATCGGATAAATAATCTTGTAATAAACCAAGATTAGGTTTTCTGGTGTTCATATTTTCAGATTCAAAACTTTTGTCAATACAAATTTTAGAAAATTTTATTCCTTCATTTTCAAGAGCCTTAATAATAAAATTTTGTACCGGCCAAAAAGTATCTTCCGGGAAGGAATCAGTGCCGAGTCCATCCTGATTGGTAACCATCACCAATTCGTAATCAAGTTCCTTTGCAATTCTTCCGAGCCAGGTAAATACACCGGGAAGAAATTCCAATACATCAAAACTATCTACCTGAAAAGTAACAGGAGGCTCTTTAACTAAAGTGCCGTCTCTGTCAATAAATAATACTTTCTTCATGGAATTAATATTTTTTTAATAACGAAATGAGTTGCTGATTCTGTTCCGAAGTTCCAATGGTTATTCTCAGGCAGCCATCACATAATTGAACCTTGCTGCGATTACGTACAACCATATTATTCGCGATGAGATAATTGTATATTTTATCTGGTTCTGTTGTTTTTACCAATAAGAAGTTGGCCTCGCTCGGATATATTTTAATAATGCAGGAAATAGTGGAGAGTGCGTCCGCTATTTTTTTCCTTTCTGCAACAATGGTCTTTATCATCGTATTTATTTCTTCCACTTTATCCAAAGCATTCATGGCCTCAGTTTGCGAGGCGCTGTTGATATTATACGGTGGTTTTATTTTATTAAAAATGTCAATAATATCTTTTGAGGCAAAGGCCATTCCAATTCTTAAACCTGCAAGGCCCCAGGCTTTGGAAAGTGTTTGTAATATAACCAAGTTTGGATAATTGAGTAATTCGGGAACAAGGCTGTTATAAGACGCAAAATTAATATACGCCTCATCAATTACCACAATGCCATTAAAATTTTCGAGTATGGTTTTAATGGAGGCCCATTTAACGCCGTTACCTGTTGGATTATTCGGACAGCAAACAAAAAATAATTTAGAGTTTTTATTAATTGATTTTAAAATCTGTTTGGTATCCAACTGAAACTCTTCCGCGGTTAAAGGAACCTTGACAATTTGAACGTCGTTAATATTGGCCGAAACTTCATACATGCCATAGGTAGGCGGACAAATAATCGCATTGTCCACACCCGGATTACAAAAGGCGCGGAATAAAATATCAATCGCTTCATCGCTACCATTACCAATAAAAATATTTTTTACCGGTATGCCCTTAACCTTACTTATTTTTTCTTTTAAGTCAAGTTGCAAAGGATCAGGGTAACGGTTGTAATTTACCCCAAGTGTAGAACCGAATGGATTTTCATTCGCATCAAAAAAAACACCTTCTTTTCCTTTATACTCATCTCGTGCTGATGAATAAGGCTTGAGTTCTTTGATGTTTTTTCTTAACAGAGTATCTAATTCAAATTGCATACATTATTTTTTAAGTCTGATGGTAACAGCATTTTTGTGCGCGTGCAAACCTTCTGCTTCCGCCAATAGTTCAATAGCCGAACCAATTTTGCGAATGCCTTTCTTGCTTATTTCCTGGAAAGTTATTTTTTTTACAAAGCTATCCAATGACACGCCACTATAAGCTTTTGCATGTCCGTTTGTAGGAAGGGTATGGTTAGTTCCTGAAGCGTAATCACCCGCGCTTTCGCAGGAAAAATTTCCCAGGAAAACAGAGCCCGCATTAATTACCTGTCCGGAAAATTTCTTATAATCTTTACAGGCCATAATCAAATGTTCGGGTGCGTAATCATTCAGAAGTTGCATTCCCTGATCAAGATCTTTTACCAAAATGGCTCGGCTGTTAGTTAATGCTTTTGCTGCAATATCTTTTCGGGGAAGTTTTTTTATTTGTAAGTTGATCTCTGAAATTACTTTTTTGATCGTTTGTTCATCATCACTCACCAGAATAACCTGACTATCTGCACCGTGTTCGGCCTGTGATAAAAGATCGGCGGCAACATACGAAGGAATGCAGGAATCGTCAGCGATAACCGCAACTTCAGAAGGTCCGGCGGGCATGTCAATAGCAATTCCTTCTTTAGTTATTAATTGTTTGGCGCAGGTTACAAATTGATTACCCGGCCCGAATATTTTAAAAACTTTAGGAATGCTTTCTGTGCCGTATGCCATGGCGGCAATAGCCTGTGCGCCCCCCACTTTGTATATTTTTGTAACACCTACCAATGTGGCGGCATATAAAATAGCAGGGTCAATTTTTCCTTTTTTTCCGGGAGGTGTACATAAAATAATTTCTTTACATCCGGCTAATTTTGCGGGAACTCCTAACATGAGGACAGTTGAGAACAGGGGTGCCGAGCCTCCGGGAATATATAAACCAATTTTTTCTATGCCTACTGATTTTCTCCAACAAAGCACGCCTTTTGTAGTTTCTATTTGCGTACTTGTTTCTTTTTGTGCCGAATGGAATTTCTCAATATTCTTTTTCGCAAGCTGCATGGCTTTTCTTAATTCTTTTGAAATTAAGTTTTTAGCTTCAGAAATTTCTTTTGTTGTTACCAAAAACGAATCCAGCTTTATTTTATCAAATTTCAAAGAATACTTTTTCAACGCAGAATCGCCTGATTTTTTTACATCTCTTAAAATCTGCTCAACTGTTTTCTCAAGTGCAGCAGATTCTAACAGCGGCCGCTTTAGCAAACCGCCGGTATATTTTTTATCAGAGTAGTTTAATAGTTTCATTTACAAAATCATTTTTTCGATGGGTACCACTAATATTCCCTGTGCACCGTTCGCTTTTAATTTTTCAATAATTTCCCAGAACTGATCTTCCTGTAAGACAGAATGAACAGAACTCCAGCCTTTTGTTGCCAAAGGCAGGATGGTTGGACTTTTCATACCGGGTAATATCTTGCAAATTGCATCCAGTTTATTATCAGGCGCATTTAATAAAATGTATTTGTTGTGACGTGCGCTTTTGAGCGACTGAATTCTGAAAAGCAATTTATCTAAAATCTCATTTTTTTGCTTACCAAGATTCTTATGTGAAATAAGAACAGCTTCTGATTTTAATATAACTTCTACTTCCTTTAAACCATTAGTTAATAAGGTGCTGCCCGAACTCACGAGGTCACAAATGGCATCCGCCAATCCGATGCCCGGAGCAATTTCAACGCTGCCACTTATTTCATGAATTTCCGCATTTATCTTTTGCTTTTTTAAGTAGCTTGATAAAATGTTTGAGTAAGAGGTTGCAATTCTGAGGCCATTAATATCTTTAATGCTTTTGTATTTTTTGTCTTTGGGAAGAGCTAAGGATAAACGACATTTACCGAATCCCAATTTATTTACCGTTTTCACCTGTTTATTCTTTTCAAGCAGAACATTTTCGCCTACAATTCCAATATCTGCAACTCCATCTTCCACGTATTGAGGGATATCGTCATCGCGCAAAAAAAAGATTTCGAGCGGAAAGTTGTTAGCTTCGGCTTTTAGTTTGTTTAAACTGTTGTTAATGTCAATGCCGCAGTCTTTAAGCAACTTAAGAGACTCTTCACTGAGTCGGCCTGATTTTTGTATAGCAATTCTTAGTTTCATTTTCTTTATTGAATATTTATTTTTTTGCGAGTTCAAATGCTTAAAAACAAAAAAGGCCTACCGTGTGGTAAGCCCTTTAATATAGTTAATACACTATCATTACGACCTACCGTTTGAAGTATTATAATGATGGTGTAATTGATTTTTCATGCTGTAAATATATACATTATTTTTAACCTGCAAATAAATCGATTAAAGTGTACCTCTTAAGGCCTGCTCTCTTTCAATAGATTCAAATAAGGCCTTAAAGTTACCGGCACCAAAACCTTTAGCTCCCATTCGCTGAATTATTTCATAGAACAGAGTAGGGCGGTCTTCCACCGGCTTGGTAAAGATCTGTAACAAATATCCTTCTTCATCAGCATCTACAAGAATTGAAAGTCTTTGAAGCTCTTTTATATCTTCTTTCATAACATCCATGTGAACGCCTAGTCTCCTTGGGATGTCATCATAATACGCTTGCGGCGGCGGCGGTAAAAACTCCACGCCACGCTCCCTCAATTCCTTTACTGTTTTAATGATGTCGTCTGTAGCCAAAGCCAAATGCTGAACTCCGGCTCCTTCATAAAAATCAATATACTCTTCTATCTGTGATTTCTTTTTTCCTTCCGCCGGTTCATTGATAGGAAATTTAATGCGTCCGTTTCCGTTACTCATTACTTTACTCATCAAAGCAGAGTATTCTGTTGTAATTTGTTTATCATCAAAACTTAAAAAATTAACAAAGCCCATTACCTCTTCATACCATTTAACGGTGGCATTCATTTGGTTCCAGCCCACGTTGCCTACCATGTGATCAATAAACTTCAGGCCTACCGAAGCAGGGTTATAATCACTTTTCCATTCTTTAAATCCGGGTAAAAATGTTCCTTTATAGTTTTTACGTTCTACAAACATGTGAACGGTTTCGCCATAGGTGAATATTCCGGATCGCACTACTTCACCGTGTTCATCTTTTTCAACGGTAGGTTCCATAAAAGGTTTGGCGCCACGCTTCACCGTTTCTTCAAAGGCCTTGCGAGCATCTTCTACCCAAAGAGCGATGACTTTTACTCCGTCGCCGTGTTTTTTTACATGCTCCCCAATTGGAGAATCGCTCGTAAGAGCCGTGGTTAATACAATTCGAATCTTATCTTGTTTTAAAACGTAAGAAGTTCTATCCCTTAACCCGGTTTCTAATCCAGCATAGGCGTATGACTGATAACCAAATGCGGTTTTGTAATAATGCGCGGATTGCTTCGCGTTACCTACATAAAACTCCACATAATCGGTTCCTAATAATGGAAGAAAGTCCTGAGCTCCTTCAAAGATCTTCTCTAAACCGTACTCTACATTTTTTACTTCTTTTGCCATAATTAATTTTTGACTTAATGATTTTTATATTTGTTGAATTAAGGAGGATCAATATAGAATTCTTTCTACTAAAACTCTAAATAATACTCCGGCTATCGAATGCGGGCGTGTGATCTTTTTCAAAAATATTCGTTTATCAAATTTAATTAATTCAGGCGGAAAAAGAAAAAGAAAACTGCGCCTGCCACCCAGTTTTTATTTACGTTTTTATAATAACCGATAGTTGTATAATTCTGATTTTGAATGCTCCCGTCTTTTTTTACATAACCAATGGTTGCATAATTCTGATTTTGAATAGTTCCGTCTTCTTTGATGTAGCCAATGGTTCCGTAATTTGGATTTTGCACCGAGCCATCCGCTTTAATGTATCCTATGGTTCCGTAATTTTCGTTTTGCACGGTTCCATCTTTTTTAATGTAGCCCATGGTGCCGTAATTTTGATTTTGAATAGTTCCATCTTCTTTGATATAACCAACCGTTCCGTAATTGGCGTTCTGGATTGTTTGCGAAAAGCCGCCAACACAAATAAAAATTGATAGAATAAAAAGTAATTGTTTCATGTTATGTTTGTTTTAAATTATTTTACCGTATAGATCAAAGTCTGTCGCTGTATCAATTTTCACATTCGCAAAATCGCCAATACGCGCGTAGTTGTTTTCCGTTGCCTGAACCAAAACCTCATTGTCAACATCCGGACTATCAAATTCGGTTCTTCCAACAAAATAGCCGCCTTCTTTGCGATCAAAAAGCACTTTATATTCTTGCCCTATTTTTTTCTGATTCATTGAAAAAGAAATTTCCTGTTGAACAGCCATTACCGCATCGGCACGTTTCTTTTTTATCTTTTCAGAAACATCATCCTTTAAAAGATAAGCGTGTGTATTTTCTTCGTGTGAGTAAGTGAAAATCCCCAAACGGTCGAACTTAGTATCAGAAACCCATTGCAGCATTTCTTCATGATCTTTTTCTGTTTCGCCGGGGTAGCCAGCTATTAAAGTAGTACGAATAGCGATCTCCGGAATTTTATCTCTGATCTGATTAACCACATCAATTGTTTTCTGTTTGGTAATGCCCCGGCGCATACTTTTAAGCATGTTATCGCTGATGTGCTGTAAAGGCATATCCAAGTAATTACACACGTTGGTTTTTGATTTCATCACATCCAATACTTCCATAGGGAAGCCGCTTGGAAAAGCGTAATGCAAACGAATCCAATCAATGCCGTTTACATCGCTCACTCTGTTTATTAGATCCGCTAATTCTCTTTTTTTATAAATATCCAGGCCGTAATACGTAAGGTCTTGAGCAATGAACAATAATTCTTTTGTTCCGTTTGTTGCTAATTTTTTTGCGCGGTTAACCAATTCTTCTTTTGCAACGGAAATATGTGTGCCTCTCATTAAAGGAATGGCGCAGAAGCTGCAGGGTCTGTCGCAACCCTCACTGATTTTAAAATACGCGTAATGATTTGGCGTGGTAAGTAAACGCTCGCCAACCAACTCGTGTTTATAATCAGCTTTTAAGGTTTTTAAAATTTTTGGTAATTCTCGGGTGCCAAAATACGCATCCACCAAAGGAATTTCTTTTTCAAGATCGGCTTTATAACGTTCGCTCAAACAGCCTGTTACATACAACTTTTCAATAGAGCCTTCTCTTTTAGCCTGCGCATAACGTAAAATAGTATCAATGCTTTCTTGTTTTGCGTTTTCAACAAAGCCGCAGGTATTAATAATTACAATGTTATGATCGTCGCTTTTGCTTTCGTGCTCTACCGCAAAATTGTTGGCTTTTAACTGACCCATCAGCACTTCGCTATCCACCAGATTTTTACTGCAACCAAGTGTTACAACATTTACTTTATTTTTTCGGAGAGTACGGGTTTTCATTAAATTATTTTCGGTGTAGCGTGTAAATACTTATCTTCGGCGCATTAAAACTTATGCTAAAACTTTATAAATAGTTTTACAAAGATACCCATTAACACGGCTTATGCTAAAATTTTTTAGAGATTATAAACGATTTTTATTGCCTCTTTACCTGTTAAACGGGTTGCTGCTTGTTGGCATAATCGGCTATGTAACAATAGAAAATTATTCGGTTTTTGATGCCTTTTACATGACTGTAATTACCATTGCTACTGTGGGTTACGGCGAAATACATCCGCTTGGGGTGGCCGGACGAACATTTACCGCCTTTTTAATTATAACAAGTTTTGCTACATTTGCCTATGCTGTTAGTGCTATTACACGCTTTGTGACGGATGGTGAATTTAACAGATTTTTTAAAAATAAACGAGTGAATGCAGCGATAGAAAAATTACATGAGCACGTAATTATTTGTGGATATGGGCGTAATGGAAGGCAGGCCGCTCAGGTTTTTAAAAAGCATGACAGACGTTTTGTGGTGATAGATCTGGACGAGAAATTAACTACTTCAATTACTCATAAATTTTCTGATCTGGTTTTGGCCGGAGATGCTACGCAGGATGAAATTTTAATGGAAGCGGGTATTATGAGGGCTAGTGCTTTGATTACCACCTTGCCGGAGGACGCCGATAATCTTTTTATTGTGTTAACGGCTCGTTATTTAAACCCTACTTTAAATATTATTTCGCGGGCCAGTGATGATGGAAGTGATACCAAGCTTAAAATTGCTGGTGCAGATAATGTGATAATGCCGGATAAAGTAGGCGGGGCGCACATGGCCAGTCTTATTTTGAAGCCAGATGTGATGGAGTTTATTGATCAGATAACTGTGCAGGGGGGAGACAGCATTAACCTGGAAGAAATTACTTTTGATAAGATCACGGATAATTTAAAAAACAAAACGCTCAAAGATTTGGAAATCCGTAATAAAAGCGGTGCCAACATTATTGGCTTTAAAACGGCGGGCGGAGATTACGTCGTTAATCCGAGCGCAGATACCCAGGTGATCCCACATTCTAAAATATTTGTGTTGGGCACTCCCGAACAGATAAAATCCCTTAAAACTATTTTGTTGGAGTAAAAGAGTTTTTCCTTAAACCGGATCCACATCTATCTGAATTTTAAAATTCCATTTTTTGTATTTGTTGTGGAGGTTGATAATGGCTTCGTTAATTTTTGCTCTTATGTTTGCCGCTGCTTCCTTTCGGTTTGTTTTTATAAGCAGGCATTTATAATATTTGTTTTTTATCTTAGGTACGAGAGGGAATTCGGGACCCAATATTGTATTCCCAAAATGCGGTTTCAACAGCATCAATAGTTCATGAGAAAGATGGTTCACTTCGTTCAAATCTTTGCTTACTACGCTTAATTCCATTAGCCTTGAAAAAGGCGGATAGTTGTATTGTTGGCGCTCGACGAGAATATCCTTGTAAAAATTTTCGAGTTGATTACTAATAACGTTTTCAATAACAATATGCTTGGGCTGCGAGGTTTGAATAAACACTTTTCCTTTCTGCGAGCTCCTTCCGGCACGGCCCCTCACCTGGGTAATGAGCTGAAATGCTTTTTCAAAAGCACGGAAATCGGGAAAGTTGAGAATAGAATCGGCATTTAAAATACCAACCACAGTTACGTTATTAAAATCGAGACCTTTGGTTACCATTTGGGTGCCAATAAGAATATCTATGTGTCCGCTTTCAAAATCGTCAATTAATTGTTTGTAAGCATATTTGCTTCTGGTACTGTCTAAATCCATTCGCGCTATTTTCGCCTGCGGAAAAAGTATTTCAATATCTTCTTCAATTTTTTCGGTGCCTAATCCTTTAAAGTGAAGTTGTGAACTTCCGCAAGCCGAGCAGGTTTTTGGAGGGGAAACTGTGTAGCCGCAATAATGGCAGGTGAGTTTTTCTTTTTGCTTATGGTAAATTAAGGAAACATCGCATTGAATGCAATGCGGCACGTGTGCGCATTGTTTGCATTCGGTATAAGGTGCAAAACCCCTTCTGTTCTGAAACAAAATAACCTGTTCTTTTTTCCTGAGCGCTGCTTCTATTCCTAAAAACAAGGGTGGCGTTAAACAAGCTTTCATTTGATTGCTTTGCTCAAAAAATTTCATGTCACAAACTTCCACATCGGTTCCGCCCCCTTTTACAAATTGATTTTGTAAGCGAACGATGGAAAACTTTTTTTGGTCTGCGTTATAAAAAGATTCAAGAGCGGGAGTGGCACTTCCCATCACCACATTTGCCTTGTGAAGAGCGGCCAGATAAAGCGCGGCATCACGGGCATTATAGCGCGGAGTAGGATCGTGCTGTTTGAAAGAGCTGTCGTGCTCTTCATCAATTATTATTAATCCTAAATTATTAAAGGGAAGAAACAAAGAAGATCGCGCGCCAAGAACTATTTTGTATTTATTTTTTTCTTTAGAAATTGTACCATCGACCTTAACATCGGGATTTAATATGTTGTTCCAAATCTCTACGCGTTCGTTCTCACTAAAACGGGAATGATAAACACCTACCAATTCTCCAAACACCGCGCGTAATCGGGTAATGAGTTGGGTAGTTAAAGCAATTTCAGGAATCAGAAATAAAACTTCTTTTCCTTTGGCAAGCGCGTCAATAATCAGTTGAATGTAGATTTCGGTTTTGCCGCTGCCTGTTACTCCATGAAGTAACACCGGTTTGTTTTCATTGAATTCGTTTTTTATTTCGTTGTAGGATTGTTGCTGCTGACTGCTTAATTGTTTGTTTTTAGAATTGCTTTTCTCAAAAAGTAAACGGCCTGTTTCAAATTGCTCTTCATGTAAAATATTTTTTTTAATAAGCGATGTTAGCGCTCCATTCTCTGTTTTTTTTAATATTTCAGATTTCCTGATCCAAATATTGGTTTTCGTTTCGCCTGTTTTGGATAAGTGTAAAAAATACAAAAGAGCTTCGGCTTGTTTAAAAGCTCTTTTCTCCAATTGATCTAAAAGGTCGCGAAGTTTGTTTTCATTGTTGAATTCTTCATTCAGTTTTAAGTAAGAAATTAATTTGGGTTTATACTTATCTTTTATTTCTTCATAAATAACAATGGCGTTTTTTTTGAGAAGGTTATTAATCAGAGGATGCGCTGATTTGATACCCAATAATGAGGCGAGTTCATCAAAACCCAAATTATCAGAGGCTTGTAAAGCGTCGATAATAGCATGTTCTCTTTCCGAAAAAAAAGAATGATCGAGTTCTTCCAAATTAAATTCAGGATTTAATTGTATGTGCGAAGTGCTGCTGAGCTTTAAGCCGGAGGGTAAAGCAGCGGTCATCACATCGCCGGGATTAGCGCAGTAATAAAATGCAAGCCAATCCCAGAATTTTATCTGAAGATCGGTCACAACAGGTGCATCATCCAAAATGGCTTCCAGATATTTGGCTTCATAGCCCTCCGGAGCTTGTTCATGAATTCGATAAATTATTCCTGTATAAATTCTTGATTTGCCGAATTGCACCAGCACCCTTTTTCCTATTTGTAATTGTTCGTTAAATTCATAAGGCACGCGATAGGTGTACTTATTAGGAACTCCTAAAGGAACAATTACATCTGTAAAAAAAGTTTGTTTTTGCATTAACTTATTACGTATGCCATTACAATTCCGCTGATCATCATTACAATTTTTGCAATGTTGTATTTGTGCTGTTCGCTTGTTTCAAAAAGTATGGCCGTGGAGATTTGAAGAAAAATGCCGATAACTATTGCAAAGACCATGGCACTATACGTGTGATAATGGTGCAGACCAAATGTTTGTAAGATGTAGCTGAATAAATAACCCAAAGGCGTCATTAACGAAAAGCCAATTAATAAAAGTAAAATGCTTAAGGGTTTTGTTTTATGTTCTTTTAATAATAAAACAAAAGCGATTGAAATAGGAATATTGTGCATAGCCAAACCGTAAATGAGCTGATGATTAATCGGGGACGAACTTGCTACTTCCGCATTTAAATTATAAATGGGGAGGCCTTCTAAAAAGGAATGTAACATTAAGCCAATAACAATGCCATAGGGTAAATGATTGTGACACTCTTTGCTGTGTAAGTGTACATGGCCATGCTCTATGCCGGTGCTAAAGGTATCCATTGCCAATTGCAGACAAAACCCTAAAACAATAAATAAGCCGGTTGTTTTTACACTAATTGCAATTTGCTTGGCGCCATGAAGCCCTTGTCCGAATGCTTCGGGTAAAAGATGAATGATGGAAACAGCAAAGAGATAAGCGGCGCTGAACGAAAGCAATAATCGTAAACTGATTGGGTTAATATTTGCTTTAAGCGCAATCAGGCCCGATACTAATATGGGGGCTGCCAAAGCTATTATGGCGATTGTTGAATTCAATTTATTTTTTAAAAATTAAAATTAATCTTTCTGATTCATCTGCATTAAAAGGTTCTAGGGAATAATTGCCGAAAACATTTTGCAGCTTTAAATTACTTTTTTCCGCGAACTTTTCAAAGTCGTTCAGCTGAAGCAAGGAAACGGTTTCTGTAAAAGTGTGTTGCTGCGAATTGGCTTCGAATGCAATTTTTTTCCGAATTACATTATCAATAATTTCTTTATTAATATGAAAGGTGATACCTTCTCTTTGCTCGGTATATTCGGAAACGCAAGTTTTCTTAACTTTTTCGGAATTAAAAAAATCTACCACAAATAAGCCTCCGGGTTTAAGCGCGGAATGCACATTGGAAAAGACGGTAAAGTTGTCTTTGTAGTTATCAAAATAGCCAATGCTTGTAAAGAGATTTACTACGCAATCAAAATAGTTGATACGAAAGGTCCTTCGCATATCGTGAATAAAAAAATCGACATTGGTTTCGTTTTGCTCTATTGCCTCTTTGATACTGTTTTTTGAAAGATCGGTGCCCGTTACCTTAAATCCTTTTTTAGCGAAGGCTATGGTGTGCCTGCCTTTTCCACAGGCCAGATCCCAAACACGGGCCGAAGGAGCCAAGTGCAAATGTTCGCATAAGCCATTTATAAAGTGCCCAGCTTCGTTGTCATCTCTTTTATTATACAGCAGGTGATAATACTTTGAGTTAAACCAGTCTTTAAACCAAAAGTCGCTATTCATTGTGTAAAATTAATAAAATTGAGAGGTTTGATCCTTTTAAATTTCCTTATAATTTTTGTTTTCACCCGCCCTCCAGCCTGTTAATTTCTCAAGGAAAAAAAGAAGTTTGTTTTTAAGACTAAGTTTCGCTTTAGACTTATCATAAATAAAAGTCCATTGGGCGTTTTTTATGCGTGGCAGCATAATCTGGGGATGAGCCTGCGTGAATTCTTCCAGAAGATCAATGTTGTTGTAATCAAAGTCTGTTACAGCTGGAATGTTTTTTTTCATCCACTCATCATCATGCCACATTTTATGAAAACTTTGTTGTTTTGCTTGCTGAGCCCTTGGTGGTTTAACCCAACCATAATGATAAATAGAGGCATGTATTCGCTTCACTTTTAATTTGGTGTTATCTCGAAATCTAAACCCCTGCGCATCTTTATACGAGCGGATGTTTTTATTATTTCTGATAATTCTGATCTCGCGGGCGTACCATCTTCTTCCTGCGCCCACATAATTGTATTGGCCATAAAAATGTTTGTAATCAAAGAGTAGTCCGTCCACGCTGGAGTTTTGAAAATGTTGTAGGGCAGCAATTTTTATTTTTTCAAGATCTTGCTCATGTACGCATTCATCGCTTTGAATGTAAAAACACCAATCGTATTCCATAGGGATAAGATCAAAAATTTTATTCGTTTCATTTGACAGCACTAGTCCGCCAACTCGAAACTCATCGTTCCAAACGGTATCAATTATTTTTATTTTATCAGAAGCAATTGATTCGATGAGTTTCCTTGTATCGTCGTCACTCTTTCCAACACCAACATAAAAAGCGTCGCATATTGGAAGTATAGAATTGATGGCTTCAATTACGGGATAATCGTATTTAATTGCGTTTCGTATAATGGTAAATCCTGCGAGCTTCATGTAAGTATTTTAAAAAGGATAACCGATGCCAAAGTTGGTAACAATTTGTTTCCAAGGTTGTTTATCAAAGGTCCAGCGGTTTTCAGGATCATATTTAGGATCGCGTAAAGGTACGGCTAAATCAACACGAAGTACAAAAAAGCTAAGATCCCAACGGATTCCCATTCCGCCGCCAATGGCAATTTGTTTATAGAATTCGTCTACAATAAATTCGGCGCGTGGTTTATTTTCATCTTTATCAAGTCGCCAGATGTTTCCGGCATCCGCAAAAATAGCTCCGTTAAATGATTTGATAATATGAAAGCGGTATTCAAAATTACCTTCCAAAAGTATATCGCCAATTTTATCGTAGCGGGTGTTGTTTCCTTCCTCGGGCCTGTAACCTCCTGGCCCCAAAGTTCTCGCCCGCCAGGCTCTTACACTGTTAGGCCCGCCGCTAAAAAAACTTTGTTCATAAGGTAGTACTTTAAGATTGGCCAGCGGTTTGCCTATGCCTCCGGCTAAACGATATACTACGCGACTTTTTTTGCGAATAGGAATATAAATTCTATAATCAATATCTGCTCTTAAAAACTGCGCAAAGGGAATTCCCATAATTAAAAATCGCCCTAAAGAATCACGTGGCCTTCCACTGGAAATGAAATATTGGCGAAGGATATTGCCGGATGATTGTAAATTTAAGTGAACATAACTAACGGTTCGCTTACTTGTATTTGTGTTTTCTTTGGAAATATACGTAACGCCATATTTGCTTATGGTTGTAATGTGATCTTGAAAAGAATTACGAAGAAAAGCATCGTTAAAGGTGGTTAAAGAATTACTAAAGGTGGATGTGAGTTTGGCTCTCACAAGGTATGCCTGAAAGGGAACGAGCTCATGTTTAAGCCGGTTATCGAAAGTTTTAAAGTTAAACCCGTAGTTAATATCTGTTATCACTCTGCTGAATTCGGGACGAGCCTGATAATTAATCGATGATTTAACGAATGTACGCGGCGACATTTCTTTTTTAAAGGGCAATAAAGAAAATGGAAAAAAGGCGCGGGGAACCGAAAAGGTTGCCTCCGGGCCAAACTGTATTGTATTAAAGGTTTTTTGAAGTTGGTTAATATTGGGGTCTTTTTTTTCGTTAAATTGCTGTTGAGCTATAAATGCTCCGTGGAGCTTTAGTTCCACCAACTCCCCACCTTTAAAAAAATTTTTATTCTGAAATACAAGACTGCCATCCACGCCCAAATTACCTGAAGTGTTTATTCCCTCCGTTTCCGCGGTAATGGATTGTTTAATCAAAGGAACGCACACGATGTAACAATCCAAACGGCTATTACTGTTTAAGCTTTTTAAAAATTGAATGCTTACCGTTCTAAAAATTCCTAAACCTAATAAAGCTTTGTAAGTAATTTCAGCGGTGTCGCTGCGAAATAACTGGTTTTTATGAATATCAACATTGTTATAAAGAATGGAAGGCCTGTAGGCAATGGGTTTATTTAATAAAAAGATGACATCACTTTTTGGTGTGATAAGCGTGTCTTTAAATGGAATCTCTCTTAAATTTCCGGCAACGGCTTCTGTAATCAAGTACACGTTTTCAATTTTGTATTTAGTATGGTTAACATATACCAGAGAGTCGTTATTTGAACTGTATGGCTGCGCGAATTTCTTAAGTAATATTTTTACGGATACGGAACGGCTGTTAAAATTCGAATCAATATCGTATTTTATAAATGCATTTTGAAAATAAAAGTATCCGTTATTTAAGGCGTGGTTGGTTATTCGTAACCTCTCTTCCTGAAATTTTTCAGTGGTGTAAACCATGCCTCTTTTTAAAAGTGTATGAATAGTGTCTTGCAATATGAGTTCACCCAGCTTAGGGTCATCCAATTGGTAGGTAATGCTATTTATTACATAAGGTAATTTGGGTATTAAGTAGTAGTTTACAAAGGCTTTTTTGTTTTTGAGGTCAAGGGTAATACTGTCTGTAACCGCATTGTTAAAAAATCCTTTGCTGAATAAAAATTTTGAAAGTTGATCTCTTGTTTGTTCGGTAAGTGCTGAATCGAGAATTACCGGTGCTTCTCCAATATCCCGCAAACTTTCTAATAAAGTAAAACTTTCTTTATCTTTTAATTTAGGAAGCCGCGGTTTTTTTCCCTTTTTCTCTCGTTTGGCATTAATTTCTTCAAAGCGTTTAACTTTATCGGCGTTACGCTTATCGTATTTTAAATTCCTTTTTTCTTTTTTCCTTTTTATTTTCTCTTCATCAAAAATATTATACCACCAAACGTAAAAATGAATAGATCGAAATAGTTTACGATTTGGTTTTTGTCGTACAAAAGCTTCGAATTCCTGTTTTTCAATTTTTGTTTCTTTTGTATTAAGTATCTCAGCTTTTTCAAGAAGATACATATCGGATGGAATTTTTTTTGTAACGTTACATGAAAATAAAAAGAAGGTTCCTAAACTAAAAAATAGAAAACGTCTTTTTTTTGAGCGCGAAAAAATCGATATTTTAGATAAAAAATTCAAAAACTACTTAATAAATTGCACTAATTTAGGCTAAATATTATGATTAGTAAAAATCAAATTAAGCAAATACAAGCTCTTCACCAAAAAAAGTTCAGAGATATAAATTCTTTATTTTTGGCAGAAGGAATTAAAACGGTACTTGAGCTAATCACAGTAAATGCTGCATTAATTAAAGAGTTATTTTGCACTTCTGATTTTGCGAAAACAAATGAGCATTTTTTAAGCCAACACAAAATAAACTATATTGAAATTTCAGACACAGATCTTGGGCAAATAAGTACTTTATCCACTCCCAATAAAGTGATTGCTGTTTGTTATTATTTCCCCAAAAATTTAGCGGTACACGATTTTAAAAAGTATTTTTCTATTTACTTGGATGATATACGCGATCCGGGAAATTTCGGTACCATCATTCGTTTGGCCGATTGGTATGGCATTTCAACTATTTTCTGCTCCCCAACCAGTTGCGATCTTTATAACCCTAAAGTAATTCAAGCTACTATGGGCGCTTTTAATCGCGTTCACATTCAATATGCATTATTAAAGGATGTGATTGAAAGCAACCATCCGGGTAAAATTTATGGCGCTGTTTTAAAAGGGCTAAATGTTTATAAAGAAAAACTGAGCAATGGTTTAATAGTTATTGGTAACGAAGCAAATGGAATTACTAAGGAAAACCTGAAATTTATAACACATCCAATAACTATTCCTTCACACGGCACCAATGGTTCCGAATCTCTCAACGCAGCCATGGCAACCGGAATTATAACTTCAGAATTTTTTCGTCAATTGAACTATTAGAATTTATTTTGTAAGAACTATACCTTTATAACGTAATTTTTGAGGACTTGAAGGGTCGTTGCTTATCAAATTAACAGTTCGGTCTTGTCTGTCATAAACCGTTTTTGTGTCAAAAATAATTAGCACCGTGGCTTTTTGTCCGTGAGCAATGGGTTGTTTCGGAAAGTCAACGGTAGTACAGGAGCAAGAAATCTCACAATCAGTAATTATTAAAGGTGATTTACCCGCATTTGTTATTTCATACTCAACTTTAACTACATCCCCTTTTTTCACCAAGCCGAAATTTTTTTTGGCATCCTTTATCTGCATTTTTGCTTGCGAATAAACCGTGAAAAATGAAAGGATGCTGAAAAGAACAAGCAGAGATCGCATTATAATCTAAAGTTTGTAAAAGCAAAAATCCCGCTATTAGTAACGGGATTTTCAGAAGTTGAATTTATTTTTAATTGCCCGCGCCCGATGCGGGTTTAGATTTAATCTCACCTTTAATTCTAATTTTCACTGTACTTAATTTTGAATTAGACGAAACCGTTACGTTTTTTTCAAAACGACCTTCGCGCTTGGTATCGTACTTCACTTTAATTACACCGCTTTTGCCCGGCAATATCGGTTCTTGCGGCCAACCCGGTTTTCCGTCGATAGTTGTAGCGGTACATCCGCATTCGCCAGTAACAGCGGTAACTGTTAAAGGAGTTTTACCAACGTTTGTAAATTTAAATTCACGAATTCCGTTTGCATCGTAGTCAATACTTCCGTAATCAATTACTTCACTTTCAAATTTAATTTCAGGCGCGTTAGGATCAGGATTTGGTATAACTGATTGAGCGAAAGAATTTAAATTCAAACCTATAAATGCTATTAACAAAGAAAAAAACTTTTTCATTTTATATTTATATTAGTTAAACAATAGCTGCAAACCAAGTGCCAGAAATATTGTTATATTAAAAATTAACCTTTTTTCTCAGTTGGCGCGCCTTGAGGAGTTTTATTCTCCGGAAAAGCAACATCAACAGGCTTAGCGTCTATATTCCCTTTAATAGTTAAAGTAACTGTTCCGCTTTTTGCGTTAGAGTTTACAGTAACTGTTTTATAAATACCACCCACACGCTGGGTATCGTATTTCACTTTAATCTCACCGCTTTTACCCGGAAGAATTGGTTCTTTAGGGCATTGAGGCACGGTGCACCCGCAACTTCCCATACAATTAGTAATAACCAATGGCTCTTTACCATTATTTACAAATTTAAAAACGCATTCGCCGTTATCTCCTTGCTTAATGTTTCCGTAATCATGAACCATTTTATCCATCTTAATATCCGCTAAACTTGCAGGGGCTGCAGTAGCGGTTGTGGCGGCGCCATGGTTATGGCCATCATTTGCGCCGTGATTTTCTTGGGCAAATGTTAATGAAGTTAAACCTGCAATCAATCCGAGGGTAAAAAATAACTTTTTCATAGTAGTGTTTTTTTAAGTGTTGTTTGTTTATTACGAATACCGTGCCATAAAGATATAACTTACATGGATTTGTTTGCGTATTTTTGCGAAATTTAACAATATATATTGGATCAACATGGAGATAGCTAAGACCTACAACCCGCGTGAAGCTGAAAATAAATGGTATCCGCACTGGATAAAACATAATTTTTTTAAATCTATTCCTGATCACCGAACTCCTTATACCATTGTTATTCCTCCTCCAAATGTTACCGGTGTGCTGCACATGGGGCACATGTTAAATAATACTATACAAGATGTTTTAATCAGAAGAGCACGAATGCTGGGCTTTAACGCGTGCTGGGTTCCGGGTACTGATCATGCCAGTATAGCAACTGAGGCAAAAGTGGTTGCGCTCTTAAAGGAAAAAGGAATTAAAAAAACTGATCTCAGTCGCGATGAATTTTTAAAGCATGCTTGGGATTGGAAAGATAAATATGGCGGAATAATTTTAGAGCAGTTAAAGCAATTAGGCGCAAGTTGCGATTGGGATCGCACACGCTTTACTATGGAGGAAGATTTGAGTGAAGCGGTAATTGATGTTTTTATTGATCTTTATAACAAAGGTAAAATTTACAGAGGCGTACGTATGGTTAACTGGGATCCTCAGGGATTAACCGCGGTAAGTGATGAAGAAGTTATTCACAAGGAAACAAACAGCAAACTCGTTTATGTAAAATATTTAATCGAAGGCTCTGATGAATATATAACGGTGGCCACCACGCGCCCTGAAACCATAATGGGTGATACTGCCGTTTGTGTGCATCCGGAAGATGAACGTTATCAGCATTTAAAAGGAAAAAATTGCATTGTGCCCATTGTTAGCAGAAGCGTGCCCATTATTTTTGATGATTACATTGATAAGGAATTTGGAACAGGAGCATTAAAAGTTACCCCCGCGCATGATATTAACGATTTTAATTTAGGGCAAAAACACAAGCTTCCTGTTATTGATGCTTTAACCGCAGATGGTAAAATAAGTGAAGCTGCCGGTGCTTATGTGGGCATGGACAGATTCGCTTGCCGTAAGCAAATTATTAAAGATTTGCAGGAAAACGGATTAATTACAAAAATCGAAGAAATTAAAAATAAAGTCGGGCACAGCGAAAGAACCGATGCGGTAATTGAACCCAAATTATCGATGCAATGGTTTTTAAAAATGAGCGAAGTAAGTAAGCCCGCTTTAGATGCTGTTTTAAATAACGAAGTAAAGCTAATTCCTGAAAAGTTTGTAAATACTTACAAGCATTGGATGGAAAACGTTCACGACTGGTGCATTAGTCGTCAGTTATGGTGGGGACAGCGTATCCCGGCCTGGTACGACGATAAAGGAAATACAGTTGTTGCCAAAACTCTTGAACAAGCTATAGAATTATTAAAAACTAAAAATTCATCACTCAACACTAACCATGTTAAGCAGGATGAAGATGTGTTAGACACTTGGTTTTCTTCATGGCTCTGGCCTTTAACGGTTTTTGATCCTAAAGTGATAAAAAACGGATGGGATAATGCCAATGCCGACCTTAAATATTACTATCCAACAAACGATCTTGTTACCGCACCTGAAATTTTATTTTTTTGGGTTGCCCGCATGATTATTGCCGGTAAAGAATACACAGGATTAAAACCTTTTGAAAATGTGTATTTAACGGGTATTGTTCGTGATAAACTCGGAAGGAAAATGAGCAAAAGCTTAGGTAATTCACCCGACCCTCTTGAACTGATTAATAAATACGGTGCCGACGGAGTTCGTGTGGGTATGTTATTGTGTTCTCCTGCCGGAAATGATTTGATGTTTGATGAAAGTTATTGCGAGCAGGGCAGAAATTTCGCGAATAAAGTGTGGAATGCTTTTCGTTTGGTCAAAGGTTTTGAAGTTGGTAACGGTTCGCAGCCTGCCTCTTCAAAAGCAGCTATTTTATGGTTCGAAAATAAATTAATGGAGCAGGTTGAGATCATCAACGATCATTATTCAAAATACCGGATGAGTGATGCGTTAATGAGTACTTACAAATTAGTTTGGGACGATTTTTGCGCTTGGTATCTCGAAGCAATTAAACCCGAGTTTATCGATGGAAAGCCTCAGCCTCTTGATAAAATAACGCAGCAAGCCACTATTTATTTTCTTGAGCAACTCTTAAAAATAATGCACCCTTGGATGCCATTTATAACAGAAGAGATCTGGCATTTATTAAAGGAGCGTTCCGATATGGATTGCATTATTGTTGCTTCATGGCCAAAAATAAAGGCAGGTGATGTTAACATTGTTAAAGAGTTTGAGGTCGTTAAAGAATTGGTGACACAGATTCGCGGGCTGAGACAGCAAAAGCAAATTTCCCCCAAAGAAAAGTTAGAAGTATTTAAAAAGGCGGAAGTGGCACACGCCAGCTTTGACGAGGTGGTTGTAAAACTTGCCAATTTATCGGCATTTAATTACACTAAAAATAAAGTCGACGGTGCTGTTGCGTTTATGATCCTGTCGACAGAATTTTTTGTGCCGCTAGGGAATAACATTAACGCTGACGAAGAAAAAAGCAGATTGAATAAAGAACTGGATTACAATAAAGGCTTCTTAAAATCTGTACAAATTAAACTCTCAAATGAAAAGTTTGTTGCAAACGCAAAGCCCGAACTTTTAGCTTTAGAAAGAAAGAAAGAGAGCGATGCTTTAAACAAAATAGCTTCTCTTGAGGAACAATTGAAAAATCTATAATTTTACAATTTTTTTATGCTTTTTAATCGTACAAAAAGGGCTATTCATGCGTATTTATAGTTTATTCATCGTCTAATTTATTTATAGTGATTCGCTTTATTCATTTAGGTTTAGGAAATTTACGTAAGTTAAAGATTTTAATTTTTCAATCTGATTACCGTTTTGTGTCGTATGTTAAATAAAGGCAGAGGAGAAATTTATAGTATCGTATAAATTAAATACGTGAATAAAATCCTATTCTCATTTAAAATTTTTTGTTAATTGAATATCTTTATTATCTTTAGGTCTCTTCAAAAAAGCATGTTCAAATTTTATTTTATTTTAGTTACTTTTTTGTTTCTTTTTGCTTGTAAAAATTCAAATAAACAAAAGGCAAAAGTAGTAATAAACACTGATTCGTTGGCTGATGTTTCTGTCGCTTCAAAACCTATTATTGTTATCCATAGGGCAAAAGTTCAGTATACGGATGCTTTAAAGCCGCTTTCTGTTAAGTCGAGCCAGCCAAGAGTTTTTCCCGCAAACGCAAATATAATTCCTTTAGAAGGTGAACTTACATCAAGCAATATTCCGGCCAATCTAAGAATGGTCACTCCCGGAAAAGATACATTTTTATTACCTGTAAGTATTCCTCTTAAAATTAAAAACGTTCCCAGTAAGCAGCCTGTTTCTGTTTCCGCTTTGCCGCCCAGGTTTAAAGACGCCTCTGTGTCCGATATTCAATATCTCGACGTTGATCAGGGCATGAGTTCATCTTTTATAAAAAGTGTTTTAACCGATAAATCCGGTAATCTTTGGTTTGGTACAAATGGCGGAGGCGTTAGTCGTTATGATGGCCGGTCGTTTGAGCATTTTACTGAAAAGAATGGATTAAGTAATAATAAAGTGCTAACTATTTTTCAGGACTCTAAAGGTTCATTATGGTTTGGAACTGAAGGCGGCGGTGTTTGTTGCTATAACGGCGATAATTTTTTATGGATTACTGACGAGGAAGGCCTGGGAAACAACACGGTTTTAGCTGTTTGTGAAGATAAATCGGGCAACATGTGGTTTGGCACAAATGGCAATGGTGTTTATAAATACGATGGAAAAAATTTAACCGCTTATACTGAAAAAGAAGGATTAAGTAATGGCAGTGTAAGAAGCATCATTGAGGATAGTAAAGGCAATATGTGGTTTGGCACAACAGGCTCAGGCGTGTGTAAATTTGATGGCGTATCTTTTACTTATTTTGGAGAAAATGAAGGATTAAACAGCACCATAATACATTCAATTATTGAAGCCAAGGACGGAAAACTTTATTTTGCAACCGAAGATGGCGGAGTTAATATTTACGATGGTAAAACCATTAAATACATAACAGTAAAAAAAGGGTTAAGCAGTAATTGTGTGGTGTCTCTTCACGAAGATAAACTGGGCAACATTTGGATAGGAACTTACGACAGTGGCTTGTGTAAATATAACGGCCAGGAGATTTCTGTTTTTTCAACTAAGCAGGGATTAACTAATAATTATATTCTTGCCATGAGCGAGGATAATTCAGGAAGCCTTTGGTTAGGAACTCTTGGCGGTGGTGTATGCCGTTTCAATAACGGATCGTTTTCGCATTACACCGAAAAAGAAGGCATTGGAAGCAACACCGTACGCTGCATAACAGCCGATAAAAACGGCAATTTGTGGCTGGGCACATTTGGCGATGGCGCTATTTATTATAATGGCAGCAGTTTTGCGCATTATTCAGAAACTGAAGGAATGCCAAGCGCAAGGATAAAAGCATCACTTGTTAACGGAGATCATGTTTGGTTTGGAACAGAAGAAAACGGCGCTGTGCGTTTCGATGGAAAAACATTTGAGCGGTTTACTAAAGATCAGGGCTTAAACAGTAATTATATTTTAAGCATGTGTCGGGATAAAGATGGGCGCATTTGGTTTGGCACCGATGAAGGAGGAGTTTGTTTTTATAACGGCAAGCAGTTTGTTTCACTTATTGATGAAGACGGATTAAGTAATGGTATTATTCCTTCTATTATTCAAGATCGATCAGGAAATATGTGGTTTGCTACCGACGGCAACGGCGTATGTTGCTACAACGGCAAGTTTTTAAAATGGTATAACAAAAGAACAGGTCTTTGCAGTAATGTAATTAAAGTAATGTATCAGGATAAAGCAGGTAACATTTGGTTTGGAAGCGATGGAAATGGCATCAGTGTTTTAAAAGCCTCCAGCATAAATACAAATAAACCTGAATTTGAAAACGTATCAGAAAAAAATGGTTTAAGCAATAACCTCATTCGTTCAATTGCTCAGGATACTATCGGCAATATGTGGATAGCAACCGAAGCCGGTTTAAATTATCTGATAAATAAGCCCGGTAAAAAGGACGTGCACATCTACACTTCGGCCGATGGATTAAAAGCGAATAATTTTTTCTATACTTCATTTATTGATAAAAACAATACTATCTGGTGGGGCAATGGCAAAGCCCTTACTAATCTTAACTTAAATAATTATAAATTACCGCACAATGTTCCCTTAATTCAACTGAGTGGTTTAATACTTGAACAAACTTTTATAGATTTTCATTCACTTCGCGATACTTTAAAAACAGGCGCACACGTTCAGGTTGGCGAAAAAGATAAAAAAGATTTGAATGGCGTAGAGTTCTCGGGTGTCGAAAATTTTTATAATTATCCCCTTAATCTCAGCTTGCCATACAATATTAATCACCTCGAATTTCAATTCAGCGCCATTGATTGGGCCGCGGCCGATAAAATTCAGTATCAATATAAGCTCGCCGGGAGCGACGTGGGATGGAGCCCTTTGAGTAAGGATAATAAAGCTTCTTACAATAATTTACCCCATGGCAAGTACACGTTTTATGTAAAAGCCATTGGCGTTGCCGGAATATGGAGTAAAACGTTTGAATATCCTTTTACCATTCGCGCGCCATGGTATCTTACCTTTTGGGCTTACGCGCTTTATCTGATTGCTTTTATTGGGATTGTTGTTGGCTTTAATAAAATAAGGACCCGTGCATTAAAGGAACGCCAATATGAACTCGAGCAAACAGTAGCCGAACGCACGGCGGAAGTGGTGGAGCAAAAAGAATTGATAGAAGAAAAACAAAAAGAAATTGTTGACAGTATCAACTACGCTAAACGCATTCAAACGGCTATGCTGGCCAGCGAACAGCTGTTTAATAAAAACCTGCCTAATTATTTTTTATTATTTGAACCCAAAGATATTGTAAGCGGCGATTTTTACTGAGCCTCTCAAATAGCGGGCGGAAAATTTGTGTTAGTAACAGGCGATAGCACCGGACATGGTGTGCCGGGGGCTATGATGTGCATGCTGAATATTTCCTGTATAAATGAAGCGGTAAACGAGCGTAAATACACAAGCCCTGCCGCTATTTTAAATCATGCCCGTCAGCGAATTATTTCTTCTTTATCGGAAGATGGAAGCGAAGAAGGCGGAAAGGATGGAATGGATTGCAGCGTTACTATTTTTGATATTAAGAACAAAAAACTCTCCTTTGCCGCGGCCAATAATCCGGTGTGGATTGTTCGGGAAAACAAAGCGGGCGGGCAGCATGAATTGATTGTTTTAAAAGCCGATAGAATGCCGGTGGGCAAACATTCGCGCGACAACATTGCATTCACCGAACAAACTTTTGATTTGTTGCCGGGCGATATGGTGTATGCTTTAACCGATGGTTACTGCGACCAGTTTGGCGGACCAAGACAAAAAAAGTTTACTTACCGCAGGTTAAAAGAGATTCTGGTAGATATTTCACAACAATCACCAAAAGAGCAAAAAGCATTTTTACTGCGCACCTTTGAAAAATGGCGGGGCACTCAGGAGCAGGTAGATGACGTTTTAATTATTGGGGTGAGGATCTAGAGATGAGCAGGTTTTTTAAAAATGAAGAATTACTCTAAAACAATCTTGCTGTTAAAGACTAGTTGCCCGTTTTCTCTTTCTGTTTTTTATCTTTACGGGTTCCTATACCATAACCTACACCAGTGCCCACCGCACCACCAATTATGCCACCTACAATGGCGCCTTTTCCTTTGTTTTTACTTGTAGCCGCCCCGGTAACTGCACCCGCAACTACCCCGGCACCACCGCCTATAATTGCTCCTTTTTTAGCATTACTCATTTTTTTCTTTTTCGAATCGCCGGAAGAATTCTCGTTTGTGTTATTACCTCCGTTAGCTTCTGCCGTGGAAGTGCCTTGATTTACGACCTTATTTTTACGCGAAGCTTTTTTTTCATCCGCACGTACTGCGTTCATAGAATCAATAGTTCTTTGTTTGGCCAAGGCAACAGTGTTAACCATGTTAACTGAATCCAATACAGTCTCTTTTGCTTCTTCAGCTGCTTTTTTAGAATCACCGCAAGATACCATTGCTAACAACAGGCTTAAAGTTAAATAATTTTTCATGGTGTGTGTTTTTTGATTTATTTTTATTTTAAATTTTCTTTCGTTAAAAATACCTCTTTATTTACTATTCTTAATGTTTTACACAAACGGTTGGTGGCATTAATAAAAATGGTTCTTTGCCTTTCCGCCGTAACCCCTGTTAGGGGAATTAATTCTTCAAAGGTTTTGTTGTTTAACAAAACTTCTTTTAAAATAATTTGCTCCAACTTGGTTAATGAATTGCTTCCTAATGGCAGTACGCTCATTAATAATTTCTGTACACTTTTATTTAATATATTTTCTTTATAATTCATTTCCATATAAATTTTATAATTGGGTATGAATTAACCAAATGCTCAATTTAAAACTTAGGAAACCCCATTATTACCCTTAAATTTATAGTACATTGTTTTTACATAGGTTTGACTAAGAATTAAGTAACGTTTGGTTTCGTAAATAATAATGGGGGAGTGTTTTTGTATTTTTTCCAATAACACAATATGTTTTTTAGATTCTAAAATAAAATCTACAATTAATAAAACACAAAAACCTATCATCACGGAAATGATCATTTCAATCATATTATAGTTTTCAGAATTTAAAACAGTTTTTTCGGCAGTTAAACCCCATAAATTTTCTGCATTTTTTTTATCAAAAAAGGTTGCGGTTAAGCGTGATGCCCATAAGCCCATTATAAAGCCCATAAAGCGACTGATCCCTTGATTAATAATATGTTTTATAATCTTCTTTTTCATAATCGTTTTTTATTTGAGAATATACCTGAAAGAAAGGCTTCCATCAATAAAGCTGTCGCCGCCGCCCACAAAATCAAAATAAGGTAGTAGATCAACTCCCAATGTAAAAGGTATTTTATCAAATTTATATTCCAAACCAAAAATTCCTATTACGCCGATGGTCATTACTGTTCGGTTTTGATAGTAGGGATCACCTTCATGATCCCATCTATAATAATAGCCATTATAAAATCCTAAGCGCCCGCCAACACCGTATTCAAGCGCGAGGTTAGACACCCCAAATATTGGTGCCGTATGTAATTCGTACAAAGCCGCTAGTGATAAGCCGCGCCATCTTGAGCCGATAATGCCTTCGATAGCAGATTTACTTCCTATAAAATGTTTAACAGATAATCCGGAGGTAAATCCTCCCCGCAAGCCAATACCCGTTTTATAACTATAGCCGCTGCCTGATGAACCTGAGAAAGAACCGCTGTGGCTTTCCTTTTTATCTTTCTTTTTTTCCTTGTCATCAAATATCCCTTGCGCTTTAGCGTTACACATTGAACCTAACACAAGCAAAATAACAGATATTGCAATTAGCGATTTAATTGTCTTCATAGTTTATATTTTTTAGTGAATTAGTAATTTATTTGTTGTTCACCCAATATGGTCTATCGGTTATTAACCAACCCCGTTTGGAATTAACACATTCGCCAATTTTTATTTTGTATTTATTATTATTGTGTACAAAATAAACATCAACCGCTGCCATTTGTAAATTATCTTTTTTATTGATGCTGTATTCAGCGTGATCGAATTTAGCATCCTTCCATACAACATTTTCTTTCAAGGCGCTGTTAAATACCTGGTCAAATCCTGTTTTAGAAGAGATCATTATTTTTTTTACTGTTTCGCCCATTTTTGCCTCCAGTTGTTTTTTCTTTTCAGCAGGGCCATTATACTTTTGCGCTATCTCTTCCACATCATCGCGTAGGGGTAACAGGTTGGTAAATTTTTCGAAAGAGTTTTGTTTTAAACAAAGAATAACCGAAGCTCCTAATTTATCAAGGGTTTCATTCGAAATATCCGTTATGGACTCTAATTCACTTACTTCGGTAATTGAATTAACAGAAGTGATTTCATGTTCTTTTTCATGATTACAGGAAAAAAGAAAGAGGGCGCTTAATAGTAGCAATTGTTTCATGTTTAGATATTTATTGTTTTAATTGTTATATGGAATACGCCATACATCATTTGTGTTGGTTGGATAGATACATGGTTATTTCTTAATTTATTTTTGACTCATTAGTTTGTTAAGTTGGGCACAGACTCTGGGTATGTTTTCAAGTTCAGGATCATTATAGTTTTTATTTTTGTTTGAGCAACGCTATTATAAAAATATGTTTTTCTCTAACAGATTTCGTAATTTCTATTTTTTCCGCAAGCCTCTTTTAATTTTATTTACCGCATTGTTTAATTCTTTTTCAATATCTGAACCTTTGCCAAAACGTTTCCACCAGAAATTTTTATTTTTATTTTTTTCTCTTTTGTAGTTTTTATCTTTTTTATGAAACTGAGCCTTATCGTCCGCCTGTAGTTTAATGGCTAAAGCCGGAGGGGAATTCTGTTCACTAAAGGCAACCTTTCCTTCAAACACAACTAACTCCACATGCTCATCTTCCTCATTAGCCTTTACATTAAACGTAGTGCCCAATACACGTACCTGCATGCCACCTGCATACACAATAAAGGGTTTCCCGGTTTTGCGCACTTCAAAATACCCCTCGCCCTTTAAATATGTCATTCGGGCAGTATCTGCAAATTGTTTTGCATACAACACTTCCGAATTTTTATTTAAAACCACTTTGCTGCTATCCGGCAAATAAAATACAGCCGCACTATCCGCGGTTTTAAAAGCAAGCAGCTCTAATTTTTGTGCAGAGGCGCCCTCTTTAAACCAAACTTGCTTTAACACAAAAGCCAACAGTACTATGCTTATAAGTACGGCGGCCATCTTTGCTACCCTAATCAAAGGAAACGAGATTATTTTTGCCGAATGCTGAGTTGTTATATTTGTTTTAAGTTTTTCCCATTCAGCAACCATATCGGGAGTGTACTCTGGATACAGGTTTCCCGAATGTATCCAGATTTTTTCAAACTCCTTAAATGTTTTTTGATTGTCATTTGAAAAATTTACCCATGAATCAAATTCAATTGCTTCCTTGGCGCTAAGCTCGCCCGAAAGTTTTTTTACAATAAGATTCAGTTGTAATTCGTTCATAAATTGTGCCTATATTAATACGACAGTTGAAAAAGCGTTTACCACTACCCGTACTGTAATTTATTTTTACCTAAAGGGCATAAAGCGCTGTAAAACAATTAGTTAAATTGTATTTACTAATAATTTAATAGTTAGGAATCAGGAAAGAAAATGCAGCAGAGTTGTTAATCCGCCGGAAATAGAAATAATAAAAAATTCTTTTGAAAGATAGGGCTTTAGGCTTGCACGCATACTGGAAAGTGCTTTAACCATTTGATTTTCTACCGTGTTTACTGAAATGTTGAGTTGTTCGGCAATTTGTTTATAGCGCAACCCCTCGTATCGGTTAAGAATAAAAATGGCGCGGCATTTAGGAGGCAATCTTAACAAGGTACGCTCAATAAGGGCTTCCAGTTCTTTAACACGAATGTTTTCCGGGATATTGTTTTGAGAAGACCAGGTTGTGGCCTTTATCTCATTCACAAAACGTAAATGTTGTTTTTTGCCTTCTATAAAATTAAAACTGGCATTAGCGGTGGATTTATAAAGATAGCCCTCAAGAGATGTTTTTATATTAAGATCATTTCTTTTATTCCAAAGCTTAAGAAAAACATTTTGAACAATATCCATTGCCGAATCTTGATCCTGCGTTATTCTGTAAGCAGTATTGCATAATTTCTTATGGTTAGCTTTAAAAATCTCTTCATATTCTATTAAGGAAAGTGTCATTTCAAATACGAAGGTATACTTTTTGAGAAATAAATGCAATGAATAAAAAACGGATTTACTGTGCGAGTTCTTTTAAGAAATTATCTTTATTATTAGGAGACTTTCGAGAACCTCAAGCCATATTGGCTTTTTAAAATGAAGAATTACTCTATAATAATTTTGCTAACTTCACTCGCGCTACCCGTATTAATCTGCACAAAATAAATCCCCTTTGGGTATTGGCTTATATTTAAGGTTTCGTTAAAGGTAGTACCTTGGTTAATAATGCTTTTGGTATAAATTAATTGTCCTAATATATTTTCAATTCTTAATTCTACTTTTTTAATTCTTGAACTACTTTGTATTGTAATAATGTCACCTGTGGGATTGGGATAAAGAGTAAATAGTTGAACTAAATTTTTTAAGTCAGATAATCCCACAACTTCTGTGGCTTGGGTGACCATAGTAACAAACATTTCACCATAATTGTTTTCATCATAAATAAAATTTCCGAAACCTACTTTTCCCGCCACATCACCGGTAATAAAAATCTTGTCTCCGTTTATTGCTATTGAATTAGCACCTGCCCCTGTAAAACCCGATGTACCAGTGAGATTAATTGAGTTTTGTATCCATTTTAAATTATAATTTTTGTCATACTTTGCAACAAACATCATTTTTTTGGTGGTATTAAAAATTTGTCCTCCGAAATCGACAGTATCGTTTATTCCCCCTGCTATATAAATATACTGGCCGGCACATTTTATTTCTTGAAAATAATAAGCGTTTTTGGTGGCCTTATACCACTGGAGCGCGCCGTTTTGATCAAGCTTTATGGTTGCGCCTCCATATTGATTTAAAGAAATACCATCAAATGATAAGGAATATGTATCGATAACTAGCATATAAAGCTCCGTCCCTTCCGCATTAGTTGCAAGGCTTTTTATTGCAGGGCTACCTGCCAGTCCGTACCTATTAAAAATTTTAGCCCAAAGTAAATTTTTATCAGTACCGTATTTGCATACAAAATCGTTACCGCTATTTCCTTTTAACTTAAAGGGATTGCCTGTAGATGCACTTATTACTACTGAATCGCAGAAGGAGCCGGATACATAACAGTTTCCAAGAGAGTCCAGGTTCAAGGCTGTGCCATAAGAATATTTAAGCCCGTCTGTTTGCGCGCGCCATTGGCAGATATTATTTTCATCGAAATTAGCAAGAAAAAAACCGTTTTTATCAAAGGCTATATTATCAAGGGTTGTAGGATAAGCCCATCCTATGGAACCTATAAGCCAGTAACCGCCTTCCGGCGCGCATTTTATGGCTTTAGGGCCAACTAATGATAAGCTACGCGCAAACACGCAATACCCCACAGAATTGTATTTAACTATATATCCCGTACCGTATTGGGAATTACTAACAAGTGTTTGTCCGCTAAAAGTAGCCGATACTAAATATCTTCCGGCTGCGTAAATATTTCCATTTTTATCAATATCGCAGTAAATATCCAAAACTCCTTCTAAAGTATCTGTCCATAATAATCCCCCAATTGAGGAATATTTGGATAAAAAAGATCCGTTGGGATTCGATGCGCCGTGATCGGAATTTCGACAAACACCTGCTACATATACATTGCCTTGATTGTCATTGCCTACCCAAGTTCCTTGAGTATGTTGTGAATACTGGGCGGAATTGAACCAGTCAAAGGTCTGAGCTTGTCCGAAGTAGCCGAAAAAAATGCATAAAGTATAAAGCGTTGTTTTTTTCATCTATTCGTGTTTAAAATAAAATAAGTATAAAATTATGCCATGACAATATTTTGCTGTTAACAATTTTTCACATATCTTTGATTTCAAATACTCAAATATATAAATTTTATGAACAATTTGAAAAAACTAATTTTCTTCAGTATTTTTTTATGCATCGTGCAATTTAAATGCTTTGCACAAAACACAATCAATTCCTTAACTTTTGGACAAAATTTTTGGTTTATTAATTTAAAAACCACCCAAGTTGATATAAATTATTTAGATGCTTATCTGCCTGATATTATCGCAAGCGGGGTAACCAGTGTAAGGATTGGTGGCATTGATGTTAATTGGTATTTTAACAAACTCTCCGCAAGCAATTCTTCTTTATTAAAAACCTTAATCAAAAAAATAAGAACCGCCAAACCTGGAATGGAAATTCTTGTTCAGGTTGGTTATGATCCTTTTTCCAATTCTAGTATATCGACCCAAGCTAGTGCTGCCGCATTAGTCGTACAAGATTTGAATACGAGTTCTGATACCGATCACCACGTTACTTATTGGATGATGAACCCGATGGAAAGTATGACCCGGCCAAACCATTTGATTGGGGGTTTGGTTATGACTCTCCAACAGCGGGTGTATCTGCAGCTTCTATAAGAAATTACATTGTTCCATTTTCACAGCAAATGAAAATGGTTACCAGTTCTGTACCAATTAAAATAATAGGCCCTGAATTGACGCAGTATTATACTACCTATCAAGTTTATAATGATTTGACAGACGTGACAAAACCAGCATGTAATATCCTACCATATATTGATATATTTTCTCTGCACCTATATCCATTTGGCAACCAGAATAAACCTCAAACCAATTTTGATGTTCCTGCATTAAGAGATAATGTAATCCAATATTTAAGTGGTATACCATCCCCGGCGCAGTTTGCAAATCTACAAAATACCAACCCTTACAGAAATGTATTATCTGAAATAAGAACCAGATTGAATAATAATGGCGGTTCCGCTGTTGAAATTGCTATCACAGAAGCAAATATCTGCCATATGAATGATGTCCCGGGAGATAATGGCACGACTTCACTTAATAATTTAACAGTAGGTGCGGATGACTTGTTAACTGGCACGGGCGCAAACAGTTTTATTGCTGGCCAGTTTTGGGCTGAATTTATGACAGAGAGCATGAGGGCGAATAACCCCATGGGTACAAATGCCAAATTAAAATTTCTTAATTTCTGGAGTATAAAAGAGGGTGCGGGTCCAAATTATGAAGGAAATATTGGTTACTTGAATAATGATCCAAATAAATTTGGAGGGGTAGGTGGAAAGAAACCTACCTATTGGCATTTTCAATTAATGGCTCAGAACTTTAATGGCACATTTTTCGAAAATACGTTTACAACTAATAATCAGAAATTAAAAGCCTATGCTTATCAAAACTCCACTGAAATAGGCGTACTTTTAATGAATCAATATGAAACAGCACCACCTTTATACGGCCATAATTTTAATATAAGTTTTGATAATGGAACTACCGCAGGAAACGCTTCTGCTCCTTTTCAAGTAAACTTAGACATGGCTATAGCTAACTCATACAATTGTTATATTAAAACAGAATCAACAGTTTTATTAAAGTTCAATGCCACCACCGGAGATTTAATAAGCCGTACCGAATACAACATTGAAGATGCCGGTAACAACGTAGGGCCAAAAACATGGATACCCTCAGGTGCTCCCGACGCTTATATAAGAGACACGCCATCAGATGATGGCAATATGCCTTCTCAGGGAGCTCCGTGGCATCTGGTAGAAGGCAAGGACGTTTGGGTAAGAAATAGTCCGGATCAACTAATTCAATCAACGCCAACACAAAGATTTGCTAATGAACACGCTCATCAAAGTATAAATTGGATTAATAATACTCATTGGCAAACCCAGGCCAATCGTCCTCGTATTTATGTAAAAGTTCGCAACCGTGGCTGTTCCCCGGTTAATGGAAGAGTACGTTTATATTATAACAAAGCCGGTTTAAATGACACTTGGCCCACAAATTGGAAACAGATTTATGACGGAGATCCTAATGGAGATGGTGTTGAAGACTTCGTTAGTCCCGCGCACGATGTAAGCCTACAGGCCGGCGAAGAAACAGTTTTAGAAGTTATATGGAACAATACCGCAGACCCAGCAGAATTCTTTCAACCTTTTGGCACCACAAACCAATGGTGTTTGTTGGCGCGTTTTGGCGATGGCAACGATCCCATAATAACTACTGGCTCTTCTGCAGAGCAGACAAATGTACCGGCAGTTACTAACGCTCAATTGCAGAATAATATTGTACAAAAAAATGTTATATTTGTTCCTCCCCCTGCTAACAATCATTGCTTTCCTGTAAATTTTGGCAATGTTTCTACTACAACAACGTACATTAATAAATTAGAGTTGGTTGATGATGCAAATCAGGATTTTGTAGGAAAAGAAACCGATGTTTTTGTAGATTTAGGAGAAACGATTTATAATGCCTGGGTCTTAGGTGGTAAAATGGGAAGCGGAATTGTAGACGGCGCATCAAAATATTTACACGTTTCCCCTTCAGGAAATACCCATAGTCATGCCGCACTTGGCTTAGACCGTAAGCCTTATCAAATTAAGGTTACCAATAAAAACGCCTATCTTTCTAACTTAATCCTTACTCCGGGCCAATTTCAACCCTTATGTTTTTCATTTAATTATTATCCAACGGCGCGTACACTCGAAGGTCCATTGCCTTCTACCTTTATTTATTCTGCAAGACAATTCCAATCTCAAAATCTTATTCTACCGGATTATAAATTTACCGGTGCAGAATTGTTTTACATTGAACCCGTTGCATGTGGTACCGTTAGTGCCGGTGAAGATCAAACTATTGGAGCAAATTGTTCTGCGGAATTGGCAGCTAATCCTGACTTAAGAGGCCATCGTTATTATTGGAGAAATAATACTACCGGGGAGATTATCGGTGAAGGCTCCAATATCATCGTAACGCCATCGGTTACAACAACCTATGAATTGGAGAAGATTGATTTTCAGGGCTGTTATTCCTATGATGTAGTTACGGTTAATGTAACATCAGACCTTCCGCCTTGTGCTCCACCGCTTGGAAGAATGGGTGACCCAAATATGTCATCTGAAAATGAGAGCATATTAACCGCCGCCGATATTTCATTCAGCGCTTACCCAAATCCTTTTAAAGACCAGCTTACAATATTATATCAGCTTCCTGAAAAATCAAAAGAGGGGCTTGTTAAAATATATGAAGCTGCCTCAGGTAAACTAGTGTATCAACATACTTTAAATGTAAAGGATAAAAAATTAATCCTTAATCAATTTGATGTAGCCGCCGGCTTATACATCTGTCATATTATTGCTGACGATGGCACCTCAAAGCAATTTAAGCTGGTTAATATCAAGTAATTCAATTTACTCTTCAAAAAAAAGGCCGCTCTAAAAAAGCGGCCTTTTTTTTGAACTGTTTCAAAATTTTCTGAACTGCCTTATTTTTTAATAACTCAATTCACCAACATTATAAGTTGCTTTACCTTCCTAACGAATCAACTTATTTTTTAGTAAGTCTATTCACAGCCACAATAAATTGGCTTACCTCCCTAACGAATCAACTTATTTTTTAATAAGTCAAGTCACCAACACAATAAGTTGATTCCCCTTAACGATAAACTAACTTATTTTTTAATAAGTTAACTCACCACCTTGGTAAGTTGATTCACCTTAACGATGAACTAACTTATTTTTTAATAAGTTAAGTCACCAATACAATAAGTTGATTCACCTTAACGATGAACTAACTTATTTTTTAATAAGTTAAGTCACCAATACAATAAGCTGACTTACCTTAACGATGAACAGCTTATTTTTTAATAAGTCAATTCACCAATACGATAAGTTGACTTACCAACACGATAAGTTAAATACCTGTCACCTATTTGCTTCTTTAATCCACAAGCTTATTACCAGTTATGCGTTAAAACCGACCAATTATACAAAAAGCATAACCAAATATAAAATCGTAAAAAATTTCTGTAACCAATTTCCGAAATTTGTATTATTAATGTAAATCAAAACGATTTGGAAAAACATCTCCGCAAAAATCACCGTAAACGCTCAGCGTTCGGGAGTACAGATAAAAGTGTTGCGCACAGGGTAGGCATCAGAGCTTAACCAAAACCGTGTCCGCAAAATCTTCATCGTATTTTCGCAGCCGGTTTAAAACAATAGAAAAAACGTCCTACATGTTAATGCAATTTAAAGAAGCTTTTTCTTTTAAGAGCAAATAACAAAATTTGGTTCAGCTTCCTTTTTTATTTAATCTTTAAAATACTTGTTATGAAATTAAGTAGTTTAATTGTGGTACTGAACATGTTTAAACTGTCGGTACCCGAAAAAATAGCCGCCGCCCTTGCACGTGTTGCAATGATTGGAGCTAACCCAACGGTATTTAGTAATGCCGCACCTTTATTAATAAAAGTAAACCTTGCAATTAAAGCGCTCGAAACTGCCTGGAAAAACGCGCAGGAAGGAGGTCCAAAATTAACTGCCATTATGCATGACAAAGAAGATGAACTCATGCAGGTGATGCATGAGTTGGCCGCTTATGTTACTACGGTAGCAGATGGCGATCCGGCAATTGTACACCTGGCGGGTTTTGAAATTAAAACATTTGGAAGCAAGCACATCCCCGACTTTAAAGTGTATAACTCAAAAGAGCAGGGAGCTATTGGCTTAAAAGCGAAGGCGCGCCCAAAAGCTCTCTACATGTGGCAGGTTACGCCGTATGGACAAGAGAACTGGACAACGGCTGTTACTACTGATGTAAGCCGCACCACCGTTGGCGATCTGGAGGTCGGCAAGGTTTATACCTTTCGGGTAGTTATCCTTACTGCCAAGGCAGAGTTTGTGAGTCAGGAAATGAACTTCGCGGTTAACTAAATAGGCTTTTGTTTTATAAGAGGGAAGCGGAAACGTTTCCCTTTTTTTTCAATAATCTTTTTCTGTTTAGTTTAACGCAGAGTTTAGGAGATGCAAAGGCGCATGAGTTTAATCTGTCATGCCGAAGAATGAGGCATCTATGTGTAATCTAAATTTTTTAACGCAGTGCTTCGTAGTCGCTAAAGCGCAAAGGAATCTTTTAAAATCTGCTTCGTCTGCGTGCCATTACATTCTTAAACCATTCATTTTATACAACCTAAAAGACTCCGGACGACATCGCTGTTATGAACCGGCTTCCAATCATACTTTCGACAACAAACGGTTACAATTACTTTTATACGAATCTAAATGACTAAAAACCGAGTAAAGTTTTTTGCTCGCCGCACCTTTGCATCGTCGATTTGAAACTATTGAATTTAAAAAGACAGACACGAATTACACGAATTATAAAATGACTAACGCAGAAAAAATAAAGCCACAAATTGCACAAATTATATATAAAATTAAAAAGAATAAAAAAGTAGATCTGCGTAATAAGCGAAATCTGCGAGAAAGATAAAGCCACAGATTGCACGGGTTACAAAAAAAAATGAATCTGCGTAATCAGCGAAATCTGCGGCAGAAGAATAAAACAGAAACAAATAAATATATCAATAACAAAAACATGAAAACAATGAACATCAAAAACAACGTACAGTTAGTGGGCCGCTTAGGGGCAAATCCGGAAATTAAAGTTTTAATCAACGGCAGCAAAGTTGCCCGTTTTAAACTAGCCATCAACGAGTCGTACACCAACCAAAACGGCGAAAAGGTAACCAACACACAATGGCATAATGTAGTTGCATGGGGCGGATTGGCAACAATAGCTGAAAATCTTCTTCAAAAAGGAACCATGTTAACGATAGAAGGCAAACTGGTTAATCGTGCTTATACCAATAAAGAAGGCGTTAAATGTTTCAGCACCGAGATTGTAGCCAACGAATTTTTAGTAATGAGTTTTAACAAGCAAGCGGCATAAATCATCCCCACAGTAAAAAATAAATAAATAATAAAATCAAAAAAACAAACAACATGAACACAACAAACAGAGTACAATTAACAGGAAACTTAGGAAGCAAACCCGAAATTAAAACATTTGATAATGGCAATAAGCTTGCTCGTTTTTCGATGGCTACCAGCGAAGAATACACCACCAAAAAAGGTGAAAAAGTAACCGATACGCAATGGCATTTTATTGCCGTTTGGGGGAAGTTGGCAGATATGATCGAAACGGAACTGGATAAAGGAAGTCACGTAAGCGTTGACGGAAAATTAGTTACCCGTAATTATTTGGATAAAAACGGCGTTAAAAAATACATTACCGAAGTTGTAGCTAACGATGTGTTAGTGAAGCCGAAAAATTAAAAGATTCTTTTATGCAATCTCCAAAGCTCCGGACAAGTTGTTCGGGGCTTTTTTATTTTCTTTAACCAAAATTAATGATCAAATAACCTCAAAAAAACATAAATTTATAGCCATGATAGATTTTCTTAAAAACAAACTTCAAAACTCTATTGATCTTAAAGCAAAATTGCAGAAGGATAATTCGGTACTATCTCAGGTAAATGATCTGATAGAAGACATAGTAACTTGTTATAAAAATGGCGGAAAGGTATTGTGGTGCGGCAACGGGGGCAGCGCAGCCGACGCGCAACATCTTGCAGCCGAGCTTAGCGGCAGGTTTTATTACGATCGCCCTCCTTTATTTTCCGAAGCCCTGCACGTTAACACCAGTTATACTACCGCTGTTGCCAATGATTACAGCTACGATGTTATCTATAGCCGCTTGGTAAAAGCCATGGGTAAAAAAGGCGATGTGTTAATCGGACTGAGCACCAGCGGCAACAGTGCAAATGTTATTAAAGCTATTGAAGAAGCAAATTCTTTGGGAATGATCACCGCCTCTTTTACCGGAGAAAGCGGCGGTAAACTTAAAGGATTAGGTAAATACCTTATCAATATTCCAAGCAGCGACACACCGCGCATTCAGGAATGCCACATGATATTAGGGCACACCATCTGCGAATTGATTGAAATTAAATTATTCCCAAAAAAATAGTTAAAGTATTGCTTCGTACAGCCATTATATTAGCAGGTGGGTTCGGAACCCGTTTGCAATCTGTTGTTTCCGATCTGCCTAAACCAATGGCTCCGGTTAATGATGCGCCTTTTTTAGATTATCAATTCGCGTATCTAAAATATTATGGTATAAAGCAGGTTATTGTTTCAACAGGGCATTTAGCAGAAAAAATTCGCACTAATTATGGTAATGAATTTAAAGGTTTAAACATTAGTTATTCTCATGAAGAAATTCCTCTGGGAACCGGTGGCGGAATCAGGCTGGCTTTTGAAAATTGCAGCGATGAACTTGCATTGGTATTGAATGGAGATTCTTTTTTTGATGTTGATATTCATAAATTTTATGATCTTCATATTTCGCAGCATTCTGATATTTCTTTAGCTCTTCGTAGGGTTGCTGATGCCTCACGTTACGGAACCGTTGATATAGGTGAAGGGAACCGGATAATTTCTTTTAAAGAAAAATCTTCGCGTGCCGGCGAAGCTTTAATTAACGGAGGCATTTATATTCTTAATAAGAAATTATTTTTAGCACACACACCCGGCTTGATTAACTTTTCGATTGAGAATGATTTTTTTGAAAAGCAGCTGAATAACATTACTATAAAAGGTTTTGAGTTCAACGGATATTTTATTGATATTGGAATTCCCGAAGATTACACGCAAGCACAACATGACTTTAAAGAATTTAAATATAGATAAAAGCTGGTCTTTGTTTTTAGATCGTGATGGAGTTATCAATAAAAAATTGGATAACGATTACGTGAAGCATTGGATGGAATTCGAATTCATTGAGGGCACCTTTGAAGCTTTAAAAATTCTCGGTGGTAAATTCGGGAGCATTGTTGTGGTTACCAATCAGCAGGGAATAGCGAAGGGAATTTATCGAACCGAAGATCTCGAATTAATTCATAAAAACATGTTGTATGAATTAAGTTATGCCGGGGGAAGAATTGATAAAGTTTATTTTTCGCCTCATCTCCATTCTGAAAATCATCTAACCCGTAAGCCCGGAACAGGCATGGCACTTCAGGCAAAAAAAGATTTTCCTATAATTGATTTTTCAAAAAGTATTATTGTGGGCGATAGTATGAGCGATATGGAATTTGGCAGAGCACTCGGAATGAAAACTGTTTTTATTTCTGAAAAGCCTGTTGCAGATTCCAGAATAGATTTTAGTTTTATGTCGTTGATTGAATTTAGTATTGCCCTCGCATGAAAATTTCCATCATAACTGTTACTTATAATTCAGTTGCCACACTTGAAGCAACCATACTTTCAGTAATTCAGCAAACACAGCCAAACATTGAATACATTATTATTGATGGCGGTTCTACTGATGGAACGTTGGATGTTATTGAAAAGTACAAACTTAGTGTTTCTAAATTTATTTCTGAAAGCGATAAAGGTTTGTACGATGCCATTAACAAAGGAATTGCCCTGGCTGAAGGAGATGTGATTGGCATTCTGCATTCCGACGATATTTATATTCATCATAAAGTGCTTGAAAACTACGCGCGTATTTTTGAAACAACAAATTGCGATGCTGTTTACTCTGATCTTTATTATGTGGATAGGGATAATATAGAAAAGATAACGCGTAAATGGAAGAGCGGTAAGTATAAAGTAAATAGTTTTGTTAATGGCTGGATGCCTCCTCATCCAACGTTTTTTGTAAGGAAGAAATTGTATGAGCAGTTTGGCCATTTCAATACTACTTTAAAAAGCGCTGCTGATTATGAGTTAATGCTTCGGATGATTCACAAACATAAAATTAAAGTAGCGTATCTGCCCCAGTTTACGGTAAAGATGCGCGTCGGCGGAAAAAGCAATGCCTCTGTTAAGAACCGGTTAAATGCCAACGTTGAGGACAGAAAAGCTTGGGAAATGAATGATTTAAAGCCCAAATTTTATACACTGTATTTAAAGCCTCTTCGTAAGATATTTCAGTTCTTTGGATAAAAATGTTTAACTCTATCACTTAATTCAGGCAAGGATTAATAGGCTTTTTGTTATCTTTACGCCATAAAAATTTACTATGCCAGCCATTTCCCATAAAGCAAAAGCAATGCCCGCTTCTCCAATTCGCAAACTAATGCCTTTTGCCGAAGCTGCTAAAAAAAGAGGAACTAAAATTTACCATTTGAATATTGGTCAACCTGATATTGAAACGCCTGAAACCTTTTTAAACGCGGTTAAAAACTGGGATGTAAAGGTTATTGAATACAGCCCAAGCGCGGGTAATGAAAGCTACCGGAAAAAATTGTGCGGCTATTATAAAGAGTATGATATTAACCTGGAGGCAAGCGATATTATCATAACGTGTGGTGGCAGCGAGGCTATTTCCATTGCTATGATGACCTGTTTTAACCCAGGCGATGAGATAATTATTCCTGAACCTTTTTACGCCAACTATAACGGTTTCAGCTGTGCCGCTAACGTTGTTATTAAACCTATTATAAGCACTATTGATACAGGTTTTGCCTTGCCGCCCATTGAAGAATTTGAAAAAGTAATTACTCCTAAAACAAAAGGAATAATGATTTGTAATCCCGGCAATCCTACAGGTTATTTATATACAAAATCGGAATTAGAAGCTTTAAAAATTCTGGTTAAAAAGTATGATCTTTTTTTACTGAGCGATGAAGTTTATCGCGAATTTTGTTATGATGGTAAGGAATATGTGAGTGTCATGCAATTGGAAGGAATTGAGGATAATGTAATTCTTTTAGATTCTATCAGTAAACGGTATAGTGCCTGCGGAGCCAGAATAGGTGCCATGATAAGTAAAAACAAAGAGATTATGAAATCCGCCTTAAAATTTGCACAGGCGCGATTAAGTCCGCCCAGTTATGCTCAAGTAGGCGCAGAAGCAGCACTAGATACCCCAAAGAGTTATTTTAAAAACGTGAAAACAGAATACATTGCCCGCAGGGATTATGTGATTGAAGCGTTAAACAAAATTCCGGGCGTTTATTGTCCGAAGCCGAGTGGCGCATTTTATTGCATTGCTAAATTACCAATTGATGATTCAGATAAGTTTTGTCAGTGGCTGTTGGAGGAGTTCAGCTACAACACGCAAACCGTTATGCTGGCTCCGGCGACCGGGTTTTATTCTACACCCGGAGCGGGAAAAAATGAAGTTCGCATTGCCTATGTTTTAAAAATTGAGGACCTCAAAAGCGCAATGACTTGCCTTGAAGAAGCCTTAAAGCAATATTCTTTAAAAGCATCTAATTAGATTTATTAAGTCAATGAAAAAATATTTTTTAATGGTCACGGTTTTAATGATTGTGTTTTCATGTGGCACCTCCGAAAAAGAAAAAACTGATCAAAAAAATGGAGCAGATACTTCTGTTACTCAAAATAGTGGAAGCAAAGTTGTTCTTAAAAAAAGTTCTGAACTCTCAGATCAGCCGGGGGTTGCCGGTATTTTTGAAGTTCCTGAAATGCTTACTTTATGCCGAAAGGATTCAGCCGCCTCATCTCAAATGCCAGCCGCATTAGCAAAAAATTATTCATTGCTCGAAAAAGATTTAAAGTATTTGAAGATTACATCGCAAGGGGCTGCGGGTTCTATTTATTATAATAATGATACTTCCAATCTTATTTTTGAATGTGTTTATCCCATTGATAGTTTTCCAAAAAAAATGCCAAAAAAAAGCACGGTGGTTGTTTTAGAGGCGGCACCTATGTTAATCTATAATCATTACGGTGAATACAGTGATCTTTATCTTGCCAACCAAAACATCCAAAAGTACATTCAACAGAATAACCTAGTTCAATCCGGGCCAATTCGTGAGTTTTATATAACTAATCCTGTAGTTGTCAAAGATCATTCTAAATGGATAACACGACTAATGGTACCTGTAATGAATAAAAAGAATAAGTGATTATTTAGAAGCACTTAAGTGAGGGGGAATTTTACTCACGGAAGCAAAATCGTATTTAAGTTTAATAATGCGAATGGTTTTATTTAAGTGATCTCGAATTACAAGTGATTTTAATAAATTGTTTACCGAATCGGTAATATAACTTAACTCTTTAGTTAACACGCCATTTTTAAAGTGCTTTTCAGTGAGTAATTCGTTGTTGTTATCATACTCATAAGTAATTTTCAACAGCACTTCATTATTGGCATTTCCTTTAAACTCAGCGGAAGTTAAGCGGTTCTTTGAATATTCAAATTTTTGTTCCTGCATAATCCATGATGCTGCGGTATAATGTTCATTGACAGATTTTTTGCGATTGAGGCTGTCGAAGTTGGTGATGATTTCTTTATAAGGTCGATTTTCATTATTTAATAAAATACATTTAAGCTGCCCGTTAGAGTATCTTTGATATTGCAAGCTGTCTTCCGACAACAACAACTGGCCTCCTAAAATAAATATTGATTTATCTTTACTGTTATTTGTTTCGCGAAAGCGCATTTCTTTTGTAAGATTATTAAGGGAGTCATATCTGTAATAGCGACTTTCATAAAACATGGCGCCATCGTGATAGCGTTTTAAAATAAGATTGTTATTGGCATAAAAGAACGAGGTGCTAATGGTGTCATACAAGTAATCGTTATGAGTTTGTACTTGTGAAAAAACTCCTTTTCTTCTCCCGCGATTAACTGTTATGGTAGTTTGCTTCTCTATTGTTTTTGAAATATTGGTATAGTAGAAGCGTGAAAGTTTTCCGGCATCATTAAATTCGTAAGTCTCCACCAGATTTTTGTCAATAGGAATTTCAAAATCTTTTTTATCAACTATTTCAAAAGTAATTTTTCTAATACTTTTCTTTTTGATAAGATGTGAATTGAAATTGTGTTGAACTTCAAATGCTGTTTCAGGTGTAGAGTTCAGAATTTGTCCGGCGCAAAAATAAACTATTGCGTTAAAGAGGATTATGTAAATATATTTTCTCAAAATTGTTCTATTGCTTCGTCAATTGTTTTTACCGGCAGTTTGCATGATTTATTTTCGCAAATATAAATCCATGTTTCATTGGCTTTAAATCTGCTTTTTAATAAGGGCAGATCGCTTTCTTGTTCGCTTACCACTAAAATCGCATTTGTAAAGCTGTGTTTGTGCAGTTCCTTCAACTTTTCATTAACATTGTTACCAACAATGCAAATTTCCTTAAAGGGGTAGTTAAGATTAAGCGCCAGACAGGCCCAATTGCTGTAGCCTGCGCCATAGTGTTTTATTTCTTTTGAAACCAGATTTAACATTTTTGTAGCTTTATCGATATACATTTTATTATCAAAATACGTTCCCAATGAATAAAGATTTAGAGCCATTTGGGAATTAGAAGATGGTATTACATTATCATTTATTTCAGTGCCGCGTGATATAAGGTCTGAAGAAGAATGGTCTGTATAAAACAAAAAAGCACTTTCGGAATTTTCAAACTCCTTTAAAACAAATTTAGTAAGAGCATCCGCTTTTTGAAGATATTCTTCATTTTGTGTAACAACATAAATTTGAATAAGAGCTTCGATAACAAAGGCGTAATCGTCTAAAAAACCATTGATCTTGGATTTATTGTTTTTATAGGTTCTGTAGAGTTTTCCGTTTTGCTGACAGAGATCTTTTAGGATAAACTTAATGGAAGATATAGCAATAGTTTTAAATTTTTCTTCTCCAAAAGTAAGATAGGCTTTTGCATAGGCAGTACACATCATAGCATTCCACGAAGTGAGTGTTTTGTCATCCAGTCCCGGTTTAACGCGCTCCTCCGCTTTTTTTAAAAGAATAGTTTTACAGTGCTGAATAACTTTTTCAATCGCATCATATTTCATCTTAAACTTAACACTTAATTCCGCCAAGTTTTCGTTGCGCATTAATATATAATTACCGTGTTCCCAATAACCAACCTCATTAATCTGGAAGTAATCGGAGAAAATTTCAAAATCATCCCGGAGTTCTTGCCGGAGTTCTTCCTTTGTCCACACATAATATTTTCCCTCTTCCCCTTCGCTATCGGCATCATAAGCGGAAAAGAAAAATCCTTGTGCGTTATACCATTCCTTCTCAATAAAATCCAGCGTTTGAATAACAACCTGTTTATACAATGTATTTTGTGAATGCTGAAAAGCTTCGCAATACAGTGTAACAAGTTGCGCATTGTCGTACAACATTTTTTCAAAATGTGGAACCTTCCAAATAACATCAGTGCTGTATCGTGAAAACCCACCTCGGAGCTGATCGTAAATGCCTCCATGCGCCATTTGCAATAAGGTAAGATGCACATGATCGAGAACATATTTATCTTTTTCCAATAAAGCATAACGCAATAAAAAAATATAGTTATTGGGCAAAGGAAACTTGGGTGCTTTATCAGGGCCGCCAAATGAATTATCGAAACGGTCTTTCCATTTTTCAACTGACGAAACAAGCATTTCGCGGTTCACCGAAGACTGATCTGTTTTACGTGTGGAAAGTAATTCAGATTGCTTTATGCCTTCGGTTAGGTTATTTGCGTACTCTTCAACTTTTCCAGGATCATTTTTATAAAGTTCCGAAATATTAAAAAGCACATTGGCCCACTGTTGTTTATTAAAGTACGTTCCGCCGTAGATGGGCCTTCCATCGGGCATCGCAAAGCAATTCAATGGCCAGCCTCCTTGGCCTGTCATTAATTGTACTGCCTGCATATATAGCATATCCACGTCGCTTCTTTCTTCCCGATCAACCTTAATATTTATAAAATTTTTGTTCATCAGTTGCGCAATATCTTCATCTTCAAAACTCTCATGCTCCATTACATGACACCAATGGCAAGCACTGTAACCAACACTAATAAGCACCGGTTTATTTTCCAGTTTAGCTTTTTCAAAAGCCTGCGGGGTAAAGGCCAGCCAATTTACAGGGTTATGCGCATGCTGTAACAGATAAGGACTGCTTTCTTTTATAAGTTCGTTAGTATGCGTATATTTTTTTTTGTAATCAATTTAATATTATAGGTGGTAAATAATTAATTTTAATACTACAAATTTAGCTTTGGATTTGCTTGTTTAGCGGTTAAAATCGTTAATTTTAAACAATTTCGATGTGTGTAGTATATTTAAAGATCAAATAATTTTGGGGCAATTGCCTTAATTTTGTTTAAAATTACATACTGCTTTATGAATTTTATTTTATGAAAAAAATATACTGGATTATAATTATTAGTGTAGCTGTTATTGCGGTGGTTTTAATGATGCAGATGATGCATGGGAGTAAGCCTATTGAAATTTATACTGAAAAAGCCAGTATAAGAAATATCATTGAAGTAGTTTCTGCTACTGGAAAAATTCAGCCGGAAACAGAATTAAAATTAAGCAGCGATGTAAGCGGAGAAATAACAGAAATGAAGGTGAAAGAAGGCGATCAGGTAAAAAAAGGCGATCTCCTTTGTCGTATTAAACCAGACTTATATGTTAGTGCAATTGATAGGGTTAGTGCCACGGTAAACACAACAAAAGCTAACTTGAGTACCAATAAGGCGCAGTTAGATCAGGCAAAGGCTAATCTTGCAAGCACCGAAGCTATTTATAAAAGAAATCAAAAATTATTTGAGCAAGCGGCTATTTCGCAACAGGAATTTGAAACAGCAAAAGCTCAGTATGAATCATCCAAAGCTAATGTGTCTGCTATGGAGGCGAATGTGAATGCGGGTGAATATAATATCCAAAGTACACAGGCTTCTCTAAAAGAAGCAAACACTAATCTTGAAAAAACTTTTATTTATGCTCCTGTAGATGGCACCATTTCCAAATTAAGTGTTGAAAAAGGGGAGCGCGTGGTTGGCGTAAGCGGTATGGCTGGAACAGAAATATTACGCTTGGCCAATCTTAATGAAATGGAAGTTAGTGTGGAGGTAAACGAAAACGATATTATTAAGGTGCATAAAAATGATACTGCCTTGATTGAAGTTGATGCATACATGGATAAAAAATTTAAAGGTATAGTAACTGAAATTGCGAATTCATCCAACAGCACTGGAATATCTGTAGATCAGGTTACTAATTTTGTTGTAAAAATCAGGATGCTCCGAGAATCCTATGAATACCTTATAGCTGAAAACAATCCTGTACCGTTTCGCCCGGGAATGAGCGCAAGTGTGGATATTCAAACAACCCGAGTTTACAATGTAATGTCGGTGCCTATTCAAGCAGTTACTACACGAAACAAAGATTCAATAAATGTTGCCGTAGATGGGGATGATCGCGACGTAAAAGTTAAAAACGATAATGATGAGAAGCAACAAAAACCGCACGATACCAAGGTAACTGAATTGATTTTTGTTTTGGTAAATGGCCAAGCGAAACAAATGACAGTAACAACCGGAATTCAAGACAATGATTATATTGAAATAAAAAGCGGAATAAACAAAGGCGACGAAATAATCAGCGGCCCTTATAGCGCGGTCTCTAAAACATTAAGGGATGGCACTAAAGTGAAGCAAGTACAAAAAGAAGATCTATACAAACAAGATAAATAGTTGGCTCTTATTTTGAATATTGAAACTGCCACTACGGTATGTTCTGTGTCAGTTTCTGATAAAAACCAAATTATAACATTTGAAGAAGTTAATGGCGGTTATACTCACGCCGAAAATCTCCATGTTTTTATTAAAGAAGTTATGCAGCAGGCTGGCCTTACTTTGGATCAGCTGAACGCTGTATCTGTTAGCAAAGGCCCGGGTTCCTATACGGGCCTTAGGATTGGCGCAAGTGCCGCTAAAGGCTTGGCTTATGCTTTAAATATTCCGTTAATAAGTATAGATACTTTGCAAGTGATGACTCAGAGAGTAATAAGTGAAACTAATTCGGATATCCTTTTTTGTCCAATGATTGATGCAAGGCGGATGGAAGTGTATTGCGCGTGTTATAATTTTGAACTTCGTGCAATGCTGCCTGTGCAGGCATTGATAGTGGATTCACAATCTATAGCTCAATTTAAGATGGATAAAGAAATTTTATTTTTTGGAGACGGTATGTTAAAGTGCAAGTCTTTGCTAGAAACCGTACCTAAGGCAGTGTTTAAAGAGTCTGTAATGCCTTCATCTGAATATATGGCTACGTTGGCATATAAAAAATTTACTGAAAAAAGTTTTGAAGATGTTGCTTATTTTGAACCTTTTTATCTTAAAGAATTTTTTACTCCTCTTAAAAAATAGTTGCTTAATAAATCATTTGTTTTTGCCTAACAGCGTACGAGAGGAAAAATGTAGATAACAAAGAAATCTGAGATCGAATTAAAAAAACAACTGAATAAAGATTGGAAAGAAGTTAATTGTTGGTTAAGGCGAAAGTATTGGATAAGTGACCTCAGGGCATTCTACTTAAATTAGGAAGAATTTAAATGATTTTGTAAATTTAAATCATGGGTAAAAGGACTAATTTTCTTGTTATTTTATGTTTCTACTCTTTTCTTTCTTACAGTCAGATTTCAGCAGATAAATACCTAATTATCTTTGACGAAATAGCAAAGGGAGATACGTCTTATTTCCGTAAGATGCCCACTGACAAAGACACCTCAAATAATTTTGCTTATTATTTGTGTAAAGCATTATTGTGTGAAAAAAAAGAACAGCAGTCTGCGGCTTTTAATTTGTATATGAAAGCGATTGAGCTTGCTTTGAGTAATAAAGATAAGAGTATTTCTCATATTAAAGTTGGTATTTATTTACATGATAGAGCATTGCTCATTCCCTCATTACAGCATTTTAATAAAGCGGAACTTCTATATGCGTATTCTAAAAAAGACTCTGAATATATTGTATTAAATAAATACATTGGCTTGATTCATTCTTATCTGGGCAACAGTCAAAAATCAAATGAACGGTTTTTGAAAATTTATGAGAGCGCAAGGGCTAATAGAAACTTAAAACTAATGGCATCCTCTGCTAATAATATAGCCATCAATTATACAGATATGCGGGACTATAAAAAAGCGGAACAATTTTTGAACATCAGTCTTAATCTTCGAATGGAAATGAAAGATAAGTTTATGATGGGACAAAGTTATAATAACTTTGGGAGTTTGTATTTTGAAAAGGGTGAGTATGAAAAGGCAATACAATACTACAACAAAGGTTATTTATTGCGTAAAAATTTCAGTACCAATTTTAATTCTATTACTGAATCTGAAATTAATCTCGGAAAAACATATTTGAAATTAGCTAAACCAAATGAAGCGGAGCGTATTCTGAAAAGAGCTTATGATAAAGGCAAACACAGCGGTCATGTAAAATTTATTTCTCTAACTAGCTTTTATTTAAAAGATATTTACAAAGAAAAGAATGATTACAAGAACGCATACGCCATGCTTGAAGAGTATCAGAATGCTAAGGATAGTTTGTTTGGATTGGAAAAAAAAGAAGAGGTAAATCGATTAACCTTGCAAAGTGAATTTAAGGGAAAGATAATATCAGACAGCGTAGCACTTGTAAAAAAGGACGGAGAATTAAATGTAAAAGAGGCTAAAAATGAGCAAAATAAAAACATATTAATTCTCTTGGGGGTATTGCTTATGCTTGTTCTATTTATTGTATACAATTTATTCAGGCAAAACAAAATAGAACAGGCTAAAAACCAGTTAATATCGCAACAGTCAAACGAACTGAAAGAGCAAAATAAAGAAATTAAAGACAGTATTAACTATGCTCAAACCCTGCAAGCATCTTTATTGCCTTCTAATGAATTATTAGAAAATTGTTTGAAAGATTATTTTATATTTTATTTGCCTAAAGATGTGGTTAGCGGTGATTTTTATTGGTCTGCCGTTATTCAAGACAAAGTAACTCTTAAAAATAATTTCCGCGATTTTCATTTTGCTTTAGCTGATTGCACAGGGCATGGCGTGCCGGGGGCTATGGTAAGTATAGTAGGAATAACAACATTAACAAGATGCGTAAAGGAGTTTGGGCTTACAGAGCCTGCTCAAATATTAGA
>JACPOC010000052.1 GCA_016185125.1 Bacteroidota bacterium
AGTTATTTGAAACATAAGCGTCGCCCACCACGTGCAATTTGTATTGAGGTGAGTTGGTTCCAAGTCCAATATTGCCGGTAGTAGCGGCTACTAAGTTATTGCCCACTATGTTCCAACTGGTAGCTGTTACAGGCAAACTGCCCCAGGTGCCGTTGCCGTACAATACATCGGTGGCATTGCCCGCAGAAAATGCTGTAATTTTACCGCTGGCATCGGTCTGTAACATACGTGTGCCGTTGCCTGCCAAATTAATTAGTTTTAAGGTGCCATCGGTACCCAATACCATTTTTAAAGTGTTATTGGTTTTAAAATCTATAGAAAAGTTATTGGTGGTGCCTAAAAAATCGCCGGTTCCGTTGGCATTACCTCCGGTGGCCCATTTTTGGCCCTGTTGAGCCAGGCTTATTGCGCTTATAAAAAGCATTATTATTAAGTATTTAAAGCCCTTTAGAGCTTGTTTTCCCTTGTGGGGGGGGTGGAGGGGTGAAGGTGTTTTTCATGTATAATGTTTTATAAGACAAATATATAGATTAGTTATTAATATGCAAATAATGTTAAAGTTTTATTGGTTTTTATAAAATGTGCGTTTTGTTTTGTGGCGTGTATGATGCGAATTTTATACCGGTAGAAATTCCACTTAAGCCGATGCCGAGGGCGCGAAGCATGGCAATGACAGGGCGTTTTGGCTTTTTGAGCCGACTAATAATTTTTGTATAAAAAAATAACCAGCGTTTTTAAACCCGCTTTTATAATTATTTTTGCTTAAAGCCAATTAATATAACAGCGCAACCCGAACCCGGATTTCTATTGGCATCTAATTGGGCTTCAATGATAGTTTCAAGGGTTGATTTTACTTTAAAATCCCAATAAGGGGCGTTTTTTTGTTTACGGTTAGTAAATAAAAGGTTACGTTCCTGGTCATAGATGTTAAAAATCAAATTACCATCGGAAGTGCCACTGCAGGCAGCAATACGATATGTTGTTTCGCCAAAAAAGGTAGAGTGAAATTCGGCGGTTTCTTCAGAATTTAACAGTAAGGCCCTGTATTGCTGTCCATCGGAAATAAAGGTAGAAATAATATGTTTGGCACAAATGTTGGCAATTGAATCGCATTGCGCGTTTAGCTTATTTACAAAAGTGCTTAATGCAACAAATGATAATATAAAAACAAGTTTCTTCATATTTTAATATGATTAAGTATTAATTAAGATTGGGTTGCGTTAACAATTTTATTTCTGATTTCTTTTATTTTATCGCTTATTTTAGCAATCTGCTCCTCGGTAACTTCTACCACGGTGGTGCTGTTAATATAAGTGATTTTTTTAGCTGTATCATCTTTTGGCTCAGCAAAAGTATATTTAAAACCAATGCTTTCATAAATTTTGGCAAGCTCGGTTAACTGGGCGGTTAAGGCCACTACTTCAGCGGTTTTATTATTACCTAATATTTTAATTAAACTTACAAGGGCTTGTTTTTGCTCGGCAATACGAAACTTAACATCGTTATTTGGTTTTTGCTTATAAGCTGTAACTGAAAAGTGCATACTCTCAATCCACCCACCTGTTAAAATAAGGCTGCTAACATCGTTACGCTGATTGTTTTTAAGGTAAGCATCGCTTCCGCGATAAGCAATACCAACTAAAACCATCATACTATCTTTATTGGTTACATTTTTTTGAATGCGCTCCATGGTGGAAGCATCAAAAGCGGCAGAAATGCCTAATTTATCGGCAAGTTGTTTTACTGAGGCTAAATATCCTAAAGCATCTTGTGTTTGATTATATAAAGATACGTAACCTAAATCGGCACCATAAATGCCCAGATTAAGGGCTTTTGAATAATCGGTTGTAAATGTATTTACTTTATTGGAAGCGCTAAGCACAGCTTTATCATAAGTAATTCCGCTTTTTTGAATTAAAAGTGCGGTTTGAATGGGTGATGGAACGCTAAAAAGCTCTCCGCCTACATTTAAAACCGAAGCTTTAACGGTGTCCTGAGACTCAATAATATCCTCTTTTGCATCGCCTTTTTTAGAATCTCCGCAAGAGGCGAAAATTGTTGCTGCTATCATGCCAATAGCTACGGGAGTAAAAAAATGTTTGTTTAACATGTTTATATAAATATTCATCGACAAATTAATGTTTTTGACGGATTAATTGCCGCAAGTAAATAAAAATTACTGAAATGCACAAATAAAAATTAACACATTTAGGGTTTTTATTAAAAAAGGGCTTTAGTTTTAGTTATTATCTCCTCCAAAATAAGTTTCTTCAATAATATCGGCGTTGTAGGCCACATCATAAATAACTTCGTTAATTATTGCTTCATTGGTAAGTTCAACCGGCTGTACGGCTTGAACGATAATTGTTTCGCAAGGGCTTCCATCGGCTCTTTTATCGGTGGTAATGGTTACCTGGGCATAGGTCCCGTAACCGCTTTCTTTAATAATTTTATAATGGTTAAGGTTAGGGTTGTATTCGCCGCAACGGCTGTTCATATAAACAACATCTTTACCAAAATGGCGGCCGGCAATAATCCAAACATACACAAATTGATAGCGCCAAGTTTCGTCTTTCATTTTTAAGGCAACATCCAATCGGTAAACTCCGGGAGTAACCTCTTCCATCTTGTATTTCCAGCGTTGGGCAATGTTGGTAAGGGCAACCTTTAAATCAAACATATAATTTTTTTTTAAAATTGTGATTCAAATGTAAAATAAAAAAACATTTGTGCAAAAAAAAATATTCTAAACAGGAAGTAATAATAATTTCTGTTACAATATAAAAAGCGAAGAGGCAATGCCGTCGGCCTGAAGTTTACCTTTATTATTCAGCGTGTAAATGCCCTTTTTAAAATCAATAAACTCTTGTTTTTTCTCAATCAATGATTTAAAATAAGTTAAAATTTTAGCGCCAAACAAACTTTCAAGTTCATTGGTATCGCATCCCCAAATGGTTCTTAATCGCGTTAAAACGTATTCGTTATATTTTTCGTTGAGTGATAATTCTTCTTTTTCAAAAAGGAGTTTGCCGGTTTCCAAACCATTTATGTACAGCGAGTTGTTTTTAATATTCCATTGCCTGCTGGTGCCATTATACGAATGCGCTGAAGGCCCTATTCCCAAATAAGATTGCCCCATCCAATAGTTAGTATTGTGCACTGCAAAAAAGTTTTTTTTACCGAAATTAGAAATCTCGTATTGAATAAAATTATGTTGAGCAAGAATATCCTGCATTAAAACAAATTGATTACTGCTTAATTCATCATTTATTGCCGGTTCATGGCCTTTAGAATACTTTATGCCTAATAAAGTTTTATTTTCGATGGTAAGATTATAGGAAGAAATATGTTTTGTTTGAAGATTTACCGCTTTGAGCAATGTATTTTCCCAAGTTGGCAAGGTTTGAAATTTGCTACCGTATATAAGGTCGATAGAAATATTATCAAAACCCATATCCTGCGCCATTTTAACCGAATTAACAGATTCCGCAGCGGTGTGGGCTCTGTTCATCCATTTTAGCTCTTCGTTATTAAAACTTTGCAAGCCAATACTTAATCTGTTAATTCCTGCTTTTAACCATTGCGCAAGGTTTTCTTTTGTAATATCATCAGGGTTGGCTTCTAACGTTATTTCGGCTTTCGCATCAATTATAAAATGCTTTTTTATCTCACAAATAATAGCATTAAGTTCTTTTTCAGATAAAAGGCTTGGAGTTCCGCCCCCAAAATAAATACTTTTAATATGTTTATCGCTTAGATAACCCTTTCTTAAAGCTATTTCTTTAACCAAGGCAACCGTCATTTTATCACGGTTATTTAAAGAAGTACTGAAATGGAAATCGCAATAATTACAGGCTTGTTTGCAATAAGGGATATGGATATAAATACCTGGCATCTAAATAAATAATATTGGCAAAATAGCGCGTTTATAGATAAAAACCAATGCTTCATCTATTAAAACTCAATTTTGCTAAAATTAAGTAATAATTTAATTTTTTTTTAGGAATATAATAAAAACTCCTATATTAGCACCTTATAAACCCTTAATTAAAGTATGAAAAACATTACTAAACTTACTTTAACAGCCATAGCCACTGTTATTTTAACGGCTTCCGGATTTTCGCAAAAAGCACTCAAAAAAGCAGACGCTACCTTTGAAGCCCGCCAGTATTTTAACGCCTTAGAAATGTACAAAGCAGCCTATGCAGGTGCTTCTAAGGATAAAAAACCGGGTATTTTATACCGTTCAGGTATTTCTTGTCAGGAAATAAATGACTACAAAGGAGCCGAAACCTATTATCAAAAAGCTATAGCTTCTAATTTTGAAGATCCAACAGTATATTTACGTTTGGCTGAAGTTTTAAAAGTTCAGCAAAAATATCCTGAGGCAATTGTGGAGTATAACAATTACAAATCTAAAGGCGGCGATGCTAAAAAGGCCGATTTAGGCGTTAAAACCTGCGAACTTGCCCAGCAATGGAAAGATTCTCCGCAGCGTTACAAAATTGAAAATATGTCTTTAATCAACTCTAAAGAAAGTGATTATGCGCCAAGTTACAGCGATAAAAAATATCAAACATTAATTTTTACTTCGCGCAGAGACGGGGCTTTAGGTTCAAAAGAATTAAACTTGGGAACAAACCACTCTGATGTTTATGAAACTAAATTAGATAAAAACGGCAAATGGAGCACACCGGTATTATTGCCTCCGGCTATTTCTTCGCCTGTTAATGAAGGCCGCGGCTGGGTAAGCAAAAAGGGCGATATGATCTTTTTTACCCGTTGCCCGGAAGAAAAAAACAAACAAAGCAAATGCGGTATTTATATGGCAAAAAAACAAGGAAGCACCTGGGGAGAAGCTCAGCGTTTACCTTTTAATTCCGATACCGTACAATTTGGTCACCCAAGCCTTTCTGCAGATGGAAAAATACTTTATTTCGCTTCTAAAATGAGCGGCGGATACGGTGGAGCAGACATTTGGAGCTGTACTTTTGATATGAAAGCAAACACTTGGGGGCAACCTGTAAATGCAGGTGCCGCGGTAAATACTGAAGGTGATGAATTATATCCTACTATTTCTGATGATTCTAAAAAATTATATTTCTCATCAAATTATCACCCGGGCATGGGAGGTTTAGATATTTTTGTTGCGGAAGCAGGAGCTGATGGTAAATTTACCAAGCCTGTAGAAAACCTAAAATACCCAATGAATTCATCTTTTGACGATTTTGGTATTGTTTACGAAGGCAAAAAACAAAAAGGATATTTAACAAGTAACCGCGAAGGTGGAAAAGGAAGCGATGATATCTGGGCGTTTAATCTGCCGCCATTAACCTTTAACCTTAAAGGCGTTGTAATTAGCGAAGGTGATGCTAATTCGGGCAAAGGTAAGGGAGAAAACGTAGAAGGTGTTAAAGTAAAAATTATTGGTTCTGACGGAACAATTAACGAATTTACCACCGGAAAAGACGGTTCTTATAAACTTGAAAAATTAAAAGAAAAAGTAACTTATACGGTATCAACAGAAACCGCCAAAACTTCTAAATCAAATACACATACAAAAGGCTTTTTAGCTAATAAAGATCAGCGTATTATTTCTACTTTAAATAAAAACGAATCAACTAATTTTACAGCGGATTTTATGGTAAAACCGGTTATTCCTGATTTACGGATGCCCGAAATTCAGTATGCACTTGGAAGCGCGGAGTTATTACCACAATCAAAAGACTCTTTAAATTATCTTTATAACATCTTAAAAGATAATCCAACCATTATTGTTGAATTAAATTCGCACACTGATACACGCGGTAAAGCGGTAAGTAATATGACCTTATCAACCGCCCGTGCCCAATCATGTGTTGACTTTTTAGTGAAAGAAAAAGGAATACCTGCCGCCCGCTTAACAGCTAAAGGATTAGGTATGACCCAGCCATTAATTTCTGATGCAACTATAAAAGCGGCGGCATCTAAGGAAGAAAAAGAAGCCTTACACCAAAAAAACCGCCGTACCACATTTAAAATATTAAGCTTTGATTTTGTTGATCCAAATGCGCCGAAAGGTGATCCTAAAGATCCGAAGGTTAAGCCTAAAGAAGGCGAAGAGGAAGAAGAAGGCGAATAACATTATGATGATAAATATTATTTAAACCCGGTTTTTACCGGGTTTTTTTATTGCTTTTTTTTACTAAACTATATTTTATGAAAGAACTTTCGAGAAATAATTCCAAACCGAATCGTTGGTAATAGGAAAGGCTTTGAGGATAATTTTTTCGAGCTTTATTGGATGCGTAAATTCTGTTTGATAACTGTGAAGGTGAATAAAGCCGCCTTCGTTAGTTCGGTTAAACCCATACTTCAAATCGCCTTTAATGGGGCTGCCAATTGCCGATAACTGGCACCGAATTTGATGATGCCTTCCGGTAAGCAGATGAATGCGCAATAAATGATAATTGTCGCTGGAAGCTATCAATTCATATTCCAGTTGCGCCTTTGCGCTGTGGGGCACTTCTTTAAGAAAAGCTTTAGAAGTGTTGTTGTTTTCATTTTTAATCAGATAATGAGTTAGTAAATCTTTTTCTTTGGGGGGTTTGTTTTTAACCACCGCCAAATAGGTTTTACGGATAGTTTTTTCTCTGAACAACTCATTAAAGCGCGAAAGAGCCTTGGAAGTTTTAGCAAAAATTATTAATCCGCTTACCGGCCTATCGAGGCGGTGAATAACGCCACAAAAAACATTGCCGGGTTTTTGATCACGTTCTTTAATATAATTTTTAATTTTTTCGCTCAGGGGCATATCTCCGGTTTTATCTCCCTGCACAATTTCAGAAGGTAATTTATTGATGATTATTATATGATTATCCTCGTAAGCTATCTGCTCTTTCCAGATGGATTGATTATTAATTTTAAAATTCACTTATCTGATTCCTGTTTTAGTATTTTTTGGAGACACTTTAAAGATAACATTGAGCTTATATTCAATTCCTTTAGAAGGTGCCTGGGCGGGAGACTGCGCTAAATATCCAAAATTATTAATTAAAAAATATGCTTCGCTGCCTGTTACAAAATAATTTTCTTTGGCGGTTTTTTCAATTCGATTATCGTAATTATACCAAATGTTCCAATCGTATTTTGGATTTGATTTTAAATAATTTGTGTAAGATCTTAAACTGTCATCTACACAAACGCTCACAAAGATTAATTTATCGCCATATTTTTTTTTAAGTGATGCAATTTTAATCATTTCTTTTTGCGATTCAATATTAGCGACAGAAAAAAAATTGAGATAGACCCATCGGTTTTTAAACGCGTTTAAAGTTTTCATAGTTCCATCCTTGCTTCTGGCCATAAAATCAGGGGCAGCGGAACCGGGCTGCATTTTATTAAAGCAAGATAACATTGTAGCGGTAATTTTTTTATTCGCTAACACTTTTGTTTTCTGATTGATATCTGAAATAATAGTTTCAATTGCATCGGGCGAAAACTCGGCCCTGTAATAAAAATTCCAAAGGTTTTTAATAATTACCAACTCCCGTAACGAATCGTTTTTTAAATATTTGTCATCTTTTAAAAAGGCATCGAGCTGGTTATAATTAGCTTTAACATTAATGATGTTGTAAAGCGATTGGCCTTTTTTCATGGAACCCACGGCATTTAAATAACCCGAAAAGCAATTTCCGAAAAACTGCATGTACTCATAATGATTATTTAAAATAGGTTTATTTAAAATATAATTATTAATCAGGTAAGTTTCTCCCCTTGATAAACTGGCGTTAATAGATGCTATTGAATAGTGATAATAGTTTTTAAAATATTCATTTTTTATTTTTTTATAGCGCACATCGCAAATGTTTTTTAAAGAATCCGCTCGCTTAAATAATGATGTTCTATTTAAAAACCGTCCCTCTTTTGGCAGAAACAAATTATTGTATAGTTTCAGATAATCAAAAATTAAGGCATTAAGTTCGGTACTGTCTGAACCAATAATTCCGGGATTTACAAAAACTTCGGCGTCGTTTTTTCTTTCCGAATCTTCAGCCAGTTCAGGCAAAGTAATTCCATATACAAAATCGGGCTGAACGTATAATTGCGCAATAATATTATCTATTTTTAAAATAACAGGCTGCGTATAATCGGTATGAAGTTTAAGAATAAAAAAACCATCCGGCTGAATGGTATCTTGATCTTCCTTTTGAGTTACGTGAGTAATAAAATCTGTATAAGAGAGTACTTGTATTATTTTTCCCTTAAAAGAATCATGGGCTTTGCCTTTAATGGTTACATTTTGCGAATAAACCCCATTTAAACAAAAGCAAATTAATATATATGTAAGTTTGTGCGTGATAATGTGTATAATACAAGATAATCCGAAAGTTACACAATAAAAATAAAATAGTATAACACAAAATTTAAAGGAATAGGTTACCTATACTTCGTGTTTATATTTTATACTTAAAAGCACAATTAAAATATTTACGATGAGTGAAAAAGCATTTGAAATAATAATAATATAATCATCTTTCATAAAACCATACCATATCCATAAACTGATACCCACAAACATGGAGGAAAGCATTAAAAAAGAAACACCTGTTGATTTTTTTTCTTTTATTATTTTAATTAATTGAGGAAGAAGTGCTATACCAGTAAAAACGCTCGCAATAATTCCTATGCGTGTTTCAACTCCCATTATTTCCAATGCTCTGCAATTCCGCTTTTTGTACCAAACACAGGATCTGTTAATGGCTTTGACACTTTAATAATTCTTTCATCAGCCCCCGGACGTTCATCTTTTTTTCCATATAAAATATCATAGCTTTTTCCATTGGGATAAGCACCAATACAGGTTATCTGATTTTCGTTGCCAAGATTTTTATGTGCAACACCCGCCGGAATTATTAAAACATCGCCGGCCTCCACATCAATTTTACAACCGTGTTGGCCACCGAGTAATAAAGTAGTTTTTCCCTTAATAACACCAAGCGCTTCATGGGTAGTACTATGGTAATGATGATAGGTAAAAATGCCGCTCTTCCATGAGTTCTTCCAATTATTATCTCTGAAAATTTTTCTAACTATGTTGGAGGCAAAGAACACAGGCAAATTTAAAACACGTTTGTAAACAACAACCGGCAAGGTATTATTAGGAAAAATACCATCATCTTTTAAATGATAAATTTCGTGGATGTAACTATTATTTATATGTTTCCTTTTCAATTTTTTCCCTTACAACTTAACAGACACTATTTGCTTAATTTTTTATTAGCTTATATGCCTCCTCAGGCCCTGCCGTTGAAATTACCTTTACTATTTTATTTTCAAGGAAAGTATTGTTTTCAATAAATAAAATAAGGGATTTAAGTTCGTAATCACTAAGCTCATTAATGTGTTTAATTTGTAATGAATTTTTTGGAAGCACCGGCACGGCCATAAAACGATCATTTCTTATTTCTTTTTTGCCTTCGCTTTTTTGAAGCACTTGAATAACGCCAATAAGTGTGCATTCAAGCCAACAGCCCGGAAAAGTAAGGCCTTCCATCATTAAAAAAACATCCAAAGGATCTCCATCATCGCCTTTGGTTCCAGGTATGAATCCAAAATCATACGGAAAAACAAAACCTTCAGGTAACACCCGTTTTAACTTAAACAATCCCGTTTTACTATCATAAGCAAATTTATTTCGGCTATGGCGTGGGGTTTCAATGATAACGTTTAAATTCTTATCCTTAGAAAATGTTTCAGGCAGTTTCATAAAACGCTTAAATTTTTGAAAGAATAAAATCATATAGAGCAAAGCAAGCTTTTTCTCTTATCTGCAATGGAGTGCCTTTAAATAATTTTCTTGTATTGTAAATTATACCTTTATATTTTACCGAAATAAAAACCGTGCCTACAGGTTTTTCCTTGGTTTCGTTAACCCCCGCTGAAGCGAGTCCGGTTATGGAAGCATGAATATCCGCTTTAATAAGCTTAGACAGGTTTTTGGTTAGGGCCTGTGTTACCTCTGGTGATTCACAGGAATATTTATCCTGCATTTTTTGCGAAATATTTAAAAGATCTTTTTTAAGTTGGGGGTGATAACATACAATTCCTCCCTTAAACATCTCAACTGTGCCTTTAGCTGTTGATAGTTTATGAGCGGCCAAACCACAGGTTACACTCTCGGCCAAAGCAAGGGTTAATTTTTTTTCCACCATTGTTTTAATGAATGGATTTGCGGTACGATACATTTTAACCTAAAATAAAACTTAATGAGAAATACTATCCGCTTGATGAACAGAGTCGTTCAATTGACTGCCGGGATATTCGCTATCCGGAGCTTGGCGTGGCTCAGTAGCGCTATTCCCATGATTGTCATTTTCTTTTAAATCATTTCCGCAACTCGTTAAACTTATGCTTGCGATAAATAATAAAGGTAAAATGGTTTTAAATAAGTTGAAAATCATAATATAGGTTTTTGAATTTATAGTAATAAATAAAAATGCCAGGTGCATAACTTGAAGTTTGGCTTGGTTTTAACATTAAGTGGGAAAATAATTCCATTGAAAGTGTAATTGATGATGAATTTCGTATGCTATTAAAAGGGAACAATGTTTTTATAAAAAAATTATGAGAAGTCGTGAAACCTTAAAATTTAAAAAAAAGTCGCTTAATAAATTCCTTCACTTTTTTAAGAAAGGGTTTCAAGATCAAAAATACCTTGATTGGGAGCGAAACTATAAATGGAACGCCCATGAAATGTGGGAAGAGTTATTAAATGAGAAAGAATTTACGCGCTTGTTGAAGGCCAAAAATTATAATGAAATTGCCACTCGAGCAGTAAAAATGGAATCTAAAACCAACTTGTTATTTTCGTTTGAAAAAATGGCTTTAAGAGACGCGGTGAAGCCAAAAGAAGGAGCTGAAATATTTGCAAAAGCCTTATATAACTACATTTACGGCAAAGAGCCGCTTCAGCAACGTTTTGAGCAATTTTCAGATGCGTTAGGTAAACTGCCACGAAAACAAACCAGGGTGCTGACGTGGCCACTGCAAACTGTTTTTGGATTTATTGCCAATCCTTCGGAACATATTTTTTTAAAACCACGCGTTACGCAAGTTGCGGCAAAAGAATACAAATATGATTTTGAATATACCTCCAAGCCCAATTGGAAAACCTATCAAAGCTTACTGAATTTTGCCAACCAAATCCGTAAAGATATGCCCACTCTTAAAGCCCGGGACTATATAGATCTCCAGTCCTTTATTTGGGTATTAGGTTCCGCAGAATACGATTGATAAGCTTAATTAGCACGGCTTAACGTGTCTCTTGCAACATCATCATTTTTATTTTCCATGTTTTGTGTGGTGTCTGTTGTAGGATAAGGTTCCGCCACATTCTTATCATCTTTTGTATAACAGCTAACGCAAATGGTTAATAATAAAGCCGCAGTAAAGGCAGTTGTTCGTTTTATAAAATACTTTTTAATCATAACTTTCTTTTAGCAAAATTAATGCCAAGGAAATGTTTTTACCTTAAGAGTAAAAAAATCTACAATTCCACGAGGTTATGGATGTAGATCTGCAAATGATTTTGGTCGTTTACCGTATTGCCAATTAAAGCCTTTTAATTTTGCGTTTTCAACATCCACTTCTTTCAGCGGTTCTATTACTCCCGTGGTTTTTGGTTTGATGGTTGCTCTTTGAATTTCATCATTTTTAAACCATAAATGAATTTCAGAACCAGTTGTTTTGTTAAGGCCAAGAGTTTGTGTTTTATTTTTAGGATAATAAAACACTTCTGCGTTACCGCTCACAATTACTTTTCGTATGGTATCCTTATCAATAACTCCTTCAATAGTTTTACCGGAGAGTTGATTATATTTATTCAGTGAATCTGCTTGTTGAATCAGGAAGGAGTTTCCTTCTAAGGTAAAACCATGAATGGCGTTTTTTCCAATGCTAACCTTTATATACCTGGCGCTTGCCTGTGATTTGTTTGACCACAAAACCGGAATTTTAAATAATTGCAATAATGAATCTTTTGTGTTTAAAGCTGCCGAATCGCAAATGGCCTGTACATCTTTTTTAAAAATTTTCACCTTATGATAAGCATTCAAGAAATTATTTACAGAATCAAGATCGCGATGGTATAAAGTATCTGCCGAAATAAACAAAGTATCCGATTCAACCACCCTGGCATACACCGGTTTTTGAGTAACAAGCGCTTCAGAGTTTTTTTCTTGGTACTCCGCATAACCCCCGTAAATAATAGATTTTTGTGCGGTGTCAATTAATCTCACGTTTCTATAGGCTTTCCCTATTCGTTTATTTCGGTCAAAAGCCAAACTGTCACCAGTAAGTTTTTGTTGTTTTGTCATCAAGAGGGCATTTTTACTAAACTGACCTTTTTCTTTATCTGTGTCGTACCATCCGTTTTCACAATAAATATAATCGGTTTTACTTGTTATAATACTGGGGCCAAGAAAGTAGGAAGTTTTATTTATAGTATTATAACGCAACGTATCTGACCGCATCTTATAATCAGGATTGGTTAATATAACATCGTAATGAAAAGCGAGTTCTTTATTAGAAGAATAATAATGTCCGTTTTTACTAATTAAGGTATTTTCTTTATTTACAATGGTACCTCCGTTATAGTAATTAGCAACTGAGTTTCCTACATCAAAGGTAAGGAGATTAGTGGTTAAGGTCATGTCCTTTTCAACGCATTTAACATTGCCTTCAAGAGTAGCAATTTTTGTTTTGCCGTCATAAAACAATTTATCTCCCGTTACCGTAACACTATCGCCTTTTGTAATTTTAACATGGCCGCTGGCTTTCATAGTATTGTCCAAGTCAAAGATCAATGCGGTATCGCAATAGAGAATTGCGCCATCGTGTTCGCAAACAACATCCCCCCTCAAAACTTTGGCGTTACTTTTTTCTTTATCAAAAGACAGGCTGGAAGCGTGCTTTACCACTATTGTTTTAACTGCCTTTTCTTTTCCTTTACCGTCAACTTTACTTTGCGCCATAAGAAAATTTTTGGTTAAACATAAAATAAATATATATATGAAAATTCTATACATTTCGCTTCGTTGGTTGCCAGATATTTGTTTCCACCCCACTTAAATATTTAAAAAAACCTGTTAATAAAGCTAAATTCATTAAATAAAAATGAGAAATAGTTTTAAAATATTTTAATTCTGTTTTAAATATGGGACTTAAACAGCCAATTAATTGAAGTAAGGCAATAAAAATAAATATCTTACAATAAAAACTTAATGCCACGGAAGTGAAAAAACAAATCAATAACAGAAAAGGAGTTAACCATCTTAATACTTTGTGCGATAAAAAAGCGAAAGATGCGCCTTTCCAAAAGGTAAATAACATTTTTTTATAACGAAAAAGATTCTGAAAATTGCCTGTAGAAATTCTTACTTTTCTCGAAAATTCAACCGAAGAAAGTGAAGGTGCGTCTTCAAAACAAACAGCGTCTTTCTCAAAAACTATCTCCATGCCTTGTTCAATCACATTCATACTAATGTAAAAATCATCCACGCAAAAATTGGGTGGAACAACTGCATAATTTTTCTTTCTGATGGCATTACAGCCTCCCTCCGCACCCATAACAACATTCCAAGTAAGGCTTTCGTATAATTTAATTTTATTTTCTATTGCCATGTAGTTTTTCTCCTGCTGAGAAATACCCTTATGTGATTCTGAAACTTTAATAATATTGGAACATACCTGACCTACTCTACTATTGGCGAAATGCCTAATTAAATTAATAATCGTATCTTTTGTAAAAATAACATTCGCATCAGTTAAAATAAGGAGATCTGTGTTGCTAAGTTTAACCAATTCATTAATAATTCCTGCTTTACCGGTTCTTGCCGCAAATTCATGCAGATGAATAAAAGGATATTTAATGCTCCAAGATTTTATTATTTGATTTGTTTTATCTGTAGAAGCGTCTGAACCAATCAAAAAAAGCAACTTATCAAAAGGATAGCCAGTGTTAATTACAGATTGAATCTTTTCATTCAACACATTTTCCTCATTGTACACGGCCATTAAAATAGTTACTTGTGGCATTACATCATGGCAATGGTAAACGGTTAGCGCTTTTGATTTTTTTGAGAACAACATTAAACCCAAAGGATAAAATAAATAAGTATGCAGAATAGCCAATACGCAAATTAAAAAAAGTATAAGAAAAAAATTAAACATTTAAAGATTTATAAAAAGCAATAAGGCCAGCAACCACTTTCTTATTATCAAATTCTTTTTCAGCGAATTTCTGAGCTTCTACTTCCAATTTATGGCGTTTATCATTATTGTTTAATAGCTCAATTACAGCCGAACTGAATTCTAAAGGAGTATTGGCGATTAAAATATTTTCGCCGGGGGTTACATTAATTCCTTCGGCACCCACACTTGTAGAAACAATTGCTTTCCCATAAGACATTCCTTCAATAATTTTAATTCGCAAGCCACTGCCGGATAATAAAGGAACTATCATTATATCATGTTGATTATAAAAATCTTTACTATTAGCTACATTAGCCACCACCAAAACGTTAGGCTCATTCATTTTAAAATAACGTTGTGGCATATTTCTACCTGCAATAACCAATTTGCAGTCATGAACCACACTGTATATTTGTTTCCAACAATTTTCAAGAAACCAATCAACGGCTTCCTGGTTAGGGATCCAATCCATCGAAGCGAAATAAAATAATGTTTTTTGCCTCAGATTATTTTTACCGCGTCTTTTATAATAATCAACATTTACACCGGTAATGCAGGTAAAAACTGGCTTGCCGGGAACCATTTTTTCAAACACCGCTTTGTCTATATGAGTAATGCTTACAATAGCGTCAACCTGCCCAGCAACCTGCACTTCGAATCGCTTTAATCGTTTTAACTGCAAATTAAGATACGCTTTTTTAAGAACCGACTTTTCATTTTTAACATGTCTTTCCCAAATCAAATGTTCCACGTTATGAGCTCTTAAAACAATTTTAGCTTTAGAATACTTACGAATAAGAGGAATATAGTTGGCAACAAACAATCCTTCCAACTGCACAATATCATAGGTATTACTTTTAAGTTTTTCAATAAGAATGCTTTCCATTTCCGCAAAACAAAATCTGCTTACAAAATAAGATTGAGAAGAAAATAAATTAAAAAAAGCGCCAACTAACGTTACATTTGTGTTTTTGTAAACTGTTAGCAAGTGTGACCCCTTTTTAAAATCAGCAGGAACTTCAAAATCAGGTTTATGATGTTTTTTAGTGTTAATGGCTATCAAATGTAACTTTACATCGTTTTCATAAAAACCTTTTGCCATGTTATACACCGCAATGCTACTTCCGTCATTTGGGGGAAATGGTGCTTTGTTTGATATTTGTAAAACTCTAAGCAATTTTTTTCTTTTTAAAAAGTTTAACTATCCACATATAATAAATACTTACATCAAAGATAGCAGAGTCATTAGCGGCTTTATACGTAAGAAAAATACTAATAGGCAGAAAAATTACCAGCGGGGCCCATACCCCCTGCCAAGGATCTAATACTCCATCATAAGCCAAGCTGGTAAAAGCTTCAGTTAAAATAAAATAAGCCAAGAAAAAAAATACGGCCACTACTACAGGTAAACCCAAACCGCCTTTTTTTATGATTGCACCTAAAGGGGCGCCCACAAAAAATAAAATAATACATGCAAAACAAACAACAATTTTTAAATGCCATTCGGTTTTAAACTGAATAATCTCCATTTCTTCCCGTTTTATATTGGAGCCGCTAAGTTCAACAACTCCCAAATTACTTCTGGCAATGCTCATTGCATTTTGAATGCATCTAATATAATCCTCCGTTTTTAAACTATCATAAAATTGTTGTATATTTTTAAAAGAGGTACTGTCTTTATGAACTCTTAAAGCGGCGGCGGTTCTGCTAAAAAAATAAGTGCTTGACTGATTTTTTAAATCCAAAACGCGACGGAATAATCTTTTGTCTAGTGAGTCCGTCACCGAACTGATCTGCCACATATTCAACATTTTTCCTCCGTTTTTAAACTGTTCTTCATCTGTACGTTTTAACTTAAAATCTTCCAATGGAATATTTACCTGGAGTTGCTTAAAGTTTAGCTGCGACAAAGATCTCTTGTTGGGCGCTCCCTGGTTTACAATTTCCTCATAGCGATTGCCATTTCTGAGCGTAAGCACTAAAGCACTGGTATCCGCGGTGTTCGACATTTTTCCTGTATGCGCGTACATTTGAATGGTATTACCTTGGTGCAAACTATGATCGTAAATAAAAATCTCCCTTAGTGTATCTTTGTTTTGAGATTTTGAACCTACTCTTAAAGTGTAATTTTCAATTTTATTGTAGAATATTCCTTCTTTAATAGCAAATGTAGGTTTGGTTTGACGAATATCCCAAAGTAACGACTCCGATTTTAAAGTCATAACCGGCAATACAAAATTGTTGAACAAAAACACGCCGCAGGCCAAAACAATGATAGCCCAAAAGGCAGGCTTAATAATGCTGAATAATGACAAACCGGTAGATTTCATTGCGGCCAACTCATAACTTTCGGCCATATTACCAAATGCCATAATTGAACCCAGCAGCACCGCCAATGGAATACATTGTGGAATAATAGCAATCCAAGCGTAAGTAAACAATTGAACAAGATCCCATGAACGAAGTCCTTTTCCTAAAAAATCATCTAAATACGTTATTACAACCTGCACCAAAAAAAACAGAAAAACACTTACAAATAAAGTCACAACAAAAGGCGGAATAAAAGATTTTAAGGTAAGGATATGTAATTTTTTAAGAAACACAATTTTGCTTTAAAAATACGTTTATTTACCTAATTTTGAGTTTATAAATTCACTAAACTTTGTTATTTTTGTTGCCTTATGATTAATGGAAAAAAAATAATAGCGGTTTTGCCTGCCTACAACGCAGCCTTAACTTTAAAAAAAACCTACGATGAAATTCCATTTGATATTGTTGATGATGTTGTGCTTGTGGATGATTGCAGTAAAGATAATACCTCAGAAGTTGCCGCTAATATTGGTATAAAGCATGTTATTCGTCATGAAAAAAATAAAGGCTACGGCGGAAATCAAAAAACATGTTATGATACAGCGTTAAAGCTTGGCGCGGATATAGTAATCATGCTGCACCCTGATTATCAATATACGCCAAAACTTATTCAAAGCTTAAGTTATTTGATTGCCAATGATCTTTATCCGGTAGCATTTGGCTCAAGAATATTAGGAAAAGGCGCTTTAAAAGGAGGAATGCCTATGTATAAATATATTTTTAACCGTTGCTTAACATTTACTCAAAATGTATTGATCAATCAAAAGCTATCAGAATACCATACCGGTTACCGCGCTTTTTCTAAAGAAGTAATTCAAAAAATTAATTACCATGCTAATTCTGATGATTTTGTATTTGACAATCAAATGATCTCACAGATATTTTACGCAGGTTTTGATATTGCGGAAGTAACCTGCCCCACAAAATATTTTCCGGAAGCAAGTTCAATTAACTTTAGCCGAAGCATGAAATACGGATTTGGTGTGCTTGGGGTTTCCTTTACGCACTTTTTTAATAAATTGGGCTTAATAAAATCAGAAATTTATAAAACAAAATAATTACAAATGGCCGTTTACCGTTTTAGAATTTGCTTAGAAGATAACGAAGATGTGTACCGAGATATTGATCTTAAGGCAGCGCAAACATTTGAACAATTTCATGACAGCATACAAGAAGCTTTTAAATTTGATAATAAACATTCGGCTTCCTTTTTTGTGAGTGATGATTACTGGCGAAAAAACCAGGAGATAACCTTAAAAAAAGAAGATCTTCCATTAGATCCCGAAGAAATTCGTAAAAAAGTGGAACCTAAAAAATTGATGGCTGATACAAAAATAGCCAAGTTTATTGAGCAGCCTCATCAGCGTTTTATTTATGTTTTTGATACCACTGCGCAATGGAGTTTTTTAATTGAAATGCTTAAAATAGCCGAAGAAAGTCCTAAACTAAAATACCCGGCTATTACACGCAGTATTGGAAATGCGCCAAAGCAATATAAACAGGTTAATATCATTAAGGAAGAAATGAATCCTGATCTTGCTATGGCTGCTTTATTAAATGATTTGGATGCTGGCGACGATGAAGCTTACAAGGTAATGCACCATGCCGAAGAAGGAGTTGAGGATGAAGATCTGATAAGCCTTGAAGGAGAAGAAGGTGAAGAGCAGGAAGCCGGAGACGATGAGTTTAATGACGGGGATGAAGCCGGAGCCTTAGACGAAGATCATCAGGATGATTAATTGCTTATAATTACAAACACCAATTAACAGGCTTAATGTTGTTGGCTTTCAGATATTCATTAGCCTTAGAAAAATGCCTGTTTCCAAAAAAAGCGCCTCTTGCTAAAGGCGATGGATGAGCCGATTGCAGAATTAAATGCTTTTCAGAATCAATTAAATTTGCCTTAGCCTTGGCATAATTACCCCACAAAAGAAACACCACATTTTTTTTACTAGTAGAAATAAGTTTTATTACCGCATCAGTAAATTGTTCCCAGCCTTTATTCTGATGGCTTCCTGCAGTGTTTGCTCTTACCGTTAATGTAGCGTTTAATAAAAATACTCCTTGTCTTGCCCAATGTTCCAAATTTCCGGTTAAAGGAATAGTGCAATCACAATCGGCTTTTAATTCTTTAAAAATATTAGCAAGACTTGGCGGAAATCTTACACCATCGTTTACCGAAAAGCTTAATCCATTGGCTTGTCCGGATCCATGATAAGGATCTTGCCCGAGTATTACAATTTTCACTTCTTCGAATGATGTATAATTAAATGCCGAAAAAATTAAGTTTTCCGGTGGATAAATTTTGTGGGTACCGATTTCAGAAGCAATAAAATTATTTAATCTGATAAAATAATCTTTCCTAAACTCATCTTTAAGTTTCTCTCGCCAAATACCCTGTATGCCGCTCTCTACCATTAAATGCTAAATTATATACATTAATCGTATCTATAAAATCATATAATTACCTATAATTAATATGATTTGCTATATTTGTTAATACAAACTTAATTTTACACCATGAAAAACATTTTATTAGCTGCTATTGTACTTTCGTTCATTTGTGGCCAGGCTCAAAATAGAAGTATTGTTTTTGAAACAGGCAATTGGGCTTCTGTTTTAGAAAAAGCAAAAAAAGAAAATAAACCTATTTTTGTAGATGCTTTTACAACCTGGTGCGGACCCTGCAAACAAATGGCAAAAACCGTTTTTACCAACGATTCTGTAGCGGATTTCTTTAACACAAAATTTATAAACTATAAGTTTGATATGGAAAAAGGCGAAGGGATTGAATTTGCAAAAAAATATCAGGTAAATTGTTATCCCAATTTAATTATAGTTAATGGTGAGGGCACTTTGGTTCATCGCTCGGCCGGCATGTTGCAAGCTCCTGTTTTTTTAACCTTTGCGCGTAACGGCTTAACTCCCGGAAAAACATTTGTAGATATTAAATCGGCGTATGAAAAAGAAGGGCTTAATGAAAATAATGTATTTAAATACATTGAATTAATATCTTCAGCATGTTTTAATTCTTCGCCTTTTGTAACAACTTATATTGGCTCCATAAAGGAAGAGGATTTAATAAAACCTAACAACTGGAAGCTGGTAAAAGATCATGTCAGCGATTATAAATCCAGAGAAGCTAATTACCTTCTTAAAAATATTTCTTCGTTTGAATCGAAATTTGGTAAAGAGGAAGTTCAGCAAAAGCTTTTGGAATTTGGAAGCAATTATTTTCAGTCTTATATTAAAGCAAAAACTTACGACAAAACAGGTTTCGAAAAAGCAAAACTTGATTTCAAAGCGTTGAATTGGCCTAATTCAGAAAAAACACTTTTTGATGCGGATTTGCAAATAAGCAGTCGCTTTGATAAACCGAATTATTATAAACTTGCCTCAAAAGACTTTTTAAAGTACTATAATAACGATGCCAACGCACTGAATGGAATGGCCTGGAACTATTATGAGGAAGTAACCGACCAAGAACAACTCAAATCAGCAGTAAGTATGTCTAAACGCGCCTGTGAAATTGAAAATAATTACGCCAATCTTGATACCTATGCTTGTGTTTTATACAAGGCAGGTAATTACCCACAAGCAGAAAAAACAGCTCAGCTTTCAATTGAAAAAGCAAAGAAAGAAAATTTGAAAGAAGAAGATTATCACGAAACTACCGAACTCCTTAAAAAAATACAGGCTAACTTAAAATAGATGCGGCCTGGCATACAACTAATCCTGCCGTTTCAGTTCGAAGTCTGCTTTGACCAAGATCTAAACCTTTAAAGCCATTTTTCATAGCAAGAGTAAGTTCTTCTTTGGTAAAATCTCCCTCCGGACCAATAAGCACCAATAAGGAAGAATTTTTAAATGCAATTTCTTTTAAAGGTTGTTTAATGCCTATTTCACAATGAGCAATAAAGTTTTGTTCTCCTTTTTTATTTAAAATTTCTTTAAACGGAACCAATTCATTTACTTTAGGAATAAAAGCCTGTAAACTTTGCTTCACCGCGCTTTCAACTATTTTTATTATACGATCGTGCTTAATTACCACTCGCTCCGAATTTTTACATTGAATAAATGTAATCTCATCAATTCCTATCTCTACAGCTTTTTCAATCATCCATTCAATTCTATCCATTTGCTTAGTGGGCGCTATGGCTAAGTGTAAATAATAAGGATGTTTTTTTTGTTGAACAGGGCCGTTCAAAAGTTCCGCCACACATTTCTTTTCGCTTACAATATTGAGTACTCCCTCGTACGAATTGCCTTTTCCATCAATGATGTGAATTTTATCATTAGCTTTTTTTCTAAGTACTTTACAGCAATGCCAGCTTTCTTCAGAGGTCAGAATAGCTAAATTATTTTCAATAGTAGCAATAAAAATATTCACATTATAAAAATACGTAATTTTGTTCTAATGAATTATCTGGCTCATTCATTCTTATCCTTCAACAAACCGGAGCTGATAATTGGAAATTTTATTGCGGATCATATTCATGGCAATTACTCTGAAATTTATCCTGAATCAATTAAAGAAGGCATTAAATTACACCGGAGAATAGATACTTTCACCGATTCGCATGAAAAATTTAAAGAAAGTAAACGTTATTTTTATAATGGTTTCGAAAAATACAGTGGCATTTTAATAGATATTTACTTCGATCATTTACTGGCTAAAAATTTTGAAAATTATTCATCCATTTCCTTAGAAGCTTACTGCAAAGACATTTATAAAATATATACCGCGCATGTAAATATACTTCCAAAAGAAAGTGCAGGTTTTTTGCAATACGTTTTAAAAAATAATATTTACATTTCCTATTCAACAATTGAAGGCATCGAAAAGGTATTATATCACCTTTCACATCGCATTAACCACGGGGTGTGGCTTAATAAATCAATTGAGCTATTTAATCTGCATGAACCACAACTGCAAAAAAACTTTGAAGTATTCTTTAAAGATTCTTTAACAGAATTTAATACATCATTATAATGGAATTTATAAACAACCAACTCCTTTCCTACTGCGAAAGTTTTACTAAGCCCGAACCGGAATTATTAAAAGAGCTCAGCCGCCAAACACATATTAAAGCAGGGCAGCCCCGTATGTTAAGCGGTCATTTACAAGGCCGTTTTCTCAGCCTCTTATCCAAGCTATGTCAGCCAAAATACATATTGGAAATTGGAACCTACACCGGATATTCTGCTCTCTGTCTTGCTGAGGGACTTACAGAAAATGGTAAATTAATTACCATAGATTCTAATGAAGAAACTAATTTATTTGCAAGAGCATATATAGAAAGATCGGCTGATAAAAATAAAATTGAACTTATTCATGGCGATGCCCGGCAAATTATTCCCACCTTAAATCATAAATGGGATCTTGTTTTTATTGATGCCGATAAACGAAATTACTCCCTCTACTTTGATCTCATTATTGAGCAGCTTAAACAGGGAGGGCTGATTATTGCCGATAATGTTTTATGGAGCGGAAAAATTCTTCAGGAAGCCATGGACAAAGACACCCTTTCCATTCATCAATTTAATAAAAAAGTTAGTGCCGATTCCCGGGTTGAAAGTATACTGCTGCCTGTAAGAGACGGCCTGATGCTACTTAGGAAAATTTGATTGATAGCCACGGTTCGCGATACAATTTTACACTCCAATGCAAAGCTAACAAACTTCCAAAGCTGAATAATAACAATACTGGGGCGCAAGGTTTTATGAATCATTTAAAATCTGCCCATCGGTGTGCCATACTGCACCCCAAATATTTAGCAAAATTCTCACCGCCTTTTTACGCTTTATTGCTATCTTTAAAGTCACATTATGCACGCTTTTATTTCATTTTTAAAATCCAGGCAATTCTTCCTGCACCTTGCCATAATACTTGCCGTTTTGTTTTTCTTTTTTTTCTTCCTGCTAAAATGGCTTAATTCATACACCAATCATGGCGAATTTGTAGAAGTGCCGGATTTTAGCGACATTAAAGTGGTTGCTTTAAATGATTTCATTAAAGATAAAGACGTTAATTATCAGATAATTGATAGTATTTATGATCCAAAACAAAAAACAGGAATTGTGTTAAGACAAGATCCTGAACCAAATGTTAAGGTTAAACACAATAGAACGGTGTATCTTTACGTTACAGGTATGGTAGCCCCGCAAATTAAAATGCCAAAACTTATTGACCGCAGCGAGCGTCAGGCCCGGTTAATAGTTGGAAGTTATGGCTTAAAAATTGGCAAGGTCACCGAAAAATTGGCTGATTGCAATGGCTGCGTGTTAGCCCAATTGGTTGGCGGGAAGGAAGTGGAGCCCGGCGCTTTTGTAAAAAAAGGAAGTGTGGTTTCATTAATTGTTGGCGTAAAAGACAGCTATTATAATTCCATGCCATCGGATTCAGGCGATGTAAAAGAACCTGAAATTGATTAATGAAAATAACATGAAAAACCATTTTTTAACATATTTTTTAATTATTCTAATAGGCTCAAAAGCACAGGAAGCAATACAGCCATTAAACGGAAATATCAATTATGTTTACAAAGACCTTTTTAAACACGCACCTCCTGAAAACGTTCATTCTCAAAAAAATGCTGTAGGTCTGCAAATACCTTTTATAGATGACTTTTATTATGCCTATAAACAAAGTTATCCCGATCAAAATTTATGGAGCGATTCCACTACTTACATTAACACCGGCTACGGCATTTCGCCCTTGAGCATTGGTGTTGCCACCTTCGACGGGCTGAATAAATACGGTTATCCCTACACCCCAAATCTTACCAACATGCTGCAATCGTTGCCTGCTGATACCTTAAGATCAAAACCAATTAACTTATTTTCGGCAGGTTCCGTTACATTACAACCAACGGATAGCGTTGCACTTATTTTTTATTACCAGGCCCGCGGCCGCGGAGATTCACCCGAACAAACAGACTCTTTACTGGTAGATTTTTACAAACCAAATCAAAAAACCTGGAGCTCAAAAGTTTGGTTCAGTCGCGGAAATTCAAATGCCAATACTTACGATACAGTTTTTAAAAGAGGATTTGTATGGATAAGCGATACCGCTTTTTTAAAAGATAATTTTCAATTTCGCTTCAGAAATAAAGCAACCACCGCAGGAGCTTTTGATCATTGGCACATCGATTATATTTATTTAGATAAAGGCCGCAGTATGATTGCGGATACTTCCTTTGATGATATCGCTTTCGGATATATTCCCACGCCTTACCTTAAAAATTATTCCTCAATGCCTTGGAGGCAATATAAAGACGCTGAAAAAATTCAGAACAATACAGTATTTATAAGAAACAACAGCAATAACGGTTCGCTGGTTACCAACATGACCTACGAAAACAAATTGTATGATCAAGCCGGAGTGCTTACTTATTCATATACCGGAGGAGCCAATCCCGATCTTAAACCTTTTAAATATAACGGTTGGAATAATCTTCCGGCACATAATTACCCTGCCTTTGGATATACCTTTGCACCCTTTACCGACAGCATGGATTATACTATTAAACATTATATTTTTCGCTCAGGTTCTTCCAATGATTTTATACGGGAAAATGATACCGTTGTGCAGCACCAGTTGTTCAGTAATTACTACGCTTTTGATGATGGCAGTGCGGAAGCAGGTTATTATATAAATGGCAGCGGAGGAAAAATGGGCGTTAAGGTTAAATTAAATGTGTTAGATACTTTAAGAGCGGTTAGAATTTATTTTACTCCCGCGGGCTCTATGGCTATTCAACAAAATACAATGGGAGTGGCAACAAGTTCCTATAAATTCAGGATAACTATATGGAGCGATGGCGGTACAATGCCCGGTAATACAATATTACGCGACAGTTTGCAACCAGTTAAATATTACACTAAAGCGTTTGTAAATGCTTCTCCTGAATACACCTTAACCACACCCTTAATTTTAGGCCCGGGCAACTATTATGTAGGCATTCAGCAATACGTAGCCTCAGGAATTACCGTGGGCTTCGACCGAAATATTGATCACCGGGAAAACTTATATTACAATTCGGGTAACGGATGGAATCAATCCGCCATTTACGGTTCACTCATGATACGTCCGGTATTTGGCCAAAAAATAATACCCCCCGTGGGCATTAAAGATAATATAATCGAATCTTCTGAGTTTGGAAGTATCTATCCTAATCCGGCAAACGATAAATTAACCATTGAATTAAATTCGAACAAAACTGTTTCTTACCGTTTAACCAATCTCATGGGACAAACCATTCAAACTGATTTGATTTCGGGTTCACTTCATTCACTAAACACAAGTGAGCTGAGCAACGGTATTTATTTTCTCATCTTAACTTCTAAGAATCAGAGTAAAACCTTTAAGATTATTGTTGAGCACTAAATATGGATGATTTTGAAGAGGTGGAAGAAATTGGCTCTGATGAAGGCCAGAATTTATACGAACATCACAATATTATAGTAGAAAAAGGTCAGTTTACCATTCGCATTGATAAATTTATTATGATGCGCCTATCCAACACCACGCGTACAAAAATTCAATATGCATGCGAATCGGGTTTTGTAAGAGTAAACGGAAAACCCGTTAAAGCCAATTACAAAATAAAACCGCTGGATGAGATTTCCATTGTGCTCACCGTTCCGCCGCGCGATGTGGAAGTAGTACCCGAAAACATTCCGGTAAATATCACTTACGAAGACGATTATCTTTTAATAGTAAACAAAGAGCCGGGCATGGTGGTGCATCCTGCCTATGGTAACTACCGCGGAACGTTAGTAAACGCACTGGCCTATCATTTTCAAAACTTACCAACTACACGAACAAAATTAAATAACGATGTGTATATGGATCGTCCGGGCCTTGTGCACCGCATTGACAAAAATACCTCGGGCATCATTATTATTGCCAAAACTGAATTAGCCATGACACGGCTTGCCAAAGACTTTTTTGATCGCACCATGGATCGTAAATATGTTGCTTTGGTTTGGGGAGATTTAAAACAAGACGCGGGTACAATTACCGGGAATGTTGGCAGAAATTTAAAAGACAGAAAAAAGATGGATGTTTTTCCGGAAGGAAGTGAGCACGGAAAACACGCCGTAACCCATTATAAAGTTTTAGAACGTTTTGGTTACGTTACCTTCGTAGAATGTAAATTGGAAACAGGCAGAACCCATCAAATACGTGTGCATTTTAAATCCATTGGTCACCCTTTATTTAACGATTACGAATACGGCGGTGATATTATTTTAAAAGGATTAAATACAGCAAAATATAAACAGTTTGTGCAGAATTGTTTTGAGCTTTTACCGCGTCAGGCATTGCATGCAAAAACCTTAGGCATTACACATCCAATAACGGGAGATAAACTTTTTTTTGATAGTGAAATTCCAGATGATATGCAGGCAGCACTTGAAAAATGGCGCAAGTTTATGAAAGATAAAGTTTTGGATTGACTTTTTGCGTGCCCTCAAGGTCGAGTAAATTTGTAGTGTAGTGTAAAAATTGTGTCAAGCGCTGCCTTAGCTTTCTCTTACTCTATTAATGTCGCTACCCGAAAGGACCTACCTCACCACGCAAATCAAAATGTATTTTACTCCAGTATCCATCCCACTAAGGTCAGCACATCTTCCGCATCCACTTTTTCCCAACCGGGTTTATTAACGTTGTACACACCTATACCTTGCTGGTAGCTTTCTTCGCCCATTACAATTTCTTTTACAAGAGCTACAATGTTATTCGCCGTTTTAAAATTCTTCGCCTGAAAATGATATTTGCCAATTTCCTTATCATTTAATTTTACAAGATGTCCGTAACTGTTTGTTTTACATTCATAACTAAAACCGTTTGAAGGAAACGAAAATAACTGATCGGTAACTGTATTATTATTCAAATCAACCAAAATCTGCCTGCCGCCAAGCGTTATAACGGTTTGCTTGTTGTTTATCTTAGAAAAAGTTGCCGGTTGAACCTCGGGCTTAATAACTACCTTTCCTATCAAGCCATTTGCTTTTGAAACAACATTCAATTTATAAAAAGAAAGTTCGGTGTTTTCTTTATTAAAATAAGCGTATACCAAATTATCATTATCCAACCACCACAAAAGCGGCTCTGCGGTCTGGCTTTCCTTACTTCCTGTTTGGCCATAACCTGCATCTTTAACCAATTCTATTTTAGGCTTATTTGGCGGATACAAATTCAGTTTAAATGGCACCGATGTTCTGTCCAACTCCACATCCTGACCCTGTTTAGCCTTAAATACCAGATTCTTTACTTCGCCATAGGTATTGGTTTTAAAATTATAAACCGAATAAAACTTTCCTTTAAACGCATCATTCGTATAATAAATGGCACTATCGTTACTGCATCTAATTAAATTGGCTCTGCCATCAAAAAGCACTTTTTTATCTTTCAGATCTATAATATTACCAATGGCTGTTATCAGATAACGATCTTTGTATAAAGTAGAAGTTCCAAGATCAGTTCGAATATAATCTTTTCCTTCTTTTTTTCCGTTCACTGAAAGAAGTTCGTCCCTCCCGGTAAAATGTCCGTTTAAGAAATGATAGCTGTATATTTTCTGTTTAAAATCCGATTTACCCGAAGGATCGACATGAACTACAATAAGACCTTGCTTCACATCTTGAGCTACACCATACAGGGCAAAAATAAAAAATATAAAACTAATGCGTTTGCGAAACATATTTTATTGGTTCTTAAAAAAATCGAAAAATAATCTTACCCCTACTCCTGTTGCTCCTTTTGGCCGGTAACCATCTTTAGCATTAATAAAAGCGGGGCCTGCAATATCTAAATGAAAATAAGGATAATCCGTAAACTTTTCAAGGAATTTTCCGGCTGTAATAGATCCTGCAAGTGGGCCCCCGATATTTTTCTGATCAGCTATATCGCTTTTCATTAAATCCGAAAAATCATCCCAGAAAGGAAATTCAGCTATACGTTCATGAACTTTAAAACTGCTTGCAATTAGTTTTTCTTTATGCTTAGCCGGCGCGGTACCCATTCCTACAATTCCGGAAGTACCTAAAGCGGCCATTGCCGAACCGGTTAATGTGGCAATGTCTATTGTTAATTCCGGCTTATAACGTTTCGCGTAATGTAAAGCATCCGCCAGTATCATTCGTCCTTCGGCATCAGAGTTAAGCATTTCCACAGTGCTTCCATCCATCATAGTAATAATATCTCCCGGAGCAAAAGCATTAAACCCCGGGCGGTTGTCGGTTGCAGGAACCAAAGCAATAACATGTACGTTTAATTTGGCTGAGGCAATAGCATACATAGCAGCACCTACCGCGGCTCCTCCGGCCATATCACATTTCATAGAATCCATGCTATTGGGCGTGGGCTTCAAACTTAAGCCTCCGGTATCATAAACAACCCCTTTTCCAACCAATACAAAAGGATGTTTATTTTTAGCTTTTTTAGATTTGTATTCCATAACGGTAAACGTAGGTTCATCCACGCTTCCCGCATTAACAGATAAAAGTCCGCCCATTTTTAATTCAGTGATTTTCTTTTTATTAAAAATCTCTACAGTAAACCCCGCTTCTTTTCCCATTTTTTTAAATGCGTTAGCAAGGTCTTCTGCATTTAAAATATTTACCGGCTCATTAACAAGATCACGCGCCATGCCGGTTGCTTTACACACAATATTTAACTCACTAACTTCTTTTTGCAAAACATCTGAAGAAACAATGGTAATTGATTTTAAAGTGTGGGCGTTTTTATGAGAAGGCTTATGCTTGATAAATTCGTAGTTAGCGAGCGCGGCACCTTCGGCAAGGGCTAAAGACAAAGAGGAAGATTTAGTTTGATTGTAAATGCAAATCTCTTCGGCTTTATGAACATTTAATTCTTGAGCTGTTGTGGCGCCAAACCTACGGCATTGTTCTAAGAGTTTATTAATTTCTTTTTTTTGATCTACAATTAATATGGAAATATATCGGCCAATATAATTATACGTTAGGCTCTTTTTATCCGCCTTTTTAAGCTCTGAGGCAAAGTAATCATTTACCTTATCAGGCAAACCAAGTTCATTATTAAATTTAGAAGTGATAACAACTGTATGGGTAGCAGATGAAACTTTATTTTTAAGAAGAATTTCTATCATAATAGATTTTTGATGAACTACGAATATACAAATTCATTCCGCAATTAAAAATGAAGTCGCAAAAAGCAAACATCTGTTAAAATAGGTTTATTTCAGATGATTGGCACAAGGTTTTTATACCTTTATATAATGCTTAAATCTAAAAATTTTATCATATTTTCTACAGTGTTAATACTGTTTTGTTCATTTAAGCCGGTGGATAAGCTTTTACGCAAAGCCGCGCGCCAAACAGAGAAGGGAAATATTCAATCTGCTAAAACCTATTATTTAAAGGCTATACAGGAAGAACCTGATAATTACAAGGCTAATTTAGGTTTGGGTTTGCTCTTGAGTGAATTATTGGACAATTATAACGGTGCCCTGCCCTATCTTGAAAAGGCTTATCAGCATTCTGAAAAAGATACATTAGGAGACTTATTATACGCATTGGGTAAAAGTTACCACAATGTTGGTGAATATGAAAAAGCTATATCTTTTTACGATCGTTTAGAAGGTTTTATTGATTACGAAGGTGAAATTGAATTTGATAAAGATGTTAAGAAACGAAAATCCGACTGCTTGTATGGCATTGCGCACCGTAATGCTCAAAACGCCGATAAATGGTATATTGTAAATGCGGGTAAAAATATTAATAGCGATATGCCGGAATATGTGCCCGTATTAACGCCTCAAAACGAACTCATTTTTACTTCCCGCAGAAAAGATGATGCTAAAGAACAAGTGAGTTATTTGGATGGAAAATATTTTGAAAGCATGTATATTTCAAAATTAGATTATTCGGGCTTTCAACCTGCACGAAGATACACCTTACCTGATCAGTTAAAATCAAAATATTTACGCAGCCACGAATCAGTAGTTTCTATGAGTGCCGATGGTGCCAAACTTTTTACTTTTCGCAATAACAAAATCTTTGAAATTAATATGGATCAGCGGCAATCGCAGCAACCAAAAAAATTATTAAAAACCATCAATTTCGATTATTATCAGAATCATGCTTTTCTTACAAAAGACGGTAACACTTTATATTTTACAAGCGAAGCAGATGGAGGTTTAGGAGGAATTGATATTTATAAATCAACAAAGGTAAAGGACGGCGAATGGACCAAGCCTGAGAATATAGGTGAGCCAATTAACACCCCCTACGATGAGGATGCGCCCTTTGTAACTGAAGATGGGAAAACTATGTATTTTGCCAGCACCGGCCACGAAGGTTATGGCAATTTTGATATTTACAAAAGTGAATTAGTGGGCGGAAAATGGAGTCCTCCCGTTAACATGGGCGCTCCTGTAAATTCTCCTGCTCATGATATTTTTATGGTTCAGGATAGCAAAGGTAGTTCAGGTTATTTTTCTTCGGGACGGGTTGGGGGTTATGGAGATATGGATATTTACAAGATCATCTATCTGGATAATTTTGATAAGGAATGCCCGTCCGGTAAACCTTATAACGTAACGCTGAATATTATCGACGGCAGTACGGAAGATTTTGCGAATGCTATAGAAGTAGTGGTACCAAAAGATTATAAAATTTTGGCTTATGAATGGAAAGTAAACGGTGAAGTGATAGAAAGCCCGCGCCCTTCTTTATCTTATGATTATAAAAAGCCAGGAACTTATACCGTTACTTCAAAAGTTGTAGCTTACTGCGATACTTGTTTAACCCCAATTATTGCCTGTAATACCATTGAAAATAGATTTAATAAAGGTAAAATTGACAGTACATTGGCCTCAAATAATTCAACAGATAGTGTGATGAAAAATATAAGCACTGCGGATGTTGCTGCTCTAAAAGGGCTGTTGAGCGATAATGATTTAAAATCGGTTGGGTTTAACATGAATCCAATTTTATTTAATTTTAATAAAAGTGATTTAAGGGAAGATGCCATAGTGATAGTGCAAAAAAACTCTGAAATTCTAAAAAAATACCCCACACTTAAAGTAGAAATTATTGGTTATACCGACTCAAGAGGTTCGCAAAGTTATAACGAGGCGCTTTCTAAAAGACGCGCCAACAGTGTTAAAAAATACTTGAAAGAACAGGGAGTAAAAATGTCGCAGGTTAAATTCTCCATAGGAAAAGGTATAAAAGAACCTGCTGTTGATTGTAAAGGAAAAGATTGTGATGAGAATGCGCATCAGCAAAATCGTCGGGTAATTTTTCAGGTTTACGGTAAATAATATAAGGTTCTCTAAAAAAAATTACATTTATCATTAAGTCGAGCCTCAAAAAATATTTTAATTAAACCTATAATATCATTTGAAGCTCGACTAATTATTCTTATCTTTCTAAATACGAATAATTCTAAAACTTATATCTTAAACTAACAATAAAATTTCTTCCGGGTGCATTCATTCCGCTTGCAAAAGCGCGATAACGAATATCGGTAATATTTTCGCAGGAAGCATTTATCCTCAGGCTTTTTGTAATATTATATCCTGCCCTTATATTTACGGTAAACCATGCAGGCATACCATTCACAGTAGCATAAGCCAAATTATCTTCGCCACTTGGACTATAATCCGAAAGAGATTTTTTACCATTATACCTTACAAAAAATTCCACATCCGTGTTTTTATTTTTATAAAGCACACTGCTTTGCCCGTAAACCGGAGGAATATGATCCAGAGGAACAACGGTATCTTTCTTTACATCAGCGTATCTTCCATAAGTATAGTTTAGCGTGCTTTTAAAAGAAATATTATCATTAAAATCGAATTGACAACCTGTGCTAAAACCATATAAATATGCCCGGTCGGTATTTTGCATAGCTTGAACTTTTAATTTACTTCCATTGTAAGCAATAGAATCCTGTCCGTTAAACTTAAAGTCGCGGAGAGTTAAATAATTATTAACGATGGTATAAAACACATTGATATCAAATTTAAAACGATTGTTTGAAATTTTACTTAAACCCATCTCAAAATTATAAGCATACTCAGGTTTAATTGTTGGGTTAGCCACAATAAGAATTGGCCCTGATTCAAAAAGCTTGCTCATGTCATCAACATTTGGTGTTCTAAATCCTGTATTGGCAAGCAACGAAAATTTATAATCGTTTTCCGCTTTCCAGGTAAAGCCCAAGCTTCCTGTAAGGGCATTACTTTTTTGAGTAACCGTTGTAAATGGAAATTTAAAGGGTAATGTATCCGTAAAATTAGATCTTACATTTGTGGAAGTAAATCTAACGCCTTGATTGATTACAAAATTTTTATCAACTTCAAAAGCGTGCGATAAATAAGCAGCATAAGTATTCATAGTGCTAGAAGGGGCATAGCGCGTATCTGCCCTAAAAGTGCTGTCCTTTTTTATATCTAATGTTTTGGCGGTTGACTTTACATCATTGGCCGTAATTTCAGCACCGTATCTTAATTCGTGCTTTTCCATTATTTTTTTTGTAATATCTAAATTAATTGACATTACACTAACGTCCTCCATCTGTGTAACTCTGTTATTATTTTTAAACTTGCGCGCAATACGATCCTGATCAATTTTTTGATATGCCGCCGTAATTTTCATATTATCACTAAATGCAGTTTTAGCGTCATAATTTAGACTATAAGCGGCAAGCATTCTATTCTGAGTGTATTGGTTTTCAGCCCATTTTAAATTAGTTCCTGAAAAATCATTGGCCAGCCTGTCGAAGCGCGGCAACTGCGGCGTTAAGTTAAGTTGAAAGTTAAGGTTATGGGTAAGATGTTTACCGGTAAGTAAACTAAAACGTTGCATAATATCCGTTTGCTTGTATCCCGAACCAACTAATAGGTTATTATCTTTATTCAACATCATGCTGTCGGTTTGCAGGCCGGTGCCAACATAAACAGGATTAGCGGTTGTTCCGGTGTTTATTATTTGCTCTCTTCTTTCAGAATAATACGTCCTGTCCCATTTATTAGTATAACCATTTAGTTTGGTAGTTCCGCTTTTGGTATCTCCAAATTGCGAATAAGTAATGTTAGTGAATGAAGCAAATTTTTTCCATCCCAGATTAAAGTCCAGGTGGCCGGTTGCTTCATTATTTACACTCGCGTAACGCGTCATAGTATTTACCTTTACAAGCATTTTATCATCAGCACTAAATTGTGCGTTCTTGGTATAAAAATGCATTACCCCACCTAAGGCATCACTTCCATAAATAGTGGAGGATGGCCCGAAAATAATTTCCGCACGGTCAAGCATCTGAGCATCCAGTGTCATAATATCCTGTAAATGCCCTGAGCGGTATATAGCGTTATTCATCCGCACGCCGTCTACCACTATCAAAACACGACTCGCTTCAAAGCCGCGCAGATTGGGACTTCCGCCACCGGCCTGACTTTTTTGCAAAGTAATATTGCCGGTATTGGCCAATACATCTCCGGTATTTGGCTGATTCCCAAATTCAATATCCTTCTGTTTAATTATTTCTATTTGGTAGGGAACATCGCTCTTTTTTTCTTCGCTTCGGTTGGCCGAAAAAACAACTTCATCAAGAATAACAGATTTTGAAGTGAGGTTAATTTCGGTATCTCCGGAAACATTTAAAGTAAAAGTTGTATAGGAGGGGTGATAAATGGTAATGATTCCGTTTTTATCAAGTTCATTTAAAGAAGCTGCACCTTTGTTATCGGTTAAAATTGTTTTGTTGGCCTGATCGGAGATTAAAACGCCGGGAATGGATTCACGAGTTGAATTATCGCGAACTGTTATAGTTTGAGCACTCGCAAGTCCGCACACAAATAGTGCGGCAATAAAAATTTGATTTTTCATTTTAATAATTTTTTAAATAATAACGAATTTCATGCGTAAGGCACGAAAAGGATTTATAAACTAAAATGAAAAGGTTTGGGGTGGCTTTAAAAGCTGAAGATTAAAATCTATTCCAAAATTAAGATAGCCGACGTTGTTTAGTAAACCGTTATTCTTTTTAAACCACTTAAATTCAAAATTACAAGTATTTATAAGATGTAAGCCGCACATTATTTTTACAAGTTGCACTAAAAAATTGTTTTGCAATTGTTTGCTGTTAAAATAAGACGCGAAGAGATTGTTTTCCTTCTCATCTTTTATAACATACAAAATAGTTTTATTGTTTTGTGAAACTACTTTAATGACTTCAAAAAAAACTTCATTAATCGCAATTTCTTTATTGTTTTCATGCCATTCTACACCTTTTTTATTTTTGTAAAGGTCAGCTGTATTAATTTCAATTTCTTCCATATTTTTTGAGCCAATAGAAATCAGTTCTTGGCGGAAGTTTGTTTTTTGGCATTCAACGTACACTTTAAAAAAGCCATAATTAAATAGCATTATAAAATACGCAGGTAAAATAAATAGGATAAGTATTTTTAATGAAGGTCTCAGGATTTAAATGTATGAAAATATTTTAAAAAAAATCCCTTCCGGTCACACAAACGGAAGGGATTATCACACAAACACTAGAGCCTGTTGAAAGTAATGTTAACCTTTCCATAACTCATACGCCGAGCTTACAAAAAAGGTTGGGCAGAAAATTCGTAAATATTGTAACTAATTGATTTACAATAAATTACATTTTTTCTACAGAAACTATTGGGTTATTATTGATGCGAATAGTATTTAAGCCGGCCTTTTTAAACAAAGCCACAAACCATGCTTTATCCTTTGTATTTTTTAAGGAAATAGTTATCGCCTGATAATCACCAGTTAAGCGGCCTTCTGTTGCACTCTCAATATTTGAATCAGATTTTAGAATTTCAATTATTTTGTTGATTTCATCCTTAGAACCGGCTTTATAAACTTCAAACATTACATTTGTGGATGTAGAAAAATATTTGTCAGGATTGGAAGCATCCGGGTGCTTGATGCAAATTGTTTTTGCAGGTATTTCACTATAAAAAGTGGTATTTAAAATGGGATTTGCAACAGCCCTTGAGCCTGTGAGCAAACATAAAATTAAAAGAGTTTTAATGATTTTCATTTTATTGATTTTTAATAAAATTAATTGTTACCCAAATTTATTCAAAAATAGTGTTAAACGCAACTATTTCCGTTTTCTTATAAAAAAGTTTTTTAATAATTGTTTGCTGTCGTGTGCCAAAACTCCTTGTATGACCTGTGTTTTTGGGTGAAGTATGTTTGTATCTAAAAGAGTAAATCCTTTTTTTTCGTCGGCCGCGCCAAAAACAATGGTGCCTATCTGGCTCCAGGCCAATGCTCCGGCGCACATCACGCAAGGTTCAAGGGTAACATACAAAATACAATCCGGCAAATATTTTCCGCCAATGGCGTTGGCCGCGGAAGTAATTGCCTGCATTTCGGCATGAGCCGTAACATCGGTAAGTCGCTCGGTTAAATTATGTGCACGGGCAATAATTTTATTGTTTGCTACAATTACAGCGCCAACAGGAATTTCATCTTCTTCATCGGCCAAGCGGGCTTCTTTAAGCGCCTCGTTCATAAAAAATTCATGCGTATACAAGGGAGCTATTGACACGTGCAGGAATTTGTACCTATTATATTTAAATCATCTATTCTGGTAATAGTATCACAATCATACATCACTAAGTTATAATTGTAGGCCGAAGAAAAATCTTTTTTTGGCTGAATAAAATACTCGCCGCAAGGTTCTTTTCGAACGGAACTTAAATCATAATTAACTTCAAAATGCCTGAGTTCAATTTTTAATAATTGCTCGTTTTTCATTAAACATTTTAATTTGCATTTAACTTTTTCTGATAGATCGAAGTGCTGAAAAACCAGTTCCTGCATTTTTTGTTGGTTTGGAGTAACGCAAGAACGTGTACCAAACATGGCAAAAACAATCATCAAGCCCAACCCAAAACCAAAACCGTAAAATTTTAATCTTTTCAAAAAATTCATGCGGCAAACATACTAATTTAACCCTTAAAAGGCATCAACTTAATTTTTTATAAGTTTTAGTGTTCTCATACCTTCAGGAGTACTTATTTGAAGAAAATAAATTCCAGCCTTTAAATTTTCATAAGGCCGAATAGAAAATTTATCTGGTTCTAATTGAGTTACTTCAATTTTTATTTCTCTTGAAAGAACATCAAAAAGTTTTAATGAGCTGAAATTTGAATTTACACTCAACTTTAACGTAAGCATTTCATTAAAAGGATTAGGAAAAATTGAGATGTGTTGCAAGGATAAATTTTCAGTTTTTTTTCCGGTAATGCTGCTCACATTTATATCATCAATAAAAATATTGTTTCCGGCGCCGCTAACATCAGACATAAAAGTAAATTTAAAATATACTTTAGAGTTTCCTGAAAAATTCTGAAGGTTTAAATTTTCTATTTTCCAATGAGAATTTAAAGGATTTAAATAGGCCTGGGTTTTAAAACCGCCGGTTGTATTTAATTGCGCGCCAATTTTCGAATATATATTAGTCCAGGTTAAACCGCAATCCGTGCTCACTTCAACAGTTAATTGATCATTATTGGCACTTGTTTTTTGTGCATAAGCATAGGTGAAGTTTAAAAAAGCACTAGAAGTATTTTGCAAATTAAACGCAGGAGAAAACGCATTAACTCCTTCGCTGGGATTATCAAAGTAATTATTTACCCATAAGGATTTACTCCCTGTTGCGCCCGTAGCATTATTTTGTAAAAACGGACTGCCAAATTGCGGAGTGCTTGCAATCCATAAAGCATTGGGAAAAGTGATGTTTTCAAAACTTTCAACCACATTTGTAATACCTGAATTAGCACCGGCCAAAACAGTTACTTCTTGTTTTGTTAAAGTATCGGTGCCAAAAGAATTTCCAACCGTTAATTTAACCGAGGCTAAACCTGCAGTAGAAAACGTTAGCGAACCATTTTGCAGAGTAGATGTATTAACTGCGGTAGGCGAAGTCCACGTCCAATTAGTAACTGCGCCATTGTAACTATAATCTGTAAAGCTGATGGGATTACCAACACAAGTTACAAAAGTGTTGGGCACAAATTCTGCCTTTGGAGCACAATTGGATAAAGGATTTATAAGTCCGGTAGCAATAAGGTTTGCGTTAGAAGAAAGATTATCACGATTGGCCACTGTACTATTTAAGCAATTATGCATTCTATTTTTTTGCCCTTGCGTAAACATAATGCTGCAAAATGCATATTCCATATAATTCTGAACATTTTCAGTAACTCCCGAGGTACAATTAATGGCATTAGTAAGATCGCAGGAAGTGAAACCTTGGGTAATTGGCGTATCTCCAACTGCATCATCACCACAACTAACACCGGGATTATTGGTACTGCCCCATACGTGCTGCAAATTTAAAAAGTGACCAACTTCATGTGTTAAGGCTCTTGAACCAAAAGGAGATGCAGTGCCAATGCTTCCAAAATATGAATTTAAAATAACAATTCCATCCATTAACGGACTTACGCTTCCCGGATAATAGGCATATCCTGCCATACCTGAGGGCATTGAAGCTACCACGTAAATATTCAGATATTGAGCCGGATTCCAAGTATATTTATAACTGTACTGGTTAATTGTCCAGTTAGTATTACTATCGTAATGCCTGGTAATACCGGTTGTACAGTTACCGTACTCATCTTTTGTTGCCAAAGAAAATTGAATGCTGCAATCGGAAGCAATGCCTTGAAATTGAGTAACAATATTAATAGTGTCTGCATTTTTTTTTCTAAAATCTCTGCAAAGAATAGCCATGGCATCATTTACCTGTGCATCACTTATATTATCACTCCCGCCCTGATGTAAAATATGCACAACAACAGGTATTGTAAACGAATTACTTATTGCTACATTCGTTTTATTCATTTGATTTTTTAATAATTCTTCATATTTAGTTTTTGCTCCAGGAACACTCTCGTACAAACTTTCTATAGCATAATTGAATCCGCAATTCATCTGACTGAACGATGAGTTACAAAAACATAAAAGAATAAATATTTTTAATAAAAATTTCATAAGTCTAACAATTAATTAAAGGTATCAATTTAACTTTAATTATTTTTACCCTAAAAGAGAAATGGGCGAATCATTAGCAAACCTTAACATAGGTATTTTAGGCGGGGGTCAGTTAGGCCGAATGCTTATACAAAATGCTATCAACCTGAATCTGAATATTTCGATTTTAGACCCCGATAAAAATGCTCCCTGTAAACATTTAGTAAAAAAATTTACCTGTGGCAGTCTTAACGATTATGAAACGGTGTTTGATTTTGGCAAAGATAAAGACATTATAACCATTGAAATTGAAAACGTTAACACAGAGGCACTCAAAAATCTGGAAAAACAGGGTGTAAAAGTTTATCCACAACCTCATATTATTGAAATGATACAGGATAAAGGTTTGCAAAAAATGTTTTATCAGAGAAATGATATTCCTAGTCCGGATTTTTTTGTTGTTGAAAATAAAAAGCAGATAATAAAATACGCCGATTATTTTCCTTTTTATCAAAAGCTTCGTAAAGGCGGGTATGATGGCAAAGGAGTATGCAAATTAGTCAACCCGTATCATCTTGAAAAAGCCTTTGACGCGCCATGCGTTTTAGAAAGACTTGTAGATTTTGAAAAAGAGCTTTCAGTATTAGTAGCCAGAAATGAAAGTGGAGAAATTAAATGTTTTCCTGTGGTGGAATGCGAATTTAATCCGGAGCTAAACCTAGTTGAATTTTTGTTTTCACCTGCCAGCATAAAAAAGAAAACTGAAAAAGAAGCCATTGAAATTGCCACTCAGCTTGCTGAAAAACTTGGAATAGTGGGACTTTTAGCTGTAGAGTTTTTTTTAACTAAAGATGGCAAACTACTTGTTAATGAAATTGCGCCCAGACCTCACAATAGCGGACATCAAACTATTGAAGGCAACATAACCTCGCAATTTGAACAATTTTGGCGTGCAATTTTAAATTTGCCATTAGGCGATACCTCAATTGTTAAAGCATCGGTAATGGTTAATTTACTTGGTGATTTTGGTCACGAAGGAGTGGCCATTTATCAGGGAATGGATGATGTTTTAAAATTCAGTGGTGTGTACATACATCTTTACGGAAAAAAACACACCAAACCTTTTCGTAAAATGGGCCATACAACAATAGTTGATGAAGATATTATAAAAGCTAAACAAAAAGCTAAAATTGTAAAACAAATGCTAAGGGTTATTTCTTAATAAATAGATAACCGAGCTCTTAAAAGTTTTAGTACATTGCATATTTGTTAAAATAAGTGAAGCATTCAAAATTTATATTATTTTTCGTTTTAATATTTGCACTCAATCAAAATTGGTTTTCGCAAGTTAGCACTGAATTTTTTGAAAAAATAACCTCAGGCTTAAAAAAAACGGATATCCTTACCCTTAATAAAGCAAAAGAAAAATTTTATCAGGAATCCTATTTGGAGGCGCTTCCACATTTTGAAAAATTGCTTACCAATAATCCAAAACTTATAGAGTTAAATTATCTGATAGGTATATGTTATTCGTATGATGCCAATAATGTTTCAAAAGCTATTCAATATATTAATAAAGCCAACCCTAAAGCAAATGAAATTGATGGTTATTATTTCAATCTTGCTTACGCCTTAGAAAAAAATGATAGTATAGACAGAGCTATTGAAAATTACAGAACCGCCCTAATTATTGAAGAAAAAAGTATTGACAGATCCAACAAATTGATTGAAGAAATTAAATACAGAATTAACCGGTGCAAAAAAATCAATGAATTTAAGCGCAAGAAAAATAACGTAAGGATAAGCAATATCGGTAAACCCATCAACTCAAATGCTTCCGAATATTGTCCGCTTATAACTTCAAATGAATCGGTTATGATTTTCACTTACAGAGGCCCTGATTCAAAAGGCGGAAAGCAAGTATTAAAAGGTAAGCAACCGGATGGAACCGAAAAAATAGAATTGTTTTATGAAGATATTTTAATCTCTAAAAAAACAAATGACTCAACCTGGGGGGAGCCTCAAGGAATAGAAAGCATTAACACCATTTTACACGACGCAGCCGTTTGTTTAAATTTCGACGGCACACAGCTTTTCGTCTATAAAAACATAGGCGCAGGTAACGGCGATCTTTATTTAAGTACTTTAATTAACAACACTTATAGTAAACCGGTGTTACAGATAGGCTTAAACAGCCCGCAATGGGAAGGTAGCGCTTGCTTTGTACCACACCGCGATCAGATAATTTTTGCCAGTGAACGTAAGGGAGGTTATGGCGGAAAGGATCTGTATATAGCCGACAGATTAAAAAACAATGTTTGGGGCAATATAAAAAATCTTGGCCCCATCATAAATACACAGTACGATGAAGATGCTCCTTTTGTTACCACCGATGGAAAAATTCTTTTCTTTTCTTCCAACAATAATAATAGTTTAGGAGGCTATGATATTTTTAGAAGCGATCTGAAATCTGAAAACTGGCAAACTCCGTATAATTTAGGTGCGCCAATAAATACAAAAAATGACGATAAATTTTTTATAGTGAGAGCAGATGGCAAAGTGGGTTATTACTCATCCTATAAACAAGGCGGTAAAGGCGAACAGGATATATATAAAATTGAACCCGGAATTCCTGGAATACCTATAGAAATGCTGGAGGTTAATGGTTTTGTTACGGTAGATAATAAGCCCGTTGGTGCCACTATTCAAATTAATTCACTATTTAAAAATAGAAGATTCAGTATCGACCTAAAATCAAATAGCCAAAGCGGAGCTTTCCTAACAAATCTTCCTGCGGGCGATAAATATGAACTAGTGGTAAAGGTTGATAAATTCCCTCAGCAGGTTATAGAATTAAGTACTATTAATATAGATTCCTTTTTAGTTTTGAATGTGTTTGCCGATTTTACCTCAGCACCTTACGATAAAAAATTACAGGAACTTACCCGAACAATAAGTGAACTTGAATTTAAAAAAGATGCTGAATTTAATAAAGAAGAATTTGCCCAAAAATTTGGAAACACAAAAAAAGACAGCCTTGCGTATAAAGTTCAAATTGGAGCCTATAAAACATTTGAAAATTTTAACTATAACAACATTCTTGGCTTCCCTAAAATAATAAGATCAACAGACAGCGATTATATTACGCGTTTTATTATGGGGCATTTTGATACTTATAACGAAGCTCTGAAACTGCTTAACGAATTAAAAGAGACCAAATTTTTAAAAGGTGCTTTTATCATTGCCAATTACAAAGGCAAAAAAAAATATCTGCATGAATTAATTACCGAAAAAATTTTAAGTGAGTAACTCGGTAAGGGTATTACCTCATGGCTTTTTGCGTGTTTTTGTATCGCAATTTTTACAATCCGGGAACCAGGTTTCGTAAACATCAGGGAGTTTAACAAGATGCCCTTTATCATCTTCAACCGCAATTTCTGTAAAATAAATAATGGTGGCCTTTTTTAATTTATTTAGTCCCTGAACCATTTCCCCGCTCAGCTTATTATCAAAACCTTCATAAGCTTTTCCCCTGCCTTTAATCCATAATTTAAATGACTTTACTTTATTTGCCTGTGGATTTCCAAAACGGTCAATTGGCATTAAAGTCAATTCTGTATTATCAAAATAAACTTTAACTAAATTTTGTTCACGCTTAACTTTAATTAAATTGGGTTCCTGAGCGCAAATATTTTTAGACGATAAATTAAAAATCAAGCAAATAAATATGGTGTAAATAAATTTCACTAATTATAAAGTTTTTTTCTTTGCTCTTTTAAATTAGCGTTAGCAAGATATTCATCATACGTACAGGTTTTATCAAGAATACCCTTTGGCCCAATTTCAATGATTCTGTTAGCTACCGTTTGCACCATTTCATGATCATGACTGGTAAATAAAATCACACCGGTATAATCTTTTAAAGCATCGTTATAAGCAATAATACTTTCAAGATCCAAGTGATTGGTAGGCTCATCTAAGATCAATAAATTAGGATTCAACAACATCATTCTGCTGGTCATACAACGCACTTTTTCGCCTCCGCTAAGCACATTACATTTTTTCATTACTTCTTCGCCACTAAACAACATTTTACCCAGAAAGCCTCTGATATAAGTTTCATCTTTATCTTTACTAAACTGTCTTAACCAGTCAATCAAATTTAAATCGCTTTGAAAAAAGTGAGCATTTTCATTGGGAAGGTGTGCTTTATAAATGGTGGTACCGAACGTAAATTTGCCTCCATCCTGCACTTCTTCTCCCGCTAAAATATTAAATAAAGTAGACACCGCTAATTGGTTACGGCTTATAAACGCGATCTTATCTCCCTTATTTATATTGATATTCACATCTTTGAAAATCACGTCGCCATCTTTACTTTTCTTGCTCAGGTTCTCTACCAGTAAAATCTGATCGCCGGCTTCACGCTCTTGTTTAAAAATAATCCCAGGATATTTTCTTGTACTTGCAGGAATCTCATCAACCGTTAGTTTCTCCAATAATTTTTTTCTACTGGTTGCCTGGCTGCTTTTACTGGCGTTGGCACTAAACCTTCTAACAAAATCCTGCAGTTCAGCACGCTTATCTTCAATTTTTTTATTTTGATCACTTCGCTGCTTTAATTGAAGCTGGCTCATGTGATACCAGAAACTATAATTACCGGTGTACGTGCTCAGCTTGCTATAATCAATATCGCAAATATTAGTACACACCGCATCTAAAAAATGTCGGTCGTGACTTATGACAATAACAGTATTTTGAAAATCAGCCAAAAAATTCTCAAGCCAGGTGATGGTTTCCACGTCAAGGTCGTTCGTAGGTTCATCCAGCATTAAAATATCCGGATTACCGAATAAAGCCTGCGCTAATAATGTTTTTACTTTTTCTTTACCGGATAGCTCTTTAACTAATTTACCATGTGATGCAGGCAACACCCCAAGATTGGTAAGCATTTCAGCGGCTTCGCTATCGGCATTCCACCCATTCATTTCCGCAAATTCCCCTTCCAGCTCACTGGCCTTAATGCCATCAGCGTCAGAAAAATTTTCCTTCGCGTAGATGGCATCTTTTTCCTTCATAATCTGATACAATCGTTTGTTACCCATTAACACCGTATCAAGAACAGTAAACTCATTGTACTCAAAGTGATTTTGTTTTAAAACGCTCATGCGCATTCCCGGAAGAATATTTACCCTGCCTTTTGTTGGATCAATCTCTCCACTTAATATTTTCATAAAAGTAGATTTACCCGCACCATTAGCACCTATTATTCCATAACAGTTTCCCGGTGTAAAATTTACATTTACTTCGTCGAACAGAACGCGTTTACCATATTGTAAACTTATATTACTTGCTGAAATCATTTTTTAAAATAAGGTGGCAAAGATACGAAATAATTGGCAGGTGTTTAGTAGATTAGCAAAGTGAAATTTCTACTCGTTTTAATAGCTTTTTCTGCAACCTGTTTTGCGCAAAAAAAAATCAGCGGATCAATTACAGATAATATCACCAAACAGCCTGTGCCATTTGTAAGCATTGGTGTTATTGGAAAATCTCTGGGAACCTTAAGTAACGAAGCCGGAGTATTTGAATTTACTGTTTTCGAAAATCAAAAGAATGACAGTATAAAAATTGCCGCCATTGGCTACAAACCCTTGATTTTTTCGGTTTACGACTATTTGAAAGAGCCGCATAAAACAATTATCATGGAAAGTTTACCGGTAATTTTAGACGAAGTAACGGTTAAATCAAAAAAAGTAAAATATAAAACTTTAGGAACTACAAAATATACCAAAAACAATTGCACAGGTTTTGTAGATGCCTCCGGAAACTGGAAGGGTTCAGAGGCTGCCATACTTGTTAAAAATAAAGACAATTGTTTATTTGAATCCTTTCAATTTTTTATTATTCAGAATAAATACGATGACTCGCTTTTGTTTCGGTTGAATTTTTACCAACGCGTTTCCCCTCCTGCTAATACCCCCAAATGGTTAGGAGAAGATTGGGTGGGGCCAACCATTTTAAAAAAAGCAATTATTTTTAAAGTAGGAATTAAACAGGGAGAATTTATACTGCCCTTAAAGCAGTACAACATTCAAACCTCAAAAGATTTTTTTATAAGTCTTGAATGTTTAATGGATGAAATGGAAATTACCAAATTTTGCTATTCGGGCTCCATTGATGTTCAATCTTATTTTAAAGTTAAATCGTTTTCAAAATGGCATCGAACTCCCGGCAAAAACGGCAAGCCGGGGGGCGGAGGCGGCGATTTTAACGTAAAGGTTTCTTATGTGAAATAAAGGTGTTTTACCTTTAAACCTATTTCTTTAAAAAATTAACAATAAAACCCGCCGGACGACCCACAATTGCTCTTTCGCCATCAATAATAATAGGTCGCTCTATTAAAATGGGATGTTCACTTAAAATTTTTATCCATTGTGAATCTGAAATTTTTTCACTCTTATATTTCTCGATAAATAAAGGTTCAGTTTTTCTAACGATATCAATAGGCTTGCACTGCAACTTCACAATTAATTCTTTTAACTCTTTTTTAGTGGGTGGATCTTTAAGATACTCCCTTATGGTAAAATCGCATTTATTTTCTTCGAGAAGACCTTTAGCTGCGCGACACTTGGAACAACGGGAATTATAATAGATAATCATAAAAAATTTATTCAATGTTTTATATATTTATAATTCGCGCATTTGCAAAAACATGTCGTTAAAGCGCTTGCGTGTAGTTTCAATAAATTCACCGGTAATTTTAGCTTTCAGATTATCAACACTTTTAACATCGCTAACCAAAAACTTAAAAATCTGCTCCATAGGGCCGGCCTCAAATTTCACCATGTATTTATCGTTCATGTGAAAAATACTGATGGTCATACTTTCATGCGGTATCGAATCAACTATCCTCATCTTTTTTCATTCCTTTTTTAAAATTAAGCAGGTTTTTCATCACCCCCCAAGGGCTCATATTTTTATCATTATCCTCATGTATGCGGCTTTGAATGGCATGAGCAAGCAATACAAAATGCTTTTTACCGCTGCGGTTTAAAACTTCTTCGGCCTTATCATCGCCATTAATTATATTCGCGCAGGCCGCCCAGTCATAAGCCTTTGCATCAATCAAAAATTTAAAGGCCTTTTCATCATCCCAAATAGCATTAACAAAAGCGGCCAAAACAAAATGTTTATTTTCCATTAAAAATTTAAAGGCCATTTTATCATCGCGCACAGCATCAAAAACTGCCAGCAATTCTCTGTACCCGTTATTCATTAACCAGTTAAAACCCGAAGTGTCTCTTAAAGCATGGCGCGTTAACTGATCAATGGCATGGGTTGAATAATGTTTCATGTACTCAAAGATATTAGTTTTAAAGTTATCCTATTTAAAAATGTTAATCAACGCATATTTTTTTATACTTTCGGCTCATGCGAAACTGGCCAATTATTCTCCTCTTCTTATCTTTTTTAAGCTGTACTCACGAAGATAAAACTAACAATGAATTTTATTCTGAAGAAACCGTATATGGCAAAATGGATACTCTTAAAATTGGAGATCAAATTTATAATTATCGTACCTCCAACGATACCAATACCCTTTTTAAAAAATTAAATTTACCGGATAGCACCGACAACATTTTTGTTGATAATTGCAAAGAGTTTGTTACCAGAAAAGCCGACAGTCTTTTTTTTAAATGCGATAACGGTAAAATTATTAAACTTGTAAATGACCGCGGTGAAGATTACACCGTGTTTTTATTTGTAGAATATAACCATGATATAAATTATTATGTTGTGAATCAATATCAAATGGAGAGTCAGAATTTTATTTTAATTAATAAGATTACCGGGGAGCCCTTAAAAGCCATCAGTTACCCAGTAGTATCGCCAAATGCCAATTATTTTGTTTGTGCCAACTCTGATCTTGAAGCAGGTTTCGACGTAAATGGAATTGAGATCTATAGAAAGAAAAATAAAGCCTACCAATTGGCAGGCTTAAGAGAATTTAAAGATTGGGGGCCAGATCAGTTGAAGTGGAAGAACGACACAACCCTGATTATAAAAGGCTTGCAACGAAGCGGCGAGGCCAATAAATTTGTTAAAGTTTACAAAGAAATATATTTCAAATAAATCCTATCGGCTAAAAACCGTATCTTCGAATTGCTCTAAATCTCCAAAATAAATGAACCAACTTGCACTGCACTTAAACCGGGCTTTTTTTAATAAAAACCTATCTCATCAAATTTTATTTGTTTACGTGTTGTTCTTTTTATTGAGTATTAGCAGACACTAAGCTTTTACTTCTTTCCAGCCGGTAATGTCGCGTATAACTACCGATGCGCAGGTTAATCCGAAAGCCGCTGGCAAATAGGAGATTGTTCCGTAAGCTGATTTTTTGAATTTACTTCCATCCGTTCGCATTATTGAATATTTTGCCGGAAGTTCATCACTGAATACCGATTTAATTCCTTTGTAAATATTCATGTAACGTAACCTTTTTCTAACGTATTGCGCCATGGGGCAAATTCGTGTTTTGCTAATATCCACCACTTGTATTTTTGTAGGATCCATCTTCCCCCCTGCTCCCATGCTTGAAATAATACGTTGATTATTGTAATAAGCTGTTTGCAACAAATATAATTTTGGAGAAATACTATCAATCGCATCTATCACATAGGTAAATTTCTGAGTCAAAAAATCTTTCATGTCATCCGGATTTTTAAATTCTTCTATCACATCCAAACTTATTTCCGGATTTATTAATTTGATTCGTTCGCCCATTAATTTAGCTTTGTTCATTCCATGAGTGGTAACAAGGGCTTGTAACTGTCTGTTACGATTGGTAGGATCCACCGTATCTCCATCAATGATAGTCATTTTACCAACACCGGAGCGGGCAATAGCCTCGGCTGCGTAAGAGCCCACGCCACCCAAACCAACAATTAATACGTGCGCGTTATTGAGTTTTTCCAAACCTTTTTGTCCTACTAATAAGGACGTTCGTTCCATCCAGCTTGTATCCATTACTTTTTTATTTTAAAAATTGTTTCAAAATTACTTTGCACCTGCAGCTTTAAGATCTCTTCGTCCACACCTAAAATTTCTGAAGCTTTTCGGTAAATATATTTTATAGAAATATCTGAATCATCCGTTTCAAGAAAAAAATTTTTGCGTCCAATATTCTTCAATGTTTTTTCGGCGTTTGATTGATACCCTAACAACGCTTTTCCAAACGAAAAATAACAACCATTATCTCTTAATACCCTGGCAATGTTTTCGTTGCTGTTAAATCCGTGAATGATGACCGGAACTTCGTTATTGTTAAGGTTAAGGCAATTTACTAATTCGTTAAATGCCTTAACACAATGAATAATTAAAGGTTTTTTGTACTTATTGGCAATTTTGATCTGTTCAACAAACGCCTTGTGCTGAAGCTCAAAATTTACTTTACTTAACTTGTCAAGGCCACATTCTCCTATGGCAATGCAACGTTTCTCATCAGCAATAATTTCCAGTTTTTTTATGTAATCTTCGTAAGTAAATTCATCAATGTACCAAGGATGCAAACCATAAGAATAATAATTTGGCTTATCGGTAGAATCGATATTCAGATTTACCACTTCAATAGCGGCATCATACAATTGTAAATGCGTATGTGTGTTAATAAACAGAATTAAATATTACAAAGGTGAACTATATCTTTAAGCATCAATAATAGTAATTTAACAAGCTTTATTTATAAAATGAATACTATAAATTATAACAATGCAACGTCAATAACATTTGATGATCTTAAAAAAATAGTGGGGGATGAGTATATTTCTAGTGATAAAGATCAACTCCAAAAATATGGAAAAGATGAAACAGAAGATCTGATCTATCTTGCAGATGTTGTAGTGAAACCTCAAACAGTTGAGCAGGTTTCAGCCATTGCAAAAATTTGTAACGCTAATAAAATTCCTCTTACAACCCGCGGAGCCGGCACAGGCCTTAGCGGAGCGGCTCTTCCCATAAAAGGCGGGGTTTTGCTGAGTATGGAAAAATTCAATAAGATCTTACACATTGATGAAAGAAACTTACAGGCAACAGTTGAGCCAGGCGTTATTAATTATATTTTTCAAGAAGAAGTAAAAAAACTTGGATTGTTTTATCCTCCCGATCCTGCAAGCTGGGGAAGTTGCAGCCTTGGCGGAAATATCGCGCACAGCAGCGGGGGTCCTAAAGCTGTTAAATACGGAACAACACGCGATTATGTATTGAACCTTGAAGTTGTGTTAGCCAATGGGGATATTATGTGGACCGGCGCCAACACACTTAAATACTCAACCGGTTATAACCTCACGCATCTAATGGTGGGCAGCGAAGGTACTTTGGGAATAGTTACTAAAATAGTTTTTAAACTGATTCCTCTTCCCAAACATGATTTGCTGATGCTTGTGCCTTTTAAAAATGCAGAGGACGCCTGTAATGCAGTAGGACAGGTTTTCAGGGCTGGTATTACTCCCAGCGCTATGGAATTTATGGAACGCGATGCCATTGATTGGAGTATTAAGCATGCAGGAGAGGTGAATTTTGTAATAAAACCCGAATGGCAGGCTTTATTGCTTATTGAAGTGGATGGAAATAATATGGATGTATTGATGCAGGATTGCGAAGTAATAAGCTCTGTAATGCAAAACCATAACAGCGATGAAATACTTTTTGCAGATAGTGCAGAACAAAAAAATGCTCTCTGGAAGATCAGGAGAAAAGTGGGTGAAGCAGTAAAAAGTAACAGCGTATATAAAGAGGAAGACACTGTAGTTCCAAGAGCGGAGCTTCCAAAATTGCTCCACGGTGTTAAAGCTATTGGTAAAAAATATGGATTTAATTCTGTTTGCTACGGTCACGCAGGTGACGGCAACCTTCATGTTAATATTATTAAGGGAGATTTAAGCGATGATGCCTGGAACAATGACCTTCCGAAAGGAATCAAAGAGATATTTGAATTGTGTAAAGCATTAGGGGGAACTATTAGCGGTGAACATGGCATTGGCTTAGTTCAAAAAGATTTTCTTTCAATAGTTTTTCCTCCACATCAACTCGAGTTAATGCGAAACATTAAAAAAGTTTTCGATCCTAACTATATTTTAAATCCCGGAAAGATTTTTGACGAGTGTTAAAAATTTACAAAATTATTTTTCATTTGAATCACAAGCCAAATAACCCTTTACATTTACATCAAATTAATCTTTTATGAAGGTTCTGTCAAAATGCCTCTATTCAGTGTGTTTTTTGATTCTTGTTTCCATCCTCTCCCATTTTTTAATTCCCCAAAACAAAAGCAGCGCTATCGTTGAATCACGCCTTCGCGATTCCTCGGAGTATGCAAACTATCAAAAAGATGTGCTTAGTGCGCATACCAAAAAAATCAATTTAAAAATTGCTGAGGAACTTCAACAGATCCATTCTTCATTCAATGCTAATTTAGCATTACTGGAAGCAACCATTCAAACGTATGGATGCAATTCTGCCGAAGTGAAAAATGTAAGTGATATGAAATTTTATCAGGACTCCATTAACCTTGCAAAAGTTGAACAGATTCTGAATAAATACGGCTGGCTGGGTTCTGAACAGATTGGCGCGCAAAATAATTACACTTTGTTTACCACTATACAGAACGCGGATTTTGAAACACAGGAAAAATATATACCACTAATGGAAAGAGCCGTGAAGTCTGGAACCTTGGAACCCCTTAATTTCGCGAACCTTATTGACAGAAAAACTTTAGTACAACGCGGGCAACAAATCTTCGGCACACAAATAAATGGAAACTGGCAAACCGGAGAATACAAATTTGCTCCAATTGCGGATAAAAAGCATGTGAACGAACGGCGTAAAGAGATTGGATTAAGTAAACTGGAAGAATACGCTGCTCAGCAAAAGGTTCAATATAATCCCTCGTAAGAATTCATTTTAATTCTAAAGGATTATTCTAAACTAATAACTCGTTAGCAACTTTAAAACGCGCTTTCAGCAAAAGCTTTAAATTTAATCTTATAAATCACCCCCAAACATGTTATTGCAAAAAATCAAATGGATGGCTGTAGGCAAACACGAGCTTTCCATTACTGATAATTTTAGGAGAAACTTCTAAATGTATTTTTGAGAGTATCGACAAATAAAAAAACCGCTCCATTTAATGAAACGGTTTTTAATAAAAATCATCTGCTTAAATTTGCAATAATTTTTCTTTATGCTTTTTTAGTTGCGTTTTTAAAGCTTCGCAAACAAGATCGGTGGCTTCTTCAAAAGTAGCACACTGCTTTTTCGCGAAAAACTCATGGCCTTTACAAAGCATTTTAATTTCAGCAATTTTATTTTCACTGGTGTTGCTTTTATCCAGCTTTAAAATAATATCACTCGAAATTACTCCATCGTAATAGGTAGTTAATTTGGTTACTTTTTCTTTCGCGAAATCTAAAAGTTTACCATCTGCGGTAAAGTGTACTGATTGGATGTTGATTGTCATAATTATTCCTCCTTATTTTGTTTTTAATTGCCCGATCTTGGATGGGCTTGTTTATATGTTTTTTTTAATTTTTCTATTGTATTATGCGTGTAAATTTGAGTTGCCGAAAGATTAGCGTGTCCTAATAATTCTTTTACCGCGTTTATATCCGCACCGTTATTTAGTAAATGTGTAGCGAAAGTATGCCTAAGTACATGCGGACTTTTTTTCTTATTTGTAGAAACTGAACCCAGTACATTTTTTACTATTTTACTAACCAAAGTAACATTCACCGTTTTATTTTTCAGATCTACAAGTAAAAAAGGATTCGTGAGATTTAGCCTTTTCTTTTCTTCTAAATAAACCGAAAAACTCCGCTTAAGTTCAAGACTAAAAGGTATTAATCGTTCTTTATCCCGTTTGCCTAAAACTTTCAATTGCAAATTAAAAAGATCAACGTCGGTAACTTTTAAACCTAATAACTCTGCTCTTCGAACACCCGTTTGGTATAAAATATCAATAATTAGTTTATCTCTTAAACCCTCAAATCCCTGGGCAAACACATAATTTTCAAAAATGCTTTCAGTTTGACTTTCATCCATAAAAACCGCCAGTCGTTTCGGTGTTTTTGGACCCTGAATTTTTGACGCGGGATTGGAGGATACCAATTGATTTCTGTGCAAATATTTATAATAAGATTTTAAAGAACTTAATTTTCTATTTACACTTCTTGGCTTTAGCCCCTTTTCCATTAAAGAAGAAATAAAACCCCGAATGTGCGCAGAATTAACTTGGGATGCTGGTATCTCACCAACCTCACATTCTATATGCTTAAAAAATTGTTCCAGATCGTTTTGGTAGCTTGTTGTAGTTAAAACGCTACTCCTTTTTTGCAGGTTGAGACAAGAAAGAAATTCATATACCGAATTATCAACCATATAAAATAAAAATTCCTAACCTAAATTTACACAATTCAGATCAGGAATGCAATATAAAAAAATAAAATTTTTACTAAGGAATGTTAATCCAAAGCGCCAATTTGCATTTTTTGCTTATAAACCGCTTTAATTTTAGTTTCGCGAATGCGTATAGAAGGCTTTGTGAACTTTTGGCGCTCGCGAAGTTGTTTTACAACACCGGTTTTTTCAAATTTTTTCTTGTACTTTTTAAGCGCTTTCTCAATGGTGTCGCCTTCTTTGATTTGAACTATTAACATGTTTTGTTTTTGTGTTTTTAAAATTCGAGGCGCAAATATACATATATTATTCTTAAATAACCAAAAAATGGGGGTCAAAAAGCCGAAAAATCCCTGTATTGTTTACCTTTAGGCATGATAAAACCAAAAAGCACGCTCATGCGCAAAGATACCTTTCCTAAATTTAAGGCTTTATTAAAAAAATCCCAAAATGTGGTAATTGTGACTCATTGGAGTCCTGATGGGGACGCCATGGGAAGCAGCCTTGGTCTTTATCATTACTTAAAATCGCTCAAAAAAACGGTTACAGTGGTTGTTCCTAACGACTACCCTGATTTTTTGGAGTGGCTTCCCGGAAATAAACACGTTTTAGTTTTCGAAAAAGATTCTGCAAAAGTTAACAAATTGTTAGCAAAAGCCCACATTATTTTTACCCTTGATTTTAATACATTAAAACGAATTGAAAAATTAGGAATTGAAATTGAAAAAGCTGTGGCGCCAAAAATTATCATCGACCATCACCAGCAACCCGATAATTATGCCTCGCTTTATTTTCACGATGTAAATGCCTGCAGTACGTGTGAATTAATATATGATTTTATTGAAGGCTTAGGCGGAAAAAAACTAATTGATAAAAAAATTGCAAGTTGTTTATATGTGGGAATAATGACCGACACTGGTTCTTTCCGTTACCCGAGCGTAAATTCAAAAACACATTTAATAATTTCTGAACTTTTAAAAACGGGAATTATGCCAAGTGATATCCACTCCGCTATTTACGATACTTACAGCGAATCAAGAATGCGTTTACTCGGCTACGCTTTAAGTAAAAAAATGACAATAATTGAAGGTTTGCCCGTAGCTTTTATTTCATTTACAGAAGCCGAATTAAAAGAATTTGGTTATAAAAAAGGAGATACGGAAGGAATAGTGAATTATCCCTTTGCTATTAAAGGAATAAAAGTTTGCGCTCTCTTTAACGAAGGCGAAGGAGGAATTAAATTATCATTTAGAAGTAAAGGAAATATTGACGTAAATACTTTTGCGAGAAATTATTTTAACGGAGGAGGGCACATTAACGCTGCCGGAGGAAAAACCTACGATAGTCTTGAAAAAACGGTAGAAAAATTTGTTTCTTTGGCTCATGAACTGGTAAAATAATGTTAAGAATATTTTCAAAATATTTTGCAAAAACGGCAGTTGAAAAAAACAGTTTTAACCGACAAAAACAATTTTTAAACTGGGATAAAATTGAAAAAATTGCCTTGATTCTTGATAACTCAGCCCCTATCAACAAAAATGAAATTGATAAATTTATTGACCAAACTAATAAATATGCCGATGTTTATTTTCTGGAACTGAATTTAAAAAAATCTACATTCGGCGACTGGATCTGTTTCACAAAAAAAGATGCTGATTTTTTAAACCTGCCAAAATCTCACGTAGAATCCTCAATAAAAAACAAACAATATCAATTGGTTATAAATGTTACAGAAAAGTATTCTGATTTTGCAGCTGTCATCACTTCACAAATGCACCCTTCGTTTTCCTGTGGCAATAATAATTTATATGGAGAAGCAGACCTGGTGATTGAAAATAAAAACTCACTTAATATCATAAACTATTTAAAAGAAGTTCAAAAGTATCTCCAAATGATTAAAACAAAGTAATTATTTAGCGGGTTCGGCTTTGCTTGATTAGCTAAAAAAGCACAAATCCAACAGCGCATCTTTTTATTTTTTATTATCTTCAACCAATTATTTTTATGGGAAATTATATTTTTTTAGGCTTGGTAATTGCCTCCTTTTTCGGACTTAGTAAACTATTTGCTAAAGCGGGGATTGAAAGCTGGAAAGGCTGGGTGCCATTTTACAACTTCTATTGCCTTTCCAAATTATTAAATAAACCCTGGTGGTGGTGCTTAATAATGGCCGTGCCCGGGGTTAATATTTTAATGTACGGAGTTTACGGTTTTAATGTAGCAAGGGCATTTAACAAACCTTCCAACTCCGATCTTTTATTTGCATCATTGCTTCCGTATATTTTCTTTGTAAAAATTGGATTAGACCCTACGGCAAAATTTGTTGGTCTTGAAAGATATAAAATTGAACCTATTAAATTTATTAAAAACTGGGCCGACCCCATCATTTTTGCAGTAATAGCCGCAAGTATTATTCGAGGTTATTTTATCGAAGCCTTTACCATTCCCACATCTTCACTCGAAAAAAGTTTAATGGTGGGCGATTTCTTATTCGTAAATAAATTTGCTTACGGCCCAAAAATTCCTCAAACACCATTATCGTTTCCTTTTGCGCATCACACGCTTCCATTAAGCGAAACAAAAAAATCGTATTTAGAATGGATAAAGCTTCCCTACTTCCGGTTGCCGGGCTTTGGCACAGTAAAAAATAATCAAATTGTTGTATTCAATTATCCCGATGGAGATACGGTTTTACAAAGCGAACAAAACATGAGTTATTACGCACTGAAGCGCTACTTTGCTCAGATTCTTGAAAATGAAGATTTACGCTCAGGACAAAAACTACAAACCAAATCATATTACGCTGCCAAAACAAACGAATTAATCAATAATGAAGATGCCGTTAATCTTATAAACGGAAAACGAATGGGCAAAATTATAGCTCGTCCGGTTGATAAACGTGAGCATTACGTAAAACGTTGCGTAGGTATTGCCGGAGATAATTTTCAAATTAAGGATGGCGAAATTTACATTAATGATAAAAAACAAGAAATGCCTGCCAACGCGCAACATAATTATTACGTAAAGTGTAAAAGCAGAGTGTTCGGCGAAGAAATAAACCTGCCTAATGGCCAGCCTTCTCTCAGCAATCTTACTGCATTAGATTCTTTAGATATTTATGTAACGGAAGTTGGCATTGCGGCCATAGCAAAAGATACAGTGGTGTACCGTTTAAATATGCCGGCACATGTGGCAGCAAGGGTTAAAAATATGGCGGATGTAATTTCAATTGAAAGAAAAATTGATAAAAAAAACGATATTGATAATTCAGTTTTTCCTCACAATGCATCGTATGCATGGAACAATGATAATTTTGGTCCGCTGCAAATACCAAGAGAAGGTTTAACCCTTCCTATTGATACGCATAATGTTTGTTTGTATGAAAAGATAATGAACACTTACGATGACGGAATTCATCAGGTAACAAAACAAGGCTCACAGGTTTTATTCGACGGCAAACCCATTACAAGCTATACCTTTAAACAAAATTATTATTTTATGATGGGCGATAACCGTCATAATAGCGCGGATAGCCGCAGCTGGGGCTTTGTTCCTTTCGATCATATTGTAGGTTCTCCGTTTTTTGTATGGTTTAGTATGAAGTATTCCGAAAATAATCCTGTAAGCGGAAAGTCGGCAGTTAAATCTTTGACTAAAAACAGCAAAGAAGGAAAATTCAGATGGGAACGTTTTTTATGTTATGTAAAAGATGGTAATTTACATTCAGTTAAAATTCCATTTATTTTAATTGTACTTGCAATCTGGGGCTTCAATAAATGGAATCACCGACGCAAATTAAAAGCTGGAAAAATTTAAAAAATATTACACACCTATTCGTCATGCAAAATGGTTTGCCAGCGGCGCTGTTGCCTTGCTTATTTTTATTTTGCTCCGGGTTTTTGTATTTGACATTGTAAAAATAAACTCGCAAGACATGTTATCCACCTACGGAGTGGGTTCAACGTTTCTTATAAAAAAATTGGCGAACCATTATCAAACTAATGATTTTGTTTACTACACGTTCCCTTCAATAGATTCAACAATAAATGGCACCCGTTGCTTACAGCGGATAATAGGACTTCCGGGAGATACCATTGAAATAAAACAAAAACTTTTGTACATAAATAATTTTTTAATTACGGATATGCCGGATCTTAAACATAATTATTTTATTAAAAGTAAAATTAAACTGGATACAGTTTTTAAAACGCGCTATAATTTGATTGAAGGCGGGCAAATATCTGAAAACCTTGATTATAGTTTTTCATTAACTGCTTTGGAAGCGGATGTCCTTAAAAAAGATTCGTTAATAGTAAAGGTAACTATGAAAACAGAGTTAAAAGATGCATTTGACGAAACACTGTTCCCTTATTCGCATCATTTTAACTGGAACATGGATAACTATGGCAAACTCTATATCCCGAAAAGAAATGACACACTTACATTAGATTCAATCAATATTTATTTATACGCAAACCTTATCATTACCTACGAAGGCAATGATTTAAAAATAAAAAACGACAGTATTTTTATCAATCAACAATATTCAAAGAAGTACGCCGTTCAAAAAAATTATTATTTCGTTATGGGAGATAATAGGGATAACTCCAATGATTCACGCATGTGCGGCTTTATACCTGAAGAGTATATTAAAGGCAAAGTGATATCTGTTTTAAGAAAAAAGTAAAATGAACGTTCTGCTCAGCACCGCTTATTGGCCCAACTTATATTATTTCTATTACATATTTAATGCAGATACTATAACTATAGAGCAGCAGGATCACTACATAAAACAAAGTTATAGAAACAGAACGCGCATTTTAACCGCTAACGGCAGCTTAGATTTAACAATTCCCATAAAAAAAACCGCGCATAAAGAATTAGTTTCAGAGCTTCAAATTTCATACAGCGATCAATGGCAAACCAAACACTGGCGCGCAATTACCAGTGCCTACAAAAATTCCCCTTACTTCGATTTTTTTGAGGATGATATTAAAAAAATGTATACAACTGATTATGAATATTTAATCGACTACAATCTTGAACAGTTAAAAATAATATTCGGACTTTTAAGAATTAAAAAAGAAATAATTCTTAGTACAGAGTATATAAAAGAACCTGAAAATACGATTGATCTTAGAGAACACATTCATCCAAAAAAAACATTTTCGAAAGATGGCCCTGATAACTTTTTACTGAAATCTTATTATCAAACGTTCGAGAGCAAATTCGGATTCACTCCCAACCTCAGCATACTTGATCTTGTTTTAAATAAAGGTCTTGATACCTTACATTATTTCCCTAAAGAAACTTTAACGTTATAAGCCCCTTTATTACCGGAATTAAACACCGTTTCGTAAATAGATATCATGATCATGCCCGAGGTTTTTGCAGTACCACTGAATTTTGCCCCGGCCTTTAAATTTTCGGTAGAAGCTTCTCCAATTTTATAAACTAACTGACCATAAGTGGGATATCCACCTGAAGAATATTCGCCTACTTCTCCACCTGAACTATACGGTTTTGTAAATTCGGCAGCTCCTTCTGCCTTGCTGCTTCCATCGGGTTTATATTTAGAGTTGCTTAAACTTGCAAGAGTTACCTCGCCATTGGCAGTGATGTTGAATCGCTGCCCTGCTTTTACGGTAACACCTGTTTTAAGCCAACCGCCATTCGTATTTCCGGAAATATGTTTGGAGGCCGGCACTTTAAAAGAAAACTCACCTTTTCCGGGCTCCACGGCAACAGAAATATCAACACTTTTAATCTTTTCTTTAGGCACAGATAGGTTTCCGTATTCTGTTTTTATATCCATCTTGGCAAAATTATAGGTGCCGCCCATTGTATAATTATTATCCATGGTTAAAATATCTTCAATAGGAGCATCGTAATTTAAATTACCTGAAGCTTTAATTTCTGACAAAGCATTATCAATGGTAAATTCTCCTGAGTAAGTTGACTCCTCTGAAATATTTTTCGGATCATTATAAAATTCATTAATTGCCGGGATAGCTTTAATGCCAAGTTTAACAAGATCGTTATAAGCGCTTTTACGAGTATCTTCATTATTACTGGTTGAAAGTATCTTCAAATGAGTTTTAGCTTTTTCATTGGTGGTATTATCTTTTCCTAATCCTACTTCAATATGACTGATTTTACCAACAGGTATTATTAATTTGCCGTAAGCGGTAATTAATTCTATGTCATTGATGGTAGTGGTGCCTTTAATAATGTTTCCATCTAAAAGATCAAGGCTAACATCGGCCAGCTTTTGTGCAGACATATTAATTACCGAAAACGCTACCAATGCAAAAATTACTTTCTTCATGATGTTGAAATTTTATTAAAAAGATTATATCCCCAAAGTTCCGCTCAACATAGTAACATCAGTAGTAGAAGTAGAATCTATTGGTTTAATGGCTATAACCGGAACCTTGCTCAGGTGAATAACCTGCTGTGCATAAGGTCCCAGAAAAAAACCGCTAAGTTCCGCGTCCTGATCGGTCATTATTACTAAAAGATCAGCATCAATTTTTTGCGTATAATCAACGGTGGCCGTGGCTCGGTTTTTTACATTATTTAAAACGTCAGAACTAAAGCTTACACCTTTTTCCTTTGCCAGTTTTTCAATTTGATGAATAATTAATTCTATAGAAGGTTTTTCATGCTCTTCGCCCTGGCTCAATAAAGCAAGTGCGCAAACCTGAGCATTGAATTTTTTAGCCATCTCTAAAGTATAATTAACTTTTTGACGGGTGTGGGCACTCGTATCAATTGGCAACAAGATTTTATTATAACCTTCATGCAGTGCCTCGCTGCTCATAGCCATAGTAGGACAATGAGATTTAGTAAGTACTTTAAGCGCGTTGCTTCCAATTACTAATTCTTCAAGCGGTGAGTATCCATGCGTTCCCATTACAATTAAGGATGCGTCAATTTCTTTAGCCACATTAACAATTTCATTACTTGGGTTGCCGGTTTTAATTATAAATTCAATTTTAACATCATGCTCCAATTTAAACTCTTCCGCCAACTGTGCCAGTTTTTGTTCTGCTTTATTTTCAATATCATTATTGGCTGTAAATTGCATCAACGGAACGAACATATTTTGCGCCATGTACTGCGCGTTAATTACATGAAGTAAGTACACATCGCCCTTTGACAGCTTGGCAATATAAGCACCGTGCCTGATAGCAAGTTCGGAAGTTTCACTGAAATCAACAGGAATTAAAATTTTAGAAGAATTAAAATGAATCATATTTATTGAAGATTAATTATTATTTGAATAATTAAATATAATAAAAACTTAAAGACGAAATAATTAAACCGCTAATTTCTTATAGCGAGGGCGTTTAGGTTCAACATTTCCTAAGCGCTTCTTTCTGTTTTCTTCGTATTCGCTGTACCCCCCTTCAAAATAAACAACACTGCTGTCGCCTTCAAAAGCCAAAATATGCGTACAAACCCTGTCTAAGAACCACCTGTCGTGACTGATAATTACCGCGCAACCGGCAAAGTTTTCCAGACCTTCCTCCAGCGCACGAAGCGTGTTTACATCCAAATCGTTGGTAGGCTCATCGAGTAATAAAACATTCCCCTCTTCCTTTAAAGCCATAGCAAGATGCAAACGGTTACGCTCTCCACCGGAAAGCACACTCACCTTTTTACCCTGATCGCTGCCTGCAAAATTAAATTTAGAAATATAAGCACGCGAATTCATTGGCTTTCCTCCCAAAATCAAATTATCCAGGCCACCGCTGATAACATCATACACGGTTTTATTAGCCTCTAATTCTTTATGATTCTGATCCACATAACTGATCTTAACTGTTGGCCCAACCTTGAACGAACCACTATTTGGATTTTCTTCACCCATAATCATACGAAATAAAGTAGTTTTACCTGCACCGTTAGGCCCTATAATTCCTACAATTCCTGCAGGCGGTAATTTAAAATTTAAATGCTCGTATAATAACCGATCGCCAAATCCTTTACTTACCTCAATGGCTTCAATTACTTCAGAACCAAGCCGCGGACCGTTAGGAATAAAAATCTCCAGGTTGTCTTCTTTTGCTTTGGTATCTTCCCCTAACATTTTTTCGTAATTGCCTAAACGCGCTTTTTGTTTAACCCCACGGCCTTTTACGCCTTGACGCACCCATTGTAATTCGCGCGCTAATATTTTTTGACGTTTACTTTCAGTTTTTTCTTCCTGCTTTAAACGCGCGCCTTTTTGCTCGAGCCAGCTGCTGTAATTACCTTTCCAAGGAATGCCTTCGCCCCTGTCTAACTCCAAAATCCATCCTGCAACATTATCAAGGAAATATCTGTCGTGGGTTACTGCAATAATGGTTCCCTTGTACTGTTGCAAATGTTGTTCCAGCCAATCAACACTTTCAGCATCCAGGTGATTGGTTGGCTCATCTAATAATAAAATATCCGGCTCTTGTAATAACAAACGGCAAAGAGCAACCCGGCGTCTTTCTCCTCCAGATAACACTTTTATGAGAGTATCGCTTTCCGGACAACGCAAGGCATCCATCGAACGCTCCAAACGGTTATCGAGATTCCAAAGATCGTGTTGATCAATCTGCTCCTGAAGCGCCGCTTGACGATTGATGAGTTTATCCATTTTATCAGGATCGTTCAAAATCTCTTCGTCGCCAAATTTATTATTAACCTCTTCAAATTCGTTTAAAACATCCATGTGCTTTTGTACCCCTTCGCGCACTACTTCAATCACCGTTTTATTTTCATCCAGTTTTGGCTCTTGCTCCAGCATACCAATGGAATAGCCGGGCGATTGATGTATTTCCCCAATATAATCTTTATCCATTCCCGCAATTATGCGCAGTAGAGTAGATTTACCGGAACCATTTAAACCTAAAACGCCTATTTTGGCGCCGTAATAAAATGAAATATAAATATCCTTAAGTACCTGCTTTTGAGGCGGATGAATTTTTGAAACGTTAACCATACTGAATATGATTTGGCGTCCTTCGGGTGTGGTAGACATGATTTTAAATTTAAGGTAACGAAGTTAACGAATGTTTAAAGAAATAAAAAACTTTAAGCTTAAATCCAATTTTATGACTTAAGAAATCCTTGCCACTATGCTTCATCAACGCGGGAAATTACGCGAAAGAAGGAATTTAATCTTTTTTCCAAAGCGAGAAATACAATTTGATATCGCGGTAACAAATAAGTTTTATTTTTTCCACTTCAAAGTTTTCACTCCGGAATAAACCTTTCGAGTTAAGATTATCTTCCTTAATACCTGAGCCGTTCAAGCTAAGCTGAAACAGCTTTCCCTTCCCATCGACTGCTTCCATAAAAAGCGTAATTTTTTCAGAAAAAGATTCGTACTCTATTTTATAATAGAGATTGTTAATATTAATTTTGGATGGAAGTACAAGTGTAACATCATCCTTATCGGTTAAATCAATAATTATTCTGTTGAAAATAGTATACACACTTTAAAATAAGCAAAAAAAGTACCAGTTTTAGTCATGAAGTATTCCGCCGATATTTTACCAAACTATTTACCAAGCTGAGAAAGTGGTAGAAATTATGGGATAAATTGTAGAAAATCTTTCCCTTCAATGAGTTAACTCTACAAAAAGTAACCCGAGGGGTTAGGAACTAAAAGGGATAAATAAATTCCTGCCCCTTAGTTGGCACGAAATTTTTAGTCAGTTTAACATAACCAATTAAAAAAAATTATGAAAAAATTAATTATTGTTTTTATTACCTTGCTGTTTGCACAGGCAAATACCATTATGGCTCAGAAACCTGGCGTTGTGGTTAGTAAAAAAGAAGGGTGGCATAAAATAGGCGAAGTTAAAGCAAATTTTAAAATGGAGAAAGAATCCATTGTTGTTATTGGTGCCGATAAATTCAAAGCTGTTAAATTAATGGTGAAAGAAGCTCCTATTAACATCTTGGCCATGCAAGTGTTTTATGAAGGCGGAACTTCTGATGAGATTAAAGTTGAGAATGAGGTTAAAGCCGGAGAAACCACAAAGGACTTTAATGTAAAAGAAATAGCTATTAAAAAGGTTTCATTTACATACAAAACCCAACCTAACTCAAAACATGATAGAGCGCATGTTGAACTCTGGGGATTGAAATAAATTTTAAAACCAAAAAAAAACCGGTTCAAAAGCGAACCGGTTTTTTTTTTGCCTTTTTAAGGTTTTGGGTGAATTGTGCCACACAATTATCAATGTTTTTTAAAATTTAAATTTTCATAATCTGTATTCCGGTCAAAATCTCTTCAATCACTAATTTGTGAGATTTGATAATTATTCATCGCAAATATTAAGTCAAAATTGAAACTTTGAGCCTGCAAAATAATCTTTAACAATCTTTTGAGGAGTAAATTTAAACGCTTATTTATAAAATCATTATATTTATATCTTGGCCTCCTACTCCATAAGCAAATCTTCTTTCCTTAAATTTGAACAATGCTCTAAAGCGTTTTTTCTTTATAAAAAACACCCTTATTTAAGAGATAAATTATCCATTGATAAAAGGCTAACGTTTAAACGCGGTAACGATGTTGGTTTTTTTGCGCAAAAGCTTTTCCCCGGAGGTATTGATGTTTCGGTGGAAACAAAAAACGCAACTCAGGCCTATGAACTTACTCAAAAATTAATAGAAAGTAAACAAAGCGTTATTTACGAAGCCACTTTTATTTTTAAGGAAGTGCTGATAATGGCGGATATTCTTCACTATGAAAACGGCCGTTATTTTGCGTACGAAGTAAAAAGTTCCATTAAAGTTTCTGAAGTTTATTTGCGGGATGCCTGCCTTCAATACTACGTTTTAAAAAACAGTTTGCCGGGCTTTGAAGATCTTTTTTTAACCACCTTAAATGCCGATTACATTCTGGAAGGCGAGATTGACCCTAGAAAATTATTTAAAAAACGCAGTGTTAAAAAAGAGGCGGAAAAAAATTTCGGATATTTTGAGGATAAAATTAAAGATGCTTCACTTCTTATAGAAATGAATGCTATCCCAAATATCAGTGTTGGCAAACATTGTTTTAAACCATACCCATGCGATTTTTTTGATACTTGCTGGAAAGATATTGCAAACGAAGAAAGCATTTTTAATCTTCCTTTTATTAATAAAGATAAACTGTTTGAATGGCACGAAGCAGGAATTAAAAACGTTTCTGAGATTAAAGATGAATGGATAGAAAAGCCCGGCCATTTAAAAATAAAAAATTCTTTTGTCAATAAAAGTGCCATTATAAATCGTCAAAAAATTTCAGAGTTGCTGGCCACTTTGCAGGAACCTCTGGCAGCCGTTGATATGGAAATTTGGTCGGCGGCCATACCCCAATTAGCCGGAACAAAACCCTTTCAACAAATTCCTTTTCTATTTTGCGTAAGCGATGGCTATAAGGAAAATTATTTTTTATCAGAACATTTTACCGATGAACGCGAAAAATTTGCACAAGAACTTATTGCGCAAACAGAAAAATACAACACCTTATTGGTGTACGATAAAACAATGGAAGAGTTGGCTATTAATGGCTTAAAATCTTATTGTTCAGAGTATGCTCTGGAACTGGAAAAGGTAAAAGAAAAGCTTGTAGACGTATTTGATATTTTTAGGGATTTGCATTACTATGATCCAAAATTCAAAAATAATTTTTCTCTTAAAACGCTAAGCGAGGTTTTTAACACAGGGGTTACCTATTCTGATATTCAATCCGGACTAGAAGCTATGAATCAATTTGAAGTACTGCGAAATGAACCAGAGGGAATTGAGAAGCAGAGGTTGCGGCAAAATTTAATTGATTATTGTATGAATGACGCCACAGCCACTCTAAAACTTGTAGAATATCTTAAAAAACTTTAAACTAAAAACCCCCAACCAAACGCTGAGGGCTTTTAATTTCTATAACACTAAAAATTAGTGTTTTTTTCCACCTTTTGAGTGAGAAGCTATTGAATCAGCTACACGAGCAGAATCAGCAGCATGGGCAGCAGCAGCAGCAGTTGCTTCAGCAGCATGAGCGGCTTCAGCTTCAGCAGCAGCAATTGAATCTTGCTTAGTTTTTTCTACAGCAGCAATTGAATCCGCTTTTTCTTTTTCGCGTTTTTCAATTTCTTCTTTTGATGGACCACAAGCTACAAAACCAGCAGTTAAAGCTGCAATAGCTACAATTGATAATACTTTTTTCATTTGTTGTCTTTTTTTATTAGGGTTAAATTCAGGCGCAAAAATAGGGGTTTTTCTTACACATTTACAAAAATTGTGAAAAAAAACAATAATTTTTCAACAATTCACTCATAACTTCCCTCTCGGCTCGTTATAAACTTTAAATTTAACCCTGATTATGTACAAATTTCTTAAGCTTCTGCTCTTTAGGTTCAACCCTGAGAAAGCGCATCATTTAACCCTATCTTTGTTAAAATCTGTTAATTTTTTACCCGGGGGCAAATTTCTCCTAAATCAACTTTATGGGAATAACCATCCAAAGCTTGTAAGAACCGTATTTGGCCTCCATTTTAAAAACCCCGTAGGTTTAGCTGCCGGACTAGATAAGGATGCCATTGCATTTGAAGAATTGGGATCATTAGGTTTTGGTTTTATCGAAGTGGGAACAGTTACACCAAAACCTCAATTGGGTAATGAAAAACCGCGGTTATTTCGATTAATAAAAGAGGAAGCAATTATTAACCGCATGGGCTTTAATAATAAAGGGGCAGAATCTGCAGCGCAACATTTAAAAAAACGGAAAAATAAAACACTGATCATTGGTGGAAACATCGGAAAAAACAAACTTACACCCAATGAAAACGCAACCCAGGATTATATCAATGGTTTTAATACACTTTTTGATCATGTAGATTATTTTGTGGTCAATGTATCTTCGCCCAACACGCCCAATCTGCGCGATTTACAGGAAAAAGAACCCTTAACTAAACTGCTGAATACGTTACAAGATTTAAATAAAACAAAATCTGTAAAAAAACCCATCCTTCTAAAAATTGCTCCTGATCTTACCAATAGCCAATTGGACGATATTATTGAAATTATAAACACTACTCAAATTGCAGGAGTTATTGCTACCAACACAACTATTTTGCGGGAAGGGTTAAGTGTGTCAAAAGATGCTCTCGAAAAAATCGGCGCGGGAGGATTAAGCGGTAAACCTTTAGCGCAAAGAAGTACAGAGGTGATAAAGTATTTAAAACAAAAATCAGGCAATGCTTTTCCCATAATTGGAGTGGGAGGAATTCACTCGGCTAAAGATGCATTGGAGAAATTGGACGCAGGCGCCGACCTGATACAACTTTATACAGGTTTTATTTATAAAGGTCCGAAATTAATTAAAGAAATTAATGATGCTTTGCTTGCTGTAAAATAAGAAATAAGTTTATAAATATTCAGTAGCTTTTAATACTAAATTTGTTTATACTATATGATTAGAATTACAGAATGTCCGCGCGATGCCATGCAAGGTATTAAAAAACAAATACCAACCGAATTAAAAGCGGGCTATATTAACCAGCTTCTTAAAGTGGGTTTTGATACAATTGATTTTGGAAGTTTTGTATCACCCAAAACTATTCCTCAGATGCAGGATACAGCGCAGGTATTAAAGCTTCTTGATTTGTCAAAAACAGGTTCTAAATTACTGGCCATAGTAGCTAATCTACGGGGCGCTCAGGACGCTTGTGCTTTTGATGAGATTGCTTATTTGGGGTTTCCATTTTCAATTTCAGAAACTTTTCAGAAAAAAAATGCTAATTCAACAATTGAAGAATCTCTTAAGCGTGTAGAAGAAATACAGGCACTTTGCATTAAGCATAATAAAAAACTAGTGGTATATATTTCCATGGCATTCGGCAATCCATACAATGATGCCTGGAGCTCTGAACTTGTAATTGGCTGGTGCCGGAAATTACGTCAGCTGGGCATCAGCTATATGCCTCTTGCCGATACCATTGGCTGTTCTACCCCCGAAAATATTACTGAACTTTTTACCGAATTAATTCCCGAATTAAGCTCAGTTCAATTTGGTGCTCACCTTCATTCAACCAAAGAAACTACTTATCAAAAAATTGAAGCGGCGTACGAAAGCGGTTGCCGGCATTTTGATGTGGCTATTCATGGATTTGGAGGTTGCCCCATGGCAAAAGACGAACTTACCGGAAATTTGGCTACCGAAGACCTCGAATCATTCGCCAAAAAAAATAACATTCCGCTTAATTTAAAAGAATCTGAATTAATTAAATGCTACGAAAGCAGCTGGAAGATTTTTAATAATTATCATTAATTTTTTCTCAACAAGCATTAATTTATGTCAAGTTTTTTAGGGTAAATATTTACTCAAAATACAACTATGCCCCTTGGTATAAATATTGCTAAAATTAGTTTAAAGTGGTACTTGTTATTACATAAAAGGTTATACATTATTGCTTATCCAAAAAACAAACAAAACATTAAAAATCAGTTATATGAAAACTACAGGAAATAACACCAGCAAAGCTAATAAACCGGGGAATTCCAAAAAAAATCGTCCTGAAATAAGAGATGACATGGATAGCCGTCAGAGTAAAGAAGAAGGATACAAGGGAGATAAAAGTAAAAAAGGAGATAAAAAGAAAAAAGAAAAAAAATAATACCGTACATTTTTTATGAAGATAGCTATCGTAATTGGAAGCACGCGCCCAAATCGTAAAGGTGAAGAAGTAGCGCAATGGGTATTTCAGCACGCTAAAAAAAGAAGTGAGGCAGAGTTTGAAATAGTAGATATTAAAGAGTTTTCTTTACCTCTGTTGGATGAACCTGAATTACCGGCCACCGGAAAATATTCTAAACAACATACTAAAGATTGGTCTGCAAAAATCAATTCTTTTGATGCTTATATTTTTGTTACGCCTGAATATAACCACAGTACTTCAGGTGCCTTAAAAAACGCAATTGACTTTTTATATAACGAGTGGGTAAATAAGAGTGCAGGATTTGTGGGATATGGCGCAGAAGGTGCCTCCAGGGCAATAGAGCATTTACGACAAATTATGGCTACGCTTCAGGTTGCCGATGTACGCGCCCAGGTTTCATTGTCTCTGCAAAAAGATTTTGAAAATAATAAAATTAAAACTTCCAATCATCACGAGAAATCTTTAAACCAATTAATTGATCAGTTGATTGCATGGGGAAGCGCACTAAAAACGTTACATACAAAATAATTTTTTTGTATCTTATTTGTGATTTCCGGCATTTGGTGCTTGTATGCCTGATCCAAAATGTAGTTCATAATTTTTAAACACTCTAAGTTCATCATATAAACCCTGAAGTATAAAATCATTTAAAAGCCTTGCCCCTCCTTCCACTATAACACTTACAATATTCATTTCGTACAGCTTTTCTGAAATTTGAACTAACACATTTTTCGAAAAATCAATACGGATAAAATGCAAATGCTCCTTTACTTCTGATTTTTGTTCATTAAAAATGATTGTCTTGGCCTCGCTATTATAAATATTAAAAGTAAGGGGTACTTCCAGAATTCTATCAATAAAAATTCTTATCGGATTATTTCCTTTTACCAATCGGGTGGTTAAGCGCGGGTTATCGTGAAGTACCGTGTTTTTACCAACCATAATTGCCATTTCCTCCGAACGCATTTTATGAACTGCCAATAAATGATCAGAAGTACTGATCATATTTTCTTCGCGATTTTCGGGTACAGGCCATCTGCTGATAAAACCATCCGCCGTTTGCGCCCATTTTAAAATATAATAGGGTCGCTTTTTTTGATGATATGTAAAAAAACGTTTATTCAATTCTGCTCCCTGCTCTCCCAAAACATCTTTTACAACTTCAGTTCCGGCAGCACGTAATTTTTCTATTCCTTTCCCGGCAACTAAGGGATTAGGATCTGTATTGCAAATCACTACCTTTTTAAATCCTTTTTCAATGATAAGATCTGTACAAGGCGGAGTTTTTCCAAAGTGAGTACAAGGTTCAAGAGTAACATACAAAATGCAGTCAGCGGGATTAATTTCGGGGTTAAGTGCGTTAATGGCGTTTACCTCGGCGTGTGCTTGGCCGAATTGTTGATGATATCCTGAAGAAACTACTTCTCCATTTTTAACGATTACGCAACCCACCATTGGATTGGGGGAAACATTTCCAATTCCTTTATTAGCAAGGTTAATAGCCCGCATCATATAAAACTCCTGATCCATGTCTTGCTTGAATTTACTGAAATTCCCGCAAATTTAAAAATGTTTCTCCTCTTGCGCCGTTATTTTTGAAAAGTGATTTTTTTTTTCGATGTTTGTTAATATGTTATTCCGTAAAGAAATGAATTAAATATATTTTTAAGACGATGGAAAAAATTGATTGGATTGTTGGATGCCATGCGAGTTATTTGTACGCCAATCCTAAAGTACGATTAATCTCATCGGACAAATCAGGGACTCTCGCAGTATTAAACGACCCTGTTCCTGTGGTTACTTTGAATCTAAGTATTCAATTAGTCCTGAAAAAGGTAGCCTTCGAAAACTTAAAGGTGTGGATGAAGCATATGCCTTTGTGGAATTTTGGGATGTAAAAGACTCTTTAAATGAAACCGATTTTTCATTATCTTTATAGCTCAATTTTTTGTACCCATGTTTGATAATTTACAGGATAAACTCGACCGCGCTCTTAAAACATTAAAAGGGCAAGGAAAAATTACAGAAATTAACGTTGCCGAAACTTTAAAAGAAGTTCGTAAAGCATTATTGGACGCTGACGTTAACTATAAAGTTGCTAAAACTTTTACCGATACCGTTAAAGAAAAAGCACTCGGCCAAAACGTACTTACGGTTGTTTCTCCGGGTCAGTTATTAGTTAAGATAACGCACGATGAACTTGCTCAGTTAATGGGCGGAACCAAAGAAGATATTTATCTGGGAGGAAACCCAACCATTATTTTAATGAGTGGTTTGCAAGGTTCAGGTAAAACAACTTTTACCGGAAAACTTGCCAATTATTTAAAAACTAAAAAGGGAAAAAATCCTTTAATGGTAGCTTGCGACGTGTATCGTCCTGCGGCTATCGATCAACTGCATGTTTTAGGCCAGCAAATTGGCATTGAAGTATTCAGTAATAAAGAAGAAAAAAATCCTATTAAAATTGCTCAAGCCGCTATTAAACAGGCAAAAGAAAATGGTAACAGTGTTGTTTTAATTGATACCGCCGGACGCTTAGCTGTGGATGAGGTAATGATGAAGGAAATTGCTGATTTAAAAACAGCAGTGCAACCCAATGAAATACTTTTTGTGGTGGATAGTATGACGGGGCAGGATGCCGTAAACACCGCAAAAGCCTTTAACGACCGCTTAAATTTTGATGGGGTTATTCTTACCAAATTGGATGGAGACACCCGTGGCGGTGCCGCTCTTTCAATTAAAAGTGTTGTAAATAAACCTATCAAATTTATTGGTACCGGCGAAAAAATGGAAGCGCTTGATGTTTTCTATCCCGAAAGGATGGCCGACAGAATTTTAGGAATGGGGGATGTTGTTACTTTAGTAGAACGCGCGCAGGAACAGTTTGATGAAGAAGAAGCAAGGAAATTAAGCAAGAAAATAGCAAATAATAAATTTGATTTTAATGACTTTCTGAATCAGTTACAGCAAATTAAAAAAATGGGTAATGTTAAAGATCTGGTGGGAATGATACCGGGTGTTGGCAAGGCTGTAAAAGATATGGACATTGATGAAAACGCCTTTAAAGGTATTGAAGCCATTATTTTTAGCATGACTCCCGACGAGCGCGGCAAACCTGAACTTATTAATGGATCGCGCAGACAACGAATTGCAAAAGGCAGCGGACAAGGAGTGCAGGAAGTAAACAAATTGTTAAAGCAATTTGAAGACACGCGTAAAATGATGCGTATGATGAACGATAAAAATGCAATGGCTAAATTAATGCGCAACATGCCAAAAGGCATGATGGGGCCTAAGTAGCAGTACAAATAGCCACGAATTACACTAATTTCACGAAAAAAAAATATTGTCACAAATTTGGAGAACGATCTGATAATAAATGAACCTTCTGATGTATATGGATTAAATAATTTAATCTATAAAGATGAAGCTTATGATGTTATATCTTGCTGTTTTGAAGTTCATAAAACTTTAGGGAAGGGTTTTTTAGAAGCAGTGTATAAAGATGCCCTGATTCATGAGTTTAACTTAAAGAAGATACCTTTTAAGCGGGAACAAAAGTTTGAAATTTCATATAAGGATATTATTCTTCCACATTATTACTGTGCGGATTTTATTCTTTATAATAAAATTGTTCTGGAGATCAAAGCGCAACAAGACGTTATAGATCAACATTACAAACAGGTTATTAATTATCTTGCTGTTTCAAAATTAAAACTCGGATTGCTGGTAAATTTTGGTGAACCGAGTCTGAAATTCAAACGAATTGTGCTTTAGTGTAATTTAAAATTAGTGGGATTTGTGAAATTAGTGGCTATATGACTCTTATCGACGGAAAAAAAATATCGCTGCAACTTCAAGATGAAATTGCAATAGAAGTAAAGCAACTGATTGCTGAAGGAAAAAAACAACCTCATTTAGCTGCCGTTTTGGTTGGTAACGACGGTGGAAGTGAAACCTATGTTGCAGCAAAAATAAAAGCCTGCGAACGTGTGGGTTTTAAATCTACATTTATTCGTCACCCCGAACATGTTACCGAAGATAAACTATTAACCACTGTACACGAATTGAACACCAACCCTGATGTTGACGGATTTATTGTACAGCTTCCTTTACCAAGGCATATTAACGAACACAAAATTATTGAAGCCATTTTGCCAAGCAAAGATGTTGATGGTTTTCATCCCATAAATGTTGGAAGAATGGTGCTGAATTTACCTTGTTACGTGAGTGCAACTCCTTATGGCATTGTACACTTGCTTCGTAAATATGAAATAGAAACCAGCGGAAAGCATTGCGTGGTGGTTGGTCGCAGTCACATTGTAGGTTCGCCCATGAGTATATTAATGGCTAAAAATACTTTATTAGGAAATTGTACCGTGACCCTTTGCCATAGCAAAACACAGAATCTTCAATCCTATACCAAAACAGCCGATATTTTAATTTGCGCATTGGGCAGTCCTGATTTTATTACCGTGGATATGGTTAAAGAAGGCGCTGTAGTAATTGATGTAGGCACCACACGCGTTGCCAGCCTTGAATCAAAAACAGGCTATAAATTAAAGGGCGATGTTAAATTTGATGAAGTTGCACCAAAATGCAGTTATATTACTCCGGTTCCGGGTGGCGTAGGCCCTATGACCATTGCCAGTTTAATTAAGAATACTTTGCTTGCCGCTAAAAAAGAGATCTATAAATAATTTACTTTTTCATATCCTTTAATATTCTTAATGAAAAAAGGAAAAGTAAAAACGAAGCTAAGGCAATACACACCCACATAAACCACGGTTTTTCCCATATTTTTTTAGGCTTTACACTAATAGGTTCAGATGTAATTACCGGCATTTGCTTTAGTTCACTAACCTCAAGCGTAGGAACAAATTGCGTGATATGATTTTTAAAATTGTCGATATCATAAACAGGCTGATTTAATTTTTTATTTCCTGCAAATAAAAAGTATTTAGCTCCTTTTTTAAAATCAGCAACAAGATAGGTTTGCAATTGTCCAAATTCCACTTTTTCAAAAACCAAAGGTGGATTATCCTCATTGCTGATCTCAATTTTAAATTCCTTTTCCCTGAAAGCTGAAAGATCAAAACTATTATTCTCGCTGGAATTTAATTCAAAATCAAGAACTGTTTCTTTGTAATATTGCTCTTGGTGTTTTACTATTCTTGAACGTTCTACAATTATTTTTGCCTGTCGCTTATAAAAATTAGGCGATTTGACTTTAAAGGTAATTCTGTTGATTATTGTTTTATCCAAAAATTTTACAATAGCGCTGCTTGTCTTTTTTTCTAAATTTGTTGTATAGTCAAAAATAACAGGCTCTACAAGATTTATTCTGCCGGCACTAATAGCACCTTCAAAATACCCAGCCTTTAAAATATTAAGCGGTAAAGTGCCCAAATCATTTATTTCAATTTTTATAAATTTATAATTTACGGGAGGGAATCCTAAGGTTCTGTATGCATTTACCAATTTCTCATCGTAAAGATTATATAATAATATGTGATCACTCACCGAAAACCATTGTTTTTTATCATCGCTTCCAACAATATTGCAGAACTTAACAGCATCAGAATTAGCAGTGCATAAAACTATATTTTGAATAGATTTTTTTTGTGGATTAGTAATGGTCAAATTGGTAAACCGGCCTTTCCCTACTTCTTTATCTATTACTTCATACTCTTTAAATTTAACGGATGAATAATTGAATGATTCATTTACAAGAAAATAAGGGATCTCAGTCCTATTTATATCATAGATCCTTACATCATTAAACACAGTATTAGCTATACTCTTTAATTCGGGAGATATTGATAATGCCTGCATTCCATCCTGCTTTGCGGTAATGGACAAACTATGAGTAAAGGTTTGAGCGGAAAACGTTATGTACGAAAAGAAAAGTAGGTTAATCAGCTTTATTTTCATGGTCTGTAATATTATTGTTAAGAGATTCTTCGCTTAAGATCAGAGCTTTAATTTTTTGATACATGAAGGACATAATTAATAAAACAACACCCAAAATTATAAAGGCTATTATTTTACCTGCTTCACTAACATTATTTATATCATAAATAAATAACTTTAATAAGGTTAAGGCCAATAATAACAATGCCATAATGCGCAATTGTTTTAACTGAAGTTTAATTCCTGAACTCAAAAACACAAAAGCTATAACGCCCCATAAAATAGGCAAGGCAATTTTAATAACTTGGGTGTGCATATAATCATAAATATCATTAACAATATAATAATCATCAACCCGCCCAAATGAATTTAATTTAAGCAATAGGCTATTGAGAATAGCTTCATTACTAAGTATATAAATAGCACATACGCCACCTATCCATAATAAGGTGGATTTTGCAGCAATAATAAAATTATTGTTTTTTACTGCAACTTTGATCAATATCAATACATGTAACGCAATGGCAATAAGTGCTGGAAAATGCACTGCATAACTGAAATAACTTTGATGCTCTGCCCTGCACCGCTCTTTCAATTCGTCGTAAGGAGCAATGGAATAAATGAAAACATAATATAAAATATTAATGCAAAGCAAGATGAAAGAAGTCAGATTGTTTGCGGGAGAATATTTTGACACTAATACAATTCCTAACACAGATGTGAAAACAATATGATAAAATGCGGATATTCCAATTACCGAATTAGTAGAGTAAATATAAAAAGAACTTTGCTGATGGATTTCTAAAAAACCGGCAACGTATAAAATAAAAATTGCGGCTATTTTTAAAATTAGTCCGTGTATTTTAGGACTGATAGTTGACTGAAGCGTTTCATCGCCTTCTTCTTTTTTTAATAAAACAACACTTACAAATAAAAAGAAAGAACTGAGAATACCGGTTACAAAACCTTTGTTTAACACCGGCTTAAGACCATCCGTGTCATAAGCGTAAATACTCGACCAATCCATAAGCAAACTAAAGAGCATTAATAAACTAATTACCAACGAAGCCAGTTTAAAAGCTTTTAATTTAGAAACTTGAGACAACCAAATGAGCAATGCAACTTCCGCACCCCAGAATAAAGTAATGTAATTCCCTTTCAATTGAACAGGAGCAGCTAATGTAACAAAAGTGAGGGTAAGACCGATTAATAAATAAACCAATTTTTTATCTGCCTTAAATACTCTGAACAACGCGAATGCAAGCATAAAATTAAATAAGGCCATCACAATAGTGTAAACTCCCTTTAATTCCCCGTGCCATTGGTTTAATATTAACATGCCGGTTCCGTAAAAAACAAACGTGTTGCTGATTAAAATAATTAATTCTATATATGAAAACTGACGGCGTTCTTTAATGTTGTTGATTACGTTCATTAAAACGAAAACAATATAAAATACAATTCCAAAAAGAAAAGCACCTTTATACGGAGCAAAACTTTCATTAATTACACGTGTTCCTAACCATGCCGAATAAAGAATGACCGTAAAAACATACGTGAGAATATTTATGAGATTCCATTTTTTAATATAAGCCAAAGCCAACATGCCAATGTCTAAAATCAATATGTAAGAAAATAACACCTGATAATTGCCTCCTCCGGTACTTATCATAAATGGAACGGCAAATCCACCGATAATTGATAAAGCAGCCAGCTCAATTCTATCGTAAGCAACCGAAATAAATACGCTGAATGCAGTTATAACTAACATCATTATAAAAGCTACAGTTTGGCTGAACAAATGATATTCCTGAAACCCGATTCCTATTGTAAAATAGAAAATAGCAATTGCCCCCGCAACTAATACCGAACTAAAAGGTTTAAAAGATAATCTTAATTTATGCGCAAAAACCATAACAATGCTTCCGCATAATACACCAATTCCCACCCTGCCCGTTTCGTTTATCCATTCTTGATCAATAGCGTATTTTACAAAAAAAGCAATACCCAGAACTAAAATTGTTATTGCAATTTTGCTTAACAAATTTTCACCAATAAATTTTTCCAAATCCGGATTGCGCTCTTTAAATCTTTGCCAAAAAGATGGCTGCGTAGGTTGAGTTAATGGCTTGTTAACATTTATAGTCGTATTATCATTTACAGGCTGATAAACTCGTTCCGGTTCCTCTTTTTTATTCTCAATAATAAAAGGCGGTATCTTTTCATTTTTATCAATAATTTTATCTTCCTCCTTTACTACTATCGGCGGAACAATTTCCTTTTCAGGAACAACTTTAATTATAGGTTTAACTGCCCCTTCCTTCAACTGCGCACCTGCTTGGTAACGCTGAAAGGAATCGCTTAGTTCTTTTTGCAGATGATAAATATGGTTATGAAGTTTTTTAAATTTTGCATTGTAAGTTGAATGAAAATAAATCATCAAAACAATCAAAACAAGCAATAAAAATATTTCCATAATGGCATTTTAGCATTTAAATATACAATACTTTAATTAAAGTATATATAAATTCATACAACTTGGTTAAAGAAATTTTTGAAAGATTTATACAATTCCTTTACCGTTAAAAATTATTATTTACTTCTCATCATTTAAAAACATTTCACAATCAACTTTATCCCTATCTTTAGTTGCTATCCTTCTTAAAGAAAATATTTCAATTGCATTCGATTCAATTAAAGCCAATCGTTTGCGCGCGCTCATCACCATGCTTATTATCAGTATTGGCATTATGGCTCTCGTTGGGATTTTATCAGCTATAGATGCAATTAAAAGCGGCATCAATAATAATTTCACCAGCATGGGCGCTAATACGTTTACCATTCGTAATGCTGAAGTAAATATTCGGGTAGGTCGAAAAGGCCGAAAAGCAAAAGCTTATGAGTCTATCACTTATCAGGAGGCTTTACGTTTTAAAAAAGAATTTACTTTTCCTGTGGTTACTTCTGTTTCAACATTAGCGAGTTGGAATGCCCGAATAAAATATGCGAACAAAAAAACAAATCCTAATATTCAGGTTTTTGGAAGCGATGAAAATTATATCTCCACCGCCGGTTACGAACTTGAAAGTGGAAGGAACTTCAACATTAGTGAAATTAACAGCGGCACCAATCTGATTATTCTTGGCAAGGAAATCGTTGTTGATCTTTTTGGTAAAAAAATGGATCCAATTGACCAAACCATTAAAATAGGTGCCTCGCGCTACAAAGTTATTGGCGTTTTAAAAACCAAAGGAAATGGCGCGGGTTTTGGCGGAGATAAAGTCTGCATTATTCCCCTTACTAACGCACGGCAGTATTTTGGCAAACCGGATATGACATTTACGATAAACGTTCTAACCAAAAACAGTTTACTTTTAGATATAATTTTAAATGAAGCCAAAGGTACTTTCAGAAAAATTAGAAAAATTCCTAACGGTTACAACGATGATTTCGACATTATTAAATCCGATAATTTGGCCACCTTGCTTATTGGTAATTTGCAAAAAGTAACAGCCGGCGCAACCATTATCGGACTCATCACTTTATTAGGCGCTGCCATTGGCCTAATGAACATTATGCTGGTAAGTGTTACCGAAAGAACACGCGAAATAGGCGTTCGTAAAGCCATGGGCGCAACCCAAAAAGCAATTAAAAATCAATTTCTTATTGAAAGCGTTGTTATTTGCGTGCTGGGAGGATTGTTCGGAATTTTACTGGGGATAATGATGGGCAATGCAATTAGTTTTGCCTTGGAAACCGGCTTTTTCGTTCCATGGTTTTGGATTGTTACGGGTGTCATCATTTGTATTGTAGTTGGTTTACTCAGTGGCTATATTCCTGCCAAAAGAGCTTCACAACTCGACCCAATTGAAAGCTTAAGGTTTGAATAATTACTTATGGCTTTTAAAATATTCATCTGTTCTTATTATAGCGTTTGTTCTGATGTTCATGTAAAACAAACTGATGTCTCCCAAATGATAACTCTTCATAATTCTTAAACCCTGCGCTTTTTTAGGCTTATGCACCCATAACAAATTCCCATGCACTTGGGCATCGCAAACATTGTCTATAATACGGAATTTTTTAGAGGTAATCCCGCCTTTATTCAGTAACGCAGACGCATAAACTGTATCATTTTTCATGGTTAATGGATTTACACATGGAACACCTTTATATCTTTCAATTTGTGATTTTGTTTTTGTATTCCAGGCAAAAGTATTCCAGGTTATATAACATCCTGTTTGCCTTTCGTCATTGGAAACCGATAAATTTTTTAAATCTTCTTTTTGAAAAGGAATTCCAATTGGGTAAGCAGCAATTAATTTCCCCTGAAGTTCAGTACCGTCAAAAAAATCTTTAAGCAATTGCACCACATGCCTGGCTCCTTGACTGTGGCCTACTAAGATAATTGGTCTTCCTTCATTCCAAAACTTTAAATACTGTTCAAAAGCTTTCTTAACATCGCTGTACGCAATATCCAATGCCGGCTTTCCTCTTCCTTCGTCAAAAAACGCTTTTAATACCGCTTGCCGATAACGCGGTGCGTAAACTCTGCCCGCGGCATTGAACGCGCTAGCTTGATGTAAAACACTAAACTCATTTTTTTTATTTACTTTTTTATCAGATACATCAGCATTCCATTTAGAACCGCTTGCATATAATGTAGGATGAACATAAAACACATCTGCCTTTGCATTTTTTTGATTTTCAGGTACCGAACAATTGGCAGGAACTGAATCGGCCACATCGTGAAGCCAAGGCAACGCAATCCAGTTCATTTCATTTGTATAATCGGGAGCGGCGGGGCTTTTTGTTTTTTCGAACATCCTGTAAGGACGGCAAGAACTAAGAAGAAGCAGGTTTAGCAGAAGAAGAAGAGTGGCCTTACATTTTTTGCAGGATAAGATTCTATTGATTTTCATAAAAAAGTACGATACTAATAACTTTTAAACATAATAAAAATTCCATACATCCGGCTTACAGGTTTACAACATTTTTACCGGGAAGTGATAACCGATTTAATAATAAAAATTACTAATAGCAGTAAAAATTTGGGCAATAATTAATTTAATTTTCTTTAATTTCAACCCTCATTCTGTAGAAATTAAATAAGATAATTAAATGGACAATAAAATAAAAATATTAGAACAAAAGCAAGCCGATGCACTTTTGGGCGGAGGGCAAAAACGTATTGACGCACAACACAAAAAAGGCAAACTAACGGCTCGCGAACGTATTCATTTTTTAATGGACGAAGGTTCCTTTGAAGAAATAGGAATGCTGGTACAGCATCGCAGCAACGATTTTGGTTTAGATAAAGAAAAATATCTTGGCGATGGTGTGGTAACGGGCTACGGTACAATTTCCGGCCGCTTAGTGTATGTTTTTTCACAGGATTTTACCGTGTTTGGCGGAAGTTTAAGCGAAACCCACGCAGAAAAAATTTGTAAAGTAATGGATCTTGCAATGAAAAACGGCGCGCCTTTTATTGGACTTAACGACAGTGGTGGTGCCCGCATTCAGGAAGGTGTTGTTTCTTTAGGAGGTTATGCTGATATTTTTTACCGCAATGTAAGAAGCAGCGGAGTTATTCCACAACTATCAGCCATTATGGGGCCTTGTGCGGGTGGCGCAGTATATAGCCCGGCAATGACTGATTTTATTTTAATGGTGGAAAACACAAGCTATATGTTTGTAACAGGTCCCAATGTTGTAAAAACTGTAACACACGAAGAAGTTACCAGCGAAGAATTAGGAGGCGCGCATACACACGCAACCAAAAGTGGCGTTACACATTTTGCATGCGCCAATGAAATTGAAACCATTAACCATCTTAAACAATTACTGAGTTATATGCCCCAGAATTGCGAAGAAGAGTCGCCTGCATTGCCGTATGAAGCAGGTAATGAGTTAAGAGAAGAATTGAATTCCATCATTCCCGAAAATGCTAATCAGCCGTATGACATCAGAGAAGTGATTGAAAGCGTAATTGACTCTGAATCATTTTTAGAAGTACATAAACTTTTTGCAGAAAACATTGTAGTTGGCTTTGCGCGCCTTGCCGGCAGAAGCATTGGTATTGTTGCCAATCAGCCCGCAGTGCTTGCAGGAGTTTTAGATATACATTCCTCTACTAAAGCAGCGCGTTTTGTGCGCTTCTGCGATTCATTTAATATTCCTTTATTGGTATTTGAAGATGTTCCCGGTTTTTTACCAGGAACCGATCAGGAATGGAACGCCATTATAACTAACGGAGCCAAATTATTATATGCGTTTAGCGAAGCTACCGTACCAAGAATAACCGTAATTACACGCAAGGCTTACGGCGGAGCTTATGACGTGATGAACAGTAAGCATATTGGAGCAGACATGAACTATGCCTGGCCTTGCGCCGAAATTGCAGTAATGGGAGCTAAAGGCGCGGCTGAAATTATTTTTAAAGGTGAGATCTCAAGCGCGGAAGATAAAAACGCTAAATGGAAAGAAAAAGAATTGGAATATCAAACCATGTTTGCTAATCCTTATCGGGCTGCTGAAAGAGGTTTTGTAGATGAAGTAATAAAGCCATCTGAAACCCGTGTGAAATTAATAAAAGCGTTTAAAATGCTTGAAAATAAGGTGGACAAACTTCCTAAGAAAAAACACGGCAATATCCCATTATAAATATGCTAAGCGGAGGAATTTTATTACTATTAACTGTTTTATTAGGCCTGCTGGCACTCATTTCTGTCATTTTCAGTATTGTTTATTTTGCAAATGGCAATAGAAATAAATTTATTTGGCTCGCGGTGTTTATTATTTCTTTAGCCGGGATGATTGTGAGCATTTATTTTCTGGCGGCTAAAATATCCAACAGAGCAAAACATTTTGCCGAAACGTTAAACAACCGTTATGCCAAAGAAGTGAATGTTAACAGCAATGCTAATTATAACTTTGCCGATAGTATTGATTCTGAGCAATTGCATTATCTTAAATCTATTGAGCCGGCCGAATTTAAAAATAAAATTCCTGAGCAGTTTTATAATTATCTCGGCTTCGCAGATTATTACCGCCTTCCGCTTAAATATCCCTTTTCGTTGCATTGCGAAGAAGGCCTTGCAAATGCATCCTTATACAATGAACAAAAAGTTCAATTATTTAACGTGAATGATAACGGCGAAGAAAATTGTTCTCTCAATAATATTTCAGAATTTGCTTTTGATGAAACTATTTTTATAGCAAAGCTCCTTAAAAAAGATGCTGTAACGCACAATAACCTTTATTGCATTTATTACTTTACCGGGGGAAAAACAGAACAATTTAAATCCCTGCATGAAGTTAAACTACGAGCCAAAGAACTTAACTTTACCGTACCCATAAAGCTTACTTCATGTGCAGAGTACTATGAATTGCTGAAATAGCTTTTTAATCAAAAGAATTCCTCGAAGCTCTGCTTCGGGGTTTGTGTTGTTATTGAGCCACGAATTGTCACAAATTAGAAAAATTAAATAGATTGTAGGTTTGGCTTAGGGAAATTAGTGTAATTAGTGGCAAGATACCTCGCAGCTATGCTGCGGGTTATTCATTGTTTCTTATTGTTTCTGGGATGATAACTCAAAATATTATCTCTCAGAAATTGCGTATCAATGTGGGTGTAAATTTCGGTGGTGGTGATGCTTTCATGGCCAAGCATTTCCTGCACTGCTCTCAGATCAGCACCTCCTTCTACCAAATGCGTGGCAAAAGAATGCCGTAAAGTATGCGGACTTAAAACTTTATTGATTCCCGCTTTTTGAGCCAGATCTTTAATAATATAAAACACCATTATGCGCGAAAGTTTTGCGCCTCTACGGTTAAGATAAACAACATCTTCGTTGCCTTTTTTAATGGCCAGATGAGTTCTTAAATTATTAAGATAATTATTTATAAGATTTTTTGCACTTGCTCCTATAGGAATAAGCCGCTCTTTACTGCCCTTCCCTTCTACCTTTATATAATCTTCTTTTAAATGTAGGTTGCTGATTTTAAGATTTACCAATTCACTCACCCGCAAGCCGCAACTGTAAAGTGTTTCCAATAAACTAATGTTGCGTTCTCCTTCGGGAGTGCTTCTGTCAATACACGCCATCATCGCGTCAATCTCCGAAACATCTAAAACAACAGGTAGTTTTCGGGTTATTTTTGGAGTTACTAAAAGTTCGGCCGGGCTATCTTTCATATCATTTTCAATTACAAGAAATTTATAAAAGGTTTTTATGCCTGAAACAATGCGGGCTTGCGTTGTTGCTGAAAAATTTAGCGAAGCAATCCATTCAGTAAACTGAGATAATTGCTTATAACTAAATTTATCCGGCGATTGATTTGCCAAAAATAATATTGAAAACGCTTCCAGTTTTTTAATATCATCTGTATAAGCTTCAACAGAGTTTTTAGACAGTGATTTTTCCAATAATAAATACTGTTTAAATCGAGTATAGTATGTAATCCAGCTGTACATTAAAATTTATAGAGAAGCCTTTTTATTAATTTAGAATGATAAAAATAAAATTATTAAAAATAACACGTATTTTCACATTATGAAGTTAGCGATAATTAACGGCCCCAATTTAAACCTTTTAGGAAAGCGTGAAAAGGATATTTATGGAAGCATAAGTTTTGAAGACAATTTTAAAGAGCTCCAAAAAAAATTTCCAACAATTGAATTATCCTATTATCAAAGTAATGTTGAAGGAGAATTAGTTAATAAGCTTCATGAAATTGGTTTTACTTACGATGGCATTATTTTAAACGCCGGGGCTTACACGCACACCTCAATAGCTATAGCCGATGCAATTGCCGCAATTAAAACTTCTGTTATAGAAGTACACATTAGTAATATTTTTGCGCGGGAAGATTTTAGACATACTTCTTATTTAGGAGCTAAGTGTATGGGAAGCATTAGTGGTTTTGGTTTAAAGAGTTATGAGCTGGCAATAAAAGTTTTTAGTATTTAGTGTTTAGTTTTGAGTGTTTAGTTTTTTAATATTAAAAACTTAAAACTGCTTAAAAACTAATTTAAAACCTCTAAACTTCCCAAGCCTTCGCGCACAACAACAATCTCTGGTCCGCTGCAATCAATTACTGTTGAAGGATAAATATTGCCAAAGCCGCCGTCAATTACCATATCTACTTCTTTTTGATATTGGCGGTGAATAACCTCAGGGTCTGAAAAATATTCCAGAATATCATCACTGTTATCGTGCAAACTTGTTGAGATGATGGGGTTGCCTAAAGCTTCTACAATTTCTCTGCAAATAAAATTTAGCGGCACACGAATACCAATGGTTTTTCTATCTTGCTTAAGCAATTTAGGAACATTGTTGTTGGCCTCTAAAATAAAAGTATAAGGCCCCGGCAACGCTTTTTTCATAATACGAAAAACATTATTTGGAATAGCCTTTGTATATTCTGAAAGGTGACTGAGGTTACTGCACACAAAAGAAAAATTAGCCTTTTCGGGCTTAATGCCTTTTAATTTGCAAATGCGTTCAATGGCCTTTGGGCTTGTTATATCGCCCCCCAAAGCATACACGGTATCAGTAGGGTATATAATAACCCCGCCGTTTTTTAAACATTTTACAACTTGGTCAATTGTTTGAGATGAAATTTTAGATTCGTTTAAATAAAGTAGCATGCGCGAATTTATGAAGAAAACCGCTGATTAACCTACCCATAATTACCTAAGGCTCTTTAAATATGAAGCAAAAAAATATATATTTTTAACAATTGTTTGTTTTTTAAAACAAATTTTTTATATTCGTTGTATGATTATGCCAATCTCTTTTATATCAATACATGCAAAAGCCCCTGCAACGCTTGCGGCTGTAGAGAGAGAGAGAGAGAGAGACTAACAATACATTATTTAAATTATTATTTGCCCGTAACGTTATAAAAAGCGTGTACGGGTTTTTTTATGCTTTAAAATTAAAAACATGTCGTTATGTTTTAAAAACAAGACGTTAATTATTGAAAACAAGACGTTAATTATGGATGACAAGACCTTATGTTTTAAAAACAAGACGTTAAAATTGAAAACAAGAGCTTATGTTTTAGAAACAAGACGTTATGTTTTGAAAACAAGACATTAAAATTGAAAACAAGAGCTTATGTTTTAAAAACAAGACGTTAATTATTGATGACAAGACGTTAAAAACTAATCATTAAAAACTAAAATTAAAAACTAAAAGTTATGGCCAGAAAAACAGTAAGAGTAAAAATACCCCGGGGCAATGCCGATGATATGATAGATTTAATAAAACATGTATTAAAGCATGATAAAGACCTTGGCAAAAACAGCCTGTTAGATAAGGTAGATGTAACCGCGCTTACCGCGTTGTTAAAAGCAGCAGAGCCCGAGCGCGAAAAAGCAAAAGAACTGGAAGCCGCCGCGCAGGGTTTTAACCAAAGTGCCAAAAACCATTTGGGCATAAACCGCGACCAAAGCATTAACACACCCAATACAGGCCTATACCACATAACACAGGTGCGCGATACTTTGCTTAAAAAACTAAAAGGGGTTGAAGAAAAACTTGGCGAATACGGCTTTAACGTTGCCATTGGCAGTGCTAAAGGCCGGAGCAAAAAAACTAAATAATACAATTGTAACAAAACAGAAATAATAAACAAACACTATTTAACTGCAAGGCAGTGTAAATAAAAAGCAAACAAAACGGCTTAATAGGTTTTGAAAAAAATAATTATATTTAATCTTGTAAAATAATAAAACAATTTTTTTACAACGGGAGCTGAGCAAGGTAGGCATAGGAGCTTTCCCAAACCCGTAAAAACAGAAAATCAAAGGATATGAAAAAGATAATTTTAGCATTACTTGTTACGACAGGATTATATTCTAAAGCAACCAACCTTTCAAATTCAAGCAGGAATAATCATGAATCTTTACAAACTAATTCCATAACACAATGCGAGCTTAGCTTTAAAGGAAATCCGAATGAAGTTTCAGCAGTAATAACGAAAACTATTACTTATTCTTATAAAACAGGCGACGCCCTCAACTGTAACAATGAAGGCAGCCGTTGTAAAGTAACAGTAACCATAGTATATAGAACCTTACCAGGTTTGCCTTCAAACTTTACTCCACCAACCGGAAGCTTAACAGGCCTGTTTAGAACTAGTGAATTTTCCGGCGGCACTGCCTATTTTCCTGAAGCATATATGAGCATAAGCCAAACAAAGCTAGGTTATGGAGTATATATTCCAAAACAATTTGCTGTTTGGTCAGAATCTGATAATGCATATTTATTTTATTACACACCAAATTGATAAACAGTTAAAGCACTAATCTTAATTACATTAGATTAGTGCTTTAATTTTATAAGCTATGTTTACTCGAATATTTTCCTTTATTTTTATCTTTTTCACAGCGTGTACGCTTTTACCTTCCCCAAATAAAGCTTCAAGAAAAGATACTTTATCAACAAATTCAAATTTTAATACTATTCAAAGAGTATTAGATAGTTTACAGAACTTGGGAGCTAAACCAAAGGTTACAATAAGTACAGTTACAGATAGTGTAGTCGTAAGTAAATCTTCAATTAGTTACGTTAAAGAAATTAATTCTTTGGTACTGGATTCTTTAATTACAAATTCCAAAAAAAAATATACGCTCATTCATTGTTGGGCCTCATGGTGTTTGCCCTGTAAAAAAGAATTACCTGAAATGATTAAGAGAGAGGGTACATTTAATAACACAAGTTTTATTTATATAAGTTTAGAAGTTAATACATTATCTCAACAAAGTGTAATTGATAATTATTTAACATCCATAAATTTTACGAGCGCAAATTACATTGTAGAAAATAAGGATGAAAGGATTGACTTGAAAAACTTAAATGCTATCAATTTGATTAAAAATTTTAAAAAAGATTACAATGGTAGTATCCCTTTTAATTTATTAATTGAGAACAATAATAAGCGTTTAGTTACCTTTTCAAATACTTTTATGGATTTAAGTAAAAAATTAAATTAAAGTTTAAACTTAATCTTTACTATTAAGTTAAACACTTTACAATTTGATCAACTACTGTTTAAGAAGAAATATTATTTTCGTTTAGATGCAATAATATGATTAAATTTACTAAAAAAACACACCATGAAATTTCATGAGGATCTTTTTACTGAAATAGGATTATAGCTTGTTTAAATGCTGAAAACTAAACTTACACTACTTTTTTTTTTGCAAGTGCTATTTTATTTGGTCAATCCATCAAGCTGTCCGGAAACGTAAAAGACACTTTAGCTAAACAACCGCTTCCTAACGCCTTGCTCATGGCTATTAAATTTACCGACAGCACATTGGTTAATTTTACAAGAAGCAATAACGAAGGTATATTTAAACCCATTACTTTGCCAAAGGACACCTACATAGTTATCCTTTCGCATCCTTCTTATAATGATAAAACGTATTTATTAGTGCCCTCAAAAAATGACACGCTGTTTAATTTTAAAAATGTAAAGCTCGCTGAAAAATCAGTTGAGTTAAATGAAGTTGAGGTAATTGCCTACAAAGAAAAAATGTATTATAAAGGCGATACCCTGCAATTTACCGCTGATTCATTTAAGGTTAAGCCTGATGCAACAGTAGAAGACCTTTTAAAAAAATTGCCGGGAATAAAAGTTGACGCTGACGGAAAAATTACAATACAAGGAAAAGTAGTAGATCAGGTGTTGGTGGATGGCGATGAATTTTTTGGAACAGACCCTACTATTGCCACAAAAAATTTGAATGCCAATACAGTAGAAACAGTGCAAGTGTTTGATAAAAAAAATGAAAATACAGAAAACGGAGGCGATGAAACGGTAAAGGTGGTAAACCTGAAATTAAAAGATGATGCTAAAAAAGGATATTTCGGTAAATTATCCGGCGCGAGCGATTTTAAAAAATTTTATGAAAACGAAATGATGCTTAACAAATTTAAAAACAACAGAAAGTTTTCGGTATTTGGTTTATTTGCCAACACACCCAAGCAAGCCTTTGCATGGAGGGATGCCAACCAATTGGGATTAAGCAATGAAGGCGGCGGAAATTTTGATTCAGAAACCAACAGCTGGACTTCCAATAACAATAGTGTTTCCGGGGTGCCACAAACATTTAAATCAGGTTTTTATTTTAACGATAAATTTGGGAAGAATACCAAGATTAATTCTGATTATACTTTTAGCCAAAATAAATTGCTAACCGGTTCACAAACAAATACGCAATTTTTTTTACAAGATACCAGCTATACAAATGCTCAGGTTGTGAGTAAGCAATCCTATAACCAAAGCCATAACTTTGCACTAAAATTAAATCAAAAACTAGATTCTCTGACGGAACTAACTATTAAGCCAAAACTAACGTATAATAATTCCAAATCTACCAACACTCAAAATGACGATTTTATATCACAAAGCGGTGAACTGACCAGACAAACAACTATTTTAAACACGAGTGCTTCAGAAACGATGAATGCTTCGTTGCAGATGAAACTCAGTAAAAACTTCATGAAGAAAGATCGTAACCTTACTGTTAACTATCAGCCCTCGTATTATATTTCCTGGGGAGCTGCCAATTTAAATACTGCATTTAAATATTATAAAAATCAAAATACAGATTCTTCTATATTTCAAAAAAAGGAAACTTTCAGTAATAAATCTGAACAAAACGGTAATATTACTTATACTGAACCATGGACTAAAAAATTTAGAACTGAAACTGTTTATGGCATCTCCTATAATCAAAACAAAAGCAACAGAAAAACCCTTGATTTTAACGGATTGGGATACGACCTTATTAATACCGCGCAATCTAACGACTTTAGAAATACCCGCGTTACTCAACGCATAGGTAACAAATTTATTTATGATGTTAAAAAGTATAAAATAGGTGTTGGCGTTAATTATCGCAACATACTTCAGCAAAATATTAATGTAAGTACCTCGCAAACATTAAGCACCACCTTTCATAACGTTTTGCCGTTTGCCAATATTAACTTTCGAATTAATCAAGGCTCTAATTTATCGGCTCGTTATACTACAAACGCGCAGCAACCCAATCTTCAGCAATTACAGCCAATAACCGATAATACAGACCCAAACAGAATAATTATTGGAAATCCTGATCTTAAGCCGCAGTTCACTAATAATTTTTCGCTTGATTATTATTTTTACAAAGGCCTAAGCGATGTTGATTTTTTTACAGGCGCGCAATACAATAATGTTTCTAACGAAATAAGTGAAAAAACCATTTTTGATTTGTACGGAAAATCTATTACCACTCCTGTTAATGTAAATGGCAATTATTTTGGCAACCTTTGGTGTGGCGGCGGATTTCCCGTTTTAAAAAGATGGATGAAACTTTCTTACAATTTTAGCGGAAGCATAAACAACAATGTGGCTTTTGTTAATGAACAACAAAACGTAACTCAATTAATTGGATTAAATCCAAGTATTGGTTTTGAAAAAAAAATCAGTGATGTTTTTCAAATAGAATTAGGCGGCAATTATAATTACAATATTCCTAAGCAAACTATTAGTTTACAATCTAACAAACCCTATTATACTTATGGAATAACCGCAAACGCTTGGGCCAAACTTCCCAACAATATCAGAATTGCAGCCGACTGCCAATATACTAATAACGGTAACCGATCTAACGGTTATAATATTGACTATTTTATTTTAAATACTCAGCTTAGTAAGGCATTTTTCAAAGCAAAAAACTTTATAGTATCCGCTGAAGCTTATGATATTTTAAACCAAAACATTAATAATCAACGTACAATTTCAGCCAATAAAATTATTGACTCTAAAACGCAGATTATTAAAAGATATTTTTTGTTGCGCTTGGTTTACAAATTTACCAATCAAAAAGAAAAAGAAGTAGAGGAGGATGAAGATGATTAAAACTTTGTTTGCTTTTTTATTGATTACACTTTCACTTCAAACGCAAGCTCAAATACGTTCAGGACGGATAACTTTTGAACGTAAAACCAATTTATTTAAAAAATTTAAGGGAGAAGACGATGTCTCGCAATGGCTTAAGGAAGAAGATAAAATAAAAGTAGATTATTTTGAATTAACTTTTAACGATACCTGTTCCTTATTTAAACCACAGGAAAGTGATTTAAGAGAAAAGATGGAATGGGCAACCGCTAAAAATATTGTTTACCAAAATTTAAATACCAATAAACGTTATTTAATTAAAAATTTTTGGGGAGAAGAACTTCATCTTACCGACAGTTTATTTAAAAGAAAGTGGAAGATAACCCAAAGCTCGCGCAAAATAGCCGGCTATAATTGCCGCAAAGCTATTTGGCAGGCTAATGATTCTACAAAAATTTATGCCTGGTTTAGTTACGACATTGTTCCCTCTTTAGGGCCGGAAAGTTTTAATGGCTTACCCGGCACAATTCTTGGCCTGGCTACAGAAGATGGCGGTGTTATTTATTTCGCAAAAAAGTTAGAAATTTTAGAACCTGTTACTGCAACTTTTATTCCGCCCAAGAAGAAAAAAACATACACCGTACCCGAATTAAAAGCTGAAATAAAAAAACGTTACGGAAAAGAAAAATGGTTTAAGGGTTTATTAGAAAGCCACTTTGGTATTTGGTAATTTAAAATTTAAGAAATAATACCAAATGAATTTATGATTTAGACTAAAAATACTAAGTAATTTTTTATCAAAACGATTTTTAAAAATTGCTGCATAGCATTGCCTACAAAAATAAAACCATTACTGCTTGGTACTAATAAAAGCCTTAAAGGTTAAAAGATGTTCTTGTGTGGTAAAATAATCTACCTCGTTGGTAATAAGCATGTGCAACATTAGGTTTGGACTATAAGAGTGCAAAAAATGATTAAACACTTTTCTTCTTATATAAAAAGCTAAAATAATATCCTCGGCTATTATATCTGTGTTTTGCAAATAGTTTTTTCCTTGGCTATCTACAATTTTATTTGAAACAAAATTTTCAATATTGGTATCAATAATATTTTCTACCGTATTATTAACAAGCGCTTGTAAAAGTTGGCGGTTAGTTTCCGTGCCCAATTTAACTAAATCGCTTTCGGGCATTTTGGCCAAAGGCTTCATCATTGGAAGATCTAATTCGCGGGCAAAACGAATGCCCACCAGTGTAAATTCGCTTAAATGATTTTTTAAAATAAAGGCCGCGTAAAGTGGCAAGTGCGTAAATTTAAAAACCTCGGACTTGGGTATATGTTTTAACATAGGGGTAAAATAATAATTAAAATTATAAAAATATTTAATGCCAAATAAATTTTTGTGTACATAAATGAAAAAAAAAATAACGATTATATTACAGGAGGGCTATTTTCCTATCTATTGTAGGGGCAAGGTTAAATAATAAAAAAAACCGCCCTTTGCAGATGCGGCTTGTAAGTTTTTTGTAAAAAGTAAACTTAATTAACAGTTGCCGCTTTAGGCCCCAAAATACTATCGTTTAGGCCGCTTACTATTAATACCCTAAACCAATATGTAAGGCCGCTTTGCAAATTAGTTATAACCGCGCTATTGGTTATGCCGCGCGCGGCTTCTTTAAAAATGGGGGTTTCTCCATCATGAAACTGCCATATATAAACCGACTTCATGCTCTTTTTACATTTTAATTCTACCACGCCCCTATCATCGGGCACTATTACTTCAAAATCAAATTGCGTGCGAACCGATCGTTTTCTTATCTCAAAAGTGCTTTTAGCAATAGTGTTTTCATCGCCTTGGGCTACTTTTTCAACATAATGCGCCAATTCTATATTAATTTAGATTCTTCCGTCAAAATTTAGATTGTTCCGTCACGGTTTAGATTGTTCCGTCACGATTTAGATTGTTCCGTCACGATTTAGATTGTTCCGTCACGATTTAGATTGATCCGTCAAAATTTAGATTCTTCCGTCACGATTTAGATTGATCCGTCAAAATTTAGATTCTTCCGTCACGATTTAGATTGTTCCGTCACGATTTAGATTGTTCCGTCACGATTTAGATTCTTCCGTCACGATTTAGATTGTTCCGTCACGATTTAGATTGATCCGTCACGATTTAGATTTGCGCATTTATAAATAAACTAAGCGAATCAATTTATTATTGCAAAGATTTCAAAACTTTCACTATTCTTTCCAACATTTCATCCGTAAAATCAAGATGGGTTACAAAACGAATAGTTTGCTTGCCAAAAGCGGCAATTTTTATATTTTCCGCAGCTAATTTTTTTTCAAACTCTTCGCCCGTAAACTTTTCTTTGTTTAAATTGAAAATAATGATATTTGTATAAACAGGTAAAATAGATTCAACGTATGAAAGTTTTTTCAATTCACCTTCAATCAATTTTGCTTTTAAGTGGTCTTCTTTTAAACGGCCAATGTTATTTTTAAGCGCGTACAATCCGGCAGCGGCTAAAAATCCGGCCTGCCGCATTCCTCCTCCAAAAACCTTGCGCAGTTTTCTGGCCCTCTTAACATGATTTTTTGTACCTAACAATAAGGAGCCTACCGGGGCGCCCAATCCTTTTGAAAGACAAATGGAAATAGTATCAAAATATTTTCCTGTTTCCAAAGCGCTATCTTTTGTTTCAGCTAATGCGTTAAATAAACGCGCGCCATCCAAGTGCAATGCCAAGCCTTTTAATTTGCAAAGCTTACTGATTGGCTTTATCTGCTCTAACGTATAATAACTTCCCCCTGCTCTGTTTACAGTGTTTTCAAGAGATACTAATGAAGTACGTGTTAACCAATCTAAATCAGGATTAATTAAAGGTTCAATTAATTCCGCTGACAACCGGCCTTCATCGCCGTTAACTAACTTTGCTTGTACCCCGGAGTTAAAAGAAATGCCGCCACCTTCATAATTATAAATATGCGAATTAACATCGCAGATTAATTCATCACCCGGTTGGGTATGCAGTTTAATAGCAATTTGATTAGTCATTGTTCCGCTCGGGCAATATAGGGCAGCTTCTTTTCCAAAAAGTTCAGCGGCGTATTTTTCCAATTCATTTATTGATGGGTCTTCATTAAATACATCATCACCAACAGGAGTATGCATCATAAAATCCAACATGCCTTTACTGGGACGCGTTACAGTATCGCTTCGTAAATCAACAATTTCCATTAGTAATTCTTAAGCTTAATTAATTTTTCTTTAAACCTTTCTTTAGGCAAGAAATTTATTTCAAGATCAGCGTTCATTGGAACGGGGGTATCAAGACTACCTTCGCGCATTACCGGCGCATCCAAATATTCGAAACAATTTTCTGTGATTAACGAAGCAATCTCCCCTCCTATTCCCCCGGTTAAAGTATCTTCATGCAATACAATTACTCTTCCTGTTTTTTTAACTGAAGTATAAATAGCTTCAATATCCAATGGGGCAAGAGTTCTCAAATCAATTAGATCGGCTTTTAAATCCGCATTTTCCTTCAATGCTTCTAAAGCCCAATGCACACCTAAACCATAGGTAACAATGGTTAATTCGTTACCTTCTTTCACTAACCTTGCTTTGCCAAAAGGAATTGTATAATATTCATCAGCTACATCTTCACTAATACTTCTGTAAAGTCCTTTATGCTCAAAAAACATAACGGGATTAGGATCTTCAAAAGAAGCAAGCAATAATCCTTTTGCATCCGATGGAAAAGCGGGATACGCTATTTTTAATCCGGGAGTTTTAAAGAACCAAGCTTCGTTGCTTTGGCTATGAAAGGGGCCTGCCGCAACGCCCGCACCTGTGGGCATACGAACAACCACATCTGCATTTTGCTCCCAACGATAATAGCTTTTTGCCAAATTATTTACAATTTGTGTCATTCCTTCACTTACAAAATCGGCAAATTGCATTTCTACCATTGCTTTATATCCGTTAATGGACAATCCAAAGCCGGCTCCAAGAATTGCGCTTTCGCATAGAGGAGTATTTCGCACGCGGGCTTTACCAAACTCTTCCACAAAACCATCCGTAATTTTAAATACACCGCCATACTCTGCAATGTCCTGGCCCATTAACACCAAATTTTTATGTTTTTGCATGGCAAGGCGCAAACCGTTACTAATTGCATCAATTAAACGCATATTGGTTTTACTGCCCAAAGCATCGCTTACAGGCAATGTGAATGGTTTAAAAAGTTCGCTGATTTCTTTTTGCGTATCAGGAGGCGGTAATTGTTCTGCAAATGCAGTTTCCAATCCGCTTTCAATTTCTTTTTTAATTTCGCTTCGTTTTGTTTCAATCATTTCCTCTGTAAGAACTCCTTCGGCAATTAAAAATTTTTCGAAGGTATTCACCGGATCTTTTCTTCCCCACACATCAAACAATTCTTTTGGAACATATTTGGTTCCGCTCGCTTCTTCGTGGCCCCGCATACGAAAAGTAACACACTCTAAAATAACCGGTCGTGGGTTTTCACGAATACTTTCAGCCAAATTTTTTACGGTTTCATAAACTTTTAAAATATTATTTCCATCTATGCTGACACCCTCAATACCATAACCAATTGCTTTATCGGCAAAAGATTTGCACCGAAACTGCTCATTGCTTGGCGTACTTAAACCATAGCCATTGTTTTCAATTACAAAAATTACAGGGAGATCCCAAACCGCAGCCGTGTTAATGCTTTCATGGAAATCGCCTTCACTTGCTCCGCCATCACCGCTAAAAACAACTGTTACTTTTTTATCTTCCTTAATTTTATTTGCCAGAGCAATGCCATCGGCAACACCTAACTGCGGACCAAGATGTGAAATCATTCCTACAATTTTGTATTCTTGTGTTCCGAAGTGGAAGGAACGGTCGCGGCCTTTTGTAAAACCTCCGGGCTTGCCCTGAAACTGTGAAAACAAACGGTTGAGTGGAATTTGCCTTGTGGTGAATATACCAAGATTACGATGCATGGGCAAAATATATTCATCGGCGTATAAAGCGGATGCAACCCCAACCGAAATTGCTTCCTGGCCTATTCCGCTAAACCATTTGGCAATTCGTCCCTGACGAAGAAGAAGCAACATTTTCTCTTCAATCATCCGTGGCTTTAAAATGTTGTAATATAATTTAAGTAATGTATCGTCCTTATGCTTTTTACGATCAAACTTAACGGGCATCTCGGCTGTTATCATCTTTTTTATTTTTTATAAGGATCAAGATCCCTTACTCTTCTTATTTATTAAAACTGTAAATCCAAAACCTATATTAAACCAAGTCATGTAATAATTATTTTTCTTCCCATTAATCTCTTCGAATTGGTTAAAGCGCGGTGCTTTGGGATCAAAATGGCTAAAAAGGGTAGTATATGAAAGTATAATGGATAAACTCATGGTTTGCTTTTCATCTACTATAAAATTAACAGACATTTCAGGCTGGACATAAGGCGAAATAAATTTTGTGAATCCATAAGGTCTGTTTAATTTATTTGTATCGGCATTTACGTTGGTATAATTTAATTGTAGTAAACCGGCATTGAGGGAATAGCTCATATAACCTGTTGGTGAAAAAAACTTATCTGTACCTAATTTAATAAACCCCGCATGTTGCGCAATTCTTGTATTATAAGGGATACTAGCATTGAAATATTTAAATTTTAAAAACTTATTATTTTGAAAATATGAATTCTGATAACCCATCCCTACAAAAAAATTACCGGCAATTCTAATATTCACACTTAAATTTGTTTCGTATACGCCTGCGAAACACGTTCTGAACATCTGACTGCTAACGGTTCGCGGAATACCAATATTTCCTCTGATTGTTACAAGGGCGTTTTGCTTATTTGCAAAGTTATCCTGTCCCAGAAATGTTATGGCTAACAACAAACAAAAGATTGATAAAAACTTCCTCATTTATAGTTTAAATATAAAGGTTTAAATTCAAACAAAAACCAGTGTTTTTAGTATTTTTATAACATGATAAAGGGCTTTTTACCAGCGTTGGTTCTAATATTTTTACAACAATAGATTTACATCCCTTTTAAAATAAGTCGCAAAACTTTTCGGATTCACAGATTTAAACTTCAAAATTTTGAAAAGTACAAAGATTTTTAATTTTTTCTCGTAAATCGGCGGTTAATATAAAAGTTAAAAGCAAACAGAAATACTGCAGCGTCCCCAGCCATGATCAACACCGGTAACAAACTCTTTGGTTATATAAGTTCGTGCATATTCAAGATTTAAACGCTTATAGTTTAAAATAACGCTGAAGTAAGAAAAGAAAACACCTCTGGAAATGTTTTTTGCCTCAATTTCATAAATACTCGAACTGAATGGCCCGCCTTGCATGGTGGCGTTATAACCTACTATTTTAGCTTTGGCTTTAGCGGTAAAAAATAACTGAAATTTCTTTTCAGAAGTATTCTTTACAAAGCCCAAATGTTTAAAATAGGAATTCATTTTGCCCAAACGCAAATGTAATCCGCCGCCGACATCATCATACAAAGTTCCTGCTCTACCATCAGCAAAACCAATTAATTCAATGTTTTTATGGGAGAAAATAGCTTGCTCAAATAAAGCTGAATAATTTATAACAACATCATTATTTAATTGGTTTTCCCAACCTAACGGCGCTATGTTCAGTAATGCTTTATGAATTGCTTTTTGTTCATCTTCGCATCTGGCACATTTTCCAATCACCCCAAGATCCAGTTCCGTAGTTAATCGTCGTTTTTTTACCGGATCAATGGAAGCTAAAAAATGACCCATCACAAAAGTTCCCGTATAGGGTCTTTCCAATCTGTTCAAAGTATCAAAGCGAATGCTGATGGGAGTAAAACAATCTTGCTCAAACCTTAAGCCATAATAATTTTGTGCTTGTTTGTTTAAACGAATCAACGGTTTTGAAAATGGAGATTTGCGCATGAATGGCATAACTAATTCTACCATTATCCCTTGTGTATAATATCTGTCTGTAGCACTGAAAAAATCGTTTTCGTAAATAAAACGGAAGTAGCGGTTGTTTTTTACAAGCCCCTGATTTAAAGAATCTGATTGGGCTTTGGTTAAGAAGCATACAACTGAAAAAAGAAAAAGAGTGCATATTTTCATGTTAATTGTTTTGATAATAACGAAGGTAATTTGTTCGCCATGTTTTATTTGCAAGAGCATTATATCTTTCAAGCACCGGCTTATCGTCAGTATTAATAACATCCAAAGACACCAATTTATCATTAATTTTATAAGGAATTTCCGTTGCAGATTCTTCAGAATTAATTGAAACATTTTTACATACAAATATGATATTCCTGTAATTTTCATCTTTAGAAAGTGAACAGAGAGTAACATTAAATCCTGATCGTATTAAAGTATTATATAAAACAGAAGTTCCAAGACCAAGTTTTTCATTTGTGTAGCCGTGCCAATTTATGTACATCACCGATCCGTTTTTCAAATTTCTTTTGATTTGTGTTAAACTTTCAATCGTAATTACATGTCCGGGTTGTTCTTCCGCTTTAAAAACATCAAATAAAATTAGATCAAATTTTTTGTCGCAATGGTTAAGATAATAACGGGCGTCTTCGCAAACGGTTTTAATCTTTTTATCAAGAAAAAAATATTTTTCAGAAGCCTCAATGATGCGCTCATCAAACTCCACACCTGTTACATCGTAATTTTTTTCAGTTAGCAAGTTAGCTGTTAAACCTCCTCCCAAGCCTAAAACTAAAGCCTGTTTTGGTTTTTGAGAATAAGAAACTAATGTGTCAAACAAACTCACATAGCCTGACACCGATCGCCTGGTTACTAAATCCATTTCAGTTTGAATAATGTTGTTTATTTTTAGTAGACGAATTTGTCGTTTATTACTTACAAGATCTTTTACTTCCAAATGTCCTAAAATTCCATCCGAATTCATTATTGCGCTATTATTCAACAACGTAAACTGAAAATTAAGGTAAATAAAACTGATGAAAAGCAAAAGTTGAGCCACTTTTAAAGTTTTGAAGCAAAAAAGCGTGCTTAAAAATAAAATACTTCCAAATAGTAACAAGGTATAACTTAAACCGATAACAGGAATAAGAAAAAATCCGCAGATAAAGGTTGCGAGAATCCCTCCAAGCGTTGAAATGGCATATACTGTTCCGCTTACTTTACCTGCGGAAGTTTTTTCGTGCGTTTGAAGTACAATAAACAAAGGAGAAGATGCGCCTAAAAAAAAGACAGGAAAAAAAATTAGAGCTATGGTACTTAAAATTACCGCCGGCATAAATCCTAAATAGGAAATGCGAGGCACTAAATAATACCCGATCAATGGCATTACCATTAAAAAAAGAGAAGCTGCTATAAGAATATAATATAGTTTTTTAGTAGGGTTATTTTTTGTGCTAATGTTAGAGCCGCCGAAGAAATAACCGGATGCAAGGGCGGCAAGTGTTATTCCCATAACCGAAGCCCAAACATAAAGACTGCTTCCGAAAATTGGAGCCAGTAATTTAGCGCCGCAAAGTTCTGCCGCCATAACAGCCGCTCCCTCTATAAAACTCAAAAATAAAAATTTACGCAGCATAGAAAATCTAATTTACAATTCCTAAAGCAATTAATATTCCCATAAACAACATAAAAGTGCCAACAAACCATTTAAAAAAACGCATACTTGTTTTCTTAAATAATTTATTACCTAGAAAAGCGCCCGTCCACGCAGATAGAACTGCTAAAGCCAATAAATAAAAATTGGTTTCATTTTCTTTTAAAACAGACATGTTGCCATAAAGTGAAATGCGCACCACATCCACCATGCAGGCCACCATAACACCGGTAGCAATAAAAGCAGGTTTTTGAAGATTTAACCTTAATAAAAAAGCGCTTCGCAAAGCTCCCTGATGACCGGTTAATCCTCCAAAAAAACCGCTTAATAATCCACCCGGAATCAAATACTTTTTATTAAAAGATATTTCTGAAAGTTGTTTGGAAAGTTCCACCAAGGCGAAAATAATAATAAGCAATCCAATAATTAAACCGGACCAGGTTATATTAAACTTGTGGCCATATAACAGATAGGAACTAACAACTCCATTAGATGTACTTAAAAAATTTAATAAAAAAGCTCCGGCAAAAGCCGCAATTACAGAAGCAATACCAAAACTTTTTACCACATTCCAATTAATATTTTTAAAAACTAAACCCAGCTTAAAAATAATATTTAAAAAATGTACAGAAGCTGTAAGCGCTATGGCAACAGGCAATGGATAATAGATAGCGAAAACAGGCAAAAGGATGGTTCCTAATCCAAATCCAGAAAAAAATGTGAGGAAAGAAGCAATTAAAGCTGTTATGGCTATTAAGGCGTAAATCACAAGTTTTAAGAATGATATTCCATCAATCCTTCAATAGGCGAACGGATGATATTTCCTATTTCATATCCGTGGTTGGAGGCAGTTTCTTTTAATAGGTCTTTATAGTAAAATCCAATTGAACCAACTGAATGTACTTTATATTTTTTTGACGAAGTATATTTATTTATCTGATGAACAAAAAAAGAATTAAAACATACTTTGATCAATTCTTTTATAAAAGGATGCTCAAGATGAAGATTTATAAAACTATTGATGGAAGCAAGATAACGGCTGGGCATTGCGTTTTTATAAACCCCGCTTAGTATTGCCTCGCGGTTGTAGCCTGCGTCTTCAAATGCTGATCTTAAATCATTAGGTAAGGTTTCCTCAAAAAAGTGTTTGATAAAATATTTTCCAATTTGGGCACCACTTCCATAATCACCCCATAAATATCCAAAAGAAGGAACGTTCTCCGTTATTTTTTCTCCATCAAACAAACAACTATTACTTCCTGTTCCTAAAATGCAAGCAATGCCCGGTTTATTTTTACAAACAGCCCTGGCCGAAGCCAAAAGATCATGCGCTACAAATATTTCACCAATTTCAATTGCAGAGCTTAAACATTCCTTAATCATGGCGCAATTTTCGTTTGTAGAACAGCCTGCTCCGTAATAATAAAGTTCATCAATTTGTTCCAAGCCAATTAAATGTGGTTTTAAGCCCGCTATAAGTTCAGGAATAATTTGCTCTCTGGTTTGAAAATACGGATTGAAACCATTTGTTTTAATTTCCTTAATAAGAGTAGATCCCTTCATTAACACCCAGTCTGTTTTGGTAGAGCCACTATCTGCTATTAGAGTATACATGCGCTGTTGAAAGTATCGAATATATTTAAAATAAAAAAACCGCCCGAAAGCGGTTTTAAACGTGTTATGATTTTTAATTAACCGTTAGTCTCATCGGTTGAAGCCGGAGTTTCTGCGTTTTCAGATTTTTCGGTAGTTTCAACTTCAGGAGCAGGAGTGTTTTTAGCAAGTACTTTAGCAGCATTTGCTTCTTTTCTTGCAGTTTCAGCCTTAAAACGATCGTTGATCATCTTTTTAGCATCTGAACTTAAACGCTCTTTTTTACCGCTAACTTTTCCTTCTTTATCTTCTAACCATTTATTGAACTTTTGCTCAACCTGCGCTTCTGTTAAAGCACCTTTTGCAACACCGCCTAATAAATGTTTTTTCATCATTACACCTTTGTAAGATAGGATAGCTCTGCAGGTATCTGTAGGCTGTGCCCCTTTATTCAACCAGCCTAAAGCCGCGTCGAAGTTAATGTCTATAGTTGCCGGGTTAGTGTTAGGGTTATAAACGCCTAATTTCTCAATGAATTTTCCATCACGAGGTGCACGACCATCGGAAACTACTACGTGAAAGAAAGCTGAATCTTTCTTACCGTGTCTTTGTAGTCTAATCTTTACTGCCATTTTTTTATATTTTTAGAATTCGAGGGGCAAATATACGCAATTAAACTGTTTATAGCAAAAAAACCGCCTATTATCTTGCTAAATTTAAGAAAAACCATACATTTGTGCTATTAAATAAATCCCTATGCAAGTTAAAGAAAGAGGCATTATTCTTATTCCCATTGATTTTACAAAACAATCCTTATTAGCTGTAAAGCAGTCCTATAACTTAGCAAAATACACCCATTCTAAGCTGGTTTTATTGCATGTTTATGAAAAAACGGGTGAAGAAAGTTACGAAGCTCTTAATACTTTAACCAAGCAAACCGAGCAGGAAAGCGGTGTTCCTACCGAATTTATGAATGTTAAAGGGGATATTTATGCCGAAACCGACCGCGTGGCTGAAGATATTAAAGCAACTTTAATAATTGCTGGACTTGAAAGCCACATGAAATTCCGTAACATTATGGGTTCAAGCGCCAGTAAATTAATTCGTAAAGCGCCTTGTCCTGTAATTACTATTCGAGGAAGCGAACACCGTGATGGCATTGAAAACATTTTACTCCCCTTGGACCTAAGTGATACAACTCGCGAAAAAGTGGATGCCGCAGTTCAATTTGCACAGTATTTTGGCGCAAGTGTACGTATTTTGGGAGTATTTAGCCCTAAGGATGCTAATTACGAAAATAAACTTTTGGCTTATACTCACCAGGTAAAGCAATTTATAAAAGGTAAGGGAATTTCATGTACTAATAAATCTATTCCCGCCGATAACGTTGCTGAAACGGTAGTGGAATACGCCAATAAAATTGAAACGGATCTGATTATGATCATGAACAAGCCAACATTAAGCGTTGGGGAATTTTTTGGAGGAACTGATACTCAGAAAATAGTAGACATCAGTAATATTCCGGTAATGACGGTTCAGCCAATAAAACGTGAAAGCGTTACGCACTTCGGCACTGGATTATAAAATTTATTTTATTAATAATATAAGAAAAGCGCTTCAATGCGCTTTTTCTTTTTGCTTTAATGAGGCATCAATCTTTTTGATTAAGTTTGAACAAAATGCTTAAAATATTCATAATTGGCCCTGCATTTCCTCTACGTGGCGGCCCCGCGCAATTTAACGAAAACCTTTGCGCCGAACTTATTAAAGAAGGCCATAACGCTCAAATCATTTCTTATTCACTACAATATCCAAATTTTTTATTCCCGGGTTCATCACAATTCGAAAAAAGCGGACAAGCACCTAAGGATATAAAAATTCATACACTAATAAATACGGTTAATCCGCTTAACTGGATAAAAGTGGCTTCTTTTATTAAAAAGGAAAAACCTGATTTTATTTTATTCCGATACTGGTTGCCCTTTTTTGGCCCCTGTTTAGGAACTATTGCCAAACTCGTGAAATCAAAAATAAAAGTATTGGCTTTAACCGATAATATTATTCCGCATGAAAAAAGAATTGGAGATAAACCATTCACGAAATATTTCATAAATAATTGCGATGGATTTATTGCCATGAGTAAAACGGTGCTAAGCGATATTTCCAAATTCACGTCTAATCCAAACAAAGTTTATTCGCCGCACCCTATGTACGAAACTTATGGTAAAGCAATTAGCCAACAAGAAGCGCGTACAAAATTAGGCCTGGCTGTAAATGATAAAATAATATTGTTTTTTGGTTTAATAAGACATTACAAGGGATTAGATATTCTATTGGAAGCAATGGCTGATCTGGAAATAAAAAAACTGAATATTAAATTATTGATCGCCGGCGAATTTTACGAAGATAAACAGGCGTATTTTGATGTTATTGAAAAATATAATCTTAAAGAGCAAATAATACTTCACGATAAATTTATTGCCAATGAAGATGTGCGTGATTATTTCTGCGCCAGTAACTTAGTGGCGCAAACCTATCGCAATGCCACTAACAGCGGCGTTACTATGGTAGGTTATTATTACGAAAAACCAATGCTGGTAACCAACGTGGGTGGATTATCGGAAATAATACCCAATAATAAATGTGGTTATGTTGTTGATTTATCAATTGCAAAAATTTCAGCAAAAATAATTGATTTTTTTAAAAATAACCGAGAAACTGAAATGTCCCTAAACGTAGCAACTGAAAAGAAAAAATACGAATGGAAAGAGTTTATTAACACCCTGTTAAAACTTTATAACATGTGTTAATAATTAGTTAAGAACACAACACTTTCGCAAAACCTTTACTGTCAGGCATTTCAGCCAAAAAAGTTAATTACTCGCATTTCTGTTAATAATAGAATTTATAGGCGTCGCAAAGCATTTGTATTTTAGTTTAATAGTTCAAAGGCCTGATTAACCCCCACCTACCGTGGCCCAAAAAGACTTTGACTTAAACTTATTCAAATGGCGCTGCAAGTTAACGTTAACGATATATTATCACAGCTGTATCACCAAAGGCATGTGGTTGAATTTTTATTTGCTAATCGCGAAAACATAACGGTTAACGAATTGTTATCGCGTGAAGATATTTCACAAGAACAATATCAAAAATTAAAATCATTAGATCTTATTTATGAATACGAAAGTGTTGTTAGCCTTAACGACGCCGTGGTAGCCATGTTCGAAGATTTTATGGAAATTGGTGAAGTTACTCCCGGCTTCATTAACGATTACATTAACGAATTAAAACGACACATTCGCTTTTATCAGGAAGTTCATGAACACAGGTTTTTACGCAGCATAAAAAAATATTTAAAGCGGATAAACATTGCCCTTTCACGTGAAATTATAAAACTTCAAAAAAATGTAGATGATACTTACAAAAACGAAGCTAATTACAGGATAAAAATTCAGAAGCTGGAAGACTATCGCGAAAAACGCGACACCATTATTGATTTCATTCACAAAACTGAAGAAATAATTACTGATACCCGGGGTTTATTTAATCTTACCAATGACCAGGAACTTTACGGAATTGTAAACGCTTTAAAAGCCGGATTGATTGAAAATCTTGACTTTTTGATTGAAATACAAACAGATATTACGGATTACATCAACAAGATACAGTTTCAATTAGATGTTTATGTAAAGGCACAACGTTTAAAAGAAATAAAAGATCATGGCACCTTGCATTACCGCACTAATTTTAATGAAATTGTAAAAGCGATAAATCCACTGCGATTTAATGGAATAAAAGGTCCGCGTACCAAAATTGCAATAGACTATTTATTTACAGATGAAGGCCATGTGCTCTGTAAAAAAGTGGCAGAAAAATATAAGATCTCGCGTTTGATGATGCGAGGTATTGCAGGCAAGCTTCCTTCCAACTTTAAAGATCAGTTGATTGATCAGCAAATAAAATTAGATGTTGAAAAATTAGTGGAGCGTTTTTTAGATCAATCTAAATTAAATTTATTTGAATACCTTATTGATTACAAATTTCCAAAAGCAGTAGGTACTGTCACCTTCGAAGATAGGCTATCTATTTTTGTAGAAATAGCAATGGAATATCAAACGGTTATGGACTTTAAATACCGTTTAAATTATCATGATTATGAAGAATCGGGCACAAAATTAAAAAAGAGATTAGGGTACACGGTTATATTACCATTGGAAAAAACTGAGAAAAAACAAAAGAAGGATAAAGCGGCATAAAAAAAGCTACAGATTTCACAAATTACACAGATCATAATAAATCTGCGTTAACACGGCAATCATCGGCATAAAATTATTGAATTAAAAAATTATTGATTTTTAGAATTGTGTTAGCTCTAAAATTCCGGAAATATAAAAATATAAAAATAAGAGATGGACGAATTAAATTATAATCTACCCAAGCAAACCCACGACATTTTCGCAATAATGGCGCGCGGGCACTTTATCAGTAGTAATGGAACAAAAGACGGCATGAATCGTTTATACGACATAATAAATAATACTGAAAATTTTGATCGCTTACAGGCTTACTTCAATGTGATTCGCTACAACATAGAACGCGGCAATAACTATTTTTATTTTTCCCGCTTAAACGAAGCAAATAGTTTAATAGAACAAAAACTGGAAACTTTTGAGCGTTATATTGATGTGATTGATCTTTTCGCAAGCATGGATAATAAAATTACTATCGGTTCGCGCTTTCGTCCAAGTGAAATTGCCGAAGAATGTAATGCTAACGTAAGACTAAAACAAAAGTTGCAAAAAATTCCAATGTACCGTTCAGAAACCTTGCTTAATAAAGTGCGTGATATTTGTAATTTAATGACAAGAGATTCTTTCCTTGAATTGGAAGACGAACAATCTGAAAGTTATAAAGTATTAGATGCATATACTTATTTGCTAGACATGATCAATGCGATAAGTATTTACGAAGAAACAACAGGATTAGACAGTAATAGTAGTGGGATTATTTTAAACTAGTAAAAAGTGTTTTATGTTTAATTCTTAATAAAATTAAACCCTAAAAACTTAAAACTTAAAACTAAATTAAAGATGGAAAACGTAAGGATATTAAACAGAATCGTACAAATAAATATTGCCAATGTAAAATACGCGGATATTGAATTGTGCGGTAATACATGCTTTGTAGGTACAAATAATTTTGGAAAAACATCGTTACAACGAGCTATCCTGTTCTTTTATAGTGCAAACAGCAGAGGTTTAGGTATTGCTAACTCCCAAAAAAGTTTTGAAGAACACTATTTCAGATTTGAAAATTCATATCTGATATATGAAATTGCTACGGAAGACAAACCTTTCTTTGTAATGGTTTACCGTCACAATAAATTAGTATTTCGTTTTGTGGACGCAGGTTATAATCCTGACTTTTTCCTCAATAATAACGATGAGGCGATGAAGATCAAAGAAGTAATTGCCAACTTAGAAAAACGCGATATTTATGTTTCCAATCAGATAGATACTTTTGAAAGATACCGTAATATTATTTTTGGTACCGAAACAGACAAACAACTTTCAAAATTCTTTTTACTTAAAGGAAATGAAAAATACCAGAACATTCCCAAATCAATTACCAATGTATTTCTTTCATCCAAAAGCAGCATTGATTCTCGATTTATAAAAGATTTTATTGCTAATTCCCTCACAACAGAAAACTCAAGTATTAAGCTGGAACAGGTAGAGCGGCAGTTGCGTCAGTTTAATGAAAAATACACCGACATTGAAACTTATGTAAAAAAAGAAACTTCACAACTTATTGAATTAATAGATAAAAAATTCGATCAGGTGCACATGCTGAAAGGTGCCCAGATGGAAATGGCCGATAAACTAGGAAGCAGCCTTCGTTTCGCTGAATCACAAAACGAAGCCATTAGAGAAGCAGCTAAAAAGAAGGATGAAGAACTTGAGCTTCTTACAAGCGAGCATGAATATCAAAAGGAAAGCATTGAAAGCAAACAAAATGATGTACGCGAAGAAATTGGTTATTACGATCGCACTATTCGCGAAGCAAATAAAAAATTAAAAGAATACAAGGAAAAAAATATTGACGAAGCAGTTGAAAAAAATGCGGAGCGCGAAAAATTACAAGTAGAATTAAATATTGCCCGCAGAGAATATGAAAGTTTAACAAGTAACGTAGCAAGCATAGAGCAAAAGTATTCTTCCTTGATCGAGAATTTACGAAATGACAAAACGGCTTACATCAATAAAATAAATTCGCGCACCGGAGAAATTTTTAATCATTATAACGAATTACAATTACTACAGAAAAACGAATTTAATAAGCGCGATGCGGAGTTAAAGCAAAAACGCGAAGAAGCCTCCAGCGAACTGAATGCCGAAGTGACATCCAAACAAATTGAATTTAATCAGCTAAAAAGTGATGAAAAAGTAATTCGAAGTACACGTTTTTATGAACAAGAGATAAAAGCGCTGGAGAATGAACTCGCTGAACTCAGAGCCGTAAGCTATAAAAACAAAAGCGAACGTGCAATCAAACAAAACATGATCCAAACCATTCAGCGCGAATGGGAATCTCTTGAAACACGCTTGAAAACGTCGTTAAACAACAGAGTTAATCAAACTAATAACGAGATCATCAAATTAAAAAACGAGATCAAGGAAATTGAGTCTAAATTAAACGTTCAGCATGATGCCTTCTATGGCTTCTTAGAAAAAAACGTAAAGGACTGGCAAAACACCATTGGTAAAGTAGTAAACGAAAAATTACTATTCAGAACAGATATTACTCCTCAAAAGAGCGAAGAAACAGCAAATTCACTTTATGGAATAAGTTTAAATCTTGAAAATGTTGAAGTAGTTTCAAAAACGCTTGAAGAATATCAATTTGAAAAAAACGAGCGCCTTGCGCAGATTCGTGATCTGGAAGAAGCTTTAAATCAGTTTCAAACCGCAAACAATGAAGAAAAAATGCTGGCCGCCGATAAGTTCGGAAAGCAATTAGGGGAGTTGAAAGAAGATGTAAAAGTGTTAACTTACTCTTTGGAATTAGCCGACAAACGCGAGCAAAAATTAGGAATTGAATTTGAAGATTGGAAAAGCAAAGCAGGTTCTGAAGTGGAAGAATCGCTTACAGGTAATCGTCAAAAATTAAACATAATTGAAGAAGAGCTTGCCATCTTAAATAAAAAGAAAAATCATTTATTGAATGATTTTAATACTCAATTTGACAGATTAAAAAGTTATAACGAAGAGCGTTTAACCGAATTGAAAGAGCGCCAGGAAACTGAAATCAGTGAACTAGAAGTTGAAAAGAAAAATCAGGTAAAAGAATTTGAAGCTAAAGAAGATGAACTCACTAAAGAAAAAGATTCGAGTTTCAAAAGCAAAGGGGTTGATTCTAAATTACTGAAAGTTGTAGAAGGTCGTATGAAAGAACTTCAGGCCAATTTAAAAGACATTGAACAATACGCGCAAATAGTAAGTGATTATTTAAAAGATAAACGTGAAAAATTTGATCAGCTTCCCGACCTGATTCAAAAGAAAGATGAATTTGTAAAAAGCAACGCAGACTTTAGTGCGCAGTTGGAAGAAGCCACCCGTAAGTTTAATTTGAAGCAGATGGAGCTTAAAAAACAAAAACGTGCTTTTGACGAAGAGCTTATTGAGTTTAATAACGGTGTAAATTTCTTCAGCAATAATTTTAGAGAAACTCCGGTATACAACAAATATTCTGATATAATTGAACGTGCAGAACCTAAGCGCACCAATTATAAGATCATGGATCTTTGTACGCAATTATTAAAAAATGATTCTCACTTTAATGAAGAGTACGGAGCATTTCAACGATATGTAAATGAGTTTGCGGGTAAGTTCCGAATGGATAATCACTTTAATTTCGTTATCCGAAACGATGCCTCGCAGGGAGAATATGAACGTTTCGCGCAAAATTTAAGATCGTTCATCAACGAAAATAAAATTGAAATGTCAATTGCCGAAACTGCCACGCAAATTGGTTTGGTTACGGATAGTATTGCGACCAAGGTAAAAGAACTGAGTGGGCAAAAAGAAAAAATACAGCACATCATTGCATTAATTGCAGAAGACTTTAAGAAAGCCGAATTTGAAGAAAGTAAACTTATTGAGTTTATTAAAATTAAAATTGAAGAATCAGATAATAAAGTTTATAAACTTTTAAAACGTATTGAAGAATTTCGCGAAGAGCATGGTTTGGTTTATAACGAAGGATTATTTAATACTGATTTTGCAACAGGACAAAAACGTGAGATCAGCGGCCGTGCCGTTAAATTACTGGAGCAACTTCGTTCAGCTATTAAAGAACAAGAGCAGGAAGAAATTCGCTTACAGGATCTTTTTGAATTAAAGTTCAACATCAAAGAAGGAATGAATGAAACAGGATGGACTCATAAGATCGACAGTATTGGAAGTACCGGAACTGATATTCTTGTAAAAGCAATTATTTATATAACGTTGCTTCACGTATTCATTAAGGAATCTAGTCACCGCAGCAGCAAAGACTTTAAAGTGCATTGTATCATTGATGAAGTGGGACAGATCTCTGCTCACTACCTTCGTGAGTTATTAAAGTTTGCCAAGAACAGAAACATTATGATGATCAACGGACTTCCGAATAAATCGGGATTGGAGAGTCATTATAAATACACTTATCAGTTCAGAAGAGAAGAAGGCGGTAACGTGCGTATCTTCCCAAGTATTATTACAGAGGTAGAAGCGTAACTATTTTATTTAAAGAACCATTGACCACAACTGCTTTCAATTATAAAATAATAACAAAATTTAAAGACCGCATCTCAACTGTGGAAGTTTGGGATAATGGTATTTTCTATATTAAGCTGGAAGATAAAGTCATGGTTCAGCTCGAAGATAGCATGAACTGTATGTAGTCAAACCAATCTGTACTTTTAAGCCTAAATAACTTTGGACATTTTCTTTTTTAAAATTAGTTAATTTTTTTGATTTTTATTAGCAGTCGTAAAATTATTTCCAACTGCGGACTTTGGCTTTTTTAAGGA
>JACPOC010000048.1 GCA_016185125.1 Bacteroidota bacterium
TCGTTCAGGCAAGTTTTGGCGCGCTGACGCGCTTTATTTTTATTTGCCTTCACTAAAAAACATTTGTACTTTTAATAAACTTTTGTCGGGGTAGACACAGGAGTGCTTTTAATCCCCCTGCGCAAGCCTGCAAAACGTTATACGCAAGGCGCAATGACGTTTAGACAAAACGGTTTGACAAGAACAGTAACATTTCGGCGGACTTCCTCCCGCTCGACCTATTTGCCGCCACACAGCCTTTTTTTGCCTCGGTTCGACATCAAGCAAGTAAAAGAATTTAAAATTTTTCCTTCCCTTTTTGTGCCCCGGGACAACGGGGCATTTTGGCTATCGCTAATTGTAACAAATTTGTTTGCCACACAGGCGACACCAATTCCAAAGCAAACAAATATCTTACAATTGCCTACGCACTTTCGCGGCTTTTCTAAAGCCGTTTTGGCTATCCCTAATTTAGCACATTTGTTTTTTGCAAGAGACAGGCAAAAACCAAAAGAGCTAAATGCTTACCCGCAAACAAATAGGTGTGCTTCGCACTCTTTTGCGCCTCTCCCTCCGGTCAGTCACAGGCGCGGCTTGCCGGCGGCAGGCATTTTTATTTTTGATAACATTTCGGTAGGTGTTGTTTCAAGAGCTAAAGCCATTGCAAAAAGTATTTGTAGCCCAACACCATGCTCTCCCCTTTCAATTCTTTGGATAGTGCGCACATCAATATCGCATCTATCCGCCAAATCTTGTTGCGTAAGTCCCTTGATTTCTCGCTGGCGCTTTATCTCGATTCCGAAACTTTTTATTTGTTGGGTAAATGCTTTTTGCACACTCCGAAGGTCAATAACACTTTATAAAATCCTTACGACAAATTTGTCGGGTAGTAATAATTTTATAGTTTTGTTATTCCATGAACAATACAGAAATATTAACCCAAATAATAAGCAAGGGTGGCCTTATAGGCAGTGCTGCTAAATTTTATTTAAATGATAAAGAAAAGACTGATAAATTTATTTTAGAGTGCGCAGAACAATGTCATAGTAAAAACGCCGTTAATCTTTGGGGTGAAGAATTAGTAAAAGAGATTATTAAATATAGGAATAGTGAAATGTCTTCCATTGGATATAAAAATTGGCCAGACCATTAAAGCAATTAGAGAAAGGAAACGGATCAAACAATATTCTGTTGCGATTTCATTAGCCCTTAATCAGTCTACTTATAGTAGAATGGAGAAAGGTTTACAACCTATTACAATAGGTCAATTAAATATTATAGCAGTTACTTTAAGAACAACCCCTGTACAAATATTACTTGAAACTCAGGATTATTCAGGTTTAAGCGCTCAGCCAAAAATTTTTATTGAGAGGTTAATTACAACCATTCTATTGGTAGAGCAAGAATACACAATAAAAGATCCCTTAGAGGAGAAAGAATTTATTCTTTCTAAAATTAATCAGTATTACGAAAAAAAGAGTTTTCCAGAGCTTGAAATTTAACAGTTTATGCGTGGGGTGCATAAGTTTTATCTTGCTTTATCAAAGTTAACAACCGAGTTTTGCCATCTTAACAAAACACACATGAAAAAAACAAAACAAAAACTTCTACTATGGCTTTGTGCGCTAATAGTTATTGGAGCAAAAGCACAAGTAGTACCGAATGTTGATTGGGTAAAAGACTACTCCTATCGGAATAACATTCGTAACTCTGTCGCGGCATTAGATGCAAACAATAATGTTTATGTTACAGGCGCTGCCTATAACGGTTCTGACGAAGACCTCGTTGTGTTGAAGTATGACTCATTAGGTATCTTGCAATATTCTTATTTATATAATAACGGCGCAAATGATGAAGGAAACTCAGTTAAGGTAGATAATGCCGGAAATGCTTTTGTAACTGGGGTAAGTTATGATGGTACTACCGGAAAAGATTATATAACAATTAAGCTTAATCCAACTGGGTCAGTTGTTTGGACTGAACGGTTTAATAATCCGAATGGTGGCAATGGAGATGACTTGGGGATTGATTTAGTTCTTGATGATGCAAATGATTTGGTATACGTTACAGGAGAAAGTTATTCAGGTAATGCAAATACTGATATAACAACAGTTACATACAAAAAAAGCACGGGAGGGATACAATGGCTTTACGATTATAACGGTGCAGGAAACGGCTATGACTATCCTACGGCTATTACTATTTCGCCTAACGGCTCAGGAGTATTTGTTACAGGAGCAGAAAGCGGCTCAAGTATGGATATTGTAACAATGTACTTAGACCTTAATGGAAATCTTATTTGGAACACAGTAACAGACGGAACAGCGGGCGGAACTGACGCTGGAAATGCAATTGTTTTATCAGGCGCTAATGTTGTGGTTTGCGGCGTAATAGATAACACAACTACAAATAATGATTATACTACAATAAAGTATGACGGTAGTAATGGTAGTATTATTTGGCAGCAGAATTATGATAATTCTAACCATTGGAATCAAGCAACGGGCCTTGCTAAAGACTCAACTGGGAATATTGCTGTTGTTGGCCTTGAGTTAAATGGCAGTAGCATTTATGAATACAGAACTATTATGTACGATAGTACAGGTACTCAATTGTGGGTAAATACAGAAAGCACGGGTCTTAGTGTTCTCGGTACTTATCCAAAGATCGCAATGGATACTATCGCTGACCATTTTTATATTTCGGGTCAAATTCAAAAATCAAACAGGGATATTTTCGTTTATCAGGTTGATCCAACCGGAACTACACGTTGGAAAAAATCAGTTAACGGAACTGGTAACGGAATAGATGCAGGCGTAAATATATCTGTAAAAACATTTGGTATTATTTATGTGATCGCAAATACCGAAAAGACGGGCGGTGGCTACGATATAACTACAGTTAAAATTAGTCAAACACCTGTTTATTTTCCGCTTGATCCTTCCAACGAACCTCCTGCGAGCGACAAATTGTTTTTTGCAAACAAAGGGCAGGTTAAAGACACAAGCAATGTGGCAGTTAATGATATTGAATATTATAACCACATGACAAGTCCGGAATATTATATAAAGAATACCCGAGTTTCGTATGTTTTTAGTAAATCTGATACAACAGCGTTAGATTCAATTGAGCGAATGGATGTGGAATTTTACCACGCTAATAAATTAGCAGACATTTACAATTATGAGGACGCGCCAACCCGTTTAAATTACTTTCTTTCGCACCTTGACTCAACTGGAATTACGGGAATAATTGGTAGCAAAAGATTATTCATTCCTAATTTATATCCGGGAATAGACCTTCATTATTATTCAAACCCCAACGGTATAAAATATTATTTTGTGGTTAAACCCTTTATTGGTAATGTATCCACGGCTAAACTTCAGATTAATGGCGCTCAATCTACAACCATTTCAAGCGGTAACTTGAAGTTAATGGGCGCACTCGGCACAGCGGAAATAGGAAATGTTCAGGCCTATGAAATAACACAAAATCTAACCACTAATACAATTTCTGCAAGTTGGAACGCTCTGTCCACGAATTTGTACGGTTTTACAGTCGGAGCATATACACCTACACTACCCTTGGTTATAATGGTGTCAAAGCCGAGTGGTATTCCGGCATCTTCCTCAACAAATCAAAACATGAATTATTCAACTTTCTATGGAGGAACCGGAGGAGAATATTTTAATGATATTAATGTAAGTGATGTTACAAACAAAAGGTACATTTCCGGTGTTGCCAATTCTAATGCTTTTCCTACAGCTTTCGGTGTTTTTCCATGGGGTGGTGGTAACAGGGACGCTGTCCTGCTAAGTTACAATGGAGGTGATACTTTACTTTGCGCTACATTTTTTGGTGGGACTGGTGATGATTCAGGAATAGGTGTAAGAGTAAAAGCCAATGGGAATGTTTATTTGGTTGGCAATACAAACTCAACTAATTTACCAATCAATACCGCTCAACGCCCCACAGCTGATAATCAAAGCGCAAACGGCTATTATAATCTAAGCACGTACTCGGATAAAAAAGATGGATTTGTATTAGAACTTGCAGAAAACGGGCCGGCATATAGCCACAAATGGTCTCGTTATTTCGGTGGGATTATTATTGATGAATTAAGTGATGTAGCTATGGATAACAAAGATAATTTATATTTTGTAGGAAAAAGTAATTCATGTAATTATCCAAAGAAGTTCTCGCTTAAGAGCGGCCCGTCTCAATGCCAGTACGGCACAAACTATGACATGGTTGTTACTAAAATGGATTCAACCTGTAAACTTGTATTTTCTACTTACTATGGTGGAGATACTCACTCAAGCGGATGCGCTCAGTGTGCTACGATAAATATAGATGCGGCAAGTACAGTAGATGTTGATACACTTGGTAATATATATGTTGGCGGAACAATTTGGTCAGCTACTAATGATCTTAGTCCCGTAAACTTAACAGGCAACACCGCAACAACAAGTATATATAATCCAACTATGGGCTTTGGCGGGTCTGTTTTATTACGCTTTACAATTAATAAAACACTCGACTTTGCTTCTGAACTTGGAAGGTCTGGTACTTCAATAAATGATATAAAAGTTTTGCCAAATCAAAATGTTATTTTAGGCGGAGGTACGCAGGATTCAGTTTTATACTTCCCGTTAAAACAGTCGGGCACCTCTTTCTATCGAAGTATTCCTTTAACGACTTCTTATAAAGGGTATATAGCAATGGTAGATTCTAATCTGAACAATTTATGGTGTACACACTTTAATCGTCTTAATGTATATGGCTCTGGTGAGGTAGATGTACAGAGAATTGCCGTTGGTTCGGATAATAGTTTTTATGTTGGCGGAACTTCTTACTACGATAGTTTACAATTTGTGTCAAGCCCTCCTTCCGGCGCTTATTCAAAAACAACGCATTCTGTACAAGAAGGATGGATTTCTTATTTCTCAAATTTCTCTAATGTATATAAACTTGAACACACGCATTTCCTTGGTGGTAATTCCTTAGACGGTGTTAATGGCCTGGATGTTTACAAAAAGGATGCACTTTACGCAACAGGGTTTACTTACAGTAGTAATTATCCGGTGGCCTATACGTCCGCTAATGCTTCCTTAATAGATAATAGTTGGAACGGTGGTCAGGACGGATTTGTTACACGCTTCGATTTATCCTCGGTTATTATTTCTGTAAAGGAAAATACTAAAGACACTAAGGATAATGCGTTTATCAAAGCTTATCCAAATCCTGTTGAAAATGAATTCTTCATAAATACCTCTGACTTAGGTAATACAAAGAATATGAAAGTGCAGGTTTATAATATGGTAGGCCAATTGATTAAAGAAGAAAAATTTACTAACTTTAATGACAACTTAATAAAGGTAGATTGTAACAACTGGACACATGGAATTTATTTAATTTCGGTTGTTACGGATACACAAACGTTTTCAGGTAAAGTTATTAAACCTTAATGCAAAAAATTCTTTTAATACTCATGAGTTTCTGGTTGCTCAAATCGAGCAGCCAGAATCCTCTTTGGGCGCAGTTAACGCCGAGTGCGCCTGTAAGTGGTGATATGACTTCAATGTTTGTGGATTCAGCAAATAATATACTATACATAGGAGGGCGCTTTGAGTATTTAGGAGGAAAGAAATGCCGGGGAGCTGCAAGGTGGAACGGCACTGCTTGGGATTCAATGGGAATTGGCTTTGATAGAGATAACATGGCTAATTTTTCAAATGATGTTAAAAAAATTATAAAATATAAAAACAAGATTTATTATTTCGGCACTTTTATTCAGGCGGGGCCATTTAATACTACGGGTATGGCTGTATGGAATGGAACCTCTTGGGATTCTACCGGTGCCTTTCCTAATGGAGGAGTTAATGATGCGGATGTTTACAAAGACACCCTTTATATTGGCGGCGATTTCACAAAAATAGGAGCTATGACCTGTTCCTCAGTTGCAAAGTATGATGGAACAAACTGGTATAACACTTTGAGTTTTCCATATGGCGCATTTGGAATAAGAGCATTTAAAAATAAAATTTATATTATTGGGCCTTATTATACAAACGGATATAGTTTAACGGCGGAGTGGAATTATTTAACTGGATGGAAACCTTCATTAGGAGTTCAAGGCAATACCGCAAAAACTTTGAATGGTTTAGAACGCATAGATACTTTACTTTATTTTTATGGTAGGTTTACTCATTTGTCCACTATGTATTCTCCTTGTATTGCGGGTTATTCTGGAACTCAGTTATATGGTGTTGGCGATGGAGGTGGTGTAAATAATTATCCAACTATACATAATGTGAAGTATATAAATAATAAAGCTTATTTGCTGGGCATTTTTGAAAGCATGGGTGGCATGACAATACCGGGCATAAATCTCGGTGTTGCGGAGTTAACGGGTAGCCAGTATTGTATTTATGGTCAGAACATTGATAATGTTGTTTCTGATATGGTAGGGTATAATAATGAGCTTATTATTAGCGGAAGCTTTTGGAAAGTAAACAATGATAGCATTAAAAAAATAGCAAAATGGATCGGAGGCAATTATACTTATAGTTGCTCTACCTTTACGCCTTTGGTTTCAGGCATTCAGGATTACAATACTAATTCAAATAATATTTCATTGTATCCTAATCCAAACAACGGAATATTTACTCTTAGCTTTAAAGATGTTTCTTACTCGGCGATTAATATCACTGTTAAAAATGTCTTAGGTCAAACAGTCTATGAAAGACCCAATTTTAAACTTGACAATACTGAAATAAAAATAAATCTCGCAGATCTTTCAAAAGGAATTTATTTCATAACGGTTGAAGAAAGGAATCAAGCATTCACAACTAAGTTTATTATAAATTAGTTACTTACTCTTCAATACCATTTTCTCTCCATTTTCATTCCGAATATTTTTTTAATTTTAATCTAAATTAATATTCACCCCCATGAAACAGAAAACACAAAAAGAAAAAGAGAATAAATTAGTTCTTTCCTATTTGGCTTTAAGAAGCGCGGTAGGTTTTCTCGGAATAACGTTTCCTTTTGTTTTAGTTATTGGCGCAATACTTTTCGGCGCGTGTTCCGGTTTTCAAAATTCTATCAGCGATTATCATAATACAAATATGCGTGATGTGTTTGTAGGTATTCTTTCCGCTATTGCATTATTTCTATTTGCTTATTCAGGTTACAATAGGTTAGATTTTTGGATGGCAAAAGCTGCGGGTACGTTTGCTTTTATGATCGCTATTTTTCCTGACGCATTAGACTTAAATAATTCCTGCACAATTATTCCAAATCAAAATATTCCTTCATGGATGGCAACCGTTCATTTTATTTCCGCTGCCTGTTTCTTTTTAGTGCTTGCTTATTTTTCAATTGTTTTATTCACTAAAACAGACCCTGCAAAAAAAGATAAGCCTACGCCCGAAAAAATTAAACGTAATATTTGGTATAAGGCTTGCGAATATACAATGCTTTTATGTATCCTTTTAATCCTTTTGTATTTTAAAGTTCCGGGATTAAAACAAAAGTTTCCACTTTATACAGTATTGGTTTTAGAGAGCCTTGCATTATGGGCTTTCGGAATTTCGTGGGTTATAAAAGGAGAAACTTTTCTAAAGGATAAATAATTTTGGGCGTTCCCTTGCAGGTCGGGCTTTCCGTTCCAATCTTTTTCTCTTTGCTCAGCCTCGTCTGAAAAAGTATCCATGTAATTAATAAGTAAAGCCTTAGTTAGAGTGAGTAGTCACATAGCTACAATAAAATAATAATTTTATAACTCAAAACTAAGGCTTATGACAAAAATACAACAAATTGCAGATTTTACCGGGCAAACA
>JACPOC010000049.1 GCA_016185125.1 Bacteroidota bacterium
AGGTCGACGCCGAAAATGTTGTCTTAACGAAATAAAACTTGCTTTACCGGGCATTCGTCAGCCGAAAACTCTTTTGTCAGCCGAAAATACAATTAATTTGGTGTCACTCTTTTGTGAGCAATGTGGGCTAACGGTTTCGGGCTTGGCGAAGGTGGCGATTTTCACCACAAATGTTGATGCGGAGAACCAAACTTTGATTAACCACAAATGTGTCTGCGGAGAACTGAACCGCCACTTTTGCCAAACCCGTGTTACCAGCTGGCGTTCTTTCCGCTGTCATTACTGCTTGATTAGTTTTTGTGTATAACTTTGTTGTCCTTGCTTTACTGAGATAAAATATAAACCATTTGTCAAGTTTGAAATGTCAATTTTATTTTTGTTTTGGTCTTTAATAATTACCTGACCCATTGCATTAGAAATTTCAATTTGAGCGCTGCCATTAGAAGGCAAGTCAATATTTATTTCGGTATTTGCAGGATTTGGAAAAATAGAAATTGTTTTTGTATTTGAAATAGTTTCATTAATTGATGTTGCGTTGCACATTACGGAATTAAGTTTTTCCCAAATACTATTGCATAATTGTGTTGGAACTTCACCACTTGTGGCCTGATTGCCCATTCTAACTAGGACTAAACCTAAACTTTTTGAAACACTTACAATTTGTCCGTTTTTACCAAGACCAGCAAACATATCACTTGGTGCAGCAGGAGCATAAGAACCTGGAAAAACTATTTGAGAGGTTGGAACCATATAGGACGATTTTCCATTCAGCCACCATAAATAACCATAAGATTGATTAAGACTTTGAGAAGTGTTAGTCATTTGTTGAACATAGATGGTGTCGTAAAGTAATGTGTCGGTATTCCAGATACAGTTATTTTGAATTAATAAACCGAAACGAGCCATACTTCTTACTTTGCTAAAGAATACATTGTCGTAATCTACATAAGCCCAAGCCCCAGTCATACCTGTTTTTGTTTTTAGTTTTGTTTGTGTATAAGTATTAATGGGTGTGCCAGTTGCAGTTGTTAATACGCTTTCTAAAAGCGTGTATGGAGCATTATGATATGCCCAACGTGTGCCAGCGTCAGCTAAATAGTTTAAACAAGTGTCAATGGTGCAATGATTGTCAGGTACACCATCGTCAAGCCCCGATGTCATTGTTAGTTGATTTCTGATTTTGATTTTGTCTTCTTGAGTAGTAGTACAATTTGTCCAGCCTGCACCTAAATATGTTGATGAAGTGTCTGTTATGGATAAATAATTTTCTTCTTGTGCTTTGCCTACTAAAAAGGAAGTAATTGTCTTACCAGCGGATGCCCAATACCATAAACTATCTTTTGTAAAAGTTCCAAAGTATTTTTCTAAAACTATTTTGCCGTCTTTTAATACAATAAAACCTTTGGTGTCTTCTTGCTGCAAATAATCATATAAGGTGTCAATTTCGTTTAAGCACCAACCCAATGAAGATGGAGAAATAGTGTCCCAATTAGCCGTGCTACTTAGTGGAGGAAAATAAAGGGTTTGGGCTTTTGTCGTTTGCAAAAAACTTGTCAAGCCGATGAATGTAAGAAGTAATATTTTTTTCATTGTGTCAAAATTTAAAATTAGACTGTAAAAATTGTCAAAGGTTTAATTGTTGTTGTGTCGTCCTCTACGCTTGCTGGTAACGTTTTGCAGGCTTGCGCAGGGGGATTAAAAGCACTCCTGTGTCTACCCCGACAAAAGTTTATTAAAAGTACAAATGTTTTTTAGTGAAGGCAAATAAAAATAAAGCGCGTCAGCGCGCCAAAACTTGCCTGAACGAT
>JACPOC010000023.1 GCA_016185125.1 Bacteroidota bacterium
AGTTTTTCAGGGAGGACTAACACTACTACGTTAAATACATCTTTGGTATAATTTATGGATATTTCATGATGGAGATGAGCAATGGACTTGAGAGAATTGAATTTGATCCGCGGACTGTTAAATGAATTTGTCGATCTTTTTAGACCTGATTTAGGAAGATCAGAAAGAGTTCATTGGTGCAAGCTATATATTTCGGGTTTGCTTTTGAATGGAGAAAGAAAATCAATTCAACCAATGGCTAAAAGACTTTCTGGTGCAGATGAACAAGCTCTTCAACAATTTGTTAATCAAAGTCCATGGAATTATGAATGCATTCAAAAGAGATTAGCACAACATATAGCCAAGAGTATGAATGTTAAAAAAGGGGTACTTATTTTGGATGATACTTCTTTACCTAAGAAGGGAGAGTTTTCTGTGGGAGTAGGACGCCAATACTGTGGAGCTTTAGGAAAAATTGCAAATTGTCAATCAATAGTGACATGGCACTATTCTGAAATAGAGGGAGAGCATTTTCCAATTTCAGGTGAATTGTTTTTGCCACAGTCATGGACAAATAGCAAAAAGAGAATGAAAGCCGTCAAAATTCCTGAGAACAGATTTCAATTTTTTAAAAAATGGCAACTCGCTTTGCAACTTTTAGATCACATTAGTAATAAGGATTTTCCTTACGAAGCTATTGTATTCGATGCTGGCTATGGAGAAGTGAGGGAGTTTTTGGGAGAATTGGATCAAAGGCAACTCACATTTGTTGCTCAAATTCCTGAATCTCATAGTTATTGGCCTTTAGATATCGAGCTAAACTGTGTACAAAATTCAATAGGTAGACCGAGACAATATTCCGAAGTTGCAAACAAAAACATTAAACCACTTTCAGCTAAAAAATGGCTTGAGAAAATGCTTCAGGACGGAAACAAATGGCAAAAAGTGAAGTTAAATCTCAAATCGAAAGAATATAGCGAGGTTTTGGTGATCAGAGTTAAAGAAGTTATCACACAAGCATTTTATAGACCAGGTCCTGATAGATGGTTGATCATCGAAAAGTTTGGAAAGGATCAATATAAATACTATGTTTCAAATGCTTCAAAAGATACTTCGCAAGACCGAATGGTCTTGTGGATTCACGAAAGATGGAAGATTGAACAAGGGTATCAGCAACTTAAAGAAGAACTAGGATTAGATCATTTTGAGGGTCGATCCTGGCTTGGACTGCATCACCATATTACGTTATGCTTTATGGCATTTGGGTTTTTAACATTACTAAAGCATAAATCCAGAGGAAAAAAAAATAATGCTGACCCTTCCTCAAGTAAGATGTCTATTAAACAATCTATTTCTTATTACCGTTTGCCCTTATTGCAAAGCAGCTCATAATGCGTCCAAAAAACTATTTTTTAATTCATCTTAAATTTAACGAAGTAGTAATAGTCCTCCCTGAAAAACTTAGAAAAAATACTTAATGTTGTATTTTCAGGGTGTTTGAAAATGAATATTTGTGTATAAAATTTGCAAGGAAAACACTAATTTTTAATCAATTTCTTGCGGATTTTTGTATGAAACCTAAAAAAATCAATCATGCTCAAGGTCGTCTTTTTCAACAAAGATTATCATCTCAACTTAACCCTTCAAATGAATTATATCAGCTCAGTAAACTGATCGACTGGGAATTTTTAGAAAAAGAATTTTCAGGATTATTTGTCGAAAAGATGGGGGCTTCAGCAAAGCCCGTTCGTCTAGTTGTAGGAATAATTATGCTGCAGCAGATGAATGGTTTTTCTGATGAAGGTGCTGTCGAAGAATGGGTTGAAAACCCTTATTGGCAATTCTTTTGTGGATATGATTATCTGGAATGGGAAAAACCTATTGATCCATCATCTTTGAGCAGATGGAGAAATCGAATCGGAAAAGATGGAGCAGAAAAAATACTGCAGGCGACTATCAATGCCGCAATCAAAGGAGGGGCAGTATCAGCAAGAAGCCTTTCTAAAGTGATTGCAGATACAACTGTTATGGAAAAAAATATCGCATTTCCCACCGATGCGAAACTCTATTATAATGGTATTAAAACGATCGTTAGGATGGCTAAAGACTATGGTATTGAGTTAAGACAGACATACACATTCTTATCAAAAAGGGCATTAAGAAAAGCTTCTCAATATGTTCACGCACGTCAGATGAAAAGGGCTGAAAAGGAAAGGAAAAGGCTAAAAACATTTTTAGGAAGAACGTATCGAGATATCAAAAACAAAGTTGCCAATTCTCCGTTGATTTTAAAAGTATTCGAACCAGTTCTTGGAATTATTGAAAAAATTTTGACGCAGACACGAGAGAGTAAAAATAAAATTTACAGCATTCATGAACCACATGTAGAATGCATATCCAAGGGAAAAACACATAAAAAATATGAATTCGGTTGTAAAGTATCCCTTGTTGTTACACTTAAAGATGGTTTGGCATTATCTGTACAAGCTCTCCATGGTAATCCATACGATGGTCACACTCTAAAAACAGCTCTAAAAGAATCCGAGAACCTATCAGGAGTTATTATCAAAGAAGCTTTTGTTGATAAAGGTTATAAAGGTCATTTAATTGAAAATATTCAAATTCATATTTCAGGAAAGAAGAAAGGTGTTACAGCTTGGCTTCGTAAAAAGATTAATAGACGACAAGCGATTGAGCCACAGATAGGTCATATGAAAAATGAAGGCAAATTAGGAAGAAATTTCCTCAAGGGAATTATTGGCGATTATCTTAATGCTACATTATGTGGTGTAGGACATAACTTAAAACTGATTGTACGTAAATTATTTTCATCTCGACAAGCTAAACAAGCTATCATTCCTGTCTAAATTTATGAACATGTGAACAGGATTTTCAACGTTTTTTAAAGCTCCTGCCTGCTTTAAAATAGCAAAAAAACAGAAAGTTTTTCCTTTCTAGATGCATTTTAAAGAATTTTATCTTTTTTTATGAACCTTGGGAATCATGAGGGATAATTTAGAGGGTAAAAAATTAATTTTTAGGCTGTTTTTCATGGACGACTAGGTAAGAAAATTTAGTTCAATAGACGAGAATCAAGCTTAAAAGGTACTGAATCAATGATCTTAATTTCCTTCATATCTGGATGAACAGGATTTATCAGAAAATTATATTCCGTTTGTATAATGCTAGAAGGAACTTTCAGGAATAAACTTTTATTTGACTGGAACCAA
>JACPOC010000051.1 GCA_016185125.1 Bacteroidota bacterium
TGTTTGCCCGGTAAAATCTGCAATTTGTTGTATTTTTGTCATAAGCCTTAGTTTTGAGTTATAAAATTATTATTTTATTGTAGCTATGTGACTACTCACTCTAACTAAGGCTTTACTTATTAATTACATGGATACTTTTTATTTTTGAACTTAAGTAAAATATCAGGAGTGTTTCCATTCGGCTCTTTTAATAATTCAAAATTCAAGAAAGTTTGCTCCAGTGAAACTCTACTACCCATAACAGTAATAATGGGCAAACCCGTTTTTAAAGAAACAATATACGCGTTCTTATCAATATCGTTTTCAGGCGGGAAATAAAAATTTTCAGAGCCAACATGAAAGTAAGGAAATGGTAAAATAGCCTGGAACTGTTTACTATTTATAGCTTCCACCCATTTATTTTGTGGCAATAGATTGCTGGCATCATTTAATTCGGGAATAGAATTATTTAATTCGTAATTACACTGTTTAATATTACTATAAGCATCGTACATTAATAGTGTTAAAACAAGCGACATTAAAAGCGTTTTCAGATAATATTTATTGTATTTATTATTTATTTCATTGATTAAGAAAATTAAAGAAATATTAATGATGTAATAAAAAATCCAAGCAAATCTTCCCAAAGAGCGAATCTGTTTCAAAAAGCCTAGGTGAGCCACCAATTCCTCATAACCAAAAATAAACGGCCAGCCAAAGGAATACAATAAAGAAATTGTAGCACAAAGCACTAACCCATTTAAAAAAGGAGAGGAGGTGAAACTAAATAAATAATGAATCTTAAATCTTAAAACATTTTTTAAAAATATAAATGCAAGCACTACACAAGCGAGTGTTGCTCCTAAACCAACGTAAGCAATACCCTCCCATGCAACGGGGATACTTTGCAAGCCAACATTTAAAAATGCAGGCTCATAAAATTTGTTGAATGGATAAAAAACACCCGACCAATTAGAAATATACTCTAAAAAACCGGCAGGATTACTTGTTCTGTCGGTATACTCGTTCAATAAAAAAATAATTATCTGCAATAATAAAAATGGCAGAATAAGTTGTATACTGAAGTGCTTTAAAAATAACTTGCAATTGTTTTTAAAACCTTTCACATAAAAATAGGTTATCCACACCCACGTTAATATTAATCCGTAAAAAACAAAAAAATACATATGTGTACTTGCCATACAAAAAACCAGTACAGATATTAATAAAGATTTCTTGATACCAGGAGCACTATAAAACCGCAAAGCAAAATAAATTATCGCGGGAATAGCGAAACAATAAGCTAATGTATAATGACCATTAAGTCTTGCTACCTGAGGCGACAGGTAAGCAATGGCGACAGAGCCTAAAGCTGCAAATAAATAATTAACTTTTAATTCTTTAAAAATAAAATACAGAAACCATGCGCTCAATGGAAGAGAGAATAACATCGTTAAATTCACAATTCCAATAGTGTAAGCATGCAGGCCAAACATTTTTATTAAATTGGTAATTAAAGGGTGACAAGCTGTAAAAAAAACACTTTCCTTGAAGGGATAATTCATAGCTTGCTGATACAAATAAGAAGCATCATACAATACATGGTAAATTGAATTGTAATAGGTTTGCAATCCATCACCTGAATTACCAAAAAAAATAGAGTTAGGATGAAATAAAACCTTGCTAAAAAAACAAATGAGCACCGTAATAGAAAATACAAAGCAAATTAAAAAACCTTGATCTTTATAGAGTATTTTTAATTTGTTAAGCATTAGGAATTTTTACGTCGCAGTAAGTTTTTGTATTATGAATTGTTATACTAAAACCAAATTAATTAAGTTTGTATACAATTAATCCGCGGTGGGTGGTTAATATTGAATTTTGCAAATTGTTAGGATACATTTTATTGAATTTTGCACTATCAGAAATAACCAGATATTTATACCGGGGATTTTCCATCAGTGCTTTTAGCTTAACACCCTGAATGTTTTCATCAAAACTATACCCTAACTGATCCATCAAATAAAGGCTATTGCAAAACGACATATCGAAGCCTGCCAAGGTATAGTCCGTTTTTTTTACGCCTAATTTTCTAAGCTTAGGTTCCAGATCCCAATAAGATTCAAAATCAGATACCCACCTGATATATTTAGGTTGATACTTTTCAAAATAATCTCTTTTGCAGGCGCGAACAGATTCTTTAACACTAAAAAATAAAAAGATGATAACAACATAAGTGATTATGGTCGAAAATTTTATAGAAATCCGTTTCAAAAGATCAGCAAACGAAAGTGCCAGAAAAAACACAAATGGCAATAAAGCAATAATATAATATTCATGATCTTGAAATTGAGAAAAAAACAGATATATAAATAACACATCGCCAACTAGCAGCAGAAGAGTAATTGTAAAATATAAGCGGCTAACAAATTTTGCCGCTATTATAAGTACGCAAATCAATACTGCAATATGAATATAGCCTTCATAAGTAAAATATTCATAAAGATGTATCTTATAAATATAATCCCATATATCTATAAAATCCTGCCAGTTAGTGAGAATGGTTTGAGATAAAAGAAAGCCTTCGGTTTTATAATGCTGGGTAAGCCAACGCGCGTATAAATACCAAGCGGCCACTAGTATTACTGATAAAACATAGCCGCGGAATATTATAAGTTTTTGCGAACGCGAAAATAATGATCCTGTAGGTGTGGTTTTTTTGAAAAAGTTTAGTAAATCCAGAATAACTAAACCAAGAACCGCTGTAAGAGAGATGAATGAAGTAATTTTAATTAATATTGCCAACACCATCAGTATCCAATAAACCCTGTAATGCAATTTTGAATTTCCTTCGCCCTTTAAGAATTTAAAGAAATAAAACCAGGCCGCCAAAACAAATCCCAAACTGGTTACATCGGGCATAAAGTTATTACTGTAAAATACCAAAGCCGGTGATAAAGAAGCTGCCGCTGTTAAACCTATTGAAACAAAATAATTTTCATTCACTGAATACATGAGCCGGTAAAACATACAAAGGCCAAATACAATCGATAATAATACAAACCCTCTGTAGTATATCTCATTAAATCCAAACAATTTATAACATATAGCAGGAATGTATTGCACCAAAGGAAACTCCATCCCCGTAATGCCTTCATTCCCATGTTCAAACTTATGAATGCGGGGAAGAAAAAAATTCATATCCCAATTTGAATAATTTAGTGCAATAGATCCTCGCTCACATTGCGGCCATAAATGTACGGAACAAGGCCTCATCTTCATCACCTCAAATATGCCTACATAATCATAAAACCAGAATAGAGCGGCCAAAAATAAAATAACGGCAAAAGCTTCCTTTATTTTAACGCTTAATTTATATTTTAGGTTTACCGGCATTTATATATTAGGTAAGGCTACTATTTTTATTCGTATTGAATCCATATCAAAAACTTCTTTTCCTGCATGAGGTAAAAAGGGCTGAACAACAATTTTATTATATCTAAACCCATTCGTGCTTGCCCGGTAATATATTTTTTCCTCAAACCGCGACCATACATTAAGATCAATAATGTGATATTTAATTCTACTGGCATCCCAATTTAATTGCTTAGTACTGTCGTGCAAAGCATACGTAATTGCCCCATTTGAATTCACAAAATTGGTTCGCGCCTTTCCTGTTATAATCAAACAAATAGGTTTATTGTAATCTTCTTGCTTTAAATTGTAAGTATAAGCAGGGCCATACTCCGTGGCAGAATCGAGCCTATAAAACTGATGTTCCCCTATACTAACGTCTTTGACTTTTTTTCCTCCCATATTGGTTGTTGACGATGCGCTAATAAGGTCGTTAGATATTACGGTGGAGCGTCTGCACCCAAAAAACAGAAAAAAAATTAAAGCCGTAATGAGTATCCGCATTTATTTTTTAAAATATCATTATTAAACTCTAAACCATTCACTATTTTCCAAATCATCTACTGCTTTACAATTACTCCTGTTATATCTTTTTGAGAGTTAGCTATGTTTGGTTTCATTAAAAATACTAATTCTTTACCAACCAAACTGTGGGCATCCATAATATTTTTCACACAAAAATTAAATACAAAAGAATGATATTTATATTGCTCTAATTAATCAAAATCTTGTGTTCTTAGATTACTTGCGATAATTAGAAGACTCTCTAAAATAAAAAATATCAGTTTTTCTTCCGGAAAAGATATACCCCATTAATTTCCGACACAGTTTCCCAATCTGCTGATGTTTTATATTTCATGATCTCGTTATGCAATTGTTCTCCCTGGAGAGGGTATTCATGTGGAGACTCGGCAACGAAAATATAATCTGCTTTATGAATATCCGGAAACATGGTTATATCCTTCCTTAAAGCAACATGCGGAGCAAAACTACTAAGTGCGCTGAGACCTGCATGATCAGGAATTTTCGAAATAGTTTTTTCCACGTCCGCTTGATTGAAAAAAGAAAAATAATGGTGTTGTGAAAATACGTTTCCATAAGCCTCAGAATACCATTCTGACTTACGGTTATACATTTTGCAAAACGTGGTGGAATAAGTTAGCAGGCAGAATAGTAAACTCACAGCCATTTTAAATTCTTTATTGCTAAAATATCGTAGTGACGAATAGAATGCTATTATAACTATTGGAACAAATTCAATAGAATAGTGCGAATTTATGCCCCACTTCGCCATATCGTCATTAAACATTTTTTGAGCAAAAATCGGCAGAAGCATTACTAAATACTCGGGCTGTATTAAAAGTGCAAGGCCACCGCTGAAAAGGAGGCACAGATAAGTTTCTTCTTTAATGCCATCAAGGTAATTTGGTTGAAATATGTTGGTAAACAAAGCCGTAAAAATAACACGCGTTTTGGTAATAAAATTTAAAACGGTTTCCAGGGGATTACTTCCTAAAATAGAATATGTGAGATGACTCCCTTCAAATCCTGGCAAAATAAACAGGGGCATAATTACTTTAAGAACAATTATAAAGAATAAAACACTGCCTATTGCCAAGGTTAAGCAGAAAGCCCTTGTAGGCTTGTCATGACGGTAAAGCAGGCATAAACCTCCACAAATAAACGCCATCCATAAGGGCATATTTTCTTTTCCTATACACACAAGGATTGCCATAACTAAGGCACGGCTAAATCTTTTTTCAAATACATAATATAAAAACCACGGAACAATCATAGCGGCAACAACATTGTCGTGATAGTCTGCCGCCAATGCGGAAAATACTCCGTAAAACGCCAAAAAATGAAAGAGCGCCGTTTCGGCAAGAAAAGAACCCGGGAACCATTTACTGACAATTTTATAAACACCCAATCCGCCAATAACAATAGAAGCTATCTGTACAAAAAGCAAAGTATAACTACCGAATAAAAAAGAAAGTGGTGATAAAATCATGGTGTAAAGAGAGAAATGGTCTCCCAAAAAATTAGTAACTGAATAGTAACCAAAAGGATGATGATTGTTAAAATAATGGCTGTACTCGTAAAGACTATTAGTGTATATACCAAGGTCGAAAGCGGCGGTGCGATAATTATAATGATTTACCAATGAAATCATTGAATATGCAAATACAAACAAAAGTATTATATATAACCGAATTTGCTTCAGTTCCGAAATAAGTATGAGAGACAGCCTGTTCACTTCCTTTTACACCATTGAATTATTTCATAATTACCTCTGGTTTCTTTCATCGCATTAAAACCGGATTGTAACATTAAAGAATCTAAACTTTCATTCTTTATATTTTTGGAAAGTATAAATATAATTGTATCCTTGAATAGCACTGTCTTCACATCCTGCATTCTTTTGAGATTTTTATACTTACTCTCTATATTTTTAAAATTACTATTGCTGAAATCCTCCGGCGATAAGTAAAATAAAAATGGAGAAAAGTTGTTGTATAAAAAAACCGTATTGACGCCTTGTTTGCTTTTAATTAAGTTAACTACATATTTACTGGGCCAATGTTTACTTGCTCCCAATTGCATAGAGGGTAAAAAAATAGCTAAGATAAATATAAATGCAAGCAGATTAATTTTAGGGCTAAATCTTTGTTGTCCAAATAAAAACCCCAGAAGTACAACCATGGACAGGGAAAAGAAAGAAAGGGCTGTAATTTCAAAATTGTAATGCAAAAAAGTTTCTGTTTTAACAACAAAAATAAAGGTCAGCACAAAGGCCGCGTAAAAAAAATATAATACCGGACGCGCTCCGGCATGTACCCGAATATTCAGTTTTTTTATGTAGATGTTTAAAACTATTGTAAGTGTAAGCAAAACAGCAAGATTAAAAAAGAAATAGTCTACGAAATTAAGGTATAACAGTTTTTGAATATTTTCAAAGCGCATTCCAAGATTGAGTTGTTTAGCCAATATATTATTTTCTAAAAAATAATGTACAAGGGGATAATTCGTTCCGATTAAAAACAACAAAAAGGAAATTATTGCAAGTTTAATGTGTTGCTTCAACAAGAAAAACGATAAGGCAAATTGTATTAGCGCAACATATACGCAAGCGTTGCAGATATAAAATAAAATAACATTGATGCCTGCCAATTGAATTACCTTTTTAATTGTGGGATTCTGACACAATTCAATAAAAACAAAAACAGAAAGAATTGCCAGCAAAATGGAGATAGACACGTTTCCAATATTTTGACTGTAAAAAAGAAATACGTTATTAATAAAGAAAAAAAGAGAACACCAGCATGCCACACGAAAATTAGAGTATTTGAGAAGTTTCTTAAATACAAATCCAGCTCCCATACTTACTGCTAATGCACTTAAACCCCGCATGGCATATACGGAGTAGGCGGTTAACTTAACCCACACTAAAAAAATTATTTTATATACAGGTTCAAAGACAGAATATCCAAGGGCGTTGTTGTAAAAACTAAAAACATTTCTGTTAGTTTCGTTTATCGTAGCAGCCTCATCTAAACCAAGATCGGCCATATCAATTAACATGAGTCGGGCCACGAGGTTACTGATAATCACAATAAAAAGAGCGAGGCTTTCCTTGGCCTTACAATAATTAATTAGGCCAAAGAAGGGTTTAAAAAATATGTTTATGACAGCATCCAATGTTACAGAACCATTTCCTTAATATCATCACTTATTTCAAGTTTCCCCGCTGTGGCATTCCTTATATGATCTACTGACACGCCGGGTGCGCGCTCCAGTAATTTAAAACCACCTTCCGGTAAAATTTCATATACTCCTAATTCTGTTACAATTTTTTTAACGCATTTTATTCCCGTTAAAGGTAAATCGCATTTTTGCAATAGCTTAGACTGACCTGCTTTATTTACTTGTTGCATAGCCACGATAATATTTTTGGCACTTGCTACAAGATCCATAGCACCGCCCATCCCTTTTACCATTTTGCCGGGAATTTTCCAGTTGGCAATATCACCATTTTCGCTTACTTCCATGGCTCCCAAAATAGTGAGATTTACTTTTTGTGCTCTTATCATTCCAAAACTCATGGCACTATCGAAAATGGATGAGCCTTTTAATAAAGTAACAGTTTGCTTGCCTGCATTTATAAGATCGGCATCTTCTTCCCCTTCGAAAGGAAAAGGTCCCATGCCTAATATTCCATTTTCACTTTGCAATTCAACATTAATCCCTTCGGGAATATAATTAGCAACCAAGGTAGGAATACCTATTCCCAAATTCACAAACATTCCATCTTTAACTTCCTTTGCAATACGTTTTGCAATACCGTTTTTATCTAACATATTAATTTAATTTAAATGTTTAACAATGTTTTGAGCAATTTTAATTCGTCCTTTATCAATATAATGCTCAGTTGTCCAATTTTTATCCATAAAATATTCACCCTTCAGTATTTCAAGATTATCAATAACAAATGCGCCTTTTGTGTGATAACGCTTCAGAAGAAAATCCCTGTTTTGTCTCATTAAATATACTAATTCTTTACCTACCAAAAATTCGGCTTGTTTTATATTTTCAGGCAATAAGTTAAAATAAATTTTCACATTATTTTCGACGCCCCATCTTACAATTTCATCAAAATCATTTAACCGCGGATTTTTGTTGTTGATATTAAATGCAAACGCTTTTATATAGTGACATGCTAATAATATTTTGGCGCTGTCTGTTTTGTTATTACATTCCTGCAACTCCAATCGTTTAGCCATAACATCGTCCCACTGTTTGGCATTTCTGTATCTTAACATCGTCGAGCCTGTTAAAGGATTTTTCAACCAACTTTTTTTCATAGCCTTTTCCTGTTGCAGTGGAGTTTTATCTTCAAATAAACGTAAAGCCATTAAAAAACGATTCAAAGCACATAAAGGTGTTAAATTCATTCGCACTGATTTTTGCAAATTTATTTCCAGGGGAGAATTTATCCATTGAGCACCAAACGAACGCAAATTCATAGTAACAATAAGTGACTTAGGTTTGTTTGACGCATTAAATTGCTTTATCCATTCTTTATAAATACCTGCATGCACCGCATAAGTATCGAGTGCAATTAATTTTAAATCAGGTTTATAAAAAGCTATCAGTTGTGAAATTTTTTTTGGAGTAGAATCTGTATTGGCTACCGTCATGTCCGACGATTCCCCTAAATAAACAACATCCGCTCCGGAGACCATATTGCGGCATTGATGCAGTATAGGAGAATATTTTATGAAATCAGAGGGACATAAAGTGTATGAGTACATAAGGTTAATAGCCACTGCTAAAACGCAAAACAAAATAACTTTATATGAAATTTTCTTCACCATCAGAACTGAAAATAAATGAAAGGTAAACTTTCTACACCCGCCAAACATACAATACAAAACAGTAAAATAGTGTAAAACGACCATCTCATATAAACCGGTTTAACCTTTATCCATAGATCGAAACGCTTATAGTAAATTAACACATCCGATAATATTAATGCGGTAGCAAAAGCCAAGGGCGTAAGATAATTAACCGACATTCCCTCATTATTCCAATGACTAAATAAATGCTCAAAAATCAGCATTGCTTTATCAAAAGTTTCTGCTCTGAAAAAAATCCAGGCAAAGCTCACAACTAAAAAAGTTTTGATTCCCAAAAATAAATTGATAAATCTAAATCCTTCCTTAGCTTTAAACGAAAATAATTTTGAAAATAATTTTTCCAACAGATAAAACACAGCGTGTATTAAACCCCAAATAGCAAAAGTCCAGCTTGCACCATGCCAAATACCACTTATAATAAAAACAATTAAAATATTAAAGATCCACTTAAATGCGTTTACTTTATTGCCACCCAAAGGCAGGTATAAATAATTCCTAAACCAGGATGTTAAAGAGATGTGCCATCGCTTCCAAAATTCCGTAATGCTTATTGCCAGATAAGGCGTTTTAAAATTATCCATTAATTCAATACCTAATAATTTAGCCGAGCCAACCGCTATGGTGGAATAACCATAAAAATCGGCATAGATCTGAATGGAAAAAAGGAAAACTGCTGCCCATGTGGAAGCGGAATTATATGCTGTCGGATTTTCATAAACTGAATTTACAAGAGGAGCGATATTATCTGCCACCGCCATTTTTACAAAAAAACCAAAAAGTATCAGGCGAAAACCGTTAGCATAATTATCGTAAAGCGGTGCTACTTTTTGCTTCAGCTCCTTGCCAAGCGTACTATATTTTTCAATTGGGCCGGCAACCATTTGAGGAAAAAATAAAACATAGTTGGCAAAATACCCCAGATGTCTTTCTGCTTTTTGATTACCGCGATACACCTCAATAATGTAACTCATAGATTGAAACGTATGAAACGAAAGTCCGATAGGAAGAATGATATCAAGATTATACGGCTTGTAATGCTCGCCGAAAACCTGAAAAACAGATTGCAGATTTAAATTAATGAAATTAAAATATTTAAAAAATGCGAGTAAGCTAATGTTTGCGAGAAGGCTCAATACAAGATAAAACTTCTTCAGTTTTTTATCGTTGATTTGTTCAAGGGTTAAACCGATAACATAATCAAGGAGGATAATTAAAAATAAAATAAAAATGTACTCCGGAATAAAAGCCATGTAAAAATAACAGCTTGCAATTAAAATAAGTATCCACCGGAACTTAAATGGCAGAATATAATAAAGGCCAACAACAATTGGCAGAAAAAAAAGAAAGTGCAGGGAGTTAAATAACACGTTGAATGATTACGGCTATTTTTTTCTTACAGTTCTTTGTTCAATGCGTTTTTCATACTTCTCGCCCTGAAAAATACGATGAACATAAATTCCGGGAGTATGAATATGATCAGGATCCAATTCACCTGCAGGCACTAATTCTTCTACTTCGGCAATAGTAATCTTTCCGCCCATGGCCATCATAGGATTAAAATTGCGCGCTGTGCTTCTGTAAATAAGATTTCCCGCAGTATCGCCTTTCCAAGCTTTAACAATGGCAAACTCTGCTTCAAAAGCATGCTCCATTAAATAATCTTTTTCTTCTCCATTAAACTTAAACTTGCGCACTTCTTTGCCCTCGGCCACTTCAGTTCCTACACCTGCAGGAGTATAAATTACAGGCATACCGTAACCAGCGGCTAAACAGCGCGTAGCCAAAGTTCCCTGAGGCACTAATTCCACCTCAAGCTCACCGCTTAACATCTGACGCTCAAACTCTTCATTCTCTCCCACATAACTCGAGATCATTTTTTTTATTTGTTTGGTGCGCAATAACAAACCCAAACCAAAATCATCTACCCCTGCGTTATTACTGATGCAAGTTAAATTCTTAACGCCCATTTTTACCAGTTGCGCAATGCAATTTTCAGGAATGCCGCAAAGCCCAAAACCACCCACCATTAAGGTCATCCCGTCTTTAATATCTTTGGTTGCTTCTTCTACGTTTTTAACTACTCTGTTTATCATAACAATTTATAATTTAATTATTCAAACTCATTGAATTCAGTACTGCCATCATTATCTTTGGAGTCATATTTACTGCAATCTAATTCTAAATTCGGGTCAATATTTTTAGGCCTCGGAAATTCACCTTTACTCACTTTTAAATTTTTATCGGCATATACTCTGCTAAAAAAATAACCCCAGATAGGAAGAGCCATTGTTGCTCCCTGTCCTTCAACCATAGAGTTAAAATGCACACTGCGATCTTCACCGCCAACCCATGCTCCGGCCACCAGATCGGGTGTAAGGCCAATGAACCAACCATCTGCATTTTTTTGTGTAGTGCCTGTTTTACCCGCTATCTGATTCATTAATTTATGCCGCGATCTTAATCTGCTTCCTGTTCCTCCATCCACCACACCACGCATTAACTGTATCATTACATAGGCTTTTTCTTCGCTGAAAACTTCGTCCGTTGCAGGAATAAATTCTTCCAGAACCTTTCCATTCTTATCTTCAATGCGCGTTATAAATGTTGGCTGAATATACGTTCCTTTATTGGCAAAAGTTGAATTGGCTGCTACCATTTCAAACACATTGATATCCGCAGTACCCAAACAAATAGAAGGTACTTCAGGAATTTCGGAAGTGATGCCCAAACGTTTGGTTAAGCTTACTACTGCCGCCGGACCGTATTGCTTCATGATCCACGCAGTTATATAGTTTACCGAATTAGCCAATGCTTTTTTCAGCGTCAGCATTTTTCCATCAAGTTTACTGTTTGGGCCATCTGAATTACTCGGACACCAATCGGTACCATCTGGCAATCCAATGCATGTTCTAACGTTTGGCACCTGGTGGCAAGGCGAATATCCTTCCTGAATGGCCAAAGCGTAAACAAAAGGCTTAAAGGTTGATCCCACCTGCCTTCTGCTAACCTTTACGTGATCGTATTTAAAATGTTTGTGATTAATTCCCCCAACCCAGGCCTTTACATATCCTGTTTGCGGCTCCATGGCCATAAACCCTGTTTGCAAAAAACCTTTGTAATATTTTATACTGTCGAAGGGCGTCATGGTAGTATCAATCTCACCCCGCAAACTGTAAACAGTCATTTGCACGGGCTTGTAAAATGTTGCTACAATTTGATCATGACTTAAACCTTGTTTTTTTCCTGAACGGTAACGCTCGCTTCTTTTAATTGAGGAGTTCATTATATTCTCAATCTCTTCTTTATTTACATTCCATGCAAAAGGCGCATTCTTTTTTTGTTTAAGATCTTTATCGAACATTTTTTGCAGATCTTTCATGTGTTCAGCAACGGCGGCTTCGGCATGCAATTGCATTCGCGAATCAATGGTTGTATATATTTTTAATCCATCGTTATAAATATTATAAGGCTTTTCAGTCTCAGGGTTAATGTGTTTTTCGCACCAGGCTTTTAAAAAATTGTCGCGTAAATATTCGCGCATGTATGGAGCGAGCCCATCGTTATGATCTTCGCGATGAAAATTAAGGCCCAAAGGAAGTACTTTTAAACTATCGTATTTTTGCTTGGTAAGATAGCCGTACTTTACCATTTGATTCATTACCACATTTCGGCGATGCGTAGTTGTATCCGCGTGCCTTACCGGATTAAACAGCGCAGGATTTTTAGCCATGCCAATCAACATGGCGGCCTGTTCAATTCTTAAACTATCCTGAGTGCGCCCAAAATATATTTGAGAGGCTGATTTTACACCCACCGCTAAATTTAAAAAATCAAATTTATTAAGGTATAAACTCATGATCTCATCCTTAGTGTAAAGCTTTTCAAGACGTGTGGCGATGATCCACTCTTTCATTTTGCGAACGATGAGTCCGGGTTTGGTAAGTTTTTCTCCTCGGGGAAACATCATTTTTGCCAGCTGCTGGGTGATAGTGCTTCCTCCACCTTTGCTTCCGCCGGTAAGGGCGCCCGAAACCGAGCGTCCAAGAGCTTTAATATCTACTCCGCTGTGATCGTAAAAACGGGCATCTTCGGTAGCAATAAGTGCGTTTACCAAATCTTTATCCAGCTGACTGAAGTTTACATTTACCCGGTTTTCGCTGTAATATTTTCCCAGGATTTTCATATCTCCGCTATATACAACAGTTGCAAGATTATTTTTAGGATTAAGAAGTTCATCCACCTTTGGCAGAGATCCAAAAGTTCCCATAGCAATTAAAAGGATCAAAAGAAAGACCAGCACTACCGGGCTTACTAAAAAGATCCATAACCATTTAACGAATTTGTTAGTGGGGGCTTTGGCCATAAATAAAAGGTAAAAATACTAAAAAGAGAGTATGCCAAATGCGAAATAAAATTAATTATAAGATTTTAATGTTTAATAAATAATAAAAAGAGATTTGCAAATAACCATAATTTGTAGTAATTTTAAACTATAAATTATAGCAATGAGCAAAATATCATCTAACATCCGCTTTCTTCGCCAACTGAAAGGCCTCTCGCAGGAACAACTTGCTGACGAATTAAATGTAACACGTTCGCGTATTGGCGGATATGAAGAAGCAAGAAATGAACCACCTATTGATCTTCTCATAAGATTATCTGAATATTTTCATATTGCCATTGATGCTTTGGTGCGCGGAGATTTAAAGAAGACAAATTTGGACGGATTAATGAAAGTGGGCAAAAACCGGATTTTATTTCCAATTTTATTAGATGCAGATGGCAATGATATGGTGGAACTTATTCCTTTAAAAGCTTCGGCAGGTTATTTAAAAGGTTACGCCGACCCCGAATACATTGAAAAATTACCGCAAATGCGCCTTCCGTTTTTACCAACCGGCAAGCACCGCGCCTTTCCAATAAAAGGAGATAGTATGCCTCCGATAAAAGAAGGCTCTTTTGTTATTGCGAAGTATCTTGAAAAATTAGAAGATGTAAAAATTGGGCACACCTATATTGTGGTAACCAAAGACGATGGGTTATCCTATAAACGTGTAATGAACTATAGTAAAAAAGAATCTTCTCTTGAACTTCATTCCGATAATAAAATTTATCAGCCTTATAAAGTAAAACTGGAAGAAGTGCTGGAATTATGGGAATATACCTGCTGTTTAAATATGAATCAATACGATCATACAGAGTTAAACCTTGACAGTATTATGAATATGCTAAGAGGATTAAAAGTGGAGATAGAGCAGATTAAAAGGAGGTAGGAAGTAGCAACATCACCAGGCCTAATGATGCTAAAGTGCGGTGGTGGGTATTTTTTTGTATTTTTATCCAAATAAATAAAATGAGAATTTTAATTTTTATTTCCTTATCACTATTTCTTTTTTCATGCTCGAGTAAAATCCGCCTGCAAAAAAGAAAATATACGAAAGGATACTATTTTGGAATGGTGGCCAAAAAAAATAAACCTGCGCGGCAAACTTTAACCCTTAATACCCCTAAAGGTAAGCACGAGACTGTTAACACTGAATTAAGGGTAAAAAAGGAAAGTGAAGTTGAAGAAACAATGCCTATAAAGGTGCTTAGCTCTGTAAAACAACATAAAAAACACGCAGAGCTTACAAGAATACTTTCAGCCTCGGCCTCCCATAAAAAAGCGCCCTCAGTCAATTTTAAACCCATAAAAGTGCTTAACCCAAATCTTCTCAAGAAAGAAGATGTCAGGATACAACACCGCAATCCTTTTGATTCCTTTGGCTGCGGGATGGGCATACTCGGCGTAATAAGTATTATTTCCGGGATCATTTCCTTTATTGTTATTCTTTTTTATCTTCTGTTTTTTCTGTCATTATTAGGGGTTATTACCTCACTTGCCAATGCGCTTTGGCTCGTTGGAATACTAATTATTATTGCCGTTGCGATAGGCCTTGTTATTCTTGCAAATTCAGATTAAATTTATTTCATGAAAACTTTTATATCGTTTTTTTTTATAACTTTATGCGTAACAGGGTTTACTCAAGAAATAAAACGCATTTCAAAAGCAAGAGAAAACATTTCTGAAAAAAATAAAAGTTATGCTAATGCCATAACAGCCGCCTTAAACCCTAGTAATAGTGAAATAGCATACAAAGGGCAAGATTCTCTTATTTTTAAAAAAGAAATGAGTGATTTTTTTAACGGACTTGAAAACGCACTACGCTCTAATGATGGTTCACTTAATTTTATAAGCAATAATAAAAGAATGGAATATGTGGTTTTTATAAGCAATACCGGTTATATTGATGCTTTTTATTATGATTTTGAAGACGGCAAGCTTAAGATACCGTTTATGGGTGCTTTAAACAGCTACATTGCCAATTACAAATGGCCTAGTACTTCTCACCAAAAATTCACACACAAAGGCATTCATACATTTAAAAATTAACAATTTCACTAATCTTGTTTCTTAACTGTAATTTTTTTTTATTTTTGTAAAACCTAAAAACCCCTTATGAAAAAATATTCCCTTTTGATTGTTTTTACCTTTCTAACTACATGGATCTCAGCACAGGACATGATTGTTAAAAAAGACGGCGCCATTGTAAAAGCAAAAATAACTGAAGTAGGTGAAGAAAGTATTAAATATAAAAAATCAGATAATCCTGATGGACCCACTTACTCTATATCTAAAGATAATATTACTTCTATAAACTATGCGAACGGCGAAGTAGAAAAATTTGCCGATGCCAAGAAACAGGTTGAAAAGAAGGAGAATGAAGATGAAGATAAGCAGGAAGAGGGAGAAGAAAAGCCCAAGAAAAACGAAATCTTGGATGACCCAAATTTGAAAAAAACAGTTGAAGGAATTGCGCGCGACGTGGGTGAGCAATTGTTACGCAGCTGCGCCAACGGTAAAATTGATAATTCAACCACAGAAGTGTACTGGGATCAAACGTTTAAAGACGCCATTTCCAAAGAAATTAATATTGCCATTAAAACCAGCTGGAAACCAAAATGGACCGATGGCAGCGGAAAATGGATTAAAGGCAAAATTGTTGTTAAGGCCGACGGATCTAAAAAATGGGTTTATCAAAATGATAATGGCCTCGCCTTCTCTAGTTGCCCTAAAGGTTTTAAAATCCAATAAAACCTGTATTAATATTTATAACCGTACTCATTTTTTTGGGTTTAACAAGCGCAGCACAGTGTGATACTATATACCTTATGGCGGGAGGATTTATACCTGCCCGTATTAGTGAGATAAATGAAGTAGAAATTACCTATAAAAAAACCGATTCTGCACCAACTTATACTTTACACTTAACCCAGGTGCAAAAAATAAGATTTAAAAATGGTTTAACCGAGGTTTTTAAACAAATAGAAAAAAAAGCTATTACTGATAGTAAACTTATAAAGGCCAATGCGCTTAATAAATCCGAACTAAGTTTAGAGGAGAAAGCTAAAATAGAAAAAATAGTTGCCAACTGTGGTCTCAAAATAGCAAGGTGCGCCTTTTCAAACCTTCAAAACTGCTCAAGCTCGGTAGACTGGGGAGTAACCCGGCGCGATATTTTTAACGAAGGAATTATCATCATCATAGTTAAGGTGAATTATAATCAAATATGGAATACAGATACTGAATCTTTTATTGTATCTCTTTCATTAAATGAAAAAACCAAAAATATTTCTTGGAGATTACTAAACTCAACCAATCCCGCTCACGGGATAGAAATTCTTAAATGCCAAAAACACTAAGTGCTTATTATAGGGAAATAAATTAGGATATATTAGTTTTATTTATTTTCTTTGAATCATAAACATTAAATAAAAATATGAAAAAACTCATTACCCCCGTTGTTGCTGCTCTTGCAGTATTAGCTTTAACAAGCTGTAACCACCGATTGATTGACTTCACAGTTATTTCGTCAAAAAACGTATCTTTACGTTTACCGGATGATGCCAAAGGCCCACGTAGTACCGGTAAGGAAATGAAAATGTGTACTCAGCCTCAGTTAAAAGCTGCTGTTGACAAAGCTATTGAAAATGCAGGTCCTGGATATGATGCATTAGTTGATGGTGTTGTTTACCAAAGAAATGAAGTTTTCCGTGTGGGTTGGGTTGTTGAAGGCACTCCTATCAAAACCGGTAAATTAAAAGCTTCTAATAACTAGTTCTTAATTATTATTAAATACAAAGCTGTTTCTAACAAGAAACAGCTTTTTTATTTACTTAAACATTCATTTCGTTTGCTTTGCAGCGCTATCGAAAAATTGTATCGAGACCGGCAGCGTTTACTATTTCTCGATACGATTCTAATATTCTCTTTTTCTTTGAACCCCTGTGGCTAAATATTTCGAGCACTATCTAACCAATTGCTACCTGCAGTTTCGTTAATTTTATTGATTTTCCACAGGAATAATTCCTCGCAATAACAAACGGCATTTAATTGCTATCCACTCATTTAAATCCAATCTATCTGCGTTTCTGTTTTTAAAAACAAAACCGCCCACCATTCCTAAAGCAATGCGTTAGGACGTGAAAAGTAAAAGCCTAGCAATAGCAAGACTTTAAGACTAAAAGCACGGTATTTATTTCTAATGCATAATCTGGTTTCATTAACTAATTTTTTCGATCAAAAAAAAATCCTCACTAAATTAATAGTGAGGATTCTTTAAAATTGGCATCGACATACTCTCCCGGGCTTTAGGCCAAGTACCATCTGCGCAGGCGGGCTTAACTTCTCTGTTCGGAAAGGGAAGAGGTGATCCCCGCCGCAATAGACGCCATAAAGGGATATGATAAAATTAAGAA
>JACPOC010000016.1 GCA_016185125.1 Bacteroidota bacterium
TAAACCAAAACCAACATAACCTGTGTTGTTACCGTTGGTATTAAAAGGCGCAGCTAAGTTACTTGTGCCGTTTATTTGCAAACGCTGCACATTGTTGGTGCGGAAGGGTAAGATGTTTGCACCGTTGGTGTTGTTCCAGCCTAAAAAATTTCCAAAAAGGAAAGCGTTATTTGCGGAGGATGATTGTGCAAAGCTAGTACCCTGCAGTAGCCCAACAGCTACGCTTAATAAAAGTAGTTTTGTGTTTTTCATTTTTTCATTTTTTAGTTGTTTCTTTTTATCTTGTTAATTGTAAAAATCCTTTATACATAAATGGTGTGTTATCTTTTTTAGTAGCAGTAATAAGTACATAATAAGTTGATGAGGGTAAGCTTTGATTTTTATAAGTGCCATTCCATTCAAAATTTGGTTGGGTTGATTGATAGACTTGATTTCCCCATCGGTTAAAAATTTGAACTAAAAAGTCTTTATCTTGAAATTCTAAATAATCAATTTTAAACCCATCGTTATAATTATCATTATTTGGTGTAAATATTTCAGGTATTATAGTTGGTAAAATAATGTCATTATATTCTGTTAATGAAACGTCATCTACATAATAATATACAGAAATCGCTGAATCACTCGGATTATAATAATTAGATTCAATTTGACTATGCTTTAAAAATGTACCTATGGTTAAATAATTTTCATTTCCTAAAGCTGTATATATTTCCTCAATTTTTTGCCAACCAATTTTGTCCTTTAAAAAAATATTGGACTTTGAATTAATTTGCGCACTTACTGGGATTTTAAAAAAGTTATTAATGTTGATTTGATTGGCTGAAAAATGAACTCCGCTATTATTTACATAAGGATTAGCTTGATTATAACGATATATCGAATCAGCAAGACTTAAATAATAAATAAGTTTATATTTTTTATTCGTTTGAAGTGTATTAATTAATTTAACTGATAAATATTCGTAATAAGAAAAATTAGTGTCGGGCTTTAACCCGCAATAATAACCTCCATAAGCATTACCTGTTCGAGCATTTTGGTAGCCTATGTAATTTTGTGGCACACTAAACAACAATGTGTTTTGTGGTATATCAAAATCAGTACTGCAACTGTTAAAATAATCCGCAGTACCTGTTGTTGGATTGAACCAATATTTTGCCGCCTCAATAAAACAAACAAATTTAAAGAGATAATTTAAGGACAATTTATATCAACAATAGAAATAATTTTATAAAAGCCTTGCTGTCGCAGGCCTGCGCTTTTAATCGAACCGAGTGAGATGCGCAGAAAAGTGCGATAGCGTACCAATCAGAAAAGTGCTACGCCATCACCACTCGTTGCCAATCGCTAATCAAACGCTATGCTTGTATGCGCAAGTGATTAAAACAAAATCACACCACCGCCATTACTTTTAATTCTATGGCTATTGGAGTTGGCAGTTTATTAATTTCTATGGTGGTGCGGCATGGAGGGTTTTCCTTAAAATATTCGGCCCAGATTTTATTATAGGTGGCAAAGTCGTCTTTCATGTTAGTTAAAAACACGGTTACATCTACAATTTTATCCCAGCTGCTGCCGGCATCTTCTAAAATGTATTTAATGTTCCTGAACACACTGTGGCATTGCGCTTCAATATCATAACTTATTACCAGCCCTTTATCATCCAGCTCCACTCCCGGAATTTTTTTACTTCCTCTTTCGCGAGGACCCACTCCGCTTAAAAAAACAAAATTGCCAACTTTTCGGGCGTGTGGATATAAACCAACAGGTTCGGGAGCTTTAGAGGATTCTATGGTGCTGTCTGACATTATTTTTAAATCTTATTCTGTAAATTTAACTAAATTCCATAATATAAAACCTAAGTCAAAACAATAAAAATTGTAATTTTGAAACAATGAAAGTGAAGCAACTTTACACCAATTGCCTGGCTCAGGGCGCATATTACATTTCACATAATGGCGAAGCGGCAATAATAGACCCTTTAAGGGAAACCCAACCTTATATTGATCTGTTAAAGCAACATGGCGATACTTTAAAATATATTTTTGAAACACATTTTCATGCTGATTTTGTAAGCGGACATGTAGACCTTGCAAAGGCAACCGGGGCTAAAATTATTTTTGGTCCAAAAGGCGAAACAAACTACAGCAGTTACATAGCAAAAGATAATGAAGAATTTAAAATTGGGGGGCTCACTTTAAAAGTTTTACATACACCCGGGCATACGCTGGAATCGAGCACGTATTTATTACTGGATGAAAGCAAAAAGCCGCATTGTATTTTTACAGGAGATACTTTGTTTATCGGTGATGTTGGCAGGCCCGATCTTGCCATTAAATCTACCTTAACGCAAAACGATCTGGCAGGAATGTTGTATGACTCTCTTCGAAATAAAATTATGCCTTTACCTGACGATGTAATCGTGTATCCGGCTCACGGCGCAGGTTCGGCTTGCGGAAAAAACATGAGCAAAGAAACTTTTGATACACTTGGCAATCAAAAAAAAACAAATTACGCGCTTCAAAATATTTCTAAAGAGCAATTCATTAAAGAAGTAACAACAGGAATTTCGCCGGCACCCAAATACTTTTCAAAAAACGCTTTGCTGAACAAAAGCGGATACCGCAGTTACGACGAAGTTTTTAGTTCTGGTTCAACCGCGCTTGAAATAGAACAATTCGAAGAAATTCTTCATACTCAAAAACCCTTGGTGCTTGATGTAAGAAAGCCCGAGGAATTTGCGGCGGGCCATATTGAAGGATCATTATATATAGGTTTAGACGGGCAGTTTGCCCCTTGGGTAGGCACTTTGATTGAAGATCTTCACACCGCAATTTTAATAGTGGCGCCGGAAGGCAGAGAAGAAGAAACTGTAATGCGTTTGAGTCGCGTGGGCTATGATAATTGTATTGGCTATTTAAAAGGAGGATTTAATTCGTGGCTTAAGGCCAACAATAAGCCGGTTTTGGTTGAAACTGTAACTGCAGAGGAATACATTGATCATTACAATAAGGGAATACAAACTCTTGATGTAAGAAAAACCGAGGAGTATGATGCCAATCATTTGAAAAGAACAAGCAATAAACCACTTGATTTTATTTACGAATGGGCAAATACTTTAGATAAAGAAAAAACCTATTATGTGAATTGCGCCGGCGGTTACAGAAGCGTAATTGCAGCAAGTATTTTAAAAGCCAATGGTTATAAAAATATAGTAAATGTAGCAGGTGGCTTTGGCGCCATTTCAAAAACCGGGATTGAGACCTGCAAAACTGATTGCAATAGACATTAAGGAGCCCCTGAAAAAACGGATTTAAAATTTATGATCGTTTTTAATTATTTTTTTTTACTTTTAAAAGATGAACAGTTCTCTTGAACTATATGACAGACAGCTTCTCCTAAAAATTAACTCCTGGCACAATGCCTCACTGGATTGGCTCATGTGGCAATACAGCGAGATCTATATTTTTCTGCCTATTGCTTTTATTCTTGTATATTTTTATTACAAAAGGTATCAGATAAAAAACACGGTCGCTTTGCTGATTTGCTGTGGCATTTCAGTAACCTTTACCGATATAAGCAGTAATGCGGTAAAACACAGTGTCAAACGCTACCGGCCTACGCATAACCTGGAAATAAAAGATAAGCTGCATTATGTAAAAGATAAAAACGGCAAAGATTATCATGGGGGCAAATATGGTTTTTTTAGCGCGCACGCCGCAAATACGGTTGGTGTTTCTACGGTATTATTTTTAGCCGCCAGTTGGATACCAAGGCGGCGCCGTTATTTATTTTATCTTATCCCCTTTATGATCATTTACAGCAGGGTTTACATTGGAGCGCATTACCCAAGCGATGTATTGTTTGGAGCCCTCGATGGGATACTCTTCGGATATATAACATTCATTATTTTCAGGCGTTACTTTTTTAAATCTCCTTTGCTCCAGAATGTTTAAGCAAATTTTATTTTTAGTGATGATGTGGAATTTTTGCTCCGCGCAATTACCTAATACCGATTTGTGGTTATTTAAAATTAAAAACGAAAAGGGAAAGTTAAGCCTTCAAAAAGGTGAAAATATTACCAAGCGTGAAGGATATGATAATCAGCCTGCGTTTTCTGAAGATGGAAAAAGTATTTATTACGTAAGTATTCGCGAAGATAAACAGGCAGATATTTACATTTATAACATTGCTAATCAAAAAATTTTACAACAAACAAAAACTCCCGAAAGCGAATACTCCCCTACTCTTAGTTCAGACAAAAAATTTCTTTTATGCGTAACCGTACTTCAAGACAGTTCACAGGTGATTTATCCGGTACCTCTTAAAGATGGACGCACAGGTACGCTTACTCAAGAACAAATTGAAAAAAATATTTTTTCAGCGTATGATTCAATAGGTTATTTTACTTTTTTAAATACTGATACTGTCTTGTACTACAAGCTCACCAATCCTCATTCGTTGCGTGCGTTTAGCATTAGTAATGGAACAGATATATTTATTGGGAACAATCCCGCGCGTGGCTTTAAAACAATAAATAGAAATGAATTTATATTTGGGATAAAAGATAGCACCCAGGTAACTTTTTACAAATACAATACTCTCTCATCAAAAGCAAATTACTACTGCAAATATAATACCCTAAGCGAAGATATTATCTGGCATCCAGGGCTTGGATTGATAAAATCAGAAGGAGCTCTACTTTTATATTTCAATGAAAAAGAAAATGTCTGGCAACAGCTGTTTGATTTTTCAACATTTGGAATAAAAAAAATTACCAGATTTACCTTTGATAAATTTTCAAAACAACTTGTTATTGTAGATAATTTGTAAAAGGCGATATTTTACTAAATAAATATTGTGATAGTATTTTTAATATATGCCCTGGTTATAGGATGGCTGATTTATAAAAATGGCTTCTGGGGCTTATTTAACGATGCCCACCTAAATAAAAGAACACTTCTGCTGGTCTTTATTATAAAAGTATTGGCAGTACCCGCTTTTTATTTATTTTTTAAATTTTATTATGGCGGCATTACTAAACTCGACGCCGGAAAATTTTATTCAGACGCTACAGTAATGAATGATTTAGCGTATGTTGATTTTGCCGAATACTTAAAAATGTTGGTTGGCTTGCAGGACGATACTCCCGGCTCATTCTTTTTTAATCACTGCGTTGAAACTACAAATAACTGGGAAAATGGCCAGGTTAAAGATTTTTTTTATAACGATAATAGGGTGGTTATTCGGCTTCATTCGCTTATACACTTCATCGCATTTAAATCCTATTTTGTTCATGCGTTATTCAACTGCTTCTTTAGTTATATTGGCTTGTTTTTTATTTATAAAACTTTAAAAGAGTTTTTTCTAAATAAGGAACTCTATTTATATGTAATGATCAGCTTGTTTCCAACGCTGTGGCTGTATTCAGGTGGCTTATTAAAAGAGGGGATTACCTTGCTTTTTTTTGGTTTGCTTTTGTTTCAAATCAAAAAAATTGTTCGCCATCCATCGTCTGTCAAAACGTTTCTGATGCTTATTCCACTTCTTTTTATTTCTGTACTACTGAAGCCCTATTTATTATTTTATGGCGCTGTTTTTTTTATGCTGTTTTTTATAATACAAAAGCATATAGCAAAATATAAAACAGGTGTGTTTATGGTTTCATTGCTGCTGGCATGTATCTTAATAAACTTTTCATCCATCCTATTAAAAAAACAATCCTTACTACAGGCTGCTCAAAAGCGGGAACAAGAGTTTATGGATCTTTCTAAAGGGGGTATTTTTTTATTAGACAGTATTAAATTTGTGCGAGTTGCATACGATACGAATAGGGTGAAACGTGTAAAGGACAAGCCGGAACATTTTACTATTAAAAAAGGTATTGCCTATACTTATTGGGAACATTCGCATCAGCAGGACACTTTGATCTGCAGTAATAATGAGGATACCCTAACTCACTATTCCTTGGTTTATATGTTACCCAAAGCGGGTTCAGTTATTAATGTTATTGATGGTTCAAATAATTTTGTAATAATTGCTTTACGTAGTTTGTACTATACAATTCTACATCCCTTTTTTTTCAATGCAAAAGGGCTCATGCAACAGTTTGCTTCGTTGGAAAATCTATTATTAATCCTAGCACTATTAACTTCTGTATTGGGTATTATTTGTAGTCGAGATAAAAAACTTCCGGGTATTGCTTTTCTTCTGTTTGGTCTTAGTCTATTTATTTTAATAGGATTTACCACGCCCAACAGTGGGGCAATTATGCGATACAGGGCTCCCGCGGCTATATTTATACTGATGTCGGCACTATATTTTCTGGAAGAAATAAAATTATTTCTAAGAAAAATATTTAATTAAAATTATACGTATATTTAAAAAGGTCATAGTACGATATGAGTTTATTCAGAAAAAAGACAATAGAAGATATTTTAAAAACTGCTGAACAGGAAAGTCATCACAGCTCTTTGGCTAAACATTTAGGAGTTCGTGATCTCACCGCTTTTGGAATTGCAGCCATAATTGGCGCCGGTATCTTTTCTACCATTGGTAAAGCAAGTGCCGACGGTGGTCCGGCAGTAATTTTTCTTTTCATTTTTACAGCGCTTGCCTGCAGTTTTGCGGCCTTTGCGTACGCTGAATTTGCATCTTTAATTCCTGTAAGCGGAAGCGCATATACATACAGTTATGTAGCATTTGGCGAACTGTTTGCCTGGATAATTGGTTGGGCTTTGATTATGGAATATGCCATCGGCAACGTAACCGTAGCCATTTCATGGAGCGATTATTTTTCATCCCTCATTAGCAATACTACACCCTATCAGATTCATGAATGGCTTTGCCTGGATTATTTTACCGCCAAAAACAATTACGAACAAGTATTTGGATTGCTTACTGCCGGCGTGCCATTTGAACAAATTAAAACTGATAAAGCTACAGCGGGACTTATTGAAGGTTTTGCAGCATACGGCCACGCCCCTCAGCTTTTCGGCATGCGCTTTATTTTTGATCTTCCGGCTCTTGTAATCAATTTACTGATAACTATTTTGGTTTACAGGGGAATAAAAGAAAGCCGCAACGCGAGTAATATTATGGTATTGATTAAATTAGTAATTGTATTGCTCGTTATTTTTGTGGGTGCCTTTTATGTAGACACTAAAAACTGGAGCCCTTTTACTCCGAATGGAATGGGAGGCCTGTTAAAAGGTATCAGCGCAGTATTTTTTGCCTACATTGGTTTTGATGCTATTTCCACCACCGCAGAAGAATGCCGAAATCCGCAACGTGATTTGCCGCGCGGAATTTTATATTCGATACTAATTTGCACCGTTTTATATGTGGCCATAGCATTGGTAATTACCGGCATGGTTCATTATTCTGAATTAGCAGTTGGAGACCCGTTAGCTTATGTGTTTGAAAAAGTAAAAAGTTTAAGGTGGCTTAGTGGTGTAGTAGCGGTGAGTGCTGTTGTAGCTATGGCAAGTGTTATGCTAGTGTTTCAATTAGGTCAGCCGAGAATTTGGATGAGTATGAGCCGGGACGGACTTCTACCCAAAGCTTTCTCAAAAATTCATCCAAAATATAAAACGCCTTCTTTCTCAACCATCTTTACAGGAATACTGGTGGCTATTCCCATTTTTTTTGTGGATATAAATATGGTTACAGATATTTGTTCGGCCGGAACATTATTTGCGTTTTGTTTAGTGTGCGGCGGCGTTTTAAAATTACGGATGGATCCTAACGCACCACCTTCAAAGTTTAAAACTCCCTATATAAATTCTAAATATATCGTGCCCGGATTATTTATTTTATGCATTATTTTAATGTTCGTTTTTCAAAAAGAAACAGTTAATTATTATTTAAAATATGAATCTTTTAATGCGTTCGTTACTAAAATTCCCGTATATTCTTTTCTTATTGGTTTTATTATATTTTCAGTGATGGCTTTCCGTTATAGCTTCTCTTTAATCCCCTCACTTGGCCTTTTATGCTGTTTTTATATGCTCTCGCAACTAGGTTATAAAAACTGGCTGTACTTTTTAATTTGGTTGATGATTGGCTTGGTCATATATTTTATTTACGGGCGAAGTCATAGCAAATTAGCACCTAAAAAAATATTATAGTTATGTTGGTATTTATAACAGGCGCTACATCAGGCATAGGCAAAAGTACCGCTGAACTTTTTGCGAAACATGGACACGACCTCATATTAACCGGCCGCAGAGCTGATCGTTTAAATAACCTTAAGGCTGAATTACAAAATAAATATTCCGTTAAGGTTACTGTGTTATGTTTTGATATAAGACAAAGTATTGAAGTAGAAAACGCTCTCCATTCATTAAATCTTGAAAACAATAAAATTGACTTGCTGGTAAATAATGCAGGCCTCGCTGCGGGTTTATCATCCCTACAGGAAGGCAAGCTCGATCATTGGGAACGAATGATAGATACCAACGTGAAAGGTTTGCTCTATGTTTCAAAAATAGTTGCTAATATAATGATACAACAGAAGAGTGGACATATTATCAATATTGGTTCAATTGCCGGAAAAGAGGTTTATGCCAATGGAAATGTGTACTGTGCAACAAAACATGCAGTAGATGCCTTAACAAAAGGAATGCGTATTGATTTGCTACAGCATAATATCAAAGTTACCGCTATTAATCCGGGAATGGTTGAAACTGAATTTAGTATTGTAAGGTTTGATGGAGATGAGGAGCGTGCCAAGAAAGTGTATAACGGCATGCAGCCTTTAAAGCCTGAGGATATAGCTGAAACTGTTTTTTGGGCAGCTAACCGTCCGGCTCATGTTAACATTAACGACATTATCATAATGCCCACCGTTCAAGCATCGGCAACAAATGTTATACGAAATACAGGTGCATGATAAAATTAAACATACAATTTTAATTTATTCTTGTGTTTTTTCATTGAGTTTATTTGGTTTTAAACTGCCTCCTTCCAGAACACAAGGATCGGGTATCCGTTTGTTTTTTGGTCCCTCCTATGGCTTTTATCAGATAAATAAGAATCACGCGCAAGCATCAGTTCCAAAAAAAAGTGGATGCGTTGGCTTTAGAAAAGAAATTAAATTTGACCGAGATTTTAAAACATTTTTTTTAATTGGTGCCGATTATTTTTTTCATGGGCTCAACTTTCAATCCTATTACTTTAGACCCGACAGCATTAAAGTATATGATAAAACTTTTTCTTACGATTATAACTTGATTATCCAGGAAGTAAATCTTCCAATTCAAGTAAAATATTCTTTTACCAAAGAAAACAACAGTGTTTCCAGCCCGTATTTAATGATTGGATATCATTTACGGTATTTGTTGCCCGGAACCCTGACCATAAGGCAGAATGGCGAAAATATTAAAAAAGACAGAGTTGATCTTTTTTTTAAAAATCCATTGATTTCTAAAAAATTAAATTCATTTGTAAGCATCTCTGCGGGTTGGCAAAAGAATAGTTTAAATAATTCCAAAACCAGTTTTTTTGCTGAATTAAATTTAAGATATGGTTTTTCACCTTATTATTTCGAAAAAGAATATGCGGCTACCTCGTTAAATATGAGCAGTACACATTTAAGCTTATTTTTAGGATTAAAATTTTAATGATAAAAAAAACATCGCTTATTATAATGAGTTTGCTTTACATTCTTGCAGGCATTAATCATTTTGTACATCCCGACTTCTACCTAAAAATAATGCCGCCTTATATTCCTTTTCACCGGGCAATGGTTGTTTTAAGCGGGATATGTGAATTTGTATTTGGCGCTTTACTTTTATTCAGGCAAACAAGGAAGTTTGCAGGGCTTCTTATAATTTTAATGTTAGTTGCTTTTATGACCGTTCACGTTCAAATGATTATTGACGCGTATCCTACATTATGGTTAGCTGTAGTACGTTTTGCTTTTCAATTTGTGTTGATATGGTGGGCTAATTCGGTTCGTAATTTTAAAGGCAATATCTTTTATTCGTGAACATACACTCTTTTTACTCTTGCTGAAACGCCTGTAAGCACTTCATAAGTAATGGTATCCAGTGCATCAGCCATTGCCTTTAGTTCTTGAATGCTTTCGAACACTATCACTTCATCATCTTCTTTACAATTTACATGAGTAACATCAACCATACACATATCCATACAAATATTACCAACGGTCTTACAAAATGTACTATTAATATAAACACCAAAATTTCCATTTCCAAGCTTCCGGCTGAAACCATCAGCATAACCAATTGGAATTACAGCTATAACAATGTCAGAGGTGGCTTTGTAATTTCTATTATACCCTACCGTAGAGTGTTTGCGGATATTTTTGATTTGGATCACTTTAGTTTTTAGAGATTCTACAAGTTTCAAATTTGCTTGTTCGTTTTCATTTACCCCTACCCCGTGCATTCCTATCCCCAAACGCACCATATTGAAATGCGCCTCCGGAAATCTACTGATGCCCCCTGAATTACATATATGCTTAACAAAAGAATACTTTAACTCACTTTGCAAATAATCACAGAAAGATGTAAAACTTTCAATTTGGCTGTTTGTAAAATCATCAAGAGAAGGATTATCGGAGCCCGCTAAATGTGAAAATACACTTTGTACTTTTATTTGTGGAAGGCTTTTTAATGAAGCGATCAATTGTTCTACATCTTCATACTCAAATCCTAACCGATGCATTCCGGTATCAATTTTAAGGTGAACAGGATAAGGTTCTGATATTCCTAAATGATCAAGTTTATTTACAAAATCATTCAGTGATTTAAAACTATATATTTCAGGTTCGAGCTTGTAGTTAATTATATCTTCAAAAGCATCTGTCTCCGGACTCATTACCATAATAGGAAGATCAATTTGTGATTGCCTGAGCTCAACACCTTCATCCGCATAGGCCACTGCTAAATAATTCACTCCATGATGCTGCAATGTTCTCCCTAATTCACTGCCGCCGCCGCCATAGCCCATGGCTTTAACCATACACATTATTTTTACATCCGGAGGAATTAATGAACGGTAATAGTTCAAGTTGTCCGTGAGCTTATTCAAATTAATTTCAAGTACAGTGTCGTGACTTTTGTGTTGAAGTAAATTGCTAATAGCTTCAAAGCCAAAACTGCGAGCTCCTTTTAAAAGAACAGTAGAGTTGTTGAATCGATGAATGAGAGATTGAATACCTCGAGTAAATGCCTCTGTACTTTCAAAAAATAAAGATCCTGATTTAAAAAATGTTTTATACGCACTTATTTTTGTACCAATTCCAATAAAAAAATGGATCTTATTCGCGGCAATTAACCCTGCAATTTCTTTGTAAAGTACATTATCTAACACCCCTGACTGCTCAATGTCCGAAACGATCACGACTTTATACTGTCGTCTGTTTTGTTGCTGAAGAAATCCTAAAGCTATTTTCAAAGAATCAAGATCTGAATTATAATAATCATTAATAATCAGAGAATTATTTATTCCGGTTTTAATTTCCAACCTTAATGCAATAGGCTGCAACATTTTTAATCGCTCTGCAATAACGGTTTCCGGAATGCCTAATTTTAATAAAGCAACAATACAAGTTGTTAAATTAAGTACTGAGGCTTCGTCATTGAAAGGAATCTCAAAATCTAATTCTTTTTGTTTGTAATTTATTCTTAATTTATTCTGAAAAATAGAATAGGAAATTTCAGAATTAACTGCATTTGATATAAGTTCAGTTCTTGCTGTTAACGTATGAGGAATATCAGTGCGCACCAATCCATTTGCAATAAGCAATTTGCAATCTTCGGCAAGTTTTAGTTTATCACTTATTTTTTGTGTTCGGCTCGTAAACCCTTCATCATGAGCAGAACCTATAGAAGTAAAAATGCAAATAGTAGGTTTAATCATCTCGGCAATATTTTTCATTTCATTCGGCTTAGAAATTCCTGCTTCAAAAATTCCAAGAGTATGTCTCTCGTTTAAATTTAAAATACTTAGTGGTACACCGAGTTGAGAATTAAAACTTCTGGGGCTTCTGCAAATAGAATAATCCGTTTTTAAAAGCTGATAAAGCCACTCCTTTACTATTGTTTTTCCATTGCTGCCTGTTATCCCAATTATAGGAATGTTAAATTGTTTACGATGATACGCGGCCAATTTTTGCAAAGCTTCTAACGGATCATGACACACTAATACTGAAACGCTATTGCTGTCATATTCCTTAATATCTACCTCTCCGCTTTTAATCAGCAAGGAAGTAATGCCCTTATCCAAAACATCTTTAATATATTTATGGCCATTATTTTTAGGAGTTTTGATAGCAATAAATAAAGAGTTTGCAGGATCAGTTATATTTCTACTGTCTGCACAAAAAACACTTACCGGATAATTATTTCTACCTTTAAATACCGCTCCTGTAATTTCAGAAATTTGTTTAAGGCTATACATTATTGCTCAAAATTTTTGTTGAAACAGCTCCGGCACAGAGGCTCGTAACTATCCGTTTCGCCCAATAAAACAAGGCTTTCTTCATTTGTTTTACGATGACTAACGTAAGCGAGTTCGCCGCAATTCATACAGATGGCATGTACTTTTGTAACGTATTCAGCGCAAGCCATCAATTCAGGCATTGCCCCAAAAGGTTTTCCTAGATAATCCAGATCTAAACCCGCAATTATTACGCGTATGCCTCTTTTCGCTAACTCGTTGCAAACATAAGGCAACTCATTATCAAAAAATTGAGCTTCATCAATGCCCACCACATCCACATCAGTAGCTAAAAGTAAAATATTAGAACTGGAAGGAACCGGAGTGCTCATAATCTCTATTCCATTGTGGCTTACAACTTTTAGCTCATGATAACGTGTGTCTATTTTAGGTTTAAATATTTCAACCTTTTGCCTGGCAAACTGAGCTCTTCGTAAACGACGTATAAGCTCTTCGGTTTTTCCGGAAAACATACTTCCGCAAATCACTTCTACCCAACCGCGCTTACGTAGCGAATTATTATTTTCTAAAAACATTGTTTAAAAGCCGTTCAAAACAAAACCTAAATGTAAGCTAAGGTGTTATAAAATCAAACTAAATTTAATAGCATTATATACACATTACTATGGCACTAGATAAAATTTTAAATAATATCAGATTACAAGTCAAAGATCTTGATAATATCCTGACAATATTTTTAGACGATAGTATACAGCCATCAGTTAGTGATTGTGAAACTTTACAACATCAAATTAATCACTTAGAGGAATGCCTGGCTATTTACAAATTTCAGAAAACGAATAAAGAAATCTCCCCAAGTTTTAATATACATGCTAAAGTCAGTGAAAAGCAAAGTATTATAGCGGAAACAGAACAAATTATTCCCTCCGCCAAAAAAACAGAAGAAGTTAGTAAGCCAATTGCAAAGAAAACAGAACACTCGCCTGACCCACACAAAAATTTACCTCCATTAGCTATTGGCATTAATGATAAGTTCAGATTTATTAATGAATTATTTAAACAAAATAATGCCGAGTATAATATTGCAATGGAACAACTTGCAGGACTACAATCGTGGCCCGACACCGAACTCTACTTGAATTCACTTAAAAACTTATACGAATGGAACGACAATTCGGAAGTTGTAATTTACTTTAATTCCCTTATCAAAAAACGCTATCATTAATGCGTTGGATTGCATTAATTTTATTAATTATAAATTTAAGTGCCGCGGCTCAAGATAGTGTGTATGCGCGATCCGTTATTAAAAAATTAACTTCCAAAGAATTTTATGGCCGAGGATATTTAAATAACGGGCTCGACGCATCTGCTAAATATATCTCTTCAGAGTTAAAAAAATTAAATGCAAAGCCTTTGTTTGGCACAGGATATTACCAGTGGTTTGATTTTAATGTAAACACTTTTCCTGACAAAGTTACTTTGAAAATAAACGGGAAACTTTTAAAACCCGGTGAAGATTACATCATTAGTCCTGAAAGCATCAGTATTAAAGGGAAATATAACATGACCAAAAAAGATTCTGTGACGTTTGTTGCAGAAGGCGCGCAAGTTCCACTATTAATTACACTTAAAAATAAATTAACTTTTGGCGTTTCTACAGTAACCCAAAATTATTGTTTGGTGGAATTACTTAATAAGAATAGTGGTGAAATAAAAACCGCAGAAGTAAATATTCAAAATAAACTTCTTACCAAATACATTAATAAAAACGTTTGTGCTTTTATGGATGGAAAAAAAAGCAATGATACCTTAATTGTTTTTTCAGCTCACTATGATCATTTGGGTGGAATGGGTAAAAAAACCTATTTCCCGGGAGCCAACGACAATGCGAGCGGCGTGAGTGCGCTGTTTAACCTGATTAAATATTATACTAAATATCCTCCTGACTATAAGACACTATTTATATTTTTTGCAGGAGAAGAAGCAGGATTGATTGGATCAAAATATTTTGTGGATAATAAAACAGTTGATCTTAAAAAGATAAAATTCTTAATTAATCTTGATCTTTTAGGAACGGGTGATGAAGGGATTATGGTAACCAACGGCTATCTTTATGAAAAAGAATTTAGCCAACTGCATCTGATTAATAAAGAGTTGAGTCTTGTAAAAGAAATAAAACGACGCGGAAAGGCGCGCAACAGCGATCATTATTGGTTTACTGAAGCGGGGGTTCCTTCCTTTTTTATTTATACTTTAGGCGGAATTAAAGCTTACCATGATGTTTATGACATTGAAAAAACATTGCCGCTTACTGATTATGAGGATGTGATAAAACTACTGACCGAATTCACAAAAAGACTGTAAGAATTATTTCTTATAAAAATTCATTTCGTCTATATACTCCCAAACCTTTGGATGCATAAAATACTGAACATTCTTTTTGTCTTTAATGGCTTTGCGTATAAACGTTGAAGAAATTTCCATGACAGGCGCTTCCGTTAAATGAACTTTTTTATGATTATCAAATTCAGAAGATTCGCTCTTAATGCGCGGGTAAACATAGATATGGTGACGCTTTAATATCTCTTCGTAATTTTTCCATTTATTAAAGGTTTGAAGATTATCCCGTCCCATAATCAAACTAAAAACATGCTCCGGAAATTTTTCTTTTAAATGGGCGAGAGTGTTTATTGTATAAGATGGCTGCGAAAGTTCAAACTCAATATTACTTGCTTTAAGTTTTGGATGGAAGTCGAGTGCTAAATTAACAAGATGCAAACGATCATTTTGATTCAATAAGCCCGCTTTATTTTTTAATGGATTATGCGGACTTACAACAAACCACACTTGTTGCATATCGGTAAAACTAAGCATATAATTTGCCAGCGCCAGGTGGCCGATATGAACAGGATTAAATGATCCAAAAAACAAACCTACGTGCATCTTATATTTTCCTCCTGTTAAATTTTAAAGCCTTCAACATCCAATCGGGCAAAGGTTTTTCCGGTGCTCGTTTTGAAAGATCTAGATACCATCCCCATTTCTTCATGATCGGAATTTTTATTGTCTCTACAAACTCTATCAACGCTCCGTCCGGATCTTCAATGTATGTAAAATGTCCGGCTGCTTCACCCATTTCAAATCCAGCGCCACCATCTACTGTAAAAGGATGGCCTAACGACTCGCATTTTGTTTTAAGTGCTGACATATTTTTAATATCAAAACATAAGTGAATAAATCCAAGATCGCCCCACAAACGATTTTCAAAAATCTTTCGTGCTGAATAGTTTTTCGCTTCAATTAATTCAATATAACTATTGCCAAATAACTTTGAAAAAGGTCCTTGTCTTTTTTTATTGTGCGTTAAAATTGCGCGCTTGCACCTAACAGATCCTCCGGGTAAAACAGATAGATCATCAAAACTTTCTTCTCCCTTAAATAGCACTGTATCATAGCCAAGAACATCGCTATAAAATTTAATAGAGCGTTCCAGATCAGAAACACCAATCATCATTCCTACAGAGCCGCCGGTATTTTTTAACCCTTTTCCAAACCAAACATCGTCTTCTATTATTTCGAATAAATTTCCAAAAACATCTTCCATATAAAAATGTTTCTTTCCGGTTGGTGAAACACATATTTTACCTAAAATTTTTACTTTCTCCGAGTTTAAAAAATCATACGAAGATTGAATATTATCTGTTTTTATTTTCGCGCAAAACAATCCTAAATCACCCAGTTGTGGCTTAAACCACGGAGCCTGAGGAGTACGACTGGTGTATTGCCAAATCTCAAAACCACCGCCTCCCTTCATATTTATAGCCAGTATAGCATGGCGTTTATGCGGCATTCCTCCCGTGTAAGGCAGCATTAATTTTGCTTCAGCGGCTTCTTCAAAAATTGGAATATCCATTCCCAAATATTTATTATACCAGCTAAAACCCTTGTTAACATCGGGTACTCCAATACCAACTTGTTGTATTCCTGAAATTATATAGCTCATACGTTTACAAATAAATGGTACATTTATCCCTGTAAAAATACTAAAATTATGTACGGCAAATTACAACAGCAGCTTCAAAATACATTACAAGAAATTGAAACTAACGGCTTGTTTAAGCGTGAAAGAATTATTACCTCGGCACAAGGCGCAGCCGTTATGGTTAACGGCAAAGAAGTAATTATTTTTTGTGCCAATAATTATCTGGGCCTTTCATCGCACCCTAAAGTTATTGAAGGAGCAAAAAAAGCGCTTGATTCGCATGGTTATGGAATGAGCAGTGTACGTTTCATTTGCGGCACACAGGATATTCACAAAACATTAGAGAAAAAAATAGCCGACTTTTTAGGGACTGAAGATACGATCTTATATGCTGCCGCCTTTGATGCTAACGGGGGGGTGTTTGAACCTTTGTTTGATGAACAGGATGCCATTATTAGTGATGAATTAAATCATGCAAGTATTATTGATGGTGTTCGTTTATGTAAAGCGCAACGTTACCGATATAAGAATTGCGATATGGCTGACCTTGAAGAGCAACTAAAAAAAGCGCAGGCACAACGCCACCGAATTATTGTTACAGATGGCGTATTTAGCATGGATGGTTTTGTAGCGCCTTTAGATAAGATATGTGACCTTGCAGATAAATATAATGCCTTAGTGATGGTGGATGAAAGTCACGCTACCGGATTTATAGGAAAAACAGGAAGAGGAAGTGTTGAATTACGCAATGCCATTAAACGCGTAGATATTATTACCGGCACTTTGGGTAAAGCACTTGGCGGGGCTATGGGTGGCTTTACCACAGGACCAAAAGAAGTAATTGAAATTTTAAGACAACGTTCGCGTCCTTATTTATTTTCTAATTCATTGGCACCATCCATTGTTGGCGCATCTATTGCAGTATTTGATATGTTAAGTGAAACAACCGAACTGCGCGACAAATTAGAATGGAACGTTATTTATTTTAAAGAAGGAATTAAAAAAATTGGTCTTGAATTTAAGGATGGTGAATCGGCTATAGTTCCGGTGATGTTGTATGATGCAAAGCTCTCACAGCAATTCGCGAATAAATTACTGGATGAAGGTATTTATGTAATAGGATTCTTTTTTCCTGTGGTTCCAAAAGATAAGGCACGCATACGCGTTCAGCTAAGTGCCGCGCATACGAAAGAACATTTGGATAAAGCTTTAATAGCATTTGAAAAAGTTGGTAAAGAATTAGGAGTGATTCAAAATGCCGGCGTTTAAAAACAAAATTAGTCTTTCCGAAAATAAAAAAACCGACAGTGTTTGTTTTGACTTTTTTCCTGAAGACGGTAAGAGGCGTTGTGCAGACGTAGATTGTTAAAGTGCAACTCGCAGCTACGAGTGTGCAAGTTGCAGCACCGAGTGTGCAGCTCGCAGCTTGACTTCCAAGCTCATCAATCGCTATTCCTAGCTGAAAATTACGCTTTGGAAGGCCAAATGTTACAATTGTTAAAAAATAGAGTGCGAGTGTGTAAGTTGCAGCTACGAGTGTGCAGGTTGCATTTTGGATACTTTTCGTTCCTTACACAGGTCGTTTATATTATGGGCTTTTTAAGCCTCGTCTGTTTTTTAATTGTTCGGAACTAATTTTAATTGAAAGGGTTTTATCGGACCTTACTCCCGTTTCAACGAGTTATTATCGTTTTGGATCAATTTAGGCTTTCTTGGCATGAAATTGGAATGCTTAGTATTGTAAATAATATCCCCATGAAAAAAATATTTATTCTAATCGTATTCAGTTTCAAAGTAGCAATATCCCAAACGTACACTTGGGCAGCAAACAACCAAAACTTGTACAGCGAGGGCATGGCTCTTGACTGTGACACCGCAGGTAATTTATATCAGGCAGAAACCTATACTGTTTCATCAGCTAACAAGGGCGTTAACGTTGTAAAATATGATGCAAACCATAATTTAATGTGGGTGCAAACTATAAAGGGGAAGCAAATTGTAACCTATCTGCAAATGGCCATTACAAGCGATAATGTGGGTAATGTTTATTTTACCTGTACTTTTTCTGATAGTTTAATAGTAGGCTCTGCTACCTATTTTGCGGGCGCTTCACCTGCTATGCTACTCGTTAAATTTAATGCCCAGGGGGATTACCAATGGTCGAAAAATACAATGGATTAGACAAACAGGAGGAGGAAGTAATCCATATCATGGCTTAGGATTTAAAACAGACGGCTCGGGTAATTCTTACTTGGCGGGAAGTTTTATTACTACAGCTTATTTTGGCACTTACACGGTTAACGCTTATGCCGGGGCTTATTTTGAAGAAGGCTATCTTGCAAAAATTGATTCTTCCGGAAACTGGCTTTGGGCTAAGCATATTGGCGGCTTCGGCGGCAGCGAACAATGCGGGCTTTCTGATTTGACCCTTGATAAAAGCGGTAACCCGCATGTTTGCGGTTTTACGGGTTATCCTAGTACCAAGTTTGATGCCATCACAGTAACCAATACCGGTGAAGACGACTGGATTCTTGCAAAATACGACCAATCGGGTAACTGCCTGTGGGCTAAAGGGGGCGGTGGACCCGGCAGCCAAGAGGCGACTGCGGTTTGTGTTGACAACAATAACGAAGTGTATATAGCCCGAACCGGCACTTTCTTTTCAAAGTTCGATGGTGCAGGCAATTATATGTGGTCGCACTTTAAACCCGGGACTCTAAATAGAGCTATGATAAATGATGGCCAGGGAGGGATTTATTTTACAGGAACACATAACGTTAACGTAAGCTTTGATTCGTTTACCTTAAATACAAGCAATGGTGATTATAGAAGTTATATTGCCCGCTTATCCAATCCAAACATTGCAACCG
>JACPOC010000043.1 GCA_016185125.1 Bacteroidota bacterium
GTTTGCCCGGTAAAATCTGCAATTTGTTGTATTTTTGTCATAAGCCTTAGTTTTGAGTTATAAAATTATTATTTTATTGTAGCTATGTGACTACTCACTCTAACTAAGGCTTTACTTATTAATTACATGGATACTTTTTTGAGGAACGAAAAAAAGATTGGAACGTAAAGCACGACCCGATAGGGGAACGCCCAAGGCATTTTTCTTTGAAACACCTGCAATAGAAAACGGTTGGCAAGGAAAACCACCAAGTAAAATATCGTGATCTGGAATTTCTTTTGCGGGAATTTTTGTGATGTCGCCAAATGGAACTTCACCAAAATTTGCTTCATAAGTTTTCTTTGAGTATGTGTCCCACTCGCTTGTGAAAACGCATTTTCCGCCAAGATTTTGAAAAGCAAGTCTAATTCCACCAATACCAGCAAACAAGTCAATGAATTTGAATTTAGGATTTGTCTGCGGAGGAAAAGGAATGTCCCATTTTATAGGCAAATAATATTGAAAGTCGGGTTCCTGTAAAATATTTAAATTTTCGTGCAGGTCTGCCAAATAGCTTGTTGCAGTTGGCATAAAGTATTGTGAAACACCGTTTTTATGATTCTGAAAATAATGAGTCAAATGAGCCAAGTCGTTGCCAGTCGTCTTGTTTACCTCAATTTGAAGTTTTGTTTTTATGTCTGAATACTTTTTACTCATATCGGTCTGAAAGTTCGTTAAAAATAATCGAAAAATTGCCAGCTTTTTTAGCAAAGTTTCAACAGTCGCTGTCTCACAATGCTGGGGGGTCGGGCAAAATTAAATGTGGTGTTTTTGGGTCGGCAAGTGGGTTGGCAAAACACCTCTTTTAATTTTGCGAAGGGTCGGCTGTCTTTTGTTTTTCTGTCGCTATTTTGATAGTTTGTCTGTCTTTTTACAATGACCGCTAACTTACATATTCCTCCTATATTGTCCGCCCACTTCAAATAATGCATTAGTTATCTGTCCTAACGAGCAATACTTCACTGCTTCCATTAATCCGGCAAACATGTTTTTATTTTGAATAGCGGCTTCCTGTAATTTTTTAAGCACCTCCGGACTTTTATCCTTATGCGTTTCCCACAAATTATTGCGGGTAGTTATTTGCGCTTCTTTTTCTTCGGTAGTGGAGCGTATTACTTCGCGCGGTAAAACAGTAGGGCTTCCTTTTGAACTTAAAAAAGTATTTACGCCAATTAAAGGATATTCTCCATTGTGTTTCAAGGTTTCGTAATACAAACTTTCTTCCTGAATTTTGCTGCGCTGATACATGGTTTCCATGGCGCCCAATACACCGCCGCGTTCCGTTATACGGTCAAATTCCGTTAGCACAGCCTCTTCTACCAAATCAGTTAGTTCTTCAATGATGAATGCTCCCTGTAAAGGATTTTCGTTTTTAGCTAAACCTAACTCACGGTTAATGATCAGCTGAATAGCCATGGCTCTACGTACCGATTCCTCTGTAGGAGTAGTAATTGCTTCGTCATAAGCATTTGTATGAAGCGAATTGCAATTATCGTAAATAGCATACAAGGCTTGCAGTGTAGTTCGGATATCGTTGAAATCAATTTCCTGAGCGTGTAATGATCTTCCGGATGTTTGAATATGGTATTTCAGCATCTGACTTCTTTCGTTGCCGCCGTATTTTTGCTTCATGGCTTTTGCCCAGATTCGACGGGACACGCGGCCTATTACACTATACTCGGGATCAATTCCATTACTGAAAAAGAAAGATAAGTTGGGCGCGAAATCATTAATGTTCATTCCGCGGCTTAAATAATATTCTACAAACGTAAAACCGTTAGATAAAGTAAAGGCCAGCTGCGATATAGGATTAGCACCTGCTTCAGCAATGTGATAACCACTTATAGAAACAGAATAAAAATTACGTACGTTGTTATCAATAAAATATTGCTGTACATCTCCCATTACACGCAAACTAAATTCAGTACTGAAAATACAAGTGTTTTGTGCCTGATCTTCTTTTAAAATATCTGCCTGAACCGTTCCGCGCACCTGAGCTAACGTGTCCATTTTTATTTTTTCGTAAACTTCTTTAGGAAGAACCATATCTCCCGTAACGCCTAATAACATTAAGCCCAGGCCGTTGTTACCTTCCGGTAATTCTTTTAAATTATATTTCGGGCGTTTAGTTCCTTTTTTCTTAAAGATGTCATTGATTATTTTATCTACATCTTTTTCTAACCCTTTTTCTTTGATGTGCAATTCGCATTGCTGATCAATAGCGGCGTTCATAAAAAACGCGGCGATGGTAGCCGCAGGGCCATTAATAGTCATGGATACCGACGTTTTTGGATCGGCCAGATTAAAGCCGCTGTATAATTTTTTCGCGTCATCCAAACAACAAACGCTTACACCTGAGTTGCCTATTTTTCCGTAAATATCCGGACGGTGATCAGGATCATTTCCATACAGCGTTACACTATCAAAAGCGGTGCTTAAGCGGTGTGCGGGCATTCCTAAACTTACGTAATGAAAACGTTTGTTAGTTCTTTCCGGCCCGCCTTCTCCGGCAAACATACGTGTTGGATCTTCGCCTTCTCGTTTAAAAGGATAAATGCCGGAAGTATAGGGAAACTCTCCCGGGAAATTTTCACGCAAACTCCATTTTAAAATATCGCCCCAACCCGAATATTTCGGCACAGAAACTTTAGGAATTTGTGAATGCGATAAGCTTTCGTAATGCGTTTTAATTTTTATTTCCTTATCACGAACTTTAAAAATATAATATTCATTCTGATATTGTTTTTTCTTATCATCAAATCCTTCCAGCGTTTTTAAATTACGAGGATCAATATCTAAACGTATTAACTCTGATTGTTCTTCGAGCGTTTTAATGATCCGGCCTTTATCATCAATTTTAGAATCTTTTAAAGTGGCAATAGTGTTACGAATGCTTTGTAATTTAATGGCAATGGTGGCCTGGTCATTTGTCCATTTATCATAAGTTCGGGATGCCTCAGAGATTTCACTTAAATACCGTGTACGGCTTGGCGGAATGATGTAGATCTTCTCGCTCATTTCATTGGTGATCTTAAATTGAGAGATCAAACCGCTTTTGGTTTTTTCTTCGAGTTTATCCATGAGAGCCTTATACAAAGTATTGGTTCCCGGATCATTAAATTGTGAAGCAATGGTTCCGTAAACCGGAATATCTTCGTCTTTAATATCCCAAAGATTATGATTGCGTTTGTATTGTTTTTTTACATCGCGCAAAGCATCTTGTGCGCCGCGTTTATCAAATTTATTAATAGCCACTATATCCGCAAATTCAAGCATATCAATTTTTTCTAATTGAGTAGCAGCACCAAATTCGGGTGTCATAATGTACAGGCTCATGTTACTGTGCTCTATAATTTCGGTATCACTTTGGCCAATGCCCGCGGTTTCAATAATCACCAGATCAAAGCCCGAGACTTTTAAAATATCAATAGCATCCTGGACATATTTGCTTAAAGCCAAATTACTTTGACGCGTGGCAAGTGAACGCATATACACTCGTTCGTTTTTGATGGAGTTCATTCGGATTCTGTCTCCCAACAAAGCGCCTCCTGTTTTGCGTTTACTTGGGTCAACCGAAACAATACCGATGTGCTTATCCGGAAAATCGAGCAAAAATCTGCGAACTAATTCATCTACTAAAGAAGACTTTCCGGCACCGCCGGTTCCGGTAATTCCTATAACGGGTGTAGTAGATTTTTTTGCATCTTCACGAATTTTATCGAGAACTTTTTTACTTTCCTCATTAAAATTTTCAGCCGCCGAAATTAATTTAGCAATTGATTTATGTTCTTTGGTGGCAAGATGTTTTACTTCGCCATCTAAATTAGCACCGGTAGCATAATCACTTTGCTTCAACACATCGTTTATCATTCCCTGCAAACCAAGTGTGCGCCCATCGTCAGGATGATAAATGCGTGTGATACCGTATTTATGAAGATCAGCTATTTCAGAAGGTAAAATTGTTCCGCCGCCCCCGCCAAAAATTTTAATATGCCCGCAGCCTCTTTGTTTTAAAAGATCGAACATGTATTTAAAATATTCGTTGTGCCCGCCCTGATAACTGGTAATGGCAATGGCGTTAGCATCTTCCTGAATGGCGCAATCAACGATCTCCTGTACACTTCTATCGTGCCCGAGATGAATTATTTCAGCGCCTGTACTTTGCATAACGCGGCGCATAATGTTAATAGCGGCATCGTGACCGTCAAATAAAGCAGCGGCAGTTACAATTCTTATTTTATGTTTGGTTTGATAAGGTATGGTCTCAATCATGATGTTCGGGTAATTTTGAGCCATAAATTTAATAGAAATTCAACCATTTAAAGCAATATTTTTGCTAAAAGAGCGAATATGGCCTATATAAAAATAAAGGAGAGGATTATGAGGCGTTTTCCGCTTTTTTAGAAGAATCTCCACTCAGGTAAAAAAGGGCTACAAAAAGGAAGCCAAGCGCAAAGGGAATAGTAGCATAATTTTTGTATTGGTTGTCGTTAAAAAACTCCATCATCATCCAAAAACTGTTGGCGCTGATCCAGAAAAAAATGGCAATGTTAATGTAAACGTCGCGTGTTTTTAAAGTTTTATAAACCAAATAAAGTGCAAGTGTTACGGTAGGAAAGATCATAATAGCCCCAAGCCACTTTAATCCAAGCATCCAACAGCTGTCTTTGATGAGCCAGAAAACGATGTGCATGCTCTCGTACTTGCGTATTTTATCAAGTAAATTCATTAATAATTATTGTCAAAATTAAACTTTTTTATTTTAAAATCTCACCAAACTTCTTACCTTAAATCTGCCAAAATATATTTTAATCGTATCTTTAATAAATGTTTAACAAGGCATTACAGGTTTTTTTTCTGTTTTTTTTATTGCAGTCTTCTGCTCAAACTGATTCGTTGCCCAAGCGAAATAGTGTTTTAAGAAAGTACATTTTACTAAGCTCTTCCTCTGCATTAACCATTGGCTCTATCTTTTATTTAAACGAAGCTTGGTATAAGGACTACAACACCGGAAGGTTTCACTTCTTTAATGATAATGCAGAGTGGCTACAGATGGATAAAGTAGGACATGTTTTTACCACTTATCAAACATCGCGGTTAATGATGAACGCCTTTAATTGGGCGGGCTTTAATAAAAAACAAAAATTATTTATTGGCGGCACTATTGGCCTGGCTTACATGGTGGCTATAGAAATTATGGATGGATATAGTGAGGGCTGGGGCTTTTCGTGGGGTGATATGATTGCCAATGTATTAGGGACTTCAATGGCCATATCACAGGAAGCTTTTTGGAAACAACAACGTATTCAATTAAAATTTTCTTATGCTCAAAGCGGATTGGCACAGTATAATCCCGAATTATTAGGAAAGAATTTTTACACACAAATACTTAAAGATTATAACGGGCAAACTTACTGGTTAAGCATTAATCCTACTTCGTTTATAAAAAGAGAAACTAAATTTCCAAGGTGGTTAAACATTGCTTTTGGTTATAGTGCTTTTGGGATGATAGGCGGATCCTATAATGCTTTCACGGTTCAAACAAGCGAGGGTACTGTGTTACGTTATGATAGAGAGCGCCGTTTTTACGCCAGTGTTGATATTGACCTGACTCGCATCAAAACAAAATCTAAAGTTTTAAAAACATTGTTTTCGGCAATTAATATTTTAAAAATTCCTGCTCCTGCAATTCAATTCAGTACTAAAGGCGTTCGAGGCTATCTCTTTTATAATTAACGTGAATTATCTGTTGAAAACTTGCTGTTTGTTTTCTTACATTTCACACTAACTTTAATCTAAATGTCATTATCAGAAAAAGAAGAAACAAAAAAGTTATTTTACACCATTACTGAAGTGTCTGAGTTATTTGACTTAAATGCAAGTACCCTTCGTTTCTGGGAAAAAGAATTTGATAGTTTAAAGCCTTCTAAAAATAAAAAAGGCAATCGTACCTTTACCCAAAAAGATATTGATAACATTGCTAAGATTGTAGATTTGGTGAAAGAAAAAGGATTTACCATTCAAGGCGCCAAAGAGCAACTAAAAAAGGTTTCATCCACTTCATCAGATAATAAAAATGCCGAAGTTATTTATAAGTTAAAAGATATAAAAAATAAACTTATCAATCTTAAAAACAATATTTGATTTGGTAATGCTTTACTGAGTTAGGTTTTTGCTGATTATTAGAAAATTATTTATTTTATTTCTTCCTCCCAAATTGACTCCTCAAAAGTCAAATGTCGTTTTGTAATCCCCATAAAATCCCTACTTTTGCGCTCATGATCAAACAACTATTTTTATTGGTAAGTGTTAGTATTGCTTTTGGATGCAACTCACCCATTGCTGAAAATAAAAAAGAAGAACCCAAAAAAACCATTGATACATCAACTATCACTACAAAAAAAGATAGCGTTGAAACTTTAAGCCAAAATGTTAACGTAAATATTAACAATCGTTTTAACAACATTACCGCAGTTTTATGCGGCGAAAAAGGTAAGGCCGGCAATCTCAACTATTTATTCGATACATTAGCCTGGGCACAACATTCTAAGTTTATTGACAGCAGCTGGAAACGTTTGGAAAGAAAAAGACTTGTTGCCATGCAAGAGTGGGGGAGAAAAGAATTTGAAATTGCGAACAGGGAAAGCAAAATGGTTTTTTATCCTTTCAGCGGGCCGGATTATTTATCGGCACATGCTTTTTTTCCTACAGCCGATAAGTACATTATGTTAGGTTTAGAGCCTGTTGGAAAATTACCGGAGCTGCAAAAATTTAAAGCCGGAGAAGCTGCTGATTATTCGGCAGATTTTAAAAAATCATTAGGAGATATTTTTGATAAAAGTTATTTTATTACACGAAAAATGCTCAATGATTTTCAATCGCAAAAGGTAAATGGGTTATTGCCCGTGTTAGCGTTCTTTATAAAAAAATCAGGAAATGAAATAACAGATGTAAAATATCTGATACGTTATAATCAGGATAGCATAAGTGAAGTGGCATATGATTTTAACGATGCTGAGCATAAACCTTTTGGAGTTAGAGTGGATTTTTTACAAGCAGGAAAGCAAAAAGCAGTTTACTATTTTAAGTACGATGTAAGTAATAAAAAGTTTAACGACACCACAGCCTTTTTTAAATACATTAATAAGAATTCAACAAATTGTATTACTTATATTAAAAGCGCATCTTACTTGTTGCACGCCGGCTTTATGGGCAACATACGCGCTTTAATATTAAAAAATTCTATTGCTGTGATACAGGATGATACCGGAATTCCGTTTAAATATTTTGAGGAAGGAAAAAATTTCGATATTAAACTTTACGGCCAATATACTAAACCTGTAAGCGATTTTCCATACCTGAGTTTGCAAAAACCATTACAGGAAGCATTTAAACGTGATAGTGGTAAAGTTGAAAAATTACCTTTTCATTTAGGATATCATTGGGGAAGTAAAAAAGATGTGATTATTTACGCAAAGAAAAGAATTTGACTTTCTAACCTATAACCATTCAACCAATTGTTTACAATAGATACACATACACACATCATACCAAAGCACATTCCTGATTATTCAAAACAATTCGGATATGGTGAATTTATTCAATTGAACCATCACCAACCCGGTAAAGCATGGATGATGCAGGGCAGTAAACGCTTCAGGGAAATTGAAGCCAATTGCTGGGACGCAGATATTCGTTTGCAGGAAATGGCAATACATAAGGCGGATATGCAAGTGATTTGTACCATCCCCGTTATGTTTAATTATAATGTAAAAGCTGAAGATTGTATGGAAATAAGCCGGTTTCTGAATGATGACATTGCGCAAACCGTTAGTAAATATCCTGATAAATTTTTAGGCCTTGCAACTTTACCAATGCAAGATACAAAGCTTGCAATTGCCGAGTTAGAACGTTGTATGAAAAATGGTTTTAAGGGTATTCAAATTGGTAGTAACGTTAACGACCTTAATTTACATGAACCTCAGTTTGATGAAATATTTGCCGCCTGCGAAAAACTGAATGCCGCAATTTTAGTTCATCCTTGGCAAATGATGGGGCAACAGCACATGACTAAATATTGGCTTCCGTGGTTAGTGGGAATGCCGGCTGAAATTAGTCGCGCTATTTGCAGTATGATATTTGGCGGAGTTTTTGAAAAATATAAAAAATTAAAAGTTTGTTTTGCTCACGGCGGAGGATCTTTTCTTCCAACAATTAGCAGAATTGAACATGGCTGGGATTGCAGACCCGATCTGGTGGCCATTGATAATAAAAATAATCCGAAAGATTATTTAGGAAAGTTTTGGGTGGATAGCCATGTGTGCGATCATAAGATGCTGCAGTATGTAATAGACCTTGTTGGCGCAGATAAAGTAATGCAGGGAAGTGATTATCCTTTTCCTTTGGGCGAAGCTATTCCCGGTGAATTGGTACGCACAGCACCTATTTCAGAAAAAGAAAAAGAAAAAATAATGGGGCTAAGTGCCAAGAGCTGGCTGAGCTTATAATGCAATTACATTTGCTGTTTTTCAAAAACTTTTTTATTGATTTTGTTGGCCACAAGCTTTTTTAAAAAATTGAAACCTTTGGGCATCCTCTCACGTAAAAGAAAATACCCCCGCAATATATTCAACACTTAACAATTAAAATAAATGAAATTTTTATTTATCACTCTTACCTTAATATTATTTTCCTGCCAAGGTTATCCCGATAAAACATTGCAGCGGCGGGAAGACTCATTGATGGAAAGCACCAATTTAAAAATAAAAATTTTAAAGGAGCGCGGCGATAGTGTAGAGAAAGCAAATGTAAAACGAACCGGTGACCATTAATGAACATGACAGATATTTCTTAAGCTCTGGTAACCAGCGCAAAATTCCCGTCTATCTTAAATTTCCAACCTTGTTCAAATATTTTAGGTAAAAATCTTTTGTATAAAACCATTCGTGCGTTTTCTGCACTTTCATCTTCACCGTCGCGGCCCACGGCGTTAAATTCATAGATGTTTACTTTAGGATGTTCCTTCATGTAATTCTTCACAATTTCTACAATGGTGTTCATTACTTGATAAACTTCTCCTCTGTTAGTGGCTACATATTCTTCACCTTCAAATTCATCGTTCACAACTCCAAAAACAATATTGGCATGAAGTATATTATCCTGTAAACGGCCAAAGCGAACTTCATAACGAAGGCCACTGTTGGTATTAAAGTAATAAACGCCCGCGCTTGGAATGTTAGGAAATTCAATAATTAATATATTCTTGTAAGCGTGCTCCACTAATTATTGCTGATGTTAAGTTTTAATGCGGCTTTTTTTTTAAAGCGATCGGTCAATATCAAATCTTTTCCACCGCCGCTGTAATCATAAAAACCTTTTCCTGATTTAGCACCAAGATTGCCGGCCATCACCATATTTACCAATAACGGACAGGGCGCGTATTTCGGATTACCGAAACCATCTTGCAGTACTCTTAAAATATTAAGACAAACATCCAGGCCAATAAAATCTGCCAATTGCAATGGGCCCATTGGGTGAGCCATTCCCAATTTCATTACTGTATCAATTTCTTCAACACCTGCAACGCCTTCATACAAAGTAATGATAGCTTCGTTAATCATGGGCATTAAAATTTTATTGGCTACAAAGCCGGGGTAATCGTTTACTTCAACTGGAATTTTATTTAATTTTTTAGAAACATTCATTACCAGTTCGCACACATCATCGGAAGTGCTGTAGCCGCGGATTACTTCTATTAATTTCATCACCGGCACAGGATTCATAAAATGCATTCCTATTACTTTATCGGCGCGTTTTGTTACTGAAGCTATTTGCGTGATGGAAATAGAGGAAGTGTTACTCGCTAAAATTGTTTTTGGATTACAAATTTCATCAAGCTGCTTAAAAATTTTTAGTTTAACATCTACATTTTCGCTTGCAGCTTCTACCACCAGATCTGCATTTACAGCGGCTTTGGCTAAATCGGTATGCGTTGAAATATTTTTTAAGGTTGTGTTTTTTAATTCGTCGGTTATGCTTCCTTTTTGAACCTGGCGATCTAAGTTTTTAGTAATGGTTGCAATTGCTTTTTGCAAAGCCGCTTCATTAATATCAACCAAATTAACTTTATAACCAAATTGCGCGAAGGTATGTGCAATTCCGTTTCCCATTGTTCCGCTTCCTATTACAGTAATATTTTCCATATTCTTGTTCACTTATTAAAAGACTAAATCTACCTTAGAAAATTGGTTTAAACAAAGAATATTTTACACAAAAATTCGGTATATTTTTTCTTGTTTTATCAGAGGTTGTAGGAATCATCTAATTAAAGTTGCAATAGTATTTTTGTTTAGTTCAAATAAAAAACCCCGATAATTTCGGGGTTTAAATTTTAATTGGTGATGCTTATTTTCTTTTCAAGCTCTTCGATGTAAGCTTTAAAACGCTTGTCTGTATCCATTAAATTGTTTACAGTTCTGCAGGCATGCAATACCGTGGCGTGATCTTTTCCGCCGCAGTGCATTCCTATAGTTGCCAATGAAGATTTGGTCATGTTTTTAGCGAAATACATGGCTATTTGGCGAGCCTGAACAACTTCACGCTTACGTGTTTTAGATTTCATTGTATCAATTGCAAGATCAAAATAATCGCAAACAACTTTTTGAATATAATCGATAGAAACTTCGCGCGCGGTGCTCTTTACAAATTTATCGATCATTGATTTAGCTAATTCTAAAGTAATGGTCTTTTTGTTTAAGCTGCTTTGCGCTAATAATGAAATTAAAGCTCCTTCAAGTTCACGTACATTAGAAGTGATGCTATAAGCTAAATATTCAATAACCTCTTTTGGCAGCTGAATACCTTCGTTGTATACTTTCTTTTCTAAAATGGCAATACGTGTTTCCAGGCCCGGAGATTGCACATCGGCGCTTAAGCCCCATTTGAAACGGGATAATAAACGCTGCTCAATTCCCTGAATATCAACTGGAGGACGATCGGCAGTTAAGATGATTTGTTTTCCTAACTGATGTAAATGATTGAAGATGTGAAAGAAGCTATCTTGTGTTTTATCTTTTCCGGCAAAATATTGAACGTCATCAATAATTAAAACATCTATCATCTGATAGAAATTAATAAAATCATTGTGGTTATTGTTTTTTACTGCTTCAATAAATTGAGTAATAAATTTTTCTGACTGAACGTATAAAACTGTTTTGTTAGGAAAGTTTCTTTTCACTTCAATTCCAATGGCTTGCGCTAAGTGAGTTTTACCAAGCCCCACGCCTCCATATAATAATAAAGGATTAAATGCGTTTCCGCCCGGCTTTTGAGCTACCGCAAAACCCGCGCTTCGGGCTAAACGGTTACAATCGCCTTCTACAAAATTATCAAAGCTGTAATTAGGGTTTAATTGAGATTCTACCTGAACTTTTTTAAGACCCGGAATTACAAATGGATTTTTTATAGAGCTGCCTACTTCAATTGGCATTGAAACCGCAGGGTTTTTTAAATTGGTATTGATGTTAGGTAACTTAAAGGTAATAGGTGTTTCAGTTTTACCTGAAGCATTATCCATAATAATATTATATTCCAAACGGCCTTCTCCGCCTAATTCTTTTTTAATAACTTTTTTAATAAGTGTTATATAATGTTCTTCCAGCCATTCATAAAAAAACTGGGACGGAACTTGTATAGTTAAAACGCTGTTACTTATTTTAATTGCTTTAATTGGCTCGAACCATGTTTTGAAATTTTGGGGGCTAACATTGTCTTTAACAATTTCGAGGCATCCATTCCATACTTGCTCGGCAGTTTTTTCTTTCATCATAGTTTTAAAAAAATTGAAAATATTGTGTGACTCTTTATATTAACATGAACTTGTTTGTAAATATAATGCGATTATTTGTGTTTGCAACACATTTCATCAAAAAAAAGTTTCAAAAAATTTTCAATTTAAATTTGGTAATTTAAAATTTTTTCCACTCCCTTAACAAACAGGGTTAAATTTTGTGATTGCTATTGCTTTGAAGAATTTTTTTATTATAGGGTGAGAAATTTATATCGATTCTTCCCAACCAAATGCCGGCCCAACCCACTTGTGTTACTTGAACCTCAGAAGCCTCTATGTTTTTTAAAACATCCGGGTTATTTAAAAAAGTATGGGTATGTCCTCCAATAATCAAATCAATGTTTTTAGTTTGCGTTGCAAGACCAATATCAGATAATTTTGCATTATCATACTTATAACCAAGGTGCGAGAGACAAATAACATAGTCGCATTTTTCATCTTTTTTTAAAACCTCCGCCCATTTATTTGCGTTAATTACCGGATCGTTATATATAAGACCATTAATAAATTTTTTGTCTACCAGGTTTTGTAAATCTATTCCTACACCCAAAACACCAATTTTTAAACTTCCTTTTTTATATATTTTATAAGGAAAAACTTTTTTGTTTTTTGCTAATGCGGTATCTTTTAAGTCGTAATTACAATTAATAAAATCAAAGGAAGCATGGGTCATTTGTTTTAAGATATTTTCGCTGCCCAAATCAAAGTCATGATTTCCGAATGTGGTGGCATCGTATTTCATTAAACTCATAAGTTTGTATTCCACTTCTCCGTTAAAATAATTAAAGTAAGGGGTTCCCTGAAAAATATCGCCAGCATCGAGCAATAAAACATTTTCCTCTTCCGATCTTATTTTATCTATAAGAAAAGCGCGTTTTGCACAGCCTGCTTCGCCGGGATATTTCGGGTCATTGACCGGAAATGGCTCAATTCGGCTGTGGGTATCATTCGTGTAAAGAATAGTAAGTTTTTTAAACCCTTTTTTATGCAGATTTACATTTTCTGAAGAATAGGAATTTAAACCGGACAACACGAAAGTTGTTCCTAAAGTATATTTTAAAAAATCGCGTCTATTTTGAAACTTCAAGTCGCCCATCTTTATAAGGAATAATCTGTTTGTTATTAATCGCCAAATAATCGCAGTATGCAATGATGGCTTCTCTTATTTTTATATTGTAATTTTTAAGTTCAACCGGATTTTTTAAGAAAAGAAAATTATCCCCTCCATTAGCCAGATAATCACTTGTAATGAGGTTGTAAATGTTGGTTTTTTCTATTTCCAAATTATTTATAAGTGCTGAAGTGATTTTTGACCCTTCTATTTTAATTTTAAATCCAAAAAATGGATGTTTTTTTTCAAGTAATAATGGCAAAAATTCCAATAATTTTTCTCCTGTAATTTTAACTGATACCATTTCATTTTCAAAAGGCATCAGCTCAAAAATATTTACAACTTTAATTTCTCCTTTGGGCAAATTTGTTCTAAGTCCTCCTCTGTTTAAAATTACAACATCAGTTTTTTCTTCTTTGAATTTATTCGCTGCTGCGTATAATAAAGCGTCGCAAACAAAATTACCCAAGGTGGTTTCGGCGCCGTCTTTAGTTAATTCGCCTTCAGAAATACTGATAATTCTGCCGGTTTCTGCATCTACTTTTTTTTTAAATCTCGAAATAGAATCAAGGGAGGTTTTGTTCTCAGAATTATCTTTTAAAGCTAAATGAGCAAATTCTTCTTTTTGTTTTATGTAATGATTTTTGCATGAAGTGAAAAAAACGAAAAGAAAAACAATTATGGAAATTCGCCAAATCATGAATTAAAATTACATTTGCTAAGTTAGCTTATTTTTAATGCAATTATATTAAATTTATGATTAGGTCTGAAACAAAATTAAGAGTCAGGTACGGCGAAACTGATCAAATGGGCTATGCGTATTATGGTGTGTATGCTCAGTATTACGAGGTGGGTAGGGTGGAAGCTTTACGATTATTGGGGTTCAGTTATAAAGAAATTGAGGCTCGCGGAATTTTAATGCCTGTTGTAGATTATTCCATTTCTTATAAAAAACCTGCTTTTTATGATGATGAAATTACAGTAGTAACTTATATAAGAGAAATGCCAAAGGGTGTAAAGTTACCTTTTGAATACGAATGCTTTAATTTAAATGGCGAATTATTAAATAGCGGCAAAGTAGTTTTGGTGTATATTAATAAATCAACAAATAAAGTTACTGCTATTCCTTCTTGGCTGGAGGATGCTTTAAAGCCATTTTTTAGCCCTAAATAGTAATTTTTTTGTAAATTCACCCTTTCTAAATTAAAGGAATGATTTCTACAAAAAAAATACAAATGGTGGACCTTAAAGGTCAATATGAAAAAATTAAATCTGAAGTGGATGCCGGTATTCAAGATGTGATAAACACAACAGCCTTTATTAATGGACCGCAGGTAAAAGAATTTCAGGCAAGTCTTGAAAAGTATTTGGATGTGAAACATGTTATTCCTTGCGCCAACGGAACCGACGCTTTGCAAATAGCTATGATGGCACTTAATCTTAAACCCGGTGATGAAGTGATTACTGCCAGTTTTACCTATGTAGCTACAGCTGAAGTTATAGGCCTTTTAGGACTCACTCCTGTATTGGTAGATGTGTATCCGGATACGTTTGATATTGATGTGGAAGCCATTGAAAAAAATATTACTTCAAAAACAAAAGCTATTGTTCCTGTTCATTTATTTGGCCAGTGTGCGGATATGGAGCGCATCATGGCTCTTGCAAAAAAACATAATTTATTTGTAATTGAAGATGTAGCTCAGGCAATTGGTGCCGATTATAAATTTAAAGATGGTACCACAAAAAAAGCAGGAACCATAGGAACAATTGGCTGTACTTCTTTTTTTCCAAGTAAAAATTTGGGATGTTATGGAGATGGCGGTGCTATTTACACCAATGACAGCGACTTGGCACAAAAATTAAAAATGATTGCCCATCATGGTCAAAGTGTTCAATATATTCACGATGTTTTAGGTGTAAATTCAAGATTGGACACTATTCAGGCTGTAGTTTTAAACGCGAAATTAAAACACCTTGATTCATACGCGGCGGCAAGAAATAAAGCGGCTGACTTTTATGACAAAGCTTTTGCCAATCATCTAAAAATAAAAATCCCGGCGCGCACTCCAAATTCAAATCATGTTTTTCACCAATACACGGTGCAGTTAAAAGGGATTGATAGAGCTAAACTTCGCGAGCAGTTAAACGAAAAAGGTGTGCCGGCAATGATTTATTATCCAATTCCTTTGCACATGCAAAAAGCTTATAAGAGTGATCGATTTAAAGAGGGAAGCTTTCCTGTTACAGAAAAATTATGTGAAACTGTTCTTTCATTACCAATGCACACTGAGCTGGATGAAGAAACTTTAGGTTATATTACAAAATCCGTTTTAGAATTAGTTTAATTCTCATTAAAAATTTATGAAGATTGTTGTTATAGGAACAGGATATGTAGGATTAGTTACAGGAACCTGCTTTAGTGAAGTGGGCGCTTACGTTACATGTGTGGATATTGATGAAAATAAAATTGAAAATCTTAAAAAAGGAATTCTTCCCATATATGAACCTGGCTTGGAGGAAATGGTTAACCGAAATTTTCAAAAGAACAGGCTTCATTTTTCAACCTCGTTAAAAGAAAGTATTGCAGATTGTGATGTGGCCTTTATAGCGGTTGGAACTCCTCCTGATGAGGATGGCTCGGCTGATCTGAAATATGTATTAGGCGTTGCTTCTTCCATAGGGCAATACATTACTAAGCCATTAGTGGTGGTTACTAAATCAACAGTTCCTGTTACTACTTCTGAAAAAGTTCGAGAGGCATTGCAGAAAGAACTGGATAAGCGTAATGCGAAAATAGAATATTATATTTCTTCAAATCCTGAATTTTTAAAGGAAGGCGCCGCTATTGATGATTTTATGAAACCCGATAGAATTGTTGTGGGAATTGATCATCCGGCCGCTGAAGAAATTATGCGCAAATTGTATAAGCCGTTTTTAATGAATGGGCATCCAATCATTTTTATGGATATAGCCAGCGCTGAAATGACAAAATACGCCGCTAACTCAATGCTCGCTACAAAAATCAGTTTTATGAATGACATTGCCAACCTTTGCGAAATTATGGGGGCTGATGTTAACATGGTGCGAAAAGGTATTGGAAGCGATGCAAGAATAGGAAATAAATTTATTTACCCCGGAGTAGGTTATGGCGGAAGCTGTTTTCCAAAAGATGTAAAAGCACTTATAAAGAGTGCTAAGGAAAATAAATATAACATGCGTATTCTTAATGCCGTGGAAGAAGTAAATGACAGTCAGAAAGAGGTGTTGTTCAACAAAGTCAGAACGCATTTTAATAATGATCTCAAAGGAAAAACATTTGCTATTTGGGGTCTCTCGTTTAAACCTAAAACGGATGATATGCGTGAAGCGCCAAGCTTGGTGATTATTGAAAGATTAAAAAAGGCTGGTGCTCATGTAGTGGCTTACGACCCTGTTGCTAAACATGAAGCGCAGAGAATTTTAGGAGAGAGTATTTCTTTTGCATCAGATATGTATAGTGCGCTTAATAATGCAGACGCTTTACTTATTATTACAGAGTGGTCCGAGTTTAAAGTGCCGGAATTTACTGAAATTGCAAGTCGTTTAAATAATAAACTGATTTTTGACGGAAGAAATATTTTTGAAAGTAAGGACATGAAGGAGCTTGGCTTTGAATATTATTGCATAGGTGTACAAACAAATTAATTTAGATCTTCTAATTTTTAAAAAAAAATCCAACATGAACAAAAGAGTTTTAATTACAGGCGCTGCAGGATTTTTAGGTTCACATTTATGCGATCGATTTATAAAAGAAGGATATCATGTTGTGGGCATGGATAATTTAATTACTGGCGATCTTAAAAATATTGAACATCTTTTTAAGTTAAAAGAGTTTGAATTTTATCACCATGATGTTTCAAAATTTATCCATGTACCGGGCGAACTCGATTATATATTACACTTTGCCTCACCTGCTTCACCAATTGATTATTTAAAAATCCCTATTCAAACTTTAAAGGTTTCATCCTTAGGAACTCACAATGTTCTTGGTTTAGCTAAGGTTAAAAAAGCGCGCGTGTTAGTTGCGTCTACCAGCGAAGTTTACGGCGATCCTCATGTTCATCCTCAAACGGAAGATTATTGGGGAAACGTAAATCCGGTGGGCCCCCGGGGATGTTATGATGAAGCCAAGCGTTTTATGGAGGCGCTTACCATGGCTTATAACAATGCTCACGGACTGGAGACAAGAATAGTTCGTATTTTTAATACCTACGGACCACGGATGCGTTTAAATGATGGCCGTGTTTTACCCGCATTTATCGGTCAGGCTTTACGCGGCGAGGATTTGACTATGTTTGGCGACGGAAATCAAACACGCAGTTTTTGTTACGTAGATGATTTGGTGGAAGGCATTTATCGTTTGTTATTAAGTGATCATCATTTGCCTGTTAATGTTGGTAATCCGGATGAAATAACTATTAAAGAGTTTGGAGAAGAGATATTGAAATTAACCGGAGCTAAACAAAAATTGATTTCGTTACCGCTGCCAAAAGATGATCCAAAGCAAAGAAAGCCGGATATTACAAAGGCGCGTGAAATTCTGGGCTGGGAACCAAAAGTGAATAGAGCTGAAGGATTAAAAATTACTTATGCCTACTTTAAATCCTTAAATAAGGATGAATTAAATAAAATTGAACACCGCACGTTTAATTAATTGTTTTTTCCGAAAAACGTTCGTTGCTTTTTGCATTGACTCCTAAAGGTTTTTTAAGCAAACTATTTTGCCCTTATGCATGTACACCATCAGAAAAAAAAGAACCTGATTATATAAATAACTGTATTGTGTTTGAGTTAAAATTTAATACTTTTATAAAATACTAAATTAGCTAAAAATATTATTTCCTTCAACTAAAATGCACTCAGATCAATCGGTTAAGCCGCTACCTTTTAATAATCTTTTTTTAAATTCAGCCGCAGTGCACGGTTTTAATTATTGGTGGATGTATGTATTGGGAATTACAGCCGCGTTTTTTGGTTATCTTTTATTTCAGGTGATTATACAAATCCCTTTAATGGCAATCGCCTTTAAAAATAACATCACTCTTTCTGAACTCACACAAAATCCAAACTTAATTTTTGATCCCGATAAGATGGGTATTGATCGCAATGTAATTCTTGCTTTATTACTCGGGATGTTTGTTTTCGCTTTGGCAGGTTTATTTATTGTGGTGAAAAGAGTGCATAAAAAACCTTTCATGTCTATTATAACAGCCTATTCCAAACTTAGATATAAACGCTTTTTTGTTGCATTTTCCGTTTGGGGCTCCCTTGTGTTTATTTCTGTTTTTGTTTCGTATTTCATCGATTCGAGTCAGGTGATAGTACAATTTAAACCGGCGAAGTTTTTAATTTTATTCTTAGTTTGCGTTTTTTTAATGCCTATTCAAACCAGTACAGAAGAAATTCTTATACGGGGTTATTTAATGCAGGGTTTGGCTCTGTTATTTAAAAATGGTATTATTCCTTTAATACTAACATCTTTGCTTTTTGGAATGCTTCACATGGAAAATCCTGAAGCAAAAACCTTTGGATGGCAGATCATGTTGCCATATTATAGTTTATTCGGATTGTTTTTAGGAATAATAACTTTGCTGGATGAGGGTCTGGAGCTGGCCTTGGGCATACATTGCGCAAATAATTTAATTTCCAGTTTATTGGTCACATCACCCACCGGAGTTTTAAAAACAGATTCCGTTTTTTTGGTTCATTCCGATGATCCTGCTTCTGAACTTCTACTTTGGGTTGGAATGGCCACCATTACTTTTATAATTTTTTGGCTTATTTATAAGTGGAAAAACTTTAATTTAATACTAAAATAATAATGAGATTTATTCTTCCTGCACTCCTGTTTTCTTTTTTAAATGCACGTTCTTTTACGGGTGACTATTTATATTTTATTAATCTGACTAAAGTTGTCGATGATAAAGTTTCGGTGAAACTAAAAGTTCCTGAACTTAAAGAAAATGAGATTGAATTTTGCTTTCCGGCAATGGTTCCCGGCACTTATAAAATTTATGATTTCGGTAGATATATTTCTAATTTAAAAGCCGTAGGTAAAAACGGAGCTGAAATAAAAATCACTAAAACAGATATTAATACATATAAATTTTCACCTGCTTCCATGTTAAGTGAAATCACTTATGATGTGGATGATACCTGGGATAAGCAACCGGGTATAGATGACAAGAATATTGTTTTTGAACCCGGCGGCACCAATATTGAAAGTGGAAAAAACTTTTCGATAAACACGCATGGCTTCTTTGGTTATTTTAAAGGATTCACTAATAAAAATTTTATTCTTGAGTTTGAAAAACCAAAAGGGTTTTATCCTTCTACAGGTTTATCGGATATAAAAATAAACGAAACCAAAGATCTCATATCTGTTTTTGATTATCACGATCTTGTGGATTCCCCCATTATGTACTCTATACCGGATACGGCGAGCATTATGGTAGCCAACACCCAGGTTTTGGTGAGTTGTTATTCACCCGAAAAAAAAATAACCGCGCTGTATATTGCTAAGACTTTAAAACAATTACTTAACGCCCAAAGGGATTATCTTGGTGGTGACTTACCTGTAAATAAATACGCTTTTTTATTTTATTTTACCAATAAAGCTACTTTATCAGGTGCTCATGGCGCCCTCGAACATTCTTATTCCTCCTTTTATGTGATGCCTGAAATGGATAGTACTTATATACAACAGCAATTACGTGACGTAGCCGCGCATGAGTTTTTTCATATTGTAACTCCGCTAAATATTCATGCGAAAGAAATAGGAGAATTTGATTTTAATAATCCGCAAATGAGCGAGCATTTATGGCTCTATGAAGGTATGACGGAATACGCCGCTCATCATGCACAGGCTAAAGGCGGAATTATTGGAGTTGATGAATTGCTGAATATCATGATGGAAAAATACGTGAACAGTATTACCGATTTTAATGATACCATGAGTTTTACATGGATGAGTAAACATGTTTTGGAAGATAAAATAAATAAACAGTACAATAACGTTTACGAAAAAGGAGCCTTGATTGGCTTCTGTTTGGATGTTATGCTGCGTGATCTGAGCAACGGAAAATACGGAACGCAAAACCTGATGAAAGACCTCTCTACGAAATACGGCAAAAATAAATCTTTTAACGATGCTGATCTTTTTAATGATATTGAAAAATTTACTTATCCCGAAGTAGGAAAGTTTTTGCGTGATCATGTCTCAGGAACCAAGCCTTTGCCTATGAAAGTAATTTTTGAAATGATTGGAATAGATTTTATTAAAGAAAGTGTGAGTTACGAGTTTTCTTTTGGGAGTCCGGATTTAGATTACAATACTGAAACCAAACGTTTAAAAGTTACAGATACTAAAGGCCTTGATGAATTTGGAAAAGCACTTGGATTTAAAACCGGCGATGAGCTATCCAAATTGAATGGCAAAGAATTAAAGATATCAACGCTTAAGGAAACTATAAACGATTATTATAAAAATCTGAAAGAAAATGATTTAGTAACTATGGAAATTTACCGCCCAAAAGGAAAAGGGAAATATAAGATCAAAACATTAAAAGCAAAAGCTATTAAAGTAAAAGTAACAGAACAAAATAAAATTTCTTTAAAGGAAGAATTAAGCGAAAAACAAAAACAGACTCTTAGGGCTTGGGTAGGATTATAAAATAGAGATGAAATCAATAATGAACTTTTTGAATATAAGAATTGGTATTTTTTTTATCGCGGCTTTTTTTACGACTTTATTAAATGCGCAAAACATGCCGCCGGGTCAATATACTTCTACAAACAAGAAAGCTATAAAATATTTTGAAGAGAGTAAAAGTTTTTTCAGGAATCGCAATGATGTTGAAGCTGAAAAAAAAATACAGGCTGCTATAAAAGAAGATCCAAATTTCGTCGAAGCATATTCGGCTTATGCTGATTTTTTGGTGATGAAAAAAAAACCAAGCTTAGCCATCGAAAATTACAAAAAAGCTATTCAGATCATGCCCAAGTTTATGACGGATAATAATTTTTACTTAGGCAAAGCTTATCAGTCTAATTCACAATTTGATGATGCGAAATTAGCCTATCAGAATTATCTTAAGTTTGAAAGAATAAATCCTACCATGAAAGAAGAAGCTGAAAAGCAAATTAAAAATTGCGAATTTGCGGCTACATTGGTGAAAAATCCTAAAAATGTTAAACCTGTAAATGTTGGCGCGGGAATTAATACAATAAATGACGAGTATTTTCCCGCTATTACCGGCGATGGAAAACAATTCATGTACACCAGAGCCTTACCGCGAATTGAACTTCCAGGCGCTTTTAACGAAGATTTTTTTATTAGTACTAAAATTAAGGATGTTTGGCAAGTTGGAATTCCTCTTTCAGCCATTAACAGTTTGGGAAATGAAGGCGCTCCTACTTTATCGGCTGACGGAAACATCATGCTGTTTGCATCCTGCGCTGATGATTTTGGCGATTACGGTTCAGCAGACAGAAAAGGAAACGGCAGTTGTGATATTTTTTATTCCCAAAAAATAAATGGCAAATGGTCCAAGCCGCAAAACGCCGGAAGCTATATTAATACCGCTAATTGGGAAACGCAGCCAAGCTTTAGCAGTGATGGAAAAACTCTGTATTTTATAAGAGGTATAAAAGGAAGAGGAGCCAGTAAAAACATAGATATTTACACCAGCACCATTGCCGATAACGGAAAATTTGGTTCGCCGATAAAATTAAACGCCAACGTAAACTCCGATGGCAATGAAGAATCTGTTTTTATACATCCGGATAATATGACTTTGTACTTTGCCAGTGACGGCCATCCTGGTTTAGGCGGCACAGATTTATTTATGAGTAAACGCCAGCCCAACGGTGATTGGGGGCCAGCGATAAATTTAGGATACCCAATCAATACTGCTAATGACGACAATAGTTTTTTGGTGGATCCTGCTGGAAATTTGGCCTATTTTGCAAGCGACAGAGAAGGTGGCTTTGGTGGATTAGACATTTATCAGTTTGAATTACCGCAGGATATTCGCCCCGAAAAAATAACATTTGCAAAAGGAAAAATATATAATGCTAAAACCAAAGCACCGCTTGAAGCCAACTTTGACCTGATTGATCTGGAAACAGGACTTAATATCACGAAGTCTTATTCAGGGAGTAACGGTGAATTTTTTGTAACCCTCACTGCTAATAAAAACTATCTGGTAAACGTAAATAAAGGAGGCTTTTTATTTTACAGTGATAACTTTAGTTTAAAAGGAAAAGAAACAGATTTTAATAAACCTTATCTTTTAGATATTCCTTTAGAACCAATTGATACAGGAAATGTGGTTGAATTAAAAAATATTTTCTTTGATGTGGATAAAGCCGATCTTAAACCCGAAAGTAAAGCGGAATTGGCTAAGCTTGCCAATTTCTTAACACAAAATGCAACTTTAAAAATTGAAATTGGTGGGCATACTGACAGTGATGGAACAAAAAAAACAAATCAGATTTTATCCGCAAAGCGTGCAGAAGCGGTTCAGCAGTATTTAATTAATACCGGAAACATTGATGAAGACCGTTTATCATTTAAAGGATATGGCGATTCAAAACCTAAAGTACCTAATACAAGCCCTGAAAATAAAGCGAAAAACAGAAGAACCGAATTTAAAGTAACCGGCAAATAATATCTTTTAAATGACTATGCTTTAAATACTTTTTGCCATCGGCTCAGAATAAAAAGTTTAAAGAATATTCGGAGCTGTAAATTATTATCTGTATTCATTTTTTCTAAAAAAGAAGTATTGATAAAATCAAAAGAGGCAGCCTTAATTTCACTTATTATTTGTGGTTTTAATTCTGTAAGCCATTTTTTCATGGGCGTTTCAAAACCTTTCTTATCATAGCGATTGTAAATTTCTTTTGGAAGAACAGACTTGCCGGCTTCTCTCAGCAAATATTTTGAAATGCCGTTTTGAATTTTTCTGTTTCCATTAAAAGAGAACATAAAATCGATCAATTCAACATCTTCACTAAAAGGAGTTCTGCTTTCAACGCCATGCCACATACCACAACGATCTTCACATTTTAAAAAAGATTTTAAGCGTGTATGCTCAATGTCGTCAATCAGTTGTTCATTAACGTTGTTTTTATAATTTACAGATTTATTTATAGGCCTTGAGTTAAGAAAATCATTTTTAAAAACATCTTTCAGAATATTTGTATTTACATTAAGTGTATTTTTTATTTTTTCTTTTGCGTAAAAAATGTAGGGATTACTAATTGTTTTTCGGGATGCGTGAATGTCTTTTAAAGCTAATAATGTTTGACCTTCAGAAATTAAATTGTTCCATTTGGCTACAAAATGGTGATGGTAACCGCCAAATAATTCATCAGCTCCCTGTCCGTCAATCACTACTTTAATTTTATTTTTTTTAGAAAGTTCCATTACCTTAAATTGCGCATAAGTACTGGTGTCCCATATAGGAATATCTTGGGAGTACACCAAACTGTCAATCTCATTTATAAAACCCATAAGGATAGGTTCTGTTTTTATATGTTTTGCGTCTACTTTTTTTGCAGCGATACCGGCAAAATGTTCTTCATTAAACAATTCATTTTTAAATACTGAAGTAAAACAGTAATTACTCCTTTTTAATATGGCATGCATAAGGCCTGTTAAAAGGCTGCTGTCAATTCCGCCGCTTAAACAAGCGCCCACTTCAACATCACTGCGTAGTCGTAGTTTAACTGCATTGTAAAGTTTTATTTCAATTTCATTGATAAGTTGTTTATCACTCAGTCTTTCATTTTCATCGGTAATTGTTATTTTATAGTATCGATCAATACTAATAGTTCCGTTTTTTATAGAATAAATTAAATTATGACCCGGAAATAATTCTTCAATCCCTTCAAAAAAGTTGCAACTTTCATTCTCCAGCAGCCCGTTCACAAGATAATTATGCACAACTTTTGTAGTGTATGTTGCTTTTACTAAACCCGATTTTACAAATGCTTTTTGTTCACTGCCAAAGCAAAATAAATTTGAATTATTGATGAAATAAAATGGTTTAACGCCAAGTCTGTCGCGTGAGGCAAACAACATTTGTTTTTCTGTATCATAAATACAAAACGCCCACATCCCGTTAAATTTTTTCACACAATCTGCGCCCCAGTGTTTATAAGCTTGTAAAATAACTTCGGTATCACTTTCAGAAATAAAAAGATAACCCGCGTTTTGCAATTCTTTGCGTAGCTCAATATAATTATAGATTTCGCCATTAAAAGTAATCCATAATTTTTTATCTTCGGTGCACATTGGCTGATGTCCGCTGTCGCTAAGGTCTAATATAGATAGTCGCCGATGCGCAAAAGCCAAAGTGTAGTTGTGCTCACTTTCTGTTATAGCCGCTTTAGGAATAAAATTAAGTTCCTTTTTTTTGAAAACTTGTTGAGTACCTTGTCTGTAAAAAGGAGTAAGGCTTACATCATTTGCCAGAATAAATCCTTCTCCATCAGGGCCTCTGTGAGAAATGGTTTGCGCCATGGATAATATAGCGGCGCAAATGTTTAAATCTTTACCTTTTTTTATGATGATCCCCCCGATGCCGCACATTATTTATTTTCTTTTTTTGAATCATCCACCCACATCAGCACCTGTTTATTTTCGATATAACGGTCAATATTTTTGTCAAGCACTATTACACAAAAATCAATAAATGGAAGTATTCCAAAAATGCCTCCAAGTGTACCTATATAAACTACAGGAACATGTGGTGAAGTTCCCATATAAATGCGGTGTAATCCTACAATGCCGAATGGAAAAGGAAAGGCAAGCACGGCGGCAATAATTTTTTTATTTTTTTGCTGTTTTTGTTTATATAGATGCAGAATAGGGTTCGGCCTTTTTGAGCGGAGCAATTCATGACGATGAAAGACTGTATGTTCATCTTTAAAGTGAACCGTAGTTTTTTTTAAGATCAGTTCCGGTAGCCCAAAGCAATGGTTTTGTAAAAGGGCAAGAAATAAAAAACAAAATAGTTTTGACATTCTATAAAATAGCGTTTATAAGCTGTAAAATTTATGGTATTTATTTTGGAATTTTACTAAGGCCAAATTACTTAAAAAATCGCCATTTTGTTAATTTAAAATCCTTTAATTGTAAGTCATTTACTTTATCTTTACCCATCTAAAAATATATAAATTGACCCTTATAAAAAGTATTTCCGGAATTCGTGGCACCATTGGCGGTAAACCTGATGATGGTTTAACACCACTTGACATTGTTAAATTTACTTCCGCTTTCGGAACGCTCATCTTGCAAAATAATTCTACCAAAAAAGAAATAACGGTGGTTATTGGACGGGATGCGCGGATAAGCGGCACTATGGTTTCCAGTATTGTAAGTGGTACGCTGATTGGATTAGGCATAAATGTGATTGACCTTGAGTTGAGCACCACGCCCACGGTTGAAATGGCGGTGACTGAATTAAATGCCCAGGGCGGAATAATTTTAACTGCCAGTCATAATCCTAAACAATGGAACGCCTTAAAACTTTTGAATGAAAAAGGTGAGTTTATAAGCGAAGAAACAGGAAAAAAATTACTAAAGCTGGCTGATAAATCAGATTTTGTGTATGCCGAAGTTAATCAACTTGGCAAGTACAGCATCAATAAAGATTTTTTTAACGTTCATATTAAAAAGATTTTGGATCTTCCTTATGTAGATGTATCTGCAATTAAAAAAGCAAATTTTTCAATTGTGGTAGATGCTATTAATTCGAGCGGTGGCTTTGCTGTGCCTAAATTGCTTGAAAAACTTGGCGTTAAAAAAATTACCACCATTAATGGTGAGCCAACCGGCAATTTTGCGCATAATCCTGAGCCATTGCCCGAGCACCTTACCGATTTAAGCCAAACCGTTATTAAACAAAAAGCTCATTTGGGTATTTGTGTTGATCCGGATGTAGACCGTTTAGCCTTGGTTTGCGAAGATGGCGAGATGTTTGGCGAAGAATATACGTTAGTTGCTGTTTCGGATTACGTATTGCAGCATAATAAAAAAGGGAATACCGTTAGCAATTTATCCAGCACAAGAGCGTTAAGAGATATAACCGAAAAGCAAGGTGGTAAATATTCCGCTTCCGCAGTTGGTGAGGTAAACGTTGTGCGGATGATGAAGGATACTAAAGCCGTAATTGGAGGAGAAGGTAATGGTGGTATAATTTTACCCGAATTGCATTATGGACGCGATGCACTTGTTGGAATTGCTATATTTTTAACGCATTTGGCTAAGTTTGGTAAAACGGTTTCCATGCTTCGAAAATCTTACCCAAATTATTATATCTCTAAAAATAAAATTGAGTTAACACCGCAAATTGATGTGGATAAAGTGCTGGATAAAGTAAAAGATAAATATAAAAAACAACCTATTAATACAATTGATGGTGTAAAAATTGAATTTGATAAAGAGTGGGTACACTTGCGTAAAAGCAATACCGAGCCAATTATCCGCATATACAGCGAGAGTCAAACGCAATCAACTGCCGAAAATTTAGCGAAGAAAATTATTTCGGATATAAAGGAAATAATTAAGAATTAGGAATAATTGTTTGAAATATAATTATAGAATTTAATTCATGAAAATTTATTTAGATAACGCCGCCACTACAAAACTGGATGAAGAAGTATTTAAAACCATGCTTCCGTTTATGACAGAAGATTTCGGAAATCCTTCTTCTATTCATTCCTTTGGTCGTAAAACCCGGTCGGCTATTGAAGCGGCGCGTAAAACTGTTGCTAAATTACTTAACGTAACTCCGGCTGAAATATTTTTTACATCAGGAGGCACTGAGGCTGATAATATGGCCATTGTTCAAAGCATTGAAACATTTGGCATAAAGCATGTTATTTCTTCATCCATTGAACATCATGCAGTTGAACATACCATTAAGACCCTTGAAAAAGCGGGCAAAATAAAAGCAAGTTGGGTAAAGATTGATAAAAAAGGAAATGTAGATATTGAGCACCTCGAAGAGTTATTGAAAAATAATGCGCGATCTTTAGTTTCATTAATGCACGCCAATAACGAAATTGGTACACTGTTGCCCCTTAAAGAAGTGGGCGAGCTCTGCGAAAAATACAATGCGCTTTTTCACAGCGATACCGTGCAAACTATGGGTCATTATAAAATGGATCTGCGCGAATTAAAAGTGCATTTTGTAACCTGCGCTGCTCATAAATTTCATGGACCAAAAGGTGTTGGGTTTTTATACATTCATCATGCAAATAAAATTTCGCCTTTTATACATGGCGGTGCACAGGAAAGAAACATGCGCGGCGGAACCGAAAATTTATATGGAATTGTTGGTTTAGCTAAAGCACTTGAAATTTGTTTTAATGAGATGCAACAGCATCAAAAGCACATTATGGAACTTAAAGATTATATGCGCGAACAGTTAAGTCAACTTCTTCCCGGTACTGTTTTTAATGGCGAAACTTCACATGAAAAATCGTTATATACGGTGTTGAATTGTTGTTTTCCTTCTCATCCGGATGCTGAAATGTTATTGTTTAATTTAGACATTGCAGGCATTGCGGCCAGTGGCGGAAGCGCGTGCAGCAGCGGAAGCAATCAGGGAAGTCATGTATTAAGAGGGTTGGGCATTGATATGACAAGACCTTCGGTAAGATTTAGCTTTAGCAAATTCACAACCAAAGCAGAAATTGACTTTACTGTAAATAAACTTGCTGAACTTTTCGCTGTGAAAACAAACGCATAAATCAACAATAAACTATTATCTTTAAACACAAATAATAAAATAATAAATAGAAATATATAGTTATGAACGACGTAAAATCAGTATTAGAAAATTCAAAAACGTTAATGGAAAAAGCCATTAGTCACCTTGAACTTGAACTGCAAAAAGTGAGAGCAGGAAAAGCTAATCCTGTTATGCTTGAAAATGTAATGGTTGATTATTACGGAAGTAAGGTGGCTATCAGCAACACTGCCAGCATTAACACTCAGGATGCACGTACGTTGGTTATTCAGCCTTGGGAAAAAACAATGTTAACCCCGATAGAAAAAGCTATTCAGGCTGCTAATCTTGGTTTTAATCCGCAAAACGATGGAATTATCATACGCATCGTTGTTCCGCCATTAACCGAAGAGCGACGTAAACAATTAACAAAAACCGCACGTAATTTAGGTGAAGATGCCAAAGTGGCCATTCGTAATTTGCGTAAAGATGCTATGGAGTCGGTTAAAGGATTAAAAAAATACGGTCTTCCTGAAGATGAATCTAAAGATGCGGAAACAAAAATTCAAACACTTACCGATGCCTCAGTAGTTAAAGTTGATAAGCATATTGAACAAAAAGAAAAAGAAATAATGACGGTTTAATAAACACAAATTTTTATTTAAAGGCTGTTTCTAAAAAGACAGCCTTTGTTGTTTGCTGTCTTGCCACAATATAAAATCAATGATTTTTAAATAGCCTAAACTAAAAATTTTTATTGTAAATAAACTCTTAACAACATGGGCGTATTTCCCATAGCAATCAAAAACAATTATTATCTAATGAAATATATTTTAATCTTCCTTTATGTATTCTTCTCCTTTTATTTTTTAAACGCATGAAGGCCTTGAGTAAGTATTTTGTTATTGTGATATTGCTACTAAACCTTAGAGTTATAGCCCAGGATATTAACGAAGTGGATTCTGTTCAATACAATAATTATTTGCAGCTTATCAGCGATCAATCGCGACTTATAAAATTAAATCCTTCCAACTCTTTAGCATTTTCTAAACGCGCTTTTTACAGGCAAAAAGTAAATGATTACAAAGGTTCTTTTGCCGATTATTCAAAGGCTATTGAACTATCTCCTCAAGAACCCGCCAATTATTATTACCGGGGTATGCTGCTTTTTGAAGCAGAACAATATGAAAAAGGTATTACCGATCTTACTAAAACAATTGCGTTAAGCCCTCAGCTGCCCGAAACATTTTTAGATAGAGCCGTAGCCTACACCTGCGTTAAAAAATACGACAAAGCTCTGGCAGATATGAATGTCTTCATTAAAATAAAAAAGGCGGACGTTCGAGGATACTATAACCGCGGTGATATTTATGAAAAGTTAAAACAACCCGCCAAGGCACTGAAAGATTATGAAAAAGCCATAACCCTCGATTCAGCATTTCATCAGGCTTATTCGAGAATAGCCGGCATTTATCTTAATTCGTTAAAAGATTTTCAAAAAGCCATTGATAATTATACACATGCCATTAATTTAAATCCGGCTTCCTTTCACAATTATTTTGGCAGAGCCAACGCTTACAGTCAGATGAAAGAATTTCAAAAAGCGGTGCTCGATTTTGAAAAGACTTTAGTTTTATTTCCTAATTTTGAATTTGCTTTATTTAATCTGGCCAAAACTTATTTTGAATTAAAAAATTATGCAAAGGCCATAGAAAATTACTCGGATTACATTGCCTTAAAGCCGGAAGATAGTAATGCTTATTTTGGTAGAGCCAATGCCTATGAAATGCTCGGCAAAAAAGAAGAAGCGCAAAAAGACCAAGCCGCTGCTCTGGTCAAAAAGAGAAAGTAATTTTATCTGAGAACCTGAATATGGCCTGTTAAAGAATAATGCTTTCTTTTCAAAGCAATAAATCCGTCGTCCAAACAATCCGCATCATATCTACTCTTTTACACGCTAATTGTAATTCTTAACAGTAAAATCGCAATTCTCATCCCGGTAATTGTAATTCTCGTCATGATAATCGCCATTCTTTATACGCCAAGCAGGTTAATTATTTTAAGCGCTAAAAAGAAGTCCCGCCATTAACAACCCCTTACTGAATGGTGATAAATTTACAAGCAATTTACTTCATCATCATACTCCGTTTTACTAAATAAGTATAAAGTATGGTATCAAAGCCTTGGTTAATGTCGGCCTCCACAAAATCAATTTTATATTGGCTGCATCTAAGTTTTAATGCTTCGTAAAATGTATTAATGGCTTTAATGTATTGCCCTTTTATTTGGGTGGGATTTAGCTTAATTTCTTCCTGAGTTTCAAGGTCAATAAAATGATAAGGTTTATTTTCAAAGTCAAAATCAAGCTCTTTGCTTTTATCCGTTACATGAAAAAGAACCACTTCATGTTTTTTATATTTAAGATGCTGAAGCGCGGAAAAAAGTTCTTCGTTGTGTGCATTACCTTCAAACATATCGCTAAAAATAATCACCAACGAACGCTGATGAATAACCTCGGCCACCTGATTAATAGCCATTGCGGCCGAAGTAAATTTGTTTGTTTCATTTAATTCAAGAAGATCTTCAAGAGTTTTATAAACCAGTTTTTGGTGCGCGGGGCTACCTTTAACGGGCAAATGTTTGGTAATTTCGTCTTGAAAAAGAGTTAAGCCGTAAGCATCGCGTTGTTGTTTTAATACTTCGCATAAAGCCGCCGCGGCATACACGCTAAATTGTAATTTGTTTATTTCCGCATCCTTAGGAAAATGCATACTTGAAGAAGTATCAATTACAATCTGGCATCTTAAATTGGTTTCTTCTTCGTAACGTTTTACAAACAGTTTGTCGGTGCGGGCAAACAATTTCCAGTCTATATGCCGGGTACTTTCGCCGGTATTATAAAGGCGGTGTTCGGCAAACTCAACCGAAAACCCATGAAAAGGGCTTTTATGCAAACCGGTAATAAAACCTTCCACTACTTTTTTGGCTAAAAGTTCCAGATTTTTAAAGGGTTCAATATGAACTCGGTTAATGGGCATAAGTGGTAAAATTAATATATAATTTATCAATAATTAAGGAATTTTTTTATCTTCGTAACATAAAGCATAACCCCTATGTTACAATTTTTATGAGAAAAATTTTAGTTTGCTTATTATTTATATGCAGTTTTTATATTAATACACAAGCGCAGATTGATACCAGCTTTTGGTTTGTTGCCCCCGATGTTTCAGCTGCTTTAGGCGATAATCCGGTTAACCTTCATATTCAAACCTACAATCAGGCGGCTACGGTGTATGTTAGGCAGCCGGCTAACAGTGGCGGGGTAAATGCTACTTTAAGCATTGCTGCGGCTTCGGTTAATGTTTTAAATTTAACGGCTTCTTTAACTTCGGTAGAAAGCGCGCCGGTTAATTCGGTAAGTACAAAAGGCATTTACATCAGCTCTAACGCCAATGTATCTGTTTATTATACCATTGGCGCAGGGTCAAATAAAGAAATGATAAGTTTAAAAGGCCAGCGTGCATTAGGAAATGATTTTTACACGCCTATACCCAATTCCTTAACCACCGCGGTTTCTTATACCGATGCCGGAGTTGGTTTTGATGTAGTTGCAACTAAGCCCGGAATTACAACTATTTTAATAACGCCCAGAGCCGCTTCGGTAGGAAGAGCCAAGAACGTTACTTTTTCGAGAAGTTTATTGCAGGGAGAAACATTTTCACTTAGAGATTTAAATACGGTAAATCCCAGTGAACTGGCAGGTTCAATTATTTCGGCGGATAAACTAATAGCGGTTACAATAAACGGCATTGTTCAAACAAATACTTCCTGCCCCTCTACATACGCCGATCAAATAACGGCCAGCGACCAAATTGGGAAAGATTACGTTATTTTAAGAAGCCAAACAGGCACCACAGATGTGGCCTATATTTTGGCTACTTCCAATTCAAGCAGTTTAAGCATTACTAACTCAACTGCAACGGTTAATTGGTTAATTAACTTTGGAGAAACATATTCAATAACAATTACTGATCCTATCACTTATATAAAATCAGATAAGCCGGTGTATGTTTTACACGCCAGCGGTTACGGCTGCAAATTAAGCGCGGCACAAGTATCTCCCGTTTATTGCGCGGGTTCTTACACCGCAGCATTTATCCGTTTAAGTTCAGATTCTTTAAACCTGAACGTTGTTACCAGAACGGGTAATCAAAATACATTTACTTTAACGTCAAATGGGGGCAATGTTCCTATAGCAGGCAGCAGTTTTACCGCAGTTCCCGGCAGCAGTGGAAATTTAGTAGCCGCCAGATTATATTTTCCGGTAAGTTCTATTGCTTTAGGGTCGTATAATCTCTTAAGAAATAGTAAAGATCTTTTTGGTTTGGGAATTAAGAACGGTTCTTCTGCCGGCGGAAGCGCGTATGCTTATGGCTCTGAATTTGGGGCAAATACGTTTGTTTACGCAAACAGCGCACCTACAGCCACCATTTGTTCAAACACCACTTTTACGCTTAACGGACAAGTAGGCGGGGGGCCTAATACCGGCGTATTTAGCTATAACGGCTTTGGAACATTGTCGGGGTCGAATACACAGTTAATTAATAACATATATACACCTAATCCAATAGACACCAACATAAAGCCGGTAAAGTTTGTGTTAACATCAACGGGTATTTGTCCAAATAAATCAGATACTTTTAAATTAACAGTTAAGCAGGCTCCACTTGTTAACGCCGGTTTTGATATTACAACCTGTTCTAATAATCCAACGGTGCAGTTAAGCGGAACAGTTATCGGCCCTACTAATCAAGGATTTTGGAGCGTTATGGCACCGGGTAGCGGAACTTTTACACCAAGTGTAAGCAATTTTACAGCGGTTTATAATTTATCTAACAATGATACTATGCAATCGAGCTTAAAAATTGTATTAACAAGCACTAATAATGCAGGTTGCAATGCGGTGAGTGATACCATGAAGGTAATTATTAATAAGGCACCGGTGGTTAAATCAAGTTTGGTTAAACCAATAATTCGGTGCGCCAATAATCCTAATATTTTCTTAAACGGATCGGTGTCGGGAACTACTACTTCAACAGGCATTTGGTCAACCACCGGAACCGGTAATTTTAGTCCCAACAACCTTTCTTTAATTTGTAATTATATACCAAGTTTAACGGATATTTCTACAGGAACAGTAAGTTTAAAATTAACCAGCACCAATAATAGTCAATGTAAAGCTGTGGCAGATAGTGTAATTGTAATATTTACACAACCTGTAACCGTTAGTACAGGAGTAGACCTTAACAGCTGTAAAAATAATCCCATGGTTCAGTTGAACGCGGTTATAACAGGCACTGCAACTAATTCGGGTATTTGGTATAACGGAGCGGGAACATATTCTGCAAGCAATACCGCATTAACGCCAATTTATTTTGCAAGCCCGTCGGAAGTTAGCGCAGGCTTTGTAGTATTAAGTTTCAGCACAACTAATAATGGTATTTGTAACGGGGTTTCCGATCAGGTAAGAATTGATTTCAGAGAAAAACCAACGGCTAAATTTGTTGTTAATAATGTTTGTTTAAATCAGCCATCTAATTTTACCGATCAATCAATTAACAGTTCCGGTTTAGGAAGCATCAATTCTTATCAATGGTTATTTGGTAACGGAGCAGTTTCAAATTCGGTTAACCCGGTTTATACATATTCGGTGCCTGGTACATATTCTGTTCAATTAGTAGTTGGCAGTACTTTTGGTTGTTACGATACCATCAAAAAGCCATTAACTGTTTTTGTATTGCCCACAGCAAGTATGCAAATTTCAAGAGCATGCAGCGGATCGGCTCAGCAGATAAGTTTTACTGATAAGTCTACAATTGCCTCTCCGGGAAGTATTCCTGCAACAGGATATTACTGGGATTTTGGAGGTTTTGGTTTCTCTGTATCCAAAGACACTTCCATTGTGTTTCCTTCCGAAGGTTTGTATAACATCACTCATGTAGTTACATCCGGCAATGGCTGTGTATCTACAATAACACAATCGGTTAATATTACTCCTAAACCTAAAGCCAAGTTCTTATACATTAACAGCAACACGCAAACACTGGAAACCAATATCGCGTTTGTAGATTCTTCCAAATCGGCAGTTTCATGGAGTTGGAATTTTGGAAACAATACTACGAGCAATATTCAAAATCCTTCCGCTATTTATAATGCCAACGGGTCGTATACAGTTTCATTAACCATCACCGATCAGTTTGGATGTGCCGATACATATACCGCGGTGGTTAAAATATCAAATATAGTTTCCGAGATAGCTCAATTAATACCTAACATGATTTCGCCCAATAACGATGGTAAAAATGATTTTTGGCGATTGGATTTTATAAATGTGTTTTATCCCAAAGCGGAAATAGAAATATATAATAGATGGGGAGAGCAGTTATTTAAAAGTACAGGTTATTCAAATGCTTGGGACGGCAGTTATAAAGGGAGCCCATTGCCGGTTGGAGGGTATTACTATACTATTAAACTTAATGATAATAAGGATAATTCAGTTTATAAAGGAACAGTTACATTATTAAAATAAAAATGAGAACTAAGATTTATACAGGCCTTTTAATGCTGCTGATTTCAGTTTCATTAGCTCAGCAACAAACATTATACAGTAATTTTATTTTAAACCAATATGTTTATAATCCTGCTTATGCCGGGGTTTATAAAGGAGTTGAAATAAACGCTAATTACAGGCAGCAATGGGCTGGTTTTGAAGGAGCCCCTCAAACCGCTATTTTTGGCATTAACGGCACCTTAAAAAAGAAACCCAACATGGCCTTGGGCGCTTTGGTGATGAACGATAAAACAGGATTATTGGGACGCACCTCATTTCATGGTTCATACAGTTACCATGTTAAGCTTGGAAAAAAAATGAATCTTGGAATGGGACTATCGGTTGGTGGAGTTTCTTATAATGTAAAGATTTACAATGCTTTACCATACGATAAGGACGATGAGTTTTTAAAATCAAATATTTTAAATGCCAACGCTTTTGACGCCAACGCGGGCTTCTATCTCTATAGTAAAAAATTCTTTTTTGGGTTTAGCGGACAGCAATTGCCAAGTGGTAAAATCGCGTGGCCTAATTCCATTGGCCGTTTAACCCCTCATTATTATGGAGTAATGGGCGTAAACATTATTCTTGATAAAAAGAAACAAGAATGGGTAGTTCAACCGGCAATTTTAGTGAGATTTAACAATCCTGTACCCTACCAACCCGAAGCTAATCTTCGTATTATCTATAAGAATATGTTTTGGATAGGCGGAAATTATAGATTAAACGCTTCGGCAAGTGCTATGTTTGGATGTACCATCAGCAAGCTTGTTACCTTTGCTTATTCGTACGATTATGCCTTAACTTCTTTACAGAAATATTCCAACGGAAGTCACGAATTGTTATTGACTATTTCTTTAGCTGCTAAAAAACAGAAATCTACAAGTGATAAAGTAACTGACGCTGATGAAGAAGAGCTAAATAAAATTGATAACAGCATGAAAACAAATTTAAAAAACAAAAAGAAAGATGAAGACAAAAAATAGATTCATAATAATACTCTTGTTTTTTACTTTAAAAGCAACCATTTCTATGGGTCAGATTGATACCACTTTTTGGTTTGCCACACCATGGGTAACCCCCGATCACTGGTGGAAAGAAAATTACGTTTTACATATTTCCACTTTTAATACCCCAAGCACTACCATTCGGTTAAGGCAACCTTCCGCCTTAGCGCCCAATAAATACGATACCACTCTTATTCTTGGCCCCAATCAATCGTTTGATTATGTTTTTTGGCGAGATAAGCTAGCCACTTCGAGTAATTTCGCTTATGATTCGCTGGAAGTACGCCCTGCCAATACCGTTCTTCCTTATGGTCTTTACATTTCCTCCACATCTAATATTACCTTGGTGTATGATGTGATAACCCGTCCAACTCAATTTTATAATCCCGAAACCTTTTCATTAAAAGGGCAGAATGGTTTAGGATTAGAATTTGTTTGTCCATTTCAAACCAGATGGTTCAATCAGCCTTTGGGAGGCGATTTAAATGGCGATGGTGTTACCACGCAACCAAAACAACAAATTAACATTGTGGCTTCTCAACCAAATACGGTAGTATGGATTACCCCAAAATGTAATGTGGTAGGCCATGCCGCCAATGTAACTTACAGTGTTTTACTAACTAATTACGGCAGTGCTTATACGGTCGAAAATTTAGTACAGAATACCACGGTGGCGGGCAATAATCTTTCAGGTTCAATTGTGGTGGCCAACAAACCAATTTCGGTAACTGTGGCCGACGATTCGGTGCGCGGAGTAACAGGTTGTTTTGATTTAATGGGAGATCAAATAGTGCCTGTGGACATTGTAGGCACAGATTATATTTTGAACAAAGGATTTATGAATGCCGCGGAACCTGACGGGGCTTATGTGGTTGCCACCGAAAATTTTACGCAGCTTACTATTAATGACGGTGTGGTAACTACAACATTAATAAATAGAGGCGATACTTATCAATACAAAACCACTCAATCGCTTACTTATGTTAATGCTACCAAGCCGGTATATTGTTTACATGCCACCGGTAATGGTTGTGAATTAGGCGAGGCTTTGCTTCCTCCGTTAAACTGCGCCGGTTCAAACTTAGTGGCTTTTACCAGAAATACCCCCCAAAATTTCCGCCTTAACATTCTTTGTAAGAACGGGGCTCAAAGTACTTTTACACTCAACAATTCCACTTCTACTGTTACCGTTCCTATTACAGCCTCTGATTTTACCGTAGTACCCGGTACAGCTACTCTTGCGGGCGGGCCTTATTATGGGGCCCAATTAAATTTACAAAATCCTGCCACTTTACCCATTGGCTCATATACAATAGGCAATAACGCCGATGTTTTTGCACTTGGTGTAATTGATGGAGGTCCGACAACAGGAACCTTATTTCATTACATGTCTTCATTTTTACGAAAAACAGTAGTAAAAACTGCAACCCTTAATCCGGTTTGTGTGGGAAATTCACCTACAGTAGCTTTAACAGGAACGGTTTCCGGCGGGGCTATTACGGGAATTTGGACAACCGCTAACGGTTCAGGAACTTTTTCGCCGTACACTTCTACGGTTAACACAATTTCAACCATTTATAATTTATCTAACAATGATACGTTGCAAACAACCATTAAATTCTATTTAACCTCTACAGGAAATTGCATTCCTAAAAAAGATTCGGTATTGGTTACGGTAAACCAGCGCCCAAAAGTATTTGTAGGAAGTGTAACTCCAATGTGTAAAAACAATATTACTCCTATTACACTAACCGGAACCGTTAGTAACGCATTAGGCGGAACGTGGACCGGAGGCAACGGCGGAGCATTTGGCGTACCGGGTGTTAATACAACCTATACACCATCGGCGGCAGACCTTGCAGCAAATACAATTACCTTAACCTTAAGTAGTTCCGGTCCTCTTGCAGGATGTGCAAACGCAGCAAAAACCTTAACTGTTGGTTTTACGCCTCCACCAATTGTTAGTGCCGGGCCAAGTACTTATGTATGTACTAATTCACAAACCTTATTATTAAACGGAAATGTGTCGGGTGGAACTAACACCGGTTTATGGAACACCACCGGAACCGGTTTGTTTTTACCCGGAAGTGCCAATACTACCGCCACTTATGTTTTAAGTGCAAGTGATCTAACGGTTAGCTCTATTGGATTTACATTAAGTTCAACCAATAACGGTAATTGTAACTCGGTTAAGGATAACATGATTGTAACAGTTAATCAAAAGCCTACCGTAATTGCACCCATTAACGACAGTGTATGCGATAATGCAGCTACCATTGCACTTACCGGAACGGTTAATGGCGGTGGATCTACCAACATGGGATTCTGGACTTATAGCGGAACCGGTAATGTGCTGCCTGCAAATTCCATCAACGCTACTTATACCTTAAGCGTTAATGATCAACTCGGTGGAACCATCAATTTTGTATTACATTCAGCAGGAACTTTGTGTCCCGCAGAAACTGATACCTTTAAAGTTACGGTACTGAAAGCTCCTATTTTACAGTTAAGCTCTTTAAGTCCAACTGTTTGTAACAATACTCCCATAACCTTAACCCCTACCATTACCGGAGCCACTTCTTATACGTGGAACTCTGCAACCAGTGGAACTTTTCTCCCTGTTTCAGGTGCTATTAGTCCTTCAGCAACGGTGCTTAATGGCCAATATTTACCGAGCGGGAGTGATATATCCAATGGTACTGTTGGTTTAAACCTGATCGCTTCCATAGGAAGTTGTTCGGCCACCACTTCATTTACCGTAGGATTTCAACCTTCTCCGGCAGCTAATTTTAATTATTCGGTTATCCGATGTAAAGATTCGCCAATTATATTTTCAGATGCTTCTTCATCCAACGGAACATCGGGCTTAACCTATAACTGGAATTTTGGTTCCGGTACATCTGCAACTTCAACTTCTTCTAACCCAATTTTTACTTACACTAATGCCGGCAGTTATGTAATTAGTTTTACCGTAACCGGAGTAAACAACGCTGTGTTTCCGCCACTTCAATGTCCGGATACAATTAGTAAGCGCATAACGGTTTTCCCTTTGCCAATACCCGATTTTTCTTTTTTAAATACCTGTCAGGGCTTGGGTAGCGTGTTCCGCGATTCTTCCATTGTAGCCGTTGGAAATATAGTTGCCTGGACTTGGCAGTTTGGCGATGGCAGTTCTAATTCACCCATCCGTTATCCTGTACATACTTATACCAATCAAGGAACTTACAATGTAAATTTAAACGTGGTTTCTAATTATTCCTGTTCGGCTAATATTACTAAACTGGTAACAGTAAATCCGCAGCCCAACGCTGAATTTGGAATGACTAATAATCCCGCAGTAGCGCAAGAACCTATTTATTTTTCCGATTTTTCAACTCCTCCGCCTATTACTGGTTGGTATTGGAATTTTGGCGATGAAGCTTCATCAAGCATTAATAACCCTTCGCACAGTTATCAAAACGCAGGCATTTATGTTATAACTTTAACTGTATTTGATGCCAATGGCTGTTCCGATACCATCAGTAAAAAGGTAGAGATTACTTTATTACCACAGGTGCCAACTGCTTTTACTCCAAATAACGATAACACAAACGATTTGTTATTTGTAAAAGGCGGCCCTTTTGAAAAAATGCTATTTAGAGTATATGACAGTTGGGGCGAATTAATATTTGAAACTACCAATCAAAAATTAGGTTGGGATGGAAAGAAGAACGGCATAGATCAACCGGTAGGAGTTTATGTGTGGACCTTGCAAGCAGATATGTACAATAATAGACAGGTGAAAAAAAACGGTGATGTTACTTTAATACGATAAGCATGAAAAATTTCAGAATTTACATATTGGTGTGTTGCCTGAGTGTTGCTTCGGCCTTAAGAGCCCAAGATTTTCACTTAAGCTTATACGATGCCGCGCCTTTGTTTTTAAATCCTGCTATGACAGGTTTAGTGGATGGCAAAATGAGGGTGCACGGCCAATACCGCAGCCAATGGAATGCGGTTGCTTACAAACCATATACAACGGCGCTTGTAAGTTTTGATATGCCAAAAGGTAAATGGGGCTTTGGCGGGCAGATAAGTAATATGCGCGCGGGCATAGGTAATTACAATGTTTTTCAAGCCTTAGGTTCAGTGGCTTACGCGGTGCCATTCGATAAAAATAAATTTCATAATCTTTCAATAGGTTTGCAGGCAGGCTTTACCCAAAAGCGCATCGAGTATCAGGTTTTTTCATTTGACAATCAATGGAGTAATAAAGATGGCGGAACTTTTGATAAAAGTCTGAACAACAATGAAAATTTTGGAAGCCAGGTTGTATTCCAAGAAGCCGTAAATGCAGGCTTACTTTATTTTTACGCCAAACAGCAATCCAGGCTTAATCCGTTTATTGGGTTAAGTGCTTTTAATCTTACTCAGCCCAAAGAAACTTTTTTAGGCGGAAACAATCGTTTGCCGATGAGGTTTTACGGTCATGCAGGCATACGCGTAAACGTTAGTGAGTTGTTATACTTCATTCCAAAGGTTTTAGTATATAAGCAAGCGAACATCATCCAACAAACTTATGCCATGGATGCGGGGTATTATTTTAAAGGAGAAAAGTTGTATGCTCTTGCAGGATATGTTTTTAGGGTAAATGATGCCAGTGTGGCTTACATTGGTTTTAAAAAGGATAATTATATAATGAAGGTGGGTTATGATTTTAATACATCAACATTAAGAGGCACATCCAAATCCCGGGGCGCCTTTGAGATATCATTAACTTGGCTGGGAAAAAAATACAAAAATCAAGAAATTAAAAATTGCCCAAGATTATAGAAACAGTATATGTTTAAAGTAAGATCATTTTTTCTGTTACTACTTGTGTTAACAGTTGTTAGAGGAATTTCTCAATCAAAAAAAGTATGGATGGAACTGGCGGATAACGCCTATGAGAAAAAGGATTTTGCTACGGCGGCCGTTTATTACGCCAAGGTGCTTGATGATACAACCGTGCTTAAAAATTACGTATTACCTTATGAAACCCAGATTGTAAATTTAAAAATGAAATCCCTTTTTAAAGTACCTGAACTAAAGGTTTTAAAAAAAAGAGATAGTATAAATACAGCCAAAGAAAACATTGTTAACAGCAGTAAATACGATTTTGTTATTTACCGGCTAGCCCAAAGTTACCGTCAAAATTACGATTACCCAAAGGCAGCCGAACAATTTAAAAAATGTGTGGAGAGAAAAGTTTACCCCGATGCACCGTATTATTATGGTCTATCCTTAATGGCTATCAAACAATACAAAACCGCCTTATATATTTTTGATCAGTACACAAACGCTCACGAAGGCTCCGATTCACTCATGAAACTGGCGGTTAAAAAACAATCGGCCTGTTATTTTGCTTTAGATACTTTAGCGGGAAAAAAACTTATTAAAGTAAAGTTAATGGATACATTAGTCTTTAACCGGGGCACCACCAGTTTCGCACCTATGTATTCTCTTTCAAATGATAAATTAATTTTTACAAGTGCACGCAAAGGGGGCGTAGTTACTGATCCTGAAAAACAAGATTCTAAATACTTTTGCGATCTTTATTACACCACTTTAGAAGATACGATTTGGCAACGTCCGGTTAACTTTGGAAGGCCGGTAAACACCTCTTTGCATGAAGGTGCCGCCGTATTTACTCCTGAAGAGGTAATGTTATTTACGCGCTGGAGTGATAACAATCGCAACGAATCATTTATTTATATGGCACGCACTTTAAACGGTCGCTTTTATGAGGCCATGAAGTTGGGTACAGGTATTAATACACCGGGATATAAATCGCAGCAACCATTTGTAAGTACCGATGGAAAAACGCTTTTCTTTTCATCCAACCGGCCGGGCGGTAAAGGAGGTTTTGATTTATGGATGGCTTCTATTGATGAAAATGGATTTATTGGTAACGCTAAAAACATGGGTGCGCCCATTAATACGCAAGGCGATGAGATTACTCCCTTCTTTCATAACATAAGTAATACGTTATATTATAGCACCAATGGTTTGCCCGGAATTGGCGGTTTTGACGTATTTAAATCATCTTTAAATGTGGATGATTCGGCCTATCAGGCACCAATTAATTTAAATACTCCCATTAATTCAAGCAAAGATGACGCCTATTTTATAATGGAACGATTAGGTACAAAAGGGTTTTTTGCAAGCGATAGAGTACCATGCGAGGGAGGCCACTGCTATAAGATTTTTGAATATATAAATGAGCCCGTTATTTTTAGTGTAGAAGGAATTGTTTTTGACTCAGAAACCAATGAGCCCATTTCGAACGCCTTGGTTACTATCAGAGATGTGCACGATGGCGAAGAGCCTTATTTTATTGCCACAGATGATAAAGGGTTTTACAGCACACCTTTAAAACCTCACCTCGAATTTTTTATGAAGGCGCAAAAAAATAAATATTTTGGTAGTGCGGCAAGCATTGCAACCAAAGGCCTTACAACATCATCTGTAATTGTGCAGGATTTCTTTTTAAGTAAAATTCCGGAAGGAGATATTGAAATTGAAGGTATAGAATATGACTTTAATAAATTCACTTTAAGGCCTAAATCAATGGAAAGCCTTAATAAAATTGTGGATCTTTTAAAACTAAACGATAATTTAACTATTGAATTAAGCGCGCACACCGATGCTCGTGGTAATGATGCTTATAATATGAAACTCTCACAAGGGCGCGCGCAAAGTTGTGTGGATTATATGCTTAGTAAAGGCATACCCAAAAAACGTATCCTTGCTCATGGCTATGGCGAAACCAAGCCTATTATTCCAGAATCTGCTATTAATACAATGGTTCCTAAAAGTGCGGAGTTTGAAGCTGCTCATCAAAAGAACAGAAGAACCGCTTTTAGAGTTATTGGTGAATCTAAGATCAATATCATTAATAAAACGCAGTAGTGAAGCTTATTAATTACAGAATTAAATGGCAAGGCTTCACTATAACATTATTATAAAAGGAAAAGTGCAAGGCGTTAATTACCGGACCAACGCCCAAGCGCAGGCGCATAAATTTAACCTTACAGGTTTTGTGAAAAATTTACCTAAAGTAGGAGTATACGCTGAGGTAGAAGGTACGGAAGAAAATATTAATAAATTTATTGAATGGTGTTATGTAGGTCCTAAGTTAGCCAAGGTAACCGAAGTTTTAGCGGAAGAATCTGAATTAGTAGGTTACACTACATTTGAAGTAAAGCGATAAATTTTTGTTGAATAACAGACAAAATTATTCAACCTTTAACATCTGCGGTTCTCAATGCAATCAAAACCTTTGATGCCTTTTGTTGTGATTATTCATTAGTAAGCCGCCGGGAAGATAATTTTCCTTGAGGACCATAATAATGTGTTTCGCTATACGCCAGTAAAGGGATATAGATAAATCCTAAAAGAATTAAACCGGCAGTAAAAGTATTGTCTTTTCCAAATGAAAGAGAAACGCAGTGAATAACAATAATAAAAATGATAACATTTACGCCGGGAATAAAAAGCAATAAAGTCCACCACCACGGTTTGCCTACAATGCGCAGCAGAACCACAAAACTATAAACAGGCACCAAACTAGCCCAACCCGGCTTGCCGGCTTTCTCAAAAATTTTCCAACGGGAGGTTAGTATTAATACTAAGATGCCCAGATAAATAATACATAAAATAATTAAAGGCCCCATGTTTTTCGCTTTTGTTAATCAAATTTAGCGAAAAAAAAGCAATACTCGACGATAATTAAATGGATTTAGTAGTTAAATTTTAAACAAATTCTACACGAATCTGAACCCTTTCATCGTTTGGGCTTGTGGTTGACTCTACCTTTATTTTGTTTCCCTCGTGGTAATATTGTGCAATACCTTTTATAATACCAACTGCCAAAGCACCCATTTTTCGCTCTGAGTAATAATCTATCATTAAAAGTTTATCATGCACGCGCGAAACGTTTAAAACCGGCGGATTAGCGTTGCTATTTTCCTTTCTAACTGCCTTATGCATAATAAGTTCGGTATACAAAAGCATTTCAAAGGTTTTCCATTCGGGATCTACGTATTTTTTGTATAAAGCCATTAGGTCAGGAACCATTCCTTCTCCAAATTTTTCTTTAAGAGTATCTTCCGATAAACCGGTTATGTGTGAGGCTTCTCCCACAATGGCTTCCATTTCCAACAATGGATAATTTTGATGCGGATCAAAGACTTTAATTCCCACACCCGAATCCTGAAGCAGTTTATCCCAAACACCGGAGCCATACGTTTTTTCTACAAAGCGCTGCAGAAGAATAAATGTGGAACCGTGCATTAACGAAGCGTTTTTCATTCTAATTATAATATTTTGTATTTTATTTTTTTTGAAGATTATTTATTGTATAATTTTTTTATTAAAAAAGGTAATTGCTTTGTTGCAAAAAGCTCGCGCATTTTATCTTTTGCCGGAGCCGCGGGCGTTCCAAAATAAGTTTTTCCCTTACTAACGTTTTCGCCCAAACCACTTTGCGCTAAAATAACCGCGCCGTCTTCAATTTTAATACCGCTACTGATGCCCACTTGTCCCCACATGGTAACTTTATTGCCAATTGTGCAACAGCCGGCAATGCCCACCTGCGCGGCAAGCAAACACATTTCGCCAATTTCGGTATCATGGCCAATATGTACCTGATTATCTAAAATAGAACCTTTACCAATTTTGGTTACCGCGCTTACTCCTTTATCAATAGTGCAATTGGAGCCAAGAACCACATCGTCTTCAATAATTACAGTTCCGCAAGTGTTGAGCGCTTCAAAGTGGGTAGTTCGGTTTTTAAAATAAAAGGCATCGCTGCCAATGGTAGTATTTGAATGAATAATGACATTTTTTCCAATGATGCAATTATCATAAACTACAACATTAGGATGAAGAATAGAATTATTGCCAATGCTTACGTTATTTCCTACAAAACAGCCGGGCATAATGGTAACATTTTTACCAAGCTTGGCAGTTGAACTTATATTTTGTGAAGAATAATTTTTAGGTTGAAAGTGCAATGTTAAACTATTAAAGGCACTAAAAGGTTGGGGATGAATAATCAATGCTTTCCCTTCAGGACAATCAACTTCTTTATTGATGATAATTGTGGAAGCCGCGCTGTGCAGGGCTTTATCGTAATACTTGGGATGATCTACAAAAACAACATCGCCTTTTTGTACACGGTGAATTTCGTTAAAGCCCGTTATGATGTGATTTTCATCACCAATAAATGGAGCGCTAATTAATGAAGATATTTCTTTGAGGGTAGTAGGATTTATCTGCATTTTTTACAAATTAACATCTTCTTCATTTAAGTTAACCGTTCCTGAACCATACCCCAGCCTTTTGCCTGTGCGCAAGGAAGCGCTGTTTTGTTTTTCCTGCATTTCAGAAACGCTAACTTGTTTTACCGAATCGTAAGGAGGTGTAAACAGATCAAATTGCACCGCAAAAATAATAAGTTCGTTCATAATTTCAGTAAGCATTTCTTTGGTAAGGGGCGCCTCACTAAAGTTCATAAACTTATAGCCAATCTGCGTTTTAGTTTCAATAAAAAACTTTTTTTCACGATTAACAAAAATACGTGCGATTAAGTAACCAAGATCATTCAGCCGGTTATATTTATAGGAGTCGGCCAAAAAATTGTACACGTTAATTATGCCGCAAAAAGAATTTAATTCGTTGTTTTTTATATAACCGGTTTTAAACATGGGATGCGCATGATCAAATTCAAACACGTTGGAGTGCATGTAAAAATCAAGAATATCTCCCGCTACTTTAATCTGCATGGATTGCGGACTAACATCTTTATAATTAACTGTTATGCGACGATCAATTTTAGAAGCATCCACGCTTAATTCATCCATCCGTTCTTTAGCCACTTCTTTAAGCAAAGTAAAAACTCCGATGGTATTGGTAAATACATCTTGTTTCATTACCGATTTTTCGGTCAGAAGTTTCAGAATGGTTTGTTTTTGTTTTTCCTGAATATCACTCATCTGTTTATTTTTTTAATAAGCCCTTGCAAATAATACGCGTTGGGTGCTTGGTTTTCCGCTGTAAATACACGCGCCGTTTTCTTGAATATTATTTAAAGGAATACATCTGATTGTAGCTTTTGTTTCTTCTTTTATTTTTTCTTCCGTTTCCGAAGTTCCATCCCAATGTGCATACACAAATCCGGTTTTTTCATCCAGAATATTTTTAAATTCTTCGTAAGTATTCGCTTTGTGCGACATTTTTTCGCGGCGTTCTAAAGCGCGCTTAAATAAGTTAGACTGTATTTCTTCTAAAAGGTTAACAATATAATTCTCAATTTCATCTATTTTAACAATTTCTTTGGTGAGATTATCCCTTCGTGCAATTTCTACTGTTCCGTTTGCAAGGTCTCTTTCTCCAAGGGCAATCCTAACCGGGATTCCTTTTAATTCATATTCGGCAAATTTCCAACCCGGGCGTTGCGAATCTCTGTCATCAAATTTTACCGAAATATTTCTTTGCACCAGTTTAGCTTTTATAACAGCCGCCACTTCCGAAAGTTTTTTTAAACCTTCATGGCCTTTATAAATTGGTACAATTACCACTTGTGTAGGTGCCAATTTAGGCGGAATAACCAGGCCGTTATTATCGCTGTGGCTCATGATTAAGGCGCCCATTAAGCGTGTACTAACGCCCCAACTTGTTGCCCAAACATAATCAAGTTTACCGTCTTTGTTTGCAAATTTTACATCAAAAGCTTTAGCAAAGTTTTGTCCAAGAAAATGAGAGGTTCCGGCTTGTAAGGCTTTACCATCCTGCATCATCGCCTCAATGGTAAAAGTGTCATCGGCTCCGGCAAAACGTTCGTTGGCAGTTTTTACTCCTTTAATTACAGGAACGGCCATCCAGTTTTCAGCAAAATCGGCATACACTTCCAGCATTTTTTTTGTTTCCTCAATAGCTTCGGCTTTAGTGGCATGAGCGGTGTGTCCTTCCTGCCATAAAAATTCGGTAGTGCGTAAAAACAAACGCGTACGCATTTCCCATCTAACAACATTTGCCCATTGATTAATCAGCAGGGGAAGGTCGCGGTAACTTTCAATCCAACCCCGATAAGTGTTCCAGATAATGGCTTCACTGGTTGGGCGCACAATCAATTCTTCATCCAATTTTGCTTCAGGATCTACAATTAATTTCCCTTTATTATTTGGATCGGATTTTAATCGGTAATGAGTTACAATGGCACATTCTTTGGCAAAGCCTTCCGCGTTTTTTTCTTCTGCTTCAAAAAGGCTTTTAGGAATAAATAAGGGGAAATAAGCGTTTACGTGACCTGTATCTTTAAACATTTTGTCGAGTGCTTGCTGCATTTTTTCCCATATAGCGTAACCATGCGGTTTAATCACCATACACCCGCGAACGGCGCTGTGATCGGCCAAATCGGCTTCTACAACAATATCGTTATACCATTTACTGTAATCCTGCTCTTGTGGAGTAATAACTTTGCTCATAAAATTTTATAATTTGAACTTAAAATTTGTTAAAATAGCCATTTGCCAAATAATGTAAATAACAAGTATTAATCGGTTCAATTTTCGTAAATTTACATATAATCTCCGCAATTATTAATGCCTTAAAAAGATTTGCGATGAAAAAATTATTTTTAATATTTACGATACTTGGTTTAGCTTTTACATCCTGTAAAACTTTACAAAATGGTGGTGGCAACGATGATGTATATGCCAACCCAAGTGAAGAAAAAAAATTAAACCAGCTGGCCGCCCAAGAACGGTTAAAAAAAGAAGCTGAGGAAAAACAATCTCAGGAAAATGCGGCTTTAGCTCAAAAAAAGTCAATAAATAGTAACCCTTATTATAAAGATCCTTCTTACAATCCAGATGATTATTACGATTACCAATATGCCTCACGTGTAAGAAGATTTAATGCTCCGGTAAATGGTTTAGGATATTACGATAACTATTACACCAACTCTTACTGGTATAATCATAATCCTGCAAGTTACGGAACGAGTATTTACAGTTCATATAATTATTTAATGCCTTCTAATCAATTTAACAATTACAGCAGCGGTTTAAGCATGTCTTTTGGTTCGGGAAATTACTACGGGTATAATAATTATAATAATTATGGTTATAATCCTTATGGTTATAATTCATACGGTTCATACGGTTATAATCCTTACGGCTATAACCCGTATAATAGCGGTTTTGCAAACGGATATAACGCAGGTTTTTATAATGGTTTATACGGAAATAATCATGGGTATAACGGTTACGGCCATGCCACCGGATGGGGATATTTTAACGGTTACGATGTAAACAGTGGTTACAGCACTTATGGTGTGCGGGGCAGTAATGGTGGAGGAAATGATCCAAGGGGAACTACTGCGGGCATGGCTATTCCGGAAGGTTTTGATGGAGAGCGTGGAAAATTGTTTAATGAAATCCGTCAAAAACAGGAGTCCACTCCGCGTTTTACCGAAATCCAGCGTTCAAATACAAATTTTAGTAACGATAATTTAAATCAGGGAAGTACTAAAACCGGACGAGGAACTAATTATAGTAATTCGCCCTCCAACAATGGAAATAATGGAGTTAGTAATCCTTCTAATAATAATATATTTGAGCAAAATAACGGTAATTCGGGAAGTACAAAAACCAGAAACAATCAGCCCGTTATAAACAGTCCTTCTGAAATTAACTCTGATACAAGAAATAACAACAATTCTTCTAAACGGATAAATTCTAATACCAGAAACGAAAACAATTACGATTTTAATAATAATAGTAACAGTAATAGAAGTATGGAAAATAACAATAGTAATAGAAGTATGGAGAATAATAACTCCAATAACAATTCTTCTCCATCTCCCCGCGGTGGTGGCGGAGAAAGCACTACCCGCCCGCGTTAAACGAGTATGAGAAATTTAGGTTACGTTTTTATTCTGCTTGCGCTAAATTTTTATGCACAAAACGATTTGGATGCAATTCGTTATTCCCGTTTAGGAGTTAATGGTACATCGCGTTTTACCTCTATGGGAGGAGCTTTTGGAGCTTTGGGGGCTGATCTTTCATGCGCTTCATATAATCCGGCGGGCTTAGGTTTATTTCGCAAAGGAGAAGCATCCTTTGGAGGTGGTTTAAGGATTTCTAATAATCAGGGAACTATTAACGGAAAAAATTCATCTGTAGCAGATGCCAATATTGTATTTAATAATTTTGGCTTTTTGCTCTCGTGGCCTTCTCAAAATGATAATGAAAGCAGGCACGCTTTTGGATTTACTAATATGCAATTGCAAAACTTTAGCAATAAAGTCCGGTTTTCAAATTACACAACTAATTCTATTGCAAAAGATATGCTCAATCTTGCCCAAGAAAAACAAAATGTTAGTGCTTTAACAGGTAATTATGAATATATGGGTTTTCAAACTTATTTACTGGATACAATTATTGTTCAGGGAAAAACTCAATTTTTTTCGTTTGTTGATTTGAAAAGAAATGTTTTGCAAACTCGTGATATTGTTACTTCCGGCCGATTAAATGATATTAATTTTTCTTACGCCTATTCGTATAAAGATCAGTTTTATCTCGGTGCCAGCCTTGGAATACCGCGTGTGAGTTATACTTCCACCACTACGCACACCGAGTCTGATGATAAAGACAGTATGAAGATTGTAATTACATCCCCGCCCGGTTCGCCCACAACGTATTCCACCACCTATTTGCAGGAGCCGCCTTTTATTTATACCGATAAATTGGGTTTTAATAGTTTAAGTTATGTAGAATATTTTAATACCACCGGAAGGGGAGTAAATTTAAAGTTGGGGGGCGTTGTGCGGGTAAATGATAATGTGAGAATTGGATTATATTTTCATTCACCCACTTTATATAATTTGGAGGATAGATATTTTAATTCTATTTCGGTTACATTTGATAAAGACACTAAAACACCCACAACCTACCAGGATCCCGCAAAAGGAGGCTATTATAAATATAAGATCAACACTCCTTCAAAATTTGGATTAAATGCCGGGTTTGTAATTGGAAAAATTGCGGCAATTGGATTGGATTATGAATTAATAAATTATAAAAACGCTCAACTCTCCAGTAATAATATCTCCGATTTTGCCGGTGTAAATGCGGTGATTAAGCAAAAATATGCAGTTGCTTCCAATGTTAGAGCGGGAATAGAATTTAATTTAAATCCTCTGTTTTTGCGAGCGGGATATAACATGCAGGGAAGCCCTTTTGGCAACACTTTTTCAGGAAGTTTTGTAAGAAATACGTTTAGCTTAGGAGTAGGTTTCCGAACTAAAAATAATATCTTTTTTGATTTTGTATGGTTTAAAACTTATAGCAATGAAACTTATTATATGTTCAATACTATTCCTCAAAAGGCAACATTAGATTATAAAAATTCGCAGTTAGCGGTAACTGTAGGCTTCAAATTTTAAATTTTTTCTTCTCGCTTTTTCTTTTATTTATTGCTACTTTAGAAGCTTATAAACTTTCATGTATGAGTAAGAAGATATTGGCTAATGATGGCATTGATTCTGTAGGTAAATCTTTATTGGAAAAAGCGGGCTTTATAGTTGTAACTGAAAAAGTTCCTCAGGAAAATATCGCAAAAGAAATTAACGATCAGGGTTACATAGCGCTAACCGTTAGAAGCGCATCCAAAGTTAGGAAAGATATTATTGATGCTTGTCCGGGTTTGAAAGTTATAGGGCGCGGCGGAGTAGGAATGGACAATATTGATGTGGATTACGCACGTGAAAAAGGGATTAATGTAATAAATACACCGGCAGCTTCCAGTAATTCGGTTGCCGAGCTGGTATTCGCTCATCTGTTCAACGCCGTTCGTTTCCTTTATGATAGTAACCGACAAATGCCTGTTTCAGGAGAAGAAAAATTTGAAGAACTTAAAAAGAAATACTCAAAAGGAGTGGAACTGCGAGGTAAAACCATGGGGATTGTTGGCTTTGGCAGAATAGGCCAAGGCGTTGCAAAAATGGCTTTGGGTTTAGGAATGAAGGTATTGACTTTTGATCCATTTGTTACAGAAGCTCATTTGGATATTGAAATTGCCGGAGCAGAAAAACCGGTTCGTGTTGCTGTAAAAACATTTACCATGGAAAAAGTAATTCAGAATTCTGATTTTATTACATTTCATGTTCCCGGAGGAAAACTCATAGGTAAAAAAGAGATTGAAGCCATGAAAAGTGGTGTCATACTAATCAATACGGCTCGTGGCGGTGTTATCAATGAGCAGGATCTTGTGGAGGGCTTAAACAGCGGTAAAATTTCACATGCCTGTTTAGATGTTTTTGACAATGAACCAAAGCCATCTTCCGCTATTTTAAAGAATTCTAAAATTTCATTAACTCCTCATATTGGCGCGGCAACCAACGAGGCACAGGAACGGATAGGAGTTGAGTTGGCTGAAAAAATTATTGCAGCGTTAAAATAGTGTTCACTTAAAAGTATGGCAAACGTAATTCCATTTAAAGCAATAAGGCCCGAGAATGACAAAGTGCATCTGGTAGCTTCGCGTTCGGTGGATGGTTATAATACTTCTGAACTCCGAGATAAATTAACGCAAAATCCATTTTCTTTTTTACATGTAATTAATCCTGATTTTGAAGATGGAACAAGAACCAAGCCCGGATCAAGCGAGCGTTTACAAAAAATAAAAAAGCGATTTAAAAATTTTGTGAATGCTAAAGTTTTTATGCGTGATGAAACTGCCTGTTATTATTTGTACCGACAAGTTAAAAACGACAATACATTTATTGGTATTATAGGATGCACCAGTATTGATGATTATCTGCAGGGAGTAATTAAAATTCATGAACAAACCTTAACCGAGCGCGAAGAAAAATTAAAAGATTATCTTGAAGTTTGTGAATTTAATGCTGAACCCGTTTTGTTTTGTTATCCCGATGATGAAAAAATAAATGCGCTTACCGAGGATGTTATGAGTTACCGTTCGGATTATGATTTTACAACTACCGACAGAGTGCGTCATACACTATGGGTTATAAATAAAACGAAATCTGTTAAACTTATAAAAGATCAATTCGCTAAGATTCCGGCTATTTATATTGCGGATGGGCACCACCGTTCTGCATCTGCAGCTTTACTTGGTAAATTGCGAAGAAGTAAAGTGCCAAATTATACAGGAGCCGAAGCCTACAATTATTATCTAGGAGTTTTTTTTCCGGAAAGCCAGTTGCGTATTTATGATTATAACAGAGTTGTTAAAGATCTGAACGGATTAACAGAATCTCAATTTATAGAAAAAATTTCAAAAAGTTTTTTGGTTCGAGAAGTAAACGATTTTATTTTTAAGCCTGAACAGAAGCACGAGTTTTCCATGTATCTGAACAAAAAATGGTATTCATTAATAGCACGCGATGGCGTTTATAAAGCCGAAAGTCCGGTGGGAAGCCTTGATGCTTCTATTTTAACTGAACATGTACTGGCGCCTCTTTTAAATATTCATGATCTTAAAACCGATAAACGTATTGGTTTTGTTCCCGGAATTAAAGGCGCCGAAGCTTTAAAAATTACGGTGGATGATGGAAAAGCCGCAGTAGCTTTTGGTTTATTTCCTGTTACCATGCAGCATTTAAAATGGATTGCAGATACCAATAATATTATGCCTCCAAAATCAACCTGGGTAGAACCAAAAATGAGAAGTGGACTTGTAATTTATAGTTTGGAAGAGTAAATATTATTTATTTGAAGTAATTCAATGGTGTGCTAAACGATTTTATTTAAAACTCTGAGCTACTGATTTCATTGGAAAGTTACCTTAAAAACTGCATTTTCAAAAAAAAACCTTATTTGAAAAACCTCATTAAAGCTATGAATCCCGTGGATCTACTTAATATAATTCCATCTTGTAATGGAGGTCCCCAAGCTTGGGGCCATCTCTTTTGAACTGCTTTGAAGTAATTAGAAATTATTTGGGCAATTTTAATGTCTTGATTATCCTCAATAAAAATATTTCTAAGAAAATATTTTTTTTGTTCTTCGCCAGATACCGTTGGCAAGTTCTCTTTTGGATTGTCTTTATTTCTTTTATAAAAATCTCTATCCTTTTGAGGCTCTTTTGAAATATTGGCAATTAGATTTTTTACAAAAGTATCCTGCGTTATTGTTTCAACTTCTTTATGATTAGCAGTTCCAAGAATTTTAATTTTTTTAAAGAAAGGGCCTCCTTCTTTTCTATTTAATGCTCTTGCAATATTGTGTGCTGTTTTTTGTGGACTTCTACTTTCGGCAAAAGCAAACAAATCAGCCACAAGTGAATTACTTACACTTTTTTGTTCTTTGTTTATCGTAGAAAAAACAATTGCTTGATCTTCAAGTTCCATATCTAAATAAATAGAAACTATAACTTGGAAAGTCTTTCCTTCACCATTAAAATGTCGTAAACCAGCGATTCGATGTTGTCCATCAAGAACTTTCGCAACATAATCCTTGTAAACGATGGTCATTTGCGCCGTAGTTTCGTCATATGAAGCATAGGCAGAGGGGATAGTTACTATTATACTATTAGGGAAAGAAGCATCCACTAGGTTAACATATTTTCCAATTTCTTTTTCTCGGTTTGGATTAAGCTGTCTTTGGATTCCAATATAATCCTCTACCTCTCTATTTTCTTGACTTAAGTGATAATGGTTCTTGTTATATCGCGGCTGATTTTAAAAAATACACAAATGAACAAGAAATAAAACATATCAGAGGCAGAGTGCGGCACCCACAAACACAAGGTAAAATTGAGCGTTATCACAGAAGCATGAAGAATTGACTACATACACTTGTGAGCTTCCATTTCCTCCGCTTTCGTGAATTGACCAAGGCATAACAAAATCGGCCATATTATTTCCATTTTTTAAAATAGTGGAATACATATTTAACCAATACTGGCCAGCGAAAAATGAACGTGACTGAATCGAAACGGAAGTGTTCTGTAAAGGATCATTCTGATTTGTAATAGGCAGCGCAGTATTTGAGTAAGTGATGTTCAGTTCGGTAACAGCAAATGTTAATTTGCTACCAGCAGCTCTCGATGAGTTAGCTGTATTCAATTTCCCAATAAGACCATAGGATGCCGTAGAAAGCACATCCAAAAAACCCGGTGAAGTGTACGGAAAACCTACAGCATTTGCACGCCAAGTATTAAAAGTTGCTTGAGAATTTAAACCGCTCATGTTACCGTTATTCCCCTGTGCGTATGAATGAATATCAACCACATCAATATAATATTTTCCATTAATAAGAGGGTAGGTAGTATTGAACGGAATAGCGACAGTAATATCATTAGAATTTCCTGAACCAATTAAATCATTCATAATATTTAAGCCATTTTTATCTGTTGCCCAATAACCACTTAAACTTGGACCTACGATTTTTATATTTGGATTTTGGCCCTTCATTTCTATAGCAAACGCTTTAATATTTGTTGCAATTTGTGCTGATGAAAATAATTTATTGGGAGGTGTAGCATTATCCTTGTAAAGATCCCACTCATTCCCGATGGCGTAATAGAATTTGTCTGAAATAGCAGTTCCATATTTAGTGTCTAAGGCTGCTACTAAAGCCTGAGCTTGATTTGCCGTAAAACCAAAATTACCAGACTTAAAAGGAATTTGAATTAAAAATTTGGCCGCAGGGTTAATCGCTTTTATTGCCTCTATCGCGCGAATATAATCATTGGTGGTGGTTAGTTGGCCTAAATATGCATCGCCGTAGGTGTCGTAGCCGTTACCGCCTATACGATAAAATGTTATCCCTCCGTCTAACACCATTTGTTGAACATTAGTGTTTTCCACCGGCCCATTTAATGGAGTACCCACATAATTATCATAATACACTGGCATCCAATGATTAATTCCAAAAAAATTTGGGGGAACAAGAATTTGACAATAAAATAAATTACTTAACAAAAGCAGACTGAAGATTAAAGTATTTCTCATGTTTAAATTTTTAATAATATTAATTATTTATCTCTAAAAGGGAAACCCTTTACTCATTAACTTTATTTAACGGTTATAACGTGTTGACAGTCATGGGATTATTTTCGGCTCATTTTTTGTATGTTGCTTAATATGAAAGGTTTGTTGTTATTCTTCTGCTGTGTATTACACTTTTACCCATTAGTATCCCAAAGCCAATGGAATACAGTCGGAAATGTGGGCTTCTCTAATTCAGTTGCAGGAAGCCCTAATGTGTACCTTGATAAATTTAACGTGCCTTACATCGTATTCAGAGATAACGCCAATTATGCAAAAGCATCGCTAATGAAGTTCAACGGTAATAGCTGGGAGTATGTGGGCGCTGCAGGGTTTTCACAATATTATTGTTATGGAACTACTCTTGCTTTCAATAGTTTAAACCAACCATACGTAGCTTTTACCAGTGCCGGAGCAACCGGGGGTGGTACCGTAATGATGTATAACGGAAGTAGTTGGGTAGTGGTAGGCACCCCTGAATTTACTCCGCAAAATGCTACTTTTACTACCATTTTAATTGACAGTTATGATGTGCCCTATGTAGCTTTTCGTGATTTTTCACAAGGTGCAAGAGCTTCGGTTATGAAATTTAACGGAACTAATTGGGTGTACGTTGGCTCTCCGGGTTTTTCTGCAATAGGGAATACTAATAGTTCCGGGGCAAGTGATATTAGCTTTAAAATCAGTCCACAAGGAGAGTTGTATGTTTCGTATTTAGATCAGCCTAATAATTATAAAGCTTCGGTAATGCGGTTTGATGGTAGTAGTTGGGTATATGTAGGTGCTCCTGGCTTTTCTGCCGGTGATGCAGGATCTCCAAGCTTAGCCTTTGATTCCTCTGGCACTCCTTTCGTGGGTTATACAGACGGGGGAAACGCTTATAAAGCAACTGTAATGAAATTTGACGGAGCCAGTTGGAATCCCTTAGGAAGTGCTGCTTTTACACCGGAGGGTGCAGAGTTTACCTCCTTAGCAATTGATAAATACAATACGCCGTATATTGCATATAAAGATTATGCGAACGGCCAAAAAGCTTCCTTAATGAAGTTTGACGGCAGCAATTGGGTAAATGTTGGACAGCCGGGTTTTTCAATTGCAGATGTATATTATATTTCCTTAGCTATAGATAACAACGGGACACCTTATGTTGGATATGCCGACCAATCTACTTTACCACACTGGGGTTACACAACCGTAATGAAATATGAAACTAATAGTATAACTACGATTAAAAAACCATTGAATGAAGAAATCCTTAGCATATTCCCTAACCCGTCAAACGGGATTATAAAAGTTAGTTGTAAAAGCGTTGATTTACTAAATCAAGGCGAAATAAAAATCACAAACTTAATTGGACAGGTTATCTTTAATAAAAAGCTACCAAGAACAGGTGACACTAACGAAGAAATAGACTTAAGTAAATTTATTAAAGGGATTTATTTTCTTCAATTAAGTAGTGATCACTTTACTGATATTAAAAAATTAGTTATAGAATAGCATTTTTATGCTTTATCTAACCTCTAATCCTATAAGTCTTATTAACAACAATACGCCTGTGGCCTGCGCTTTTTGACTGAGCGGAGCGAGATGCGCAAAACAGTGCGGAGCACACCTTATTTTTTGCGGGTAAGCATTTAGCTTATTTGGGTTTTGAAGTAAAACGGAAAAACACAAATGGTCTAAATTAGGGATAGCCAATATGGCTTTGTAAAAGCCACGCAAGTGCGTCGGCTTGCTGCTTATTTATGAGCCTTTGGAATGTGTGTCTCCGATGCGGGCTTATAAATGTGCTGCAATGAATAGCCAATCGGCTTTGCTAAAAGCCGCAAAAAGCGTCGGCAAATAATAAACTTAAAAGTGTTGCTTTACAGGTCAACGAAACTGTTCTTGTCTGCCGGAATGTTGTCGAACGAAATGTTTTTTGTCCAACGAGATGTTTTTATGTCCGCTGGGGGCATTACACCTAACGTTTTGCAGATTGGCGTCCGGCGGGGTTTTGAAACACTCTGGCGTCTAAACCGACAAAAGGTTAATTGAAACACTAATGTACATTTTTTGGCGGCAAAAAAGAAGCGCGCCAGCGCACCAATTGTCCAGCCGCAAAAGTGAAAGAAAACTCTTTTGTCAAACCGAAACCTTTTAAGAATTGCAAACAGGGCGCGTCTAACTACAATTTTGCGAGTTAGTGACAGTGCGTGTCGCGGCAAGTTTACCGGAATGCAGTCGAACGAAATGCTTTGTGAGTGTCCGCTTGCGTTTAGGTCAATACATTATGGTGAAGAGCGAAATGTTGTCGACCGGAAAAACTTGCCTTTGCGCGGTCGGCTTGTCAACCAGAAATTTATTAATGATTAATTGTCGCCCCGGCGGTGGGTACTAACGTTTGCAGGCTTGCACAGTGCGGCTATTGAAAGGCTAAACTGTCTACACCGACAAATGTTTATTAAAAGTACAAAAGGTTTTTAGTGAGGGCAAATAAAAAGCGCGTCAGCGCACAAATTGTCCAGCCCGAACGATGACCGACAAAACCCGCATTGTGCAATTGCCTGCTGTTATAAGTAGTAGGGCCGCACCCAGTTGATCATTTGACGTATCGATATTTTGTCCGACCGTTGTCCCAATTAATTATTATGCTGTCACCTTTGACTTGTCCGTATAAAACTTTGCGGTCATATTTTTTAATGGGCGCTTGATTTGGATAAAACTGCTCTATTTTTATTTTGTCACCGGTTAAAATAAACCGTCCGCGCCACACGGAGTTTTTGTCAATATTAAGATCATTTTCCTGGAAGTCTGTCTTTTTAAAAACATTAATATAAGTCCCGTTACTATAAAATTTAAAATACTCCTTGTAGTCCCAAGCGTTGGTTGCAACTTTTTTGTAAATAGCGGATGTGTCTATGACGGTGAAGTCCCTGTCAGCCATTGGTTGATTTAACTTGAAGTTTTTTTGGTCAACTAAGGTCTGTCCGTCAAGGCTTTTTGTCACACGGAAGCCACATGAGAGCAAAATGAAAGTCAAACTGATTATTAAAGTTGTCTCACTGGATATTTTTGTCTGTACGAATGAATGTCCGGCCCTATTACTTATAACGGTTTCGGGGCTTGCGTTCGGCGGGAGTTTCGGAGCATCAACTGTCTATACCCGACAAACGTTATTTCGAAGATAAAACTTTTTTAGAGAGCGGCAAAAAAGAACGGGCGTCAGCCCGACCTATTGTCCCGCCGCGAACGATAACCAACAAAACCCCGCTGACGCAATTGCCCCGGGTTATAGGTAGTTGCCGACACACAGTTTGTCTTAGGCGAGTGTCCGCCTAACGCGTCGCGGCATATTGCCAATTATTTTTTTTGTAAAAACGCCAAAAGTCGTCTTGTTTCATTTCGTATAAAATATCGTTAGTCGAATATGGACTCCAAAAATAATACCTGTCGTCTTTTATTTTAGCAAACGAGGAGACAGGGCATTGAAAGTTCATGCACTTTTTGTCTACAATTACTAAGCAAGTGTCGCCTTCTTTTGGCCATCGTCCTTTTTGGTTTGTCTCAATAGCGAAAGATTGATAACTATTTAAATCAAGTCGCGTGCAGTATAATTTATTACGTGCCCAGGTCGAACCAGTTTTAACGGAGTCGAAGGATGTGACAACGATTTCGCCGCAAAATTTAGCGTCTTGGATTTGTTTAAATAAGTTGTCTGGAACTTTATTATCTGTCTGTGCAAATAGGTCGATACCTGAAAGCGCTAGCGACAAACAAAATAAATGTTTTTTCATAAAAACTTTTTCTTGAAGATAATCAACCAGCGCTTGAGTCGAACCATAACTGCCCGGTTTTAAACACTAATTAACTTTTTCAAAGGAATGATGTCGACCCTGAAATGTCGACCGGAATGTCTGTCCGGCAATTACCTATAACGTATTGCAGCTAAAAGCAGGGCGGCTTAAAAGCACTCCTGTGTCTACACCGACAAAACTTTATTAAAAGTACAAAAGGTTTTTAGTGAAGGCAAACTTAAAATTAAACGTGCGAAGCACGCCTTAGATTGCCTGAACGATGACCGAGTCCGCCCGCCTTGATTTTAGCTGCGGTTATAAGTAGTAAGCGGCACACAGCTTAGTCCCACCTTATTGGTGTTCACCTGTCTCAAGAAAATATACGCAATATTTAATATAGTCTATTGTCGTTACCTTAGCTTTAGTGATCTCAGGTGAAGACCAATTAAATATTATGTCTTGGATTCTTTTACCCTCTGTGGTGTCTGCATCAATTAAAAAATACTGTGAGAATTCCAAGCAGGAAGCAATAGTTTTTAAGTCGCTAAGCTTTATGTTGTCGTTAAGAACGTCGTTGCATAGTTTTATTAAATGTCGGCTTGTCAAGACGAACCTAACGTCACTCTTGAAGTCTTGAATATGGTAGCGATATGTGTCGCGTCCGATGTCGACCGAGCCAACAAGGTCGGCAGAAAGTGTCGCTGCGGATGCAATACCTTCAAAATATTCTTTTAAAACTTTTTCTGTCATGATACAATGTCTTGACGAGGTCCGTCCGCTTATTACTTATAACGTTTTGCGGCCTTGCCTAGTTTTTTGCTATGTCAAGTTACGCATTTGAGCGTTAACACGCAAAAAATTAGGCAAGACCGCTGTTATAGGTATGGTGGGCGCACACAGTTTTATGGGTGTCCGCATACAA
>JACPOC010000044.1 GCA_016185125.1 Bacteroidota bacterium
AAGATTTAAGGTATCTTTACAAAAAACCAATTCTGTATGAGCACTTTTAACGACCTTAATCTTTCAAAACCACTTTTAAAAGCATTAAGCGATATTGGCTTTACAAGTCCTACCCCCATACAGGAAAAAGCATTACCCGTTTTAATGTCGGGTAAAGATTCGGTAGGAATTGCTCAAACGGGAACAGGAAAAACATTTGCTTACCTATTACCAATTCTTAGAGAACTAACGTATTCCGAACAGCGTCATCCTCGTGTATTAATTGTGGTACCCACGCGCGAACTTGTAGCGCAGGTTACAGGTGAAATTGTAAAGCTAACCAAATACCTGAGCCTTAGGGTTTTAGGAGTTTACGGCGCATCTAACATCAACACGCAAAAACAGCTGGTATATGATGGTTTGGATATTTTAGTGGCAACTCCCGGACGATTAATAGATCTAACTTTAAGTCGCACACTTCAATTAAGCAATATAAAAAAACTGGTAATAGATGAAGTGGATGAAATGCTGAATTTAGGCTTCAGGGCACAGTTAAAACAAATCTTGGAAATTCTTCCCGAAAAGCGACAGAACATTTTATTTTCGGCAACACTGCCTGAAGAAGTTGAAGCGCTGATTCAAAAATATTTTAATAAGCCGGAATATATTGAACTGATTACCAGGGGAACTCCTCTGGAAAAGATTATTCAGCAAAGTTACGAGGTGCCCAATTTTAATACGAAAATAAATCTTTTAAAATGGCTTTTACAAACAGACAAAGATTTTACCAAGGTTCTTCTATTTGTAAAAAATAAAAAAATAGCCGATGATATTGAAAATAAATTAGGTGAATTTGAAGAAGAAATTGCGGTGATACATTCCAACAAATCGCAACCTCACCGATTTAACGCGGTTAAACAATTTCAGAATGGAACCTTTCGTTTGCTGATAGCCACCGATGTAATAGCAAGGGGATTAGACCTTCAGGACGTAACGCATGTTATTAATTTCGATCTTCCTAAAGATCCGGGAGGCTACATTCACCGCATTGGAAGAACAGGCCGGGCGGATAAAACGGGAATTGCCCTCAGTTTTGTAACGGAGAAAGAACAAGAATATAAAGAAGCCATAGAGGCATTGATGAATAAAACTATTCCTATTTTTGATCTTCCCGAAGCTGTAGAAGTTTCTGAAGAATTGACCACAGAAGAAATGCCGGTGACCCGTGATAAGAATTTAAAAAAGGCTAAAAAGATTGTAACTCCTACAGGAGCTTTTCATGAAAAGAAAGCTAAAAACAGTAAAGAGCAATTGGGCGGAGCGCGCAGGCAGGAAAAGAAACGCAGACTTGAAGAAAAATACCGGAGCAAAAGAGGGTTTTAGTTTTCTGTTGAGTATTTCGAAGAGTACTTTTATAATGTTTTTTTGAATGACTGAAACTATTTCCGATACTTTATTAGCAGAAATCCGTAAAAGGATCATCGTACCCTTAAAGGATGCAATGCGCTTAAAAGAATATAAAGAAAGCAATCGAAAATATAAATTTCATATCTATAAAAAAGCAAGAGGCTCAAATAAAGAAATAGTTTTTCGCTCGCACAGTTTCAAAATCAGTGGCACACTAAAACACGAAATGTATTTAAAAGCAATTAACCCGTTGCTTATTAAAAAGGTTGTTGGTAAGGATTATAAGTATAAACTTATTATCACTCCAAACAAGCCTATTAATTTAGATTTCGACAATAAAAACAAGCGAAAAATTGAATTGATCGTGTACTTTAAAAAAGGAAAATTAAACGTATGACCATTATGCGGGTTCCACATGAATTAAAACATCAGCAACAAAAGGATGTTGCTTTATCAATAGGTTTTTAACTTCGTGGGCAATATCGTGACCTTCGGTAACCGTTATGTTTCCATTCACAATAATGTGAAGATCGACATGATATTTCATTCCTGTTTTTCTTACCAGACATTTTTCGGTATCAATCACACCTATTACTTTTTTTGAAGTAACCCTGATTTCATCAACTAAATGATCATAAATATGTTCATCCATAATTTCTGCAAGCGCCGGTCTGAAAATTAAATAGCTGTTATATAATATAATTCCCGATGCGATAAGTGCCGCCCAGTCATCTGCTGCTTCGTAACCTTTACCCAAATACAAAGCAATGGAAATTCCAATAAAAGCGGTTAAGGAAGTTATGGCATCGCTGCGATGATGCCAGGCATCTGCCTTAAGAGCCGAGCTGTTTATTTTTTTACTTTTTGCTATTACAATTCTGTAAAATGTTTCTTTAATAATTATAATTGATCCAAGAACAATAAGGGTAAAAGGTTTTGGTAAAGCGTGAGGAATTTTAATATGATGAATACTTTCTACTATTATAATAACCGCGGAAGCAACCAAAAAACCAACCACCAAAAAGGTGATGAGCGGCTCGGCACGACCATGGCCGTAAGGATGATTTTTATCGGCCGGTTTTATTACATATTTTAAACCAAATAAAACTAAAAAAGAAGAAAGAATATCTGATGTAGATTCTATAGCATCGGCAATAAGGGCGTATGAATTTCCAAAAATGCCCGCTATCGCTTTTATGATAGCTAATAGCGTGTTACCTGCAATGCTTAGCCAGGTTATTTTTATTGCTTGATGTTCTACCAACACTTGGGTAAAAATACACTTAAAAGCTGTTACAGTTTATATTTTCGCAGTAATTGTTTGGGAAAAATTTTCCACTCAAAATTTATAAATCTGCAGAAACATGCAGGGAATATTTTTTGTTTAGCAAAAAGTATATAATTACAACAATGAGACCAATATGGACAGGTGCAATAGGATTTGGACTGGTTAACATTCCGGTAAAAATTTACAGCGCAACCGAATCTAGCACACTTGATTTGGATATGCTTGATAAAAAGGATCATTCTCACATTAATTTTAAAAGAGTGAATGCTTCCACGGGGAAAGAAGTAGCTTGGGAAAATATTGTAAAAGGTTATAAAATGCCTAATGATGATTATGTTATTTTGAATGAAACGGATTTTGAAAGAGCCAGCGCTAAAAAAACAAAGACCATAGAAATAAGTGATTTTGTAAATGAAGCGGAAATAGAAAGTGTGTATTATGAAACGCCTTATTATCTGGAGCCGGCCAAAGGCGGGGAACGCGCATATGCATTATTGCGCGAAGCACTTCATAAAACAAAAAAAGTTGGCATTGCAACTTTTGTAATGCGAAGTAAAGAAACACTTGCAATTTTAAAAGCCAATGAAAAAGTAATTATTTTAAATCGTATCAGGTTTGAAGAAGAAATCCGCGACGCGACAGAACTTGCACTTCCGCCAAAAACTCAGGTAAAAGCCAATGAATTAAAAATGGCCATTTCATTAATTGACCAGCTTACAGGCAAGTTCAATATCAAAAGTTACAAAAACACGTATTCTGCAGAATTATTAAAAGTAATAAAAGCGAAAGCAAAAGGCATTAAAGTAAAAGAACCAAAATTGAAGATCGTGCATGGAAAAACCAAAGATTTGATGGATCAGTTAAAAGCCAGCTTAGGAACAAAACGTAAAAAAGCATCTTAAATGGGTTTAAAATTATATAATAAAAAAAGGAATTTTAAAAAGTCGCCCGAACCATCGGGTAAAACAGAAACCTCAAATTCTAAACTAAGGTTTGTGGTGCAGCGGCACAAAGCATCGCATTTACATTATGATTTTAGATTAGAAATGGACGGTGTTTTAAAAAGCTGGGCCGTTCCCAAAGGACCCTCCCTTAATCCAAAAGATAAGCGCTTGGCCATGATGGTGGAAGATCATCCATACAGTTACCGCACGTTTTCAGGAATTATCCCGGCAGGAAATTACGGTGCCGGAATAGTTGAAATTTGGGACGAAGGTGAATATTCAGATCTTGAAAATTCCGATAAAAAAACAGCAGAAAAAAAATTAAAAGCAGGTCTTAGTGCAGGAAGTTTAAAATTTACTTTGCATGGAAAAAAACTAAAGGGCGAATTTGCGCTTGTAAAATTAAAAGGCAGAGGCGAAAACCAATGGCTTCTTATTAAACATCGCGATAAATTTTCGGTGGATGAAGAATATTTTAGTGAAGAGAATACGCCAAAAAATTCCCCCATTAATAAATGGTTAGTCGAAAATGGAAAATCAATAAAATCTAAAGCAGTTAAGACAAAAAAAAACAAGGCTATTGAGGAAGGCCCAATAAAAAAAAAAGAAAGTCGAACTAAATATTTACCCGCGCCCTCTAAAAAGTTAAGCAAGTACATAAAGCCCATGTTGGCTAAACAAACAGATGTAGCTTTTAATGATAAGGAATGGATCTATGAAATAAAATGGGATGGCTACCGCGCTATTGCCGAAGTGGATCATGATAACGTAAGCCTCTATTCACGCAATGGTAATTCATTCAATAAATCCTATCCTTTAGTGGTATCCTCGCTTAAAGCTTTAAATATTGAAGCGATTCTTGACGGCGAAATAATTATAGTGGAGCAAGACGGTAAATCAAATTTTCAAAAGCTTCAGCACTTTCAAAGCGATGATGATCATGCAATGGAGTTTAGAGTGTTTGATCTTCTTTCCTTAAACGGAGTAACAACTACCGACTTGCCATTAACAGACCGTAAAAAATTATTAAAGGAATTACTTTCTAATAATAATAATGTAATTAAATACTCAGATCATATTGAAACTAAAGGCGAGGAGTTTTTTGCGATGGCCGTAAAAAATGATCTGGAAGGGATAATGGCCAAGAAGGCAGATTCCTTTTACAAACCCGGCGCACGGAGCAGCGAATGGTTAAAAATAAAACACCATAAAACCCAGGAAGCCGTTATTGCAGGATTTACGGTGCCCACGGGATCGCGTAAACATTTCGGCGCTTTGATATTAGGAATATGGGATAACGATAAATTGAAATACATTGGGCACACAGGCTCCGGCTTTGATACAAAAGGTTTGAAATCATTAAGTAAATTATTGAAACCACTTATAACAAAGACCTCTCCTTTCAAGGAAAAAGTAAAAACAAATATGCCCGCTACCTGGGTAAAGCCACAACTGGTATGCGAAATTAAATTCACTGAATGGACAAGAGATGGAAGTTTACGTCATCCTATTTTTTTACGTTTAAGAGATAAAATTAGTAAACACGTGACAATGAATTCAGAAATGCCTGTTAAAAAAGAAAGTCCAAAAAAAAAGAAAGCCTCAGTAAAAAAAGAAGACAAAAACACTTTAGAAAAAGAAAGTAGTTTAACAATTGGCAAAGTAAAAGTAAAGACTACCAATTTTAATAAAATATATTTTCCTGAGGATAATGTAACAAAAGGAGATGTGATTAATTACTACCAAAGCATTTCCAAATACATTCTTCCGTTTTTAAAAGACAGGCCGCAGTCACTCAAACGCAATCCTAACGGCATTTATGACACCGGTTTTTTCCATAAAGATGCCGGCGATAACGCCCCTGATTTTGTAAAAAGTGAATCCATTCATTCTGATTCCGGAAATAAAAATATTGATTATATTCTTTGCAACAATGCCCCTACCCTGGCCTATCTTAATAATCTGGGATGCATCGAAATTAACCCTTGGCACTCCACCATAAAAAAATTGGATAAGCCTGATTACTTAATCATAGACATTGATCCCTCCGACAAAAACACATTTGATCAGGTTATAGAAACTGCTAATGTGGTACACGATATCTTTAAAAAAATTGGGGTGGAAAGCTATTGCAAAACTTCGGGCTCCACAGGACTTCATTTGTACGTACCCACTCAAAAAAAATATACTTACGATCAACTTAAAGATTTTTCTCATTTGGTGTGTATGATGGTTCGCGAAAAATTACCAAAGTTTACTACCCTTGAACGTAACCTGAAAACGCGAGGAAATAAAATGATCTATCTCGATCATTTACAGAACAGGCGCGGACAAACCATTTCTTCAATATACAGTTTACGTCCCAAAAAAGGAGCCACCGTATCTATGCCCTTAAAGTGGAAGGAAGTGAAGCCCGGTTTAAGCCAAACTGATTTCCACATAAAAAATGCTTTAAAAAGAATTGAGAAAAACGTTGATCTGTTTTTGCCTGTGTTGGGTAAAGGAATTGACTTAAATAAGTGCTTAAAAATGTTAGATAAACTACAAGCCTAAATTCAATTAAGGAACCGGATCATAACCTTGTCCGCCCCAAGGATGACAGCGCAGAATCCTTTTAAAGCCAAGCCAGCTACCTTTTAAAGCGCCATATTTAATTATTGCTATCAACGAATATTCACTGCACGAAGGCGTATAACGGCACGCACTGGGCAGCAAAGGGCGAATGCAATACTGATAAAATTTAACCGAGGCACTCGCTATTTTTTTAAACATTACTTAATAGAAAGAGTTAACAATTTTTCACCATTTAAAAAGCCCTCCAGCTTATCGCCAATATTCACCTGCCCTACTCCTTCGGGCGTTCCCGTATAAATCAGATCGCCTGTTTTAAGAGTAATAAATTTTGAAACATAACTAATTACTTTATCGAATGAAAAAATAAGATCCTTTGAAGTTCCTTTCTGACGGGATTCGCCATTTATCTTCAATTCAAAACTAATGTTATTTATGTCTAAAGATTCTTTCTTTACAAATTTACCAATGGGCGCACTATTGTCAAAAGCTTTTGCTTTTTCCCAGGGCAACCCTTTTTCCTTACATTTCGCCTGAATATCGCGGGCGGTAAAATCAATGCCGATTCCTATTTCCTCGTAATATTTGTAGGCAAATTGTTCTTCTATATGTTTGCCTGCTTTACTTATTTTAAGCACCAATTCAATTTCATGATGAAGTTCCTTGGTAAAGTTAGGCAAATAAAAATCTTCTTCTTTTAATAAAGCGGTATCGGGTTTCATAAAAAAAACAGGCTCTGAAGGGAGTTCTGATTTCATTTCCTTAGCATGCTCGGCATAGTTTCTACCAATACAAATAATTTTCATTTATCGGGATTTTAGAATTCAAATTTAGGATTAAAGCCTTTAACAAAAAAGCACCTTTTAGCCGTTTATTTAATACATTTGCTAAGCATTATGAACCAAAATTACGATATTATTATTATTGGCGGCGGAATTGTTGGATTAGCAACCGCTTTAAAATTAACCACCCAGCATCCCAATAAAACAGTTTTAGTTTTAGAAAAAGAAAAAGAAGTAGCGGCGCATCAAACTTCGCATAACAGCGGTGTTATACACAGCGGAATTTATTACAAGCCGGGATCCTACAAAGCAAGAAATTGTGTAGAAGGTAGAAGAGAATTGGTGAAGTTTGCCAAGGCGCACCATATTAAACACGATATATGCGGAAAAATTATTGTAGCGACTCATGAAAGCGAACTTGCGCACATGAACAAAGTTTACAACAACGGTATTGCAAACGGCGTCGAAGACATTGAAATTATTGACACAAAAAAAATCAAGGAAATAGAACCGTATTGCGATGGCATTTCGGGTTTATGGGTGGGTTGCACAGGCATTATCGATTATGGAGATGTAGCAAGAAAATACGCAGAGTTGGTTAATGCTAAAACCAACGGCAGTAAAGTGCTTACCTCTCAAAAGGTTATTGGTTTCGAAAAAAATACGGATTCAACAACCGTTATAACCGAAAATACGAAGTTTACAGCCAAATATATTATAACTACCTCCGGCTTGCAGGCTGATCGCATTACTAAAAAAGAAGGCGCTAAAACCGATGCCGCCATTGTTGGCTTTAGGGGCGATTACTACGATCTTACTGAAAAAGGTTTAAGCAAAGTTAAAAATCTGATATATCCGGTGCCTAATCCGAAATTTCCTTTTTTGGGAGTTCATTTTACAAGAATGATAAAAGGAGGTACAGAGTGCGGGCCAAATGCGGTTTTTGTATTTGATCGCGAAGGATATAAGAAAACTGCTTTTAGTTTAAAAGATACCGCAGAAGCTTTTGGCTATAAAGGCACCTGGAAATTTTTCGGTAAGCACTGGCGTTTTGGCTTAGATGAATACCGCGGAGCTTTTAGTAAAACCTATTTTTTAAATCGTTTGCGTAAACTTATACCTACTCTGGAGATGGATGATATTGTTGCGAGTCGTTGTGGAATTCGCGCCATGGCATTAGGCCCTGAAGGAGATATGTTGGACGATTTTAAAATTGAAAAACATGGCAATGCCATGCACGTTATAAATAGTCCCAGTCCGGCGGCTACAGCCAGTTTGGCTTACGGCAACGAAATAGCATTAATGGCAACCGAATATTTTAATTTAAAATAAATTATTTTTTCTAATATGCGTAACAAAAATTTAACGGGCACAGGTGTTGCAATTGTAACGCCCTTTGATAAAAAAGGTAATGTGGATACCGATTCACTTTCTGAAATTGTAAAACATCTTCACGAAGGTAAGGTGGAATATATTGTAGTGATGGGCACTACCGGCGAAAGTGTTACTTTATCAAAAGACGAAAAGGAACTCGTCGTTCAAACAGTTATAAAAGCAAATGGAAATAAACTTCCATTGGTTTTAGGTATTGGCGGAAACAATACGTCAGAAGTAATTACCACCATAAAAAAAACTAATCTTAAGGATTTTGAAGCCATCCTTTCAGTCGCACCTTACTATAATAAACCAAATCAGGAAGGTTATTATCAGCATTACAAGGCAGTGTCAAACAGCACAAAAAAGGATATAATTTTATATAATGTACCGGGACGCACGGGAAGTAATGTTACCTGGGAAACTCAGATTAAAATAGCTAAAGACTGTAAAAATATTGTTGCTACTAAAGAAGCCAGTGGAAGTATTGAGCAGATCATGAAAATTATCAAGAACAAGCCAAAAGACTTTATGGTAATAAGTGGCGATGATAATCTTACCTTACCTGTAATTGCTGCGGGCGGCGTGGGTGTTATTTCCGTGGTGGCACAGGTTTTTCCAAAAGATTTCAGTGAAATGGTTAGGTTATGTTTAAAAGGTGATTTTGAAAAAGCTCAAAAATTGCATTACAAAATCATGGACATTACCGATCAGTTGTTTGCTGATGGAAATCCGGGAGGAGTTAAATTTGCATTAAGTGAATTGAAAAAATGCAAATCTTATGTGCGTTTACCTTTAACAGAACCCAATGATAAAGTGAAGGAAACACTGCAAAGGCTTATAAAAAATTATAAATAATAACCTGCGACAATCGGCGAAAACAGCGTGAACAAAATGAGCAACAAAGTAAAAATATTAGACAAAACTCAGATCCGGCAAAAGCTGAATAGACTGGCTTATGAAGTTTATGAAAATAACTTTAATGAAAAAACACTTTTGATTGTTGGTATTGAAGGCAATGGCTATAAAGTTGCAGCTAATCTCGCCGAAAAATTAAAAGAGATTTCAAAAATAAAAATACAGTTAGGGAAAATTAAAATTGATAAAACAAAACCCTGGGAAGGCATTCCGGAAATTGATTTTAAGGAAAAGGATTTTGTGAACAAAACAACCGTTTTGGTGGACGATGTTCTCAACAGCGGTAAAACATTAATGTATGCCGTAAAACTATTTTTAGATAAGCCTATAAAAAAACTAAGCACTGTAATTCTTGTCGATAGAAGTCATACTAACTTTCCGGTTAAAGCGGATTTTGTTGGCTTAACTTTAAGTACAACCTTACAAGAACACATTGAAGCTGATTTTTCAAAAAAAGGAAATGAAGCCGTTTATCTGATTTAATTTTGGAAGAACAATCAAAAATATGGCAGCAAAAACATGTTCAGGATCTTAAACTGAATGCGCTTTTAGAAGTAACTAAAGCCATTAATACCAATTCCGCTACATCCGTTTTGCTTGATCTTTATCAAGATATTCTTGAAAACCGTTTGGGTGTGGGTAAATTGGTATTGTTTATTTATGAGCAGAATTGGACTTGCATTTTAAAATATGGCATTGGTGCCGAGTTTAAGAATATTATTTTTGAACCCGAACTTTTAAATATTACCGAAATTGAAACTATTTCTTACAGTAAAGGTGAGCTTAGTAAAAACTTTGAAATTGTAATTCCGGTTTACCATAAGCAAACTGCACTGGCTTATGTTTTATTAGGCGATGTAAATCAGGAAAAACTTGAACTGAGTGCCGCTATTAAACATTTGCCTTTTGTGCAAACGCTTACCAACATTATAATTGTTGCCATAGAAAATAAAAAATTATTTAAAGAAAATATTCAGCGTGCACAAATTAAAAAAGAATTGGAACTGGCGCAGAATATGCAGAAGTTACTTTTTCCGCACGAATTCCCTGATACAGATTTTCTGCAGGTTGCCGCTAAATACTTGCCTCACCAGCAGGTTGGAGGTGATTATTACGACTTCCTTCAATTAAATAATCACGAGTTTATTTTTTGTATTGCCGATGTAAGTGGCAAAGGTGTTGCAGCCGCGTTATTAATGAGCAACATTCAGGCTACATTACACAGCCTTATTAATTACACGCACAATTTAAAAGACCTGATCATTGAAATAAATAAACGGGTTATTAATAACGCTAAACACGAAAAATTTCTATCTATTTTTATCGCCAAATTAAATACAAAAAGTCAGCAGTTAACATACATAAACGCAGGCCACAATCCCCCTATTCTATTTTACGAAAATCGTTTTTCTGAACTTACAAAAGGTTGTACGTTGTTGGGTATTTCAGATAGTTTGCCTGCAATGGAAGTAGAAATATTTAATTATACAGCCGAATTTACCATTGTTTGTTACACCGACGGATTAACCGACACTGTTAATGATCATGATGAATCGCTTTCCGTTCAATCCATCGAAAACATCATTTCAAAAAACATAAAAGCAAAACCCGATTTTATAAACCAGGCTTTGTTGTATTACGCCGAGGAATTTAAAGCCGAAAATCCTTTTCCGGATGATATTGCCTTGCTTACTTTAAAGGTGAACGATCTGGGCTTTTAATACCAAATGAATCTATAATTTAGCCCAATATACTCGTCCTTTTATATCCATACTTATTTAAAAAATAGTTCCGTAGGCAAGGCTATGCAACAATTTTTAAAAATCGTCTTAATAAAAAATTACTAAGTATCTTTAGCCTAAATCATAAAATTCATTTGGTATAATACCTGAAATTGATTTTATCAAACTGTCATTTTTTCATTTACAAATCTGCAAAAATTTCACTTTTTTAAATTTTATTAACAATTAAAAAGACAAATTTTCAAGCTTTAAATGCGGTACAAAATTTGAAATTATAAGGATAGAAACGGTAATTAAATAAATGTTTAACCTTAAAAATTTAAATGTTATGACAACCTTAGTAAAATCAAACGGCAACGGAAGAACAAGTTTCTTCCCTGAGTTCCCTAGCTTATTTGACGATTTTTTTACAAGAGATCTCATAAGCGCAGACTCAAAACGCAATTCTTCTTTACCGGCAGTAAACGTTAAAGAAAATGATTCATCTTATAACCTTGAAGTTTCTGTGCCCGGCATGGATAAAAAAGATTTTAAGATTGAATTAAAAAATAATATGCTAATCATCTCGGGTAAAAAAGAAGAAAAGCACGAAGAAAAAAATGAGAACGGAAAATATGTTCGTAAAGAATTCGGTTTTCAGTCCTTCACACGTTCATTTACGCTTCCTGAAGAGAGTGTTGACGCTGAAAATATTTCGGCTTCCTACAAAGAGGGAATTTTATATTTAGAGATTCCTAAAAAGGAAAAAGAAAAACCGAAGTCAAAAGAAATTTCTATCTCTTAAAAGTTAAAGGCTGTCTTAATAAGGCAGCCTTTTTTTTTAATTATTAATATGCCTGATTTCCAAAATTTATAATTAACCATTCTTATTATTTTCATTTTTACGAGCCCTCAGATGCTCGCCATTTAAATTCCAGGCTCTGATAACACGGTCAACAATAACTTTAATATCCATTTTAAAGGAAGTGCAGCAGCCTTCAATTTTAACATCGGCTTCCTTGGTATCTACCAAAATAACAGCTTCCTTTTTATGTATTGGGCAGGTAAATCCTTTAGTGGCTTCGGTTATTTTATCCTTCAAGGATTTGGATCCTTTGGTTTTCATTTTTGATGTTATATCATTTATATAAAGTAGCGGGTTAAATATAGCTCCACAAGAAAAAAGGCAGACTGCGAAGCCTACCTGAAATTATTTTATGTATAGCCCACAGGCGGGAAATACAGTAATTTATATCTTGGTTTTTGCCTTGGTTTCTACCTTTGAATAGGCCGGGCATTTTTCGTGACTTTTGCAGGAAATAAATGAACCCGACACAAAGATAGTTAGGATTGAAAGTGTAATAAATCTCTTCATAAAGTTTTTTTTGTAATATGTAAATATAAGGATAATTTTTTCTTTTTTAAATATTTGTTAATTTTTAAGCCATTTTTAATGTTAAAATATAATTAATTGGAGGTAAACTTGGCGGCGTTATACTTTTCTGTTTTTTTATTCTTTCCACTGGAATCGTATAAAAACCAGATTCCATCTTTTATATAAGTACCCTCCGCGGATAATACTAATACGCCCTCTTCCTTAACCTGGCCATGAGTGTAGTAAGTTTTTGCCGCATACTTTTTGTTCTTAACATCAGCAAGTTCAATTATATTTTCCATTTGCCCGTTACTGTACCAACTTTTTTTAAGAGTAAGATATTTCATATCCTTCTCATTTTCTTCGGTATATTTCGGCAAACCGTTTACGTAAAAATCATAGCGCTTTTGAGGCTGCCCATTATAATAATTAATTTGCCTGCGCTGTTTGCCATCTTCAAAATAAATATCAATATTACAATGCAAAGGATCCGGATTCACCACGGTTCTTTCACACTGGCCATTTTCAAAAAAATTTTTAAAAACAATGGCTTTTCCATCAATGTAATAACCGCGGTGCAACAGTTTGCCGCTTACGTAAAAATCTTCATTCCAGCCTTGTAAGTTGTACCCTGCTTTATTAAAAGTTACAGAATCTCCGCCAATGGCTTCCAATAACTTATTATACATACTAATTCCATTAGCAGTATCTACCACATCTTTTTGAAGGTATCGCCTTATTTGCGGAACCTGATCGGCAAAACGTTGGGCGGAAACAATTCCTGTTAATAGAAGGGCGCACAGAGCTAAAATATTTTTTTTATTTAAGGACATTATTATATCAAAGTTAATAAAATTTAGGCAATTTTTTTTAAAGTTGTTATCTAATTTTTAAACAATAACGTTTTTTTGGTTAGAATTAGTTAAAAAACCGTTAATACACTCCAATACTTAACATCACCAATGTGCAGGCTTGTAAACATTCAATGCCTTTAGAACGCGCTTCGTGCTCAAAGTCAGGATTTTCGGTGCCGGGGTTAAATATAATTCTTTTAGGATTTAAGCTCAGTATATAATCAATCCAAGGATATTGATTTTTAGGGGAAACATAAAGAGTTACCGTGTCAATATTTTCCAGCACCGGCTGATCAAGTGAAATCTTTAAACCATTAATTACTCCTTCTGTTATTCCCAAGCCGTAAACCGTGTGCCCGTAATTTTGCAAACTGCGAACGGCTTTGTAACTGTATCTGTCGGGCTTAGGCGATGCTCCTATCACTACCGTTGGCTTATCCATTTTTACTCCGTATAATTAAGATCTTTGTGAAAGGTTTCTTTTAAATTTATTAAGGCTGCTATGGATAAAATTGCAACAATAATGCCAACTGCTAAAGCGGCTTTTTGGGAATCAGCTTTCCCATTTTCAGTAAAAAATACCGTTTCAAAATAACGAAATCCCATACTTAAAAAAATGAGCGCTCCCCGAACAAAATTTGGGGCAGTAGTTGTAGCGGTGGCTCTGATATTGGTGCCGAATAATTCAGCGGCTGTACTCATAAAAACTGCCCAATAACCGGTGGCAAATCCAATAATGGTAATAATAACATAGTAATAAACCTCTGAAATAACAGCGAATTTAAAATACAAAAAAACCGAAATAATAGTCATGCCTAAAAATAAACCTAAGGCTTTTTTACGGCTTTTTAAAAGCTGGCTGATAAGCCCACTGACCAAATCGCCGGCGGTAATGCCCAAATAAGCGTACATGATAGATTTTCCTGCGTCTGGAGTAAAATGAGTAACGCCCATGGAAGCAAAAATTTCGGGAGCAAAAGAAATTAAAATTCCCATTACATACCAAACCGGAATTGCTATCATAATAATGCTTAAATATTGAAAAGCTCTTTCACGCGTTTTAAACAGGTTAAAAAAATTGCCTTTACTGATAGTGCTTTCTTTAACTTTTTTAAACATTCCCGATTCAAAAACGCCAATTCGCAATACCAGTAAAACCAGGCCCATTCCTCCGCCAATAAAAAAACTCCATCGCCAGTTATGAATTACATCGCCCATAAAACCTGCCACCACGGCTCCAAAAACCCCTACGGTAGCCACTATCATGGTGCCAATGCCGCGCTTTTCCTTACTCATACTTTCGCTCACCAAGGTAATTCCGGCACCTAATTCACCGGCTAAGCCAAATCCTGAAATAAATCTAAGAACGGCATACCACTCAACGTTAGTAACAAAACCATTGGCAATGTTAGCAAGGGAATACATTAAAATAGAACCGAACAACACCGAAAGCCGGCCTTTTTTATCGCCTAAAATGCCCCAAAATAATCCGCCAACAAGCATGCCGCCCATTTGCCAGCTTAACAAGGCCATGCCAATATTTTTTATTGATTCTTTAGTTGCTCCTGAACCTAAAATTTCGGTTAAACTATCCTTACGTTCAACGCTGAATAAAACAAGATCGTAGATGTCTACAAAATAGCCGAGTGCGGCAACAATAATTAATTTATTAAGTGCCGAAGTGGAAACTGTTTTATACATTCTACTGCTTTATCAGTTTTTTAACTTCAAATGCAGAGTTGCCGTTTATTTTTACAAAGTAAATTCCGTTTGCAAGATCGCTAAGATCGATATCCATATTTGTTTTACCGCTTTCAAAAATAAAAATCTTAACTTTTTCGCCCAAATTATTATAGATATTAATTTTTAGTTCGGCTAGGGAGGCTGATGTGGAAATTTGCACTATTGAGGTAAATGGATTTGGTGAAATGGTAAAATTATATTTAAGCGCAGAAGCATTTTTTATAGCCGTGGGAATAGAGCACATATTGGGAACTCCCCAGCCATATTGATTGTTTGGACTACCGGCGTTATTAGCGGTTTTTCTTAAAGTGTCTAAAATTTTCATGCTGTTCCATGTTTTGTGAGCTTGCCAAAAGCAGGCCACCGCACCTGCTAAAATTGGTGTGGAAAAAGAAGTTCCGTTGCTTTGGCCGCACGTTCCATTAGGAAATGAAACCCAAGACCTTGAGCCTCTGGCCATTAAATCGGGTTTAATCCGTCCATCGGCAGTGGGCCCAACTGAACTAAAATTTGCTAAATTATAAGTACTGTCAATTGCTCCTACAGTACAAATACTATCCGCATCGGCAGGAATACCGATGGTGGAGGGAGATGCGCCGCCCGCATTGCCGGCCGCATTTAGCACAAACATACCTTTTCTAACAGCCATTGTAGAAGCAATGCTCATGTGCACTGTTTTACCGTTTAAATCGGATAGTGTGTGATTTTGCGCAGGGTTATCAAAAGTATAATAGCCTAAAGAAGTAGTTAAAACATCGGCGCCAACGCTATCTGCAAATTCAGCCGCGCGAATCCAGTTATATTCTTCGCTTGGGGTTTCTGAACCAATGTCTTCGGTGCGTAACAGCCAATAATCCGCTCTTGGGGCAGAACCTAAAATAACATTGGGCTTAATGGCTGCCATGCAGGATAAAACTAAGGCTCCATGTGAATCTTCGTTATATACGTTGTTTCCTGAAACCACAAAATCGCGTGTGCCCAAAATGCCGCCTCTGTTTCTTAAGCTGTCAAAAACCGGATTAACATTTACATTATTAAATCCATCGTCCAATACGGCAATGGTCATACCCTGCCCGCGGAAACCTGCGCTATGGATGCAATCTACGCCCAGTTGTTTATTCTGCCAAAAAGATCCACCGTAGTTAAAACCTTCCGGGGATGCTGTTTTATTTTGACTGTTAAATTCGGGTACTTCGTTTTTTGGGATATTTACTTTAAAACGGTTTACAGGACTGCTACTTAATACAAAAGAAAAAGAATTAATGGTTGATAAAGCGGTAGTATTAGTAGTAGCAATTACCACGCCGTTTATCCATTTGGATGCATACAAAACGGTAACCCCCGAAACGTTATCAACCTGGCTTAAGTAAGCCGGAGTAACAGGAAGATCGGTTTGATCTACCGGAATATTATAAGTGGTTCTTCGTAATACAGATTTTGGCGTTAAAAAAGCGGTTGGGGTGCTCACCGAATAAGGTGTGCCGTTTTTATTTTTAAATTTTACCCAGTATTTGGATTGAGATTTTAAACTGCTTAATCCAATAATAAAACATAAAGTTATAATGATGTTTTTTTTATTCATATCCGTAAGAAATTAATTTTTGTGTGTATGTAAATCCTTTTTCAATGCGGGCTTCAACGGGCACACCCGCAACAACCTTGTTGGAATAAATATCTTTTATTTCTCGGTAAACAAGGCCTGCACCTTTGGCATATTTTTCAATATAATATTGCCAAGAGATAAAAGTTTTTAGATCTTTTTGTTTTACCATTAAAACCTTTTCTAAAATAGTTGCGTTAATGGTTTCTTTTTTATCAATGTAATCGTAAGTATATGACCACTCCCCTATTGTATTGCGCGCGTTACCATTCCAAGAAGCATTACTTTGAACCGGAAAAATAAGCTTCGTAAACCTTACATTGCCTTCCGAAACCTGAACACTTCTTTTATCGGCATTTACAAACCATACTTCTTTTATTTTCCAAGGAATGCTGTCGTATGATTTTAAAGGATTATACATTTTAATATAACGTTCTAATCGAATGGCAGGCTTGCCTTCATTATCAGTAAAACTGTCGGTTAACTTTTCCTTAATGCGATATTTGTAAGTAAATGTATCTACAGGAATTTCAGTATAAACAATACTGTCAATATCATAAACAACATATTTACCTTGTGTTGTTGGATAATAATCAAGGCCTAAGAGTGATTCATCTGACGGAATTTTCTTTTTGGAACACGCGCAAATAAACACAAGGAGTATAAATATAAAAACCGTGTTTTTCAATATATAAATGTACTGAAAATATAGTTAATAATTTAAACTATTTAACTCTTACGCCGTTTTGGTAGGCCACCACAAAGCCTTGTAATCCAGCGCTTTTAATGCCATTAAGTTTGCTAACGGCGTCTTCTTTGGTTTGAAAATTTCCTATCTGTGCTTTGTAAAACCCACCTTCTTTTACCACGGTTACTTTATCAGAAATAGCTTTAAACAAAGCACGGTCAGGATTAGCGCCATAGGCTCCTAATTGAACTTTATACACAACGGAACTGCCCGATGTGTTTGTGGAGGCTGTTACCTTTTCGCTCTCCGGTGCTTTGATTATTTTTTTTGTTTCAGGGATTGAATTTTCAACAGGAGTATTTTTTACCACGGGTTCTTTAGTGCCAATTACCTCAGGTTCTTTATTGGTGGTGGTTATTGCTGTTTTATTTTCTACAGGAGTTTCTTTACTTGTGGGTACACTTGAAGTATTATTAGCGTTGTTAGCGGTTGAAGCTGAATTATCGCTGGTAGTGGAGGTAGCCGGGAATCCAAAAGTAACCGCTGTTTTATCTCCGCCGGGTTCAAAACTAACGTTTAAAGGTTCAAACTCTACTTCTTTTTTACCGTCATCTGCCAAATAATAAAACTTATGGTTAAGAACCGCCGGCCCGGATGCCGCCCCGGTATTCATTTTAAAAGAAATTACAAATTCTGGTTCGGTGGGAATAGTTACCCAAACAATTTTTACTCTGTTACTTTCAAAATGAAAATTTCCCGACTTACTATCAGCTTCTGTAATTACCACACCATCAGGCACATCCATCTGATATTTCGAAAACCCGTTTACAGTTCCTTTATTAATTTTTACTTCCACAAGTATGGTATTATCGGGTGCCATCTTTTTTGGAATATTAGTTTGTACAGTAATTTGAGAATAATATCGAATGTTTAAAAACAAAAGAATGGTTAGAGCTAGTTGTGTTTTCATACAATAAATATAGCATATAGTTTTGAATATTAAAAGACAGCTGTTAATTTTATTTAACATTTTAGATAAAGTTTATTATGGAGACTTAAAAAACAGTATAGCGCATACCCATGCCTAAGCACTTTACAATTATAAGCTATCCAAACTTAAGGGGGTTTTTTATTCCCAAACCAACATTTTTATATATGCTTTACTCAAACTGTGTAAGCAATTCCCATTCTTTCATAAATGGGAACCCCACAATCAAATCACTTTAATTAGTATTCAACGATTTAAAAACTACTCTTAACAGTTTATTAGTGAAATAGGGCTTTTTGGATAGTTTTTTGTAATGTAATATGTGTCGGAACACCGATAGATGTTTAACCAAAAGATTAGAAGCCATGACAACTCAAAATTTAGAATGCCAGAAAACCGAAACAATTATCACTTTAATTATAGTAGTAGTATCAAGTTTTTTGTACTTAGCCAGCCATTAAGCGATAAATTTTTTTAAGTGATTTTACTTTCCGATACAAAAGCGGGTAAAAATAGAATCTAAAAGATCTTCATTTGTAACCTCACCGGTGATGCCACCGAGTTCTTCAAGAGCGTAACGAATATCAAGCGCCAAAAGGTCTCCAGCAATGTTTGACTTTAAGCCTTCATTAACTTTTATAAGAGCCTTTTCGGCATTGCGTAAAGAGTTAGCGTGCCGAGCGTTGGTGACGATGGTATCCGAAGCATCAATGGTTCTGGTATCAAAAAGTTCAATCAACTTCTTTTTTAAATCTTCAATGTTTTTTTGGTGTTTGGCACTGATAAAGATCATCTCAGGATACTCACTGAATTCAGCCTTAAGATCCGTATCATTTTCAGCGTCAATTTTATTAGCCACTAAAACCAATTGCGAATTGCCAATATGATCTTTCAACAATTCAATTTCATTTTTTAGATCTCCGCAACTAATGGCATGCGAATCAAACAAATAAACAACAATAGCTGATTTACGAATTACTTCTAAGGCCTTATTTACCCCAATTTGTTCTACAATATCGGAAGTAGTGCGTATTCCGGCGGTATCAATAAAACGAAACAATACCCCGTCAATAGTCATTTCATCCTCAATTGTATCGCGGGTTGTTCCGGGAATTTCACTTACTATGGCTCTGTCTTCTTCCAACAGCACATTTAATAAAGTAGATTTTCCGGCATTGGGTTTTCCAACAATTCCTACGGGAATTCCATTTTTAATAACATTGCCCACATCAAAACTATTTACGAGCTTTTGAATAACTGAAATTATTTTTGAAATAAGATCTTTTAAATCTTTACGGTTGGCGAACTCCACATCTTCTTCACTAAAATCCAGTTCCAGCTCTATCAAGGCTGCAAAATCAATCAGGTTTTCACGCAATAACTTTATTTTACTGCTGAAGCCGCCGCGCATTTGCTGCATGGCTACCTGATGGGAAATTGCGGAGTTACTTGCAATAAGGTCGGCTACTGCTTCGGCCTGACTAAGATCCAACTTCCCGTTTAAAAAAGCACGCATGGTAAATTCGCCGGGTTGTGCCATTCTTGCCCCGGCATTTAAAAATAATTTTAATAACTGCTGTTGGATAAATAGCGAACCGTGACAAGAAACTTCAACACTATCCTGGCCTGTGTAAGATTTAGTTCCTTTAAAAATTGTTATAAGAACTTCATCTATAATTACCTCTTGATGAATGATTAATCCAAAATGAGCCGTATGAGTTGGTTTGTCTTTTAGTGTTTTTTTCTTTTGGAACTTGGAATAAAAATATGTTTCTACAATTTTAAAAGCATTGGAGCCGCTTAAACGAACAACAGCAATGGCCGAACTGCCATGAGCGGTAGCAAGGGCAACAATGGTATCGTTGGGATTATAATTTGTCATAATTCTTAAATATCACCATCCTTTGATTGTTTACTTTTTACTATGTGATTTTGACCTACGGAAATTCTCAATTAATCCTTCACTGCTTTTAATACTGTTTCTCAGCCAGTCGAAATAAATATTTGTTTTTTCTACTTCATTAAGCAAATGATCTTTTACTTCCCGGCGAATACGTGTGGTAAGATCATACATACAAATGGCTGCGCAAACACTAATGTTAAAGCTTTCAGTAAAACCATACATCGGAATCTTTACAAATTCATCCGCAAGATCATAAACTTCTTTACTGATTCCATCAATTTCGGTACCGAAAACCAAGGCTATTTTTTGGTTTACAGGTAAGGTATCAATCGTATGATCATTTTTATGAGGGGTAGTAGCAACTATTTTGTAACCTTGTTTTTTTAAATCAAGAAGAGTTTCGCGAGTGTTATTTTCTGCTTTATTATGCCGGTGAATGCTTAACCAATTACTGCTGCCCATAGCCACATCGGCGCTAATTTTATAATTATTATTATTTTCTATAAAATGCACGTGTTGAATTCCGAAACAATCACAGCTTCTCAAAACAGCGCTTGCGTTATGTGCTTGGTAAACATTTTCAAGCACAATTCGGATATGATCTGTGCGGTTGGCAATTACTTCATCAAAGCGTTGTTTGCGACGTTCTGAAATAAATCCGGTCAGATAATTTATTAGTTCTATTTTTTCTTTCTGTTCCATTACTCTGCAAAGAAAATGAAAATCTTTGTAAGGAGGATTTTTAATCCGGCATTTTAAATTTAATTTATATATTTGCAATGCATTTGGTTCTTTTAATTAAGACTAAAAGGGAATAACGTGCAAATCGTTAACAGTTCCCGCTGCTGTAAGTTCTATGTATGTTTAACCAATCTTTGCCACTGTTGCAACATCTGTGTAGCGGGAAGGCGGTTAATCAGAGAACAAGTCAGAAGACCTGCCACATGCAACATGATCAATGCTTTCGGGATGTGAAGCGGAGAGAATTTTTTTTATTAACTGCATTTGAATTGTATAGTAAATAAATTATGGCGTAATGCTTTTATCATTTTTTTAATGATGAGTATTCCTTGCTTTAAAGGTCAGGATACAATTACTTTAAAAGAAGTTGATGTTAAAAGTACCAGAACTACTTTATCAGGTATTGGAAAGAAAACTGAAAGTATTGATTCGCTCACAAAACGCCAATTTATCTTTAATTCCTTAGGTGATGTATTAAGTTTGAATACACCCATTTTTATTAAAAATTATGGCCCCGGAAGTCTTTCAAGTACTTCTTTTAGAGGGGGCAGTGCTTCACAAACAGGAATTATATGGAATGGTTTTAATATACAGAACGGCATGCTTGGGCAGATGGATCTTTCTTTAATTCCCTCTGTCCTTTTTGATAACATTAGTATAGAATATGGAGGCTCTTCATCTTTATGGGGAAGCGGTGCGGTTGGTGGAAGTATTCATCTTAACAATAAACCCTTATTTAGCAAAGGATTCACAACAATAGCCAATATTAGTAAAGGGAGTTATGGTTTATTTAATGCTTCCACTAACATTGAGGTTAGTAACAAAAAATTTATAAGCAGTACAAAAGCATATCTACAAAATTCGCTGAACAATTTTGTTTATAGAGATACATTGGATAAAATTAACCCTTTACAAACACAAAAACACGCGACTTATTCCTTTAAAGGCTTATTGCAGGAGTTTCGTTTTTTACTCACTCAAAAACAATCACTAACGGTTAACGGTTGGTATAACGTGGGAGCCCGTCAGTTACCTGTATTTAACGCGTTAAATGTTTCCCGGGCCGAACAGTTTGATGCAAACTTTAAAACCACTGCTACTTGGAATTATATAGCGAATAACTTTCAATCGACAGTGAGAGGCGCTTTTTTTAACGACGCATTAAATTATAGGGACAGTGCTTTTTCAATTGATTCAAAAAGTAAGCTGCAAACCTTTATCGGCGAAAACGAAAACAATTTTAACTGGAGTAAGAACAATGTTTTTAATTTTGGATTCAACCTTACATCTTACAACGGTAAAACAGATAGTTATGGGGGGGTAAAAACGTTACAAAAAACTGCTTTTTTTATTGGTAATAAATTCTCATTTCTTAAACAACGATTAATAACTTTTGTTTCCTTACGAGCAGAGTATATCAACACCGGTAAATTACCTCTCACGGGAAGTGCTGCCTTCGAATATAAAATCACCAAAACAATTACCGCCAAGTTAAACGGGGCAAAAGTATATCGGCAACCTACTTTAAATGAACTTTATTGGAAACCGGGCGGCAATCCGGATCTTTTGCCTGAACAAGGTTATACTGTTGAAGGCGATCTGAGCTTTACACATTTGTGGAATAAAGTTTCCTTTTTTGTATCCGGCGCTGCTTTCTATCGCAACATCAATAATTGGATCCTTTGGTTGCCAGGACAAAATATTACCACTCCTGTTAATATTCAACAGGTGCTGAGTCGCGGCACCGAAACAACTTGGCGTTTAAATTATCGGAATAATAAATTTGGCATCAACATTAATACGATAACAGGATATGTATTGTCTACCATTCAATCCTCAAAACAAGAAAACGGAAACACTGAAGGCAAACAGCTTATTTATACGCCACGTTATTCTGTTAACGCAAACGTTTCGGTTTCATACGGTATGGCTAACATAACCTATTATCATCAATATATTGGTTACAGATTTATTTCCAGCGATAATCTTCAATGGCTCACTCCTTATCATTTTTCCAGCGTTAGATGTAACATAAAAACCAAACTCGGCGAAACCGCAATTGTTTTATATGCAGCGTGCAACAATGTGTTTAATACTAACTACGCTGTTATTGCCGGAAGACCTATGCCTCTGCGAAGTTTTGAAATTGGAGCAACTATAGCCGCAAATAAACCTTATAAACCAAAACAAATAAATATAAAATAACAATAAAAAAACAACCTATGAAAAAAACAATTACCTTTTTAATGCTTGTGTGCGCAACTTTTAATTTTAAAGCGCAAAGTCAAATCACCACTTTTGAGAGCTTTACCTTAGCTCCTAATTCTTTTTATAAAGACACAAATAGTGTGCCTTTTCAAACTGCCGGTATGCTTTTCCGTTATAAATGGGACAAACCTTATGCATATTGGAGCGGAGGTTTTTCTTATACAAATATAAACGATACAGCTAATGGCAATTTTAGTAACAGTTATAACGCGCGTGCGGGTAAGGGTTACAATAACTCCGCTAAGTATGCCACCGGTAAAAATAATGCAATAATGGTTTTAAAAGCGCCCTTTAACAGATTAGACGGCTGTTATATTACCAATACTACGTACGCGTATAAATCAATGAAAAACGGAGATCAGTTCGCTAAAAAATTTGGCGGAACCTCAGGTAATGATCCTGATTTTTTAAAAGTTACCGCTAAAGGATATTTTAACGGAGCGGTTAAAGCGGATAGTGCTGTATTCTATTTAGCGGATTATCGCTTTGCCAATAACTCACAGGATTACATTGTTCAAAACTGGCTGTGGTTTAACACAACAGCTTTGGGTCAGGTAGACAGCGTTAAATTTATAATGTATTCAAGCGATAATGGCCAATTTGGAATTAACACGCCAACATTTTTTAGTATTGACGACGTAACAGTTACCAATGCTTTTGTTGGTATTAATGAAAATACGCTTTCAAACAACCTGACTGTTTATCCAAATCCATTTTCATCAAGTTTGATTTTTAAGACCACTGAAAATTTAAATGTATCTATTTCAGATGTATACGGTAAAGTAATTACAGAAGTTTTTTTAAATGAGGAAAATAAAGAATTGGATTTAACTTTTCTTGAAGATGGTGTTTATTTTGCTGAAATAAAAAGCGGTAAATTAAACGTAACTAAAAAGATTATTAAAACTCATTAAAATTAAGCCGAAACCGAAGTATACCTTTATGTCATATAATCTTTTTTTTATCGCTGCCTTCAGTTTTCTTTTTTTATCCTGCGTAAAGGATAAGCCTGCTTGCACCGTGCAGCCACAAGTTAAGCTAAGCGGTAATAAAAAGGTTTACGTTGTTAATGAAGGTAATTTTATGGCAGGTAATGCTTCGGTTTCGCTTTTTGATCCCGGCTCTTCTCAAGTGATTGAAAATTTATATCAATCCCAAAATCAATCATCATTTTTAGGCGATGTGGCACAAAGTTTATCGCGGTTCAATTCTTCATTCTATGTTGTTGTAAATAATTCAAATAAAATCGTGATCTGCGATGAACAGTTTAAATTCAAGTCAACCATAAGCGGATTCACTTCGCCACGATATATTCTTCCGGTCAGCAATTCTAAAGCTTACGTAAGCGATTTGTATGCCAATAAAATTTACATTGTTAATCTTAATTCAAATACAATTTCAGGATCAATAACTTGCCCGGGATGGACGGAAAATATGGCGCTTGTTTATAATAAAGTTTTTGTGACTAACAGAAAAAGAAATTATACATACATAATCAATGCTTCCAATGATATAAAGAGTGACAGTATTAATGTTGGTTCCGGAGCCGGTGATATTATTGTAGACAAAAATGATAAAATATGGGTTTTAAGTGCCGGAGATAAAACGGCTGCTATTGTACCAACTTTAAAAAAAATAGACCCTTTAACACATCTGATAGAAACCAATTTAAATTTTACATTAAACGATTCGCCCGGAAATCTTTGCATTAATAAAACCAAAGACACTTTATATTTATTAAATGGAGGGATTTTTAAATTAGCCATTACTGCTCTTTCAGTACCTGCTGTTCCATTAATAGAAAAAGGCAATAAAACATTTTACGGGCTTGGTATTAACCCGAATGATTATACAATTTACGCATCTGACGCGTTGGATTATATCCAAAAATCAAATATTTATATTTTTGATGCGGCAGGAAATCAGAAACAAATTTTTAAAGCCGGCATAAACGCAAACAGCTTTTATTTCGAGTAAATTTTCAATTTTTATTTCTCTGAAATTTGAAGTATGCTAAATTATTTACATCTTTAAGCATTGAATAAATGCGTTAATATTATTTCGTTCGATGTTCCCTATCCACCAAACTACGGAGGCATTATTGATGTTTATTGGAAACTTTATTGGTTAAATAAGGCGGGCATTCGAATTCACCTGCATTGTTTTTCATACGGCCGTTTGCCCGCTAAAGAACTGGATGCGCTTTGTGAAAAGGTTTATTATTATCCCCGTAAAACCGGATTACTCTCTAATCTATCCTACTTGCCTTACACCGTTAAGTCAAGGCAATCCACGGAAATGGAGAACAATTTATTGGCAAACGATTATCCTATTTTATTTGAAGTACTGCATACCTGTTATTTATTAAACGATCTTCGCTTTAAAGAGCGAATAAAACTTTACAGGCACAGCAATATTGAGCATGATTATTATAAGCATTTGGCATCTTCCGAAAAAGACTTCGTTAAAAAAATGTATCTTAAGATTGAAACAAAAAGATTAGAACAGTTTGAAAAAATTATTTCAAATGCCAACTACATTCTTGCCGTTAACGAAATAGATTCATTTTATTTCAAACAAAAATACACTAAGCCACAAACCATTTATCTTCCCAGCTTTCATCCTCACAGTAAACCTGAAATTAAGGAAGGCAAAGGAGATTATATTTTGTACCATGGCAACCTGAGTATTTCAGAAAATTACGAAGCCGCCGACTGGCTGATAGATCATGTGTTTTCTAAAATAAGTGAGAAGGTAATTATTGCAGGATTAAACCCGCCTACTTTTTTAAAACATAAAATTGAAAAATTTTCTAATATTATTTTAGCTGAAAACCTTTCTGAGGAAGGCATGAACGATTTGATTGAAAATGCACAGATTCATTGTCTGCATACGCATCAGGCAACAGGTTTAAAACTTAAACTGCTTAACGTTTTATATAAAGGGCGTTTTATTTTATGCAATAATCAAATGTTGAAGGGCACAGGGATAGTTGCAGGCAAATCTATTACAATATGCAATACCGACGAGGACTATTGCTCTGCGCTAAAATCACAGATCAATCTGGCATTTGAAGCATCATTTATTGAAGAAAGAAACCTAATAACAAAACGGTTTAATAATGCGGCAAATGCTGCTGCCCTGGCAGAACTTCTTTAAACAATTACAAGCGGAACTTTTATGTTATGACGTACACTTTCCACTGTGGTGCCCAATAAAAGATCTTTCAAAGTTTTATGTCCGTGAGTACCCATAATCAGCATATCGCATTCGTTTTTATTAACAAGCTCAGGAATTGATTGTTTAGGATTGCCATACCCTAATTTAATTTCAGCAGAAATACCTTGTTGCTGAAGCTGAACCTGATACTGTTTCAGCTTTTGAAAATCTTCTTCCCTCTCAAGATCAAAAGCATCCTCGCCATAAACAACAGCGTTGGTGCTTTCTAAAACATGTATCAGTACCAAAACAGTTTCTATACTTCCTATTTGAATAGCTCTGCTAATAGCTTTATTATCACTGGAACTGAAATCAACAGTTACCGCTATTCGCTTAAATGATTTTTCCTCACTAATTTGTAAAGGAATAAACCCTTCATGAAACTCTGTCTTTTTGTGCAGAACATCTTTACTTAAAAAAGGAAGAATAAAAACATACAGCAACATTATAAAACAAAACACGCAAACCGGAACAACCGTAAAACTCATCAGCACTGCCGAATCGGAATTTGTTAAGGCCTCATGAATTGATCCGTAAACAAGTTTAATGTTGAGGCTGATAATAATTAAAGCCGCTAACCAAGCAAATGTTTTCTGCCAAAGAGGCACAACAAACTCACCCATCTTTTTTTTATTACTTACAAAATGTATTAAGGGGATAACCGCAAAACCTAATTGAAGGCTTAAAATAACCTGGCTTAATATTAAAAGCTTTCCGGTGGCGCTATCTCCAAAAAATAAAATGGCAATTACCGCAGGAATGATAGCTATCAAACGTGTTAATAATCTTCTTATCCAAGGTTGAAGTCGTAGGTTTAAATAACCTTCCATCACCACTTGTCCGGCTAAGGTTCCTGTAACAGTAGAACTTTGTCCTGCGGCTATTAATGCCACTGCAAAAAGAATTGGAGCCAAAGTGCTTCCCAACATGGGTGCTAATAATTGGTGTGCATCTTGAATTTCTGTTACTTCATGCTTGCCTTCCTTAAAGAAAGTGGATGCCGCTAAAATTAAAATAGCGGCGTTTACAAACAGAGCCAGGTTAAGCGCAATGGCACTATCAATATTATTAAACCGCAAAGCTTTTTTTATTTCAAGGGGAGTGCGTTTAAATTGGCGGGTTTGCACCAGTGAACTGTGAAGATATAAATTATGTGGCATAACGGTTGCCCCTATTATTCCAATGGCAATATACAATGCCTCATCATTAGCAATAAATGGTTTTAACCCGCTTACAATTCCTGCAACAGAAGGCTTGGCAATCATTAACTCTATAAAAAAAGAAACCGCTATAAGCCCTACTAAACAAATAATAAAAGCTTCCAGTTTTCTTACGCCTTTGTTTAATAAATATAAAAGAATAAAACTATCCAGAACCGTTATGCAAACACCCATAAGAATAGATACATCCGGAAAAAGCAAATGAATACCTATGGCCATACCAATTACTTCTGCAAGATCGCAAGCGGCAATTGCTATTTCGGCCAATACATATAAAAACAGATTAACAAAGGGCGGATAATTTTCGCGGCTTGCTTGGGCAAGATCTTTACCGCAAACAATTCCTAACCTTGCAGAAAAGCTTTGTAGAAGCAAGGCAATTAAGTTGCTCATTACCAATACCCAAATAAGGCTGTAACCAAACTTGCTTCCGCCTGCAATATCGGTGGCCCAATTTCCGGGATCCATATAGCCTACGCTTATCATGTAAGCGGGGCCCGCAAAAGCTAATAGTCTTTTAAAATTACTTCCTTTTTGAGTGTTTACACTTGCGTTAACTTCTTCTAAGGACTTGCTCATGGATATTAGTACCCTCTTTTATACTTTTTAACAAAACTACCATTAGTTTAAATAGTATAAATTTATTTTTTGGTTGGCCTAAAATTAAGAATTTGAGACATTTTTAGGTCGGCTTGCCCGTGGAGAAGAAATTACAGTTAACAAATTAAAAAAAACAGCTCCTTACACTGCCATAATTGCATCTTACACTGCCACAATTGCAGTTTACATTAAACAAATTGCATCTTACACTGCCATAATTGCTTCTTACAATGCCACAATTGCAGTTTACATTAAATAAATTGCTTTTTACAGTAAACAAATTGCATCTTACACTGCCATAATTGCAGTTTACATTAAATAAATTGCTTCTTACATTGAATAAATGATGTTTTTATAAAAAAAAGGCGGCACCCCTGCCGCCTTTTACACTAAAACATCACTTATACCTATAAATCACTATACAGTAGGGGGTAAAGGTAAGCGTTTTTTATTAGGGTACAACATACAGGCTTAAATTTAACATTTTGTTTTAAATAAGGAGGCGAAGAAAAAGGTAAAAAAACCAATGATTGGTGTAGATTTAATATAATATTGTGTAGTTTAGCTTTTAAATGAAATAGTGAAAATAAAAAGAAAATAAATATATTTAAAACATAGCGTTTAGTTTGTTCCTTGTCGTGGAAAACTGGTAATTTTTAAAGACAAATGAGAAATAAATATAAATGCTCACGCAAAGGCGTGGGCTTTAGTTTATTCCGTTTGTCAGGTATACCAGTACCTCCACGGCAGAGTTACTGAATGTCCCACGCTGATTTTTTTTATAAACAATGCTTAGGGGGCAAGCATACATTAAAAACAAATAACATGAAATTCAAAATCCTCACACTTACATTGCTCACGTTAATCGGCTTAAACGTTAAAGGACAAGTAAAAACCCTTGTTAATAAAATAAGTGAAAGCATAACAGGTCAAAGCGATACCGGTAAAATAGCTCCTCTTAGAAAAGTAAACAATACTTATGTAGTATCATCCAATCAAAAAATAAGTACTACGCAAAACGATTTTAAAACCACAGCCCTTAATGGTAATGTTACTTCCTTGTGGGCGCAACTTTACAATGCTTCCAATAAAAAAGCACTTACTACAGCAATGACCTCCGATAACAATGGCAATATTTACATTGCAGGAACTACTTTTATAAACTCAAGTAATTCTCAGGATTTAACTGTTATAAAATATAATGCACAAGGTCAGCAAAAATATGTAAAGCACTACAACGGGCCCGGAAATAATTACGACGTGGCATCAGGTATAGTAACCGACAACAATGGAAATGTGTATGTAACAGGTGCAAGCATTGGAAATTTCCCTTCGTTTTTAGATTATGTGACTTTAAAACTGGATAGTATGGGTATTACTCAATGGACTTCCCGTTATAATTTTTCAAACGGCATGGATATTCCTACCGATTTACTCCTTGATAATTCAGGTAATGTTATTGTGTCCGGCTCAAGTGCTTCATCTTCTATGAATAATAATTCTGATTTTACCACTGTTAAATACAATGCTACAACAGGTGCGCAAATGGCTGTACAAAGGCAAAATAATCCGGGAACTGCAAAAGACATGGTAACGGCGCAAACCAAAGATGCCAACGGTAATATTTATACAACTGGCACAACTTCTAGTGATGGAATCAATTATAACGTTCAAACCATTAAATACGATGCAAATATGAACCCTGTTTGGGTGAAGACCTTTGACCCCTACGGAAAATATGATACAGGAAGCGATATTGAAGTAGATAACCTTGGAAATGTTATTGTTACGGGTTATGCAACAAAAACAAATCTTGCTAAAATGCTGATGGTATTAAGTTATAACTCAAGTGGCAACCTAAACTGGAAGGCTCTGAAAGATGTAAATGGTGAAGGTGTGAAAGTGGTTATTAAATCAAGCAATGAAATTTTTATTGGAGGAAATATTAATATTAACGGCAATCAGGATATGGCTATTCTCCGTTATAACAATACGGGTGGGCAGAACCTTGAAAAAATTTATAATGGTGCTTCAAATTTAAAAGACCAGTTATTAGATATGCTCGTTGACGGAAATTTTATTGTAGTGAGTGGATTAACAAACAATGGAACAATAGATCAGAATGTAACGATAAAGTATGAATATAAGGATTTTACTGTAATAAAAGATTCTACGAATACAGGTATGTTTTTTAATAAAAATGAGATAATTGTAACGTTTTACGAATCCGTACTTAAAATGACTACCATTAATAACCGTAACGTTGTTTTTGGTAATTTAAATGATTTTGTTGCGGATAGCACTTGTTTAAAAATACAAAACTTGGTGGATAATGGATCTGGTGAAATATTACCTCGGAATTTTACTACAAGAAAAATATTCGAGCGGTTAATACAAGGCGATAGTTTATCGGTAACCAGGTTGGGAGATACTATTAAAGTACCACACTTTTATTCAATGTTAGCAATTTCTTTACCGGGCACAATTAATACAAAATTAGTTGCTGATACACTCAATACCATTAAACCAGATATATTTTTTTCACATTTAAACTACTTAACAGTGGCTAATTCTGTTCCCAACGATCCAAACTATAATTCACTCCAGGCATCGTTACATCCAACCAGCACATATCCGAGCGCGCATATTAATTGTGAGCCGGCATGGGACTTCACAACAGGACAACCGCATGTCAGGGTGGGTGTGTATGATAATGGAATAGATGATAGCAATGCCGACCTTTCGGGTGTTCTTGTCGGTGGTGTAGATTTAACGAATAATGGAGGCTACAATGTAATTTATAATAACAACGGGCATGGTACCGCAGTAGCAGGAATTATTGCGGGTAAACTTAATAATTCAACCGGAATTTCCGGTATTGCGGGCGGAGACGGCTCTATAAGTCAACCCGGAGTGAGTTTATACTCGATGAAAAGGCAGCATAATACTTTTGCGACAATGGCGGATACATACAATGCCATTGAACAGGGCGCTAGCGGCGCAAACCTTAACGGACAGGCTTTAAACATTATGAATCACAGCTGGGGTTTAAACAATCCAAGTTATGATTACGATATGGTAAGAGTGCTAAACTATGCTAACAATAATGGAGTTGCTATAGTAGCGTCAAGAGGTAATCAGGGCACTACGGACTTAAACGCTCCTGCCACTACAAGGCCGCCAATTGTGATGTGCGTTGGTGCGACAGGCTATGACGGGCACTACCAAAATGGCACGAATGGCGACTCTTATTCCAGCAGTTACGGTGGACCTTTAGATTTTGTTGCTCCCGGCACTTCCCAAATTGTGAATACTACTGGCGTGGGGGTTAATAACTATGGCAGTTTTACCGGAACTTCAGCGTCGGCGCCGCATGTGGCGGGTATTACGGCTTTATTAATGAGTTACAAAAATTACGCTTCCCCTAATTGGAGTAACTTAACGCATGAAGACTGTGAAAATTTGATCAGGCGCACATGTACGGATTTGGCTCAAGCAACTCCTTATGGAGAAAGTATCGGTTATGACAGCAAAACTGGTTCAGGCCGTGTGAATGCAGGCGCAGCACTAAACGCAATTGCATCTCCTAAATATAATATTCGGCATATCGATCCAAATCATTATGTTTCGTCGTCTAGTACCGTATTTAATTTTGTCCAGCAAAATGTAAGCAGTACATGGCAGGGATATGGCGCTTTTCCGTTAGGTGTCGGCCTTTATGATGTTGATATTATTGAAGCGGTTACTACCTTGAATTATACTTTGCCTTCCAATGAAATTTATGTGGGTTCCTGGCCTTTGTATAAAGCTTCGAAGGGTGCGCCTTTGTACTCCGGAATTATAAGCCCGGATGATGAATCTTACGTTGAAATAGTAGGAACACCCAGTACGTCTCAAGCAGTTCTAAGGACATATCTTTATCATATAAAAAATTTAACAGGAGCGCCCATTAATTCAACTAACATGTATTATCCAAACGTAATGGCTAGTATAACCAGCGCATTCTCATTGTATACAGAAAACCCTACAATTAGTGTAAACTTGAACAAAATTACAAGTGACACTAAATATTTCAATGTGTATCCGAATCCAAGTAACGGACAGTTTATAGTTGGTTTTAGTTCTGAAAAAAATACAATAGGCAAATTAAAAGTGATTGATGTCGCGGGACGTACAATTTACGAAGAATCGAATTTAAATGTTTTATACGGTGTAAATAGAATTAATGTTGCCACGAGTGCATTGGTTTCCGGAATTTATTTTGTAAATTTAGAAATAGAGGGTAATAAAAGCCTTGTCAAAAAATTGATCATTCAGTAATGAAAACATATTCCGCCATATTTACTATTTTATTTTTACTACTTATTTTCTCCTGCAAAAAACCGGAGAAAATAAGTACTTTAGTTTCTACTCCTTTTCAAGAGATTTGTGATAGCTTGCCACCCGAGCCTCAAACAGGTTGGAATTATACTACTCCGAAAAAAAACCTCAATTATTCAAAGCCTGTTTATGACCCACACGATAAAAACATTCTCTATTTTATCTCAGGTGACACAACCGGTAAAATTTTTCTCTTGTGGCGCTTAAATCGGTTAAACAATACCAAAAGCCTATTGGACGACCGTGTATTAAATCACCCGCAAATAAACAACAATGGTTGGCTTGTTTATTTTAAGTTCGATTGGAATATTTATAAGATCAAGACTAACGGCGACAGCTTAACACAATTAACATTTGATGGTGACGCGCAATACCCGGTTTGGACAGGTGACGGCCAGTTTATTTATTACATTTCATCAGCCGGAGGTACGGTATATAAAATGAATAGCAAGGGATCCGGTAAAATTGTTATACCCTCGGCTGGTGGAAGCGTATTTGCTACGGATACGTTACTTTTTTATGGCACGATGGACCCTATTGCCGATATGATGGGCGTAAAAGAGCGGAATATGAAAACGGGTGTAGAAAAACAAGTTATTTTAACTGACGTCAGCAACACATCTCTTAAGTCTATTCAACAATTTTTTTATAACGAAAAAACGTATAACTTTTATTGGTCTAACGGTTATGGATTGTATAAAAAGAATTTAATAACCAACGAACAGATAACTGTAATTAATAACCCGTGCTTTAAAACCAAATACAATATATTTTATTCTCTTTCGCCAATTACCGGGAAAATTGCAGCCACGGTAGTAAGCAGTAAAGTAGCTAATGAAATCGACTTTTATAGTGAGTATCATTTATATGAATATAACATGTATGGATATAGTCCGCAAGAAATCATAATTCCCTAAACTAATTTATAATGTCTAAAATATTCTTTATCATCCTTCTATTGTTATCTGCTGTTTTTAATGCTCAGGTACCCGGCGATCTTGATAATACTTTCGGAACAGGGGGTATTGTTAAACCGGTTATTGGTACAGGAAAGAACAGGGCAAACTCAGTCGTAGTTCAAAACGACGGGAAACTACTGGTTGGCGGTTCAAATTATATCGGTCCTGCTGCTGATTTTCTTGTAAGCAGATACAATACGGATGGCAGTTTGGATAACACATTCGGAACAGGCGGATATTCGCAAATTGATATCAATAACAGCGGTGATCTGGCTTACTCGCTTGTGCTTCAAACAGACGGTAAAATACTTGTTGGCGGATCAACCGGAACCGGTGGATCCGTTGACGGTAATTTCGCTTTGTGCCGGTTAAATGCAAACGGCTCACTCGATAATAGCTTTGGCGTCGGCGGTAAAGTAATTACCAGTTTAGGGCCAAATAGTGATATAATTCTCAGCCTCACCATACAACCTGATAATAAAATAGTGGCAGTAGGGTTTACCTATGGCGCGCAAAACACTGATTTTGCAATGGCGAGATATAATGCTGATGGAACGCTGGATGCGGGTTTTGGCATGGCAGGCCTTGTAACAACTACTGTATCTGTGGCAGACGATATTGCATCATCGGTTATACTACAGCCTGATGGTAAACTTGTAGTGGGTGGTTATTATAGAAATGGTACCTATGATGATTGTGTTTTAATCCGCTATAATATTAATGGAACAATAGATAACACTTACGGAGTGAATGGAAAAACATTAATATCTTTCAGTAACTTTAATGATTATCTGCAAGACATGGTTTTACAAACCGATGGTAAAATAGTGGTGGCCGGCAGCCACACCAGCAGCGGATCGTTCAGTAATTTTGCCCTTGCAAGAGTTAACACAAATGGCACACTTGATACTTCCTTTGGCGTTAACGGTAAGATAACCTATGGTATCACCCAAACAATTAGTGGAGCGAGCAGCGTTTTAATTCAGCCCGACGGTAAAATTATTGCCTCAGGAGCCAGCAGTGTAAACGCTACTTTTGATTTTTGTATCCGGAGATATAACAGCGATGGTAGTGCCGATAACACCTTTGGCGTGCAGGGAAAAGTAATGACGCCTGTTGGCAATAGCACAGATGAAATTATGGCAGCTGCCTTGCAAAGCGACGGTAAATTGGTAGTTGCTGGATATGCTACTGATTCTTTGACAGGAGTTAACACAGCACTTGCACGTTATTACACAGGTATTGTTATGAGTATAGAAGAAAATGCAAAAGAACTCCTTTATATCTATCCCAATCCCCTTAGCAATAAAATTACTTTGCAATTACCCAATGATTTTAATTACTCAAATTCCTCTGTTGAAGTGTTTGATAATTTAGGAAAGCAAGTTTTTATTTCAAGAGAGATAGAACAAAATAAAGTAATCAGTCTGGAATTTTTACCAACCGGTCTTTACCATTTCAAAATAAAAAATGATGATTCGTTTAAGGTGTTTAAAATATTAAAACAATAAAAAATCGATTATACTCTTCAATCAACCATCGTAAATATTGATGTGAAAGGCCTTTACTTTGTAACTTTACAAAATGACACCGACAAATTAACTAAAAAGGTTATAGTTGAGTAATTCTAAAAAGAGGGCACTAAAATAGAAGTGTTTTTAAAGATATTACGATTACCTCGAATTATCCCCCCAAGCATGGTTCTGAAAAATTTGCACATCACAAAAGAATCTCATAAATTAGATGCAATATTTTTTTTAAATTTACGTTATAAACTAAAAACTAAATTTTATGAACGACAGACAAACCTCCAAACTGAATATGTACGATGCTGTTATGCAATTTTTAAACACTTACCCTGAAGTGTGGAGTGATAACCCAACCATCAGTGCAATTGTTTTATCTTTCACCAATCATTTAGATGCCTTAAACGCAAGCGACCTTCTGCAAAAAACTTCCACGGTTGGTATTACTCAAAATAAAACTGCGGCAAAAGATACCATGGCAAACGCGGCCATACTTGCTGCAAAAGCGGGCTTTGCCCACGCAAATGTTATAAAGGATATTGAACTGGCAGCGCAGTTTAAAGTATCGTTGAGCGAAATAAAAGCGGCAAAGGATACGGATGCCGATGATATATGCCAAAACATATACAACGCTTTACAACCCCACGTTAGTCATTTGCAAAATTATGGCGTTAATGCCGCTACACAGGTTGCTTTACAGGAAGCAATAGATGCTTTCAGCGCTTTGATTGGTAAACCAAAAAGTGTGGCAAGTGTATCTATCAACGCTACCTTAACCATTGAACAACATTTTGAAGCGGCGGATAATATCTTACTTAACCAGCTTGATCCTATTTTACTTCAGTTTGAAGTAAGTAATGCCGCTTTTTATAATCAATACAATGCGGTAAGAGTAGTTGGTTAAAAATAAATGGTTAAGTATAGTGTGGGCATAATGAAAAAGTGGTTCTTACTTGCACCCGTTCTTCTTTAATTCATCACTTGCCCAAAAATATCCCATTTTAGAAGCAATACGTAAATCATTACAAGCCCCGGCCTCTTTCATCTGAGCTTTTGTTAGTCCCCGGAAATAATAGGCTCTTGCGCTTTTATCATCCAATTTTATAACAGCGTTAAAATCATTAATAGCCGCGTCATCTTTAGCAAGCGTAAAATTAACTACTCCCCGCTCTAAAATGGCGAGTGTATAATCTTTTTGTAAAGCAAGGCAGTTGTTATAATCTTCCAAAGCCCCATCATAATTTTTTAATTCGTAACGGGCAATGCCTCTTGTGTAAAACGTAACAGGGTCTTTTACCAAGGCTAAAGCTTTATCACAATCTTCCGCGCAGCCTTTATAATCTTGAGCGGCATACCTTAATTGCGAGCGATAAAAATAAGGTTGTTCGTAATCTTTATTTAACAAAATTGATTTATTAAAATCAGAAAGTGCAAGTTCATCTTTTTTTAAAGCGTAATAATTAGCGCCTCTGTAAAAATAAGTTTTATAATCTTCCACGTTTAAATCAACGGCTGCGTTAAAGTCGGGTTCAGCCTCTTTATACTTTTTAAGATAATATAAATTCAATCCTTTCATGTAATAGGCTTTTGAATAAGCGGGATCAACTTCTAAACATTTATTTACATCTGCCAGCGAGGTTTTATAAACAGCCAAATCAAAATATGCAATACTTCTATTGTAATAGGCCGCTGCGTATTTTTTATTACGCGCTATTACGGTATCGTATTCCGTTATTCCCTCTTTATAACGTTTTAATTCTATTAAACTCACACCTTTCCAAAAATGAGTATCATAATAATCTTTATAAATTAAAGCGGCATTACAATCGGCCAAACTACCCGAATAATCTTTTAAATAATACTTAGTTATATTTCTGAAATAATAAATGGGTTCGTAATCGGTTTTTAAATCATGGGCTTCATCCAAAGCGCGTAAAGCTTCAGGATATTTTTTTAAGGCGTTATAAGCAGCTCCTTTATAACACAAAGCCTCTGCATAATCAGGTTTAAAAATAAGCGCACTGTCAAAATCATTAATCGCTACTTCGTATTCTTTCAGATAAAAATTACAAAGACCCTTCATGTAATACACATCGGGTTTTTTTCTATTAAAACTAATGCTGCTTTTAAAATCGCGCAAGGCCGAGTGGTAATCCGTTTTGGCATAACTGCAAAGTCCGCGGTTATACAATGCAGAGGCATCATTAGGTTTTTTGCGTAGAAAAGTGGAATAGCCTTCGTAAGCTTCGGTGTACAATTTTTTTTCGTACTTACTAAAAGCCGACTGAAACAAGGGGTCGTTTATGTCATCATCATTGTTGGTTTGAGCATAAACAAATACTCTTAGAAGCAATAAAAGAATGGTAAGATTTTTTTTCATTTATACAAAAACTAAAAACCCCTCAGAAAAATCCGAGGGGCTTTGGTTTTAATTTTATTTGCCCGATTTAATTCTATCGTTCATTTCCTTGGCTTTTGCATCTTCTTTGGTAAACATATATAGCTTACGAAGAGCAACCATGGTAGGCTTATCATCTGCTTTAATAGTTAAAGCCTGTTCTAATAAAGGTATAGCTTTTTTAAAATATTGCTGCGAAATAGCATCGTTTTCTTTTTGAATCTTAGCTGCTTCGGTAATTGTTGCAGGCTGACGATTCTGATAATAACCGCCATAATTATTATAAAGCGCGCCCAAATTAAAAATGAGGTTGTATTGATAATCTTTGTTGGAAGAATTTAATTCAATCCCTTTTAAATACGCAGCTTCGGCATTCTTTATCAACTCTTCGTAATTGGCGGGCTTGGGAAGTTCTTTAAACGTAACCTTATCTTTTGGGTTAGCCATTCCATCATAAATTTGCCCTGTAATTAAATGAAAGATTGGATTTTTAGGATCTTTTTCAATGGATGCTTTTAAGTTATTTAAAGCTTCCTGCTGTTTGCCTTTAGCTAAAAAATAATCTGTTTCCTTATTCATTAAATTCAAATCGCCCGGAAAAGCCACTCTACCTTTTTTCAAAATTTCCATTGCCGCGTTGGTATCAGCAGGGGTTTTGCTCAAGTGCGCATTGTACATGGATTCGTAATTGTAAGGAGTAGAAATTTTTCCATCAATCATTTTTTTATTATACTCAAGTATTTTACCGGTGTTTTTCGCTTTCGCCGCCGAAATACAAGCGTTGTAAAAGTTAGCCGTATCTTTTGCTTTATATAACATGGTATTTAAAAAACCTGTTTTATAAAAATAATCCGCGGCTTCATCGTATTTTTTTGCTTTATACTTTCCTTGAGCAATGTTGGCCGATTCCATTTTCATTTGCTGTGCAACCAAAGCAAACTTAACATCATCTTCGCCAAGCATGGAAGTTCCTTTTGTTAAGCCTTCCATGATGGTTTCCATAAATTTTGGATCAAGGTCTTTTATTTTTTCAATTTCCTGCCCTGCGTTTTCAAAATCACTAAGCGGAGTATTTCCATAAGCCAGCATGGCACGTTCATTTTTATCAGGAACGGTGGCTTCCAGTTTTTTTAATTCCTGAGTAAGGTTGTACTGATAATAGGCGTAACTAATTCTTGCTTTGTAAGCGTGAGTTTTGCCTTGATTTTTTGTATCCTCATGAACCATTGCCAAATCAATTGCATCTTTTGCTTTGTTAAGGTACACCAAATCCGGTTTACCGTCTTTTACGGTTGCTTCATAATCATTCAATGCCCTCCAGGCTGTTTGCACTTTTGTTTTTTGTGAAAATCCAAAAAGGGGTAATAAGGCTAAGCTTAATATGGTTATTTTTTTCATTTTACTATTTAAACGTTTAATAATTCAATTTACATACCAAATTTATATTTTTAACATTCCTTACCTAAAAATTAATCTTTCGGGGCTTCATCATTGGTTTTTTCTGAATCAGCCGGTGGCGTAGTATCTGTTGGTTCAGGAGCTATTACCACTCCATCCACCGTTGTTATTACGCCATTCTCATCTTCATGATCCACTTTTGTTACCGCTGCAATTTCATCAGAATCGGAAATGTTAATTAATTTAACACCTTGCGTTGCTCTGCCCATAACACGAAGCGCACTAACATTTAATCGGATGGTTATTCCGTTTTTAGTGATGATCATTAAATCGTTGGCATCCGTAACTGTTTTAATTCCAACTAAATAGCCTGTTTTATCGGTAATATTTATGGTTTTTACTCCTTTACCGCCACGGTTAGTTATTCTGTACTCTTCAATATCGCTGCGTTTTCCGTAGCCTTTTTCTGAAACTACTAAAATATTGGCGTTCATATCATTGATACAGATCATGCCAATGACTTCGTTTTTCTCACCTTCTTCATCGTTCAAATCAATTCCAATTACCCCGCTGGCATTACGTCCCATTGGCCTTACTTTTTCTTCAGGGAAACGACAAACTTTACCCAACTTGGTTGCAAGCATAATTTCGTTTTTACCATTAGTTAAAGCTGCCTCTAAAAGAACATCGCCTTCGCGGATAGTGATGGCATTGATACCGTTAGTGCGTGGACGGGAATATGCTTCCAAAGATGTTTTTTTAATGATACCATCTTTAGTACATAAAATAATAAAGTTGTTATTAATGTATTCTTCTTTATCAAGGCTTGTAACATTAATAAATGCTTTTACTTTATCATCAGGAGAAATGCTTATTAAATTTTGAATAGCACGGCCTTTGCTTGTTTTGTTTCCTTCAGGAACTTCGTAAGCGCGTAACCAAAAACATTGTCCTTTTTCGGTGAACAATAATAAATAATTATGAGTAGAAGCAATGAACATGTGCTCAATAAAATCTTCCTCGCGGGTATTCGATCCCTTGCTTCCCTTGCCTCCTCTGCCTTGCGAACGATATTCGGCAAGGTTGGTACGCTTCATGTAACCCATGTGAGAAATGGTAATTACCACATCTTCATCAGCAATCATGTCTTCTATTTTCAGATCATCACCAACGTAAACAATTTCGCTTCTGCGGGCATCTCCATATTTTTCTTTTACTTCAAGTAACTCTTCTTTAATAATATTATAACGCAATGGTTCGTTGTTTAATATATCATTTAAGTTAGCAATGGTTTTCATCAACTCATCGTATTCCGCTTTTAATTTATCGCGCTCAAGTCCGGTTAAAGTTCTTAAACGCATATCTAAAATAGCACGCGCCTGAATTTCCGATAAAGTAAATTTGGTTATTAATTCATCGCGCGCAACATCCGGACTTTCGCTTTCGCGGATAATTTTTATTACTTCATCTAAATGATCGATAGCAATTAATAAACCCTGTAAAATATGTGCGCGTTTTTCGGCCTGCGCCAATTCGTATTTTGTGCGGCGAACGACAACTTCATGACGATGTTCCACAAAATAATGGATCATGTCTTTTAAGTTCAGCATCTGCGGGCGGCCATTAACCAAAACCACATTATTAATAGAGAAAGAAGTTTGCAGCGACGTGTATTTGTAAAGATTATTTAGTACCACGTTGCTAATAGCATCTCTTCTTAACTCATAAACCACACGAATACCCTCGCGGTTACTTTCGTCGCGAATTTCAGTGATTCCTTCAATTTTCTTTTCATTACAAAGCTCCCATTGGCGCTTTATCATTTCAGCTTTGTTTATCTGATAAGGAACTTCTGTAACAACAATTCTTTCTCTGTCGTTAACTTGCTCTATCACCGCTCTTGCACGCATTACCACACGGCCTCGACCAGTTTCCATGGCTTCTTTAACGCCTTCATATCCGTAAATAATTCCGCCTGTTGGAAAATCGGGGGCTTTAACAAATTTCATTAAGGCCGGAATATCAATTTCGCGGTTATCAATGTATGCTAAAATAGCATCAACAACCTCCGTTAAATTATGCGGTGCCATGTTGGTGGCCATTCCCACTGCAATTCCCGATGCGCCATTAATAAGCAAATTAGGAATTTTGGTTGGCATAACGGTTGGCTCTGTTAAACTATCGTCAAAATTCGGACGAAAATCTACAGTATCTTTTTCAATATCGGCAACCATTTCTTCAGTAATCTTTCTGAAACGAACCTCGGTATAACGCATAGCCGCGGGAGGATCACCATCCATGCTTCCAAAGTTTCCCTGTCCGTCAACCAGCATATACCGCAAGCTCCATTCTTGAGCCATACGCACCATAGTATCATATACAGAAGCATCTCCATGAGGATGATACTTTCCTAAAACCTCTCCCACAATACGGGCAGATTTTTTATAAGGACGATTGTGTAACACCCCAAGATCAAGCATACCGTACAATACACGGCGATGCACAGGTTTTAAACCATCCCTTACATCAGGTAGGGCACGCGATACAATAACCGACATCGAATAATCGATGTAAGCTGTTTTCATTTCATCTTCAATATTAATTGGAATAATTCTTTCTCCGTCGGCCATATAATTTATTTAATATATTTTGAAAAATTTACTTTTTTAACTGAATTTTAACATCTTAATATTTAACATTCGTATGCTAAAACCATCTATCTCATTTTCAATTAAGAACCCATGAAAGTACCGAAAAATCTACAAAGGGCGCTAAAACTTATCAACAAAAAATTTGTTAAAAAAAGTGATTAGAATTTTTAACTACTCACTTATTAATTCTATTTTTGAATCTGGCATTATATATGTAACTTAACACTTGATAAGGATCATTTTTATGGAAGCAAAATTTTCTCCCCGGGTAAAAGATGTGATTACCTACAGCCGTGAAGAGGCTCTTCGTTTGGGACACGATTACATTGGCATTGAACACTTAATGTTAGGTATGATTAGGGATGGTGATGGTGTTGGAATGCGGTTACTAAAAAATCTTGGAATAGATTCTCAGGAATTACGCCGTACCCTCGAACAAAACCTTACTCCCGGCATTCGAAAAACGAATAACCTGGCTAATATACCATTGGTAAAACAGGCTGAAAAGACCCTGAAACTAACGTATCTGGAAGCTAAAACATTTAAGTCGGTACAAATAGGAACTGAACATTTGTTGTTGTGTATTTTAAAAGATAACGATAACGTAGTAACTAAAACATTATTAAAAAGCGGCGTGGATTACGATGCCACCAGAGCTGAATTAGAAGGCTTTTTGGATAACCCCGGAAAGATAGAAAATACAGCAGCCGGTAACGATGATGATGAAACGGATGACGCAAGTTTTGGTGGAAGCAGCAATCCTGCAAATCCTAAAAAACAAGGCGATAGTAAGTCAAAAACGCCTGTTTTAGACAACTTTGGCAGAGATCTTACCAAAATGGCAGAAGATGGTAAATTAGATCCTGTAGTTGGCCGCGAAAAAGAAATTGAACGCGTTTCTCAGATCTTATCTCGTCGTAAAAAGAATAATCCTATTTTAATTGGTGAGCCGGGTGTGGGTAAATCTAGTATAGCCGAAGGTTTGGCTTTAAGAATTGTTCAACGTAAAGTTAGCCGTGTTTTATTCGGTAAACGTGTGGTTACCTTAGATCTTGCCTCTTTAGTTGCGGGTACAAAATACCGCGGACAATTTGAAGAGCGCATGAAAGCGGTAATGAACGAACTTGAAAAAAGTCCGGATGTTATTTTATTCATTGATGAGATTCATACCATAATAGGCGCCGGTGGTGCAAGCGGAAGTTTGGATGCCAGCAACATGTTTAAGCCTGCATTAGCGCGCGGCGAAATTCAATGTATTGGCGCCACTACTTTAGATGAATACCGTCAGTACATTGAAAAAGACGGTGCTTTAGAGCGTCGTTTTCAAAAAGTAATTGTTGAACCTGCAACACAGGATGAAACTTTACAGATATTACAAAACATTAAAAGTAAATACGAAGATCATCACAATGTTACTTATACAGATGAAGCGATAAAAGCCTGTGTTTCTTTAACAGCGCGTTATATTACCGACAGGCATTTGCCCGATAAAGCCATTGACGCTTTGGATGAAGCGGGAAGCCGGGTGCATATTACCAACATTCATGTGCCGCAAAACATATTGGATATTGAAGGTAAAATTGAAGAAATAAAAGAACTAAAAAATCAGGTTGTTCGCAGCCAAAAATACGAAGAAGCTGCCCGTTTACGCGATAGCGAAAAACAACTTCAATCGCAATTGGAAGCCGCCAAAAAAATATGGGAAGAAGAAACCAAGCAAAACCGAGTTACGGTTAGCGAAGATAATGTAGCCGAAGTGGTGAGCATGATGAGCGGAGTTCCTGTTCAACGTGTTAATCAAAACGAAAGCGATAAGTTGGTGAAAATGAATGAGTTACTTAGAGGTAAAGTAATCGGTCAGGATGCGGCTCTTGCAAAAGTAGTTAAAGCCATTCAACGTAATCGCGCGGGATTAAAAGATCCAAACAAACCAATTGGTTCATTTATATTTTTAGGTCCCACCGGTGTTGGTAAAACTCAATTGGCTAAAATACTTGCCAAACAATTATTTGATAATGACGATGCGTTAATTCGTATTGACATGAGTGAATACATGGAAAAATTTGCCGTAACACGTTTAATTGGTGCCCCTCCGGGATATGTAGGATACGAAGAAGGCGGGCAATTAACTGAAAAAGTACGTCGTCGTCCGTATGCAGTGGTATTATTGGATGAAATTGAAAAAGCGCATCCCGATGTATTTAATATGCTTTTACAAGTATTAGATGATGGTATGTTAACGGATAGTTTGGGAAGAAAAATTGATTTCAAGAATACCATCATCATCATGACCAGTAACATTGGTGCCCGCCAGTTAAAAGACTTTGGTGTAGGAGTTGGTTTTGGAACGAGTACAAGAAAAGAAAGTGAAACAGATGCAGCACATGGTGTTATTCAAAACGCCCTTAAAAAAGCATTTGCTCCGGAGTTTTTAAACAGGATTGATGATGTTATTATGTTTAATTCCTTAGAGCGTGAAGATATACATAAGATCATTGATATTGAATTAGGGCATTTATTTGGAAGAGTAACCGGCTTAGGATACACTATTAAAATTACCGAAGCGGCTAAAGATTACATTGTAGAAAAAGGGTATGATCCAAACTACGGTGCAAGACCATTAAAACGCGCCATTCAAAAGTATCTCGAAGATCCTATGGCAGAAGAGATCATCAAAAGTAACCTTGCAGAAGGAGATGAAATTGAAGTGGATTACAATAAGGAGAAAGATGAAATTGTAGTTTCAACACATAAGCCAAAAGCTAAAAAGAATAAAAAAGAAGATAAAGCTTAAATAAAAACCCTGATAGAAATATCGGGGTTTTTTATTTTCTATTTGGTAGGGCAATTTTCTTTACCTTTAATTCATAATGAAAAGCTTTTCCCTAAAGTGTTTTATTTTAACATGTTTATTTATTTTTACAATAGGTAATCATTTTTTATTGGCACAAAACCGAACTATTGATTCTCTCCACCGAATTCTTAAAACTATTAATTCAACTGTAAGTAAAACAACCTTAAATGATACTATAAGAATAAAAATTTTACATAACCTCAGTAAAGAATATCTTAATAATAAACAGTTTGCAACGGCCATGAAATATGCCCGAATTGCCCAGTTAATTTCCGAAAAAATAGTTGCCCGTTACCAAAATAATACTGCCAAATTTTTTCTCGCAAATTCTTATAAAGTAATTGCGGATAATTATCGTTGGAAAGAAGATTTACCCAATGCCCTGAAACAGCGTAAAAAAGAATTGGTAATTCGTGAACAAATAGAAAACCAGGTTTTAGTGGCCCAATGTTTAAATTCTATTGGTAATATTTATAATGTGCAGGATAATTTTGCATTGGCGCTCGAAAGTTTTTTTAAAGCCCTTAAAGCTTTTGAAAAAACAAACGATAAAAAAGCTATAACCCGAACTTATAATGGTATTGGTATTGCCTACGCGCGCCAGGGAAATCGTCTTAAAGCCCTCGAATATTATAACAAAGGGTTGAAAGAAGGTGAAAAACTAAAAGACCGGAATGCCATTGAAACCGGCCTGATTAACATCGGTACAGTTTACGTGGATCAGGGAAAATTTGAGGAAGCTTTAAAAGTATTTAGTCAATTTTTAAAAATGGCCGAAGAAGATGGGAACATAGCTTTTATAGCCAATGGATATTTAAATATTGGTAACGTGTACGATGTAACCGGAAAATATCCTAAGGCTCTCGAAATGTTTTTTAATGCCCTCAAGCTTCATGAAGAGGTAGGATCTAAATCTGACATTGCTTTAACCCACCTTAACATTGGTTTTGTGTATGTTTCATTAGCTAAAACAATTCCTGCAAATAAAAATTACAACGCTACGCAGGCCAAAATATATATTATTAAGGCTTTAGAACATTACGAAAAAAGCGGTCAGATTGATAAGTTAAGTTATTGCTATGAAGCTTTATCCCTTTTAAACGAATATAAAAAAAATTATCAGGAATCATTAAGCAATTTTAAAACCTATGTTAAGTATAAAGACAGTATTTTAAACCAAGCAAACACGGCTAAAAGCGTTAGAGCCGAAATGAATTATGAATTTGAAAAAAAGGAAACAATTACCAATCTTCAGCAAGAGAAAAAAGAAGTAGTGGCACGCCAGGAAAACGAAAAACAAAAGACCATTCGTAATTTTTTTATTATTGGATTTATTTTTATGCTGATTTTAGCCGGTGTGATTTTCAGAAGCAATCATCAAAAAAAACAAGTTAATGAATTAATCACTTCACAAAAAAAACAGGTAGAAGAACAGAAATTTTTACTTGAAAAAAATCAAAAGGAAATTATTGACAGTATTAATTACGCTAAACGCATTCAAAGTTCCATCCTTTCAAATAATATTATTTTAAGCACTGCTTTTCCGCAAAGTTTTATTTTATACCAACCTAAAGATATTGTAAGTGGCGATTTTTATTGGTTTTACTCCCTGCCCGGAACAAGCCAAACTATTATTGTAGTAGCCGATTGCACAGGGCACGGTGTTCCGGGCGCGTTTTTGAGCATGGTAGGAAGCACTTTGCTAAATGACATTGTTTGTCATAAAAACATTTTTGACCCCGCCGAAATTATTAAAGCTTTAAATGCAGGGCTTACAACTACGCTTATTTCTAAACAACAGGAAGATACAAATACAGATGGAATGGATATTTCGGTTTGCAAAATAGATTCTGTTTCCCTGATTCTGCAATTTGCCGGTGCCAACCAAACTTTATACCTCTGCTCTAAAAACGGCCTTGAGAAACTTAATTCTCAAATCTATTCCCTCAACGGCGTATTTGATCTTTTGGGCATTGGAAATTTTTCTTCTATACAGAAACAACTTCTCCCCAACACCAGTATTTTTATGGCAACCGATGGTTACGCCGATCAAATGGGAGAAATTTCAGGTAAAAAATTCCTTACCTCACGTTTTGAAAAACTTTTAACAGAAATTCACACTTTAAATTCCGCCGATCAGGCTCTTTCCATTGAAAACACTTTTAATACCTGGAAAGGCAAAAACAAACAAATTGATGATATTTTAGTAATTGGCTTAAAAGTATAGGATCCCACCTTTTTTTTCTCAAAAATTGCACATTTAATCTTGGCATACTTTTTTTATAATCATTTTAGGTAGATGATTTTTAATAGAATAATGGCGCAGTATTTTTATTAATTTTACATCTGAAACATGAATATTATAGAAAGCCCTGATCTTTTAGAACAGGAAATTATAGAGGTTATTTTAAAGGAAGAGGCTACAAAGGCTTTAATTCTTTACGATGATGATTTTAATACATTTGAACACGTAATTGATTCATTGATTAAAGTATGTGATCATCATCCTGAACAAGCCGAACAGTGTACGTATTTGGTGCATCACAAAGGTAAATGTGTGGTAAAAAACGGCACTTTTAAAAAATTAAAACCATTGTGCGAAAGTTTGCTGGAACGCGGCTTAACTGCCAAAATTGAAAATTAAGATTATGAAAAAAAAAATACTTCTTTCCATTGTTGCTCTTACAACTGCATTTGCCTGTCATAAAAACGAGGTAACCGGAAGCAATGGCCTTAACCTTATTCCCGAAGGCGAATTAATAACCATGAGCGTTTCTGAGTACGATAAATTCTTGGCGCAAAACCCACCACTTCCCGCCAGCGACGAGCGCACGCAATTGGTTAGAAGATGCGGCGTTAGAATTCAAAAATCGGTAGATGAATACTTTGCTTCCCAAAAATTAGGTGACGAGTTAAAAAACTTTCAGTGGACCTTTAATGTGGTAGACCAAAATCAAGTTAATGCCTGGTGCATGCCCGGAGGCAAAGTGGTTGTTTATACAGGTTTACTGCCGGTAACCGGAGATGAGCAAAGCCTTGCCGTGGTAATGGGGCACGAAATTGCCCACGCTATTGCCCGCCACGGAAACCAGCGCATGAGCCAGGGTTTATTGGTGCAATTGGGTGGTGCAGTTCTTTCAGTTGCCCTTTCACAAAAGCCCCAAATGACCCAGCAAATCTTTCAGCAGGCGTATGGTGTTTCTACAACTTTAGGTACATTAAGTTATAGCCGCAAACATGAATCGGAGGCCGATAAAATGGGTTTGATATTTGCGGCAATGGCCGGATATAATCCCGAAGCAGCCATAGCTTTTTGGCAGCGCATGGCCGATAAAAAAGGAGGACAGGCTCCTCCCGAATTATTAAGCACCCACCCCAGCGATGCAAAAAGGATTAAAGACCTTCAAAAGTTTATGCCGGAAGCTAAAAAATATTACAAGCCACGTTAATTACTCTTTTATAAGCCTGCCCTTACCGCTACCATCGCTGTAATTAATTACAGAGGCAGGGTTTCCGGTGTAATAAATATTGCCGCTTCGCCAGATATTACATTCTAAAATTCCGTTTAAAGGTGCTTTAATTCGGGCATCGCCAATGCTTATGGTTTCAATAAAAATAAAATTATTAATTAATAATTCCTGAGCATTTAAAAAATTTGTTCCAAACATATATACAAATAAACGATCGCATTGTCCGGTTAAATATATATCTCCATTACCATGCGAACTTGTTTGAAGTAATTTAAATGTGCCGTTAACATGAATATCTCCCGAATTTTCCGCTCTCACCAATATAGTATCCTGCGTAAAATTATCTAAAATTCTAAGAGTGCCAACTCCTTCATTATCTACTTTTTTTATTTTAGGGAGAGTAAGATTAACAGTTATTCTTTTTTTATAGCCTCTTACAAAATTACAACGGTTATTATTTTTAATGGTAAGGATGCCGTCTTTAACAGTTGTTTGAATGTTTGTGAGTAAATTTCCGCCCGCATTCACTTCCACTTTATATTCCGCCCCTTGAACAATATTCAAATCAATCTTATCATAAACTTTAACTATTTCAAATGCGCCCACGTTTCTTAGTTCAACAGCCATGGAGCCATTAGATTTAACGCAATCAAAAGCATTCTCTTTTTTACAAGCGAAGGCAATTAAACAAATGATTAAATATTTTAATTTTCTTCTTGTCACTTTTTATAAAAAAAACCTGTATCCTATCCCGTATTCAAAATCATAGGCTACGGCAAAATGTGTTCGCAAGCCAATAGCGGCCACAAAACCGTGTTTACCATAATATCTTACTCCCAATCTAAAAATAACGGGACCATCGGGTTTTACTTTTTGTACTATATAATAACCTATTTCTGCGGGAAAACTAATTCTGCCAATATTATAGGAGTAACAAAATTTAAGCGACGTTCTAAAATTATCCAATCCGGTAGCTGGTTTTTGTAATTCTTGCTGGTAATCTATCAGATAATTCTGATCGACATACACATCGGTGCCTATGCCAAATTTATGAGTATTTCTAACATTACGATGATAGGCAAAGGCCATTTGCAAATTAAAGAGATATGGTGTGGCCACTTCGCGTTGATTGTAGCCAAAAGAAGCATAAGCCATTAATTCATTTTTCGATTTTACTTTTGTAGAAGAATCTATTTTATCCACAACAGTTTTTTTACTGCGGGGAATAATATAATTTAAACCTGCATTGAGCGAAATTACGTTTAATCCCAAATTTGGCACCTTGGCGCGCGCGTTACTTGCATGGCTGAAAGCAAAACCAGGTTCAAAACGCAAATTTTTATTAATGGGAATATGCCAAAACCACTTAAATTGAACGAACGAATTAACCTTGCTTCCAATGGCAATATTTTTAGGATTAGTATGAATATCGAATGCTTTGTTGAGATAGGCAACGCCCCACGATACACGCATAATCAGCCTCGTCTTCCTGCTCTCATTCCGATTTAAAGGAATATCGGCAAATGGGGCTAAGGCAATGGAATAACCGAGTTGCTGAGGGTTTTTAAAATCAATTACAGTAAAAGATAATCCAATATCAGGCTTGTTATTTTCAAGATGCCACAATTTATTGCCTAAGGTTGGTTTTCCAATATCCACTTCGTAAATGGTAGGATACCCTTTAACCAAATGGCCTAAAGTGCTTCGGTGTTCAAGAATAAAACCCTGATTGATTGCCGGTTTAATCAGCCACTCCGGATTACCGGTAATTCCGTTTTGGCCGAATAATCTCGACCATAAAAAAATCAATAATAAACTATGAATATATTGCTTTTTCAATGGGGCTGCTAAAATAATTAAAATAAGTTAACATATTTTCTCCTTGTAAAATTAAACACTTTTTATTTGTTAAATTTGAAAGATATGGATCAGAGAGCGGAAGCCTTTTTACGGTTGTTAAAAATTATGGATGAATTGCGGGAACAATGCCCCTGGGATAAAAAACAAACTATTGAAAGTATAAGACACCTTACCATAGAAGAAACTTTTGAACTCAGCGATGCTATTTTAAAAAACGATTTAACTGAAGTGAAAAAAGAACTCGGCGATCTGCTGCTTCACATTATTTTTTATTCACGCATTGCCTCCGAAACTAAAACTTTTGATATAAAAGATGTAATAGATTCCCTTTGTGAAAAACTTATTTTTCGTCATCCACATATTTATGGCGATGTAAAAGCAGATACCGAAGAGCAGGTTAAACAAAACTGGGAACAACTAAAGCAAAAAGAAAAAGGCGGTAACAAAACCGTTATGGCGGGGGTTCCTAACAGTATGCCGGCACTTTTAAAAGCATATCGTATTCAGGAAAAAGCGCGCGCGGTGGGTTTTGATTGGGAGCAGCCTGAACAAGTTTATGAAAAAGTAAAGGAAGAACTTACGGAGTTTGAAGCGGAAGTTGCCAAGGGAGATTTAAAACTAGCTGAAAAAGAATTTGGCGATGTATTGTTTTCACTTATAAATTACGCTCGTTTTTTGGGAATAAATCCCGAAGACGCCTTGGAACATACCAATCAAAAATTTATTAAACGCTTTAATTACATGGAAGATAAAGTGAAAGGAACAGGAAAACAAATTTCGGATTGCAAACTTGAAGAATTGGATATTTACTGGAACCAAGCCAAAACACTTTAAGTTGGTGAAAAATTTTCTTAAAAATAACTGGTATATTTTAGTGGTGTACATGAGCCTTATTGTAATTGCCTTTTCCTTTTTATTTTCTTACGGTAAAATTTCCATTCACATTTATCTGAATCAATTGGTAGGTAACAGCTTGTTTGATAATTTTTTTTATTACCTCACTTATTTGGGCGATGGCCTTTTTATGCCTGTTATTCTTATTTTAATACTGATGTATAATGCCCGATTAGGGGTCTACTCCACTCTTTCTTTTTTTGCGGCGGCTGTTGTTACCAATATCCTTAAATATCAGTTTTTTAATAATATCGACAGGCCTTATCAGATTTTTCAATGGACGGTTCATGTACCCATTAAATATGTAAATGCCGAAGATCTTTATATTCATAATAGCTTTCCGAGTGGCCACGCTACTCAGGTTTTCGCTATTTTTATGTGCCTTGCTTTTTATGCTTCCAAACCCGAATTTAAATTTATGTTCTTTATCCTCGCCGTCTTAGCCTCGTTCAGCAGAGTTTACTTATCGCAACATTGGTTGCCCGATATTACAGCGGGAAGCCTTATCGGAACTTTTTTTAGTATTCTGTTCTATATTTTTATTATTGAAAAAAATAAACTTCAAGCCCTCAACAAACCGCTCTTAAAATCCAAAAAAACTGAATCAACTCTTAAAAAATAATTTTTTAGTTTTAGGTTTAATTACTCTAATTGCAGGAATAATTTTTATTCCATTTATTGGTAATTGTCCCTTATTTGACTGGGATGAGATCAATTTTGCAGAGTGTGCCCGCGAAATGCTGGTGTCAGGAAATTACGCTGAAGTGCAATTAAATTATTTACCCTTTTGGGAAAAGCCCCCACTTTTTATCTGGATGCAAGCCGCCAGCATGAATGTATTTGGAATCAACGAATTCGCAGCGCGTTTTCCGAATGCTGTTTGTAGCATAATCACATTTATCGTGTTATTTTTAATTGGAAAAAAGTTTTACTCAAAAAAATTCGGAATCCTTTGGTGTTTGGTTTATTCTGCCACTATTTTACCGCATTTATTTTTTAAATCAGGCATAATTGATCCATGGTTTAACCTTTTTATATTTTTATCAATTTACAATATTATTTTATTCATTAATAATCCAATTGGCTTAAAAGAAATTTTAAACGGATTACTTGCCGGATTATTTTTAGGTTTGGCAGTATTAACAAAAGGCCCGGCAGCTATAATTATAGTAATATTAACCCTTTTAGCCTTTGTAATATGGAATAAAAATTTTAAGGTCTTCTTAACAAAAGCATTTTTTGTTTTTACATTAACAACCCTATTTGTTTCCTGCTCGTGGTTTATTTTTGAATGGCTAAGGGGCAATGGTCAGGTAATAAAAGAGTTTGTTACTTACCAAATAAGGTTATTTGAAACAGGCGATTCCGGACACGACGGGCCGTTTTTTTATCACGCTCTTGTACTTTTACTTGGATGTTTCCCTGCTTCCTTTTTATTTATTGCCGGTTATCGCAACACCCAAGGGCTCACGCCTTTTCAATTACTCTTCCGAAAATTTATCATCTGTTTATTTTGGATTGTTTTAATTCTTTTTTCCATTGTAAAAACTAAAATTGTACATTATTCTTCCTTATGTTATTTTCCTTTAACATTTGTAGCTGCACTTGCCATCACACATAATTGTTCACGCTTAACCTTCAATAATATTATCAAAATATTTTATTGGCTCATCACTCTGTTAATTACCATTGCATTTATAAGCCTCGGGTTTATAAATTATTTTAAGCAATATTTGATTAACGGCACTTTAATTGAGGATGGATTCGCCCGCGAAAACCTAAAAGCAAATGTTCATTGGTCAGGTTTTGAATCACTTTTGGGGATTATTTTACTCACTTCTTTGTGGCTGATTTTCAGGGGAATAACCCAAAAAAACTTAAAATTTATTTATTCAGGCTTTGGCATTTCTTTACTCTTCATTTACCTTTCCATAAATGTTCTGGTACCTAAAATTGAACAATACACCCAGCACTCTGCTATCGAATTTTATAAAGCGTGCTCCACTCAAAAGTGCTATGTAGAAACGCATCATTTTAAAAGTTATGCCTATCTTTTTTATTCTCAACGGCAACCGCAAGATTATACCAATCCCGATCAGATAAAAAGCATTAAAATTTATTTAGACAATGCTGAAAAAGAGGGACATTCTCGCTTCACTTCTTTTCCAAATGCCAACGGCGCATGGATGAAAGAGGGGAAAATTGATCGTCCCGCTTACCTTGTTTGTAAAAAAACTGATGAAAAAGAACTCTTTACTAATCTTTCATTAAAAAAATTATACGATAAAAATGGCTTTTCTTTCTTTGTAAGAATGCCTTATAAACCTGCCAAATAGTCTACTTTATGCTAATGGCACAGATTATGTTTAACTAATAAAAATTGATTATTATGGCTTTTGGGGATTTAGATGAATTAGGTATAAAAACAGGGATAGAAGACGATTCGGATTTTATCCCCCTCTTAAGCGCTGAGGATGAGGACTATATGCAGAATGAAAAAATACCGGACATTCTGCCAATATTGCCGTTACGTAACACAGTTCTTTTTCCGGGTGTTGTAATCCCTATTACCGTTGGAAGAGATAAATCCATTCAACTGATTAGAGATTACAACAAAGGAGATAAAACAATTGGAGTTGTAGCGCAAAAAAGCGATAACATCGAAGAGCCTGCCGCCGACGACCTTCATACCGTAGGAACTGTGGCTTTTATTATAAAAATGCTTAGGATGCCCGATGGAAATACAACTATTATCATTCAGGGAAAACGCCGTTTTAAAATTGATAAATTTATTCAAACAGAACCTTATCACAAGGCAAGAGTAAGTGCTTTTGATGAAGAAAAACCTTTAAAAACCGATCAGGAATTTCAGGCAATTATTTCAAATTTAAAAGAAACTTCGGTACAAATCGTAAAACTTTCACCTAACATTCCAAGCGACGCAGGTTTTGCCATAAACAACATTGATAGCCCTACTTTTTTGGTGAATTTTATTTCATCAAACATGAGTGCCAAAACCGATGAAAAGCAAAAAATGCTGGAGGTACCCAATTTAAAAGAGCGTAGTTTATTGGTGCTTGAATTTCTGAACAAAGAATTTCAGATGCTGGAACTTCGCAGTCAGATCCAGAATAAAACAAAAATGGATCTGGATAAACAGCAGCGCGAATATTTTTTGAATCAGCAGATAAAAACCATTCAGGAAGAATTAGGCGGCAATAATTTTGAGCAGGAGATTAACGAATACAAAGAAAAAGCCAAAGCAAAAAAATGGAATGAAAACGTTCATGAAATTTTTGAAAAACAAATAGCCAAACTCCAACGCATGAATCCAAATGCGGCGGAATACGGCATTCAAACCAATTATATAGAATTGCTTTTGGAGTTACCATGGAATGAATTGACTCAGGATAATTTTGATCTCAAACATGCGGAAGAAATTTTAGATGAAGATCATTTTGGCTTGGAGAAAGTAAAAGAACGCATCATTGAACATCTTGCGGTTTTAAAATTAAAGGGAAATTTAAAATCGCCCATTATTTGTTTGTATGGCCCTCCGGGAGTGGGTAAAACTTCTTTAGGAAAAAGTATTGCTAAAGCTCTCAATAGAAAATACGTTCGCATGAGCCTGGGTGGATTAAAAGATGAAAGCGAAATTCGTGGACATCGCAAAACATATATCGGTGCAATGCCTGGAAGAATACTTCAAAATCTTAAAAAAGTTCAATCTTCCAACCCGGTTTTTATTTTAGATGAAATTGATAAAGTAGGAAGCGATTATCATGGCGACCCTTCCTCTGCATTATTGGAAGTTTTAGATCCGGAACAAAATTCAACTTTTTACGATAATTTTTTAGAGTTGGATTACGATTTGAGTAAAGTAATGTTCATCGCCACCTGTAATAACCTTTCAGGTATTCAGCCGGCTTTACGCGACCGAATGGAAATTATTGAAGTAAACGGTTATACCATTGAAGAAAAACTAGAGATTGCCAAACGCCATCTAATTCCTAAACAAATAGAAGAAAGCGGTTTAAAAAAATCTCAATTGAAAATTACTGACAAGGTTCTTGAATTTATGATTGACACTTATACTGCAGAAAGTGGCGTAAGAAATCTTGAAAAAAGAATATCAAAGATTGCCCGACATTCGGCTGTTCACATTGCTAAAAACGAAGATATTCCAAAACTCACCGAAGAAGAAATCATTCAGATCTTAGGCCCCTCGCATATTCGCGATAAATACCAAGGCAATGATTTGGCGGGTGTTGTAACCGGTTTGGCATGGACTCAGGTGGGCGGAGAAATTTTATTTATTGAAACAAGCTTAAGCAAAAGCAAAACAGCTAAATTAACATTAACAGGTAATTTAGGTGAAGTAATGAAAGAGAGCGCCGTGCTTGCTCTTGAATATTTAAAAGCGCATCCGCATTTGCTCGATATTGATCCTGTAATGTTTGAAGAATACAATATTCATATTCACATTCCTGAAGGTGCTACGCCAAAAGACGGTCCCAGTGCGGGAGTTGCAATGCTTACTTCTATAGCAAGTGCGTTTACTAAACGTAAAGTAAAAAAAGCGCTAGCCATGACAGGAGAAATTACTCTTCGCGGAAAAGTATTGCCTGTGGGCGGAATAAAAGAAAAAATTCTTGCTGCAAAAAGAGCTGGCATTAAAGAAATTATTTTATGCGAAGATAACCGCAAAGACGTGGAATATATTAAGCAAGATTATTTAAAAGGACTTTCCTTTAACTATGTAAAACAAATGGAAGAAGTTTTAAAACTGGCTCTTTTAAAGGAAAAAGAAAAGAGTAACTTTTAATTTTCTTGTGAAAAAAATTTTAATACTAACTTATTATTGGCCTCCCGGAGGCGGCGCCGGTGTTCAGCGCTGGCTGAAGTTTGTAAAATATTTTCGCGAGTTTGGATGGGAACCAATTGTTTACACAGCACTCAATGGCGAAATGCCGGTAATTGATGAAAGCTTAAAAAAAGATATTCCAAAAAACTTAACCGTTTTAAAAACTTCCATTTGGGAACCTTACAGCATTTATAAAAAATTTATCGGCAGAAAAAAAAGCGATAAAATAAATGCTTCTTTTTTAAGTGAGAATAAAAAGCCGGGAATTACAGAAAAAATTAGCGTCTTTATCCGCGGAAATTTTTTTATACCTGATGCCCGAAAATTTTGGATAAAACCAAGTGTTCCTTATTTGGTTGACTATATTCAAAAATACAGCATTACACATGTTATTAGCTCCGGCCCGCCGCACAGCATGCACATGATTGGCTTGGGCATCAAACAAAAACTTCCGCAAGTAAAATGGGTGGCAGATTTTCGTGACCCATGGACCAATATTGATTTTTATGAAAAATTAATGCTTACCAAGCGTTCAGATAAAAAACATCATCAAATGGAATTAGATGTGCTGCAAAATGCAGATCTTGTTTTAAGCATCGGAAAAACCATGAATGATGAATTTGCCGAAATGTTAAGAAACTCTACCGGAAAATCATCTGATAAGTTTAAAGTGCTTACCAATGGCTTTGATGAAGAGGACACAAAAACAGGCATCTTAAAAAAGGATACCAAATTCAGCATGGCGCACGTCGGAACTTTGGTGAAAGACAGAAATCCTGTGGCTTTATGGAAAGTTCTTAAAAAATTGGTTTCTGAGAACTCAGAATTTGCAATGCAACTTGAACTTAAATTAGTCGGAAAAATTGATATTGCAGTAAAAGAAGAGATTGAGAAATACGGTCTTAGTGCTTATGTATCCAAAATAGATTATTTACCGCACGATGAAGTTATAAAAGAACAGCAACGATCAAAAGTGTTATTGTTGTTGGTAAATGATACAAAAAATGCCAAGGGAATTTTAACCGGTAAGTTTTTTGAGTATATGGCTGCGGGCACACCTGTTCTTGCCATTGGACCTGTTAATGGCGATCTTGCAAAAATTATAAAAGAAACTAATTGCGGATTGATCAGTGATTTTAAAGATGAGTTGAGCCTCGAAAAAAACATCTTACAGCTTTTTCAGGATCAAGGCATAAATCATAATAAGGAAACTATTTCTAAATACAGTCGAAAAAATTTAACCAAAGAACTTGCCGAATTATTAAAAAACGTTTAAGATTTAATTTAACTTCTTCAAACCAATCCCAAAAGCTTTAATGGTTTTATCAAGATCTTCATAAGAATGCGCGCTGCTTAAAAAACCAACTTCATAACCGCTGGGCCCAAGATAAACGCCGTTTTCGAGTAAGGAATGATATAAAATTTTAAAATAACTCATGCTGTTAGGATCAATATCATCTGCCGAAGTGATTGTTTTTTTATCCGTAAAAGCAATCCAGAAAATCGACCCTAATTTAAACATCTTAAAGAGTTTAAAAGAGTTTAATTTCATTATTCCATCCACTAAATAATTTGTTTTAGCCTCCAGATCATTGTAAAAATTGTTTGCTAAACATTGCGAGAGCTGCGCAATTCCCGCACTCATGGCTACCGGATTACCGCTTAAAGTTCCTGCCTGGTAAACCGCGCCTTCGGGAGAAACGCAACTCATAATCTCCTTGCTGGCACCATACGCACCCACAGGAAAGCCACCGCCTATAATTTTGCCATACGTAATAATGTCGGGCTTTATATTAAATAATCCAGCTGCGCCGCAAAAACTTAAACGGAAACCGCTAATTACTTCGTCAAATAATAATAAGGTTTTATTTTCTGTGCAAATTATCCTTAAAAATTCCAGAAACTCTTTTCCCTGCAATAATAAGCCATTATTGGCAGGCACGGGCTCTATAATTACACAGGCAATTTCATTTTTAAATTTCAAAAATGCTTCTTTCACCGCCTCTTTATTGTGAAGAGGAACGCTGATGGTTTCATTCACAAAACTTGCGGGAACACCGTCACTGCTCGAATTCCCAAACGTAACCAAACCGCTTCCCGCCTTAACCAATAAAGAATCAGCGTGACCGTGATAACAACCTTCGAATTTTAATATTTTATCCCGCTTTGTAAAACCTCGCGCTAATCTAATCGCACTCATCACTGCTTCCGTGCCACTGCTTACAAATCTTAATTTTTCAATAAATTTATTATTAGATAAGATCAGATTCGCTAACTCATTTTCCAAACGTGTAGGAGCCCCAAATGACGTTCCGTTACGCATGGTTTTATCAACAGCATTTAATACGGTATTGTTGGCGTGACCTAAAATTAACGGTCCCCAGCTGCAGCAAAAATCAATATACTCGTTTCCGTCAACATCCCAAATATGCGAACCTTTTCCTTTTTCAATAAATAAAGGATTGCCTCCCACGCTTCTGAAAGCTCGTACCGGCGAATTTACTCCTCCCGGAAAATAGTTTTTAGCCTTTTCAAAAAGTTCAGCTGATTTTTTAGTTGTCATGCCGCAAAATTAGGACTTATCGTTATCAACACCAAGGTTTTTTAAATGAGACATCTCACCCAAAAACTGTTAAATGAAGGTGTAAAATTTATTTTCTATTTTTATGGTCTCAAAATTGCATACTTTTAATTAAACTATTTATATGAAACAATTAGCTTTTTCCTTTTTACTTCTCACAGCATTTACTTTTACAACTTTTGCGGGCGATGGGGATAAAATTCCAACTGCCACCGTAAAAAAATTAGATGGAAGTACGGTTAATTCCAACACTTTTTCAAACAACGGAAAGCCAATGATTATCAGCTTTTGGGCAACCTGGTGCAAGCCATGCAAAAAAGAATTAGATGCTATTGCTGAAAATTACGCAGAGTGGACAAAAGAAACAGGTGTTAAATTAATTGCTGTAAGTATTGATGATGCCCGCAGTTCAGGTAAAGTGGTTACAGAAGTTAAAAACAAAGGCTGGAAGTATGAGTTTTATATAGACGAAAATCAGGACTTTAAACGCGCCATGAATGTTAACAATGTTCCGCATACGTTTATTGTGGATGGAAGCGGTAAAATAGTTTGGAGCCATAATTCCTATTCAGAGGGCGATAAAGACAAGTTGTATGAAAACATTAAAAAAGTGATTAAAGGCGAAAAGCTTGATCATTAGCCTGAATTATTTTATAACTATGCTGCAAGCACAAAATTCTTAGTGATTCTTACTCTTTAAAATTCTTCTTCATAGCGTTTTTAATTAAAATAGTTATTAGATTTGTTCAAATTAATTATGCCACAATTATCAGATAGAGTTAACCAAATTTCCGAGTCGCAAACAATTGCCATGGCCCGCAAAAGCCGTGAATTAAAAGCGCAGGGAGTTGATATAATAAGTTTAAGTTTGGGTGAACCCGACTTTCCTACTCCGCAAATTATTAAGGATACCGCCAAACAAGCAATCGATGAAAATTACAGTTATTACACCCACGTTTCAGGTTATCTCGAATTAAGGCAAGCGGTTTGTGAAAAATTTAAACGCGATAATAATATATCTCATACCCCCGATGAAATAGTTGTTTCTACAGGAGCAAAACAAAGCATTGCAAATTTGGTTCTTTGTCTTATTAATGAGGGCGATGAAGTAATTATTCCATCCCCTTATTGGGTAAGCTATGTTGAGTTACTGAAGCTTGCGGGTGGCGTACCGGTGATTATTGAAACGCAGATCGAATCTGATTTTAAAATGTCACCTAAAGAACTGGAGGCAGCAATCACACCAAAAACAAAAATGATTATGATGAGCACGCCTTGTAATCCAACAGGAAGTGTGTATTCTAAAGAGGAATTAAAAGCCCTTGCCGAAGTAGTTATTCAACATAACGAGCTTTATATCCTGAGTGATGAAATTTACGAACATATTAATTTTGCAGGCGGACACGAAAGTTTTGCGCAGTTTGATTTTATTAAAGATCGTGTAATTACAATCAACGGAGTTTCAAAAGGTTTTGCCATGACCGGTTGGCGCGGAGGAATTATGGCTGCTCCTAAATGGATTGCTGAGGCCTGCGATAAAATGCAAGGGCAGTTTACATCCGCTACATCAAGCATTACTCAAAAAGCCATTCATAAAGCAATGACGCTTGATTATGAAACTTACATTAAACCCATGCGTGATGCTTTTTTACAACGAAGAGATCTGGTTTTAAAATTAATGAAAGATATTCCCGGTTTAAAAACTAACGTTCCTCAGGGTGCATTTTATGTCTATCCGGAAATAAGTTCTTATTTTGGAAAAAAGTATGATAAATACACCATCAATAGCGGCACTGATCTTTCCATGTTTCTGTTAGATGTTGCGCATGTAGCATTAGTTCCCGGCGCGGCTTTTGGCAGCGATAAATATATCCGTTTTTCTTATGCCACCAGCGAAGACAATTTAAAAGAGGCTCTGAGAAGAATGAAAGAAGCATTAGCAAAACTCCAGTAAATTATTAATGAAAAAATTTTCGGTTAAAAAAGATCATATCCGCGATTTATTTAAATCCTTCAACAATTTAAATGTTTTAATTATTGGCGATGTGATGATTGATAGTTATCTGTGGGGAAAAGTTAATAGGATTTCCCCGGAAGCGCCGGTACCAATTGTAACAGTTTCTAAAAAGGAAAGGCGCCTTGGAGGAGCTGCTAACGTAGCGTTAAATATTCAAGCTCTTGGAGCCAATCCTATTCTTTGTTCAGTGGTGGGTGTAGATCACGAAGGACTTGCTTTTCTGGATCTTCTTAAAAATCAAAAATTAAGTCAAAAAGGTATTTTAAAATGCCGCGACCGGATTACTACCGTAAAAACAAGGGTTATTGGTAATAATTCGCAACTTTTACGTGTGGACGAAGAAGTGGAAACTGAAATTGAGCCTTCTGAAACGCAGCAACTACTCACATTAATTTCGTATATCATTCAACACGATAAAATTGATGTGATTATTTTTGAAGATTATAACAAAGGACTCATCACTCCCAAATTAATTAATAAAGTTGTTGAACTTGCCAGAAGCAAAGATATTCCAACCTGTGTTGATCCTAAGAAGAAAAACTTTCATTCTTATAAAGGTGTAAGCTTATTTAAGCCTAATTTAAAAGAATTAAAAGAAGGATTAAAGCTGGATATCCAAGGGGCAAATATCCGCGAACTTCAGCGCGCAGTAAGCAGTTTCCGCGTAAAGCAAAAAGCCGAAACAATTTTGGTAACTCTTGCCGAAAAAGGAATTATTACTAATTCACGCAAAGTAAAGGAACATATTGCCGCTCATGTAAGAAGCATTACAGATGTAAGCGGCGCCGGTGATACCGTTATTAGCGTAGCTTCCTTATGTCGTGCGCTCGAATGCCGAGAAGAACTTACAGCCGCACTCGCAAATCTTTCCGGAGGTTTGGTGTGCGAACAAGTTGGCGTTGTGCCAATTAATAAAGCTGAGTTGCTGGAAGAAGCATTGAAGTTGGATTTTGTAAAATAAATATTCACCGCAAAAGAATATAAGACACAGAGAAAAAAATATTAAATATACCAGATTATAAAATCAAACGAATAACCTCAGTACGCTCCTTTCTCTGTGGTAAAAAAAATGAAACACGATAACGTTACACCGTATAATAGTGACAATCCCAAAAAAGAACAGGTGGCACAAATGTTCGATAACATTTCAGGTCGCTATGATTTTTTAAACTCACTTCTTTCATTTGGAATTCATAAAGGCTGGAGAAAAAAATGTGTAAAATTACTACGCGCAAATAATCCGAAAAACATCTTAGACGTTGCTACCGGCACCGCAGATTTTGCCATTGAATGTGCTAAATTAAATCCTAACAAAATAACAGGTATCGACATCAGCGAAGGCATGATGAAATTTGGAAGAGATAAAATTGAAAAGCTTGACCTTACTAAATTAATTACTTTAGAAAACGGCAATGCCGAAACAGTTATTTATCCCGATAATTCTTTCGACGCCATTGTAATAGGTTTTGGCGTGCGCAATTTCCAAGATCTTACAAAAGGGCTTTCAAACTTATACCGTATTTTAAAACCCGGCGGCCAAATTATTATCCTCGAATTTTCTTATCCTACCAATCCAATAGTAAAAGCAGGATATTCTTTCTATTTTTCTTATATAACTCCTTTGGTTGGCAAAATTTTTTCTAAAGATGAAAGAGCCTACAGTTATTTGATGGAAAGCGTTAAGGCCTTTCCTAATAACGGTAACTTTGTAACTATATTAAATGAAACAGGATTCAAGGAAACAGGTTTTAACAGTCTTAGCATGGGAGTGGCCGCTATTTATTATGGTTCAAAGTAATCAACCCGATTTTTGACCAATGTTCTGTTAATAAACAATTAAATACTCTCCCCTCTTCCCCCGCATCCTTATTATCTTTAAACCATGTCTAAAAACAAAAAACCGCAACGTTATTTATTTGAGGAGGTCCTCGATTTTTTAAAACATAACGACGATAAAACTTTTAATTATAAACAGCTGGGTGCCGCCATGGAAATAAATACAGAGGAGGAACGTATTCAGTTAATAGATATTCTTGCATCCTTAAAACAACAGGATTTTGTTATCGAAAAAGAAAAAGGCAAGTATCAGATAAAACAAAGCGCGCAATATGTTACCGGAACAATAGACTTTACAAGCCAGGCTACAGCTTTTGTGGTGTTCAGCGAAACAGAAGAAGATATTTTTATCCCCGCTAAAAAAACCAAAGATGCTTTGCAGGGAGATCTTGTAAAAGTTCATTTATCATCTCGGAAAAGTGGAAGAAGAAAGGAAGGCGAAGTAATGGACGTAATTAAACGGAACAAAACAGAATTTGTTGGTACGATAAAGATCAATCCCAAATTCGCTTTTGTTATTGCAGATAGTCATAAATTACACGTTGATTTTTTTATTCGCACCAGCGATATTAATGGCGCAAAGGATGGCCAGAAAGTACTGATTAAATTAAAAGAATGGAAAGCCGGAGAACAAAACCCAACCGCTTTGGTTGCTAAAGTATTTGGTAACCCGGGTGAGCATAAAACAGAAATGAATGCCATCATGGCTGAATACGGTTTGCCTGAATCTTTCCCCGATGCTATTGAATACGAAGCTAAAAAAATTCCAACAGAAATTACCGATGAAGAAATAAGCAAGCGCAGAGATTTTAGAAAAGTTACCACCTTTACCATCGACCCGTATGACGCAAAAGATTTTGATGATGCGCTTTCCATTCAAAAATTGGAAAATGGTTTTTGGGAAGTTGGCGTACACATTGCAGATGTAACACATTATTTAGAACCAAAATCAACGCTTGACAAAGAAGCTGTAAGCCGCGCCACCAGCGTTTATCTGGTAGATCGTGTAATTCCAATGCTTCCGGAAGTATTAAGTAATTTCGTGTGTTCTTTACGCCCTCATGAAGAAAAATATACATTTAGTGCCGTGTTTCAGTTAGATGATGAAGCTGTTATTCACCATCAATGGTTTGGCAAAACAATTATTTACAGCGACAGAAGATTTTCTTACGAAGAAGTACAAACTATTATTGAAACTGAAGAAGGAGATTATAAAGACGAAATTTTAGTATTAGATCGCCTCGCTAAAAAATTACGTGCCGATAGAATGCGCAAAGGTTCTATCTTTTTTGATAAAGCCGAAGTAAAATTTAATTTAGATGAAGAAGGAAATCCTATTGGCGTATTTTTTAAAACACAAAAAGACGCGCACAAACTAATTGAAGATTTTATGTTACTTGCAAATCGTAAAGTAGCTGAATATCTTGGCAAAGGTTTAAAAGGCGATGAAGTAGACGATAAACCAAAGCACGCGCAGCAAAAAGAGGGCACAAATAATCTTTGTGTTTACCGTATACACGATGTGCCTAACGATGAAAAAATGCAGGAGCTAAGTGGCTTTGCAGCGCGCTTTGGTTACCAAATGAATTTAGGCAATAAACAAAAAGTTGCCCAATCCATCAATAAATTATTGCACGATGTGAAAGATAAAAAAGAACAAGGCATGATAGAATTATTGGCGGTGCGCAGTATGCCAAAAGCAATTTATACTACCAAAAATGCTGGTCACTATGGATTAGGATTTGAATTTTATACCCACTTCACATCTCCCATCAGAAGATATCCTGATGTTTTAGTGCACCGCTTATTGGAAGCACGCTTAAAAGGCAAAAGCTATTCGGGAAAAGATGAATTGGAATTACTTTGTAAACACAGCAGCGAAATGGAAAGGATGGCTGCCGAAGCCGAACGCGCTTCTATAAAATACAAACAGGTTGAATTTATGTCTGATAAAATTGGCGAAACTTTTGACGCCGTTATTAGTGGCGTTACCGAGTGGGGAATTTATGCGGAGATAGTGGAGAACCGCTGCGAAGGAATGATAAGAAGCCGCGATTTAAAAGGAGACCAATACTTTTTTGATGAAGAAAATTATCGCTACGTTGGTAAAAATTCCGGTAAAACTTATGGCTTAGGTGATGCCGTTAAAATTGTTGTAGTAAGCGCCGACCTCTTAAAAAAACAATTGAATTTTGCGTTTGAAGATGTGGAGCAAGGTTCTGTAAAACCAAAAGCCGTTGATTGGAAGAAAAAGAAAAAACGCTAAATTTTTAAAAATAAAACGAAACGTTTGTTATTTCGAGTAAATCGGACGTTAGGAAGCTCTTATCGAGAAATGTTAATCTATTTAATCTGTCGTTCTCGATACAAAAATTAAAGAGGCAGAATTTTTTTCTAGAACTGAATAGTGAGGATGAATCCATCTTTTTTGTTTTCAAATTGCTTCATCCAACAAAAAGCGTAATTTCGCAAAAACATTTTTAGCTACCTCTCAATGATAAAAAATATTTTCCTTGTATTTTATTTGTGTTCCACCATATTTTGTAATTCGCAGGTAATTACATTAAAAACAAATTTTATTTACAAAGTAAATCTTCCTCTAAAAAAAACACAAAAGCCTCCGGTAATAATTTTACTTCACGGCTATGGTAGCAATGAAGAAGATTTGTTTGATATTGCAAAATCCTTTGATGAGCGCTTTATAACCGCTTCTGTAAGAGCACCATTTTTGGCTAAAGATCAGGGATTTTGCTGGTATCCGCTCGATTTTACGGCCGACAAACAACTTAAACACGATTATAAAAAAGCCATAGAAAGCAGAGCTAAAATATTGTCTTTTATCAGTTCTTTTTGTAAAGAATATAAAGCCGATAGTACGCAGGTATTTTTATTAGGCTTTAGTCAGGGAGCAATTATGAGTTACGACCTTGCTTTTTTTAAACCCGAAAAAATAAAAGGCGTGGTGGCATTAAGTGGCTTATTGTTGGAAGAAACAAAGAAAATAAAAACCGACGCCCTTAAATTAGCCAAAGTAAAATTTTTTATTGCTCACGGAAATGCCGACAATGTGATAGATATTAAAAAAGGCGAAGAAGCCGCTAAATTTTTAAAAGATAAAAAATATAACGTCACCTTTAAAACTTATGATATGCCACATGCTTTGGTAGGAAAAGAATTAAACGACATTAAAGATTGGTTAAAATCAAATATTGAAAAAGAGAAGAAATAAAAAATCCTACCAATGTTATATCAAATAAGTTTTTTTTCCAATAAAATTTTAACGTTACAGCTATTAATATTGTAATAATATCTAATTAGCATCAACTTATAAATTACTATTTTTTTTATTAAATTGCAATTGAAGAATTTTAATTGCAATTTTTACAGGATAAATAAATCACTGAAAAAAATCCAATAGATCAAAGACCCTACTTTGTTATGAAAACCAAAATTATAATCTATTTCTATTGTGCTTTATATTTATTTATGTTACTAAGTTGTGCGTCAGAAAAAGAGGAAGAAACTTATACATATTTAAATCCGGTTGATTCATTTGAAATAGAAAAATTTGAAACCCCATATGAAATTGGAGCCGTTCAAAACGTAGACAAAAATGCTATTATAACATTTGACGGGTTTAATTCTATCAGAAATTACACTTTGAGTGAAGGCAATACATTTAATTATAAGAAAACTATTACGCTTAAAAACACACCGGAAAGCATCAGTTTTATAGCAAAAGATTTTCAAACCAATTTTTATTTTTTAGTCTGTAAAAACTCAATAATCAAATACGACTCAGCTTTTAATTATATTAAATCCTATCATTTTAAATATGAAGCTAAGTTTTTAAAAGATAAATACCGCCCGGTGGTTAGTAACACCTTTCCCTTAATTGTTACCGATTCAAGTTTAATTACCGCATTTAATCATAATACAGTTACAGAATTCTTTACCACGTATAAAGAGCCGAGTAAAATGAAATTTGTTTTTAAGAACGACAGTATAGTAAGGGTTAATACCTTTATGAGGAAGCCCACTCACCTTGTTTATTACGACGGCGGCATGCCTACCTTTTACTTCAGCTTAAATAATAAAATAATTGAAATGTCAGGTAATTTAGACACAATTTACACCTACGATTTAAGTACACAAAAAGAAAATAAATATCCATTGCATAATAGCGAATACACTTTACCTGAAAGGCTGGATACCAAGCGCATCGTTAATGATCAGCCTTATCTTACTAAACATTATTTAAATAACTTTAATTATTGCGGCATGTTTTATAATCCCCTTACCAGGCATATTGTAATTTTTTACAGCACTCCACTTGATAATAATACTGAAAAAAATGAAAGTTACAAGTTTTCAAAAGCACTTATTTTAAATGAACAGTTTGAAATATTAGAATACGTTAAATTTAATCAAAAGTACGTGCCAGATGCCGGGTTTTATATTAAAAATAAAGGCCTCGCATTACCCATCCATCATTTAGACCTTACCAATGAAAAAACAGTTTATCATATTTACAATTTTTAGCGCTTTCTTTTTTGGCTGCGCTGATAAAGCGGATAAAGAGTTTAATAATTACCTCAACGAATTTAACGCCGAACCTAAAAATTCACGGATTTACCTGTTAATACCTGCCAATCAGTGTAAAAATTGTATCTGGCTTAATGGCGCCAATTTATCAGAAGAATTACAAAACCGCTTATACATTTATTCTGCGTTGCCCCAAAAACATTTTAAAGGTTTTAAAAACTTTTATTACGATAAAGAAAATAAAGTTGGAGAGTTAAAACTGGTTGATTATGACAATCAATTTATATTTTACAATAATAACAAAATAGAATTTATCATTAAAGCACGCATTACAGATTTACAGGAAGTAAAAGCCTGCGATATCCCTTAACTTTATGATAATATCTTAATACTGTTCCTTTTCATTCGGAAAGTCTTTATCCTTTACATCCTTAATATATTGCTTAAAAGCATTACCCATGCTTTCGTAAAGATTTAAATAACGTCGTAAAAAACGCGGACTGAATTCGTGCGTCATGCCCAACATATCATGCGTTACCAAAACCTGGCCATCTACTCCCCCACCCGCGCCAATACCTATTACAGGAATAGAAATACTTTGTGCCACTTTAGTTGCTAATGCTGCCGGAATTTTTTCGAGCACTAATGCAAAGCAACCAAACTGTTCAAGCAGTTTAGCATCTTCAATCAATCTTTCGGCCTCGTCTTGTTCTTTAGCCCTAACGGTATAAGTGCCAAATTTATAAATGCTTTGAGGGGTTAATCCTAAATGACCCATTACAGGAATTCCGGCAGTTAAAATACGTTCAATGCTTTCTTTAATTTCATGGCCACCTTCCAGTTTTACTGCATGTGCCCCGCTTTCTTTCATGATGCGTATTGAAGAATATAGCGCCTCTTTTGAATTTCCCTGATAAGCGCCAAAAGGCAAATCAACAACCACTAAGGCCCTATCTATAGCCCTGATAACACTGCTTGCATGGTAGATCATCTGATCGAGCGTAATTGGCAAGGTTGTTTCATGCCCTGCCATTACATTGCTGGCACTGTCTCCAACTAAAATCACATCAATACCTGCACTGTCAATAATTTTAGCCATAGTATAATCATAGGCCGTTAGCATAGATATTTTTTCGCCGCGTTGTTTCATTTCCTGAAGTACGTGCGTTGTAACCTTTTTTATTTCTTTATGTACCGACATATATTATTTAACGCGTTAAATTTAATCGGGTAGGAAGGTAATAATTATTTCGTAACTTCTTTCAGATTGTCGGTTATCCACTATTGCTGCTATGGGCTAGCATCAGTATTGTAACTCTTTTTAGGAAGTCACATCCTATTTTGCTAAATAATTCCCCCGTGATTTCTATCTTATGCCAGATTTTGTAGATTTCTCTACAGACCTTTAAAAACCAAAAAACCTCACAAGACTACTCCTGTAAGGTTTCTATTGGCTCCCTCTCCTGGGCTCGAACCAGGGACCCCATGATTAACAGTCATGTGCTCTAACCAGCTGAGCTAAGAAGGAATTTTTTCTGATTAGGGTGGCAAAATTACTATACATTTTCGAAATAAACAATATCTTTACACAGAATTTAAAAAAATATTTAATGAGTCTTTTAGTTGTTGGTACTGTTGCGTTCGACGCCATTGAAACTCCTTTTGGTAAAACCGATAAAATTGTGGGTGGTGCCGCATCATACATTGGCCTGGCCGCATCCTATTTTCACCGCGATATTCATTTGGTGTCTGTGGTAGGGGACGATTTTCCGCAGGATTTTATGAATACTCTTAAAGCTCAGGGCGTTAATTTAACTGGGCTTCAAATTAAAAAAGGGGAAAAATCTTTTTTCTGGAGCGGTAAATATCATAACGACCTCAATTCGCGCGATACCTTAGAAACTCAGTTAAATGTACTCGAGCATTTTAATCCTATAGTTCCCGAATCGGCTAAAAATGTCGATTTTTTAATGCTCGGTAATCTGGTTCCGGCTGTTCAGCGCCAAGTAATTACCCAGCTAACCAAACGTCCCAAATTAATAGTATTGGATACCATGAACTTTTGGATGGACATTGCCATGGAAGAATTATTAAAAACCATTGCCATGATTGATGTTTTAACTATCAACGATTCGGAGGCGCGCCAGCTTTCGGGCGAGTATAGTTTGGTTAAAGCAGCGCAAAAGATCCTTAAAATGGGCCCGAAAGTATTGGTTATTAAAAAAGGTGAGCATGGCGCTTTATTGTTTAATAAAGATGAAGTGTTTTTTGCCCCTGCCCTTCCTTTAGAAGAAGTGTATGACCCAACCGGCGCCGGCGATAGTTTTGCAGGTGGATTTATCGGTTATCTCGCTAAAACAAAAGACATTAGTTTTGAAAACATGAAACGCGCCATTATTTTTGGCAGCGCCATGGCCAGCTTTACAGTTGAAAAATTCGGTACCGAGCGCTTAATCGGCCTTTCGGCGGAAGATGTGGATAATCGTGTTCAAGAGTTTGTAGACTTGGTTCAATTTGACATTTCTTTGATATAATTTTTCTTAATATTATACTATATTTACCTTTCTTTCGTTATTACACTAATGTTGGTTAAAAGGTTATTATATTTTATCGGGGCCTTGGCCATTTTAACTTCTTGCAGTACCAAGCGCAATACCGTGGTAAGCCGCGCCTATCATAACATCACGGCACGTTATAATGGTTATTATTACTCCAATCTTAATATTGAAGAAGGTATTTACAAGATCAACCGAAACAATAAGGATAATTTTGATAAAATTTTGCCCGTTTTTGTTTATCCCACGCAGGAAAAAGCCAAAAATACCTTTGCCGAATTTGATAAAGCTATTAAAAAATCTTCCCTCTGCATTCAAAAACATGCTATTAAAGATAAGGCCGGCAACGAAATTCCATCGGCAGGCAAATGGATTGATAATAACTGGATTAACATAGGTATTTCGCATTTTTATAAGCGCGAGTTTTTTAGCGGATTAGAATCTTTTGAATACGTGGCCAGAACCTACACCAAATCAAAAGATAAATACACGGCCATGGTCTGGATGATAAAAGCTAATAACGAAGTTGGCGCCGTTAGCAGCTCTGAACCCATTATCAGCTTTCTTAAAAACGAAAAAAAACTTCCTGCCAAAATAAAAAATCAACTTCCTGCTCTGCAAGCCGATTATTACATGCGTCGCGGGCAGTATTCCGAAGCTGCCGCCAAACTGATGGAAGCCAGCCGAAACAGCAATATTTTTACCGGAATTAGTAAAGATAAACGGGCTCGTTACTCCTTTATTATTGCTCAATTGTTTGAAGAGCAGAAAGAGAATAAAAGAGCGCTTCAATATTATAAACGCACCATTAAGCTAAGGCCAAATTACGATATGGTTTTTTACAGCAAAATAAAAATGGCCCGCCTCTTGGATGTAAAACGTAATAATTCAGAAAAAACAAAAAAAGATCTTATAAAAATGTCGCGCGAATTTAAAAACAGCGATTACTACGATGTTATTTTTTACACCCTTGGCGAAATTGAAGAAAAAGAACGCAATACCGATAAAGCCATTTATTATTTTAAGCGTTCGGTGCAAACCAGTACCATTAATGTAAGTCAAAAAGCCCTCTCTTATTTAAAATTGGGGGAGATAAACTTTGATTTAGCAAATTATCCGCCTGCCGAGGCTTATTACGATAGCGCAGTGGTTACTTTACCTAAAGAACATCCCAACTACAATAACATTCTGCTTCGCCAAAAAACCCTTGAATCGCTTATAACTCATATTCAAACCATTAAAACAGAAGATAGTTTGCAGCGCATTGCACGCATGAGCGAAGGCGAGCGAAATGCGTTTATTGATAAAATAATAGCCAACATTGAAAAAGAGGAAGAGCGTAAATTAAAAGAAAAAGAAGCCATTGTAAAAAATAACAGTTTGCCCGGCGCCCAAATAACTCCTATAGCCTCCAATATTATCACCGATCCTGCACAGGGCGCCTTATTTTATTTTTACAATCCCAATGTGGTTTCATTTGGGGTTGCCGATTTTCAAAAAAAATGGGGTACCCGTAAGTTTGAAGATAACTGGCGCCGCTCTAATAAAGCCACCGTTATTGAAAATTTTAAAAACCCCGGCAGCGATACCACTAACGGAAAAGCAGTAACAACTGCAAAAACGCCAAAAAATAAACGCGAAGATTACATGAAAAATTTGCCGTTTAATGATTCCTTAATTACAAAAAGCAATGCAAAAATTATTGATGCTTATTATTTAATGGGCTCCATTTATAAAGAAGAATTAAACAATACCAAAAAAGCCGAGATTGCTTTTGAAGAACTCAATCAACGCTTTCCTGCCAATAAATACCTGGTAAACAATTATTATGTGCTTTACAGAATGTATTTTGCCGATAAAAACAAAGAAAAATCGGATTATTACCGCGATAAGCTTTTACAGGATTTTCCGGAAAGTGAATTTGCCTTATTAATTAAAAACCCAAATTACGCCGAAGAATTAAACGCCAAAAAAAGCGAAGTGGAAGCCTTTTATTCTACCGCTTACCAAGCCTACATTGAAACTAATTACCGCGAAGCCATTAGCTTGAGTAACAAAGGCATAAAAAAATTCGGAAAAAACGAATTTTTGCCCAAATTTGAATTTATTAAAGCCATGAGCGTAGGAAAAACAGTAGGAGTTGATTCGATGGAAGTAGAACTTAAATTACTGGTAGGCCGTTATCCTAAATCAGATGTTGCCCCCCTGGCTTTTGATATATTGGAATCTATTAAAAAGCAAAAACACCCTGAACTTTATTTAAAATCGGGCGAAATTAAAATAAATCCCGATACGTTTAATGTAAAAATGGATAGCGAGCATTTTATTATTGCCATTGTGCCCGATGAACCTAAAGTAGCCGATGCCTTTAAAACCAATTTAGATGCTTTTGCCGCTAAATATTACAGCTCCAAACAATTTAATTTAACAAGCAGTTTATTTGGCGATAAAAAGCAACTCGTTATCTTAAAATCGTTTACCAAAGCCTCCGAAGCTATTGGTTTTTATGATTATTTAATGAACGATAAAGATGTTTTTAAGGGCGATGTTAAAAAGGAACTTATTGATATTTACGCAATTAGCGTAGATAACTTACCCATTTTGTTTAAAAAGAAAAATCCGCAAGCCTATAAACAGTTTTTCGACGACCATTATAAAAACCTGGGCAACGAGCCTAAATAATTAATTTAAATTGATTAACTTTATTTAAAATTATAAATATGTTTGGAACGAGCGCAAGCAAAAATCAATCAGTTGAAGCAGGTTCGGTTAACTTAATTGGTTCCGGAACCAAAATTATTGGCGATATTCACTCTAACGGAGATGTGAGAATTGACGGCAACTTAGTTGGAAATTTAACCACTTCAGGCAAATTTGTATTAGGCCCCGAAGGCTTGGTAGAAGGCCATGTAAGCTGTAAAAATGCCGATCTCAGTGGCGAAATAAAAGGCTCTGTTAACGTGGGCGAAACCCTTTTACTAAAAACAACCGCAAAAATAAACGGCGATATCATTACCGGTAAATTGGCCATTGAGCCCGGCGCAACCTTTACCGGAACCTGCAACATGGGCGCCAAAGTTAAAAACATGCCCAAAGCCTCTCCCGCGGTAAATGCAGCCCAAACAGCCTAATCCTTTTTTAAAATACAGTAACCTGGCGCTTCAAATGGGAGTAACCATTGGCCTTGGAGCCTGGGGTGGAAATAAACTGGACCAACATTATAAAAACTCTACCCCTGTTTTTACCATCGTGTTAAGCCTGTTAGGAATTGCCGCAGCTTTGTATTTGGTGTTAAAAGATTTTATAAAACCCCAAAAATAAATGTTTTTAAAAGGTATAGCCACCGTTCTTATTTGTACCTTTTTGGCTACTCTTCTTTCTTTGCTCATTAATAAGTTTACCGGCTTTTATTCAAGCAATTGGTGGCTCAGTTTATTCATTTTTATTGGATTGTTTTTTACCCTTAATTTGTTTTATAACATTAAAACCGATTTTAAATCTTACACCAATTTAATTCTCGCAACCATTTCAGTAAAGCTCTTTATCTTATTGATAATCATATTCTTATACTCTCTTTTTGACAAAGCCGGATTGCTGCGTTTTTTTGTGCATTTTAGCATTCATTACATTTTATTTACCGTTTTTGAAATCAGATATTTACTTCAACTAGTTAAAAACAAACACACAAATCCTTCATGAAAACACACGTAATTTTAGCGCTTTTTTTTGCCTCTTTCACCCTTTTAGCCCAAGAAAAAACCAATAAAAAAGGCAGTGATTATAAATTCACCACCCTCAAAAATTTAGATGCCACCCAGGTTCAAAACCAAAACACCAGTTCAACCTGTTGGTCGTTCTCCACTCTTTCGTTTTTAGAAAGCGAATTAATTCGTTTAGGAAAAGGCAAAGATTTTAATTTAAGCGAAATGTTTGTAGCCCGAAAATCTTACGCCCTAAAAGCGGATAATTACATTCGTATGCACGGACGAACCAATTTTGGCGAAGGCGGCGGCTTTGCCGATGCCATAAGCGTTATTAAAAAATACGGAATAGTGCCCGAAGAAGTTTACACCGGTAAAAAAGAGGCCGATGCCCCGCACAACCACAAAATGCTGGAAACCACTTTAAAAAACATTCTTCACCCGGTTGCGTTAGACGAAACTCAAAAAATAGATTTCGCGTTTTTACACAATTCGGTAGAAGCTGTTTGTGATGAATATTTAGGAAAAACTCCCGAAAAATTTCAATACAAAGGAAAAGAGTATACTCCAAAAACTTATGCCGAGGCCACAGGAATAAATCCTGACGATTATGTGTTTTTAACCTCATTTACACACCATCCTTTTTACACCCAATTTGTTTTGGAAGTGCCTGATAATTGGAATTGGGAATTAATGCACAACATCCCTTTAAACGATTTGCAGGAAGTAATGGTAAACGCCATTAACACCGGTTACACCTTTGCCTGGGCGGCCGATGTAAGCGAAAAAGGTTTTATGTATAAAGATGGCTTGGCCATTGTTCCGGAGCCGGGAACAAGTTTAAATGATGCTTCCACCAAACCTGTTAATCAGTTGAAGATCACTCAAGAAGCCCGTCAAAAAGCTTTTGATAATTTTGAAACGCAAGACGATCATGGAATGCACATTGTGGGCACTTCAAAAGACCAAAACGGTACTTTATATTACACCGTAAAAAACAGTTGGGGAAAAGAAACCAATCAATGCGACGGATATTTTTATGCCAGCGAAAGCTATGTGCTTTATAAAACAACCAGTATAATGGTTCACAAAAAAGCCCTGCCGGCAGCTATGGCTAAAAAGTTGGGCATTATCTTATAGTATATTATTGATTTTCAATATATTGCATAAAGTTAGTTTACTTCTTTATTTAAAGCCTTTTTTAAAATTTGTTAAAACACCCAACGGGTGCATAAGCAACAGCGTATATATAGTTAAGAGCCATAAAGTTTAGCACGCTTTTTGCAATTATCTTAATGAGGTTAAAAAATTAGAACTCATGAATATACGCCAATTAACAATTCCAATGTTGCCATTAGGTTTGGTGTTATTACCGGGCGAAACCACCAAGCTGCACATTTACGAAGAAAGGTATAAGCAACTTATAAATGAGTGCATGAACAATCACGCTTCCTTTGGCATTCCTTATATGGAAAAAGGTGCTATTACTGGTTACGGTTGCGAGGTGAAAATAAAACGCATTTTAAAAACCTACGATCATGGCGAAATGGATATTTTAATTGAAGGAAGCAACCTGTTTAAATTAATAGAATATTCAAAAGTATTAACTCCAAAACTTTATGGTGCGGCTATGGTGGAATACATTAACATTGATCAAAAAATACAGTTAAATAATTTGCAGGACGCTATTGTAAACTATTTTGGCTCTATACAAAATCAGTTTATGGATTATGATACCGTGGCAGGCTTAACGGTTTATAACATTGCTTCATCGCTTCAATTAACACATCCCGAAAAATTTAAACTTATTTCGGCAAGCAACCAACAACTGCATTTGCTCAATCAAATTAAGTTCATTAACCACATCATCAACACCGAACAACAAATAAAAGATAAGTTTATTGATAATTGATTCAAGGCCGTTAAAATAAAACCGTTATTGCGAGCCTCTTGGCCACATGTACTGAGTTAATCGAAAGTAACCAATCCTTCTCAGAGCTTTATCCCAAATTTATTATTGTACAATTTATATCTCACAATGGGAAAAATTTCCGCGCCCATTATTTTATCATCTAAGGGTTTTCAAGGATAAAATTTTACAATCATCTGCAAGGATTTTCCTAAAAAAAAATCTAAACGTTAAATGTTTAATTATAATTGGCCGCAAGGGCTACATTACGACTAAATTGACAGAATTACCCATAAAATAGCATTTATGGCATATTAATTTAGCCTTTAAAATTAACTCTGTTTGAATCAAATTAATATTCCGTCCCAACTTTAATAACCATTAAAACTCAAACAGTTTTATTTAAATGAAAAATTTCATTCTAATAAAATGGTTTAGGAATATACCTATCGCAAAAAAATTATTCTTTACCGTAGCGTTTATGACTGGCTTTTTTGTTATTGAAATGCTTTGTCTGTTTTTTGTTATTAATACACTTTCTTCGGCAAGAGCTTATATAGGAGCCGAAGGTTTATGGACAAAAGCTCATAAAGATGGCGTTAATGAATTAGAAAAATACGGTGCCACCCGAAATGAAATTCATTATCAACGCTTTCAGGAGTACATGAAAATTCCTTTAGGCGTAAAAAAAGCTCGGCTTCAATTGCAAAAACACAATCCTGATGAGCGGATAGCCCGTCAGGGATTTTTAGAAGGCAAAAATCATCCGGAAGATATTGAGGGAATGGTGAATGTGTTCCTCCGCTTTCACTCCCTCAGCTTTTTCAAAAACGCCATAGCCATGTGGGCTTCCGCCGATAACTCTATTGAAAAATTAATTCAATTAGCAAACGCGCTTCATGCCCAAATTAACTCCCCCGTTGCATCCGAAGTTAAAATTAAAGATCTGCTTCATCATATAGAATTGGTTAATGTTCAACTCACCAACATTCAAAATCAATTTTCTTTTACATTGGGCAACGGTGCCCGCTGGTTAGAAAACATGATTATGAGCCTCTTCTTTTTTATGGCTTTAACCATTGTGGCCATTCGCTTATTTATAACCGTTTCCATTGCTAAGGGAATATCTAACGACCTTAATGAAATAATAATTTCAGCAAAAAAAATAGCTAAAGGAGATTTTAGCAGGCGGGCCAAATCTCATTCAAAAGATGAAATAGGCGAGCTGGTGCATTCCTTTAATAAAATGACGGATGAATTAGAAAGTAATATTAATGAATTAAAACTATCAGAAAAAAAAGTAAGAGCCAGCGAAAGGGCTCTTGCCGAAGCTCAACGCCTTTGCCATATTGGAAGCTGGGAATGGGACTTAGTAACTAATAAAATTACCTGGTCGGATGAACTTTACCGCATTTTTGGTTTACATCATCACGAATTTAAAGGAACCTATAAATCCTTTATTGAACATGTGCACCCCGATGATTTAGAGTATGTTAAATCAATAGTAGAAACAGCCGACACTCAAAAAAAAGGCATTAATTATGTACACCGCATTATTCGCAAAAACGATGGAGCCGTTAGAGTAGTAAATGGCCGTGGCCGAGCAATATTTGAAAATGGCATAACCGTAAAATTTATGGGTACCGCCCAAGATATAACCGAAAAAGAACATGCCGAAGAAAAAATAAGAAAAAGCCAGGCCGCCTTATTAGAAGCGCAGCATCTGGCACATTTAGGAAGCTGGGAATGGTCGGTAAATACAAATAAAGTTTTATGGTCGGATGAGTTATACCGTATTTATGGTTTAGATCCTCACGAATTTGATGCCACTTACCAAGCCTTTTTAGAATGCGTATATCCTGAGGATAAGCAATACGTTGATCAATTAATTAAAGATGCCGGCAAAAAAAAGAAGCCACTCGATTATTTTCATCGCATTATTCGCAAAAGAGACGGAAAGATAAGAATGCTGCAATGTTATGGAAGAGCCCTGCTTAACGAAAAAGGAGAATTGGTTAAAATTACAGGAACCGCGCAGGATGTAACCGAAGCCAAACAAAACGAAGACCGTATTAAACAATTATCATTAATAGCCAGCGAATCAAAAAATGGAATTTTAGTGCTTGATAAATATGGTAAAGTAGAATGGGTAAACGATGGTTTTGTAAACCTCTCTGGATATACTTCCGAAGATTTAATTGGCACATCCGCCGAAATTTTACGAAAAGGAGAAGCAACCGGTCATAAACCCGGCACTACCACCTACGAAACTCTTCTGCGCGAAAAAAAACCTGTTATTTATGAAGCCGAAAATTATACCAAAGACGGTCATAAATACTGGGCGCAAACAACTCTATCTCCTTTGCTGGATGAAAATGGCAACATTCATAAAATTATAGCCATTGATTCAGACATTACTAAATTAAAGCAAACCGAAAAAGAATTAATTAACGCCAAAGAAAAAGCCGAACAATCTAAAAAAATTAAAGAAGAGTTTCTGGCAAACATGAGTCACGAAATACGAACACCCATGAATGGCATTATTGGCTTTGCGCGTTTACTCGAAGATTCTCCTTTAACCGAATCACAAAAAGAATACCTGAGCGCCATTAAAACTTCGGGCTCTAACTTGTTGGTTATTATAAATGAAATTCTTGATTTTTCTAAACTCGAAGCAGGTAAAGTTGTGTTTGAAGAACGGATGATTGATTTGTACAGTTGCATCGAATCTAATTTACAAATGCTGCAGCCTAAAGTGGAAGATAAAAATATAAAATTAAAGGCCCACTTTGATAAGGATATTCCCCACATTGTTTTAGGCGATCAGGTAAGATTAAGCCAAGTGCTTATCAACCTAATTTCAAACGCTATTAAGTTTACCCGGGAAGGCGAAATTTGCGTGAGTGCCCGCTTATTAAACCAAAACCAAGAATGCGCCGAAATTGAATTTTGTGTACACGACACCGGTATTGGCATTCCCGAAAAAAAACTGGGACTCATCTTCGAAAGCTTTTCGCAAGCCAGCAGCAACACCACGCGTAAATACGGCGGCACCGGGCTTGGATTAACAATTTCAAAAAAACTAATAGAATTGCAGGGCGGCCATATTGAAGTTAAAAGCCAAGTAAATAAAGGAAGCGATTTTATATTTACCCTGAAATTTAAAAAATTCCTGGATTCGGAATGCGACGAGGGTGCTAAAGAAGGTAAAAAAGTGGAATTTAAATCGCTCAAAAAAATAAAAATTTTATTGGTTGAAGATAACAAGCTCAATCAACTGTTAGCCAGCCGGGTTTTAGAAAACTGGCACACCAAGCCCGATATTGCTTCCAACGGTAAAATTGCCATTAAAAAGATAGAAGAAGGCCAATACGACCTTATTCTTATGGATATTCAAATGCCAGAAATGGATGGTTATGAAGCTACCATTTATATCCGCAAAAACATTTCAAAGGAGCTGCCTATAATTGCCATGACGGCCAATGCCATGGTTGGCGAAAAAGAAAAATGTTTACAAGCAGGCTTAAACGATTGCATATCCAAACCTTTTGATCTTAACGAGCTTTATTCAAAAATTATTCAGTACACCCACGCGGCATAAATCGTTGCCTTTTCGCGTATGCAAGCAATGAAGCTCCTCGAAAGATTGCTTCGCGAAAATACTCGCATTAACGTTTCAAAGCTTAACACGTTCGTCTTTGCGAGGGCAATTCACCGAAGCGATCTCAGGATAATATTTCGCAATAACCCTTGGGGAAAAGAAACTATTAAACGGGTTAATTTACTCCTTACTTCACTATTTTAAATATAAAGCTTACCCTCCACCCCATCGTCCATAGTTTTACCCGACACCATGGAAGCTGCTATTTTTAACAACTGAACCATTTTATTGTGCTTGGTATCCCAATACTGCGCATCGTGTGGTTTTACGCTTATTAACGTTAAGGTTTCATCATCCGGCCCGCCCTGAAACCAGGTTTTAGCCCAGGGCGACCATAGTTGTTTAATTTTTTCGCGATCCTGGGAGATAGTGGCATTACCATACACACTTAAATATTCGCTACTGCCTCTGTTTTCAAAAAACAATTGCACGCTTGGGTCGGTTGCAATTTCGGTATTAGTATTAGATGTTTTTTCACTAAAAAAATACAAAGTCCCCTCTTCATCAACCTGCTGAAGTGCCATGGGTCTGCATGGCAATGGCTTAACCGCCTTAAAGGTTAAAAACATGCAGATGCGCGCGCTCTGTGCAAGATCTTTCAATTTTTTTACAGCCTCGGGGCCGGTATAATTTTTAATGTGATCGTTTGGGTTGGCATTATTATTTTCCATAAAACAGATTATTTTTTATGAACTATAAAAGAATTGTGCCATGTTTATGCGTAAGTACACTTACTTTACAATAAAATATGTATTATAACGCAATGGTTATCAAGGTTTTGTGCAGGCATTTATATTAAATCCCAACCCTGCGGAAAACCTTAGTTCTGTTAAATCTTTAGAAATATCATAGCGGTGTTGCCCAACAACAATTCTACTTTGTAAAAAAAAATGAAAGATATTGTTGAGATAAAAATTATATCCGGCTACGGATGAGAATAAGGGATTTATTCCGGCAGTGGTGCTTGTAAGATTATTTTCGGAAGCATTAACTTTAGTAAACGCTAAACCAGGTTGGAGACCCATATAAAAATCATTGTTTTTGTTTGTAAAATGCCAATTTATTCCAAAAAACATACTGTGGTTATAGTTAAAGATTGATTTGGCAGAAGAGATATTTCCTAAACTCAAATAACCTTCTCCTGCCACTGATACTTTTTTTTCTAAAAAGGCTTCTAAATTTCCGTGCAAATAAAAATAAGATTGTTTGTCGGAAAACATATAAGAGGGGCTTATAGTAAGCTGTGCGCGAATCAATCCCGGTCGTATAATTGAAGCGTCTTGAGCTATGAAAGCAGAGATAGTTGAAATTAAAAGTAAACTTGCGAAGAGGTGTTTTAGTTTTTCCATAACTTAAAAAGTTTGTAGTTAACACTCACAGTTGTTAGTAAATGGCCTTGAAGTATATTGGGCGAACGTTTTTCAATAGAATAATTTCCACCCTCTTCTACAACCTCTAATTCTTTAGTAAGATGTATCATATACTGGCTCATTAAGGTAATATCAAATCTATTAGATAAGTTAAAATGTGTTCCAATGCCCGCTTGAACGGCGGAACCCCATCGGTTTTTGGTTACGGCCGGATTTGCTAATATTGTTTTTTGATTGTAATCGAAACAATGCCCTGCAAGAATAAAAGGTTGCATTTTGCGATGAGGATATTGAAATTTTTCAAAGGGGTAAAATAACACCGACCAGCCTATATGAATATATTCACTTCTAACTTTATCATCATTCATAATTATATAATCAGCAAACCAATCAGTATTAACTTTGTTATTTAACTGAACACGAAATTGTCCGCCGGTGCCTAAACCAAAACCTTCGTTACTAAATGCACTTATGGTGCTTCTGCCCCCAAGAGAAAACCAACCGGCATTATTCATGCGCGGCAGAGTATCTTTACTGTTTTCTTGTGCAGTACCCTTAATTTGTACAATCATGATTACCGCTATAATAAAGTATATTTTTATTGTGTGCATATATTAATGAGTTATAATATGAATTTAGTGTTACCCGAATATATTCCTATTGTACTTATTGCCCCTAACTACTCAAGGGCTGCCAGTTGTTTAGCTACTAACCTATCGTATATTATTTCGTATTGAGGCAAGATAATGTTTATATCAAATTTTTTGGCTCGTTCAAAAGCATTGTTTTTAAAGGCTGCCATTAAATTATCATCCTTCAAAAGTTTAATAGCATTGGCGGCCATTTCATCTACATTGCCAACCTCACTTAAAAAACCGGTTTTTCCCTGCACATTTACTTCTGGTAAACCACCGCCGTTAGTGCTAATTACCGGCAACTTCATAGCCATGGCTTCCAAAGCCGATAACCCAAAACTTTCGGTTTCGGAAGGAAGCAAAAACAGATCGCCAATGCTTAATATCTCTTTAGGATCGGTTATCTTACCTAAATTAATAATATCGTTGCAGGTATTTAACTGTCGGCACAATGCTTCAATGGCCGGCCTTTCCGGACCATCACCTACCAATATTAATTTGGCGGGAATTTCCTTTCGCACTCTGTCAAAAATATGAAGCACATCTTCCACCCTTTTTACTTTACGGAAATTACTGATGTGAATAAGCAACTTCTCACCATTAGGCGCGTATTTTGATTTAATGCAATGATCTCGCGGAGCTTCGTAATCTTTTAAATTGATAAAGTTAGAAACCACCGTTATTTTGTTATCGATCTTAAAGGTTTTTAAAGTATCCATTTTTAAACTCTCAGAAACCGAAGTAATGGCATTGCTGTGGTTTAATGAAAAACGGATAACAGGTTCAAAAGCAGGGTCGCGACCCACCAAGGTAATATCCGTGCCGTGCAAAGTGGTAACATAAGGCAAATGAATTTTTTTAGACTTTAAAATCTGTTGCGCCATGTAAGCCACCGAAGCATGCGGAATAGCATAATGCACATGAAGCACATCCAGCTGTTCGTAAATAGCAACATCTACAATTTTACTCGCCAGCACACTTTCGTAAGGCTGAAATTCAAACAAAGGATAATCGTTTACGCTAAACTCGTGATAAAATAAATTCTCGTTAAAAATATTTAAACGAAAAGGCTGACTATAAGACATAAAATGAACCTTGTGTCCTTTTTTTGCAAGGGCAATGCCTAATTCCGTTGCCACTACCCCGCTGCCACCGTAAGTAGGGAAGCAAACCATTCCAATATTCATAACGTAAATTTACTATTTAATTTACGAATTATTCTGGTGCCAAGATTAGATTTGAAAATACTAATGCTAAGGTCACTTAATTTTTAATAATCTTGCCTGTGGTTTTATAAACACCGTCCTCCACCTGAACAAAATAAACTCCATTGGCTAATTCACCAACATCCAGGGTTGAAGTATAGGAATTATTAATAATAGTTCCGGCAACTATACGGCTCGCAACATCGAACACAGTAACTTTTGCGTGTACGGCATGGAAGTGCGGTTCGTTACAATATGCCCTTTTTTATTGTAAAGTGAGGGAGGATTATTACAATATGCCCTTTTTTATTGTAACGGGAGGGAGGATTATTACAATATGCCCTTTTTTATTGTAAAGTGAGGGAGGATTATTACAATATGCCCTTTTTTATTGTAACGAGAGGGAGGATTATTACAATATGCCCTTTTTTATTGGAACGGAAGTGACGCTCATTAGAATTGGAAGCGATAGCCAAAAATTGTTATTGATAAACGCATTTAACACCTTTGCGCCACAACATCTGTTCTGCACTGTACTAAAGTAAACAAAGGTTTGGTTGAAGGTTCATTTATTCCTTTGTGCGATTTTGAATAACGTAACAAATGCCTTCATTTATTCAGATAAATTTGTGAACAACTCTTCATTTTAATTTTATTCCGCAAGCCTTTACCGTTTAAATTTATAAAATGCACAAGCCTCTTCACACATTACTGTTCGCCGTTTTGGTTTTCTTTGCTTTAGCACTGCTCAGTTTTACCTTTCCCGAAAAAGGAATTTTATTGGGTAATAAACTATCTCTCAAATTTCCGACACTTCATTCTCTATTAAACTCTCCCGCTCCTAAAAAAGATATTTCTAAAATTTTGGCCGCAGCCGATAATGCTGACACTACCGTAATCGATCCGGACAATGGCACCGTTACTTCAACAACCACTACTCCAAAAGATACAGTTCGCAAAAAACTTATCACCTCTTTGCAATACACGAATAAAAACGCGCTCACCTCTTTCTTCTCTTCGTTAAGCGAATTAAAAACAAGTAATAAATCTATTCGTGTGCTGCATTACGGCGATAGTCAGATTGAAGGGGACCGCATTACCGATTATCTTCGCTTAAAATTACAAGGACAGTTTGGCGGACAAGGGCCGGGTCTTATTTCATTAATGCCTATTTCGCCAAGCATCACCAATAAAGTTACCTGGGGCAATGGCTGGGACCGTTATAACATTTTTACCTCTAAAGATAAACGAGTGCCGCATAATAATTACGGGGTACTTGCCGGAATAAACCGCTTTAGCAATTACAAAAAAGTAAGTGATACAAGTTCGGTTATTACATCTGATTTAAAAATTGTTACCACAAAACTCGGTGGTTCTAATGCTACCACTTATAAAAAAGTAAAACTCTTCTACGGAGGATCGCAAACTAAAACCTGGTGCGAATTTTATGACGGCCCGGCGCTTAGCGGTGCCGATAGCCTTGAAAGTGGTGGTACTTTCAGGGTTAAAGAATATAATGTTGGCTTGGGCTCTTTAAGCCACCAATTTAAATTTAGTGGCAAGGATAGTCCTGATTTTTATGCTTTGTCTTTAGAAAGTGATTATGGTGTGATGGTGGATAATATTGCGCTTAGAGGAAGCAGCGGAACATTTTACCATCAAATAAATTTCGCGCAGATGAAACAGTTTTACGATTACCTCAATGTAAAACTTATTATTCTTCAATTTGGAGGAAACGCCCTGCCCGCTATGAAAGACGCCGCCATGTGCGTTAATTATGCAGGTTATTTACGAGGACAAATAAACATCATAAAAAAAATGGCGCCTCAGGCAAGCATTATTTTTATTGGGCCTGCCGATATGAGCGTAAAAGAAGGAACAGAATATGTAACGCATCCGCAAATGGAAGCCATGCGCGACGCTATTAAAAAAACAGCTTTAGAAACAGGCTGCGCTTTTTTTGATATGTACGATTGTATGGGCGGAGCAAACAGCATGGCAAGTTGGGTGGATCAGAAACTGGCCGCTAACGATTACATACATTTTAGTCCGCAGGGAGCAAGAAAAATTGCAACCTTATTTTATTCGGCATTAATTAGTGAGTACAACAATTATATTAAAACAAAAAAGTAATGCGTCATTTCACTTTCATACTTACTTTTTTTACGGTTTTAAATGTTTTTGCTCAGGAACCTGAACAGCGTTATCCTTTTATTGAATACAACCTTAATCATTTGAGTTTTTCAAAAGACAGTTCTTCTTTCATGAACTTTTATCAAAAGCTCGATTCATTTGCACAGAAGAAAAGAAAACAGATCAGCGTGGTGCATATTGGCGGATCACATGTGCAAGGCGGCACGTGGAGTAATACCTTTATCAGCGAACTTCATAATCAGTTTAAACCTTCGGGTGGGGGTTATTTTGTTTTCCCATATAAACTTGCTAAAACTAACAGTCCGCCGTATGCCACTTCTTTCAGTAATGGTAACTGGAAAAAATGCCGCTGCGTGGGTAAAGAATTTTGTTTACCGTTGGGCATGTGCGGCATTAGTATTACCAGTAACGATAGCGCCAACTTTTTTGGAGTGGCCTTAACAAGGCGATCAACCTTTCCGGAATTTAACAGCATTAAAGTATACCATAATTTTAATTCGAGTTTTGATTTTAGTGTTTCGGCAAACCATTACGTAGAAGCGGTAAGAATTGATAAACGCGAATTGGGTTATACGCAATTTGATATTGATTCCCCTCTTGACTCCATCACCTTTAATTTTGTGAGAAAAGATACCATTGAAAAAGATTTTATCCTTTATGGTTTCAGTTTGGAGTCGAACTTGGCTAACGGTTTGTACCTTGCCGCTCTCGGCGCTAACGGAGCTTCCAGCAGTTCTTTTTTAAAGTGTACCTATTTTAGCGAACAATTAAAAACCGTTAGTCCTGATTTGGTCATCATTTCATTAGGTGTAAACGATACACAGGCCGCTGATTTTGATAAAGAAGATTACATTGAACATTACGACAGCCTAATTGAAGTAATAAAATTGGTTAAGCCGGATGTTGCCATTATGCTTACCACCACCACCGATAATTTTATTAGAAGACGAACTTCCAATAAACGTACCGTTAAAACAAAAGACGCCATGTTTGAACTCATGGAAAAGCACAACGTAGCCGTGTGGGATTTATATTCAATTATGGGAGGATTAAAATCAATGCTTAAATGGCAGAAGGCAGGTTTAGCCGCTAAAGACAGGGTTCACTTTTCGCCAAAAGGCTATATTATTTTAGGTAAAATGATGTACGAAGCCTTAAATTATTCTTACCACAATAACCTAAAAAAAGCCGATCATTAGCTGGTTTAATAACATACTTAGTTTTTCGCAGGACAAGCCTTTGCTTTTTACGCATTTGTTCTTTTGGGGCTTTTTTTTAATTGTACTTTTATTTTACTCTGTAGTTTATAAAGCGAGCAAATCGCGCACCATTTATCTGCTGGCCGTAAGTTTATTCTTTTACTTTAAAACCAGCGGCGTTTTTGTACTGCTTTTACTATTCACCATCATCAGCGATTACAACTGGGGGCGGCTTATTCATCACAGTGCCTCCGAAACTAAAAAGAAGGTCTTTCTCACCATCTCCATTGTTTTAAACCTAAGTTTGCTTTGCTATTTTAAGTATTCTTATTTTTTTCATCACAGTGCTAACCAAATTACGGGACATGAATCTAAATTCTTTAATCACTTTTCTAATTTTTCAAATACCTTTTTTAATACCGGTTTTAGCGTTGATAAACTATTGCTTCCGGTGGGTGTTTCTTTTTTTACCTTTCAATCCCTCTCCTACACCATCGATCTTTACCGCAATAAAATAAAACCTGTTGACTCTATTTTTGATTACGGTTTTTTTGTTTGCTTCTTTCCGCATTTGGTGGCCGGGCCCATTGTAAAAGCACACGACTTTGTTCATCAGATCTATCAACCTTATAAACTGGCGCGACTTGAATTTGGCATCGCTCTCTTTTGGATTTTAAATGGATTTGTAAAAAAAATTGTAGCAGACTACATAGCCGTAAATTATATAGACCGTATTTTTGATACGCCGCATTTACCAAGCGGATTGGAAGTTGTCTTCGGCATTTTTGGTTATTCATTACAAATATATATGGATTTTAGCGGCTATACCGATATTGCCATTGGCCTTGCTTTAATATTAGGCTACCGTTTAAAAACCAATTTTAACTCGCCTTACAAAGCGCAAAGCACCAGCGAATTTTGGAAACGCTGGCACATTTCCCTCTCCAGTTGGCTTCAGGAATATTTATACATTCCCTTAGGTGGTAATAAAAAAGGCACTATCGGTTCGTACATTGCCATTATTATTATTTGCGGGTTTTTAGTGTTGTTGAGCGGAAAAATTTGGCTCTTATATCTTTTGGGAGGAATTGCACTTGTGTTCATTCTTCTCGCTTTATTACTTCCAAAAGTAAAGCAGCAAATAAATACCAACATTAATTTAATGGTGACCATGTTATTGGGGGGATTATGGCACGGCAGCAGCACCTTATTTATTATATGGGGAGGCTTAAACGGATTGGGTTTGGTTATTCATAAATTCTGGAAGAAGATCTCTCCTTTTAAAGGCGATGAAAGCATGCTCACTAAATTTATTTTAATGCTAATTACACTAACGTTTATCAGCTTTACACGCATCTTTTTCAGAAGTCCGGATATGGAAACGGTAAACATGTTGTTTTATCGCATCACAACCTTTTTTGGAGGCGATCAATTCTTTGAGATATTGTGGGGATATAAATTTGTATTTGGCCTGATGCTATTGGGGTATTTGATACATTGGATACCTGAAAGCTACAAACAGAGTTACCGACATTGGTTTGCCCGGCAGCATTACGCCATAATGGGAGCTATTGCCGTAATTGTAATTTTTGTAACTTATCAGTTAATGAGCGGCGAAATGCAGCCCTTTATTTATTTTCAGTTTTAGGGCGCAAAATAAAATAAAAACTATATGGTTATAAGTATATAATTTACCTATAACTGAACGAATAAATTCTTTATCATTATTATAATTTGCCTGCAGGCAGCATACTGTAGAAAAACATTATCAAATTGCGTATGCACCTCAAAGTGAACTTAGTTCTTAATGGTCCGTAGTGGTATTCATCTTGTCGGTTTCGCCCACGCTGCCCGGCCCGCGTAAACGATCTACCCCCGTGGTATCTTTACTGGTTGAATGAGCATCCATACCTTCCGGGGTGGAGGTTATACCTTTGCTGTGAGAATCATCATGCTTCTCGCCCGAACAGCTTACCGACACAGAACCCACGGTTAATAAACCGCATATTAAAACAGAATTGAAGTATTTTTTCATATTAATTTTTATTGATACGATAAATACCATTAAAAAAATGTGCCATTATACATATAAAGTTTAAAAGGTATAAATACTGTTTATTCCACAAACGCCAAAAATCTTATCTCTTAAATCCATTTTATATAAATTTAACCATCAAATTACCAAAATAACTGTATTTTTGCGCTCTGCTTACCCTCAAAAAAATAATTGCACTTTGTTTTTTAGTTGTTTTGATCGCTTCCTGCGACCACTACAATAAGCTTTTAAAAAGCACTAATTACGAGTTAAAACTGAGTAAGGCCAAAGAATATTACGATAAAGGCCAATACATTAAATCATCGCAGCTTTATGAGGAGTTAATTCCCGTTGTTAAAGGAACCGACAAGGCCGAAGAAGTTTATTATTATTATACCTGGAGCGAATATAATTTAGGCGACTATATTTTAAGTCAGTACCATTTTAAAAATTATACCCGTCAATTTCCGGCAAGCATACACGCCGAAGAATGTTATTTTATGAATGCGCATTGCTATTACCTTACTTCTTCAAATTACCGCTTAGATCAAACCAGCACTAAAAATGCAATTAAAGAATTTCAGTCTTTTATAGATACTTATCCTGAAAGTGCCCGGATTGACAGCAGTAATAAAACCATTGATATTCTTCGTGTGAAGCTTGAGAAAAAAGATTACGAAATTACCCGACAGTATTTTAAACTCGACGATTGGAAAGCCACCATTGTAGCTACTAAAAATTTTCTTAAGGATTATCCCAGCAGTGCATATAACGAAGAAATGTTTTTAATGATGATCAATTCTTACTATTTGCTGGCTATTAACAGTATTCCTTCAAAAAAGGCCGAAAGATTAGACGGGGCTATTGAAAATTATGTAAAATTTGTAGATTTATACCCTAAAAGTTCGTATCTTAGCCGCGCAGAATCAATTTATACGGACTGCAAAAGAATTAAAGACAAATTAAATTAATATGGATTTTAAGAAAACAAACGCTGAACAAAGCATCGCTACACGCGATATTCGCAGATTTGACGGAGTAACCGGAAACGTTTATGAAGCCGTAGCCATTATGAGCAAACGCGCCAATCAAATCAGCTCCGAGATAAAAGAAGAATTATCAGGAAAGCTTCAAGAGTTTACCAGCCATACTGATAATTTAGAAGAAGTGTTTGAAAACCGCGAGCAAATTGAGATCTCTAAACACTACGAAAAATTACCAAAGCCCTCTTTAATTGCCATTCAGGAATTTTTAGAAGACAAAGTATATTTCCGCAACCCCGGAAAAACTTCAGAATAATAATTAAACACGCTTTTAATAAGGCAGTAGGCTTTGGCTTTACTGCCTTTTTGTTTTAATACATGCTTCATCAAAAAAAAATACTTTTAGGCATTAGCGGAGGAATTGCAGCTTATAAATGCGCGCATTTAGTAAGACTTTTAATTAAAGAAGGAGCGGAAGTAAAGGTAGTAATGACCAAAAGTGCCGGCGATTTTATTACCCCAAAAACGCTTTCGGTTTTAAGTAAAAATGAAGTGATTCTTGATTTTTTTGATGCCAATAACAATTGGAACAATCACGTGCACTTAGGCGAATGGGCCGATGTTTTTTTAATTGCGCCCCTTACTGCCAACACGCTTTCAAAAATGGCAAACGGCGCTTGCGATAATATTTTACTGGCCGCGTATCTTTCCTGTAAAACCAAAACAATAGTAGCTCCGGCAATGGATCTGGATATGTACAAACATGCTTCTACCCTTCAAAATATTGAAAAAATAATATCTTACGGAACCATTATTATTCCCGCCGAAACCGGCGAATTAGCAAGCGGATTAATTGGCGAAGGAAGAATGGCGGAACCTGAAAACATCATTAAATTTCTTAACAATCATTTATCAGCCTCCCTCCCACTCTATCAAAAAAAAGTAATGGTAAATGCAGGCCCAACTTATGAAGCCATTGATCCGGTGCGCTTTATAGGCAACAGAAGCTCCGGTAAAATGGGAATTGCACTGGCTGATGCTTTTGCCCAAATGGGTGCCGAAGTTACATTGGTGTTAGGCCCTTCGGCTTTATTACCTCAAAATAAAAGTATTAAAGTTTTACGTATTGAAAGTGCCGAAGAGTTATTTGAAATTTGTACACAACTGTTTAAAGATTGCAACATAGCCGTGTGCTCAGCGGCGGTTGCAGATTACAAGCCTAAAGAGCTGATTATTAATAAGATAAAAAAGAATTCGGAAGAGTTAAATTTAGAGTTAATAAAAACAAAAGATACCTTAGGCCAATTGGGTAAATTAAAAAAAGATCAATGCCTCATTGGTTTTGCTTTAGAAACTAATGATTTGGAAGATTATGCCAGTCAAAAATTAAAGAATAAAAACCTGGATATTATCATCGCTAATTCGGCCATTGAAAAAGGAAGCGGGTTTGCCGTAAACACAAATAAAGTTACAATTATAGATAAACACAATAAAATAACTAATTTTGAGTTAAAGGATAAGAGCGTGGTGGCAAAGGATATTGTTAATTATATTATTGAGTTTATAAAATGAAATTAAAGCTTTTAATTTTATCTTTTATTATTGGATGTTGCTTTAGTAGTCAGGGACAGGAGCTTAATTGCCAGGTTACAATCAATACCGATCAAATTCAGGGAACCACCGAAAAGCAAATTTTTGAGCAGATGAAAAAATCTGTTTTAGAATTTATGAATAACACAAAATGGTCAAACGATGTTTTTACCAGTCAGGAACGGATTGATTGTTCCATCCTTATTATCATTCAGCAAAAAATTTCCAACGAAGATTATTCGGCATCCATTCAGGTGCAAAGCCGCCGTCCGGTTTATAAAAGCTCTTACTTTACACCCGTTCTTAATATTGACGATGACAACTTTATGTTTAGATACGATCAATTTACACCTCTTGAATTTAACCAAACCACGTTTCAAAACAATTTAACTTCGGTGCTTGCCTTTTATGCATATGTTATTTTAGCAGTAGATTACGATTCGTTTGCGCCATTAGGAGGCACCGTGTATTGGCAAAAAGCGCAAACTATTTTAAATAATGCTCAATCTGCTCCTTCCGAATTTAAGGGCTGGAGAAGCAACGAAGGAAATAAAAACAGATATTGGTTAGTTGAAAACACCTTGCAGCCCGTTTTTCAGGGATTGCGCGATTGCCTTTATCAATACAGCATTAACGGGTTGGATATTATGTTCGATCGTCCAGAAGAAGGGCGCGCCAATGTAATGAAAGCCCTAGAACTTTTAAAAGGAGTATATGCCGCAAGGCCGGCTTCCTTTAATATGCAGATATTTTTTAATGCAAAACGCGACGAATTGATTAACATTTTTAAAAGTTCGGTACCTGAAGAAAAAGAAAAAATAACAGAGCTGCTAACACAAATAGACCCTGCGAATACCACCCGATACGCCAAAATAAAAGAATCGGGTACGGGCAGATAGCTTTAAATAATGTTATTATTTTTTAAGTGATACAATTATTGTTTAATTTTAAATTAAATTATTTAACATGAAAAAATCTATTTTAACTCTAACTTTTTTAGCATTATTTACTGTAGCGGCACAAGCGCAGGACACAAAAACTAAAACAAAAAAAGAAGAAACTCCAAAAACTAAAACGGTAAACAACGATGGTACACCCTTAACGCCACCTACCGCAGTTAGCGAAACGGAAAATAAAGAGGAAGCCGCTCCTGTAAAAAAAGGCGGAACCCGCATGGCCATTAACGAAAAAGGAACTTCAGGCGGAATCAAGCCAAAAGCCACAAGTAAAACTGAAGATAAAAAAACAGAAACTCCTGTAGCTCAACCGGGTTCCGGAAAAAAAGATTAAATATTTATAAAATTAAAAGCTGCTGTATCTCATTCAGCGGCTTTTTTTTTGTATTTAATTTTGCTTGCACCCTCAAAGGCAAAAGCCCGAAGTCGGAAATAATTTTACGACTGCTAATAAAAATAAAATAAATTAACTAATTTTAAAAAAGAAAATGTTCAAAGTTATTTAGGCTTAAAAGTACAGATTGGTTTGACTACATACACTCTGAACTTAATTTTTATTCCATTGCTTGCCATAATTGATTAGGTTTTAAGTTAATAAATAGTATGTTTCTTATGTAAAGAAAGTAAAATAATCTAAAATACCAAAATTTTTGTTTTAAACGTTCTTTTTGTGTACTAATGCCAAAGCGCACCTTTATGAAAGGATGTCAAAGTGCAAAAGCTCGATAGGTGTCGTCCGAGGATAAGGCTTGTTGTCAACCAAGATTTGTCTACGGAGACTGTCCGGGGGCATTGCAGCTAACGGTTTCGGGGCTTGCGTTCGGCGGGGTTGGAACACTCCTGTGTCCTAAACCGACCAAACAAAATTAATTGCTCACCGCTGCCTCTTTTTTTGTTTACATAAAAATAATCATTTCCCCGAAGGGGGCAAAATGTAAACAAAAAACTTGCCGTCCGCCCGCTGACGCAACTGCCCCGTGTTACCGGCTGTGCCTTATGTCCGCAAGTAGTCCGCAATTTTTAAAATAGAAGTCCTTTTGAATTTTTTAATGCTGAGTAAATCGTCGTCGCCTGTAATTAAATAGTCCGCTTTACCGTCAATACAAAGTTCAAGTAGGAAATTGTCTTTTTTGTCACGGCAAACATTTACGCGCGAATGAACCTCAATAAGGTCCGCGTAATTATGAAGATCATCGAGTAAACTTGCGATGTCTTTGTCAGTAAAATATTTTTTGAATTTCGGTCGATTAGCAACTTGAATAAATTCTGAAAGAAGCTCCTCACTAAATAAAAGTCTGACCTGATGGGATTTTAAACGCTTGTCAAGTTTGTGGAAAGCGTCACTGATAAGAAAATAAATAAAAATATTGGTGTCAAGAACGATTCTTTCGGTCTTATTTGCCATAACGTTTGGTTCTTACGGCTTCCACGTCTTTAGTTATTTCGTCGAGGGAAATATTAGATTTTTTGGAACGCAATTTTTTGATAACGTCAAAGAAAGGATTAGAAGTCTTTTCAGAAATAGAGATTAGTCTTAATTCAGCTAAGTCCTGAAGTAACTTTTTAGCTTTCGGATTTAATATTTCTATGTTTAATGTCGCCATACTACAAATATACGAAATTTTTGTGTCCGGTAAAAGTCTGTCTGTCAGGCATTGCCGGTAACGGTTTGCGGCTTGGCGAAGGGGGGATTAAAAGCACTCCTGTGTCTACACCGACAAAAGTTAATTAAAAGTACAAATGTTTTTTAGTGAAGGCAAATAAAAATAAAGCGCGTCAGCGCGCAATACATTGCCTGAACGATAACCGACGTCCGCCCCCTTGCGCAAATGACTGCTGTTAGCCCCCGTTGCTTTGTCCCCGGCGGTTTAATGTCCACTGTCCGCATTTAGGCAGAAACCCAACCGCTTTAGCAGAATATTTACTCGTCTAAACCAAAGCCGGCAAGTTTTTTTTTTAGGTGCTGTTAGCAGCTGGGTTTATTTTCTCAAATCATAACGGTCTGCATTCATAACTTTTGTCCAAGCTGTCACAAAGTCTTTTACAAATTTTTCTTTGTTGTCGTCTTGCGCATAAACCTCGGAATAAGAACGTAACACAGAATTAGAACCAAAAACTAAATCAACTCGTGTCGCAGTCCATTTTGTTGCTCCGCTTTTTCTGTCAATAATGTGATATAACTTATCAGATGCAGGTTTCCAAGAGTATTTCATGTCTGTTATATTTACAAAAAAGTCGTTGCTGAGAACACCCTCTCTGTCAGTCAAAACACCGTGTTTTGTTCCGCTATAATTTGTTCCTAAAACACGCATGCCGCCAATCAAAGCGGTCATTTCAGGAGCGGTTAATCCCATAAGTTGTGTTCTGTCAAGAAGTAGTTCTTCTGGTTTTACTGCATAGTCTTTTTTAAGCCAGTTTCTGTAACCGTCATGAATTGGCTCAAGCACTTCGAATGATTCAACGTCAGTCATTTCTTGAGTTGCATCTCCACGTCCTGCGCTAAAAGGAACTTTAATATTTATTCCTGCATCTTGTGCAGCTTTTTCAATAGCCGCACTACCTCCTAAAACAATTAAATCAGCGATACTTACTTTCTTGTTAAACCCTGCTTGAATTTCTGTCAACTTATTTAGCACTTTCTCTAAACGTTTTGGTTCATTGCCTTCCCAGTCTTTTTGCGGAGTCAGTCGAATTCTTGAACCATTTGCGCCACCCCTGTAATCAGAGCAGCGGAATGTTCTTGCGCTGTCCCATGCGGTATTGATAAGTTCTGTTCTTGTCAAACCGCAAATGAGAATTTTTGTTTTTAATTCTTCAACTTCTGCATCAGTTAGTTTGTAATCAACTATTGGAATTGGGTCTTGCCAAATTAAATCTACTTTCGGAGCATCAGCACCAAGGTAGCGGCTTTGAGGACCTAAATCACGATGAGTTAATTTAAACCACGCTCTTGCAAAAACTTCTTCAAAATATTTTGGGTCTTTATAAAACTTCTCAGATATTTTAAGGTATTCAGGGTCTATTTTCATTGCCATGTCCGCATCGGTCATTATAGGGTTTCTGCGAACCCCTACAATATGCGCATCAAAAGGTTTATCTTCTTCTTTGATGTTGACAGGTTCCCATTGCGATGCACCAGCAGGGCTTTTTTTCAGTTCCCATTCATAATTCAATAATAAGTGGAAGTAGGTGTGGTTCCACTTATTCGGAGTTGTAGTCCAAGCGCCTTCCAATCCACTTGAAACTGTATCTTCTGCATTGCCTTTTCCTTTAGGATTAATCCATCCAAAACCTTGCGTTTCCACATCTGCACTTTCAGGGTTTGAACCTAAAATAGAAGCATCGCCATTTCCATGTGCTTTACCTACAGTGTGACCACCAGCTGTTAATGCAACTGTTTCTTCATCGTTCATAGCCATGCGTTTGAATGTAGTCCTCACATCCTTTGCTGTCTTCAAAGGGTCAGATTTACCGTCAACACCTTCCGGGTTAACATAAATTAGTCCCATTTGCACTGCTGCTAAAGGATTTTCAAGAGATTCACTGTCTGAATGATTTGAGTAACGAGATTTTGCAAGCCACTCTTTTTCTCCGCCCCAGTAAATGTCTTTTTCAGGATGCCAAATATCTTCTCGTCCTCCTGCAAATCCGAATGTTTTAAAGCCCATTGATTCATAAGCCATGTTACCTGCTAAGATGAATAAGTCAGCCCATGAAATTTTGTTGCCGTATTTTTTCTTGATAGGCCACAAAAGTCTGCGTGCCTTATCGAGGTTTACATTGTCTGGCCAACTGTTAAGTGGGGCGAATCGTTGGTTGCCTGTGTTACTTCCGCCACGACCGTCAGCCGTGCGATATGTTCCTGCGCTATGCCATGCCATACGAATCATTAGTCCACCGTAATGTCCCCAGTCGGCAGGCCACCAGTCTTGGCTTTCGGTCATTAGTTTTTTAAGATCGTTTTTTAATACCTCAAGGTCAAGTTTTTTGAATTCTTCGGCATAGCTGAAATTCTGTCCTAATGGGTTTGTTTTAGTGTCGTGTTGATGCAAGATGTCTAAATTCAGTGCATTTGGCCACCAACTCATTACAGAATTATTTGTTTCCGTATTTGCTCCGTGCATTACGGGGCATTTTCCTTTTTTTGTTTCCATCTGATTTGTATTTTTTAGTTTTTAAATTCTCCTGTTATTTGAAGTGTTATGTCTTTTACTTTAAATCCTTTTATTTTTTTCTGCTTGAAATATTCTGTAATTAACTTGTCTAAATCAGAGTCTTCAAAATCCTCAATTCTTTCTGTTTCGGTGCAGTATAAATGATGGTGTTGCTGCATTATTGCGTCATAACGCATAACATCTTTTTCGTTTTTTACTTTTTTTAGTAATTGGTTTTCCACTAACGAGTCCAATACTTTATAAACTGTTCCGACAGAAATATTTGGATGATTCTTTTTGATGTAATCTATTATTTTTTCAGCAGTTGGATGGTTTTTTAGTTTTACCACCGCCTCGTAAATAGCAACACGTTGTGGTGTCACCTTCAATCCTTTTTGTTTCAGTTGCTCTCTTATATAATCCGCTGTCATTAGATAGTATTTATTCTGCAAAGATAATTATTCTTATTTAGAAATAAAGCGCTTTTGTAAAATTTTAATTAAATTTAGTATTAGGTATTTGTCTGGAAACCTTGCTGCTAACGGTTTCGGGGCTTGCGTTCGGCGGGTATTGAAACTCAAAAGTGTCTACCACGACAAAAGTTTATATAGTGCACCAACGCTGCCTCTTTTTTTGCTTTTTTAAAAATACTAAATCTGCGTCAGCAGGCAAAAGAATAA
>JACPOC010000033.1 GCA_016185125.1 Bacteroidota bacterium
ATCGATTAAGTTTACAATTCAATTTTATAAAATAACTACGCCTAACCCGGGGCATTTGCGTCAGCGGGCGGAAGTCGGCGTTTTTTGCTTTATTCTTTTGCCTGCTTCGCAGAATTTAGTATTTTTAATAAAGCAAAAAAAGCGGCAGCGTTTGTGCATTATATAAACTTTTGTCGTAAGTAGACAGTTTTGTGTTTCAAAATCCCGCCGAACGCAAGCCCCGAAACCGTTATAACCAATAGGGCCGGACAGACATTTCGTATGACAAAGTATCATATAACAACATTCATTCTCATAAATTATTTCGGCTTCGGACAAAAAGCTGATTATGGGTCGGACACCTTACGTTTGACAGACGAATTCAATGACGTTTCCTATATTGTAAGTTCTAAAGACTATTTCCAAGAAATTAAAACTACATTTCCAGACAGCATAAGTCGGACAATTTTTTCATATATAACAAGTATTCAGGACAGCATATCGCAAGGAAAACGTAAGGACAACTCCTTTGACAACTTGTATTATTTATCAATGGACTTTTATGAAGTAGATCCTCATGGACTGACATTCGATCATGTTTTATATCGACTATTCGTTTCAGGGAAATTATTACTCTTGAAAAATGAGAAATATTATGATACAAAACATGCAAAAATAAAAGTTAAACGTATTTACTGTTGCCATAATCCCTTTTTATATTGCGGAAAGGATTGGTTTATTTTTGACAAAAAAAAGCTCTTGACAAAGTTTAGCAAAAGCGTGACATCAAAAATGTATGTCATCAGAAGCTGTTTTTAAAATATCGTGGGCACCGACAGACCAACTGGGTGGGCCCTACTGGTTATAACACACGGTGTGGCGGCCAGCGGGCGGAAGAAGGTCATCGCGGCGCGCAGAGTTAGTTGTCCCTTCGGGAAATTTATTTGCGGCCGCTAATTTTGTTTGGTATCTTTAAATAAACGTTTTAGGTTGCAGACGGTTGAGTGTTTCAAAGCCCGCCGATCGCCAACCGTGAAACCGTTATGTGCCATTTGTAAGCCGACAAAACATCGAAAAATCTACCCAGACTTTAGACTTTAGGCCCGTTTTGACAAGTGACAGCTTTTTTGTAACTTTAAATTCTCAATTCATTTGCCAATGACGACAACAGACCACATAAGAAATGGAATAATTGAAAAGCTTCTTACCATTTCAAACAAAGACTATTTAACCGCACTTTTTCAATTAGTTAAAAACAGTCCGGCCGACAAGGAAACTGTTAAGCTGACCGAGGAGCAAATTGTAATGTTAAAGCTCAGCGAAAGGGACATCAAAGAAAAAAAATTGATCCCTCAATCTCAACTTGACAAATCCGATTTGAAATGGCTAAAAGAACTGTAGTTTGGACCGAGACTGCTGCTCGACAACGTCGTGAAATTTTAAAATATTGGGTTAAACGAAATGGCACGACGGCTTATGCGGAAAAATTAATCAAGTTGACCGCTGAGCAAATCAACGTAATTCAAAGCAATCCTAAGTTATTTAAAAAAGCAGACTTCCTAGACACTCATGTTTCCGCTTTAGGACACTTCAGCATATTTTACAAATTCAGTAAAGACTTTTTAATAATCACCGCGTTTTGGGACAATCGGCAAGACCCCAAAAAACTTCTCGACATCCTTAAAAAAACAAACGGCACATAACACGGGTCTTGCGTCAGCGGGCGGACGTACATGTAAAAACTTTTGTATCTTTATATTAAGTTGGGTACTTGTAGACGCGGATTTCTTCGGAAGCCCGCCGAACGCAAGCCCCGAAACCGTTACCTGCAATAATTACAATGACGCTTCGACCAGTTCATTATATCACACTAATTTTGTTGACCTTCTTCATTGACTGTAGACAAAAGAAGTTATTTAAAAATGTAACCATTAGTGGTCGACTTGTAAATTACTATACGAAAGAGCCAATTGCTGACATTTCGGTGGAATTGCGGGGTAACGACGTTCATTCTCAAAGCACATATGCAATCGGCGCCACTCTTTTGACTTCAGAGACAACTGATAATTCGGGACGTTTTGTTTTAAAATCTAAGCAGTCTAAAGATCATCCACAATATTATTTAAGACATAAATCTTCTGGAGGGTATAGTCTTTATGACTTTTCTTTTAAGGTTAACTCTAATAATTATGAATTAGGAGATGTTCCATCTGGAACTTATACTTTTAAAGTTTACTTGCGATTTTTATCAGCGACAAATAACTGTGCCTTTGTCGATCTTCCTACTGCTGATTTAAATCTTTTATCCGGTAAAGACACGACTATTCAAATGAGTTTTACCAAGAATTATAACGACTTCATATCTTCTCAATTAAGCGGACTATCATTGACAACAAAGAACTGTCAAACTCAAAGTGTAATCAATACTACGATATATAGTTACAGACTCGACACAGTAGACAACAAGACAATTCTAATAACTTATTAATTACTGCAGGTAACAGCACATTTGCCTTATGCGGGTTGACGAGGTCATCGTTCGGGCAATCTAATGCGCGCTAACGCGCGTTAGTTTTAGTTTGCCCTCTCTAAAAACCTTTTGTACATTTAATAAAGTTTTGTCGGTGTAGACTCTTGAGTGTTTCAAAATCCGCACCAGGCAAATCTGCAAAACGTTAGCCCACATTGCTGACAAAAGAGTGACACCAAATTAATTGTATTTTCGGCTGACAAAAGAGTTTTCGGCTGACGAATGCCAGGTAAAGCAAGTTTTATGTCGTTAAGACAACATTTCGGTGTCGACCTTAACTTATC
>JACPOC010000034.1 GCA_016185125.1 Bacteroidota bacterium
AAAATTTATATATTTGTGTACGGAAAAGAAAACCTGAGAAGACAGTGGTTGCTTTGCGACCCTGTTTTCAAAGGAAATAATTTAATTTTAACGACGAAATATTCTTTCTAGGGTTCTTTATTAATCATAGGAGGATTTCCGCAAAAAAGCACAGATAATTTTAAATGGAAAGTTCAGTTTGTCTGGCCTTTTAAAGTTAATTATTTAATTGAAGAAGTAGCGGAAGATTATTCTCATACCGTGGTGGGGCATCCGGATAAAAAATTTCTTTATATCATGTCGCGCGAAAAAACTATGAATGAAGAATTATATAAAACGCTTGCCAAACGTTATAAAGAAAATGGGTACGATATGTCCTTATTGATAAAAGTTCCGCAATAAATTAATGGTACAATTTCATTTTTTTTAAAGCTTCTTCATCTCGTACTGCCAAAAATAACTCCCGCCAGGCTTCCTTAAAGCCATCATAAGCTAAAACAGAATAACCCATTACTTCCCGCTCAATTTGATTATTTTCAGGATTAAAATACCAAGACTCATAAAAAATAATTTTATTAATTTGTGAAAGAAGCGAGGTTGAATCGCAATAATAAACTTTATTAATTTCTTCAACGCCGCTTGAACTGTACGATATCTGATCAATCGTGTCGCAAGTTTTAAACCATTTACCAAGTTCGGCGCTATTTAAAGGAGGCGAATCCCAGCTTTTGTAAAGCAAAGATTTCGGGTCTTTTACCATTAACAAAACAGCTTTCTCCATCATTTTAAATTGTGAAGCATTTAAAAAAGTTGCCGGCCTAGAATAAGATTGCGAAAACTCATACATCGATACCCTGCCACTATCGCTTCTTGCATAAGCAGTTTTTACCTGCATGGTATCTTTTAAAATAATTTCAGTTTCTTTATACGGCGTTATCTCCAACCTGCCTTTTACCGTTGTGTTATCAGATTTTGTTTTTGGTGAACAGGAAATTATTATTACACCAACAAAAGCTATAATTAAATTTTTCATATTTCTAAAGATAGATAAAAATTAATATTACTAAAATATTTAAGTAATTTTATACTTTTATAAAAATTACGCTTTGTCATTAAAAATCACATTCCTTGGTACAGGAACCTCTCAGGGTGTTCCGGTAATTGCCTGCGACTGTGAAGTATGTACGAGCACTAATGCCAAAGATAAACGCTTGCGAACATCGGTATTAGTTGAAACTTCTACCACGCGCATTGTAATTGATACCGGCCCGGATTTTCGGCAACAATTATTACGTGAAAAAATAAAACGGCTTGACGCAGTTGTGTTTACGCATGAGCACAAAGATCATATTGCGGGATTAGATGAGGTGCGCGCTTTTAATTATTTCTGCAAAATAAAAATGCCGGTTTACGCTACAGAACGCGTTGAAAAAGCTATCCGAAGTGAGTTTGCTTATATATTTGCCGAAGAAAAATATCCCGGCATTCCTGAAATTGAATTAAATACCATTGCTGATGAAACTTTTACAATTGGTGATATGTTAATTGAGCCTTTAAATGTGTTGCATTATAAATTACCCATTAAAGGATTTAAAATAGAACACTTCGCTTATATTACTGACGCAAATTTTATTTCGAATGAAGAAAAAAATAAATTGAAAAATTTAGACGTATTGGTATTAAATACATTAAGGCGCGAACCTCACATTTCTCATTTTACCTTAAACCAAGCCATTGAACTGGTGCAAGAACTAAAACCAAAGAAAGCCTATTTTACGCATATAGCTCATCAATTAGGATTGCATGACGAAGTTAGCAAAGAACTTCCGCCAAATATTGAACTGGCTTTTGATGGATTACAATTAATTATTTAATTATGGCTGAAGAATTAAGCATTACAGCAACCGGTAAAGAAGAAAAGTACAAACAATTACTTCCTCAGATAAAATCATTATTGCAAGGGGAAAGCGATTCGATTGCCAACATGGCCAACGTGTGTGCCGCTTTAAAATACGGAATGAATTTTTTATGGGTAGGATTTTATCTTGTAAAAGAAAATGAACTGGTGCTGGGTCCGTTTCAAGGACCAATTGCATGCACGCGCATTTCCAAAGGAAAAGGCGTTTGCGGGAAAGCTTGGGAAACATCGGAAACCGTTATAGTGGAGGATGTTGAGCTTTTTCCCGGCCACATTGCATGCAGTTCTTTAAGTAAAAGTGAAATTGTTATCCCCATTATTATAAACAATAAAGTAGTAGCAGTATTGGATGTTGATAGTGATGAATTAAGTTCATTTGATCAAATAGATCGGTACTTTTTACAGGAAATCATCAACCTTATTTATCTGTAAAAAAAAATCCCGCAATTACTTTTTGCAGGATTGTTCTTATTTTTTCCAAACAACTTAATTTCCAAAAGGGATCAATCGAACACCAATTACAAAAGGATATACTTCCGGGCCTTTACCTGAAGAAAATAAAGGAGTAATATTATATTCACTAAACACAGTAAAATTACTGTAGCCAACCGAAGCATGCGCTTTTACCTGAAATGGGCTCATGTTATAACTATCTTTACGAATCTTTGTGAATTCGTTACCACTAATTTCAAACTTTTGTTTTGTTTTGCTGCTGATCATAAACTGACCAATTACTCCCGCTGCAATATGAAAAGACTTTGAGGGTTTTCTACCGATATTGAATTCTAAAAGAATCGGAAACTGAAGCATGGTTGATTTTAGAATATTTTTATTATATGTAAGACGAAGTTAAAGCCATAAAGTTCCAGTTCACACGATTTTTTAATTAACTCTTTATCAAAAAGGTATAAGGAAAACTCAATTATTTTTTCAGTAATTTAAAGGCATGGCTCCATTTACCCTCGCGCATTCCCGGGATACACCAAAGCATGGCCAGCGGTTCAATAGCCCGGGCGGCTTCTGCCATTCCCATATCTTCAACTTCCCACCCAAATTTTAAAAGAATGGTTTGAACCTCTTTTTTGGCATCCTCATTATTACCGCAAATAAACATACCGGGCTTTAATCCGTCAAAATTAGGATCTACCATCAAAGAACTTCCTACAGATGAAAATGCTTTTACAAAATGTGCTTTAGTATTCATAGATTGAAGATCTTCCATTAATGAATTTTCTAAAGACGTAAAATATTTTAAAACACCATTTTGCGGCGGACTGTCGGCTATGGGATTGGTTGTATCAATAACAGTTTTACCTGAAAAATTTTCTATTCCGCATTGCTCTATAACGTTTCGGGCTATGCTTCCTTTAACTGCCAAAATTATTATCTCCGCAGATTTGGCTGTTTCTGAAAATCCTGCCGTTTTTATAGAACCACCAATTTCAGTTATAAGAGCTGCTCGTTTTTCTTCACTTCTTGAAGCAATGGTAGTATCATAACCATACTTTAAAAAACCTTTACCCAAAGCTTTGCCTACTGCTCCGGAACCAATTATTCCTATTTTTTTCATTCTTACAAATTTTGATTGTGTAAAACAAAGATAATGTAATTAGACAAATAGAACTTAAGTTTTAAGCCTTTTCTATTCTAAAACAATGCGTTTTACTTCAGTTTTTTTATTGATAGTTATTTCAATAAAATACACGCCTTTTGCGTAACTGCTCAGATCAATTGTTCCCTTATAGTTTTTCGATTTTAAATGCAATACCTGTGTATCTAACTGTTCACCTACAACAGATTTAATTCTAAGATACAGGGTTCCAATTTCTTTTGGCCCATCAATATTAAAAGTAATTAGTCCGTTGCTTGGATTTGGGAATACATCTAATTTAAAAGTGCTTGCGCCAGCGGTTTTTATACCTGTAACAACAGGGGATACAATGTTAGAATAAGAAGTGTAATACTGATTATCCGGCGATAGCTGAACCTTGATTTGATAAAAATATTTTTGTGCGGATAATGTTATATTGTAACTTGTGTGAGATAAAGATGTGGAATCATATAGCGTAAGACTTGCTGCGGATGTTCCTCTTAAAATATAATGCTTGTTATATGAATTGATAAACCCTTCGTATTTATTCCAGTTTAATTGCTGATTATTACTTCCGCTTTGCGTTAAAAAAATTGTTTTATGATAGGTGCTAACCTCCGATTCCGTTCCGCAAGTATCCACCGCGGTTACTTTGTAATATACCGCGCTGGTATCTTCTATAGCTAAACTATCAGAAAATATTCCATCCCAAGTATTGGTGGGCGTAAAAGAAGCCAATGGAGTAAGATTGCTTTTATCAACACCTTTATAAACATTAAACTTTGAAATACCATATTCGTTGTTAAACAAAATTAATTTATTTTTTCCGTTTACATTGTTGTATGATGCAGAAACAAAAGTAGGTTTCATACATATTTTACTTTCAATTTTAGTTGGTAATGAATAAGCTATGCACCCCGAAGGCTGCGTAACTTTTACCCGATAAACACCTGTTTGATCCACACTGATACTTTGAGTTGTTTTTCCGTTAGACCACAGATAAGATGAATATCCTGATCCTGCGTCAAGTAAAAATGATGTTGCCGGACAAAGGTATTTGGTAAGCCATGGGATCTGCTCGCCGTTAATTAATGGCGGCGTACAGGGCACATCGTTTAAGGCCATTATAAACGAACCTGATGCAGCATTGCCGTAATTAGTTACGTATACAGTATCAGAACCAATAACGGCATAAGGAGCCCCGTAAATATATCCTGAGATAAAAATTACCCCCGCACTACTTTTAGTTATATGCGTTAAAGCAACATTCGTCAAACGGGTTTCGCCAACTATTACATTGTTCTTATCGAGTTTTTTAATAACCTGATAGCCCGGCTGGTTACTCTGACAAGGGCAACCATTAGCGCCTTCGGTTCCTATCAGATATAGATTTTGATTATTGCAAAATGTTTCCGCATAAGCTCCGTCGGTATTTGTTCCAGTCCAATTTGCGATTCCGGTGGAGCTTGATAAACGCCTGATAACGCCATTTCCTCCGTATTTGCCTGAACAAAAACTCGGATAATAAGCGTCGCCATTTTCTGATACTGATAATCCTCCATAAGAATATCCATAATAACAAGCGCCGCTAATTATAAATTTAGACCATGTTATTGCATACGATGGATTCAGTTTATAAATATAAACACCTTCCTCGGGCGCGTTTAAAGTGTCGTTATTCCAAAATTTACCTTCGCGCCAAGCGGCTAAAATATAGTTGCCTGTGGAATCAGTTTTAATTTCCAATCCCTTATTACCATAATTTCTTTCTATTAAAAAATCAATCATTTTATGATCCATTAAATTGCCGGATAAATTAAAACCAGCCAGCAAAAGTGTTTTTTGAGCATTAACGGCTACATAATTTTTATTTACAAATAAGGAATCGGTTAAGGAACCTGTAAGTACAAGCTTGGTTTTATTTTTATTAAATGTTAAGTCATTGCCCGCATCCAAACCCGAGGCGCCAAAGGTGGAGATCCAAAGTACCTGACCATTATTGTTCATTTTTCCAATCATTCCATCTTCATTTCCTTTTGATGAAATAGTAATTCCGTTTATAATGTGATTTCCTGAAAAAGACCCGGCGAAATAAAAATACTGAGCTCCATCGTAAATTAAATTTTTGATCCAAAAAGTACCCGGCCATTTTTTAGAAAAAAGCATCGAACCGTTAGACGAATATTTTTGAAGAAATGATCCTGTAGTATCTACAACATTGCTATAATATGCTTCTGTTTTTGAACCGAAATGATAAACACTTCCCAACGCATCTGTTATTAACCCTCTGGTTTTTGTAAATGCTGTGTTTTTGGCCCACGATATTTGTTGGCCCGGTACAATTCGAACTAACAACAGAAGCAGCGATAAAAGATATAATTTTTTCATGAATTACCCATTCAGCTATTTACATAGGTAAATTTACGAGGTAAAGAGAAAGCCTTTTTAAAACTTCGGTAAGAACGCTTTTTGGTTCGTTATAAGCGCATTAAGTTGTTTTAGAAAAAAGGCGAATAAGAAAATATAAGTTAAAAAGTTACCTGATAAACATCGGTTTTGTTACGTAAAATCCCTAATACTTCAAAGCCGCCTTCCTGAGGAATAATTTCTTTGAGATCGAAGATAGAACATCCTTTACTAAGACCTTCAAATACCAGTGTAAAACCTTTGCCATCATTAATAGTCCATTGCGGAGCAAAAGAAATATTAAAAGCGGTTATAAGCTTGGCGCGTTTACCGGTTTCGTTTTCAATTAAAAATGTGCTGGGCCAAATCCGGTACGCGTAATCAACCGGACAAGAGCAGTGAACGATGGTTTGCCGCTCTTCACTCACCAGAATTTTTACTTCCGTAATTTCTTCAATGTCTACTTCTATTTCAACCATTTTAAAGATATAGAAATAATGATTTTATTTTAAATCAGAAGTATTTTATTTTTTTGGAGGCAGTGCAAAAGCAACAGCCTCATGCTCAAAATGGCCATTGTGTGATCCATCGCAAAAAGGCTTGTTTTTTGAAAGGCCGCAGCGGCAAACCGACACTACTTCTCTTCCGCCTAAATCGTAAGCTGCACCGCTTTTATCTACAATTTCAAAATCACCTTCTATTCGAATAGAACCATTATTGTTTACTGTTATTTTTGTTTTAGCCATAATAATTTATTTTAAATATAAGAAAATTATGCTGAAATACAGTTACCTAAAGTAAAACACTCAAAGCTTTGCAACTTAGCCGAGTTAATTGAAAATTTAATGAGAATAAGCCTTTTGAAGGCTTTTAATTAATTATTCGGTTATATTAATAAACTTTCTAACCCTGCCCTAAATTCCTGGCCTTCTTGCACTTCCTTATCTGAATATATTTTTAGCGAATGTCCGCTTTTTGTTTCGGCCAGCAACTCGTAACATTTACCATTATAACTGCAATGGTTAATAGTAACCGGTATTTTGAGAGCCGACTTGCTTGGCTTTAAATTTATTTTATCGGGCCGTATTACCGTTTTTGATTTCAATTGATCGCCTTTTTCAACATCTTCCTTTCTGATGATATTATAATCTCCTAATAATCCTGCCAGCTTTACATTTTTAGGCTGATAAAAAACCTTCCACTTCTCCCCTGTTTGAATGATCTTTCCGCAATCAAGCACAGCAATTCTATCGGCATATTTAAGCGCTTCTTCGGCTACGTGCGTTATAAGTATTACCGAAGTTTTGTGACGTTTTACTTCTTTTATAATAAAGGAAAATAATTTATCCGTTAAAATTTTATCCAGATTACTAAAGGGCTCATCAAGCAATAGAACTTCCGGTATCAAGGCAAGCGCGCGGGCAATGGCCACTCGTTGTTTTTGTCCGGAAGATAAAAAACGGGCTTTTGTATTGCGCAAGCTCAGCAGCTCTAGTAACTTTAAAAGCTGCGACGATCGTTTTTGTTTGGCTTCGGTGGTGTAGCCAATCAATTTATCCCAGATGTTTTCTTCTACGGTATGATTATCGAGCACATAAAAATCCTGACTTACCAAACTCATGGCCTTATGCCCCGGAATTAAATTGTAAGAAGGGCCTAATACTCTTTCTTTATGTATGTACACATCGCCTTCGTGCAGATCTTCCAAGCCATAAATACATTTTAGCAAAGTAGTTTTACCACTTCCGCTTTTTCCAACCAAAGCCAAAATTTCGCCTTTGCTGAGTTTAAGCGTTACGTTTCTAATACCCTTAAAATAATTTTGATTGTTGTAATTGAACGATATGTTATTAACCTGTAAAATTTTAACGGAGTAAGGTTAAATTGTTCATAATCTTATAGCTTTTACCATCAAAACCAACAGCTTCAATTACATAAAAATAAACGCCCGACTGACAAGGTTGTCCACTGGTGGTGTAGCCATCCCAAAAACCGTTAACTTTATCCCAACTGGCAATAATAGTTCCATAACGGTTATAAATCCACACATTCATGCTCGCTATGCCTCGTGCAATAGGTTTAAATATATCGTTGGTGTTATCGTTATTGGGCGTAAAAATATTTGGAGCAGTTACGCCTGATGAATCAGAAATAAAAAATTTGTAATAAGCGGTATCGTTGCAACCGTTAGTTCCGGTAGCCACTACCATAATACTGTAAGATCCGCTGGCTGTATAATTTTTAACGGTGTTTAAAGTAGAGTCTTTTCCTGCCAATCCCGGCACATCACTAAAAACCCAATAATTTTTAATAAAGTTGGTGGAGTAATTGGTAAGAACTAATTGAGTTGGAAATCCGCTTGAAGTTAAACTCGCATTAAAAATAGCTTCGGCAGATTGGGTAACGTTAATTAAGCGTGTGGAAATAGTAGTGCCTGTTGCATTGCTAACTTGTAAAGTAGCGGTGTAAGCACCCGGGCGGCCAAACGTAAAACTAACAAAAGAACTGTTTAAATCGGGCAAAGCAGTAACGGATAAAGTAGGGCTAATTGACCAGCTAAACGCCGTTGGTGTGTTGGTAGTAAGGGTACTAAACGTAACAGAAGTTCCGGTACAAATTGTTGATGAAGGAATTACAATGGTAGCCGAAGGAACCTGCGCTTTTAAAAACACAGATGTTAAAAGGAGAAAAATTAATATAAACTTGTTCATAAAACCACTATAAATTTACTAAAAATTCTAATGTGTTTACATTATCGGCAAAATCTGTTATAACAGGCTTTTGTGAATAACCAAACGGTATCCTCCCCTGCCCTATTACACACTGAATCTCCGGTTCGTGCGCCTTTAAATAATCGTTAACCTCCGTATCATTTTTATAATAGCTAAAATACAAAGTGCCCACAGGCGAATGAAGGTCTTCACTTTCTTTAATCATTAAAAAGTTATTATCCAGAAATTTGTGCTGAGACAGTAGATAAACCGAGCGGTGATATTCGTAATTATTGCCGTATTTTTTATTTTCGAGCACATAACCAAAATCTACAATGGATTCGAAAAAAGTATTAAAGCTGTAATTTTGGGGCACCAGCAGCTTACTCACATTTCGGCAGCCCAAGCCAAAATAAAGGAAAATATCATCACCCAGGGCTTTCAGTTGTTCTTTAGATTCTTTTCCTGTTAAAATTGCAAGCGAAGTTCTGTTTTTACGGATAATATTCGGGTACTTCCCAAAATAATACTCAAAATAACCGGCCGTGTTGTTGCTTCCGGTGGCAATAATGGCATCGAATTTACCCAATCGGCCTTCTCCGAAAAATATAAAAGATTCAAATTCGGGTTGGTAATGCACCAACAGTTTAATAAAAAATGGCATCAGTACATCATCATCGGCAGATAGTTTTATTAAGGCTTTATGTCCGGATAAAAGGATACACATAATATCGTGAAAGCCAACCATAGGCAGGTTTCCGGCACAAATAAGAGCTACTGTTTTTGAAGTTTTTGCTTCTTTATTATTGCAAAACGCATCAAGATCTTTATCAATAAGCATATCTCCAATATTGCGGATGGCCCGGTTTACAAAATTGGGGCTAAACCAGCCGTTATGTACATAAGCCAGTTCAATTATCTGCTTTAAACCTTCGTGCAAGTGTGCTTCGGAAGCATTGGGGGAAGTATAATGACGGTTAATGAACAAGCCAATCTTTGCAAAAGCCTCAATTCTTTGTTTTAAATTCATCTTTTTAGGTCGTATATTTGCAATCTTGTTTAAAAACAAAACTACATAAAAAAATGGCAATTAAAATTACCGATGAGTGTATAAATTGCGGGGCATGCGAGCCTGAGTGTCCGAATAACGCTATATACGAAGGTGGCGCGGAATGGCGTTTTGCTGATGGTACGGGCGTTAAAGGTAATTTTCATGGAGCAAACAGTGGTTTGGATGTTAATGCCGAAGACCCCCAGGTGCCAAAAAGTATGGATGTTTATTTTATTGTTTCAGATAAATGTACCGAATGCGTGGGCTTTCATGACGAGCCCCAATGTGCCGCCGTTTGCCCTGTTGATTGCTGCATTAAGGATGAAGATAATGTGGAAACCGAAGAGCAATTGCTTGCTAAAAAAGCATCTTTGCATTTGTAAATTTTATTTTTTTTTAAAATATTTTCATGCCCAAAATACTATTTGTTTGTTTAGGAAATATATGCCGTTCGCCCCTGGCAGAAGGCATTATGTTACATCTAAAGAAAAAACACGATCTTAAACTAGAAATAGATTCGGCCGGAACTGCACATTATCATATTGGTGAAGCCCCTGACTCGCGCACCATTGCCAATGCTAAAAAAAACGGCGTCGATTTAAGTCAATTAAGAGCGCGACAGTTTCAATCTTCTGATTTTGAAGAGTTTGATCAGATACTGGTAATGGATAAAAGCAATTTGGAAAATGTTGTGAAGCTGGCAAAAAATGAATCTCATAAACGTAAAGTTTCTTTATTCTTAAACTCAATGTATCCGGATAAAAATCTGGAAGTACCTGATCCTTATTACGGAACCGAAAAACATTTTGAGGAAGTTTTTCAGCTCGTTTACAAAGCCTGCGACCATTTGCGGCAGAATTACCGTTAGTTAAAAGGTAAATCTTTTGTCATTTTCCTTATTATACTTATCTTGTTGTCTTTAAATTTCTATGATAAAAAGACTCGCGTACCTTATACTTAAATTCAGGCTTGCACTCATTATTGGTATTTTACTAATAACAGCTTTAATGGGCTTTTTTGCGAGTAAAATTGAAATCACTTACAACTTTGCCCGCCTTTTGCCAGATAACGATTCAACCAGTATGGATTACGACTTATTCAAGCAAAAGTTTGGACAAGATGGCACCGTATTAGTTATTGGCGTTGAAAAAAGTCAGCTTAAAACAATAAAAAATTATCAGGAGTGGGCAAAGCTTGGTAATAATATAAAACAGTTGCAAGGTATTAAAGGAGTAGTTTCAATAGCCAGGCTCAACGAGCTGCTTTTAAATGACAGTTTAGGGAAATTTGAATTTACTCCTATTAAAGAATCTAATCCAAAAACTCAGGAAGAGTTGGATGAATTAATGGTGAAAATCAATTCCCTTAAATTTTATGAAGGAATTGTACATAACGAAAAAACCAACGCTTCGTTAATGGCCGTAACGTTTAATGAAAAAGAACTGAATTCAAAACGGCGCCTTGAAATTGTAGATAATATTAAAATTGAAATTAAAAAATTTAACCATGCCACTCAAATAGAAACGCATCAATCGGGCTTACCGTTTATTCGCACCACGGTAATGCGCAAAATCAGAAACGAAACTACTTTTTTTCTTGGTGTGGCTTTATTAGTAACGGCTTTGCTTTTGTTAGCATTTTTCCGCTCGTTATATCCTGTACTATTTTCGCTGCTGGTTATTATTTGTGGTGTGGTTACAACTTTAGGAACCATTGTGCTCTGCGGCTATAAACTATCCGTTTTATCAGGCTTAATTCCTCCTTTAATAATTGTTATAGGAGTTCCTAATTGCATTCTCATTCTTAATAAATTTCATACCGAAATTGCTGAAGGGAAAACCAAGATCAAAGCACTCCACTTAGCCGTTCAACGCTCCATTGTTTCTTTATTTTTTGCCAACATTACCACTTCCATTGGCTTCGCGGTATTTTGCGCTATTGATAATCAAATTCTTTTTGAATTCGGATTAGTTGCTTCCATAAACGTTTTAGCTACTTTTTTATATTCTATTATATTGGTTCCGGCTATTTTCAGTTATTTACCTACTCCTAAAGCCAGGCATTTAAAACATCTGGACGGACGACGATTAACCGCGATACTTGATAAAGTTGCGGTAATAACTCAGGAACACCGTAAAGCAATTTACTTTACGGTAATAGGTATTTGTATTGTGAGTTTAATTGGTTTGCTTAAGATCAGAGCTTTTGGTTATGTGGTGGATGATATTCCAAAATCAGATGTATTAATTACCGATCTTAAATACTTCGAAAAAAATTACGGTGGCGTATTACCTTTTGAAATAACGATTGATACGAAAAAAGAAAAAGGCGTGTTTGCCAATAGTGCCCGTTGCTTGTACCGTATTAATCGCGCGCAAAAATTAATTGCGCAATATCCCGAATTTTCCCGTCCTCTTTCTATTGTGGATGGTGTAAAATTCCTTTATCAGAGTTACAAAGGCGGTGATAAAAAATATTATAAACTACCGCCGGTAACTGAATTAAAAAATATTGCGGAGTATGTAAAACAGGAAAAAGAGAAAAAGAATCAACTCGCTACTTTTATCGACAGCACGCAGCAATTTACACGCATTTCAGTTCAAATTGCAGACTGCGGATCTACGCGCGTAAAAGAGTTAGTGAAAGAATTAAAACCGCGCTTAGACAGTGTTTTTAATTATAACGACGATGAAAATAAATGGTTCAGTACAGAGGAGCAATACAATGTAAAAATTACAGGTAACAGCATTGTGTTTTTAAAGGGCAATGAATTTTTGGTGAACAATCTGATAGAAAGTGTGGTATTAGCCATTGTTTTAATTGCGTTGTTAATGCTTACACTTTTTACCTCGTTTAGAATGATTTTGATCTCCACCATACCAAGCCTGGTTGCTTTACTTATTACCGCAGGCTTAATGGGCTATTTAGGAATCCCTTTAAAACCAAGCACCATTTTAGTTTTTAGTATAGCTTTTGGAATTAGCAGCGATGGTACTCTTTATTTTTTAACCAAATACCGTCACGAAATTAAAAAGAACAAGCTCAGCATTGGTAATGCGGTGCGCTTAACCATTAGCGAAACGGGCATCAGTATGGTTTACACGGCAATTGTATTATTTTTTGGTTTCGGCATGTTTTCTTTATCAGGTTTTGGTGGAACACAAGCACTGGGAGTTTTAATTTCCTTTACTTTAATTGTTGCCTATTGCGCTAACTTGATATTGTTACCGGCGTTTTTATTGTCGTTGGAGAAAAAGCTAACAGATAAAGAATTTATTCAAAGCAAAGGCATCATTGATAACGATCTTATGCTGGAAGACAAGGATGATGAGTAAATAATATTTGTTTACATCTACGACATACTCAGTAACTGAAGGGTCGCCCTAGAGCCGGAAATATTTAAAGAAAGTGCAATAATAACTATAATGCAGATTTTATTTACTTATTTGAAATGCTGCTTCAAAGGGTTTTAAAAAGACTTAAAATTAACGCACTTATTTAAATTTAAACAAAAAAGCCTCTTTTTTACAGAGGCTTTTAAATTGTATCTTACTTACTATCAGCTACTTATGTAGCCCGTACGGCTCAATACTCTCATCTTTCCAATATGTCAATTTTTACCTGATTGCCCTGTTGACAAGGCTTTTGTCGTTTTCGTGATGCAACCAAAATCATCAAAAAGCAATCGAAGTGTGGATATGTTTTACCCGATGTTTTACCTATATCTTCGTTTTACAAACTAATTTTGGACTATGGTAAGTACAAAAATAATCGCTCGTAAAGATAAGAAAAATTCTAATAATGAGGTTCCTTTATTTATTCGTTTAACTGCAAAACGCAAATCGAACTATATTTCGTTAGGTATAAACATCAATATTGACTATTGGGATGATAAAGCAATGCAAGTAAAAAGAGGTCATCCAAACATGGCTAGAATTAATAATTTTCTTACAACCCAGCTTGCTGATTTACAATCAAAAGCAATTGAATCAGAAACTAAAATTAAGAATGATACTACTACAGTTAAAAAATTACTTAAAGGCAACGAAAAAGTCGACTTTCTAAAATTCTTTAAAGAGAGCAATGATAAACTTTTAGCAAAGGATAAAATCAACTCTCACCGGAGAGCCAATTCAGTTTATATAAAAATTAAAGATTATGTGGGCGATAACATTTTATACTTTGAAGACATTAATGTAAAATGGCTCACTGATTACGAGTTTTATTTAACGACAACAAAGAAGAATGCTCCAAATACAGTTTATACTGAAATGAAAGCTATTAGGAAAATAATTAATCTAGCCATAAACGAAGATGCCATTACAATGGTAAAATCTCCTTTCTCCAAGTATAAATTAAAATGGGAACAAGTAGATAAAAATTACCTTACTGAAGGTGAATTACTGGCGTTAGACACTTTAATATTACCTTCCGGATCATGTATGCAAGTGCATAGAGATATTTATATCTTTGCCGCTTATACCGGAGGACTAAGAATATCCGATATTTTTCAATTAAGATGGCGTGATATTGATGGAGAAAAAGTCAGTCTTAAAACTCAAAAAACTGGTTCAGTTGTTTCTATAAAGCTTCCAAATAAATCAAAAGAAATATTGGCAAAATATAAATCTTATGGGGCCAGTCACAATAGCTACGTCTTCCCTATTCTATCTAAATATGAAAATTTAGACAATGAAACTGAAAGATTGAGAGTCATTTCAGCAGCAAATTCTTATGTCAATAAAGATTTAACCAAACTTGCTAAATTAGCTTGCATTGATAAGCACATTCATTTTCATACTTCCCGTCATACCTTTGCCACCAGAGCCCTAAGAAAAGGCATGAGAATCGAATATGTTTCAAAATTATTAGGCCACTCAAACATCAAAACAACCCAGATTTACACCAAAATTGTAAATGAAGAACTTGATAAAGCAATGGACGTTTTTAATGATTAAAATCTATACATTATCTGAACTTATATAGTAAACGCCACTTTTCTGAACATGTTTTGCCGATATGTTCATTTTTTAACAAAAAACTGAACATATTAAAACAACTCAGATTTACACCAAAATCGTAAATGAAGAACTTGATAAAGCCATGGATGTGTTTAATGATTAATGCCGTAAAACTCTCCGCATTATATTCCGCAAAACTTACCCATTTAATTCAAAACATATATTCATAAACTACTGATTATCATTATTTTAAATAAATTACATATTCCTCATTATATTCCGCATTTTATTCCTTAAATTTGCCTAATGTCTGAATTGAAATTATACCGCGTACCGAGTTCAATGACTCCTTTGTTTCCTGAAAAAGATGGGGAGCTGCGTGAGCTTGCGGCAGAACTTTTAAAGAATTCGGCTAAACTAACCGGTTCATTTAATCCTGTTACTCGCTTAGCTATTGCTAAGCTCATTGAGCCAATGAATAGTTATTATTCTAATCTCATTGAAGGACATTTTACTCATCCTTTGGATATCGAAAAAGCTCTAAAAAAAGATTATTCTAAAGAACCAAAAAAGAAATTACTGCAATTAGAAAGTCAGGCGCATGTAATTGTTAATCATAGCATGAAAGAAAAACTGACATCAATGGATGATGCCTACACATGGGAATTCATTAGTTGGTTGCACAAGAGTTTTTATGATCACATGCCTATTGAATTTAGAACGGTTAAAGATAAAGGCGGAAATGATATTTTATTAGTACCTGGCAATAAACGAATAACAGAAGTAGAAGTTGGAAATCACATTGCTCCTGCGGCTGAATCTTTGGATGTTTTTTTAAAGTTTTTTGAAGATGGCTATAGTAGAAAAAAAATATCGGATCCACTTCAACGCATCATAGCCATTGCTGCTTCACATCATCGTTTAGCTTGGATTCACCCGTTTTTGGATGGTAACGGACGTGTTGTAAGATTGTTCAGTGAAGCTGCTTGCATCATCGAAAAAATTGATGGTGAAGGTCTTTGGTCTATATCAAGGGGTTTAGCCGTAAATAACAAAGATTATTATTCAGCCTTGCGAAATGCAGATATGAAACGTTGGAATGATTATGATGGGCACGGAAATTTATCAGATAAATTTTTAATAGAGTTTTGTAGTTTCTTTTTAAAGAGCGCCATTGATCAAACTAATTTTATGCTTTCATTACTGGAACCTGAAAAACTAACGAGTCGAATAAAAGAATTTGTTGACTTAATGGTGACACGTGGAGAAATCAGAAAAGAAAGCATCTATATTTTAGAAGAAGCTCTGTTTAAAGGAAAAGTATCTAAAGGGGATATGGAACGCTTAACCGGTAAATCTGAAAACCTGGCAAGGGGTATTATGAAGGATTTATTGGATAAAGAATTGCTAGTAAATGAATCTTCTGAACTACGATCTCCGGTAATGATAAACTTTCCCATTAGATACGCCCCTTACATTTTCCCTAAACTATTCCCTAAAGATGTGGAAGCAACAATGGGTGATTAAATACAAAATATTTTATCAACAAAAATTGCTACATTTTGTAGCAATTTAATGCTATATTTATAAACATTAACATTTTATTTAACTGTTTTGCTTTAATTTAGTAGAACAGTTTTTTTGTTTTTGTTATGTACACTTTTGTTATTTGTTCGCCTTTTGTAGAACACCCAATCGTTGATGTCGCTCACTTTGATGCCGGAGAATTTGATATAGCCATTTTTGAAGATGGCCAGGCATCCAATTTCCTGAATAAAAGTAAATTCAACAGAGATCAGTATTGTAAATGTTTGTTACACAAACTATTTACAATACCTAAGTCCAAAATAAAGCCATTCATCCAATACCAATGCGATAAGATGGCAGAGCCTATTGTATGGCTTAATAAACTCGAAAAACTAATTGACTTAAACCGTGAGCTATTCAATTCAAAGGAACAAATTACAAAGTTTGATAAAGCGCTAATGATCATTGAAGTTTTGCGCGATGCCATTGAACAAAAGAGTCAAGTGCCTGATACTAAATTTAACTTCGTTAAATTAAAATCAAACATCAAGGAATATAACTACGAAGAAAAAGTTTCCTGTTTAATGGAAGCGAAGACAGAATATTTGCAAAACAAACCTAAAATTATTGATGCAAGTGAGATTCCTTTTGATGAAAAAATAAATTTGGAATTGGACTTAATAAAGTCCCAACAAAAATTATCTAAAAAACAAAACACTACTAATAATCAAGAACTTAATAGTCCTAAAAGTCCTACAAAAAACACAAAAAGTCCTACAGAAAGTTGTAGAACTTCCGTAGGACTTTTTCAATTTAACTGCCAAACAAATGTTTTTGTAGATGTATTTTTTCAACTCACAAAAGAAATTACAATTGACGGAAAACCTTTGCTAAATGCAGGCTTTAATGAGTTAGCGCAATTCATAACTGATAATTTTATAGATAAAAACGGAAAGGCATTAAGTTTAAATACAGTAAAAACAATTCTCAACACTTCGAGACCTGAAAAACGACCCTCCCAAGAAAAAAGAATCAAATTGAACGTCAAAGACTTATCAAATTAAAAAGTCCTAAAGTGGTCCTACAGAGACCAATAGACTTTTCTCATCTGCGCACATTTGCTCCATAATCTTAAAACCAAAAAGAAAATGGAAGCAATCATCTTATCAAAAGAACAATTTAGCAGTTTAACAAACTCAATTGAAGAAATTAAAAGAGTCGTAATCAAGTTTAGGTTCTATTCCCACTAAAATTGATAGTACTAGAAAGAAAGAATCAATAGATACAGCAGAAAATAGATTTATTAAACATGCGTTAGAAGAATTTTTATTTTTCTGTGAAAATTGCGAAGTGAAATTTGAAAAGTATTCAAGTGCAAAACTTGAATCAAACATTCTAGCAAATAAGATTTCAAATTTATTAAATCAATCTTTCTTTAAAGAGATTTCAAGACCAACTTCATTAAAATTAAATAGTCCGGTTCTTCAAAGAAAAAGCGGTTATAGAGAGGTATTGAATGCTTGGTTAAAATTTGACTTAGCAGCTAAGCTAATTTGGCACGGTGGTGATAATGTATATGATGCTGGTAAAAAAGACATTGCTGCTTTATATGAATATTGGCTTTTCTTTACGTTGTTAGATATTTTGAAAGATGTATTTGAAATTGAGCCAAAAAGTATAAATGAATTAATTCAGTTTGATAAAGGTAAACTTTCATTGAATTTGAAACAAGGAACAGCCATTGCTTTAAAGGGTGTTTACAAATCAGTTTCAAGAAATTTAAACATTCAGTTTTCATATAATCGTTCCTTTGGTGGTGGAAAGACATATCCAGACGGCGGGAGTTATACTACAACACTTCGCCCAGATTATACTTTATCAATTTGGCCTGAGGAAATAAAGAATTCTAAAGAGGCTGAAATAAAAGAACTAATCACTCATATACATTTTGATGCAAAATATAAAGTAAATAATTTTTATGATTTAATTTCTAAACCTCAAGGTGAAGAGCTATCAAAAGATGATGAAGAAAAACTATTAAAGGAAGAGGAAGAAGAAACAAAATCAGGTAATTTCAAAAATCAGGATCTTTTAAAAATGCATGCTTACAAAGATGCTATCAGAAGAACAGGTGGAGCTTATGTATTGTATCCAGGAGAGGGAGAAGATGAACCTTTCCGAGGTTTTCATGAATTAATACCAGGATTAGGGGCATTTGTAATTAAACCAAATGGGAAGGATAATGACAAAGAACATTTAAAATCATTCATAAAGAAAGTCGTAAACAACTTCCTTGATAGAGCATCACAAAGAGAATATACTGCTGTTAAAACTTATGACATTCACAAAGAATTTAAAGATGATAGCGATATACTTAATGAGCCTATTCCAGAATATATTAGTGGAGTAAAATTAATTCCGAGTGAAGCATTTGTTTTAGTGGGTTATTATAAGGATAAAAATCATTTGGATTGGATTATTGATAGCAAACTTTACAATGTTCGTTATGGTGATAAATATGAATTGAGTGCTAATGAAATTGGCTCAAAATATCTTTTACTATACTCTAAAGATCAAACAGAATCTAATAAATTTTACAAGCTTAGTTCAAAAGGTCCAAAAGTTTATACAGATACCGAATTAAAAGATGATTTGAAATATAAAACCAAACCATCACAGCCAATGTATTTAGTATACACTATTGATGATAACATTGAAAAAGAATTTGAAAATTTAGAATTCGATTTAATCAAAATTAAAAATCTAGGGGTTAACAAAAGACCTATATCAATTGACCTTGAACATTTATTAAAAAAGGCAAAGATTTAGTGACAGAATATCTGTTGTTTAGTTATAGCCTTTTTTAAGTTACACTATATCCAAAATTAATACTAAACATAAAAGTCATAATTAATAATGCCACATTTACTTACAGAAATTACAATTAAAAACTTCAGGTCAATAAAAAACGAATCATTTGAGTTGTCTGCATTTACACCTCTTGTTGGCTATAATAACGCAGGAAAATCAAATATGCTTGAAGCTATAAAATGGCTTTTAAGAAAAACTTCCTTGTCAGACAACTCCTTCAATGACATTACACAAGAGGTTGAAATAGAAGGAAAAATAATTGGAATTACAGCAGCTATTCTAGCACAGTTACCAGCAAATCAAAGTGCTTCAATTCAACCTTTTTTATTTACAGATTCTCTATATATTAAAAGAGTTCAGCCCTTGTCAAATGTTGGAGTTGCTCAAATTAAATTATTAGTAAAAGACCCTGCAAGCTTTGGAACAGCAACAGAATGGAGAGCGAATCCTACTGGTTTAGATCAGGCAATACAAGTGTTGTTTCCAGAACCAATTCATATAGGTGCAATGGAGAATTCGGAAGAAGATGTAAGTAAAAGTAAAAACACAACTACAATCGGTAAATTACTTGCAGAGATAATTGGCCCAATACAAGCAAGTTATAGCACTCAAGTTCAAACTGCATTAGATGGTATAAAAGAACTCTTAGATGCCGACGGTACTTCTAGGGCATCAGAATTAAATGATTTTGACACAGCTGTAAATAGTAAAGTTGAGTCATTCTTTCCTGGAGTAAGTATTAAAGTACATGTGCCAACACCTGAATTGAAAGAAGTGTTTTCTAAAGGAACTATTAAAGTATTTGAAAATCTAAATCCAACAGGTAAAGATGTCTCTGCTTTGGGCCATGGAGCACAAAGGTCTATTCAAATGGCTTTAGTTCAACACTTGGCAGACATCAAAAGGGGAGTTAGTGCACAAGCATCAAATACAATACTTTTAATTGATGAGCCTGAATTGTATTTACATCCACAAGCAATTGAGGTTTTAAGAGATGCACTTAAAACGCTTTCAAATCAAGGATATCAGGTGATTTTTTCTACGCATTCTCCTTTTATGATAACATCTAAAGATGTAGAAAACACGTTGTTAATTAGAAAAAATGATACGCTAGGAACTCATAAAAGAAATTCTTTGAGAACAGCAATCACAACAGTTGCAGCTGCCCATCCTAGTCAATTAGCAATCATATTTTCATTAAGTAATTCATCAAATATTCTTTTTGCTGAAAAAGTAATTTTAGCTGAAGGTAAAACTGAGAATAGATTGCTACCAAAGATTATCCAAAAAGTAACTAGTCGCACATTAGGTCTTCATAAAACAGCATTAGTTCCAATTGACGGATCAGGTAGTACAAGAAAAACAATTGAAGTTTTAACAGCAATGGCAATTCCAACTAAAGCAATTGTTGATCTTGATTATGCTTTAAAAGAAGGTGAAAGCCAAGGTTTTTTAACTGCTGGTGACGCTGATGTAGCGGCAATTAAAGCTCATCTTGCCGTAATCGCTCCCTCACATTCAATAAATTTAAATGGTGGTTGGCCAACAAAAGCTGGCAGCGCGATGATAGCTTCAGAAGCATTTTCTTTACTAGCTAGAGAGCCAGCAATTCAATCAAATCTTATTTCGTTAAAAGCTAAGATGCAAACCGCTGGAATTTATATTTGGACTAAGGGAGCTATTGAAGACCATTTGGGAGGTGTATCAAAGGATGAAGTGGGTTGGGCAAATTTCAACTCAAGACTTGAAACTGAAGCTTTGAATGTTATTTTACCAACAGATCATGCTGAGATAAATGATTTAGTAACATGGTTGTTATCATAAGACAAAAAAAATTCCTTCGTCTTTACATAAAGTAAACTTTCTAATCAAAACATTTTTATGCGAATTATATCACTTTTCGATATAGTTGTAATAAAATAGTTCTTCTACTGCTTTCATTATATGTATTTGCATATAAATTGAGCAATTATATAAATATTATATGCTTATGCATATAATCTAACTATTCGATTTTCGTATAATAGATCAGTAAATAATATAAACTATACAGTTTTCGTATAAAATAGTAACAGGTAAAGTGGTGTTCCTCAGCAGGTGCAAAGCAACAAGCCTCGCCAAACCAAAATAGCACATGCTCTGCTTAATCTTTTCAAGGCATTTCGCATAAGCTATTTTGCCAAAGGTTGCTGAAGCAAGTTTGTCATGGTTGTTGCAATTTACACGTGCTTTCGTCACGGTAGCCTACTTTGCCCTTCAAGTAACTTCATTCACTCCGTTCCATTTCACCCGTTACATCCGCTACGCTACTTACACTGGGTTTCATTTCACTTCATTCATTCAGTCACTTTCAGTCCACCGGCTACCAACTTTTCAGCTCGCCTGCATAGTCGTTCGGGCTTCGTGCATTTTTGTAATTTGTTGCAATGAAAATATGCAACAAAAAATGCACTCGTGTTGTCTATCGTGTGGCATAAATTAAGGTAGATTAATTTATTATTTTGCCACACTTGCAACATAGTTTGCATCCGCTCTCGTGCCTCAAGCTCCCATGCTGCACACCCTCTCTCCACTCGCAGGTGGCTCGCCGCACAACGGATTGCAAATCATTTCATTTCGTTCGTGCCTCACTTCATTTCATTTTTTGCAACCGTTTTCCCGACACACGCTCAAGGCTGTTTTACCTTTCACTTTCCAATTGAAGAATGCAATAACCAATTATGCTTTAAAGATTCTTATACAACTTTACCAATTTTTCTCTTGTCTCATCTTTTAAATTTCCATAATACTCCAATCCTGGAATTTTATCATTTAAATAAGCTTTTTCGGTAAGAAGCTGCAAATAAAGATTAAGAGGTTCCACATCCAATTCAATTGTCAATATTTGCCCACCATTATAAATTTCATGGTTTACATTTTTGACCCAAAAAGTCTCAAAACCTAAAATGGGTTTAACAAATGAAAAAGTAAATTTCTCTCCTGCTCTAGGTATGACACCTAATCCTACACGAAAATAAACGCGCTCACCAAAACAGTTAATTAATACCTGACAAAGCTTTCTGTTACGATCCACAAACTTGCTCGGGTCATCAACATTTAACTTAAATATTGCAAAATAAATATCTCGTAAATCTGTACCTATATGAGAGTATGGGATTCCAGCCATTTTATAAATTTCCTTTAAATCAGGAAACTCTTTTCCGGTACTAGTTAAAACTGGTTCGTACGATAGGATCCAATGCAACAATTTTTCATAGGTTTCTTCTTTTTTAAAATTTCGTAGAAGCCCACAGTAATGCGTATTATTCATTAGTGCTTCCAAAAAATCCTTGCTATTGCCTTTATACTTAAATCCGTTATCTATTATTACTTTTCCCATCTTTTTAATATAAAATTATACATAAATAAAGTTTAGCTAATGGCTAAGCTCATTCGCAACTTCTATTACAAAAATAAAAAAAGAGGCGCAATTTAAGGCTTTCCACTTTCGGTTTTCAAGGTCAAGCCTTTCAGGTTTTGCAAAAATAATCTCCACCCTACGGGTAGTATTTTTTTTGTCAAAAACCTTGCACAACCTCCGTTGCCAGCCTTTTCAAATTGCTTTCTTTTTTCATTTTTTTCGGGCTTTTCTTTAGCTCGTTTTTTTGCTTTTTTCTTTGTTTTCAATTAATCAAAAAATCACAGCATAGGTGGAAAAAGGGAAACAAACCCTTAAAAAAATAGTTATGCTAAAAAACAAAATCAAAACCCACAAATCCGGTAAAATGTACAATCAACCGCACTTCTTTATTTTAAACAAAGGTTTAAATTCTGGTAAGCCATTCAATCATTATGTTGTCAATTCGTTTGTGTTTTTGGCGGATAACAAAGCAGAAAAAGAGTTTTACTATTTCTTATTATTAGGCCTATGGGAGCTTCGTTTCTTTCGCAAACATCTTAAGGGTTCCGTAATTGAATATGTGCGCTTAGGCGATGTTATTGATGTTATAGATGAAACTTTAAACTCAGTTAATAGTGGCAATCGTTCATTTTCTGATGTTCAAAATACCTTAGCGCAAATTGAGGCTCATCAAATAAATCTTCAAGCGCAATTAGATCATTTAATGCAATTGCGTAAAGCTCTATTTTATAAATATTTAAAAAGTAAGTAAATAAAAAAAGCCCTGCACATTTTGTGCAGGGCCTTACAGATTAATTTAAAATTACTTAAACCTCTTGACTAACCACTTCAACAACAGCGACACGCTAAAACTAACCACTGCACCAAGTGAAGCAAGGATAACTGTTTTTAAAATATCTGATGAACCAACGTTCACTGCTACGGTTAAGACCGTTCCGGAAACAGTACCCAGGATAGTTCCGTTTTCTATGTTGTTGTGTGTTGACATAAATTAGTGATTGTGTTTTCCGGCATCAGCCTTTGTTAGTTTTGAACCTGCTCTGGCAGTCACATTAGGTGTGGTAAAACATTCATCCACTTTGAATGAATCAATTCGCACTTCCATATTATCTTTTAAAATAATACTGTCTTTTGCCGAAGCCGATTTGATAGCTTTTGCACTGGCTTCAAAAGTGTCAATCAATTCACCACTTTTTTTGTCAAGGGTTCTGATTTTAACTTCAACCTCTAAAGTACTTTTTACTGTTTTTTCTTGTTCTAACATGATTTTAATTTTATTGATTAAACATTTTTTAAACTAATCCTGAATCAGCTTTAGTGAATTTTGCGCCACAACGCTCGTGAACATTCACATCGATATCAGGAATAATTCCTGCATCGGCTTTTGTTATTTTAGCAGTTACCCAAATCTCATGGGATAATTCAGCGTTATACCCTGCATCAGCTTTGGTTAATTTTGCGCCATCACAAGTGATGTTCAAAATAATTTTACCAACACAAGGATCATCTTGCGATTCGTGGTTCATGATTTTTATTTCTTGTTGCTCATGTGCAACTTCGTTAGCACATGGAATTACTTGCAACTCAACTTTTGTTTGAGTTTTTTCGATTTGATTTTTTTCTTCAGTCATTTTGATAATGATTTTAATAATTAGTATTCAATTAGTTTTTTCTTTTTCGCCTTCGCTTGTTGTTACAGCTTGGCTTACCGCAGTCGCTACGCTTCCTGCTACAATTAAGTAACCTCCAATGGTTACTACAATTGCAGGGATTGCAATAGGGGAGGCAATGATTACGCCACCTGCGGCAGCTAATCCTAGTCCAACATTTCTTAATATTTTAAAGAACTTTGGCGTTGGTGCTTTTAATCTATCAATGAGTTTCATTGTTTCTTTTTTTAATGATTAATAAATTGATTTTAAAAGCCCTGGGCATAAATGCCTAGGGCTTTAATTTTAAGATACTTCAACAACGCTTAACGCATTGTAGGTTCCGTTTTTTAATGAGTACTGAACGGTGTTTACCATTTGGAAGAACTCAATTTGTAATAAAAACAAATTAGTTCCTGCACCGGTCGGTGCAGCAGTAGGAGTTAAAACAACGTTACTTGATATAGCGTTAATCGGAACGTTTACTACGTTCGAAAACTTAACATCTGAAACATTGTTTGTGAAATCCACTTTACCCCAGGCACCTTTAATTGCCATATGAGTTGCTCCAATTGGATATGCAATATCATTAATTGGAACAAGCCCATTGATGGTTATGATTCCTGTTGCCGGAGCTACAGTAAAAGGTTTGTATAAGATGCTGCCTAAAATTGCTTTATCATTGAAATTAAAGCCTTTTAACAAAGCTTTAGCAGTTGGTAAAGCAATGGCAACACCCACAGCTCTTTTGCCTCTTACAGAAGTTGCATCAAGGTTTTTGATGTCTGTCATTAACTTCGTTAATCGTGAGGTTACACGATTATCTGAAGCTGTCATCATCATAGGTCTTAATGCACTTCTCATTAGCTTTCCGGAACTGGCAGATGATCCAAATTCAGCTCCGTTTTCACGTGTGCGAATAAAAGCGGCATCGTTTGCAATGCGTGAAGCATCTACGCCACCTTTCTCACGAGCTAAATGGCCATCCTGAGTTTTGTAAAAGGAAATATCTCCGATTTTCCCTTTTAACTTGATGATTCCTTTTTGTCTTGCCATGATTGTGATTTTTAAATTGATTTACATTTTGTCAACTGCTGCGCAGTCAGTTTTCAAAATGGTCAAACTTCATTCTTATCGCGAATAGAAATCGTTTGACATTACAAAACTAAATCAAATGAAAGCCCCAACCATAAAACCGTTGTGTTTGCATTATTTGCAAACGTTCCGCATCAAAAAGGAAAATAACTGTTATAGTAAGTACATATTTACTCCATACCATAGGTATAGATAAAGTATGAAGCGATAGTTTTTGAAGCAGAAGAGGTTTAAGGGGTGAAAAGTTATTAACAGAAATCGTGTTTTACCTATGTTTTACCTAAAAATGAAAAACCCACGACTGGCGTGGGTTTTATGCTACTTAAGTAGCCCGTACGGGAATCGAACCCGTGTTTCATCCGTGAAAGGGACGTGTCCTGACCCCTAGACGAACGGGCCTTGTTTTTATGCCTCAAGGCAGGCGCCAAACGTTAAAATTTGGATTGCAAAGGTACAAAGAAATTTATAATATCAAAACAAATTCAGAATATTTTTTATTGGTTCAAATTTCCTCGCGTATGGTTTCTTCCTAAAAAAGGTACGGAAAATAACTAAAATGAGGTGTATAGCACTCTCCCTACAAAAAAGTAAATTGTTATGCCAATGATGTCGTTTAAGGTGGTAACAAAAGGCCCTGTGGCTAAAGCCGGATTAATTTTAAAACGGTTCATGGTTAAGGGCACAAAAGTTCCTAAAAAAGAAGCGCATAAAATAACGGTGAATAATGCAACACTCACCGTGGCCGCCAGCTTCCAGTTTTCAATTAGCAAAGCGTAGCCCCAAATTAATCCCGAACAAATGGTTCCGTTAATTATCCCTACTCCTAACTCTTTAAATAATTTTGAGGTTATATTATCGCCCAGCAAGGTATTATTGGCCAAACCCTGCACAATGATGGCACTGCTTTGCACCCCCACATTACCACCCATGGCTCCAATTAATGGAATAAAAAAAGCCATTTCAGGATGTATTTTAAGATGGTTTTCGTAAGTACCAATAATACGCGATCCAACAATTCCGCCACACATTCCAACTAATAACCATGGAATCCGCGCACGTGAGAGTCGCCATAAATGATCGTTCGTATCTACATCATCCGAAATACCGCTCATGCGCTGTATACTTTCTTCAGCCGCCTCGGTAATCACATCCACAATGTCGTCGATGGTAATACGCCCTACGAGTCTTCCAAACTGATCTACTACCGGTAAAACCACTAAGTCATATTTTTGCATGATCTCCGCAATTTCTTCACTGGTGGTACTTGTTTTTACATACTGAATATCGGGATCCTGAATTTCTTCAATGCGAGCTAAAGGATGCGATATGATTAATTTTTTTAAGGAAAGCATTCCAATGAGCCGCTCGTTGTTATCCACCACATACACGGCGTACATTACATCCACATTATCTGTTTGCCTTCGTATCTCTTCAATACAAGCAGTTACTGTTTCAAACCCATACACACTTACTAATTCCTTTGCCATTAAGGAACCCGCGGTGCCTTCCTCATAATTGATAAGCTCGGCAATGTCACTGGCCTGATCAAGATCTTCAATATGTGAAAGAACTTCTTCCTGAATGTTCTGCGGCAATTCTGAAATAACATCGGCCGCGTCATCACTGTCCATGTTATCAATCTGCTCGGCAATTTGCTTCGAACTAAAAGTGGCTAATAAACGCTCGCGCGTATCATCGTCAAGCTCTAATAAAACTTTGGGTGCGGTTTCATCATCCAACAGTTCATATATATACGCGGCTTCGGTTACACGCAGTAAATTGATAATTTCGGCAATATCCGGCGCATACAGTTCATGCAGCTGTTCATTAAGATATGCGGCATTTTTTTCTTCAATGGCATCTCTTAACTTTTCTAAATATTCTGAGGTTAGTTCAAATTGCATGATTAAAAAGCCTTTGCAAAAGTAAAACTATTTATTAAGATTTAGTTGCTTAAAGGCCAATTTTATCCTGCTAATAATGGCGGGTGGCTGTGGATGTTGTTTTAAGTCTTGTAAAAGTAATACTAATTCATTTATAAGCTCAGGATGTTGAGAGCAAATATTACATGCCACCGTGATAGAAAATGCCCGAACAGCTATTGGGGCTTTGAGATCTTGTATAAATTTAAAACAAATGTCAATTAATTCCGACTGGTTTTTTTCAGGAATTGACAAAGTTTGAAAGATGCGTAGAATATTTCTAGGAATGGCCGGATGCTGATTGGTAATTTTTAATTTCTGAATAAGCAAACCAATTTTAGGCTGTATGAATTGGGGATAGACGATTGCGATTTCACTCAAAGGCCAACCTGCACATTGTGACAAACGAGATTCACCATTCAAAAAAATGTCAAATAATTCATTAAACTTTTCCCGATCCTTACCCACATAATTAATTATGCGGAGAGTTTGAAGTTTACTGTGCTCTTTCCGTATGGCCTCTTTTAAATCCATAATACAATAGTATTACTCCATATTAAAACGAAAACACCACTCACAGCCAATACACAAGCAAAAAAAGCGGCAACTGTTATCTTTTCTTTATAAAAATAATAATTGAGAGGTAATACAAATACAGGAATCAAAGCGAAAATAGTTTGTGCTTCCGCAACTTTTAAATAAGTTATTGCTACGAGGGATAAACTCACTCCCAATACCGGACCCAAAATTGTTCCGGCCAGCATATATTTAAAGCCCTTATTTTGATTTGAGAAAATGATCTTTGAACTTTTGATAAAACTTTTACTGAAAAGCGAAATAAGCATGGCTCCAACAAAGGCGAATAATAATCTGATCCACACTGCTTGCAACGTAGGAATTTCAATTAGTTCGGTTGTTTTTTGAAATCCCAGTTTGGTAAGCACTAAACCGCAACCCTGACAAAGTGCTCCGGTAATCCCATAAAATATTCCTGATTTGTTTCTGGAAAAACCTTTGCTTACCGAATCTTCAGCATCTTTTTTTGAAAGGGTTAACCAAACTACACCGCTAAGCGTTATGCCCATGCCCATAATACCAACAAAATTAATTTCTTCCTTCAAAATGAGGGAACCTAAAATTAAAGTTGAACAAGGTGCTATGGTTGTATATAAACTTCCTAATTTTGGTCCTAATATTTTAAAAGAATTGAAGGAACAAAAATCGCCGATGGTAAAGCCGATGACGCCTGACAAGCCTAAATAAAAATAGTTGTGAAAGGTTGGGTTTACCGCAAGCGCATAAGGGGATATCCAATAATAACAGCAGGCAATAATGCTGATAAAAATCCAGGCAAGCAATAAACGGTATTGATTCAGCGCTGCGGTCCCAAAACGTTTAGCGGCTTCAGTAAAAGGAAAAATCCCTAAACTCCAGCAGAGTGTTGTAATGAGGGCAAGGAATATTCCCATTTAGTTCAGTAGTGCAGTTTTTTGTTATTAGTGATTAATATAAGTTCGATTTCCGAAAATGGAACTGCCTAAACGTACCATGTTACTGCCGCACTCAATTGCCAGCGGATAATCGCCACTCATTCCAAAGCTAAGAACCGTTAGTTTTGGATTAATAGCTAACATCCTAGTCTGGAAATTTTTAAGAGCCCTAAATTCGGTTTTAATTTGTTCATTGCTATCTGTATTGGAAGCCATAGCCATAAAACCTTTTACATTAATGTTTTTCAATTCTTTAATTTCTTCTGAGCTTAATAATTCTTCGCATTCTTTATAATCAAGGCCAAACTTCGTTTCTTCTTTTGCAATAAAAAGTTGAAGCAAACAATTTACAATTATATTAATTTTTTCAGCTTGTTTGTTTATTTCCTTTAACAGTTTAACGCTATCAACTCCATGGATAAGATACACAAAGGGAACAATTAATTTTACTTTATTCGTTTGTAAATGACCTATAAAATGCCAATGGATATCTTTTGGAAGTTGCTCGTGTTTATCTACAAGCTCTTGAACGTAATTCTCACCAAAATCTTTATGCCCGGCCTCATAAACTTGTAAAATTAATTCAATAGGTTTGGTTTTAGAAACAGCAACCAAGGTAACGGTTTGAGGAAGGTGACCCTTTATTTTAAGAAAATTTTCTTGAACTGTCATTTTAGATTATATTCTTATTCCTATTAAACAAACATCGGGCATTATGTATCTCAATTTACCTTTAAGTTGCATAACAAAAAACCTTCTCTTATGACAAATATAACTCTGTTTCTCAAATTATCTCCAAGTCAAAACGTTTAAAGTTTACAAAACTTGTAAAAGAAAAACAAACTGATAAAGTTTCCAAATAGGCTCACTCAATTACCCGTGGTTTAGGTGAAAATACCCGCCATTTAGGTTATATGATTAAAAATTTAGGATCGGAGCTTAAATTTTTGGCTTCCAATTAAAATGAAGGAAATCCCAACTACCAACTGGCACATAATTTTTATAATTCAAAATATGTGGATTAAATTAAGAGCCTGGTTGCATAAAAAAAACATTCCTTTAAGATTGGTGCTTGCCGTATTGGCGGGTATTGTTATCTCAAAACTATTAATGGCAATTACGCATTACATCTTATACTTTATGGATATATTTCCAGCCCCTAATAAACCCATGTTTAACACCGAGTTGTTATGGGTTGCTTTAGTGTTTCATAGTTTTTACGCAGTGGTTAGCGCTTATTTTACAGCTCAAATAGCTAAAGAAAGAGCCTCTAAAGCTGCCTTTGTTTTAGGCACCAAGGAAGCTATTGTATGGTTAATTGGCATTGTGCTTTTATGGAATCAGGCGCCTGCCTGGTTTAATATAACCAAGGCTGTGCTTGGTATTCCTTTAGCGGTTTTTGGGGGCCGGATTTACAAATGGCATAAAAAACGTGTAGAAAATAATATGTTATTAAAAGCGCCACAAACATAAATTCTGAAATTTTTATGTAAGTAAATTGCTTAGGAAGTATACAAAAAAGAAGCCTAAACAAAAATAATTTTACCGAAGTTCAGCGTACTACCGTGTCATCAACATTTGTAGGAGGCTTAGCAAGTAACGCCGTGTATTGGTTTAGAGTGTTATTAATACAAGCCCCTGGTGATAAACTTTCGGAAGCCAAGGGAATTGTTACTTCCTGATTACAGATAAATATGATCAAAAAAAAATCCCGCTTAGTAAAAAACTAAACGGGATTTTCAATTAAAAAAGGTTTTTACTCAATAATTAATTTTTTACTCATTTTAGCACCGTTAACGCTCAGGTTAACAAAATAAATGCCGGGGCTTAAGCTGTTGTTTTTGTTAATAGTAATACTTTGCTCGCCCGGGGCGGCATTTATAGCGGCAGAAGGAAGAACTTTTCTTCCTAAAACATCCATTACATCTAAACTCACAAAAGCGGCGTCGTTTAATTTAAATTTAACAAGCGCTTCGCCATTAGAAGGGTTAGGGTAAAGGCTAAATTTAACGCTTTTAAAAAGTTCGTTAACACCCACCGAGCTGCTGCCCGAAAAATTAATATCATCCAGGTAAATGTTGTTTCCACCGCTACCGGCAGTGCTTCTTTGAAAAGAAAAACGAAGCATTACTGAAGCTGAATTAGCGTAAGTGTTCCAGTTAGGATAAATATTAAGGTTTACATGCGTCCATTGCGATAAAGTAGGCACAAAGGGTGCAGTAGAAACCCCACCCGAAAGGGAAGCCAGCAAGCTCGCAGATGGCCCGTAAATTATTCCCCAAGTGGCGCCGCAATCTTTTGAAGCCTCCACTCTAAATAAATCGTTGGTGGTAGAGCTGTAACGCGCATAGGCAACTTTAAAGGTAAAGGTATCGGCAGGGTTATTTACAATGTCAATTAAAGGCATATTTAAAATATCAGTTTCGCCGGCCGGAGATGTGGTTCCGTCTAAAAACATAGAATTAGCACCCGTTAAGGCCGCGGAATTTGTAAGTGCCCAGGTAACGTTGGCGTTTGGATTGGTAATTGACCAGTTGGCCGGAAGGCCGGCTTCAAAACTTTCGGTATAAGGTAAAGAAAGTGCTGCACCGGGATTAATTACTGTAACCGTTCTGGTTGTTACGCTGCTGCCATTGCTGTTAGATACTGTTAAAGATACTGTTGCTACACCCGCGCTTGCAAAAGTTGCACTTGTAATGGCAGAGGAAGGTGATGCAAAGCTAAGGCCTGTTGTACCCGTCCACGAATAAGAAGTAATGCTGCCGTTGTAAGAATAATCTTTAAACGATAAAGAACTACCCACACAAACCGTGTAGGAATTGGTAGTGGATATAAATTCGGCTATGGGCGCGCAGTTACCCGAGCCTGCAATATCTGTAAATGCCAAATTGCCGGCAGAGATTAAATTGTTTCTTCCGCCCACTGTAGATTGTAACGCAGTGCGCATGCGGGTTGTTTGGCCTTGGGTAAAATTTTTAGCGCATGAAGAATAATCCATAAAGTTCTGCACATTTTGAAAATAATTATTGCTGTTGCCCGGATTAGGCGAGGTACAAGTATAAGCTGTGTTGGTAGAACTGGCGGGGCAAGTACTAAAATTACCTTTAGTATCCGGTGTATCGGAAACACCATCGCCGCCGGAGGTTGAACCACAGGAAACACCGGGGTTATTGGTGCTGCCAAAGGTGTGTGATAAATTTAACCAGTGCCCTGCTTCGTGTGATAAAGAGCGCGCGTTTAAGCCGCTTAAAAAACCATTGTGATAAACGATACAATCGTGAAGATTTCCTGTGCCCCATGTTCCGGGCAAATAGGTATAGCCTACAATAGTGCCGGGACCGGGATTAGCCGCAACAATCTGTTTTACAATAATAATGTTCATGTATTTTGTAGGATCCCAAACCAATCCGTTATAATAAGCCGAAGAGCCGCCCGCGCCTGACTGGCTCCAGTCTGTTCTGGTATCGTATAAATGTCTAATTCCATTGGTGCAATTTCCGTTAGGATCTTTTTTAGCCAATACAAACACAATATCGCTATTAACATAAAGGGATTTAAATGGGGCGAAAATCTGTGCCGTATCAGAACCCGTGCGTGCGTAATCGCTGTTCATTTGTTTTAAGGCCGCAATTATTAATGCGTCGGATACATTTTCGCTTCCTCCGGTATGCAACACATGAAATACAACCGGTACGGTATACTGTACAAGTGCTACTTTATTTACTTTAAGATTTGCTTCTGCTTCCAAATAACTTTTTTGAAGTTTAAACTGTTCGCTCTGATACTTAGCGCGTGCTTCCGGAAATTCTTTAAAGTGCTGCTCCATAGCGTCAAAGGTATTACATGGCTGTATGGATTGAGATTGTGCAAAACCCGTGAAAGAGCTTATTAGTGCCAAACTCAGAGCAATTGTAGATAACTGTATTTTCATTTTTGTATGGTTTTATTTTTTTATTTTGTCTAATTGATTAAGGGCCATCATTTGCTTAATGTTATTTTGCATACCGTCAATACTTCCATCTAAAAATATAACGTTGCCTTTACCTTCTTGAGCAAAGTTTTTAATTGCTTCCGTCCACATACTAAATACGATTAAAGAAGAATCAAGGTTGGCTTCTTCCATTTCTTTGGCGGCTCCGGCCATACCTTTGGCAACTTCCTGCCTGAACAAAGCAATACCCTGCCCTTTTAATTGCGAGGCATCTTTTTCGGCCTGCGCAGAAATCTTAATAAAATTACCTTCGGCTTCAGCAGCCTTTGTTCGGGTAATTAATAAGGCCTGCCCTTCGTTTTCGGCAGCCGATTTAAGGTTGTTACTTGCAACCACTTTTGCCATAGAGCGCATTACTTCTTCATCAAAAGTAATATCGTTTAGTTGAAGATCAATTAAATGATAGCCCCAGTTTTCGAGGGTAAGATCGAGTTGCTCTTTTACCGCTTCTACAATATCTCGCCTTAAAATTAAAACTTCCGATTGCTTTTTGGTTGCTACAAAAGCTCTTACCGAACCTTCTACCGAGCGCACCAGCGCCTGCATAAAATTACGTTCGTCAATAAACTTAAAAGCCACATTTTTAATAGTTTCTTCATCGCTGTTAATTACAGAATACAGAAGCATGGCGGTAAAGTTAACGTTTGCCTGATCGATGGTAACAGCCTGAAAGCCCAACTCTGAACTTCGGTTTTGTACGGATATTTTTTTAAACACTTTTTCAATAAAAGGAATTTTAAAATTTAATCCAGGCCTTAAAATACGGCTGAATTTTCCGAAAATGGTGGTGATGGCAATGGTACCTTGCTGCACCGTAACAAAGGAGAGCAAAAGTGTTAATAATATTAAAACAACGCTAAAAATCAAAAAGGGGGATAACATAAATAATCTATATTTGTTATAAAGATAGTAAATTTTACTTTTCATTCATAATCCATATTAAAATTGGCAAAATTCATTCATAAGCGGTTATTTTCCGTGATATTTTTTTTTACTGCTTTAATTGTTAATGCGCAAGAAAAGACCAATGTTAACGACTCTGTTGCGGAATTTGAAAAAACTTACGCAAAAGCATTAAAATTAATAGATTCATTAAAATACAAAGAAGCCGAGCCTGTGTTAAAAAAGGTTCTTAAAGAAAATAAAGAATTTTATAAAGCGCATACTAAGCTTGCTTATGTTTATTTAAAGCAGAAGAATTTTAAGGAGGCTGAAAAATCTATAAAAAAATCGGAAGCCATTATGCCCGCTGATTTTGAAACTCAAAAGATAAAAGCCATTAATTTTTACATGAATAATAAATTTAAGGAAAGTAAAAGTGCTATAGACACCGCTCTAACTCTTGCAAGTTCTCAAAAAATGGATGAAGATGCGGAGTTGTTATATTACCGGGCGCAACTCATGTTTAAAGGAAAAAGCTATAAATCTGCACTTGAAACCTGCGATAACGTTTTAGAATTAAAGCCCAAATACATGGAAGCTTTGCTGTTGAGAGCCGAAATACGTTTTGCTACAAAAGAATATAATTATTGCATAAAAGATCTTAACCAAGCCATTAAAATGATGCCTGCCGAAAAACCGGATTATTCGGCCTATAAATTAAGAGCCAAATGCAAATTTGAAATGAAGGATTTTAGGGGCGCGGTAAACGATTGGAATGTTTATATGGATGGTGTTCCGGGAGAAGAAGAAGCTTTAATTTCAAGGGCTGCGGCTTTAATTAATGTAAATGATAACAGCAAGGCAATTACCGATTTGGACGAAGCTATTAAAATAAATAAGAAAAATGCGGTGAGTTATTGTTACCGCGGGGTAGCCAAAGGAGGAAATAAAAGTTATACCGAGGCTTTAAAAGATTTGGATGAATCTATAAAACTTAAATTTGATTATGGCGCGGCTTATGTTAACAGAGCGGCAATAAAAATGGCTTTAAAACAAAAAGAGGAAGCCTGTAAAGACCTTCAAAAAGCCGAAAGTTTGGGCGATGACTTGGCTGTGAAATTGCTTGAGCAATATTGCAAAAGTCCTAATTGAAATTGAAATAGTAATACTAATTTAATTTTGCCGGTACCACCATATTAAATTGAGGAATGGTTACTTTAAACTGTTTTTCATCCATCATTCGGTGCATGGTATAATATCCGCCCATACAGCCAATTTCGGTTACTAAATTGCAACCGCTGTTGTACTCAAATTTTTCACCGGGTTCAATAACGGGGGTTTCGCCCACTACTCCTTCTCCATCCACCGTTCTCACCTCAGCATTACTGTCCACAATATCCCAATGCCGTTTTAAAAGTTGAACAGATGTGTCTCCTTTATTTTGTATGGTAACAAAATAAACAAAAAAGTAATGGTTTTCCCTAGGCACGCTTTGCTGCGGATAATATTTTACATCTACCGATATTTCAATATTATGTGTAGTTGTTTTTACCATGATAATGCAATATTAAAACCTTTTTGTGAGATGCAATAATTTGTTTGCAGCTCAAATGAGTCACTTCAAAAATAAAGCCCGCTAAAATAATAGAAAAACAGTAAGATTATGTGGAAAATTTTCTTCATTATCACCAAACAAAAAAGCCCAATCTTCCAATCGGGCTTTTTAAAAATATAAAGTTTGAAATTACTCAGCTACTACTTCAAAGTTTACCGTAGCGGCAACTTCTTTAAATAAGCGTACTTTTGCTTTGTAAGAACCTAATGCTTTAATAGCATCGCCTTCAATTTCAATGTTTTTACGCTCCACGTTGTATCCGGCTTTTTGCAAAGCTTCTGCAACCTGAATGGTAGTAACAGATCCAAAGATTTTGCCATTTTCGCCGGCTTTAGCACCCACCTGAATAGAAACGGTTGAAAGTTTTTCAACATTAGCGGCTGCTTCCTTGCGGAATTTTTCTTCTTTAAAAGAGGTTTGCTTTAATACTTCGGCGTGCATTTTTTTAGCACTGCTGGTAGCTAAAACAGCTAAGCCCTGAGGTAATAAAAAATTACGTCCGTAACCGTTACGCACAGTTACCATATCATTTTTGTAGCCTAAACCTTTAACATCTTGTTTTAAAATAATTTCCATGTTGTTTTTCCTCCTTTAAATTATTTCATTAAATCAGCTACATAAGGCATTAACGATAAGTGACGGGCGCGCTTTACAGCCTGAGCCACTTTACGTTGAAACTTTAAAGAAGTTCCGGTTAAGCGGCGCGGTAACAATTTACCTTGCTCGTTAATAAACTTCAATAAAAAATCAGGATCCTTATAATCAATATATTTTATTCCGCTTTTTTTAAAGCGACAGTATTTTTTCTTTTTCGCCTCTACTGTAGGAGGGTTTAAATATCTGATGTCGTTTGGTGATGCCATTTTTACACGATTAATTTGTTAAACAACTACGCGTTAGCGCTTTCTTTCTTTTTGGTTTTTGCCTCAGCTACTCTTCCTTTACGCTTATCGGCGTAAGCAACAGCGTGCTTATCTAAGGATACGGTAAGGAAACGTAAAATACGTTCATCACGCTTATAAGTTACTTCTAACTTATTAATGATTTCCTCGCCTTCACCTGCAAATTCAAATAAGTGGTAAAAACCGGTTGTTTTTTTTTGAATTGGATAGGCTAGTTTCTTTAGCCCCCAAAATTCCTCGTTAACTATTTTACCGCCTAAGTCGGTAATAGTTTTTTTAATTTTCTTCGCGGCCTCCTTTGCCTGATCATCAGACAAAACGGGAGTTAAAATGAAGACCGTCTCATAACGTTTTTCCATTGTTTAATTTTAAATTGGGGTGCAAATGTAGTGAATTATATGAAAATACGCAAAAAAATACAGATAAAACAGATATTTATTTTTATCTAATTGCCTTAAAACCAAAAACCTCTCCATTTTATTGAAGAGGCTGATCTTATTAATTTTTTAAAACCTAAATGTATTTTTTAGTTTCGTGGTCAAAAGCGCTTTCAGTAATAGCCACTCCGTCTCTAAAACAAGCCACTCCGCCCCAACTAAAAATCTTTTTCTGGTAAACCCAGGCCATTTCATCCTTTACAACCACCCGTTGAATAATTACCATGCCTTGACCCTGAATGATTTCTTCGGTTACTCCGGGCTTGTAACGTTGTAATAAAGCTGCAATTCTATCGCTTTTAGGAATTTTAACCATGGTAAGATCATTTACAGGCGGCTTTTCTTTACCAGAATTATTTATGTTAGATGTTTGGCCGATAATGGATTTTTCAACTTTGGGCGGTTGCTGTGCCACTTTATCGGGCTCAATTGCTTTAGGCTCTTCAACAGCCAGGGCGGTTTTTTCAACAGGGCTTACGCTGGCAACATTGGCGTTTTGCTTTTCTAATCGTTTGGCTTTTCCGGCAGCGGCAAGCATAGCTCTTTTTTCGTCTCTTCTTAATTCATCTACCAAGGCAAGCATGTGCTTTAAATAGGCTTTGTCGTATTCAAAATTATCTTTTTTAACATTAAAGTAATACTTGTTCATAGGCTGGTTAAATACCGAATAATCAACCCCTTCAAAATATTCAAACAACTCTACATCGGCTACTATTACCGGAAACTTTTTTTGCGCACTTTCGGCAGGTACACCAACGGTGCTTACAGTGTACATTTTTTTAACATAATCTTTTTTGGAGATTGTAACTATATATTCCGAACCTAAAGGCAAATACAAATTATAACTTCCGTCAATATCCGTTAAAAACGAAGTAAAAGGTTTACCGTCGCGCATAACATTTACCAAGGCGCCCTGTAAAGTTCTGTTAGAGCATAAAATAGTTCCTTCAACATCTAAAGACACATATTGAGATTTGAGAAAGCCAAGATGAGCCAAAAACGCTAATAATAATGTAATTTTTTTCATCTGCTTCCTCTTTGCGCCGTAAAATTAATCATTTTTACGGCATGTTATTACACAATTAAATACAAAAAATACGCCAGTTAACGATAGTTTTGGGGTAGTTAAAGCCATTTTTTAGTTAATTCTACTTTTTTAACATATAATTTAACATCAATTATTTATTTACCTTTAATTTTTTAAATTATGCGTGTATATATAAGTCTTCCACTCCTCTTTTCCATTTTTTTTGTGGCCTTCATTTCCACACTTTTTTCTCAAACTGAGTATATTGATTACCGTTCTTCCACAAATCCGCTATATTGGAAAAACCGAAAACCCTTTGAAGGTTATTGGCAGCAAGATGTTCACTATAATATTAAGGCAAACCTTAACGATAGTACCGATATTTTAACCGGTAAAGAAGAACTCATTTATTGGAACAATTCGCCCTACGATATTTCGTACGTTTATTTTCATTTATATAATAACGCGCAAAACAAAGATTCTTATGCGGCAGATCTTTATAAAAACAACGATTACAATTTAAAATTCAGTAAATACCGCGCCGAAAATTTGGGAACCAAAGTAACTAAAATAAATGCCTTGGGTCAAGAATTAAAAACCGAGTTAGACAACACCATTTTAAAAGTTTATCTGCCCAAGCCTGTAAAATCGGGCGAATCGGTGACTTTTAATATTGATTTTGAAACTTATTTTGATAAAGAAGCTATTCGCAACCGCATGAAACTTTTTAAAACTTTTGGAAACAAACATTTTGATATTGTTCACTGGTATCCGCGCATTGCAGTTATCGATCGGAAATTTGCCTGGACCACCGATCAGCACATGGATCATGAATTTTATGCCGATTTTGGTTCCTTTTATGTTGAAATGACGCTTCCAAATAATTATATAGGCGATGGAACGGGTGTTTTAATTAACGAACAAGAAGTACTTCCCGATACTTTAAGAAAAAAACTCGACATCAGTAATTTCCTGAAAAAACCATTTAATTCTCCTCCATCCACAATCATTAAAAAAGATGGAAGCACAAAAACCTGGAAATTCAGCGCCATCAACGTTCACGATTTTGCTTTTACCGCCGACCCTACTTATCGCATTGGCGAAACTAACTGGAACGGCGTAAGATGCATTGCCCTTGTTCAGGAACCTCATGCCGCCGGATGGTACAATGCCTCGGCCTACATTGCAAAAGTTTTAGAAGTTAACTCTTATAATATAGGCCCTTATCATTACCCAAAAATGATTTGCGCCGATGCTCAGGATGGGATGGAATATCCTATGCTAACCTTGGATGGCGGCTGGGATCCAAATTACCGTTCGTTATTTGTACATGAAATGACGCACAATTGGTTTTTTGGAATGCTGGGAACCAACGAAACTTACCGCGCCTTTATGGACGAAGGTTTTACTCAGTTTTACACCGCCGATACCTATCAGTTTATTGATGGGCCTATTGAATTGGAACCTGAACCAAAAAGCAAATATCTGCAACGTTTTACCGATAGAAAGCGCGTGCTGGATAATGAAATTTACAACAGTTATTTTAATAATACGGTTGTGAAAAACGAAGAAGTTACCCTCAACACCCACAGCGATGATTTTAACGGAGGAATAAGGCACGGCGGAGGTTACGGACAAGTTTACACCAAAACAGCGGCCATGCTAAAAAATATGGAATATGTTTTAGGTCGCGCATTGTTTGATAAAGCCATGCAACATTATTTTAACCAGTGGAAAATTTGTCACCCTTATCCGGAAGATTTTCGCAATTCTATTATAATGTACACAGGTATTGATTTAAACTGGTTTTTTGATCAATGGCTCGAAACTTCCAAAACAATAGATTACTCCATTGGAAAAATAAAACGTAAAAAAAATGATGTTTACGAAATTACTTTTAAAAGAAAAGGCAGCATGCAAATGCCCATTGATTTTGTGGTGATAGATAAAAATGATTCGGCAAGGCATTATTACATACCAAACACCTGGTTCGAAAAACCTACAAAAGCCACTACCCTGCCCCGATGGATTGGCTGGGGACCCAAGCTGAAACCAACTTACACAGCAACACTTAATATCGGAACTAAAATTAAAAATGTAATTATCGATCCTTCTTATCGTTTAGCCGATGTGGATATGACCAACAATGTAAAACACGGAAAGTTGGATCTGAAATTTGATTCCAAAGTTTATAATCCATCCAATTGGAAACAGTACGAAATGCGCATAAGGCCGGGGCTTTGGTACAACGGTTACGACGGTGTAAAATTTGGTGTTGTAACCAGCGGCGATTATTTAAAAACAAAACATGTATTTGAATTGGGCGCATGGTTAAGCAGCGGCTTAGGACAAGCTTACGTGGATAGCTCTTCCAATAGAAATTTAATTCCTTCGATGGCAGACAGCAGTTTTTCCATCAACCGATTTAATAAAATTTCGTTTTTGTTTGATTATAAAACATCCTTAAATAAATTCATAAAAAAATCGAATGTTTATTTACAATTAAAATCGTTAGACGGTTTAGATGGCGGAACCATTGGTTTTGAAAAGAAAAGTAATAACGACAGAACAAGAATTTACACGCATTTAAAAGCCATGCTGCGCGATATGCCTCATGATATGGTTTACCTGATCAATGGCAGCGAATGGGATTACCGCAAATTAAACAGTGCGGTGCATGTTGGGTTGGAACATACTTATAGATACAAAAGAGGAACCGGAAATATTTTAATGAATGTGCGAACAGCGGCCTTTACCAACGATTACGATTTTTCTTCAGCCAATATTACTACTGTAAATAAAAATGATCTTGGAAAAATAAATATTAATACCCGGGTATTTGCTCAAATTGGCTTTGGAACTAAACTTCCTTCCGAATCCATGTTATTTACCGCAGGCGCCAACAACGAGGAGCTGATGGATAATAAATACACCCGATCCATGGGCATCATTCCTCCTAACTGGGGCGGTTTTGGCGCTACCACCAATCATTTTACAGCGGGTGGAGGTTTGGGCTTAAGAGGATATTCCGGTTATTTATTACCTGAATTAAATAAAGACGGTTCTTACAATTTTAATTACAAAGGCATAACGGGTGCCGCGTTTAATACTGAAATTGAATTTGGTGAGTTGTTTAAATTCATCAATCCTAAATTTTTAAAGAACAGTATAAAAATTCAACCCTATGCTTTTGCGGATGCAGGAATTATAAATACCAATAAGCCGGGAGCGCCAAATGTTATGAGTGATGTAATGATGGATGCAGGATTAGGAACAACTTTTAGCATTGTAAAATGGGGCGCTTTGTACAACATTAAACCATTAACCATTCGTTTCGACTTTCCTTTTTTTGTTAGTCGTTTACCTTACGCCGAAAAAGACTACGTTCAGTTTAGATGGATGGTGGGGATAAATAAAGCTTTTTGATTAAATCGTAGATTACTTATGAATTTTTTATTAGTTTTTATAGGCGGCGGAATCGGTAGCGTTTTACGTTATCTGATAGGAATTGGTTTTCAAAAAACAAATTTCAGCCTTCCTATTTCCACTTTAATTTCAAATGTTACAGCTTGCCTTATTTTTGCCCTTACAGTTAATTTTATTGAATCAAAATGCGAAACTTCCTCACCCCTTAAACTATTAGTTTTAACCGGTATTTGCGGTGGCTTAAGCACTTTCTCCACTTTTGGCTATGAAACTTTTTTACTCTTAAAACAGCAAAATTACTTGTGGATGCTCCTAAACATTTTTTTAAGCGTCATTCTCTGTCTTTCTTGTTTTTTTTTAATTAAAAAATAAATGTATTTTAAAAAGCGGAAAGATCTTGTATTTATTATTCTTGCCGGTTTTTTTGTAACCAACGCTATTGTTGCTGAATTAATTGGCGGTAAACTGGTTCAGTTTTTCGGTTTATTTACGCAAAGCATCGGCATAATATTATGGCCTGTAATTTTTATCCTCACTGATCTTATTAACGAATATTACGGAAAAGACGGGGTTCGCAAACTCACTTATATAACGGTTGGGCTTATTACCTACACGTTTATTTTACTTACCGTGGCATTAAACATTCCTGCTGTGGGCTTTAGTCCGGTTAATGATGCAGTTTTTAAAGCGGTATTCGGGCAAAGCCAGTGGATCATTGTAGGAAGCATCACTGCTTTTCTTCTCTCGCAATTAGTAGACGTTTATGTTTTTTGGATGTTTAAAAACAGAACAGGCGGAAAAATGATTTGGTTAAGAGCCACCGGAAGTACAGTGGTGAGTCAGTTAGTGGACACTTTTGTAGTTCAATACGTAGCTTTTGTGTTACCCGGCAAATGGGCTTTTGATGAATTTATTACCAATGCCAGCTGGGGTTATGCGTTTAAATTGTTGGTGGCGGTGTGTTTAATTCCGCTGATATATTTGGGGCATTATGTGATTGGGAAGTTTTTGAAGAAGGATATTCAAGTATGATGAAAGGAAAAAATAAAGCTGCAGACCTCACAGATTACGCAGAATAAAATAAGATGGGAATAATGGGAATTCCTTTTGCTCTTATTAATCGTTTACCTAAACGCCGGAGTATAAACAAGCGTTGTTTAGGTTAAACTATGCGTTGTTTAGGTTAAACTACGCGTTGTTTAGCTTTTAAAGCCAAATTTTTGGTACAAATATGCAAACGTTTAGCTCTTATACCTAAAATTTTAGCGGCGCTGCTTAAAAGGCGGAGTTCCTTGCCTAAATTTTTGATTATAGAACCTAAACAACGAATGTTTTTACCTAAACGCCGGAGTATAAACAAGCGTTGTTTAGGTTAAACTATGCGTTGTTTAGGTTAAACTACGCGTTGTTTAGCTTTTAAAACCAAATTTTTGGTACAAATATGCAAACGTTTAGCTCTTATACCTAAAATTTTAGCGGCGCTGCTTAAAAGGCGGAGTTCCTTGCCTAAATTTTTGATTATAGAACCTAAACAACGGATGTTTTTACCTAAACGCCGGAGTATAAACAAGCGTTGTTTAGCTCAAACTATGCGTTGTTTAGGTTAAACTACGCGTTGTTTAGCTTTTAAAGCCAAATTTTTGATAAAAATATTCAAACGTTTAGCTCTTATACCTAAAATTTTAGCGGCGCTGCTTAAAATGCGGAGTTCCTTGCCTAAATTTTTAATCATAGAACCTAAACAACGGATGTTTTTACCTAAACAACGGGTATAAATGAGGCGTTGTTTAGGTTAAACTATGCGTTGTTTAGCTCAAACTACGCGTTGTTTAGCTTTTACAGCCAAATTTTTGGTACAAATATTCAAACTTTTAGCTCTTATACCTAAAATTTTAGCGGAGCTGCTTAAAAGGCGGAGTTCCTTGCCTAAATTTTTGATTATACAACCTAAACAACGGATGTTTTTACCTAAACGCCGCAGTATAAACAAGCGTTGTTTAGCTCAAACTAAGCGTTGTTTGGCCGTGCAAGCCAAAATTTTACCATACACACCCAAACACCCGGCTTTTATGCGCAAAAAAATTAACAAACATTAGTGTTTGTATTAATTTTATTTTATATTTGTGCTATAAAACATTATACATGAAAAACTCCCTCACCCCCCCCCCCCCCGCAAGGGAAAACAAGCTGTAAGCGGCTTTAAATACTTAATAATAATGCTTTTTATAAGCGCAACTATTAAAAGTCAAACCACCACCTTTACCGCAACCAATGTGAGGGTAACCGATACTTTAAGGACCATGAACGTAATGTATGCCCAAACAGTTCGGGCAAACGATACTTTACGTTGTATGAGTGGGGTTGTTGCAGAAAAGGATGTAAGAGTAGACGGAACACTTAATTTAACAGGCGATATTAACGCCCCAATTACTTCAACAGCTAATTTAGGGGAAGTAGTTGCAAAAGGTCAACTAACGGTTGCCGGCAATGCTACGTTTAATGGCGGCTTAAAACTTGCTCCTTTAACCGGCACAAGCGACAGGCTTTTGTATGTAGACCCGCTGGGTAATTTAAAAACTTCGGCTTCTACCGCCGCAACAGGACCTTTTTGGGAAACTATAGGAAATGCCGGCACTAACCCCTCAATTAATTCTTTGGGAACCATAGATCAACAAGACCTTGTAATAAAAACAAGCGATAGTGAACGCATGCGGGTACTTGCAAATGGCGACATCTATTTTAGAACCGGAGCGGGTATGGTTTTAAAGTCCGCACCCAATATACTTAATCCGCCCTTTTCAGAAATTTTGGTTGGTATAGGAACTCAAAACCCGGTACGCTCTTTTCATATTTACACCGAGCATATAAGTGTTGTAAACCCTAACCCAGACCCCAACTTTTTGGCGGGTACGCACAACGGTATGCGCCTTGAAGATGTATCCGGCACAACATTGCTTCCTGTAAAAAGCATTTGGGATATTTTACCTCATAACAAAAATTTGCTGTTTAGCAAAGCAGACCCTGCCGACCCTCACGTATTAAATGTAAAAATGATAATTGCCGATAATGGCAATGTAGGAATTGGGAATACCGCGCCCCTTGCTAAGTTACACGTAAGCGGTACCGGAATATTTTCGGGCAAAGTAGGTATTGGCACCAATGCCCCAACCGGAAAACTGGAAGTGGTGGAAACTGCACAGGATCAGTATGGTTTGGTGGTTGGCGATTTATCGGGCAAAAGTTTAATGGTGGTGCCTAATTTAGGAACCGCCGGTTACAATCCTTTAAGCAATAGTGCAGATGTTGGTATTATTTTCAGAAACCAGAATGGCAATCCCGGAAACGCGGGCTTAACCATTGCGCCTCACAGTGCGGTAAATTCAGGGATACGGATTACTTCAACAGGTTATTTGGGAGTAGGCACTTCTAATCCCACTTCAAAGTTAACAGTAGACGCTGCAGGTGGCGAGGGCTTAGGGATAATATGTATGCCCACCCCAAATACCAAGGCAATTTCGGTATTTAACAACAATTCTCATCAATATGTTTTTTCGGTATATCCCAGTGGATATACCCATATAGGAAGTTTAACCACCGCTAACCCGGCCGCAGGATATAAGCTAACTGTTGACGGTAAAATAGGATCGCGCGAGGTATTGGTTAGCCTGCAGAACCCATGGCCCGATTATGTGTTCGAAAAAAACTATAAGTTAACATCATTAGATGCTGTACAAGCCTACGTAAAAGAAAACAAACACCTGCCAAACATACCGGCTGCCGCCGAATTAAACAAAAACGAATGCAGCCTTAATTTGGGGCAAATGCAAAGCAAGCAAATGGAAAAAATAGAAGAGCTTTATTTGTATTTGTTTGAAATGAAAAAAGAAATGGAAGAGTTGAAGAAGGAAAACGCTCTGCTAAAGAAGGCAATAATGAAATAATCTCACTTTTTAATTTTTGAGCAATGAAACCCTTTATTAAAACAATTTTTATTACCTCAGTGTTGTTGGTTGTGGGGTGTGAAAGATCTCGCAATTGCAAAGGGGATAAATTAGAGGGTGACATTATTACTGAATATGAATTAAATCCTTGTTATGAACTTCACCGATATAGGTATTGATTTTAGTAAGTATAGTTTGATTGGGAAGCAGACATATAGCGCCTGCAGAGGTAAAACTCAAAAAAATGTTGTTATAGATCATGTTGCAAAAACTATTGAATATACCATCGCCATTACTATTTGTAAAAGCAGATCTTGTTCAAAAACGTATTTGAGTAATAACAACTTGGTGATTATTCCTAAGGTAAATAATAAATACATTTTAAAAACTAAAATTATTGAACAGAATCTATAGAATATTTAAAAAAATAGTCATCATTTTGCTCATTATTAATGTATGTATGTTATTGTCGTGCCGAAAAAAATGTAAAAAAAGCGATTATTACAGTTTAGATGATCCACTAATTGACTTAACTAATGATGTTAGTCCTACACCTAATAATAACACAAACAGTAATAATATATATTTGTTTACCGATTCAGCCGCGTTGTATTCTAATTTTAGTTTACCGCCATCGTATGATAACATAGATTTTAATTCTTATTCGGTAATTTTTGTTAGTTTAACAAGTAAAGAAATGCCTAACAAATATATCGAAAACATTCGTTTTTCTTTAGCAGATGAGGGTTCTAATTATGTGTTAACAATAACTTTTTGCACTTACAAAAAAAATAGCTTGGGGTATAGACGCAGTTATAAAATGTACTCTTTAATTAAATCAAATAAGCTGGTAAATAAACCTATTACAATTATAAGAAAAAATGAATATTAAAATTTTTGTTGTATTTAGTTTGGCTGCTAAAATAGCAACAGCTCAACTTGCGTTGCCTTGCAATAACAACCTGTATTGTGACCCTGCGTATTTAAATCCTATACCGGCAGACGTTTATACGAAGAATGCTAGATCAGTCATGATGATCTATACACCTAATGGCGGTGGGCAATGTACAGCTACCCTATTACGCCAAATAGTTGGTGATGATAATCAACAGCAAAATATTATTATAACAGCAAGGCATTGTATTCATCAAGGTGATAATGGATTTGGACCCCTTGCAGATATAAATAATATGGAAATTGAATTCAATTACTCTAACCCAGATTGCAATGTTGTTCCAAATCCTCCTTATAAGACGGGTCGATATAAGTTAAAAGGAGCAACTCTTATTGATGAGAGCTTATTTAACGATATCGCAATCCTTAAATTAAATCAGCCCATCCCCCCCCATTTTCAGCCGTATTATAGTGGTTGGACTGCATCGCCATTAATATCTCCTTCAGGTGCATATTTTGATATTCATCATGCGGCAGAGGATATAAAAAAAATTAGTTCCACTACCATACCAATCGCGCTTAATGCCCCGATCCCATACCGAATCAATGCTATTTGGACAAATGGGGTAACTGAACAGGGATCATCTGGTTCCGCACTTTTTAATTATAACCGTCGCGTTATTGGAGCAGCCTCTTTTGGACTATCGAACAACAACAATTGTTCAAACGGAGTTTATGTAAATTTTGGCAGATTTCTCCTTTTTTGGATGGGAAGCCCTGCCACTCGTAGTGTTCTGCGGCCAAATAATAATAACAACCCTTTTATTCTTGGCAATTCGGGCGGAGAAATTGAATGTTACAAAGGCGATTTAAATTTAAATGGTAAGTATTGGCCCGCAGGCGATTATCAGCCAAATAATATTATAACTATAAAATGTGAAGGCAATATGTTTTTGGCTCAACCGGGTGGTTCAACAAATAACCTCACAGTATATCCCGGCGCTGAGTTTAATTTTGAGGCAGGCGGTCAAATTATAAAAGCGCAGCCCGGTTTTTACGCCATGGCAGGTTCTATTGTTTCCATAAAACCTAACATGGCCTGTACCCCCATGCGGATGATGAACAGCATTGATCCTTCTGACATTGACTCTAACAGCGTAAATTATTATTATGATGAATCAAAGGGAGAATTACCTAAAGAAGGAATGTATTCCGCGAAGCCTGTTTCTACCTTACAAATATTCCCTAACCCAAACAAAGGTGTTTTTAAGGTTAAAAGTTTAGGCTATAAAACCGAGCCTCATACCTTTGAGCTGATTGATGTAAATGGTAGAATCATCTATTCCGTTTCTTCCAATTATTTTGATAACGGCGAAGAAGAATCCTTTTCATTTACCGATTTACCCGGCGGAGTATATATGCTTAAAATTGAAAACGAAGTTTCTAAAAACGCGGAGTATAAAAGGGTAATTATTCAAAAATAAAACTATCCCAACACAATAAACCGAGCCTCCAACCGTTATTATCGTATATAAACCCATAAAAACACATAGCCATGCCTTTTAAAGACGTTATTAAACAGCATTTCAGCGAGCAAAATCACAACAAGTTTAACAAGCTAATGGCCGATATGGAGGCTTTGTTGCAGCATCATTTGCATACCCTTAGCGAGGAAGAAAACCAACAATACGGTAAAATTAACGAGCAAAACAAACTGTTTGTAAATAAAGTAAGGGATTACCACAATAGCCAACCTGCCCTCAGCAGCCCCGATGTGGATTGGAAAGAATTTGATAAAGACGCCGAAGACCGCCTTTTTTTGGAAACCTCGGCCATGCGCCTTGAAGCGCTTGCCAAAAGCATGATGGAAACCAAACGCCTGCACGATTACGATAATTATAACAATGCGCGCATTGATTATAAATACACCAAATACAAGGCCGAAACAGATGAAACCCTCGCTTTTAAAAGCAAAGCCGAGGACCTAAAACAGTTTTTTCCGGGCACAGGAAGCGGTAAAAGCGATAGTTAAAACGATTTCTACCGCAGCGATTTATCGATATAGCAATGGCACGCAGATAACACAGATCAAGCAGATTTATATAATTAGTAAATCTTCTTCGACCTCAGAGATTGCTTCGCTAAAGCACTCGCAAAGACGGGGTAAAACCATACCGCCTCGTCAGCGATTTTCTCTCGAAGCTTATTTTTTTCTTTGGTGAAATTTTGATTTTCCTTTGCCACCGCCCCCTTTGGAAGGGCCATGCCTTGAAAAGGCTTTCTTTTTATTTGCTTCGGGATTATATTCCGGTCCGGGACCTAATTCGGGAGGAATAGGCATTTTAGGAACTTCAATTCCCATTAAAGCTTCAATATGAAAAAACTTCATTTGATCGCGTTCATTAATAAACGTAATGGCTACACCCGCTTTGGATGCGCGCGCGGTTCTGCCAATACGGTGAATATAATCTTCCGGATCAGGCGGCGCATCGTAGTTTACTACCAGGCTTATTCCATCTACATCAATACCGCGCGATAAAATATCTGTTCCAATTAAAATACGTAAACGTTTTCCTTTAAAATCACGCATGATCTCTTCGCGTTCTGCCTGCTCCAAATCTGATGAAAATGCTTTAACAGAACCAAGAGGTCTTAATACCTTTTCCAATGCTTTTACATTTTCTTTGGTGGAAGAAAAAATAATAACCGATTGATAATCTTCATTCTTTAAAATACCTTTAATTAAAGCTTCTTTTTGATGGTCATGCACCACGTAAGCCTGCTGAACAATGCCTGCCGCCGGTTTAGAGATGGCAATATTTATTTGCTCAGGATTATTTGAAATTTCGTTGGCCAGCGAGCGGATTTTTGGAGGCATGGTTGCTGAAAACATAATGGTTTGTCGGTTTTTGGGAAGATAATTGATAATGGTTTTCAAATCATCAATAAAACCCATGTCCATCATCCTGTCTGCTTCATCTAAAACCAAATGCTGTAAATGTTCAAAATTCATTTTACCCGATTGCAGTAAAGCAATCAATCGGCCGGGAGTAGCGCAAACAATATCCACACCTTCTTCAAGTGCGTGGCGCTGTTTTTCCCAGGTAATGCCATCATTTCCTCCATAAATAGCAATAGAGCCTACAGAACAAAAATAACCCATGCCATCAATCTGCTGATCGATTTGAAGCACTAATTCGCGTGTGGGCGCAATGATTAAGGTATTTAAATGCCGCGTTGGCGCTTTTAAAATGTGATGTATGATGGGCAACAAATAAGCAGCGGTTTTACCCGTACCGGTTTGTGCACAGGCAATAAGATCTTTATTATTTAATATAACCGGAATAGCTTGTTCCTGAATAGGGGTGGGCTGCTTGTAACCCATGCTGTAAAGCCCTTCCAATAAGGACTCATCAAATTTAAAATCGTCGAATGTCAAAATTTTTTTGTTTAATTAAGCGATGAAGATACGGTTTTTATGCGAGTATTTCTTATAAAGCATCCTTAGGAAAATTCTCCTCATCATCGCGGTAATGTTCGCGGGTATTAACAGGAATTGTTCCTTTTTTACGGTGCATTCGCATTTGAAAAACATCTACCAGAAAAGCAAAGCCCATACTAAAATAAATATATCCTTTAGGTATTTCTCTGCCAAAACCTTCGGCAATAAGCGTAAAACCTATAAGTAAAAGAAAGGAAAGTGCCAGCATTTTAAAAGCAGGATGTTTGTTTACAAATTTACTGATGAGTTCCGACGCTACCAACATCATCCCTACAGAAGCAATTACGGCCACATACATTACCCAGGGTTCTTTTACAAGCCCCACCGCTGTTATGATCGAGTCGATGGAAAATACAAGATCCATAATTAATATCTGAATCACCACTTTAGCCAAGGTAGCGTTCTTTAAATTTTTACTTTTATCGCCCTCCTCTCCTTCCATTTTATGAAATATTTCTGTGCTGCTTTTATACATTAAAAACAAACCTCCGGCCAATAGAATAAGGTCTTTAACCGAAAAACCTTGGTCAAAAACAACAAATAAATCATTTTCAAAGTGAAGGAATACCGATATTAAAACCAGCAGCAAAATACGCAGAACACCGGCCAGCAACAGACCAACTCTGCGCGCTTTTTTCTGCTTTTTTTGAGGCAGTTTATTGGCTAAAATAGAGATGAAAATGATGTTATCAATCCCCAGAACAGCTTCCAGGGCAATGAGCGTAACAAGAGAAATAATTAATTCGTAATCCACAGTTTGTCACCTACAAAGTTTATACCCGTTTAAATTAAAGCTCAATTAAGACTCTTCATTTACATAATACAATTTCATAAATTTAAGACCTTTTTCATCATCGTAACCTTTTTCAACGTAATCGTGGCGGCCGTGAATATAAACGTGAAAATTTTTATCGAGCTTAATAACGCTCTTCATGTATTTTTGATTTTTTTTAACTGCCGTTTGTGATACATCAAATTCATCAATAGCTGTTAAATCCAATCTCTTGTTAAAATCCTGACGGTAATCATTAAAGGCTGTAATTAATTTAGGCTCCACTAAAACATCTTTTTCAAAATCCTTTACATTAAATTTTTCTTTTTCTTTAAAATAACCGGTGCTTTTGTTCAGCATCATCATCTGATCCTGCTTTTCCACATTATTGGCCTCGGTTAAAACTTCCTCACAAAAACCGCGGGAAGCATCAATAAAATTTTTGGTGTGATAATACGCGTTGGCTTTAATTGTTGCGTTTAAAAAATCCTCTTCCCAATACAAAGCAATTTCGGCGCTTCGGTTATTGTTGTCGATAATACTCAGTTTGTATCCTTTGTTTTTTTCAGTATTGAAAACTAAACAGCCTTTATCGAGTTTATTAATATTAATTCCGTTATCGCAATCCACATCAAATTCATCCACATGCTGATAAACTTTTAAATAACTTTCCTTATTTTCTGTTTTAAAAAATCCAATGGCGTCACACAATTCTCCATCCACAACAGCGTCTCTGAAATAACAGGTATAAAATTCCCCGCCTTTTATTTTTGGGTGCATACTTTGGTTATATAAATGCTCAGCGGCTAACTTAGATTGCTCGATAAAAACACTTCTGGATTTAAAAATATCTTCACTAACATTGGCCACACTGTTTAACGAAACATCTAATTTTCCCTTAAACTGATGATAAATATCTGTTTTAAAAGGCGATAAAAAATAACGAAGGATAGTTTCTTTTACAAAATCATCCTTAAATTTTATTTCTTTATCGCTTAAAGTTAACTCTTCGCCTAAACCTTTGTTGCCTACATAATGAATTACAAAATGAGTAAGCTCTGCCCTTGAAAAATCTATCATATTTATATTAATTTAACGGTTTTAAATATATACTTCCTAAACACCATACTTTTAACAATATTTAAACAAGTTTTAAGTACTCTGGCAAGTTATCTGTATTATAGACTATGAAAAGTCTGTTTTAAAAATTAAATTTGTTTTATGCAAAAAGTTATCTCAATGTTTAGCGTTAAGTCCATGATAATTGCAAGTGTTATTGCTCTATCATCATTTACCGCTTTTAAATATGTATTTGATAAAAACGATGTGATCTTCGAATTACTTCTGGGAAGTTTAGGCGCTAACCATTATAATCAGGTAAAAATAGACGATACCTTCAGCGAAAAGGTGTATGATCTTTACATGAAGCGGCTCGACGCCGGTAAAAAGTTTTTAATTCAGGAAGATGTGGATGCCTTAGCCAAATACAGAAGAGATATTGATGATCAGATTCAAAGCCAGCGTCATGATTTCTATAAAAAATCTGTTGAACTTATTAATAAACGTATTAAGGAAAAGGAATTATGGGCAAAGGAACTTTTATCCGCGCCTTTAGATTATACGCTAAATGACGAATATGAAACAGATGGTGAAAAAACTTCTTTTGCAAAAACAGAAGCCGATCTTAAAAAGGAATGGAAGAAAATGCTAAAATATCAGGTTTTATCGCGTATTGACGATGCCATGAATGCTCAGGAAAAAGCCTTAGAGAAAAAAGACACAGTATTTAAAGTGCGCACATTTGATTCTATTGAAGTAGATGCGCGACGCAAAACCGTAAAAAGCAATCAGGATCTTTATAAATTCTTAAATAAAATTACAGCGCGCGACAGATTTTCGCAATTTGCAAATGCCATTGCAGGAGTTTACGATCCGCATACCGAATATTTTGCACCGAAAGAAAAAAAGAAATTCGACCAAGCCATGAGCGGACAATTTGAAGGCATTGGCGCTCGTCTTCAGCAAAAAGACGGATTTTTAAGAGTAAGCGAAATTATTGTGGGAAGTCCGAGTTTTAAACAAGGTGAATTAAAAGCAGGCGACGATATTATGAAAGTTGGCCAGGGAAATGCCGACCCTATTGATGTAACCAATATGGATATGGATGATGCCATTGAATTGATAAAAGGAAAAAAAGGAACAGAAGTAAGATTAACAGTTAAGAAAAGTGATGGATCTATTAAAGTAATACCTATTATACGCGATATCATTGAAATAGAAGAAACATTTGCAAAAAGCGCCATCCTTGATAACAAAACTAAAGTGGGCTATATTTATCTGCCTTCTTTTTACACAGATTTTACCCGAACAGGCACTGCCCGCCATTGCTCGCAGGATGTACGTAAAGAAATTGAAAAACTGAAAAAACAAGGCGCAAAAAGTTTAATTATTGATGTGCGTGATAACGGTGGCGGATCGCTTCAGGAAGTAATTGAAATGGCCGGCTTGTTCTTTCCTAAGGGGCCGGTTGTTCAGGTTAAGGGGAAAAACAATATGCGAACCGTTATGGAAGATAAAAACCCTGATGTTGCATGGGATGGTCCATTAGCGGTAATGATTAACCATAACAGCGCCAGCGCCAGCGAAATTTTAGCGGCAGCCATTCAGGATTATAAACGTGGAGTAATTGTGGGAACACCAAGCTTCGGCAAAGGAACTGTTCAATCATTTTATGACCTTGATAATTATTTATTGCCGCAGTTTGACACCATTAAACCGGTTGGCCAGATTAAAATTACACATCAGAAATTTTACAGAATAAACGGGGGGGCAACTCAGCTTAAAGGAGTTGTGCCGGATGTATTATTACCGGACCCTTATGCGATGCTTGATTTAGGCGAAAAAGAACTGGATTATCCAATGGCTTGGGATGAGATAACCAAAGCCGACTACACTCAATTTACTTCCATTAATTATCCATCTCTAATTAAAGCAAGTCAGGCACGCATTAAAAAAAGCCCTCAATTTGCTTTGGTAGAGCAGCAATCAAAAGAAATCAAATCTAAAAAAGATGATACCAAATATAATCTTAATCTTGATAAATTTCGTGCCGAATTAAAAGAGTATCGCGATCAAAATAAAAAATATGAAGATCTCAGAAAAGAAATAACCGGATTTAAAGTTTCCATTCTTGATGAAGATAAAATGCGTTTTGGAAATGATACTACTAAGATTGGCAAGGAAAACCGTTGGGCCAAAAACATAAGCAAGGATATTTATATTTATGAAGCCTCAAACGTTGTAAGTGAAATAAAGATGCAGCCTTCGGTGGCTAATAAAGCAGAGTAATTTAATTACATTTTAAAATTTAAACCCTTTTCGTGAACGGCGAAAAGGTTTTTTTTATGGTGTTGGAAATTCTTCCTTAAGTCCGGTACTTTCACGAATCTGCAAAAAACTAATAGTGCCTCCCACAACTGCCAATGCCGGCCCAAACATCATTCCAATGATACTTCCCGCTAAAAAAGGAAGGGCGAGAAAAAAGCTGTACACAAATCCAATTCCGCAGGCATAACCTTTGTTTTGTTTAATGAATTGTGTGCTCTCTGCGATTTTAAATTTATGACGTTCACTGTTATAGTCCAATAAAGTAAAGCCAACATAATACCAGCCTAAAAATAAAACGAATGGCGTTGTAATTATAACCAACGGCGGGAAAATAAGCGTTAGCAAAAAACAAGCGAACATGAAAAAATATTCAAGCAACATGTTCCGTAAACTGATGCCAATGCCTCTGATAACATCTTTAATTAATTGAATGAAGGAGAACGGAAATTTTCTACCACTTAGTTTTTCTTCAGCACTTTCTGAAAGCAAAGCAAAAACAGGTGAAAGGAGCATTAATAGAAAATATTTGATAAACGTTCCGCTTAAAAACCAGAACAAAACTTTTAAAACAATGCCTATTAAAAAACTGATCTTAGTTACTAAAAAAGGCCGTGCCCACGAAAGCCAATGACCATTTTCTGGAATGGATTCTGCGTTCACGTAATGGCTCAGCCACTCTGATAGACCCCCGGCGAGAATGAATAAACCATAAATACTGGCCACCCATAAAAGCACCCACAGAATTAAAGGAATGAACATATAAGGCCATAAATCTTTTTCGAACAACACGCCAAACGCTTTGAAGCATTACCAATAGCTTTGAAAAAATCGGAAAAGAATCTCATAATAAAATGCCACTAATTACATTATTTTACACAAATATTTTTCTTTAGGTTGCGTTGTATATCCGGGTGAATGGATGTCGAAATAAATTTACATTTTTTCGGGTACCGGAATACCTAATAAATTCATTGCATTTGCAATAGTTTGCGCACTTGCTTTTGCCAACTGCAAACGAAAAAGTTTAATATTTTCATCTTCCTCTTTTAAAATTGAGTACTCATGATAAAAACGATTAAAAGTTTTCGTGATCTCGTAAACATAATTTGCAATTAAAGAAGGACTGAATGTTTTTCCGCTTTCTTCTACTACTCCCTTAAAATCATAGATCCATTTTATTATCTCCTTCTCCAACGAGTTAAACTCCACGGTTGCAAAAAAGGCATCAAACTTTACATCTGCTTTGCGCAAAACAGATTTTATCCGAGCATGCGTGTATTGAATAAAAGGTCCGGTGTTGCCGTTAAAGTCAATACTCTCTTTTGGATTGAAAAGCATTTTCTTTTTTGGATCCACCTTTAACATAAAATATTTTAATGCGCCTGAACCAATTGTAGCATATAATTCCTGTAACTCAGCTTCAGTAAATTCCGCAACTTTTCCAAGATCTTTGGTTGTTTCTTCAGCGGTGTCAAACATTTCTTTAAGCAGATCATCCGCATCTACCACCGTACCTTCACGACTTTTCATTTTTCCTTCAGGAAGCTCCACCATGCCGTAACTCAGGTGATAACATTCTTTTGCCCAATCGTATCCCAATTTATTAAGGATCTTAAACAACACTTTAAAGTGATAATCCTGTTCGTTACCAACGGTGTATATCAATTGTTTTAGTGCCGGAAATTCTTTAAACCGTTCTATGGCTGTGCCAATATCCTGAGTAATATAAACGCTGGTACCATCACTGCGCAACACAATCTTTTCGTCTAAACCTTCATTGGTAAGATCAATAGCCACGCTGCCGTTTTCTTTTCTGTAAAAAATATTTTTAGCCAGACCTTCCTGAATTATTTCCTTACCTAAAATATACGTATTGCTTTCATAATATGTTTTATCAAAATCAACTCCAACCGTTTTATAGGTAACGGCAAATCCTTCATACACCCAACCGTTCATCATTTTCCAAAGATCAACCGTTGCCTTATCTCCTGCTTCCCATTTCAATAACATATCCTGACACTCCAGCATCAATAAGGCTAACTTTTCAGCTTCCTCCTTTTTTTTACCGGCCCCCACTAACTCTTCAATTTGTTTTTTGTATTCTTTATCAAAAAGTACATAATACTTGCCTACCAGATGATCGCCTTTCATTCCTGAACTTTCAGGCGTTTCGTTATTGCCCCATTTTTTCCAAGCAAGCATGCTTTTACAAATATGAATGCCTCGGTCGTTAACAATACTTACTTTAATAACTTTATGTCCGTTAGCCTTTAAAATATTGGCAACCGAATAGCCCAACAATAAATTTCGGATATGTCCCAAATGCAAAGGCTTATTAGTATTTGGAGAAGCATATTCCACCATAACGGTTCGGCCACTGCTGTTCGCATCTTTCATTCCTATAGTTGTGCAATCTTTAACCGAATTAAAATAACTCAGCCAAAAATCATTGGACAATGAAATATTTAAAAAACCTTTTACAATATTAAAATCTGCCACTTGCTTCTCGTTCTTCTCCAAATAAGTGCCAATATCCTGTCCTACTTGTTCAGGAGATTTTTTTGTTTCTTTTATATATGGAAAAGTTACCAATGTAAAATCACCTTCAAATTCTTTTCTTGTCTTTTGAAAAATAATATCCGTGGCGTTTATATTGTAAAGCTCTTGTAATGCTTTTTGTACGGAATTGAATAAAACTTTTTCAGCGCTGATCATAAAACAAATGTAGTGATTGTTAGCAGTTAGGGATATTATTTTTAAATTCTGATTATCGAAATATCAATGTCGTTCATGCATTTAAAATGCCCTTTGGGACACTTGTTATAACCGAGTTTAGAACAAGGGCGGCATGAAAGTCCTTCAACTTCCAAAATTTGATTATCAGGATGCGGCTTGTAGGGACTCATTCCAAACTCCGGAACTGTGTTTCCCCAAACAGAAATAGTTCGCTTGTTAAACGCCGCGGCCATGTGCATCAATCCTGTATCGGAAGTAATTACCAGGTTACATTGCTTGATGACGGAAGCACTCTGATTAAGCGTTAAGGCGCCGCATAAATTAATAATGTGCGGAAAATATTTTTTTAACTCTTCACTAATTCCTTTTTCCATAGAACCGCCTAATAATATAATCGGTGTGTTAATCAAACTGCAAAACTCTTTAAGTTTATTTAAAGGAATTTGTTTGGTGAAATAAGAGCCACCCAACACAATTACCGAGTAGTTAGTAACCGCATTTTTTAAATACAAGGTCTTCACATCTACAAAATCATTTATACTTACAAAATAATCCAGGCCTTTATTATCATCTATTACACCAAGAGCTGCAATGGTTTCCATATAACGCTGCACAATGTGCTTATCGGGCAGGGCGCTTCGCAGTTTAAATCTTACCGCTAAAAACTTCTGCACGTTTATTTTATCAAAAGAAAAAGATTTTGTACGAAGATAGGTTTTTAACCGTGCGCTTCTTATGTTCTTATGAAGGTCGATGATCAGATCGAATTTTTCTTCTTTTAATTCCTTATAAATTTCACGCACATCATTTTGAAAGGAATGCAGCTTATTCAAATACGGGTTACTGCTCAGGGTTTCTTTAAAAGCCGCTTTGGTAACGTAATGAATACACACTTCAGGAATCTGCATTTTTAAACAGCGAATAACAGGCGAAGTAAGAATAATATCTCCGATAGAACTAAACCTGACTATAAGTATTTTTTTAGGTTGCATTAAGTATTTGCTTTCAACAAATTCTTTTCAGTAATATTTTTTAAATACGAATTTAAGAAAACCGCCAATAAGATGATGAGAACTCCCAAATAGAAAGTAGGCTTCACTTCCTTGTTCTCTTTAAAAAATAAAATAGCCCATATAATACCGTAAACCGTTTCTAAATTTACAGTTAAAACAATGGTATACGGACTGATGTGTTTTGCAAGATTAACCGCTGCCAGAAAAGGAAAAACAGTGCATACTAAACTCAGAAGTAATAAGCCGATAATAGAAGGCTGATCTAACTGAAAAAACGCAGGTTGAAAGCTTCCGTTAAAAGCAAGAAAAATAGTTAAGCCAATTAAAGCTGCGCTGAGTTCGTAAAAGCTAATGGCTCCTGAAGAAACTCGTTTAACCATTAAACCATTGAGTACACCAAATAGCGAAGATGTAAGTGCGGCAAAAATACCCAATACAATGCCCAGCCAAAATTTTGTTTCGATAGAAAAAATCAGACCAATGGCACCGATAATTATAAGTCCTATAACAATTTCATACATTCGTATTTTTCGTTTGTAAAGTATAGGCTCAATAATGGAGCTGAACAAAGTGCCGGTGCTGAATGCTACCATAGTAACACTGATGTTGGAAACCTTGATGGCACCGTAAAACCCAAGCCAGTGCACCAGAATAATTAAGCCAATGCCCCATAATTTAAGCAGGTCTTTTTTATTAACGGCCAAACTTTGTTTTGCAATTTTTAAATAAATAAACATGGCAAAAACCGTTATAAGAATTCGAAACCAAACCAACTGCCAGGTATCCGCGGTAATATATCTGCCTAATACCGGAGAAAAGCCCCAAATAAAAACAATTAAATGAAGCAGTAAATAATGTTTATTTATACCTTTATACAAGAACGCAAATTTAGCTGAATAGCCCGTGATAAACAACTTAATATACTTTGATAATAATGCCACTACCAAAGTTAACGATGAAGTGCTCGCCGCCATGTTGCCTTACTTTACAGAAACCTATGGCAACGCAGCAAGCAAGCTTCACGCGCAGGGCTGGGCCGCACAGGCTGCGGTAGAAACTGCCGGCAAACAAGTAGCAACACTTATTAATTGCCAAGACTCTGAAATAATATTTACTTCGGGCGCAACGGAAGCTGTTAACCTTGCAATTAAAGGAATTTTTGAAGCATACGAAACAAAAGGCAAACACATTATAACTTGTAAAACCGAACACAAAGCAGTATTAGATACTTGTGCCTATTTAGAAACAAAGGGAGCCGAGCTAACGTATCTGAATGTTAACCGCGAGGGTTTGATAGATTTGCATGAACTGGAAAACGCAATAAGGCCGCAAACTATTTTGGTGAGTATTATGGCTGCCAATAACGAAACAGGTGTGATGCAACCTTTGGATCAGATATCGGAAATTTGCAATAAGCATAAAATTATTTTTTTTAGCGATGCCACCCAATACGTTGGAAAAGAACGTTGTGATGTACAGGAAAAAGGTATTCATTGCATGGCATTTAGCGCGCATAAAATGTACGGGTCAAAAGGCATGGGCGCTTTGTATGTAAGAAGAAAAAATCCGCAAATTAATTTAACAGAGCAAATACACGGAGGAGGACATCAGAATCAGCGACGATCAGGCACGCTAAACGTTCCTTTGATTGTAGGATTTGGCAAAGCGGCAGAATTGTGTAGGGAAAATTATTGGAACAACAGCGCACATGTATCAAAACTAAAAAACTACTTTGAGCATCAATTGCTGGATATTGAAGGATTAAGAATAAACGGCACCACGCGCTCGCGTTTATATACAACCAGTAATATTACTTTTCCCCAAGAAATTAAAATAACATCGCTATTAAGTAAATATGCTTTTTCAAGCGGCTCGGCTTGCGGCAGCCATTTACCCGAACCCTCGCATGTATTAAAAGCAATGGGTTTACAGGAATTTGAAATTAAAAATTCTTTTCGCTTTTCATTTGGCGTGTATAATACTTTAGAGGAAGTTAAACTATTAACGGAAGACATTTTAAAACTGGCGGAGGGGTGAATGGATTATAGCGTATCGAGAAGCTTGTCAATCGAGTAGCGACATTAGGAGCGTATCGAGAAGCTTGGGGGAAACATACAATGATTAAAGCCTTTGCAAGAAATCTATTTTGAAGAAAAGTGCAGTGCGACTTTTAAGCACTAAATAAATTCAGTGTAATTCAATAAGAAAATAAAACTTTATTTACGATTTTTTGCGTTGATTCAATTCATCACGAATTTTAGAGGCCATTTCGTATTGCTCATCATCCAAAGCGGTTTGAAGCATGTTCTTTAATTCCTCAGTGCTTTTTTCTTTATACACTTCCTGAGAAGAGGAGGTACTCTTCACTTCCTGAGCATGTTCTTTTGGAACGGGTTGCTCAGTTTCCCCCGTAATTGCGGCTGCGGCATCATCATCCAATACAATACCTGCGCTTTTTAAAATAAATTCGTAAGTAAAAATAGGGCAATTGAACCTAACGGCTAAGGCAATGGCGTCGCTGGTACGTGCGTCAATCTCCACATCGCGGCTGCCATCGTTACAAAGAAGCTTGGCGTAAAAAATACCTTCCACCAAATTATAAATAAGAACTTCGCTTACCTTTACATCAAAAGTTTCGGCAAATGCTTTAAAAAGATCATGCGTTAAAGGCCTGCTTGGACTCATTTTTTCAAGTTCAATGGCTATAGCCTGAGCTTCGAAACCACCAATAATAATGGGTAATCTTCGGGTACCGGTACTTTCGCCCAAAACAAGGGCATAAGCACCGCTTTGCGTTTGGCTATAGGACAATCCAACAATTTCTAACCTTACCTTCTTCATTTAATAATCAAATCTAATTTAAGGAATAAATATCATTTAATTTTGATTTGCCTTGAATTTTTTCACGGCCTCGGTAAGTTTAGGGATAATTGAGAAAGCATCGCCCACCACTCCGTAATCGGCAGATTTAAAAAAGGGTGCTTCCTTATCGTTATTAATTACCACAATTGTTTTACTTCCATTAACACCGGCTAAATGTTGAATAGCACCCGAAATACCAATGGCAATGTATAAATTAGGACGAATAGCAACACCTGTTTGCCCCACATGTTCATGATGCGGCCGCCAGTGCATATCGGCAACCGGGCGCGAACAAGCGGTAGTAGCACCAAGCGCTTTGGCCAATTCTTCAACCATGGCCCAATTTTCAGGACCTTTCATTCCGCGGCCAGCGCTAACAACAGTTTCAGCTTCAGGAAGTGGAATCATCCCACCAACCTGGTTTGATTTGGTTTCTTTAATGGTAATTCGTGATTTAACAGAAGAAAGATCAGGTGCGAACTCACTTACCGTTGCTTTATTTTCTCCAGATTTTACAGGAAAGCTGTTTGGTAATAATGAAATTACTTTTACATCGCTATTAATAACATAAGTAGCAGTGGCTTTTCCTGAAAAAACGTTTTTCTTCACTTCAAGATGGTTGCCGTTTAAAACAGGATAATCAACCGCGCCGGCCACTAATCCCGCTTTTAGCTTTGCCGCTAAACGTGGGGCTACAGCTTTACCTACAATATCAAAAGCAAAAATAATAACTTTAGCACTTTCGGCTTTGGCAGCTTGTTCAAGAGCAGCGCTGATAAGCATGTTATCGTTATTTAAAACATCACTTTTTACGGATAATATTTTTGAGGCGCCTGCTTTTCCAATTTCTTCTAATTGAGAGGCATCGGCGTTGTTAACAAATGCAGTAACGGTAGATCCGCTAAGCTCAGCTATTTTAACAGCGTAATTGATTGTTTCTAAAGAAGATTTTTTTACGCGGCCTTTATTTATTTCGGTATAAACCAGTACTGACATATTTTTAATTTTAGATTTATAGAATTTTTTAATTTTAGAGTTATTTTCTTTTTGATTTAAGTCTCATTAATTTAATCTGTTTGCCAACAACTTCTAAAATTTAAATAACCTTGGCTTCGGTATGCAATAAGCTTACCAGCTCATCCAGATTATCTTCTGTTATCATCTTGCAGGTTGTTCTTCCGGCGTTTAACGTGTAAGATTTAATAGAAGTTAAAGCGGTACTTCCGCTCGCGGGTATTACCTGTAAAGGCTTTGAACGTGCCGCCATAATTCCGCGCATGTTAGGAATACGTTGCTCTGCCATACCTTTGGCACAACTGATAACAACAGGCAATTCGCATTCAACAACCTGAGTGCCGCCATCAATTTCGTTTTCTACTGTAGCCTTATTTCCTGCAAGTTCTAATTTAGTAGCCAAGGAAATAAATGGAAGATCTAAAACTCCCGCTATCATTGCCCCTACTGACGATCCGTTATAATTGATAGTTTCCTTACCAACTAAAATTAAATCGTATCCGTTAGTTCTTGCGTAATTACCAATCTGCTCGGCTACAAAAAAAGCATCCTGACTTTCGGCATCAATTCTTACCGCATCGTCAGCACCTAAAGCAAAACCCTTGCGAATAGTTGCTTCGCTATCGGCCAAACCCACGTGAATAAGCGTCACTTTTTCAGCAAGATTGGCTTCCTTTAATTCGAGGGCGCGCACCAAAGCATACCACTCATCATAAGGATTAATTACAAAGGTTACTCCCGCATTATTAAATTTGGTATCACCATCTGTAAACTGAATTTTGGTAGTAGTATCGGGTACATTACTTATTGCAACTAAGATTTTCATTTTCTAAAAATTTGACTGCAAAAATAGCAAAATAATTGGGTTAGAAAAGCGAATTTTCGATGAATTTGCTATTAATTTTCGCACTATTACCTTCTCTTTTAATTCGGAATAAAACGAATATTTTCAATAAAAAGGCCTCACAACAACACTTCCACTTTTCGTTCTTCAATCATCCTTTTAAGGTTGATAAGCGCATAACGCATCCTGCCTAAAGCGGTGTTAATAGAAACATTGGTAAATTCGGCTATTTCCTTAAAACTCATATCGTAATAGGTTCGCAAAAGCACAACCTCCCGCTGATCGGCATCCAATTGATTGATTAAATTACGTATTTTATCTTTTAAAACATGTTTTTCTTCGGCAGAGCGGCTATGGTTTTCGATGAGCAAATTATTAAAAACGCAAACCTCATCCCCTTCGCTGTTGATATAAACCGGCATGGGCGGCATTTTTTTTAGAATTCTGAAATGATCGATGATAAGATTACGGGCAATGCGCATCACCCATTGCGGAAATTTCCCTTCTTCGTTATACTGCCCGCGTTTAAGAGTGTGAATTACCTTATAAAAAGTATCCTGAAAAATATCCTCGGCTAATGAACGATTTTTTACCACTAAAATAATGGAGGAGAAAATTTTGGCTTTGTGACGGTGTAATAATACGGATAAACAATCTTCGTTGCCATTTACATAGAGTTGCACCAACTCTTTATCATTTAATGATTGAATAGACATGTTTTTTACTTGCTGAATTAATTTTTAAACGCTAAGTAAATGTCTATTCTATGGCTTAAGATTTTAAATGATTAGAGTGCAAATGTAAGACATATTGCTTGTTTACCAAAATTTAACGATTATTTTAACAACAGTAATGAGTGAATGATGCTTTTTATTGAGTGAAGACCCCTTTAAGCTTAGGGAAAGAAAAAAAGGGCAAGCTACTTCCATCGCACCGCTCAACCATCTACCCTTGCTCCGTTCCCAGCCTGGGGGATTCAACAGGAGCTGGTCGTGAAAGACTTGCCCGCTGCAAAATTAATAAATTAATCACAAACAGCAAGCTTAATTTACAAAATATTTATTCCAATTAAGGTAATATCATCTGTTTGCTGAAAATTTTGCTGCCACTTGCTTAATCTTTCTTCGAGTTGTTTTTTTTGCTGTGCAGGAGCTAAAACCGAAGTTTCACAAAGCCAGTGTTTTAATTTTTTAGTGGTGAGTTTTTTATCGTTTTGGCCTCCAAACTGGTCGGCCACTCCATCTGAAAATAGGAATACCCGCGAGTTTCTTTTTAATTCAAGTGCAATTTCTGTAAAGCTAATCACCGCATTATTATTGGCACTGATGTCAATTTTATCGCCTCTTACCTCATTCAGTTCATTACCCTCCACTATAAATAAAGGCCTGTTGGCGCCGGCATATAACCATTTATTGTTTGTATGTACAAGGCACGAAATTTCCATTCCGTCGTTAACAGCTTCCTCGTTTGTTTTTTGTCCCAATAATCCCACAAAATGTGTATTTATTTGAGTTAAAAAATTGGCGGGACTTAATTTTTGTTCGCATAACTCTTTACACTTTTCAAGCGCTATAACGCTAAGAATAGCACCCGGAACGCCATGCCCGGTACAATCTCCAACCAAATATAAAGTATAGTTTTGGTGAGAAAAAACATAATAAAAATCGCCACTTACAATGTTTTTTGGTTTATAAATTAAAAACGAATTTTCAGGTGTAATAAGTTGGCTAAAAAAATTTGGCAATAAATTTCTTTGCAGTTTAAGAGCGTATTCAATACTGTCGGTTATCTCTTTTTTTTGCTCGTAAAGAACATTGTTTTGCTGACTTATGGTTGCGTTTTTACTTTGTAATAATTTAGCTGTTTGTTTTTGTTGCCTAAAGCTATAGAAAAGAAATAATGCCACAATAAAAACTCCCGCGCCGCCGGCTACAAATAAATTTCGCTGAGCCGAAGTTCTTTCTATTTGTAATTCCTGTGTTAAATTTTCGCTTTTAAGTCGGGTATTCTCTTCTTCTTTTTTAGCGGTTTGATAAGTAATATTTAACAAACTGGTTTGATGGCGGATATCTTCATTTGTAATTTCGTCGCTCAGTTTTTGAAATTCGATTTGGCTTTTATAAGCCCCTCGATAATCTTTTTTTAAAGCATAGTACCGCGACAACACTTCATAATAGTTTTTTAATCTGGCTTGAATATTCTGATCTCTTAATACCGGATACGCCTGGTCAAGATAAATTTTACTGCTGTCTAAATTACCAAGTCCTTGCTGAGCCCTAGCAATATATACCTTGTTAAAAGCTGCCAGCGAATAATCTTCGTTTAATTTAGAATAATAAAGTGCAAGCCTTCCATTATAAAGGCTTTTAGAATATTGTCCGGTTTTAATGTAAATCCTTGCTAATTCCCTGTTATATGCTTCCAGAGTGAGCATCAAATCCTTACTTGCCACTTTAATGGTATCCATAATCTTCCTTGCTTTATTTAAGTACTCAAGTTTAAGAGTTACTCCCGTATCTATTTGCGAAAGGTTTAATAGGCCGGTAATAATGTTATGTTTTAATCGCGGGTATTTATTAATATTGTCAGAGGCCATTTTAATACCGTTCTCGAAATATTTTTTAGCTTCCTCTTTATTTCCCATTTCAAAATAAATAGAACCAATATTTAAATTACACGTAACATAAATAAATATTATTCCTTTTTCCTTCGCAATTTGCTGCATCTTTATAAGCTTTTGTAAAGACTGATGAAAATCAGAATTTAACCAATATATCTGAGCTTTATATTCCATGCTTAATAACTCGCAGTAATCACAGCCTTTTTTATTATAGTACTTCTTAGAAATCTCAAGCATGCTATCAGCTTTTTTCAGATCATATCCAATATAGGCCCTAACCATTGACAGGGTGTACTTGCATTTGGCAGAATCTCCTTTAACGGTATCTACCGTATGGGATAGTTTTTTAATATTATCACTAACATCATTCTGCGCAAAAACAGTTTGAAAAAATAGTTGACACAGTAAAAAGAACAGTATATTAGCCTGGTACTTTAATGGCATATTGAGGTATTTTAAATTAAAATTAATATTTTTATCCTTTAATGAGTCAGCAACTTCAAATATCAGTAATTATTCCGTTATATAACGAAGAAAAATCGTTACCCGAACTTCACGATTGGATAGTTAAAATAATGACCGAAAATAATTACAGCTACGAAATTATTTTCATTGATGATGGAAGTAAGGATAATTCGTGGGATGTGATAAGAGAGCTTTCGCAAAAAAATTCTCATGCAAAAGCTATTAAATTCAGAAGAAATTATGGCAAATCTCCCGCACTTCACGTAGGCTTTGAAGCCGCTCAGGGCGAAGTGGTTATTACCATGGATGCCGATCTTCAAGATAGTCCGGATGAAATACCCGGCCTTTACAAAATGGTAACAAATGATGGTTACGATTTGGTTAGCGGCTGGAAACAAAAACGATACGATAACGCTTTCACAAAAAACCTTCCTTCAAAAATTTATAACTGGACCAACAGAAAAATAAGCGGCATTCGACTTCATGATATGAATTGCGGCTTAAAAGCTTATCGCAAAAAAGTGGTAAAAAGCATTGAAATTTACGGAGAAATGCACCGTTTTATTCCGGTAATGGCTAAGTCGGCGGGTTTTCATAAAATTGGCGAAAAAGTGGTTCAGCACCAAGCCAGAAAATACGGAACAAGTAAGTTTGGGTGGGACAGATTTATCAATGGTTTTCTTGATCTTTTAACCATAACCTTTCTTTCAAAATTTGGTAAAAGACCCATGCACTTTTTTGGATTGGTAGGAACTCTTTTATTTTTATTAGGATTTGGATTTGCCTTTTACTTGGGCGTATTTAAAATTTATTGTGTTTTCTCACATCATCCTGCACGATTATTAACGCAACGTCCCTCTTTTTATATTTCGCTTGTATGTATGATTATAGGCAGCATGATGTTTTTAGCAGGATTTTTAGGTGAACTTATTTTAAGAAACAGTCCGGTGCGAAATAATTACCTGCTTGATGAAAAGCTAAATTTAAAGTAACATGGCCCAAGAGGGAAAAAAGCGACCGCCACGCACTCCGCTAACTCCCGAAGAAGTTGCTGACTTTGTTCTTTTAAAAAAGATCCGTGAACATAAAAAAATAGCAAAATTCAGAACTACAAAAGCTTATAAATTCTTTAACATTTTTAATGTAGTTTGTTTTTTTATTTATTGCGAATTGTTTTTTTGTTTCTTAGGCCCTTGTCATTATCAAACGCATTATACTAAAAATGTTCAGGTAAATTACGGAAAACAAATATCAGAACTTACTTATGATCGCATAGTTTCAAGTATTAAAATTATAAGTGTAGATGATAATAAATATGAATTTCAGGTGAACGAATTTATAGAACCACCGCCAAAATTTTCCATCTTTGAAGTAGGGAAAGATTTTTTGCTTCAAAAAGAAATTAAGGGCTCTTTATCTACTTCCAATCATCAATATCAGATTCAGCGTGCCAGTCCCATACTTTTTCTATCGGTATTTGTAGCTGTGTTTTCTTTTATTTTTTATTCATACAATCTTAATCAAAACCCGCATTCTTTAAAAGCCATTACAAGTATCAATGCCATAACGGTTTTGGTGTTTTTATTAATATAGGCCAATGGTTGTATCAATTTGCAAATAAAAAAAGCGCAGGAACACACGCCCGCGCCATCTTACACACACAAAAAACAATGCACTTATCGGTTTATAGTAACGTGCCCGGTTTTATGATATATTTTCCCATCTAATCCCTTGTACTTAACCTTATAAACATACACATCGTTAGGGCAGTCAGCTCCTTTAAAGGTTCCCGGCCATCCAACAGCCCGATCAACCGAATTAAACATCTCAACTCCCCATCGGTTAAAAATAATTACCTGCACCTCATAAATATTAAAACCATACACATAAAATACATCATTCAATCCATCCTGGTTTGGCGTAATGGCGTTGGGTATATAAACTCCAAATTCAGTAGTAATCTCCACACAAACTACATCTGTATTTTTGCATCCAAATTCATTTTCCGCTAGTAAGGTATAGCAACTGTTGTTTAAGGGTTGTATTTGTGTTTCCGGACAAACGCTACACCATATATTGGAGCCCTCCACCCATGTTAAAGTTCCTGTTCCGGTTCCTTTTACTAATTTATATTCTTCTAAATTAAAAGTTGTATCTCTGCCTGCATTAACCAAGGGCAAAGGGTTTACTTTTACCAGAATGGTATTTGTGGTAGCACAATTTCCGTTAAATGAAGAGTTAACCGAATATACTATTGAAGCAGATGGCGAACTAACTACCGAATTTCCATAAGTAATATTTAAACCGGTTGACGGTATCCACAAATATGTATTACCCCCCGAAACCGTTATAGAGGTTTTTTCACCTGCACATATATTTTTGTTTGCCGGAAGATTTGCCTCAGCGTTTGGCACTACAACAATTGAGTACGAAAGTAATTGCGAACAACTTACTGAACCCAAACTATTGTATGCCACCACTGTATAATTGGTAGAAATAGAAGGAGAGGCGATTACCATACTGCCTGTTGTTGAAGAGAGTGATTCTAAAGGCGACCAGTTAAAATTCTGCGCCCCCCCTGCAAAAAGTGAAGTTGAACTTCCTGCACATACGAAGGTTTTGGGCGAACTGATTGTTGCATTAGGTAGCGGAATAACATATACTGGCAAAGTAGCCGACCCGGTGCATAAACCATTATTTCCCATAATGGTATAAGTTGTGGAATTAACCGGGGTAGCTACCACAAAATTGCCGGTGGTATTACTCAAACCGTTAGATGGACTCCAGCTAAAACTATTAGCGCCATTAACTAATAAGTTGGTTGAATTCCCTGCACAAATAGTTTCTTGCGATGCTGATGCAAATAAATTCGGAACCGGAATTACTGTAACGGTTATAAAAGCATTGCTAGTACAGGTGTTTAAAGACCCTAATACAGTATATGTTTGATCTGCAGCCGGGCTGGCACTAACCATTGCCCCGTTAGGTGAAGATAAACTTCCTGAAGGAGACCAGGTATAATTACTAGCACCATTGGCAGTTAAATTGATTGAACTACCAGCACAAACTGTTGGCGAAATAGGGGTAATGCTAATAGTTGGTGTTGGTAAAATTGTTAAGGAAGTTGATTGCGTTGCAGCAAAACATCCTCCCATGCTGCCGTTGATGTTATAGGTAGTGGAGTTAATCGGACTGGCCGTAACAACAGACCCCACCGTTGTATTTAAACCAGTTGGAGGACTCCATGAATATGATGATGCCCCACCGGCCGTAAACGTAAAACTACCTCCCTGACAAATACTGGTTGAACTCGGACTAACAGTTATGGTGGGATTAGGAATTATCAATACACTGGTTTGTGTAGTATTACTGCAAATACCATTAACCCCTATTAACGTAATAGTTCCATTTTGAGGTATTCCCGAAACAACCGCGTTGGAAATCGGCCCTAATGCCGAATTGTTAAAAGAACTGTTAGTAGTTAAAGGCGTGCTTAAACTCCAAGTGTAATTGGTAGCGCCTGAAGCTGAAGCAAAAAAAGTAAAAGGAGAACCATTTGTGTTTTGTGCACAAATTGTATTGGATGATAAAGCAATGGAAATGGTAGGTGAAGGAATAACACTCACAGTTGTTACGGCTGATCCCGTGCACACGCCTGTTGAACCTGAAATGGTAAAAGTGGTTGTTGTTTGCGGATTTACTGAAAAGGTGTTGGGTGTTATTTGTGAAACCCCCACCGCAGGATTCCAGGTATAATTGGAAGCCCCCGCAAGCGTATAACCTAATGCTGCATCTGCAGAACATTTAGTCGGGTTAGCAGGAGTAACAGTTAAATTTAAAGTTCCCTGCGTATTCACAACGTTTATAGTGTTTGTACCCGAGCATGGATTTACTGTATTTGAAACGCTAACAGTAAATATACCCGCCGAATTAACTGTTATACTTGGCGTGCCCTGTCCGGAAACAATTCCGGAACCCGACCAAACTATTGTATTTGTGCTTGCATTGGGTGTTACCGATAATTGAACTGTAGGGTTGGTGCAAGTTATACTTCCAGAAGAAGTAACTGTTAGATTCATAGGCGGCTGAGACGAAAAAACGTTTATTGTAGCTGAACCTGCGCAGGCATTAACTGTATTTGTAATGGCTACCGAATACAAACCTGCTGCATTAACTGTAATGCTTGGTGTACCTTGTCCTGAAATAATTCCCGGGCCTGTCCACACAATGGTGTTTGTAGAGGTATTTGGAGTTACGGCCAACTGAACAGTAGAGTTGGTGCAGGTAATAGAACCAGTTGAGGTAATGGCTGGAGTAATGAGCGTTGTTTGCGCCACTACTGTAAAAGAATTTGATACTGTGTAAGTTGGGCAGTTACTTCCCGCACAAGTTGTAAAGGAGTAAACACCCGGCTGATTAACAGTGATTGTAGGGGTAAACTGTCCGGCAATAATTCCGGGTCCCGACCAAGTGTAATTGCAGGTTGCCAGTGAAGAAGATTGAATAGCATTAACCGGATAACCTATACCCGCCGGTATTACCTGCGCCACCAAATTTAATTGAGTAACGTTACAGTTTAAAATTCCTCCATTGGGAGCCAAAACAGTGCCTGTAGGAATGGGAATAGCACAACCGGCAAAATCGCTTGGACTCACAATGTTCCCCTGCATTGTAAAAGTAATGGTTGAGTTGCCGGGAATAATATTACCGGCATAAAAATTTCCATTGTGATAATACACACTGTTTCCTACAATTGCAAAACCTCCACCCGCGCTGCTGGTAGGATTATTGGCCAAATTCCACGAGCATTTTACAGCGCCGTTAGGTCCGTACACCGTTAAAGATTGTGGAGCGGTATTCTTTAAAATAAAAAAATTGCCTGCCGCGTCGACAACAACATCGTATGGTCCGCCTCCGCTAAAGCCAGCAAGTGTAGTAAGTAAAGTGCCCGGACCGGTACCGTTATAAACATATATTTGCCCCGTACCTCCAACCAAATTATAAAGAAATCCTCCGCCCCCGCCAATGTTAACAGCAGCTCCATTTCCGGTACTGTGGTTGGTATTTGTCCAATTAGTGCCGTTATAATACCAATAGGTTCCACCCGCCGTTGTCCAGTATGTAGGATTAGGAGCAGGAAAACCAAACGCAGGCCCAACTGCCAAACCGCCGGAACCTGCGGGTAAATTGCTCATTACCACGCCTGATGCTCCGGGCAAAGGAACAGTTTGGAAATTGATACTTGAACCGTTGTGAATATAAACTTGATTATTAGGACAAGTAGGTGCCTGAGAGAATAAATAACCCCAAAAGATTATAAAAAAGAAACTTAGAGATAATTTCATGAGCTTGGATTAAAACAAATTTAGTTAAAAAAAACACGCTTATCAGATAATCACACCACCACTTATTAAAATATAGCTTTGAGTGAGTAAACCAATAAAAAACTTTACCAAACTGTTCATACAATTTTACATTTTATTCCCATCCTTTTTAAATTTATTCACCACCTTTGTAAACCTTAAAATGAGCCATTATTTAGACGAACTTAATCCTGCGCAAAGTGCCGCCGCTACTGCCACTGAAGGCCCGGTGATGATTATTGCCGGAGCCGGATCGGGTAAAACCCGTGTACTCACTTACCGCATTGCTTATATTATGGAAAAAGGTAACGATGCCTTTAACATTCTGGCTCTTACTTTTACCAATAAAGCTGCTCGCGAAATGAAGGATCGCATCGCGAAAATTGTTGGGCCTAAAGAAGCCAAAAACCTTTGGATGGGAACTTTCCATAGCATCTTCGCCAAAATTTTACGCATTGAAGCTGAAAAAATAGGCTATCCCAACAACTTTACTATTTATGATACGGATGATTGTAAAAGCGTTATCAAACAAATACTTAAAAACTTTAATCTTGATGATAAAATTTATAAACCTTCGCTGGTTTTAAATCGTATTAGCGACGCTAAAAATAAACTGATATCAGCTACACAATACGCCAACAATCCGGTTACACAACAGGAAGACGTTAGTAGCCGAAAACCCATGTTAGGTAAGATATTTATCGAATATCAGAAGCGGAATTTTAAAGCCGGCGCTATGGATTTTGATGATCTTTTATATCAAACCAATGTTTTACTGCGCGATTTCCCTCAGGTACTTTTAAAGTATCAGGATAAATTCAGATATATATTGGTGGATGAGTACCAGGATACAAATTTTTCTCAATACGTAATCATCAAACAACTGGCAGCTCGTTTTTTAAACATTTGTGTGGTGGGTGATGATGCACAAAGTATTTACGGTTTCCGCGGAGCTAACATTCAAAACATTTTAAATTTCGAAAAAGATTATCCGCATCTTAAAACATTTAAACTGGAGCAGAATTACAGAAGTACACAAACCATTGTAGAAGCTGCCAACCAGATTATTGCCAACAATAAAGATCAGTTTAAAAAACACGTTTTTACCGATAACGAAGAAGGCAATAAAATAAAGATCATCCGTGCTAATACCGATAATGAAGAGGGGCAAAAAATTGTAAACTGCATTTTTGAAACCCGGATGCAAAACCAAGCCATGAACAGCGATTTTGCAATACTTTACCGCACCAATGCGCAATCGCGCTCTTTTGAAGAATCATTAAGGCGTCTTAATATTCCTTATCGAATTTACGGCGGCGTAAGTTTTTATCAGCGTAAAGAAATTAAAGATGTACTGGCTTATTATCGCCTTACCATTAACAGCAAAGATGATGAAAGTTTAAAACGCATCATCAATTATCCGGCGCGAGGCATTGGCCAGAGTACCGTTGATAAAATTAGCGTGGCGGCTTCTGAACACGATATTAGTATGTTTACGGTGCTAACTAATTTAAGAGATTTTAATTTAGGAATTAATGCCGGAATTGCTTCTAAAATAAGTGAGTTTGTTGCGCAGATCAAAAATTACGCGTCGATGGTTCCGTTTAAAGATGCTTTTGAAATGGCCAACCATATTGCGGTGCACACCGGTTTGGTACGTGAATTGTATTCTGATAAAACGCCGGAAGGGGTAAGTCGTTACGAAAACATTCAGGAGTTATTAAATGGTATTAAAGATTTTGTGGAACAAGAACGCACGCCCCAGGAAGACGAATTAAATGAAGTGATTAAACAAACCTTTGTAACAGCAAGCGGCGATTTGTTTACCGAAGGAGAAAAAGATAATTCGTTAAAAACCCTGGATGAATTTATGCAGGAAATTACCTTGCTCACCGATGTGGATAAAGATAAGGACGATGAAAAAAACGCTGACAAAGTAAGTTTAATGACCGTGCATGCCGCTAAGGGACTTGAGTTTAAATACGTTTATGTGGTAGGTTTGGAGGAGAATTTGTTTCCCTCGCAAATGGCTTTAAATAACCGAAGCGATTTGGAGGAAGAGCGCCGATTATTTTATGTGGCTGTAACACGCGCCGAAAAACAGGCCACGCTCAGCTTTGCCACCACCCGCTACCGCTTTGGTAATTTAATTTATTGCGAGCCAAGTCGCTTTATTGATGAGATTGATGATAAGTACGTTGATTATCCTGAAGAGCCGCAAACCTCCACTTTTAACGATAACTTTTTTGAGAAATTCAGGAACAATTATAACGGAGAGCCTGGTAAAGAAAACGCAGCTAAAAATACTCAGGGTGCAAAGGTGATTAATTTTAATCCGCAGGGCAAAAAATTAATTAACCTGCGAACGCAAAACTTAGCTTCGGCCATAACCCCTGTTGATCTTGCTTCCAATCAATTGCTAGTTGCAGGAGACACCGTACTTCACGAAAAATTTGGCAAAGGATCTATTTTAGCCCTTGAAGGTAAATGGCCTGAAACCAAAGCGCTGATCATGTTTGATGTCGGTGGTCAGAAAAACCTGTTGCTTAAGTTTGCAAGGCTTAATAAGGCTTAAGTGGTGCTCAAAATATTTAACCACAGAGGTACAGAGAAAAAGAGAAATAATAAACACAGAGAAATATTTCCCTACGCGAACTATTTTACCCAAATTAGACCTGGGCAATATGTAGCAAGTAGTAGTTTAACTCTTAAAAGAGTTACCAAAAACATTATATTCAGTTTAATTTTGACGGCAAAAAAGATTAATATATAAATGGAAAAATAAGGATAACCTTTCTATTTAGTTTATAATACGAGTTTTAAAATAAAATATACTGACAGTTAAATTGGGTTCAACTGTACAGTGCACAAGGTACAAATAGCAAGCAAGCGCACCCGGGCGGATGAATAAGGCTTCTGTAAAGTCAAGCTCGCTTAGCGGACAGAAATTTTCATCCCGCAGACTTTACTATTTATAAATTAAATTCGATTTAAATGTCTATTTTTATGAGTCATAATGAAACTTTTTCTGAATTTAATATTTGAAGGCAATAGATTAGTAGTTTGGATTCAAAATAAATTAACACCTAAACAGTTTATAATCTTTAGTGCAATTCTAATTGGCTTAACTGCTGGTTTAGCGGCAGTCATTTTAAAGCTTTTTGTACATGGGATAATTGTCAAAATCGGTATTTTATCATCCAATAAACAGGTTGTTATCGCTTTATTTCCTATAATCGGTATTAGCTTATGCGCTTTATTTATTTATTACTTAAATGACAATAAACTTGGAAAAGGTTTAGCAAACATTTTATTTTCTATTGCAAAAAAATCTAGTATTTTACCAAAAGACCAAACCTATAGTCATATTATAACAAGTGCATTGACAATAGGTTTTGGTGGGTCGGCAGGATTAGAGTCTCCAATAGTAACAACAGGTTCCGCTATTGGGTCTAATTTCGGACTCGCATACAAATTAAGTTATAAAGAACGTACCTTGCTTTTGGCATGCGGGGCAGCCGCAGGAATAGCGGGAGCTTTCAATACACCGATAGCAGGCGTATTGTTTGCACTGGAAGTTTTACTGGTGGAAGCAAATATTTCCGCCTTTATTCCTATTCTAATTGCTGCAGCTGCTGGTGGCTTATGTTCTAAAATTATTTTACACGAAGACGTTTTATTAAATTTTAAATTGCAACAGCCATTTGATTACAGAAATGTACCTTTTTATTTAGTTTTAGGTTTAATAACAGGCTTAACATCTTATTACTATTCAAAAGTATTTATTGCCACTGAAAAATATTTCAAAAAATTTGAGAAAAAAAAACTACTTAAAGTGCTTATTAGTGGTTTGGGGTTATTTGTTTTAATTCTATTAGTACCACCTCTTTTTGGTGAAGGCTATATCACTATCAAATCACTATCAAACTTAAATACTGTTTCAATATTCAATAATTCGTTTTTCTCTTTCAACGTTATGAACAAACCGATTTTATACAGTTTATTGATACTAGTTATTCTTTTAAAACCTTTAGCCACTGGCTTCACATTGGGTGGTGGCGGCAATGGTGGAAATTTTGCCCCTTCATTGTTTGTGGGCGCGTTTGTTGGATTTTTATTTTCTTCTCTTATAACGGATTTAGGATTTAATTTGCCTGTAAGTAATTTTACCATTGTTGCAATGGCAGGCATATTAAGTGGTATTTTTCACGCCCCTTTAACCGGTATATTTTTAATTGCTGAGATTACTGGAGGCTATGAATTAATTATTCCTTTAATGATTGTTTCAGCATTAAGTTACGCTGTTTCAAAATATTTTATGCCCTTAAGCATTGACATGCTACAACTTTCCGAAAAAGAAAAAATTATAACAACTAACACAGACTCATACCTTTTAAGTAATATATCCATCGCTGAGTTTGTAGAACGTGACTTTACCGAAGTTCCCAAAAACATAAAGCTTAAAAAATTGGTTGAGCTCATTACTTTATCAAAAAGAAATATTTTCCCTGTTATTAACGACGAGGGTAATTTAAAAGGCTTAATTACTATTGACGACATTCGAGATGTAATGTTCAAACAAGAACTCTATGACAAAATTTCCGTCAAAGAATTAATGCATCCACCTCGTTATATTATTAATGAAAAAGATGACATAAGCTCTGCAATGAAATTATTTGACGAGTCTCATCTTTGGAATATTCCAGTTGTTTTTCACGGTAAATATCAAGGCTTCATTTCTAAATCTACAGTACTAGAAAAATACAGGAATATATTAATTCAAAGCTCCATCGAATAAAGTCAAACACCAAAGTAAAACTATGTACCGACTAAGAGATGCTAACAGCGCAAACAAATGCCAATTATTAAATGTGTGCTTTAAATGAGTAAAACTGTTTGTACTCACTTAAATTTTAAATATATTTAACCAAGAAAAACTAAATACATGATTAAAAAACTATTTCTGTTGTGTTTATTTATAAATGGATTTTTAATTATAAAGGCACAAGCCAACTTAAATCCCGCTAAAGGCCGAACCTGCGCCACGCCTATTCCTTCAATAGAGTGGGATAACTGGTTTAACGCCGAGGTTGAAAAAACCAAAACAGCGGTAGCATCGGGTAAAACTTCGGCGGCCACTTACGTTATTCCGGTGGTTGTTCACATCATACATAACGGACAGGCTGTTGGCGTTGCCGATAATATTACGCAAGCTCAGGTGATAGATCAAATAGCCATATTAAACGCCGATTTTGCAGGCACAGGGTTAAATAATGGAAATGCACCCGCTGTTTTTGCTCCGGCAAAAGCAGATTGTCAGATTTCATTTTGCCTGGCTGTAAAAGATCCTACAGGCGGTATTTTGCCTGAACCGGGAATTGACCGGATTGACCGTAACAGCAAAGGATGGACTGCCGGGCCCTACGCCACGGCGTATATTAATTCAACCATTAAACCAAACACTATTTGGGATCCGGTGCGTTATTGCAACATGTGGATAATGGATTTGGGCGGAGGCTTATTGGGTTATGCTACCTTTCCGGCAGGCACTACTTTACCCGGCATTACCGGTGTAGGAACTGCAACCAGCGATGGGGTGGTAATGCTGAATACCTCTTTTGGAAGTATTGGAACTGCAACCGCCCCACCCTATCACAAAGGAAGAACCACCACGCATGAGGTAGGTCACTGGTTAGGATTACGCCATATTTGGGGTGATGGAACCTGCCTTACCGACTTTTGTAATGACACTCCCCCCGCTCAAAATTCTAACTTCGGTTGTCCTGCTTTTCCATTTAACAATGGAGTTTGTGCGGGTAATACTACCGGAGAAATGACCATGAATTTTATGGATTACACGGATGATTTGTGTATGTATATGTTTACCCTTGATCAAAAAACAAGAGCACAAACAGCCATGACCCAGGGCACTTACCGAAGCCTTTTAGGCACCCACGGTTTATGCAGCACTGCTCCGCCCCCGCCACCCTCGCCACCCGTAGCCGCTTTTAATGTATCGGGGCAGCCTTGTGTTGGGCAATCTTTTGTTCCTACCAATAATACCTCGGGCGGGCCTCCACCCACTTATGTATGGTCGGCCTCACCTAGCGCCTCGTTTAGTCCAAACAACAATGTGCCAACTCCATCGGTTTCGTTTCCAACTCCCGGAAACTATGTATTGTATGTTACCGCTACCAATTCGGCGGGTACTTCCAGTTATTCTATGGCTTTTGCCGATGTTAAAGTTTGTCCGAAGCCTGCTATTTGTGTAGATACATTAGTGATGATAAAAAACACAGATACCTTAACCACTTATAAAGCTCCCAACAATCCAACTATAATAGGTTGCCAAACAGGGTACGCCGGATTTGCAACGGGCACCAATTGTTTTAAGGATAAAGAATACGCTCAATTTTTCTCTTCCTCCACTTATAGCGATACACCTTTTCCGCAGGTAAACAGTGTAATAGTTTTGTTTAATAAAGCAGGAACAAAAAGTACTTCCTCTAACGGGCCTGTGCTTAACTGCAGAATTTACGGGGGCAGTACTTCGGGGCCAAGTTCACAAATAGGCGGTAATTCGCCGGCCTTGTTAGGAGCCATAGCAAGCAGCAGCACTGCTACCACGCAGGTTAGTTATATCGGCAACCCTGCCTATGTTTTTCCGAGCGCAACAATTATTCCTTATAAATTTGATTTTACTAACCCGGTAGCGGTAGGTGCAAGCGGTTTTTTCGCCTCCATAGAAACCCCTTATACTTCGCCCAATGATTCTATGCAAATTTTTTCAAATACAAAACCTTCCAGTATTAACGATTCAAGCAGTTGGGTGCTTCAATACAACAATAACTGGAAAACTTTACGTTACAACCGTTCGGCAAAAGTACAGCTGTCTATTTTACCTATTATAACCTGTAGGCCGGTGGTAGGTTTAGCAGAATACAATGCCTTTGCCGGCAATATTTCTATTATGCCAAACCCTAACAACGGGGTGTTTAACATTGCATTTACCTTTGTAAAAGCGCAACAAGTTACGGTAACTATTTATAACGCGGTAGGCCGTCTAATTTCAAAAAATCAGTTTACTGATGTAAGCTCTCATGTGTTTAACGCTGATCTTAGCGCTGAGTGCGATGGTGTTTACATTATGGAAATAAGTGATGGAACGCAAAAAATAAATAAGAAAATTATTATTGCTCATTAAGGCTTCCGACAGTATTGCTTAATGCCTTAACCGCGCAATGTATAATGAAATACTTTAAGTTGCTCTTTATTGTTTCCGTTTTTTTGCTTTTTCAAAGCTGTATGCTTAGCGGAAGAATGACAAAGCTAATATCGGAATATTACGCGCCAAAAAAAACATTAAGGGTAAGCGATAACAGCAATTGGCTAATAATAAAAACGGATAGTTTGCCAAGGATAAATGGCTATTGCCAAACGCGCTACAACAGGTTTTTTACCGTTCCATTAATTATTTATACATACTCTGAAGAAAACATTGAATGCAGGGTTAATCCTAAAATGTATGTTAATTCAATCGTATCCGAAATAAACAGGCTAAGCCAATTGCCAAGTAACACAAAATTACTTGCTGGTAAGATTATAGAACTTTCGGTTAATAATATTCCCTCGGTTTTTAATCATAATTACACTAACCATTACGTATCGCTGCAATTCTTTTTTCAAAATATTGGCTTATCCCTAACTAAAAACGAATTGCTTTATAAAGGAAATTGGCTGCGGGTGAGCTATAAAATCAAGGATGCGATTACCTTAACACTACTTAAACAAGGCTATTTAAGCGAACCTTTCAGCGGAGCTTATTATCTTAAAAATTACGGGCAAAGAAGAAAAATATTTGTAAAGAATTTTATAGAGCAATATGATAATGCACTCGAAAATTCATGCAAAATGATTGCGTTGAAACTAATAAATGAATTAGAATAAAAATTATATGAAACTATACTCAGTAAATGCCGGACATTTTAAATTAGACGGCGGTGCCATGTTTGGCGTAGTGCCTAAAAGCATCTGGAATAAAATAAACCCTGCGGATGAAAATAACATGTGCAGTTGGGCTTTAAGATGTTTGTTGATTGAAGATGGAAAAAGGCTTATCCTCATTGATAACGGCATGGGTGATAAACAAGATCAAAAGTTTTTTGGATATTATCATCTTCATGGAAATGACACGCTTCAAGCTTCATTAAAAAAACACGGCTTTGGTTTTAATGATATTACCGATGTTGTACTTACGCATTTGCATTTTGACCATTGCGGCGGGAGTATTAAATATAATGAAGATAAAACAAAGCTGGAGCCCGCTTTTAAAAACGCGGTTTATCACTGTAATCAAAAACACTGGGAATGGGCAACCCACCCAAACGTTAGAGAGAAAGCCAGTTTTTTGAAAGAGAATATTATGCCTATTCAGCAAAGCGGACAGCTGAAATTTATTGATAAAGACACCGAGTTTATTACAGGGTTTTCATTTAAAGAAGTTCACGGGCATACCGAAGCCATGATGCTGCCAATTATTAATTATAAGGACACTACAATAGCCTATATGGCCGATCTGATACCAAGCGCGGGGCATTTGCCACTGCCGTATGTAATGGGTTACGATATGCGCCCTTTAGAAACTTTAAAAGAAAAGGAGTTGATTTTAAACGAAGCGCATGCCCATAACTGGACTTTGTTTTTTGAACACGATCCATTAATTGAATGCGTTACTCTTGAAAAAACTGAAAAAGGAATAAGAAAAAAAGATTCGCTTTTACTCAGCGAAATATAAATTAATTATTTCACAGGCTTGTTAGAAACCGGTGCAGGTGCCTGTTGCTGAGGCGCAGGACTAACCGCGTTAGCCGCTTTTCTTTTAACGATAGAACCTTCTTCTTCTGAAGAGGATGTAACGCCGCTTTTTGGAGCCATTAACACACTTAAAATAATTAAAACAATGGCTAAACCCCAAGTTGCTTTTTCAATAAACTCGGTGCCGCGTTTTACACCCATAATTTGGGTTGCCGCACCATATTGACTTTGAATACCGCCGCCTTTTGAATTTTGCACCAACACTACTAATATTAACAGAACACAAACAATAATTATTAAAACAGAAAAAATCATACTAATATCTTTTAAGGGTTATTTTTTAAATTTTGAATTAGGGATGCAAAGTAAGCACTTTTTTGCGGAAATTTCAAACTTAATATTTCATAAGCTCTAACAGCTTTACCAATATTGCCCTGAAGCGCGTAAATCTTTGCAAGTGTCTCAGTTACAAGGTGTTCATTTTCAACCAAACTTTCTTTTGCTTTAAAATCTGATTTAAAAAACTTTTGTTCCTCCTTTTGGCGAATAGAACCGGGGTTTTTTTCAATTATTTTATCAATAAGAGCCTTCTTTTTCTCTTTGTCTTCTAAAAGGCCTTTTTCTTTTTGCTTAACTTTTTCGGTTGTTTTTGTTTTTTCTTTATTAACTTCTACTTCAATTTCGAAGTAAGATTGTCCGTTGTTTTTCTTCAGAAACTGCAACCAGTCGCTAAAGTTATCAGGTTTTTCAATCGGGGTTTCAGATTTAAATACTTCATTGGTCTTTAAAATTTTCTTCTCAACAAAAGAGTTTACCAATGATCGTTTTATTTCCTGCTCAACAGATTTTTCATCCGATAGAGTTACTTTAGGCAGAGGTTCAGTAACAGTTTCCGCCTCTATAATTGATTTGGTTTCAGTTTTATTCTCCGGAAGTTCCATCTCAGCCTCCGCAACAATTGCAGCAGCCACTTTTATTTTTTCATTAAGATCTTCTTCCGTTTTAATTTCGGCAGATTTAAGAATATTCAGTTCACGGCTTGAACTATTTTCCGGTTCTTTTAATTCTTGCTCATTAAGATCAAGCGTGTGCAGAAGATTATAAAAATGATTTCGGTTAGAGACTACAATGGCTGTTTTTTTTAAACTTTGCTGATACACCGAAGTATCCCATTTTTTTGAGGCAATACTTAATAATAAGTGCGCCGCCTGAAAATAAGGAAAATCATGTACCAACTTTTGAAGATCGGGAATAGAATCTTTTGGTAAAAGACCGGGATCGTTAATGTATTTTAAAAACTCTTCCCTGCGCATTTACCAGTTATTAAAGGCTTTGTTAAAAATATCTTCATTCAATTGCCTGTATATTTCAGCAACCAATTCTTGTTCTTTGGCTGTTATACTTTCATTGCTTTTAAAATCGGCGAATCTTGTAAACGCTTGCTCGAAACTTTTAGCAACGTCAAATTTATTAATATATTTTACCTGCACTGTTATGGTTAACCTGTTTAAACTTGCCATATCGGTGCTTTGAACGGCAACCGGCGAAACGTTATAATCGGCGATGTATCCTTCAAATTGAAGATCGCCATTTTGTTTAACAAGTGCCAAACGTGTTTGCTGCGAAACAACATCGCGTAATTTTTCGGTGAAACGCTGCGATAAACTGGGAGCGCCAAGTGTGGTGTTGTTTGCAAAAAAACCAACCGAAACTGTTTTGGCTTCTGCGGGAATAGATGCGCCGCTTAAGGACATTGTAGGTTTGCACGCGTTATTAGCAAGCGCAACAGCGAATATCAAATATGCAAATACTTTCAAGTTCATTAGCCTAAGGTAATACCAATTAACGAAATATCATCTGTTTGTTCATAGCCTTCTTTCCAAGAATTTAATTTTTGCTCAATGTTACTCTTTTGCTTTATCAGGGGCAAAGATGATGTAGCAATTAGCCACTCTTTAAACAGTTTTATTTTTATTTTTTTTCCTCCCGGGCCGCCAAACTGATCTACCACTCCATCAGAAAAGAGATAGACTTTTAAATTTGGCGTGATGTTGATCTTCTCCTCAGTAAAATCCGTGTATTTTTCATAAGCTCCAATGGGCTGTTTATTGGGTTTTAATTCAGTAATCTCACTCTCATTTAAAAGCAGAGCTCCAGAATTGGCTCCGGCATAAATTAATTCTTTATCATTAAAAGAAATAATGGCCATATCCATCCCGTCGCGTTTATCGGATCCGTCGATACTTAAAGCCGCAATAATTTCTTTTCGAAGAAGGTTTAATATTTGAGCCGGAGAGGTAATGCCTTTTTCTTTAACAATCTGATTAAGCAAGGTGATGCCAATCATACTCATAAACGCGCCCGGAACGCCATGGCCGGTGCAATCTGAAAGTGCTACAATTTTTCTATCATTAAATTCGGTAAACCAGTAAAAATCGCCGCTCACTACATCGCGCGGTTTAAATATTACAAAAGCGTCTTTAACATTATGTTTTAATTTTTCTTCGCTAATTATAAGCGCGCTTTGAATTTTTTGGGCGTAGTTAATACTGTCAGAAATATCTTTGTGCTTTTCTTCAATTAAATTTTTTTGTTCTGAAATAATTGAATTTCTAACAGATAAAGCTTTGTTGTTTTTAAAGAAATAAAACAGGAAAATAAATAGCGCTATGATTAAAATCACTGCCAGTACAATAAATCCCAACTGCTTTTGTTTTTGATTTTCGGACTTGGTTAATTTTAAATCTTTTTCAAGCAATTGTTTTTGCTTTTGCTCGAGCTGAATGTTTGACTCCAACTGCTGAATGCTGTTGTTGAGCTGTTCTTTTTCAAAAGCTATATTTAATTTGTTTTTTTTATTCAGATATTCATAGGCCATTTTATAATTTCCCATTTTTGAGTAAATCTGATCATAAGAATCATATACTTCTACCTGAATCTTCTTATAACCGTTTAAGCTTGCGATTTTAAAGGCGGAGTCGGCTAAACTTAAAGCTAATTTAAAATTACTTACTTCGTTCTCTATCAGTGATAAATTATTTAACGATCCGGCAATACCAAGACTGTCGTGAATTTTATATCTGTGAAAAAGTCCTTTGTTTAAATATTTTCTGGCAGAATCAAGATTTTTGTGAGATTTAGCCGAATCGTTCCCATATTGCACCAAAAAAATAACGCCTAAATTATTGTAATCGTTGCCCAAAAACATATCACGCAAATTAAATTGATCATCATTTAAAGCCTTGCTAAAATATTCTTTTGCCATATCCCAATCTCCTTTATTGGCATAGCAAATACCAATGTTATTGTAAATTCCGGAATACGAATTGGTAAATTTGTGCTTTTTTTTGAGATAGAGTTGTTTATTAAACTGTTCAATCGCTTTTTGAGAATTGCCCTGAGCAATATAAATTAAACCGTACTCGCTGTAACATTCGCTCAGCGAATAAAATTTATTGTTTTGTAAAGCCTTTTTATAAACCAAATTTATATAGATCAGCGAAGAATCTATTTCACCCAATAATCTAAATATTTCTCCTTTTTTTAAATACCTTTCGTACAAAAAATCGTTAGAAAATTTTCTAAAAATCAATATGGACTTATCAAGATAAGTGAGCGCTAATTTTGGATTATTTAAAGAAAATACCGCAGCAAGCTGTAAATAAGCGTTAGAAACCGCCCTGTCATTTTTAGAAGTTTTAGTTACCTGCAATAATGAATCTACATTTAAATTTCCTTTTGAAAAAAAATGAAAAAGACTAAACAGAATAACTATAACAATTTTACTCCTCAATATGATACTCGTTTATTTTTCGGTATAATGTACGTTCGCTGATGCCTAGTTCTTTGGCCGCGTATTTTCTTTTTCCTTTATGCTTTCTTAAGGCTTTTCTTATCATATCTATTTCTTTTTCCTGTAAGGATAAAGTTTCTTCCACCTCAATGGTTTGCGCCGCGGGGTTATTTTGAATGGAATTAGGATGAATTTTTAACGACGAGCCATTCCCTAATTCTTCTCCACTGTACATCCTGTTAATCAGGTGCATGTCATCAGTGTTTACAGGCATTTTATCGGAAGCCGACATCAAATCATACACCACCTTTTTAAGTTCTAAAATCTCGCCTTTCATATCGCGCACTACTTTGAAAATAAGATCGCGGTCGTTGCTGTTAAATGTTCCTCCTTCATTATTATGAATAACTGAAGGAACGTTATTGGAGCTATATTGCGGTAAATATTTAAGCAGCACTTCGGCATTTATTTCTTTTATTCTTTCAATAATTGAAATTTGTTCAGTAATATTTTTAAGTTGGCGGATATTTCCCGGCCAATAATAATTTATTAAAACCTGTTCAGCATCGCTGCTTAATTTTACTACCGGCATTTTATATTTAGCGGCAAAATCATTCGCAAATTTTCTGAAGAGCAAGTGAATATCTTCCTTACGTTCGCGCAAAGGCGCAAGATAAATGGGCACAGTATTTAACCGGTAATATAAATCGGCTCTGAATTTACCTTTTTCGAGCGCCTGATAAAAATCAATATTAGTGGCAGCCACAACACGCACATCTGTTTTTTGCACTTTGCTGCTTCCTACTTTAATGTATTCGCCTGCTTCAAGCACACGCAACAACCTAGCCTGTGTTGCAAGTGGCAACTCCCCTACTTCATCCAAAAAAATAGTTCCGCCATTGGCTACTTCAAAATAACCTTTGCGGGCTTCAGTTGCTCCCGTAAAAGATCCTTTTTCGTGTCCGAATAATTCACTGTCAATGGTTCCTTCGGGGATAGCGCCGCAGTTTACGGCAATATAAGGACCATGTTTTCGCGCGCTTAAATGGTGAATGATTTGTGGAAACACTTCTTTTCCTGTTCCGCTTTCACCATTAATAACAACGTTTAAATCGGTGGGCGCCACCTGACGGGCAATGTCAACAGCGCGTTCAAGAAAAATATTGTTACCTATTATGCCGTATTTTTGTTTTAAATCCTGTATGTTCATTTTTTTAGATGCAAGAATCAAGACTATTTTGAGCCAGGACTCTGTGTGTTAATAATTGTTTCCCTAAAATTGAAAATTTTCTTCTGTATTTCTTCTACCTTCTTTAGGAGCTCGCCTAAATCTTTTTCATTACCATATTTACGGCGACTGCAAATCAATAATTGAGTCTCGGCTTCATAACTTGAGGTTAAAGAAGTAGTTAAAAACTCTGCAAAATGTATGTTTGTTCTTTTACCCGAGCCCTCCGCAATGTTGGAAGGTATTGAAACACCACACTTTTCTAATTGATTAATTAAATTATATTTTTCTTTTATGGGAAGGGTTTCCGTATAATTATATAACAGGTCGCAAAAGTCCATTGCATCCTGCCACACTATTAATTTCTTAAAATTATGTTTAATCATGCTTCCGTCTTTGCTACCGCTGCTTATTGCGCTGCCTCTTGTTGTCTTTTGTTCTTGGCTCCTACTGTCCTGTCTCCTCTTTTCCGATAACTTTTCCTATCAATGTTGAGCTGGTGCATTCAGTTACCATTACATTTACATAATCGCCTTTTTTATAATTTTCTTTAGGGAAAACAACCACCGAATTTTGCGAATTTCTTCCCATAAGCATATCATCACTCTTTTTAGAAAAACCTTCTGCCAATACTCTATGTACTTTTCCTAAACCCTTTTCAGTTCGTATACCGCTGAGTTTACGCTGAAGATCTACTACTTCCTGTAACCGTCTTTTTTTAACAGGCTCAGGAACATTGTCTTCATACTTTCGTTCAGCCAAGGTTTTCGGACGTTCGCTGTACATGAACATATATGCAAAATCGTATTGCACAAATTCCATTAAACTCAATGTTTCTAAATGTTCTTCTTCGGTTTCGCTGCAAAAACCGGTAATAATATCGGTGCTTATTCCGCAATCAGGAAGTATATTTCTTATCGCGTTAATCCTGCTCATATACCATTCGCGGGTATAACCGCGGTTCATCATTTCCAAAACTCTACTGTTTCCGCTTTGTACAGGCAAATGAATGTTGTTGCAAATGTTTTCGTGCTTGGCCATGGTGTGCAAAACTTCATCATTCATGTCTTTAGGATGCGATGTAGAGAAACGCACGCGAAGATCAGGATGTATTAAAGCTACCTTTTCTAAAAGTTGCGCAAAGGTTACTGAATTAGCTTTTTGTTCTTCTGTAAGTGTTTCTTTTTTTAATCCGCCTCCGGAATACAAATAACTATCTACGTTTTGCCCGAGTAAAGTAACCTCTCTATAACCTCTTGCAAAAAGATCTTTGGCTTCATTAATAATACTTTCAGGATCACGGCTCCGTTCACGGCCACGCGTAAAAGGAACCACGCAAAAGCTGCACATGTTATCGCAACCACGCGTGATGCTTATAAAAGCGGTAACGCCGTTTGAACCTAAACGAACGGGGGTTAAATCGGCATAAGTTTCTTCTTTGCTTAAAATGACATTAATAGCCCTGTGCCCTTCCTCTGCCTGATCTAATAAATTTGGAAGATCGCGGTAAGCATCCGGTCCTACCACAATATCTACCAGTTTTTCCTGCTCTAAAAATTGATGTTTAAGGCGCTCGGCCATGCAACCCAAAACTCCAACCAAAGCCTTAGGATTTTTTGCTTTCACGCGTTTAAAATCATTCAGGCGGTTGCGCACTTTTGATTCGGCACCTTCGCGTATTGCACAGGTATTTACAAAAATAACATCTGCTTCTTCAAAATTTTGTGTGGTGGTATAACCTTTATCAATTAAAATAGAAGCAACAATTTCGCTGTCGCTAAAATTCATTTGGCAACCGTAACTTTCTAAAAAAAGTTTTTTTCCGCCGGTTTTAACGGTATCAAGAACTAAAGCTTGTCCCTGAATACTCTCATCTATTACTTTATTTTCAGAAATATTCATTTTGCAGCTTCAAAAATACAAAATTAATGTCAAATTGGCAGTTTTTTAACAAAAAAACACTTTTAAACATCTATTTTTGGGTTAATGAGCCAATAATTTGGAAGTTGACGTTTTATTTATTTTTCTTTGCGGAAATTTTCTCACCAAAAAAAGCACTATTATATATATGAGTAAAAATCTTGTTATCGTCGAGTCACCTGCAAAAGCTAAAACAATTGAAGGATTTTTAGGGAAGGATTTTACAGTGAAGTCGAGTTTTGGGCACATCCGTGATCTAGTAAAAAAAGGATTTGGTGTGGATATTGAGAACAATTTTACTCCTACATATGAAGTTCAGCCGGATAAAGAAAAAGTAATTGCCGAACTCAGAAAACTAAGCAAAGGAGCGGATATGGTTTGGCTCGCATCCGATGAAGACCGTGAAGGAGAGGCCATCAGCTGGCATTTATACGAAACTTTGGGCTTAACAAAAAAGAATACCAAGCGCATTGTTTTTCACGAAATAACCAAGCCCGCCATTATGAAGGCGATTCAAAATCCGCGTGAAATTGATATTAATTTAGTAAATGCGCAACAAGCCCGCCGGGTGTTAGACCGTTTGGTAGGTTTTGAATTATCTCCTATTTTATGGCGTAAAATCCGTCCGAGTTTATCGGCAGGCCGCGTTCAATCAGTAGCGGTGCGTTTAATTGTAGAGCGCGAAAGAGAAATTCAGCAATTTAAATCTACTTCGGCCTTTAAAGTTTCGGCTTTATTTAAGGTAGGAAGCGGCATTTTAAAAGCGGAATTAGATAAGCGCTTTGCCACTGAAGCAGAGGCTCAGGCTTTTTTAGAAAAATGTAAAAAGGCCTCTTATACCATTGAAAGTTTAGAAACCAAACCTGCAAAACGTTCACCCTCTGCACCTTTTACAACTTCCACTTTACAGCAGGAAGCGGCTCGTAAATTAGGATTTTCGGTGGCGCAAACTATGCAGGTTGCTCAACGTTTGTATGAGGCCGGTAAAATTACATACATGAGAACGGATTCCGTTAATTTATCGGACACTGCCATGGATCAAGCCAACAAAGCCATTAACCAAAATTATGGCGCTAAATATTTTAGTCCGCGTAAATACAAAAACAAAAGCAAAGGCGCGCAGGAAGCTCACGAGGCTATTCGTCCAACTTATATTGATAAAACATCAGTTGATGGCGAACGCAACGAGCAGCGCTTATATGATTTGATCTGGAAAAGAACAATCGCTTCGCAAATGAGCGATGCGGAACTGGAAAAAACAACTGCGAAAGTTAAAGTGAGCGGTACTTCTGAGTTATTTGTTGCTCAGGGAGAAGTATTAAAGTTTGATGGTTTTTTAAAAGTGTATATGGAAGGCACAGATGATGAAAATTCTGACGAAGAAAATTCATCCATGCTGCCGCCAATGAAAGTGGGTGAGAAATTAGAACCTCAGGAAATCAGCGCTACGCAACGATTCACGCATCATCCTGCAAGATACACAGAAGCAAGTTTGGTAAAAAAATTAGAAGAATTAGGAATAGGACGGCCGAGTACCTACGCACCAACCATCAGCACGGTTCAAAAACGAAATTATGTTGAAAAAACAGACCGTGAAGGAACAACGAGAGAGTATATTCAATTAAGTTTAATAAAGCAGAACTTAAAAAAAGAAATAAGAACTGAGAATACAGGCGCGGAAAAATCGAAACTATTTCCTACAGATATTGGAATGGTGGTAAATGATTTTTTACTTCAATATTTTCCAACCATTCTTGATTTTAACTTTACTGCTAAAGTGGAAGAGGAATTTGATGAAATTGCGGAAGGAAATCTGGACTGGCAAAAAATGCTTAAAACATTTTACACGCCTTTTCACAAAACAGTAGAAACTACCACCGAAAATAGCGAACGAGCCAGCGGAGAACGCGCTTTAGGCAAGGATCCGGTATCAGGAAAACCTTTAATTGTTCGAATCGGCCGTTTTGGGCCTTTGGCGCAAATTGGCGAAACCATTGAAGGGTCGGAAGAAAAACCGCGTTTTGCCAGTTTAAGAAAGAATCAAAGCATTGAAACCATTACTTTGGAAGAAGCTCTTGATCTCTTTAAATTACCAATGAATTTAGGTTTTTACGAAGGTAAAGAAGTTATTATTGGAGTGGGTCGATTCGGCCCTTACATTAAATTAGATGAAGCGTACATTTCTATACCAAGAACTATTGATCCATTAAGCATGGATATGGAAAGCGCTATTGAAATAATAAAGGAAAAAGAACTGGCGGATGCTCCTGTGGCTCATTATAAAGGTAAAGGTGTTACCAAAGGCAAAGGACGTTTTGGGCCGTTTATAAAGTATGAAGGTTTGTTCATTAATGTTCCGCGCGCTTACAATTTCGATAATTTATCGCAAAAAGATATTGAAGAGCTGATTGAAAAAAAATTAGATAAAGAAGCCAACCGTTATATTCAAAACTGGCCGGAAGAAAAAATTGCCATTGAAAACGCGCGCTGGGGACCAATTATTAAGTTTGGAAAACTAATTGTGAAATTAAAAAAAGAAGGTGGCAAGTTTACGCCTGAAGAATTAGCGGAATTATCGTTGGAAGATGTGAAAAAGATGATCGTTGCGCAAATTCCTAAAGCTTTTGATAAAAAGGGAGCAAAGAAAGCCGGTACCAAAAAAGCAACGGCAAAAGGGTCTGCCGATCTTAAAATTGTAAAGAAAGCAGCCCAAAAAAAAACGGCTAAGAAAAGTCCGGTTAAAAAAGCCGCGTCTAAAAAAGCAGTTCCAAAAAAAGCTGTCACTAAGAAAAAGTAATAAAGCATGGTTAAAACCGGCTTTTTCTTCATTTTTGGCAGTTATTAACACTGCAATCTTATTTACTTTGGCAATGCGGTCTCAAATTTGCATTAGTTTAATATATTTTTATACTAATGAATATAAACTATTGCGTATATCCGAAAAAAACAACCCTTCTTCTATCGCTTTTGGCTATAATGGGTTTTGCAATTACCAGCAACGCTCAAACTCTAACTTTAGAGGAGCTGCTCAGTTTTCCAAGCGCGGGAATAGATAAAACAGAAGCAAGCTTAAAAGCCAAAGGGTGGGAAAGCTATAATGTAGAATTTAAAACCGACAGTAATCTTGTTAAAAAAACATGGGTAATAGCAAATAAATACAACGATTTAAAGTCGTATGTTCAATATTATGATTTTCAAAAAAAGCAAGACGAAAATTACATGTGGTATCAATATTCAGATAGAAAAGCTTATGAAGTTATTATATCAGATTTAAAAAAAATGGGCTTTAAAAATCTCTCTGCAAAATCTAAAAATAAAAAAAGAAAAAAAGATAACCCCAATTTATATAAAGAAAAACAGGATTTGTATTTATCTGATCAAAAAAAATCTTTAATTATTTTACGTGAAGTTTTTGTTTATGGCATGAACGCCTTTGTTATTTATTCACATTCATCTAAATCTCAAATTGCAATGGATTTAATAGCACAGGAAAAATAATATTTTTTTTCGCAGAAATTATATTTATTTACAAAATTATTTAACGTAAAAACATTAATGAAAAATAAAATTGATTATTGCGGGCATTCTTATTTTTGCATTTAGTTGTAAAGATAAAAAAACAGAAGAAATTACTCCAGAACCTGTGGCACCTGTTGCATCCACTCCACCGGATATTAATTTAACTTTAGGATTTAATATTTTAAAAAAATTAAAGGGAATATGGAATGGCCCTGTAACTTCCACTACTCCATTGGGCGGTTATCCCGAATGGATAGTTGATTTCAGGCCAATTTCCGAAAATCAGATTTCGGCCAAAAACGAACTGGATACGTTAAACGATATTCATTTATCTTTTTTTATTGCTTTGTACAACAACCAATATAAAGTTGCTTTCAGAAACGGCGGCTCATTTGCCGGAAATAAGCGTGTTTCTTATTTTTTAGCGGATAGCGTTTCTGAAAATGGTACTAATTCATTTTATCGTTTCTCGGAAATTATTAAAGGAAAAAAACGCGCTTATACCGAAGTGATTTTTAAAACAGATAGCTTATATATTAAATCTTACACCAATAAATACAATACCCAAACAAGCGCAACCCCCCATATGGTATGGAGTTCTAAATTGCAAGATACTTCGGCAACTCAACCGGCATTAGCTAATTTTAGCTTCCCTAAAAAAACGCAGACAAAAAATTTCTCCAACACTTTTAACGGACAAACGGAAGCCATTTATTACTCCTTGTCCACTGATCCATATCCTGAAAACGCGCAGCCTTATTTGGGAAATACTATTGCAAATTATTCTTTTGATGCGACTCACGTTCCGGTTGCCACTAAAAAAGTTTTTCTCATTATTACCACTCAACCTTTGTTTTCCGGATTTATTTTTAATGCCGCTAATTTAAAGTACCGTTCGCGTTACATTATAGTAGCCGCCAACGATACTAATTTTACCTTTAATTATATGCATCCCGGGGCTTATTACTTTTACGCCATGTACGATAACGATGGCAACAACACTATTAATTCAGGAGATTGGATAAGTACGACTAATACAGCCTTTTCGCTTCCTGCGCAAGGAACAACTACTACAAGCACACAGATTAATTTTACAATTCCTTAACTCATTTTTATAATTAATTTATCTTTAATAATAGTTGCTCTATCCCGTTAGCCGGATGCTAAAAAAAACTTTGATCAAGCCACCAAACCTTCTTTTTCTAAAATTTTCATCAATAACTTTTCTTCACAAAGCAAATCATTCTCATCGCACTTTTTAAATTTATTCAATGATTTTAAATAAGTGTGAAGCGATTTGTTTTCATAAAGAGAAATAATGGTAGGATGAACATAGTATTTTTTACAAACGGTTCGCGTATTGCCTAAATGAGCGGAAACATGATCCAACGCAGCCACAATGTTCTTTTTTGTAGCAGTAACGGTTTCGCTTTTACCTATTTTATGAAATGCCATAATGGCGTGTACGGTGCCCGCCCACGTTCTAAAATCCTTGGCAGTAAAATCTTCTCCGCTTATCGTTTTTAAATAATTATTTACCATTCCCGAATCTATGCATTTGTGATTTCCATGCTCATCATAATACTGAAACAATTCTTTTCCGGGAATGTCTCTGCATTTTTTTACAATAGTCGCCAACCTTTTGCTAGTTAAACTTATTTTATGAGTGATACCCTTTTTTCCTTTAAAAAGAAATTGCATTTCAGCGCCTTTGAACGTTACGTGCTTATCTTTTAAGGTAGTTAATCCAAACGATCCGTATAATTTTTCATACATATTATTACCAATGCGTATGCTGGTTCTTTCCATTAAACAAACTACCGCGGCCAACACTTTGTTAAGGGGTAAACCGGGTAATGATAAATCTTTTTCAATTTGTAAACGAATGGATGGAATTACCTTTCCAAACGAATGCAGTCTGTAAAATTTTGTGTGATTACGAAATGAATTCCAAAGCGTATGATATTTATATTGTTTACGTTTTTTTAAATCAGTACCGGTTACTTGCAAATGTCCGTTATCATGCGGACAAATCCAGACATTATCCCACGCCGGAGGTATGACCAGCTTTTTAATTCGCTCAAGCAACGCTTCATCTTTTATAACTTCTTTCCCTTGTAAATAAACAAATTTATCACCTTTACGAATTCGTTTAATTCCGGGTTGTGCATCACTCACGTAAACAAGGTTAACTGCTTTGGCACTTTTTTTTGCATCGTGCAAAATGTTGCTTATCTTTTTATTTGAAAGCGATATTTGCTCATTCAGTAATAACATCGTGCGTTTTATATATTAATCCCGAAATATTAATGCCAACCTCTTTCTATAAAGGTCATTTAAATTATTTTGTGAAAATGAGGCATAATATCTACACGAAAAACATGATAAAATGATGAAATGTAATTAATTTTAAGGCCATGAGGCCAAAAGTTATTTTAAATTGGAGTGGCGGAAAAGATTCGGCTTTATGTTTATATAAAATAAAAAAAGAAAATAGTTACGACGTATTAACGCTTTTAACCAGTGTAAGTAAAAAACATCAGCGAATTTCCATGCACGGGGTTCGGGTTGAATTACTAAAACTTCAGGCAAAAAGTTTAGGATTACCGCTTAGTATAATGGAAATGCCCGAAACACCCACCATGCAAGCGTATGAAACCGTTATGAACACCATGATGCAACAGTTAAAAAATGAAGGGGCAGAATTATCTGTTTTCGGAGATATTTTTCTGGAAGATCTGCGGGCTTACCGTGAAACACAATTGCAAAAGAGTGGAATGAAAGCGATCTTCCCCCTATGGAAAAGACCAAGTTACGATGTATTAAATGAGTTTTTGGATCTTGGATTTAAAACAATTATTACCTGTGTAAACGAAAAGTTTTTAGACAAAAGTTTTGCCGGCAGAATTATTGATAAGGATTTTATAAAAGATCTCCCCACCAATGTAGATGCGTGCGGCGAAAATGGTGAGTTTCACACCTTTGTTTTTGACGGACCTATTTTTAAAAACCCAATATTATTTGATATTGGAGAAATCGTTCATAAAAAATACATTGTTAGTGATGATGATGGTACTGATTCCTGTAACAAAGGTAAGCCCTTTGATACCGGCTTTTGGTATTGCGATCTTCTTCCAAAAAAATTAAATTAGTAGTAGCAAAATGGAAACCGTTAAAGAAAATGTATTAAAGGAATTTACTAAAATACCCGGCATAGGCAAAGCCTGTTCGCTTGATTTGTGGAACATAGGTTTACGAAGCATTGAAGATTTAAAAGGCAAAAATCCTGCTGTACTTTATCATCAATTAAATACGGTAACAAATCTCACTCACGATATTTGTATGCTGTACACATTCAGATGCGCTGTTTATTTTGCGAGTGAAACCATTCATGATAAACAAAAACTTAATTGGTGGTATTGGAAAAATAAAACTTATAACGAAGATAATGAGTAAAGAATTTAAAGAAGTTAACTTTGAGGGCGCCTGCCCTACTCTATCATGGTCTTTTCATACAAGAGCGGATGAGAACAATGAGCCGCGACCGGAAATTTTACGCATTATGTTTCACGGAAAGTATCGCGAGGGGCAAGAGGCGCACACCGACGCACATCTGATAACCGTTATAATTTCTGCGGCTGTAAACTTCTGGCATCCAAAATTTGTAATTATTGATCTTTCTGATTTTGAATATAACGGTGGCGATGAATTTGAAAAAATTTACGACAGTGTAGATGATGATGATATACAAACTGTGGTTTTAGTTGGTGATAAAAGCCGTGCCGCCATGACCGCTTTATATTACGGCACCGAAGAAGGAAAAGACATTGTAGATAATAATTTTTTTTACGATGATCTTGATAAAGCGATAAAAAAATTAAAAGATCAGGAATAAAAAAAATCGTTATTCCTTTTTAGAAATAACGATCTTAAAACAACTTTTATTTATAATATTACTTCTTAGCTTTTAAATAAAGTTCGTTCACCTTATTCCAGTTGATAACATTAAAAAAGGCAGCCATGTAATCAGGTCGGCGATTTTGGTAATTGAGGTAATAGGCATGTTCCCAAACATCCATTCCTAAAATAGGCGTTCCCTTACAATCTGCAACATCCATTAAAGGGTTATCTTGATTTGGCGTACTGCATACACAAAGCTTTCCATCAGCTTTAACAGCCAACCATGCCCAACCACTACCAAAGCGGGTAGCACCGGCTGCTGCAAAATCTGTTTTAAATTTCTCGAATCCGCCCAAATCAGCTTCAATGGCTTTTCCAACTTCGTTAGAAGGGGTACCTCCTGCGTTTGGAGCCATAATTTCCCAGAACAAGCTGTGGTTATAATGACCACCTCCGTTGTTTCTAACAGGCATCGGGTACTTTGAAATGTTTTTACAAATATCTTCAATGCTTAATTTTTCAGTATCCGAACCCGCAATAGCGGCGTTAAGATTTGTAACATAAGCCTGATGATGCTTGCCATGATGTATTTCCATGGTTTTAGCGTCAATATGTGGTTCTAACGCGTTAAAGGCGTAATTTAATTTTGGTAATTCAAATGCCATATTTTTAGTTTTAAAATTAGTATTACAAATTTAATATTAATGTTTGGTTTAAAATTACAGATTTATCAGAATTCACTTGAAAAATTTTTGGATGATCACGAAATTAATTTAATTTACAAAATCACGCCAAAACCCACTTCACCGCCTTAATATCAAATTCTTTTGGGTTCCCGGCTTTATCTTCAAGTAACAATAGGCCTTGCGCACTTATTCCCATAACAAGTAAATTTTCAATTCTACCCTCTATCTCAAAATTTAACCACTTGTTCTTTCCGTAAAAATGCAATAAGTAAGTCTCACTAATAAAGTTGGCATGTCCGCTTTTTAATTTTAAATAATATTTTTCAAAATGTTTGCAAAGTGAGTTAAGTATCTCTGAAACTTCAGGGGGTTTATCCATAAGCATTTGAAAGGATACCGCGTTCATCTTACCATCAAACTCGCATTGCTTTACATTTATTCCTATTCCCGTTACACTTCCGCTTATAACGTTATTCGTTATGATGTTTTCAATAAGAATTCCTGCAATCTTTTTATCATTTACCATAATGTCATTTGGCCATTTGATTTTTATGTCATATTGACTACTATCTAAAATCTCCGCCATAACGTCATAACAAGCCAAAGCGGCAATCTGATATAAATAAAATTGTTTTGCAATGTTTAAAAAAACAGGCTTTAAAATTATAGATACTGTAAGATTGCTATATGGAGTAGCATTCCACACATTGCCGCGTTGACCTCTTCCTGCGGTTTGGTTAGCTGTATGAATAACCGTACCTTCCAAAGGGTTAACGTTCTTTAACAGGTTAATGGCATAAGAATTGGTACTATCAACTTCAGGAAGAAATATGTTATTAGTGCCAATAAAAAGAGTTTCCATTCTAAAGCAAAAAGGTTAAATTTGTTGTTTAGTGTAAACGTAATAAAATAATTTAAAAGCTAAGCAACTATTCTGATATATGGCTAAAAAACAGGTTACAAAAGCCCCCGCAAAAAAAGCGAAAAAAACTGCGGTGAAAAAAGCAGCTAAAAAAGTTACTGTAAAAAAACCCATTACTGATAAAGAAAGGGAGTTGCGCGAAGCAAATGTTATTGCTAATTCTGAAAAGAAAAAAAAGGTAACAACTAAACGTCCGAAAAAAACCGCCAGTAAAGAACAAACCACTACTTTGCTTGATGCAATTGTAGAAGGAATGCAGGAGCGAAAAGCCAAAAACATTATGGTGCTTAACCTTACCGGAATTGAACACCGCGTTTGCGATTATTTTGTTATTTGTGATGCGGATAGTAAAACTCATGTAGGCTCTATTGCAGATAGCGTGGAGGATACCGTTATTAAATTAACTTCAGAAAAAGCTTACCACAGCGAAGGGCAGCAAAACGGAGAGTGGATTTTAGTAGATTACATTAACATTGTAGCCCACGTATTTTTAAAAGAAATGCGCGATTATTATAACCTTGAAGCTTTGTGGGGCGACGCAGAAGTAACGTTAATAAACAATTAATTAAAAGATTTTATAGAATGAGTGAAATTAAAAATACAGAGCCGGTGAAAGAAGATCCCATCAAACCTACGCCCGAAGAAGAGCGCAAAAAACAGTTTGAACGGATGAAAGAAAAATTTGGGCGGCAGGCAAGCGGAAAAGGCGGCAACAGCGGAAATAATTTTTACTGGATATATGGAGTTGTAATTGCCATTTTATTATTTATTGTATTTTATGGCAATAACTTTAACGCACGATTGGTTGAAATTCCGCAAGGTAAATTTTACGAAATGCTTGCCAAAGGAGATGTAACGGATGTTGCCATTGTAAATAAAACCAATGCGCGCATTTACATCAATCCTGATAGTGCGTATTCCTCTAACCGTTATAAAAATCCGGCGGATGGTCGTGCTTTTTTTCCTGATAAAAAATTTAAAGGTCCGCATTTTACTACCACCGTTCCTTCGGTAGATAATTTTTTGCAGGAAATGCAGAAGGTTCAAAATGAAGCCGGAATACCAAAGGACAAACAGGTTTTTGCCCGCAGTGTTGAAGAAACCAATTGGATGACCGACCAGTTACCTTGGCTGCTTCCTATTTTAATTATGGTAGTTCTTTGGATTGTAATGATGCGCCGAATGGGTGGCGGCGGCCCGGGCGGCGGCCCCGGCCAAATATTTAATATTGGTAAATCGCGTGCTCAATTGTTTGATAAAGAATCGAATGTTAATACCACTTTTAACGATGTTGCCGGATTAGATGGCGCAAAGCTGGAAGTAATGGAAATTGTTGACTTCCTTAAAAACCCTAAAAAATATACCGATTTAGGAGCTAAAATTCCAAAAGGAGCCTTGTTAGTTGGCCCTCCGGGGACGGGTAAAACTTTGTTAGCTAAAGCCGTTGCAGGTGAAGCTAAGGTTCCTTTCTTCTCTTTAAGCGGATCTGATTTTGTGGAAATGTTTGTAGGAGTTGGTGCCAGCCGTGTACGCGATTTATTCCGACAGGCCAAAGAAAAAGCACCTTGTATTATTTTTATTGATGAAATAGATGCCATTGGCCGTGCCCGCGGAAAAAGCGCTTCTGCAGGAGCAAACGACGAACGCGAAAATACTTTGAATCAGTTATTAACTGAAATGGATGGTTTTGGAACCAACAGCGGAGTGATTATTTTAGCGGCTACTAACCGTGCGGATATATTAGACAGAGCTTTAATGCGTGCAGGCCGATTCGATCGTCAGATTTATGTGGACATGCCGGATCTTAACGAACGTAAAGAAATTTTTCAGGTGCATTTAAAGAAAATTAAAATTGACGATAGCGTTAATGTTGATTTTTTAGCCAAGCAAACTCCCGGATTCAGTGGTGCGGATATTGCCAATATTTGTAACGAAGCTGCTTTAATTGCCGCCCGTTCCAATAAAAAACATGTAATGAAGCAGGATTTTTTGGATGCTGTTGATCGTATTATTGCAGGCCTTGAAAAGAAAAACAAAATCATTACCAAAAATGAAAAACGCGTTATTGCTTTTCACGAAGCAGGCCACGCTACCGTTAGTTGGATGTTAGAACACGCCAGTCCTTTAGTAAAAGTAACCATAGTGCCACGTGGCCGTTCGTTAGGCGCGGCCTGGTATTTACCGGAAGAAAGACAAATTACCACCACCGAACAAATTACAGAAGAGATGTGCGCTGCTTTAGGCGGACGTGCAGCCGAAGAAATTATTTTCGGAAAAATAAGCACCGGCGCATTAAGTGATCTTGAAAAAATTACCAAGCAAGCTTATGCCTGCGTAGTTTATTACGGATTAAATGATAAGATAGGAAACATCAGCTATTATGATAGTTCGGGACAAAGCGAATATACTTTTGGAAAACCTTACAGCGAGGCCACTTCAAAAATAATTGATGAGGAAGTAAAGAAAATGATTGATATTGCGTATGCCAAAACCAAGCAAATTTTGAGCAGCAATAAAGATAAACTTATTTTATTGGCCGAAAAGCTATTGGAGAAAGAAGTGATTTTTAAAGAAGATCTTGAAGAGATTTTTGGAAAACGCCCATTTGATAAAGACGATTTACCTTTAATTAATGAAACGCCGCCTTTGATTTAATACAATTTATTGTTTTTAAGGTTATAAAAAATATTTTAATGTTGTGGCTTGCCACTTAAACAGCGTACCCTTTATTATTTAAATTTACAGGCATTAAGCTTTCATAATCTTCAATTTATATGTTGCGGTTATTTAAGTGTTAAATGTATGAAAATCATCCTACCCAAAAGCCTATTGCCTTATTAGAAAGAATCATTAAAGCAAGTTCAAACAAAGGCGACTTGGTAACGGATCCTTTTTCCGGCACATTTACAACTTGCTTTGTTGCTAAAGAATTAGGGAGAAACTGCATAGGTATCGACTTGCAAGAAGACTACATTAAAATTGGACTGCGCAGGCTACAACTTTCTACTGAGCATAACGCAGAAAAATTAGAAAAAGAAATTCGAACCTTTGAAACTAAAAAAATAGCTGCTACTTTCCAGCGCAGAGTTCATACAGTTACGGTTGAATAGCATATATATTGTTAGGAGCTATGCTTGGATTCGCCAAGGATTTTAACAATTTTAACAAAAAATTAACCATTTTAACACACGCAGTAGCGAGATATGTTAACGTAGTGGCGAGATATGTTAAAGAAGTAGGGAGTTTTGTTAAGGAAGTGCCGGGATATGTTAACGCAGTAAGCAACTTTATGTCCGCAGTAGCGAGGTATGTTAATGCATTAGCGAGATATGTTAACGCAGTAGTGAGGTATGTTAATGCAGTAGCGAGATATGTTAATGCAGTAGCGAGATATGTTAATGCAGTAGCGAGGTATGTTAATGCAGTAATGAGATATGTTAATGCAGTAAGCAGCTTTATGTTTGCAGTACGGAGATATGTTAACGCAGTTAGAAGCTTTGGGAGCAAAAAGCGGAAAGCGTGTTAAAACGCTCCAACTAATACCAACAGTTTTTTTTAGTTTAACGGAGGCCAAAGCAAAAACGTTGCATCAATATTAAAAAATAATTTAAAATATTTTGCAAGGCGGCAGCAAAATTACCGGATGCTGCAAATTTTTAACAAACAAAAAACCGCCCCAATTACGGAGCGGTTTTTTATTCCACCAATCTTTAACCTTATTCTTTAAATAAAATTTTCATTTCTACGCGGCGGTTTTTTTGTCGGCCCGGCTCGGTGGCGTTATCGGCAATTGGCATTGTTTGCCCGTACCAATCCACCATTACATTATCTGCCGGAACGCCTTTTTTAACCAAATAAGCTTTTACGGCTTTGGCGCGCTTTTCGCTTAACTCCATATTTTTTTCGGCATTGCCTTGGTTATCGGTATGTCCGCTTAACTTCAATTTCCAATCTCCTTTATGAGTTTGTAATAAAGTTGCTAATCCGTTTAGCGAAGGATACGATTTGGCTTTAATAATATCCTTTCCGGTGGCAAACTCCAGGCTTTGGAAAGCTTTTTCAATAATTTTTTGCTCAGCCGCTTTAATTGGCGGAGGAGGCGGACATCCTTTAAATTCTGCAACACCCGCAATGGTTGGGCAGGCATCGTCTTTATCCAAAAATCCGTCTTTATCGGTATCCGGCCAAGGGCAACCTTTGTTTTCTTTAGGCCCGGCAACATCCGGACAAGCATCTTCTTTATCCAATAAACCATCGGCATCCTTATCCGGACAACCTTTGTATTCTTTAGGGCCAAAAAGATCAGGGCAAGCATCGTATTTATCAGGCGTTCCATCTCCGTCTCTATCAGGGCATCCCATAAACTCGGCAATACCTGATTCATCGGGGCACTCATCATCCTTATCAATTATTTTATCTCCGTCACGGTCAGGGCATCCTTTAAATTCGGCAAGGCCTTTTTCTTCCGGGCATTTATCTTCGGCATCGGTAATTCCATCGCCATCTTTATCAGGGCAACCTTGCAGTTCTTTTATACCCGGCACATCAGGGCATTTATCATCAGTATCTTTAATATGATCGCCATCACGATCAGGGCATCCCATAAATTCCCAAACGCCGGCCACATCTTTACATTGATCTTTTTTATCGCTTACTTTATCTTTATCCTTATCGTGGGGCCTGCCGTAAGGAATAGGCACTTTAAGCACAAAATATAAATTAGCGCCATAAATATCGCCGGTAAATAATCCGGCAAGGTCGTTAGATCCAAGAACCAAAGGACCAATACGAAACATACTTCCTACCAAAACATTTTTTCCGCGGCGCGCTGCCATGGTATTATAAGTAAGAGGCAAGGTGTAACCAAACCAGGCATGATCAAAACGCGGAGCTAAACTAATGTTAGTAAAGTCATGCACTTTTGATTCTTTACTTTGATAGAAATTTGTAATGTTACCCATCAGGTTAATATAAAAAGGTTTCCAAATATGGTAATCAACTTGTGCGTTAATAGAAGTTGGCAAAGCCATTTTAAAAGTTTTTTCGCTGCTTTTAGAACCAAAAACCTGCGTCATTGTAGAATCAAAACCATTAACCCCATTAAATGCAAGGGCTTTAATATTCCATTTATTAATATCGGCTGTAAAATCGTTTGATAAAGCTCCTTTTTTAAAGCGAATGCCGCCAATATCGTTAACGGCCAAGCTTGCTTTTAATTCATATTTGTTATGATCTTTTCTCCAAAGATTTGTTTCGCCATCCATATCATATTTATGAGTTTGATATTTAGGCCTCCATTCGTAAACAGCGCCAATATCAAATCCCACACCCGGAAAAGATTCAAACTTATAAAATTTAGAAGGCGTGTTTATGTTATTAAAATCATAATTACTGCTGTGTCCGTATGCTACTTCCGATTTAAAAAGAGAAAGTGTATCTTGGTTTGTAAAATTATAATTAAGATCTTTAATATACATATAAGCGGCAGAAAGGCCTTGTAAAAGTTTTACGGTGGCACCTGCTTTAAAAAAATGATTGCCTTTATCTTTTAAAACTCTGCCGTAAGTAAATCCGTATTCGGCCCATGTCATTTGCTGAATACTAAGATTTTTATTATTTAAATTGGTAATCCATAAGTTAGGATAAACAAACTCTTCATACAAAAGTTTGGCAAGCTTAGGGCCAATGCCATCTACATTCACATAGTTTCTAATACTCCAGTTAAAAGCAATTGAATTTTTAGCGTTAATGTTAATCATAAAGGAAGGAAGTACAATTCTGGCGGCAGAATAAACACTTTTGGTGTTGCCATTATCAGAAACTACAAAGTTATTTTTCCAGTAACTTGGAGAACCTTTTCGTGTACTATCCCAGCTTCCACCGGTATAACCATTGGGTGTAAAGGCGCCAAACAATCCGCCGTTAATGGCACTGCGCTTAACACCCGCGTAATTATTTTCGGCTGCAAAATTTAAACCGGCCAGCACAATATCTACTTTCATGCGGTTATCGGCAATGTTGGCAGGGTTGCTGTAAACACCAATAACCCCGGCATAATTACTTGTTTGAAGCCCCATAAAATCCTGGGCTTTTATTGCTGAAAACAAAGTGATGAGGGAAAGAATAAATAATTTTTTCATAGTAACAGATTGATTTTTATTATTTAATTATAGAGTGCCAAATATAGTTAATTTCTAATAAGTTATCAAAATCAAAAGATAGCCATTTTACGCCTCAAATTATTACCTTTAGCCTCTGAAATTGATATGATAGATAAACTGGAAGAAATTGTTAGAAGATTTGAAGATGTAGAAGCTAAGTTAGCCGACCCAAAAGTAATTGGTGATATGAAGCTGTTTAAAAAGCTGAATATTGAATACAGAGAGTTAGGCGATATTGTATCTGTAATTCAGGAATACAAAAAAACTTTAAACAATATTGATGGGGCCAAAGAAGTGTTAGCCACTGAAAAAGATAAAGATTTTTTAGAAATGGCTAAAGCTGAACTGGAAGAAAATCGCGCCAAGGAGCAGCAGCTAACCGAAGAAATTCGCTTCATGCTTATTCCAAAAGATCCTGAAGATGTAAAAAATTGTGTGATGGAATTAAGGGCGGGCACGGGCGGAGACGAGGCCAGTATTTTTGCCGGAAATCTTTTTGAAATGTACAGCAGGTTCTGCGAAAAAAAAGGTTTTAAAATTGAAATAGTAGATTCAAGTTCCGGTACCATGGGCGGATATAAAGAAATTGTTTTTAATGTAACAGGCAATGGCGCTTACGGAATTTTAAAATTTGAAAGCGGCGTTCATCGCGTTCAGCGGGTTCCGGCAACCGAAACTCAGGGCCGGGTGCATACAAGCGCGGCTACAGTGGTCGTGCTTCCGGAAGCAGAAGAATGGGACGTTGAAATTAAAGATGCCGATATTGAAATGGCTACTGCACGAAGTGGCGGCGCGGGCGGACAAAACGTAAATAAAGTAGAAAGTAAAGTTATTCTTACACATAAACCTACAGGCTTGGTAGTAACCTGCCAAACCGAAAGAAATCAGTTGGGAAACCGTGAAAAAGCGTTTCAAATGCTGCGTTCAAAAATTTATGATATTGAATATCAAAAACGGTTGGAAGAAACAAGTAAAAGAAGAAAAACAATGGTAACTACCGGCGATAGAAGCGCGAAAATTAGAACTTATAATTATCCGCAAAACCGCATTACCGATCATCGGATAAACGAAACATTGTATGACTTGGATAATTTTGTGAACGGTGACATTCAAGAAATGATTGATAAACTTCAGTTTGCCGAAAATGCGGAGAGGCTGAAAGAAGGAGGCTTATAACAATTTTAGAATTCAACAATTTTAGAATTTATTAATTAAACTTATAAACTATGGCTTCTGATAGAGAAGATAAAATACGTAATGCCTTTGCGCAAAAAGACTGGAATGATATAAAAGCGCAGAATAGCTGGCAGATTTTTAAAATCATGAGCGAGTTTGTGGAGGGCTTTGAAAAAATGAGCCGCATCGGGCCTTGTGTTTCAATATTTGGAAGCGCCCGCACAAAACCAGAAAACCGCTTTTATCAAATAGCTGAAGAAATTGCCTTTAAACTTGTAAAAGAAGGCTACGGAATAATAAGCGGCGGTGGCCCCGGGATTATGGAAGCCGCAAATAAAGGAGCTCAAAAAGGCGGAGGAAAATCTGTAGGATTAAACATTGAACTTCCTTTTGAACAAAAACATAATGATTTTATTGATGCTGATAAATGTATTAATTTCGATTACTTTTTTGTTAGAAAAACAATATTTTTAAAATATTCTCAAGGCTTTATTGGCATGCCCGGCGGCTTTGGAACCATTGATGAATTATTTGAATCTCTTACATTAGTTCAAACGCATAAAATCGCGCAATTTCCGGTTGTTTTGGTAGGAAAAGAATATTGGAGCGGATTAATTGCCTGGATGAAAACAACAATGCTGGAAGAAGAAAAAAATATTAACCCAACCGATCTTGATCTGTTTAAAATTGTTGATACCGCGGATGAAGCGGTAAAACACATTGTTAACTTTTACAGTAAATACATGCTTAAACCTAACTTTTAAATTGAGTCGCCTTGCGTTTAACATATTTGTTATTCCACTGCTCTATTTCATTTCCATTTTACCTTTTTGGTTGCTATATTTTCTTTCTTCTTGCCTTTATCTACTTGTTTATTATATAATTGGTTATCGTAAAAAGGTAGTATTACAAAATTTAAGAAAATCTTTTCCTGAAAAAACTGAGGTTGAAATTCAAAAAATATGTAAACAGTTTTACAAGCATTTTTGCGATGTGATTTTTGAAATTTTGAAATTGTTAACCATCTCCCCCTCAGAATACAAAAAACGATTTGAAGTAACACAAAACGGAATAAATGTATTTACTTATTTTGAAAATAAAAAACAGAGTATAATTGGCGTAATGGGTCACTGCGGCAATTGGGAATGGGGTGCCATTGCTCCGCAGTTTTATTTTCAACAATTAATTACAGGTGTATATCATCCATTAAGTAACAAAAACTTCGATTTATTTATGCTCAACCTTCGCGGAAGAATGGGAGGAAACATTGTTTCTATGAAAAATCTTTATAGAGAACTATTGACCTTGAAATCAAAAAACATTCCTACAACAGTAGGTTTAATTGCCGATCAAACACCTCCACCCGAAAGCGCTTACTGGACTACTTTTTTAAACCAGGATACCCCTGTATTTGTGGGTCCCGAAAAGCTCGCTAAAAAATTTAATTATCCTGTGGTTTACGTCGGCCTTAAAAAGTTAAAGCGCGGGTATTATCAAATGGACGCCACTATTTTAACGGAAAAACCAAATGAATTACCGGATGGAGTTATTTCTGAACTTCATACAAAAGCACTTGAAAAAAACATTACAGAACAACCGTATATCTGGTTATGGAGTCATAGAAGATGGAAACATACGAGGCCGGTGAATTTATTTTTATGATAAAATAATTATAGGAAAGTTAAATTAAAAACCGCTATATTTTTCAATGTAAAATATCGCTTACCTTTTTTTCCTTCCCATTAAAATTAGCAAACCTTGTTGTTTCATAATTTTTTTCGCCACTTATCACAGCAGTAATTAAGGCTAAGTTACTTACTTTTTATTCTTTCATAAATATATATAATATTCGGACCTTGAGGTTTATAGGTTTCCAATTGCTCATGCCACACATAAGTACTCAACATATAACCTTCTACCATGTCAACAATGCCTATTACTTTATATCCTTCCGTTATGAATTTATTAAACCACTCAAAAAGATATTTATCAGCATTAGGTTGCACCATTAAGGATATAGGATGGTTGTAAAAAATGACATAACGGGGATTAGCTTTTTCTACATCTTTAACAAATTCCCTTTGCCATTGAGCATGATGTTGGCTACCGAATACCAGAGCGGTAAAATAAGCATGTCTGGATGGGCAACGTTTTTTTGTATAAAAATAAAGTTGTGGTTCAGAACCAATGGCTACAATATTATCCTCAGCACTACTATTAGCATTTATATAATCCGCAATTTTTGCTGTTTCAGGAAAAGGGTTGTTGCCATAAACCGTTCTTAATATTCTGTCGTAATTAGGGTTAAAATAATAATCCTTTAATTTATTAAGGTGCATTAAAAATAAAATAATGAATATGCTTATATATATATATTTGACTTTTTCGGATTTAAAGCCCATTGTATTTTTAATAAATTCATTTACAATATAAAATGTTATACCTGAACCAATGGCAAGGCCGGGCAAAATCTGAATCCAATAATGTCCGTAAAAATAATACCCGGGAAATATGGTTAAGACAGAAAAAAACAAAAGCGACACAGACATAAATTTTATTCTGGAGCTTATGCCTCTTAAAAAAACTATTATCAGTGCAAAAAAAGCGTGAACCCAAAATAATTTATACTCTTTAGTAATTGTATCATAGGTATATTCCAGATATTTTTTACCATCCTCCCATTTAATGGTACTTACATATTGTTTTGGAACTTCAATAGACCAATAAATCATTTCTTTATACGCTCCTTTTATTCCTACAATTAAAAAGAAAATCCCAATTATCAATAACACGCCTATAGAATAAATAAAGGTTCTTCTAAAAAATTCCTTAATTACCTTAGGTTTCTTTTCACATAAAAAATCAGTTACGATTACGCCGCCTCCCCAAAAAACTAAAAATATTCCTGTAGTTTTTACCATAAATGCGCATCCGAGTGCAATTCCCATAAGCAACAAGTATTTCCAATCAGATTTTTTTACTACAAATGAATAAAAGAAAATTCCTAAGCTGGTAAAAAAAGCAACTCCATGCTCACTTTGTACGGTAAAGCCACTTAAATTTGGGGTAAGGGAAACTATTGCATACGAAATTGCAGTAATTGCCCCGGCAAGAGGCGAAAACATCCGCTTAGAAGCAAAGAAAAGAAATATAATTGTAAGAATGTTGAGAATTGTAAAACCAATATGCATTCCTTTAACTGTTTCGCCAAAAATCCCAACAATAAACGCATAAAAATAAAATATACCAGGAAATTTTTGTTCGTAAAAATCTTTATAAGGAATGCCGCCTTGAAGTAATAATTTACCATAATAAGAATATGCGCCCTCATCTCTTTCAAAAGGGATCAATAAAAACTTGGAACGAATTAATACCACAAGAAAGATTAATCCTAACAGAATAGTATAACTTACTTTTTCTTCCTTAGTTAATTTTTGAATCAGACTTTTACTTCCTTGTTTATCAGATGAGGTTTGAATAATATTCTGTTTACTCATAAAAGTTATTTATTTTCTTTTTAGTGAAAGGTAAGTTGTTTCAATAGCAGAATTTATTTCAGTAAAACAAAAATCCGGAAAGCATTTTAATATACCTTTATTATCCAAATCTATATAAGAATTATCACTTTCTCGGTTTTCTTCATATATCACTTCAAAATCTTCTTTTACAATGCTCTTTATTATTTCTATTACTTCTTTTATGTTTAGCGTTGTATTCGAGGAAATATTATATACGCCACACTTTCTTTCCGTTTGAAGGGAGAGGCTCATTAATTCCACAACATCTTTAACATAAATATAATTGCGGGTACTTTCACCATTACCAAAAACTTTAATTTTATTATTTTTAATAATATTTTCGAGAAAAGTATTTATTAAACCAAGGCCTTTATTAATATTCTGTCCTTCGCCATATACATTGGAAACTCTGTATATATCATAGTGTAATTGGTGTTTGACATAATAATAATGTAAGAAATTTTCCATGGTAAGTTTCATTATTCCATAGGGCGAAAAGGGCTTTTTGTCAAAAGATTCACTCACCTTCCCTGTGGTAGCCCCATATACGGTTCCCGCGCTTGATATAAATGCTATCCTTTTTTTTACCTTAAGTTTTGAAATTACTTCTAAGAAATTAAGAAATGGGGAAAGGTTCTTTTCAATTTCAATTTTTGGATTGTCCCAACTAGAAGAAGGGATTGTTTCGGAAACCAAGTAATATATAACGTCTATATTCTCAAAATTTGTTTGAAGTTCTTTATTGTTAAAAAAATCAATTTTTTTGTAAGGAAGTTGTAAATCAGTGGCTTCACTCCTTCCAAATAAATATAGGTTTACATTATTTTCGTTTAAAAGTTTTTTTAATAAGTGTTGGCCTATAAACCCAGCAGCTCCAATAATTGCTACGTTGTGCATGTTAAATATTAATTGTTTTTTCTATAACCATATATGGGCGCTCTCTTACCTCATTATATATTCTTACAATGTACTCACCAATTATCCCTAAGCAAATTAAAATAAGGGAACTAAAAAAAGATATGATGATGGCAAGGGTAGCAAAACCTTTTACCGCAATATCATGCGCAAAAAAAGCAAACAAAACCATACTTGAATAAACAACGGCAAAACCAAATCCTAACAACCCAAGCAAAGTAATCAATCTTATTGGAGCATTAGAAAAAGAAAAAATGCCATCTGCGGCTATTTTCAATAGCTTTTTTAATGAATATCCCGACTGGCCGTCATACCGGGCCGCTCGCTCATATTCAATCCCTATCTGCTTAAATCCAACCCACGACCTGATTCCTCTTAAAAAAGGACTTTGTTCCTTCAACTTAAGCATATTATCAACAACGTGCTTTTTCATTACACAAAAATCACCACTGTCGATAGGTATATGAATATCACTCATACCCTTTAATATCTTATAAAAAGCGCTGTAACAAATTCTTTTTATTAAAGATTCTTTTCTTTTCTTACGAACTCCATAAGCAACGTCATATCCTTTATCCAGATACTCAAAAAAGTTAGGAAGCAGTTCGGGCGGATCCTGAAGATCATCGTCAATAATAGCTACATAATCACCGGTACAGTGGCTAAGCGCTGTTTTAACGGCAATCTGATGCCCGAAATTTTTTGAAAGTTTTATCCCTTTAATGTAATGGTAGGTTTTAGAAAGCTCCTCAATTTTCTCGTAACTACCGTCCTTGCTTCCATCGTCCACTAAAATTAATTCAAGATTCCAATCCGATTTTTTTCTTTGTGCATCAATTGCCTCCAATAATTTAGACATAAAGGAAGCTGAATTATAAATGGGGACAAGTATTGATATTTTTTTACTCATTAATCAAGTAGCTAATATACTTGATTATTTTTTATTACGTTGGAATAAATTAAAAAAAACTTTACATTCGTGCTTCGTATGAAAGTAGTATTATTAGCCGGAGGTTTAGGAACCCGGATCTCAGAAGAAACAGTCATAAAACCAAAACCAATGATAGAGATTGGTGGTAAGCCTATAATTTGGCATATTATGAAGATATACGCTCATTACGGTTTTAATGAATTTGTTGTTTGCTTAGGTTATAAAGGGCATTTAATAAAGGAATACTTTATTAATTATTTTTTATACAATTCCGACATAACCGTTGAACTTGAAAAAAACGTTGTAGACGTTCACTTTACTAATTCAGAATCCTTTAAAGTTACTTTAGTTGATACAGGGTTGGACACCAATACAGCGGGGCGAATAAAGCGCATTCAAAAACATGTTAAGGATGAAACATTTATGTTAACGTATGGTGATGGAGTTGCAGATTTAAATATTCCTGAGCTTATTAAATTTCATAAAAGCAGTGGTAAACTGGCCACACTTACTTCTATTCAATTACCCGGAAGGTTTGGAAATATTGAAAGTAACGCTCAAGGATTAGTAAATAAATTTCAGGAAAAACCAGAAGGTGATGGAGTTTGGATAAATGGTGGTTTTTTTGTTCTGGAGCCCGGAATATTCAAATACCTCGAAGGAAATATGGATTCTGTGCAATGGGAAAAAAAGCCTCTAATTGAAATTGCCAATGATGGTGAGTTAGCTGCATTTAGACACAATGGTTTTTGGAAATGTATGGATGCTATGCGAGACAAAATTGAACTTGAAGAATATTGGGAAAAAAATAACGCCCCTTGGAAAATATGGTAACAGAAAAACACAAAGTTCTTATTATTGGTAACCTAGGTTATATTGGGCCTGTTGCTGTAAAATATTTAAAAGAAAACAATCCCCGAATTTCAATTTCAGGATATGATATTGGTTATTTTCTTCAAAATACTACCAACAATTCTTTTATAGGAGATACATTACTTGCTAAGCAATATTATGGTGATGTAAGGCAATTTAACGAAGAAATTTTACAAGGATTTGATTCCGTTATTTACCTTGCCGCAATCTCTAACGATCCTATGGGTAATGTTTACGAAAAGCCCACCCTCGACATTAATTATCATTCTGCTATTGATATCGCCCGAAAAGCAAAAAAAAACGGAGTTAAAAGTTTTGTCTTTGCCAGTAGCTGCAGCGTTTACGGTTTTGCCGATAGTGCCCCCCGAACTGAAAATTCAGAGGTTAATCCTTTAACAGCTTATGCGAAATCAAAAGTTTATGCCGAAAAAGAACTTGAACCTTTAGCAGATAAAAATTTCAAAATTACCTGTTTGCGTTTTGCAACAGCTTGTGGATTTAGCGATCGATTAAGGCTAGATTTGGTTTTAAATGATTTTGTTGCAAGTGCTATCGTAGATAAAAAAATTACAATATTAAGTGATGGCACTCCTTGGAGACCGCTTATTCATGTAAAGGATATGTCAAGGGCAATGGACTGGGCTATACAACGGAATGATGAAAATAACTTTTTGGTGATTAACACTGGAAGTAACAAATGGAATTACCAAGTTAAGGAATTAGCTCAGGGAGTTCAGAAACTATTTAATGGAATTGAATTAAGTATAAATGAAAATGCGCAGCCTGATAAACGGTCTTATAAAGTAAGTTTTGATCTTTATGAAAAAATGGCACCGGAACATCAGCCGGTTGTGAACCTAAGCCAAGCGGTTGAAGGCTTAAAAAAAGGTCTTGAATCCATTAATTTTAATGATCCAAATTTTAGACAGTCTAATCTTATTAGGCTTAAAACTATTCAAAAATTAATCAGTGAAGGCCTGATAAACGAAGATTTAGCAAGAAAAATTAGTTAGCTCCAAATTATCAAAGTTGAAATTTACAGAAACAATATTAAAAGGTAGTTATGTTATTGACCTAACACCTTTTTACGATAACCGGGGAGGATTTGCCAGAACCTTTTGTAAAAAGGAATTTCAACAAATAGGCCATGCCAAAGAATTTGTTCAGCTTAACCAATCATATAACACAACAAAAGGAACTATTCGAGGGATGCATTACCAGGTGCCACCCTATTCCGAAATCAAATTAATAAGATGCATTCGTGGCGCTGTGTATGATGTTATTATTGATATTCGAAAAAACTCGCCGACTTTTTTGCAGCATATTTCTATTGAACTTTCTGCTGAAAATAAAAAAATGATTTACGTCCCTGAAGGTTTTTTACATGGGTTTCAAACCCTTGAAGATAATTCGGAATTGGTTTATCATCACACTGAATATTTTAATCCGGAGGCCGATGCCGGAATGAATTACATAGACCCAGCCTTTAATATAAAATGGCCACTACAAACCACGATAATATCGGATAAGGACAAGAATAATAAACTGATTGACAATACTTTTAAAGGAATATAAAATGAAATGTAGATTTTGTAAAAGCGCAGTAGATCTTGAATTTGCAGACCTGGTTAACAGTCCGCCGTCCAATTCATATTTAACAAAAGAACAATTGAATGAGCCTGAGTCATTTTATCCCCTAAGAGTTTTGGTTTGCGAAAAATGTTTTCTCGTACAAGTTGATGAATATTATAAATCATCTGACATTTTTAGTAGCGATTATGCTTATTTTTCATCGTTTTCCACAAGCTGGTTAGCGCATGCGAAAAAATACACTGAAATGATGACCGAACGTTTTGGCTTCAATGAGAAATCTCAGATTATTGAAATTGCTTCCAATGACGGATATCTTTTACAATACTTTAAGGAGAAAGGTATTCCTGTTTTAGGAATTGAGCCTACAGCCAATACAGCGGCCGTTGCAAAAACAAAAGGAATAGATTCTGTAATTGAATTTTTTGGCATTGATCTTGCCCAAAGATTAGTGAAAGAAGGAAAAAAAGCCGATCTGCTTTTAGGAAATAACGTTCTTGCGCACGTTCCTGACATCAATGACTTTGTAGGTGGAATGAAAGTAATACTTAATGAAAAAGGAGTAATTACAATGGAGTTTCCTCACCTTTATCAACTGGTCTTAAATAATCAGTTCGATACGATTTACCATGAACATTTTTCTTACCTCTCGTTTACTACAGTAAAGAAAATTTTCGAAGCTCAGGGCTTAAGCATGTTTGATGTACAGGAAGTTCCTACTCATGGCGGCTCTTTGCGTATTTTCGCAAAGCATACAGGCGATTCTTCAAAGTCAATAAGCGAAAATGTGGCAGCGTTATTAAAGAAAGAAGAAGATGCCGGAATGTTAACTTTAAAATACTACCATAATTTTCAGGAAAAAGTTGATACCATTAAAAACGATCTTCTTGAGTTTCTGCTTCAGCAAAAAAAAGCAGGCAAAAAAGTGGCTGCTTATGGCGCTGCGGCAAAAGGTAACACCCTTTTAAATTATTGCGGAATTAAAAAAGATTTAATCAGTTTTGTTGTTGACGCCAATCCTGCAAAACAAAATAAATACATGCCTGCAAGTCATATTCCTATTTGTACAGAGGCGCGTATTAAAGAAGATAAGCCCGATTTTATTCTTATTTTACCTTGGAATATCAAGGAAGAAATAGTTAAGCAATTAAATTATGTAAAAGAATGGAATTGTAAATTTATTGTTCCAATACCAAGATTAGAAATTATATAAAATTTGACCTATCTTTGATTATTATTTAAATTACTTTGTTGCATGGATAAAGCCCTCGTTAGCCCCCAAAATAAATTGATATATATCAATAAACCCTCCATAACTCAATTAGAAATTGAATACGTTAATGATGCAATAACAAATGGATGGGGCGATAAGTGTTATGATTATATTTATAAGTTCGAAAAATCATTTTCTGATTACTTACAAGTAAAACATTCAATGACTACTGGTTCTTGCACCGGTGCCATCCACGTAGCCTTAATGGCTATGGGAATTAAGGCCGGAGACGAAGTTATCGTTCCCGATCTTACTTGGATTGCTAGTGTAGCACCTATTAAATATATAGGCGCAACACCAGTTTTTGTAGATGTTTTAGAAGAAACCTGGTGTATAGATCCTCAGAAAATAGAGCAAGCTATTACACCAAAAACCAAAGCAATTATTGCTGTACATTTATACGGTAATATGTGTGAAATGGATGAGATTATGGCTCTTTCAAAAAAACACAATCTTTTGGTATTGGAAGATGCCGCTGAAGCATTAGGCTCCGAATACAAAAATAAAAAGGCAGGAAGTTTAGGCGATATAGCTGCTTTTTCCTTTCATGGAACTAAAACTTTTTCAACAGGCGAAGGAGGAATGTTGGTGACTAATAACATAAAGCTTTACGAACGGTCAAAAGTAATAAACGACCACGGCCGAGATCCAAAAGATCCTGAAAGTAAAATGTTTTGGATGCGGGAGTATGGATATAAATACAAAATGTCTAATATGCAAGCCGCCATGGGATGTGCTCAAATAAGCAGAGCCCAAGAGCTTGTAAATAGAAAACGGCAAATTTTCGCTCTTTATAAAGAATTGTTAAAAGATGTTAAAGGGCAAATAAATGCCGAACCTTCTTATGTTATAAATAGTTGTTGGCTTCCAACTTTTGTTTTTGACAAAATAATTAAATTTGACAGAGAGGCATTCTTTAAATTTATGGCCGAAAGAAAAATTAACAGCAGGCCTTTTTTCTATCCTATAACAACATTACCTATGTTTGATAGGAAACCGGAAAATACCGTTTCGTATGATATTTACCATAGAGCTATAAATTTACCAAGTTACCATGATTTAACTGATTCTGAGATCAAATACGTAGCAGAATCATTAAAAGAATTTTTAGCAAAAAATAATTAAAACAAATCCCCTAAAGTGAAAAAGGATTATATAATTTGGGGCGCTACCGGGCAGGCTATTGTTGTAGAAGAGGCTTTACATAATACCCCATATAATCTTGTAGCAATCTTTGATAATTCATTAAATGTTAAATCACCCTTTGAAAACATACCCATTTATTATGGTAAAGAAGGCTTTATGAATTGGCGCTCTCAACATTCACAAAATATAGACTATGGTTTTGTGGCCGCTATTGGTGGCGCCCATGGGTTTGACAGAGTTAGCATTTGTAAATACTTGATTGACAACGGTTTATCTTTTATAAATGTGATTCATAAAACTGCTTATATCGCATATAATGCTGTAATTGGCACAGGAATTCAAATAATGGCTAATGCAACTATCGGCGCAAGAACTATTCTAGGAGATAGTGTTATAGTTAATACCGCAGCGCATATAGATCATGAGTGTTACATCAAAAAAGGATCGCATATTGGTCCGGGAGCAAGTTTGGCGGGGTGTGTAACAATTGGTGAAAATACATTTATTGGTACAAATGCCACCGTATTACCCCGAATCAACATCGGAAATAATGTAATCATCGGTGCCGGTTCTGTAGTAACCAAAGATGTTGCAGAAGGATGCGTGGTGCTGGGCAATCCCGCAAGAATTGTTAATCATAAAAATAAATAATAATTAAATATATGTCAGAAATACAAAAATTTTATACCGAAAAAGAAGAAAATATTGCAAAACAAGGAAAGGATGAATCGCTTAAGCAATTGGGCATTGATTTTTTAACTAAAACCGCAGACACACAATATTCTTATAATTTTTCATGGATGGGAAGACCCATTATAGCATTTCCACAAGATATGGCTGCCATGCAAGAAATTATTTGGGAGATTAAACCAGACCTTATTATTGAAACAGGCGTGGCTCACGGTGGGTCTATTGTTTATTACGCTTCTTTACTTGAATTAATTGGCGGCGAGGGACTTGTTGTAGGAATTGACATTGATATCCGAAAACATAATCGTGATCTTATTGAAGCCCACCCTATGATGAAACGAATCAAGCTGCTTGAAGGGTCTTCAATCAGTAAAGAAATTGTTGATGAGGTAAAAGAAATTGCGGCAACAAAGAAAAAAATTCTTGTTTGTCTTGATTCAAACCATACACACGAACATGTTTTAGAAGAATTAAAATTATATGCTCCGCTCACAAGCATAGGAAGTTATTGCGTTGTTTTTGACACAGTGGTGGAAGATTTTCCAAAAGACTGGAAATGGAATAGACCGTGGGGAAAAGGTAATAACCCTAAAACTGCTGTTTTTGAATACTTAAAAACAAATGATAATTTTGAAATTAATAAAAGCATCGATCATAAATTATTGATAAGCGTGGCCTTTGATGGCTACTTGAAAAGGGTTAAGTAACTATAAATCATTATGTTAGACGGCCCCTTATTGAGTGTATGTATTCCTTTATGGAATGAAGAGAGGTATATAGGCGAAGCTCTATACTCCGTTCTTAATCAAACTTATAAAAATTTAGAAGTTATTATTTCCAACAATGCTTCTAATGATAAATCTATAGAAATTATAAATAGCTTTAATGACTCACGGGTAAAAATAATTACTAATCCGGAAAATATTGGGGGGCTAAATAACTTCATAAAAGTATTTAGCTATGCCACCGGAAAATATATGAGCTATCTTTCCGCAGACGACAAAGTTGAACTTGATGCGTATGAAAAAGCGGTAACGATACTAGAAGATAAAAATAATAGTGATATAGTGCTCGTTAATAGCCATATTGAAATTATTGATGATAGAAGTGAACACGTTTTTACAAAAAAATATCTTTTTGGAAGTGGTCGAATTTCTTCCTATTGGGGAATACGATCGAACTTTATTTACGGTTCAAATATTATAGGCGAACCCAATGGTTCGGTTTGGCGAAAAGATGCTTTTGATAAAATGGCACTCCCAAAATTTAAGAACTCAAATGGATGGACTGCCGACCTAGACCTTAAAATGGAATTGCTGCTGCAAGGAAATACTTATGTAATACCGGAGCCTTTAGGTAAATTCAGGGTTTCAGGTGGCACAAACAGCAGCACTATTTTCAGCTCACAATCCCGCTTGTTCAGGCAATACGTTTACACGTTATATAAAGATAAAAGATACCATCTTTCATTTGGATGGGTTGTACTTGCTTCAATAACATCGATAGTTCTAGAACTTGCCCGAAAATTATTTTACATTCTTTTTATAACAAAAAAAGGCGGTAAAAGAAATGACATTAAATAAATCCCTAATCAAACCTCAACGTTTTTATCGGTGTTAACTTACTGATAAGAATTGTCGGCAAAAACAACATTAATACGCATACAATAAAAGTTCCTGCATTCAGTAATAAAAAATACGTCCAGTTAATATCAATGGCAACATAATCAACATAATAGGTTTCGCTGTTGAGTCTCACGAATTTAAAATAATACTGTAGATAACACAAGCCAACCCCAATCACATTGCCCCACAACAAGCCCTTCCCTATTAATTTTAAGCTTATGTGCATAAATATTTTTCGTACGCTTCCGTTACTCATACCCAATGCCTTAACCATGCCCACCATATTGGTGCGTTCCAATATTAAAATAAGCAAAGCCGTTATCATATTTATAACCGCAACTAATATCATTAATACAATAATAATTATTCCGTTAATATCGAGTTTATCAAGCCAAATGAAAATATTAGAATACAATTCTTTGATCGTGTTAACATTGTAATTATAGCCGAGCAGTTCTTCAACCGTTTCTTTTGTTTCATTTAGCTTATTAAAATCTGTTATTTTAATTTCATAAGTACCCACCTCATCTGGCTTCCAATAATTAAGGGCTTGTATTTGCTTTAAATCCACAAAAGTAAGGTTGTTATCAAAGTCAGCGAAACTGGTTTTAAAAACTCCGCAAATTTTCAATTTTCTCGATCTTTGTTCAAATTTAACCACTTCCTCCCCCACTACACTATCATAAACCAGATGTTGAACAATAAAATAGATCAAAAACTTTTCATTTAATTTTAAATCAAGTTTTAAGGCCAGCGATTCACTTATAAGAATATCCTTGCTTACCAAACTATCGCTAAATTCAGGCACACGGCCTTCTTTTAAGTGCTGATTCAAAAATGAAAAGTCGTAATTTTTATCAATGCCTTTTAATAAAACACCTTCATTTTCTGTCTTAGTTTTTAATATTCCATTTTTAAAAGCCGTAACCTGCATACCTTTAAAGCCTGTTATTTTTTTTAATTTTTGCAGGGTATCTTCCCCAATAGATATTGGTTCCGGCTCGTTGCTTGGATTTACATTAATATTACATATGGCAATATCGGTTGTTAGCCCCGACATTTTTTGAGTGATGGCTTTTTTAAACCCCGATACAATACTAATGGTAAGTATCATTACCGAAACACCAATTATTATCCCTATTATTCCTATTTTTACAATAGGTTTCGAAATATTATTATTGTTTTTACCGGAACCTGAAATCTTATCGGCTATAAATTTTTCTACACTCAATTCATGTTCTTATACGGCAAAAATACTAAAATCATTCGCTTAACAGGACTATTGCTTTTTTTATTTATTGGTATCAGGGCGCAGAAAAAACCTGAAATAAAAGAGTTTACATCGCTTACTTGCGGCAATGCACAGTTTGAAAAATACCTTCCTAAATTAAAAAACAAACGCGTGGCCATTATTACCAACATAACCGGCGTTATAGGAAACACAAGCATAGTAGATACTCTTCTTAAATTAAACGTTAACATAAAAAAAATATTCGGACCTGAACATGGCTTCCGAAGTAATATTGACGCCGGTGAAAAAGTGGGTAGCAATATTGATTCAAAAACTGGTTTGCCGGTTATCTCGCTCTATGGTTCAAATAAAAAACCTACCAAGGAACAATTAGCCGATGTAGACGTTGTTATATACGATATTCAGGATATTGGTGTACGTTTTTACACTTACATTTCTACCATGTGTTATGCCATGGAAGCCTGTGCCGAAAATAAAAAAGAATTTATTGTATTAGATCGTCCTAATCCTAACGGTTTTTACATTGACGGCCCTGTAATGAAAAATGAATTTAAAGGCTTTCTCGGACTTCATAACGTACCTTTGGTTTATGGAATGACTTGCGGAGAGTATGCCCAAATGGCTAATAACGAAGGCTGGCTAACTACAAAAGTTAAATGCAAATTAACCGTTATTTCATTAAAAAATTACAATAGAAATTGTACCTATAATTTACCGGTTGCGCCCTCCCCTAACATTCCAAACATTCAGGCAGTGCTTTTATATCCAAGCTTGGGCCTGTTTGAAGGTACAATTATCAGCCTTGGCCGCGGAACCGATTTTCCTTTTCAGGTAATTGGCCATCCTGACTATAATGACAGTTCCTTTTGCTTTATCCCTAAAGAAAACAAAGTGTCTAAAAATCCTAAATATATCAATAAACAATGCTGCGGATTAGATTTAAGAACCAACAATTATATCTTTGCTCATCCCCATCAGATAAATTTACAATGGCTTCGCTTAATGTTTTTAAAACTAAACAAAGAAGATTTTTTTGATAAGAATTTTAATTATCACGCCGGTAATGCTGATCTTCAACTGCAAATAAAATCAAGAATGACTATTGAAGATATTAGAAAAACGTGGGCACATGATACCGAACAATTTTTAAAGATCAGAAAAAAATACTTATTATATCCAGATTTTAATTAAACCCTTTTTTTATTAATGATAAACTGAAAACTTAATTATACGTGTGTTATTACTACCCTGCGAAAAAAACGTAAAATTCAAACTCATATCTTCCGGTTGCGTTAAAGTGCTCATTATTAACGGTTTAAAGAATTAATAAAATTCCTGTTTTGCGTATCAAAGGTAGGTTTGGCTTTATACTCGCAAAAGCAACCTTAAGGCATCCCTGTTTACCTTCTTAAAATTTAAACCCAGCCGTCCATCCATATAACACGTTTTTAAAGGTTTTTTTAAACTAATTGTATTTTTTTACAACTAAAAAAGAACTCAACCCACATTTATATTTGATTATATTAATATCTTTGGGTTTTACGGTTTTGAAACTTATTTTTGTAACATCTATACATACCAATGGCAAACTTTGATCTTATTATGCCCAAAATGGGCGAAAGCGTGGCGGAAGCTACAATTATTAAATGGAGTAAAAACGAGGGCGATAAGATTAAAATTGATGAAACAGTTTTAGAAATTGCTACCGATAAAGTGGATAGTGAAATCCCTTCGCCCTTTGAAGGTACTTTAATAAAATGCCTGTTTAAAGAAGGCGATGTAGTACAGGTGGGAACCGTTATAGGAGTTATAAGCAGTGATGCCAATGCCTCTGTTAGCGATACTCCTAAAACAAGTGCGCCTGAAACAAAAACTGTAAATGAAAGCAAACAACCTGCCCAAAACAACGCAGGTTCAGCTTCGTCCAATAACGATTATACTTCTTCCGATAAATTTTATTCGCCTTTAGTAAAAAGCATTGCCAAGGAAGAAGGCATCTCTTTATCCGAATTAGATACCATTAAAGGTACAGGCCAGGAAGGGCGCGTTACCAAAGCCGATATTTTAGCCTACATACCAAACCGAAATAAATCCGCTTCCTCTTCATCAACTTCTGGTTCCGAAACAAAAACCTCCACCGAAACAAAAACTTCTTCATCTTCAACTTCTTCCTCTAAAACAGTAACCGCAGGCGAAAACGCGGTAATTGTTAACCGTCCGGCTGTGGCGGTTGGCGCGGGAGATGAAATTATTGAAATGGATCGCATGCGCAAATTAATTGCCGATCACATGGTAATGAGTACGCACGTTTCGCCGCATGTTACCTCTTTTGTAGAAGCCGATGTAACCAACTTGGTGCAATGGCGCGATAAAATGAAAAAAGAATGGGAAAAACGCGAAGGCGAAAAACTAACGTTTACGCCCTTGTTTATTGAAGCCGTTGCAAAAGCCATTAAAGATTTTCCACTGGTAAACGTTTCGGTAGATCAAACAGGAACTAAAATTATTAAACGAAAAAATATTAATATTGGTATGGCAGCGGCATTGCCAAGCGGAAACTTAATTGTGCCCGTTATTAAAAATGCCGACGAAAAAAACCTGGTAGGCATTACAAAAGCGGTGAATGATTTGGCAGCACGCGCCCGCTCAAATAAATTAACTCCCGATGAAATTAACGGCGGAACCTTTACGGTAAGCAACGTAGGTAACTTCGGAAACATTATGGGTACGCCCATTATCAATCAACCACAAGTAGCTATTTTAGCAGTTGGCGCCATTAAAAAGAAACCCGCAGTTATTGAAACGCCGCAGGGCGATATGATTGGCATCCGGCAATTTATGTTTTTAAGTTTAAGTTACGATCACCGTGTGGTGGATGGATCATTAGGCGGAAGTTTTTTAAGAAGAATAGCCGATTACCTTGAGCAGTGGGATGTAACACGCACCTCGTAAAAAGGAGGCAAGGATTTTGCCAAACGGAAAAGGTAGGACTGCTTCGTGCCTTGCAGTAACGAAAAGGAACGTCTTTGCGAGACTTTTCAGTCGAAGCAATCTCGTTTATAGTTACAAACGCTATGGCCAGAAAAGGAAATATTTTTCGTAGTATGCTAAAGATTAAAGTAAAAACACCCTTATGAAAACTCCATTTTTATCTGGACACTGGCAGCATTTATTTTAATTGCCTGCAAAAAAGACCGAACCTGCACGTGTATTATTAGTAAAAACGGCACTTCCACCACCACGGCCAAAATTACGGCCACTCTAACGTTTTCGGGTCTTCCATTTCCTTTACCCCCCGTAACGTTTGATACCACTTCCTCTACACCCGTAAACGAAACGCAGGTAGTGGCAAAAAACAGGAAAAGCGTTAAGAAAAAAGAAGCGCGCTATAATTGCGTAAGCTATACCGAGCCTTACTCCGAAACAACATACAACATTGTACCTAACTTTTCATTAACCACCGTTAGCTCGGGTACCAAAGAATACAAGTGTGAATTGAAGTAAATCATCTTACAATTAAACCCATGAAGGATATGCTGGACAGTCAGCTCGAGTAAATTTGAAGCGATAACAGAACGCAGATAACGCCGATAGATATGATTTAAATGATTAATAATGCTATTAAATGCCGTTTGTGAGCTCGAGTAAATTTGTAGCGATAGCGGAACAGAACGCAGATAACAAGATAGATATGATTTAAATGATTAATAATGCTATTAAATGCCGTTTGTGAGCTCGAGTAAATTTGTAGCGATAGCGGAACAGAACGCAGATAACAAGATAGATATGATTTAAATGATTAATAATACTATTAA
>JACPOC010000035.1 GCA_016185125.1 Bacteroidota bacterium
AGTAAAAGGAAAGAAGAAAACTAAAAGTTATTTTGAATTTCATGGTCTCGATGTTATGGCAGCCAACGTTTTGGTATTGCTGCAGGTGGGATACTTTATAACGTCCAGCCCGGAACTGCTGCCCAATTGAAAATATGAAGTTGAAGTTAACAACAAAAGCCAAATTGAAACTTGTCTGCCCGAACTAAAGTACAGGGATGCAAAAAAGCCGAAGTTTCAACGTCCAGCCCCACTTGCAGCAATACCAATGTTGTAGGCAGTGCTGCTTCATTGTGTTAATAGCTTTTTGTTGTACGTTACAAATTGCTCAAATGTTATTGCTTGTCTGTTTAAAATTTTCGCAACCCAATTTGTTATTGCTGGTTCTTGTTGAAATCGTGGAAAATAATGTAGCATTACCATCACAAGTATTAGCATAGTCGGCACTTTTTCTTTTCTTTTTGTCAAAAAAAAGCTGATAAGGTTAGGTGATTTATATTGAATGTTAGTTTCTAAAATGTTGCTTAATATTCTTGCCATTTCCGAAAACGCCAACTTTTTTTCACAGGTTAATTCATACGATTTATTGATATGCTCTGATATGTTAGTCAAGATAGCTGCAGAAACTGAACCAATGTCACGAACATCTACAAGAGTAAATTTTGCGTTACCTGCAGGCAGATAAATTCTTTTTTTACTTAGTAAGTCGTTATGCAATGTTGTAGTAAAGTTTTGCATAAAATAAGCAGGTCGTAAAAATGTGTATGCTATTTGGCTGTCAAGAACTAGCTTTTCAATTTTGTAGTGAGGTATTATTTTACTTTTCTCAACGCCCTGAACTGATAAGAATACAATATGTTTAACCCCGTTTTCTTTACAAGTGTCAATGATAGGTTTAAAATATTTTTCTACTTCTGAAATTTGTGGTGGTCGTAATAAAAAAAGGATTTCACAGCCGTCCAAAGCGGTTTTGTATGTCTTAACATCGGTAAAATCAAATAGCGTAAAATTTACTTTGTAATCGGATAATTTAACTCTGTCTTCGTTTAAGTTTCTAACTCCTGCATAAATGTCAAGCTGATGGTTAGTCTTTTGCAATGACTTTATGACTTCTGTCCCAACGTTTCCCGTCGCACCGGTGATTAAAACTTTTTTCATACTATTTGTGAGAAGTATTTGTCATTATCGTGGTGTCCTTTAGCATTGCCTACAACGGGCAGGGCTTGCTGCAGGGCTGGAATTCATTGCTCGTCCTGCCCGGAACCGCTGCTGATTAAAGATATAAAAGTACAGGTTAACAAACAAAAGCTCAACAATGAACGTCCAGCCCAGATGAAGCACAACAGCGATAAAATGACCATTGCTCCAATGTCCAGCCAGCCTTGCAGCAAACCCAATGTTGTAGGCAGTGCTTCTATTCCTTTACACTGTCTCTAAGCTTTTCCGCAAACTTTATTAATTCGTTAGGATCGGAAAAATATCTGCCATTTTCTATTATTCCAGAATATTCCATAACAGAGAAGAATGGCCTTTTATCGGGGAGGTAATAAAAACGATGAGCATACATCCCGTATTTTTCAAGCCGATGTGAAATTGTGTCAACAAATATTTTGTGCTTCTTGTAAAACACTTTAGCATTACCACTTAACAATTGAATGGAAACTAAATAGTCAAAGCCATATATATCTTTATTAACAAAAAGAGTGTCATTTATCGCTTTATTTGAAGTCAATAGTTTTACTATTTTGCTGTAGTCTTTTTTTTCACTTGGAATACAATTCGATAGCGATGTTTTGGCATATTTCAGAAGTGAATCGTTGCGTAGATAGATTATAGCTTTTTCTCCAATGTTGTAAGACACTACCTTATTTGTGTTGATTGAGGATTGGTTAAGAAGAAGGCTGATGTAAGCTGTGTCACTCCAAGGAGACTTGTTGGAATTGGCTGTCGTGTCCTGGCAAAAAATATTACCAGACATGGAAAGGGCGAATATGGTCAGTAGAGTGCGCATTAGCATTGCCTACAACGGTCACGGCTTGGCGATGTGGCGGCATTTGGAAAACGTCCAGCCCGGAACCGAAGCCGAATAGAATTACTGATGATGAAGATAAGAACTAAAGCCCAATAGAATTACGTCTGCCGGAACCGCTGCTGAATAGCGAACAAAAAGTTGAGCATTTATTCGTCGCCCCGCCATATTGCCAAACCGAATGTTGGTGGCATGTGCTTCTCGTCTGTCACTATTTTGCCGCTTCAATGTCCGCCCAGTTTTCTCCACGTTTTATTCTAAATATTTGTGTGTCGGTCACTTTAAATTGCTTAACAAGTTGCTTCATTGGTTTGCCTTCATTAATTAATTTCTTCATAAGCATAACCTTCGTTACTGTCAACTTTGTCGCTCTTGAATTTTCTTTTCGTCTGTGTCGCCGCTCTTGTTTTTCCTTTATTACATGAGGACTGTTTTTTTGATGTTCGTAATTCTCCTCTGGTGTCATCCACTGCAGGTTGTTGGCTCTGTTGTTGAGTTTGTCATGGTCAAGATGAGCAACGATTGTCTGCTTGGAAGTTGGCTTTTTAAGAAAATAGTCGGCAACAAGTCGGTGAACAAGTGAATGATAATTGATTGTCCGTTCCTTTAAATCGTCTTTAAATTTTTTACTAAGGTTTGCTTTTAAAGTATCAAGCAACTCGGCAGTGTCAGCAATTACTTTTTTGCTTTCATTATTGTCTTTGAGTGATTTTAACTTTCGTGTCAGCTTAAACACTTGTTTTTGTAAATAGTCAAGCTTGTTTTGAATCTTCTCGTCTCTCGGTTTATAAAGTTTGAGTCGCAAAATTTTGTAGCCGTTAATCATGGAGCCGTTAACGATATTGCCTTCCGAAATTTTATTAAAAGTCCGTAGCCGCCCAAAGTTTGAAACTTCTATTCGTCCTTCGTTAGTAAATTCAAAGTCAAACTTTAAGGTCTTCCATTGTTCGCCAGGATAGTCTTTTGTCATGTGTCGTGTCAAAATTTTGAATTGTAACGAATGTCACTTAGCATTGCCACCAACGGACAGGGCTTGGCGATGTGGCGGTATTTGAAAATCGTCAGCCCGGAACCGCTGCTAAATTTATAACTAAAAGTTCATTGTTTATTCTATTGCTCGGCGTTATTCGTCGGCTGGAACTGAAGCCGAATAGTGAACAAAAAGTTGAGCATATATTCGTCGCCCCGCCATATTGCCAAACCGCCTGTTATACACAGCCATAGCTTGCAGTCAATCTTCGCTTCGATAAAAAAAGTTGATGTTTATTCAACATTTCATATCGCCCAAATGATGCTGCTTAAAAAACAAAAAGTATCGGAGTGGGCTTCGCTTTCATCCAATCGCTTCGATAAAAAAAGATCAGACTTATTCAGCATTTCATATCGCCCAAACATCGCCGATTGAAAAACAATAGTATCGGAGTGGGCTTCGCTTTCATCCAACCGCTTCGATAAAAAAAGATCAGACTTATTCAGCATTTCATATCGCCAAAATATCGCCGATTGAAAAATAAATGTATCGGAGTGGGCTTCGCTTCAATCCAATCGCTTCGATAAAAAAAGATCAGACTTATTCAGCATTTCATATCGCCCAAATATCGCCGATTGAAAAATAAATGTATCGGAGTGGGCTTCGCTTCAATCTTCCAGTCATTCAAATTTCAATTGAAATATATTGCTGAAAATGGTTGTGTATAACACGTAAATATATGATATAAGACGTTATCCGTCAAAAAAAATACACCTTGAATATGAATGCTTTAACGTTATACACCGTTCATTGTTATTAGTACAA
>JACPOC010000017.1:0-117191 GCA_016185125.1 Bacteroidota bacterium
GATAAAAGCAATCACCTGATTTTCGGCAATAGCGGAAGCAAAAATTCCAATGGATACAAAGCCTGCCCCTAAAAATAAAAGCCCAACATAAGAGCCCCACATCCCTCCCGTATCAACGTTTCCTTTGGGATAACTTAAAACATGAACAGTGTAATAATAAATAAGTGTTGGTAGCAAAGAAATAATTACAAGGCTTAAACCGGCAAAATATTTAGCAAGTACAATTTGCAAATCGGTAAGCGGACGAGTTAAAAGTAATTCAATGGTTCCTGTTTTTTTTTCTTCGGAAAATGTGCGCATGGTAATGGCAGGAATTAAAAAAAGATATACCCACGGACCGATTGTAAAAAGAGGATCGATATTCGCAAAACCATTATCCAACACGTTGGAGCCGCCGCCTTCGGAAGGAATGATCCACATAAAAATACCTATGAGTGTGATGAAAACACCAATGGCAATGTACCCTATAAGGGAACTTAAAAAACTACGGATTTCTTTTATGTACAACACCAACATTGCCGGCAAAAATAAGATTAAATGTTTAGCAGAGGCATAAACTATTTATAAAATAGTAACAATTATAAGTTGATTAAAACTAAAGTGAAACCATCAGGTTACAACCTCTTACATCGCTGTTATCATAGCGCCCCATTAATTCCAGTTCGCCTTTCTCATTAACGCGACCAAGATCCTGCGTGGCAATAAACGAGCAGGAGTTTATATTTGCCAAATCAATTACATTAATGCCGCCGGTTTTAAGGTCTGTTTTAAGTGTGAGTGGATCTGTAACTTCTCTAATCAAAAATTTCATCCAAGGCGGTGCTTGAAATTTCCCTTCTCCCAAACTATAAGCCTGACTTAACAGTTCGGTCATTCCATATTCGCTGTGAATGTTTTTAATTTTTAAACCGGTTTTTAAATAAGCGTGCAGTTCTTCCTTAAGCAGTTCTTTTCTTGTTCCTTTCATTCCGCCGGTTTCCATTACAATAAAATGTTCGTTCAGTTCAATATTTAAATCTGCAAGATCCATCAAAGCATACGAAACGCCGATGAGCAAAGCTTTTTGTTTAGCTTCTTTTAATTGAATGATATTTTCAATGAGCGCTTTTTTATTATGTAGAAAAAATCCGCTTAAAGGATGTTTGCTTTCTTTGATCAATCTATCGCACATATAAACCAGTGAAGAACCCTTTCTTTCCAAATAGCCAGGCAGTAAAGCCAGAATACAATAATCGCTAATTTCACCGTAAAATTTTACAAATCCTTTCAAAAAACTTTTTTCATATATAAAAATATCATTAACAAAGTGTTTTGATGGAGTTTGAGAAGTTGTTGAGCTGCTTGTAAAAACAACGGTGTTTTTGTTTTTAGACGAGGACAGTATTTCGTGTGTTTTAAAAAATTGTATGGGTAAAAAAGGAAGTTGAGTAATTTCAGTAATTAAAGCAGGGTTAATTTTTAAAAGATCTGTCCACTTTTTGTAAATTTCATTATTATGATATTGATACCGAAATACCGCTATTGCTTTTTCCCTGAATTCAGATTGCGAATTAATGTTAAATATCTTATCTGTTTCAATCAAAGAAGTATTTGTTTTTTTAAGAATAATTTCGTAAATTTATGTATTGATTTGATGTGATGCGTTTTTTAATTTGCATATTTTTCGGGATTGGTGTTTTTATTTCCTGTGCTCCCAAGCAAAGGAACAGCCGCATACCCTCCATTGTGTACAAAGATTTTAAAGCCTATAAGGTTAACGGCAGCGATACCGCCGTTATGATAATTGCTTATGCGGATGGTGACGGGGATATTTTCAGAGATAATAATAGCAGCCCAAATTTTATAGGTACATTTTACTATTTGAATTCTGCTACTAAGCAATTTACCCCGCTTATTGATATTGTTACCAAAGATACCGCTCGAATTACCCAAACAATTCTGCAACCTAAAGATAACAGTTATAAAGGTAAATCGGTGCAGGGCGAAATGTTTATTCCTTTTAATCCTTTCCGAAGTGGAGATTCTGTAAAAACCTTTAAATACACACTTTTTATGGTGGATCAAGCGGGCAACAAATCAAATGTTATCACTACGCCGGTTTATAATATCGACTTTTAAGTTCTCAAAACTTCAATCATTTTTTCAGCCACTATTTTGCTCATTTTATAATTACTTTCGTGTGTCCATCCTGCAATATGCGGACTTAAAATAACCTTATCCGATTCAAGAATATATTTAAGTGTTTCATTTTCTTTTGGATTTTCCATTTTTTCAAAAGAAGTACTTTCATATTCCAGCACATCCAAACAAGCGCCACGCACTTTTCCGTTTTTTAGACCCAACACCAGATCTTTTGTGTTAAGACACTTGCCGCGCGATGTATTTAGAATGTACACCGGTTTTTTAAACGCATTTATAAATCCGGAATTTATCATGTATTCCGTTTCATCATTTAAAGGCACGTGAATACTCACAATGTCACATTCATCAAATAAATTCTGAAGAGAGGTTTGTTTTAAATAATTATTTGATAAACCGGTTTTGTATTTATCATACACCAGTATCTTGCAATCAAATCCTTTTAATTTTTGGGCAAAGCTGCTTCCCATAAAACCGCAGCCAATAATACCAATTGTTTTGCCCGTTATTTCGTAACCACGGTTTTCAGTACGCAGCCATATATTGTTACGAACTTCATTATCGGCTTTTTTTAAATTGTTCATCAGCATCAAGAGCATCCCTAAGGCATGTTCACCCACCGCGTCACGGTTTCCTTCGGGTGCGTTTACGCAAATCATATTTTTGTGCTTAGCGTATTCGGTATCTATATTTTCCATTCCTGCGCCAACCCTTCCAATACATTTTAAATTAGTAGCGGCATCCATAATTTGTTTGGTGATCTTGAATTTGCTCCTTATCACAAGCCCTTCGTAATCAGGTAATATTTTTTGAAGTTCCTCCGCAGATTTATCCCAATAAAGATCACAGGTAAAACCTGCCTTCGTTAATGTTTCATAAAGTACAGGATGATTGGAATCTGCCAGAAGAATTCGCATATTGAGTTAAGATAATTTATTACAATTCAAACACAAATGTTGCTTAAAACTTTAAACTACTGGAAATGAACCGTAATAAACAATTAACAATTGCCTAACATTTGTTAGTTAAGAAGTGGTTTTGTGAATTATGAACACCCATTTTTAAGGAATAGTGCTGATATAGATGGGCTTACGAATAAAGAGTTAAGTTATGCACAAGTTATTAATAAAGCGGGCAATTTCGTAAATTCAGATAAGCAATTTTTGTTGCACATTTGCCCTCCCCATTTGCTATGAACCAGGATAATCAAAATAAAACACGTAAACGAATAATCAATTCCAATTCAAGCTCCTCGACCGAAATCGGGAAGCTGCCGCCTCAGGCAATTGAATTGGAAGAAGCCGTTTTAGGAGCCATGCTTTTAGAGCGCGAAGCATTAAGCACAGTTATTGATATTTTAAGCCCCGAAGCTTTTTATAAGGAACAAAACGGACGCGTTTTTGCCGCCATGATCTCTTTATTTAACCGTTCGGAGCCGGTTGATATTTTAACCGTTACACAAGAATTAAAACGTACCGGCGAACTCGAACTTGTTGGAGGCGCTTACTATGTTTCAGCCCTTACCAATCGTATTGCTTCTTCTGCTAATATCGAATTTCACGGCCGTATAGTTGCTCAGAAGTTTCTTCAGCGCGAATTGATACGCATTAGTACCGAAACTATTAAAGTGGCTTACGAAGACAGTACCGACGTTTTTGAATTGCTGGATGAAACCACAAAAAACATTTTTGAAATTTTAGATTCAAACGTGCGCAAACAGCACGATAAAATGAGCACGCTTATTGCCAAGGCCATTCAGGAAATTGAAACGGCCGCTAATCAAACGGATGGGCTTTTAGGTGTTCCTTCGGGCTTTACAGCACTCGATCGCATCACCGGAGGCTGGCAAAAATCCGATCTTCTTATTTTAGCTGCTCGCCCGGGTATGGGTAAAACGGCTTTTGTGGTAAGCATGGCTAAAAACGCAGCAGTTGATTTTAATAAGCCTGTTGCTATTTTTAGTTTAGAGATGAGCAGTTTACAATTGGTAAAACGTTTAATTTCCAGCGAAACTGAAATTCCTCAAGATAAAATTTTAAAAGGAAATTTAGATGATCATGAATTTGTTCAGCTGAATGAGCGTATTAAAAAATTAGCCGTGGCACCATTGTATATTGATGATACGCCGGCTCTTTCAATTTTTGAATTACGAGCCAAGGCGCGCCGTTTAAAGGAAAATCAAAAAGTAGAATTAATCATTATTGATTATCTTCAGTTGATGAGCGGCGGTCCCGATGGCAAAGGAAATCGTGAGCAGGAAATCAGCCATATTTCGCGCGGTTTAAAAAGTTTATCAAAAGAATTAGAGATTCCTATTATTGCGCTTTCGCAGTTAAGCCGTCAGGTTGAGAACAGGCCGGGGGGAAGCAAACGCCCGCAATTAAGCGATCTTCGTGAATCGGGAGCTATTGAGCAAGATGCGGATATGGTAATGTTTATTTACCGTCCGGAATATTACGGTATGGAGGTGGATGAGAATAACGAACCCACCAGAGGCAGGGCAGAGGTGATTATTGCAAAGAACAGACACGGAGCATTAGAAACAGTAAAGCTTCGTTTTATTGGTCAGTTTGCAAAATTTGCCGACCTGGATTATACCGAGGGGCAAGATATTTATACGCAACAAAACAATCCTACCTCTCTGGAACAAAACACCGATTTTTTAATTGATAAAGGAACTAAAACAGTGGCTTCAAAAAATTGGGACAGAGTGGATGATAATAACAATGATATTGTTAAACGGAATGATATTGAAGATTTTAACGAACCTCCGTTTTAATAAGGTGAAAAGATAATTTATTACAAATATTTTCTGTCACTCAAAAAAAAAGCCCGGTTAATAGCCGGGCTTTTTGTTATAGTAGAGTGATATTAAAACTTAAAGAAAAAGAAAACAACCGCCGCCCATTCTTTTTTTACTCCGCTGGCATGGCCAATTGTGGAGTGAGAAGAGTTCTCTACCGTTCCATTATCTTTTACATATCCCATGGTTGAATGCGATGAATTTTCAATTGTTCCATCACTTTTTACATAACCCACAGTGCTGTGGCTGCTGTTTTCAATAGTACCGTTACTTTTAATATATCCAATGGTGGAGTGTGATGAATTCTCAATAGTGCCATCGCTTTTAATGTAACCTTTAGTAGAATGACTACTGTTTTCAATAGTTCCGTCGGGTTTTACATAACCTGTGGTTGAGTGACTTCCGGATTCAATAGTTTGTGCTTTTACTCCAAAGACCAGACTTAAAAATGCGATTGCGATTAATTTTTTCATGATTTATTTTTTTTGATTTTATACGTGAATATAGATAAAAATACATTGATAGATATTACATTTGTAAAAAATGATGTATGCAGGTATTTAAATTTGGCGGTGCTTCGGTTAAAAATGCGGAGGCTGTAAAAAACGTTGCATCAATCCTTAAAGTGTATGCCAAAGAGCCAACCATTGTTGTTATTTCGGCAATGGACAAAACAACCAATAAGCTCGAGGAACTGGTGAATGCCTATTTCTATAAAAAAGCAAATATAGAATCGCTTATAAATGACTTGAAAGACTTCCATTTGAATATTACCAAACAATTATTTACGGATTCAAAAAATATTAATAACGAGATAGAAAATGTTTTTGTAGAGATTCTTTGGGCCATTGAAGAAGAGCCGTCTTTTTCTTACAACCATCATTACGATCATTTAGTTTCGTTGGGCGAAGTGCTTTCCACAAAAATAGTTTCGGCTTATTTAAACAATAATTCTATTTCCAATAAATGGTTGGATGCACGCGGAATCATTCAAACAGATAATACGTTCAGAGAAGGAAAAGTAGATTATCCCTTAAGTGAAACTTTGGTTCAAACACAACTCTTACCTCAATTTAAAACGACTGATATAGTGCTTACTCAAGGCTTTATTGGAGGTACTTCCGAAAATTATACCACCACTTTAGGTCGCGAAGGCAGTGATTACACAGCCGCACTTTTAGCTTATTTTGCTCATGCAGAACGGGTAATTATTTGGAAGGATGTCCCCGGAGTTTTAAATGCGGATCCAAAATATTTTAAAAACACCAAAAAAATTGATGAATTAACTTATCACGATGCTATTGAGTTGACTTATTACGGCGCCTCTGTTATTCATCCAAAAACCATTAAGCCTTTACAAAATAAAAATATTCCCTTGTTTGTACGATCCTTTGTAAATCCTGCCGAGGAAGGAACGGTGATAAAAGAAAGCGACAAACGCAACAATGTTACCAGTTATATTTTTAAGGACAATCAGATTCTATTATCCATTCAGCCCAAAGATTTTAGTTTTATTGCCGAAGAAAACCTTAGTGTAATTTTCAGTTTGTTCTCTAAATACAATGTGCATGCCAACATGATACAAAATTCTGCCATCAGTTTTAGTGTGTGCACTGATTTTGACGAACAAAAAATGGAACCTTTAATAGCAGATCTTCAGAATGATTTTAAAGTGTTGTATAATAAAAATGTACAGCTAATGACCATCCGTAATTACGATAACGACCTTATTGCAAAACTCAGCGAAAATAAAATAATATTAATTGAGCAGAGAAGCCGGAACACGCATCAAATGGTGATGAAGGAGGAAAATAGTTATTAGTGATTGGTTTTTAGTTTTTAATGATGAGTTCTTCTTGTTGAATACCTATTAAAACCAATAACTAAACACTTTTATAATAAACCACTTTCTTCGTCTCAAAAAATTCCTCCTCAAAAAAGTCTTTCAGGTTGTAAAATTTGGCTTTGGCAAAATACTTTCCAAATTCGGCAGTTAAATCCCCGCCTTTTAAATATAAAATTCCGTTGGGCAACTCATTGAAATTTTCCTTCAAAAATACATGCTTTACCCAATTATAAAATACCGGAAATTCAGTTACCGCGCGGCTTACTACAAAGTGAAATTTCTCACGAACCTCTTCAGCACGTTGTTGCCGGCCAAAAACATTATTCAATTTTAAACCTTCCGCTACTTCATTTACCACTTTTATTTTTTTACCGATGCTGTCTACCAATAAAAATTCGCATTCAGGAAAAAGTATGGCTAAGGGAATTCCCGGAAAGCCACCGCCTGTACCAACATCTAAAATAGTAGTGCCTGGTTTAAACTGAATTACTTTTGCAATGCCAAGCGAATGCAAAATATGTCTTTCATATAAAAGATCAATTTCTTTGCGAGAAATAACATTTATCTGGCTGTTCCAATGCGAATACAACTCCTGCAGTTGTTCAAATTGCGAAAGCTGGTTTGGACTTAAATTTGGAAAATATTTTGTGATGATGGAGATCAATAAGTTTCTTTACTGTTCTTTAAAGCACTGTATAAAAGATCGCGCGCCCTGAATAATTGGGCTTTAATAGTGCCAATTGGTAAATCCAGCTTTTGCGAAATCTCTTCATGGCTCATTTCCTTAAAATAAAACAGTTCAATCATTTCCTTATATTTTGGTTTTAAATTATCCACCAAAAGTCGTATCAATTCTGTTTTTTGTTTTTTAATAAAATTCTCTTCCGGGTCTAAGCTTGTTGATTTTAGATTATACGAATCTTTATTTTCGCTGTTATCCATTTTATTATCAAGCGAAACAGAATTTAGCTGCTTCTTTTTTCTGATAAAATCAATGGCATTGTTACTGGCTATTTTAAACAACCAGGTGCTAAAAGCGTATGCAGGGCTGTATTGCTCTAGTTTTTTAAAAGCGCGCCCAAAGGCTTCAATGGTTAAATCCTCTGCATCATCTTTATTGTTGCACATGCGCAGCATCATGTAAAAAACACTTTCGCGGTAGCGCTGCAATAATTCCGCAAAAGCTTTCTGATCTCCGTTATCCAATGCCGCCTTAACCAATTTATAATCATAAATGGCCTTGGTGGTTAATTTATCGGTATTTTCTAATTCATCCATTTATTTGACCGGTAAAAATATTTATGAAGATGAAAGAGGGGATAGATAAACAAAAGTAACATCTCGTAAAAAAAACCGGCAAATAAAAGATCGGGTTCTTTTAATTTTTTGGCAGATTTATTTAACATGAGCACTTGCGTTATCATTTTTAAAATTAATAAAATTGGAACTAATATAATGGTATTAATCGACAAGAACAGAGCAAATATCGATAAAAGGAAAAAATACTGGCTGAAGTAACTAAACATTAATCTTGATTTGGAAGCAGAGTTATAAAATGGGGCAGTAGTAATATGCCTTGCTTTTTGAATGCTCCATTCCTTAAATGTTTTTTTTGCGTTGGAATAAGTAATGGCATTATGCGAAATACAAACTGCAACATTTTTTTCTGTTGCGGCTTCATTCACAAAAAGATCATCATCGCCCGAGGTTAAATGATAATGTCCGGCAAAACCTTTATTGGTAAAAAAAGTTTCTTTTGAATAGGCTAAATTGCGCCCCACACCCATATAGGCTTTGTTTTTTATAGCAGCCGATAAATACTGCACCGCAATAATAAAAGCATCAAAACGAATCAATTTATTTAATAGGCCTTTTTGTTTTTTATACGCCCCGTAGCCTAAAACAATTTCTTTTTCAAGTGAAAAACCAGTGGCCATTTCTTTTAACCATTGATTACTTGCCGGAACACAATCGGCATCGGTTAAAACCAAACGATTAAATTTTGCAGCTTTAATGCCCACCAGCAATGCAAATTTTTTACCATGTTTATAATAATTATCTTCTTTAATATTTGCTTTGCGAAGATTCGGAAATATCTTGGCAAATTCATCAATAACATTCTCGGTATTATCCGTGCTGCAATCGTTAACCACTATTACTTCAAATTCCAAAGGAAACTCCTGCGTTAATATTTTAGGAAGAAACTCCGTTAAATTATCATCTTCATTCTTCGCGCAAATTATTACCGACACCGGCTCTAGTGCAGCAGAGGAAATCCTGGGCTTGTATAAAGAAAGCGGCAGATAATTGATGCAATAATTAATTACAATCATTATAAAAGCAAGTGTGGCAATGATAGTTGTTATCTCAGAAAAACCTATTTCATTAAATTGTGGAAGAAGCATCCGGCAAAGGTACATTCACAAAGGGTGGGTATTATGAATATATTTGTAATTAAATAAACAAACTAATTAACAATGTTCAGTCCCGTAAAAGCGCTTATTTTTGATATGGATGGGGTGCTTATTGATAGCGAGCCTCTTTGGCGCAAAGCCATGATTATTGGCTTCAATCGAGTGGGAATGCCCTTTACAGAGGAAGATTGCCGCAAAACCACCGGCATGCGCTTTAGGGAAGTTGTAGAAATTTGGGTAAAGCATTTTAAAATAGATGGAATTGATCCCATAAAACTCGAAAAAGAAGTTCTGGATATTTTAATAGCGTTAATTGAAACCGAAGGAAGTTCCATTGCCGGAGCAATTGATGTTTTAAATTACGGAAAAGCTAAAGGATTAAAAATAGGCCTAGCCACTTCTTCTGCTAACCGTTTAATGAACGCTGTTTTAAAAAAACTTGAATTACAAAACTCTTTTGATGTTGTGGTTTCGGCAGAGTTAATGGTGTATGGTAAACCTCACCCCGAAGTGTTTTTAGTGTGCGCTCACAAATTGGGCGTGCACCCTATGGAATGTGTGGTAATTGAAGACTCCGTAAACGGTGTCATCGCTGCAAAAGCCGCGCAAATGAAAGTATTTGCCATCCCGGATCATGAACACAAAATGCGCAAAGAGTTTGCCGTGGCCGATTATTTTTGCGAGGATATGAAAGAGGTTTTAAAACTGTTTAAATCATTGCAACACGTGTAAGATAATGAGGTTAAAGTGTACCTTCTAAAAACAATTTCTTTATTTTTTGAGGTTGGTTTAAAAGTTTAATTAGGTTGTGTACATTTACCCCATACAAACAAATTAAAAAAAAATATGCTATTTATAATTTTAGGTCTTTTAATGTTAGGAGTTTCTTACTTTGTAATTAGAGTTAACTACAAATTAAACCGCTTCTATAAACTAACTAATATTTTTGGAATTGTAATAATACTTTTAGGAATTTCGACCACCATTGTAAAACAAGTAGAGGCCGGACAAGCCGGAGTACAAACTCTTTTTGGGAAAGTGGACGACCATATATTGGAAAGCGGCTTAACCCTTATTAATCCGCTGGTAGAAGTAACTATGTTTGATATTAAAACACAAAACTACACCATGTCCGGGGTGCATGATGAGGGTGATAAAAACGGTGATGATGCAATAAGGGTTTTATCAGCCGATGGACTTGAAGTAATTATTGATCTAACGGTTTTGTACCGTGTAATACCTACTCAAGCGCCCCGGATATTAAAAGAGATTGGTACAGACTATAAAAATATTATTGTAAGGCCCATTACGCGCACAAAAATTAGGGATAACGCCGTTTATTACGATGCCGTTGCATTGTACTCTACTAAAAGAGATGAATTTCAATCAAGAATATTTAAAGGCATTGAAAAAGATTTTAAAGACAGAGGCCTTGTGTTGGAACAATTATTGGTAAGAAATATAACCTTGCCGCAATCGGTAAAAATAACCATTGAATCAAAAATTAATGCCGAGCAGGACGCGCAAAAAATGCAATTTGTATTACAAAAAGAAAAACAGGAAGCCGAGAGAAAACGTGTGGAGGCGCAGGGTATAGCCGATTACCAAAAAATTATTAATACTGGTTTAAGCGATCAGCAATTACAATACGAAATGATTAAGGCTAATAAAGAAATTGCAACTTCACCCAATACCAAAATAATTATAATTGGTAATGGCAAAAGTGTTCCATTAATTATAAACGATAAATAATTAAATCAAAAGAATTTTTGCGCAATAAAAATAAGGACTATAGAGCCAATTGTAGGTAAGTTACACAAGCCTTAAAAAAAGCCGTTCAGCAAGCTCGGCAATTAACTTATTATGTGGTAATTCTGAAGAGAATAATTTTAATTATGAAAAAAATCTTTTTAATATATTCCGCGCGTCTCGGTGAGAAATATTTTACAGCTCCCTAAGTCAGCTAACATTATGTTTCTGTGAAATGTAATCTGTGGCAAAGAATCAGCACTCGCACCAAATATTCTGCGCTTTTTGTAAGAAATATCTTAGAACTCAAACAAAAAACGCCACTAAAGGGGCTTTAATTAGCGTTTCTGTTTAGCTTTTACCACCGGTTTTTTTCCTGCTTTCTTTGTGGGTAATTTTTTAATTGCTTTTTTAGAAGATACTTTTTTTACGGGTTTCTTTACTAGTTTTTTTACTGCTTTTTTAGATGCCGCTTTTTTAATAATCTTCTTTCGCGCCACCTTTTTTATTTGTTTTTTTTGAGCAGCTTTTTTAACCGCTTTCTTCGCACCTTTTTTTGGAGCTGCTTTCTTTGTAGTTTTCTTTGCAGATTTTGCATCAGTTTTTTTAAGAGATGCTTTTTTCTTTAACATAGATGCCTTGGGCTTTTCCTTTTGCTTGTCAGCACCTGATGTTGCCTTAGCTTTGCCTTTAACGCTTCCCTTAACATTAGCGTGTGCCTGATTAAATGCCGCTTTATTGCTTTTTACCAATCGTTTAGCCACTCTTTTCTCTTCTTTTGCATCTTCTTCTTCTTCGGCTTCGGCGCGTTTTATAGCATCTATTTCCAAAAGCAATTCCGGCGCAATATCATCGGCCACTTCAAAATCCTGTATGGTAAGGTCTAAGTGCTCAATATCGCTTTCCAGGGCGGTAAGATCCATTTCGGCTTTTAAAAATACAATGCGCTCGGTTAATAGTTTAAAGATCTCTTCAATAGTTCCAATTCCCTGAATGGAATGAAATTTACCCTGCTCGCTGTAATAATTTTTTAACGGAAGCGTTTTGTTATTGTATTCATTGATCCTTTTCATGATCACCTCTTTATTGGCGTCATCCGGACGGCCGCTTGCCAAGCCGCGTTTTAACAAGCGTTCGGTTAATTCCTCATCACTTACTTCCAGTGCAAGCATGGCGCTTATGCCTGTTCCTTTTTTCTGCAAAACATCATCTAACGCAACAGCCTGAGCGATAGTGCGCGGAAACCCGTCAAAAATAAAACCTTTGGCGTTGGGGTTAGCGTCCAGCTTACTTTCAATCATTGCAATTACAATAGCATCGCTAACCAGTTCGCCGCGGTCCATTACCTCTTTTGCCTTGCGGCCAAGGTCGGTTCCTTTAGCAATTTCGCTGCGCAAAATATCGCCGGTACTTAAGTGTACGAGGCCGTATTTATTAATTAAATTTTCAGATTGTGTGCCCTTGCCTGCGCCGGGGGGACCAAATAACACCAGGTTTAACATTCTTTCCATTTTGTTTTTTTATTAAGCTAATACGTAAATCTCTTTTAAATTTCTTCCCATGCCATCGTAATCTAAACCATAGCCAACCACAAAATCATTGCCAATTTCGAGGCCTGCATAGTCTATGTTATATTCTTTTTTGTAAGAAGCCGGCTTTAAAAGAGCGGTGGCCACTTTTATCTGCTTTACATTTTTTCGTTTTAGAACGGTAAATAATTTTTCGAGAGTAATACCGGTATCTACAATATCTTCTATAATTACAACAGTGCGATCCGTTATATCTTCCGTTAATCCAATAAGTTCGCTAACCGCGCCGCTGCTGGATGTTCCGTGATAACTGGCCACTTTTATAAATGAAATTTCGCAGGGTATGTTTACTTCTTTTAAAAGATCGGAAGCAAACATAAATGAGCCGTTTAAAACTACCAGAAATACCGGTTGTTCGTGTTCAAGATCAGTATTTATTTTATCGGCCAGCCTTTTTACCGCGTTGCTAATTTGCTCTGCGGTAATAAATGGTTTAAACTGTTTATCCTTTATGGTTATAAGCTTATTCACGTGGAAACAAATATATGCTTTTTCCTTAATTAGTATATTTGCATAATGGCTCAAACCGGAAAAAATATTTCGCATGCCGCTGAACTCTTATTAGAGGGTAAGCTGGTTGCTATTCCCACCGAAACGGTGTATGGTTTAGCGGCCAATGCATTAAACGAGCAAGCAGTACTTTCAGTTTTTGAAGCAAAACAGCGTCCTTTTTTCGATCCTTTAATCATTCACGTTCCGGATATGGAAAGTATATGTAAGTACGCCGAATTAAAGGACGAACGGTTGTTGAAGCTTGCCCGCAGTTTTTGGCCGGGACCTTTAACACTGCTTCTTCCCAGGAATGAGAGTATTCCTGGGATAGTAACATCGGGGTTGGATAACGTTGCTGTGCGAATTCCTGATCATCCACTTACGCTGGAGTTGCTGAAAAAGGTTGGCGTTCCTCTGGCGGCCCCAAGCGCTAATCCTTTTGGGTATGTGAGCCCAACAACAGCAGCGCATGTAAATGATCAGCTGGGGAGTAAAATAGATTATATTTTAGACGGAGGAGAGTGTAAAGTGGGATTAGAATCTACTATTGTTGGGGTAGAGGAGGGCAGAGTGTGCGTGTACCGTTTAGGCGGATTATCGGTAGAAGATATGGAAGTTCAGATAGGAACCGTAGAATTACGGATCAATAATTCCGGTGATCCAAAGGCACCGGGTCAATTGAAAAGTCATTATGCGCCAATTAAGCCTTTATTTTTAGGCGATTTAGAGAAGTTATTAAAGCTGAAGGATAATAAGAAATTAGCGATTATTTGCTTTGGAAAACTTAATTTCAAATCAGATATGAATACGGTTTATAATTTATCTGAGAAAGCTTCATTACAGGAAGCGGCCATTAACTTGTTTAAATTTTTGCGTTTAGCAGATTTGAGTGGTGCTGAGGAAGTGATTGCGCAACTTTTGCCGGATGAAGGTTTAGGAAGAGCCATAAATGACCGTTTAAAAAGAGCCGCTTGTAAATAAAGCATTTAACCCTTATTCCACTATCAGTTTTTTGGTAACGGATTGTTTGCTGTTGCTCACTTTTAAGGTGTAAATTCCCTTATTAAATTGCGAAAGGTCAATTCCTAATGAATTATCTGTGTAAGTATTTTCAAAAATCAAACGTCCGGTTAAATCAATAATAGAAATAAGGTAAGTATCGGGCATGGCCATACTGATGAATAATTTTTGAACCACAGGGTTAGGATAAAAATGGAAATCGAGCAGAGCTTCTTTTTCATATAAACCTACAGGTAAAGAATATTTATACCAGATGGGTGATGTAACAATCCAATCGCCATCGTTTTGTTTTATTTCAACAAAATAATAATATTCGGTTCCCGGACTTAAACCGGCATCGGTAAATGTTTTTGTGTTGTTTTGTTTTGTAATAGAAATAACCTGAGGATAAACACCACCACTGTTACTCACACCTCTCCATATCTTTATACTGTCAGCTATTTCTGCGTTACCATCATTATGTACTATATTAAATGTAGGCATGTAAGTTCCGGCTAATTGTGAGCCCATGATGTTGCTTCCTGAGGTAAAGGAAACCTTAGCGTTCCAATCGTCGCTACCATAAAAATTCATTTTTTGCATGGCGTTGTAAAGATTAGCTGTACTTAAAGTTGGTGTAACAATAACCATTCTTCCGCCATTATTTCTTCCAAAAGTAGTGTAGTGGTTATCATGGTCGTATCCCATGCCAACATGATAGCCTATAGAAAGGATTTTTTTATAATATTGAAAGTAGTTGCCGGATGGATAATCAGAATAATTAGTAAAAGTACTGAATGCAAGTCCGCTTCTTAAAGGTGTTCCCACAATTGCACTGTCGTAAGCGGCGTTGTAGGGCATGTTTGAAAGCGCGGTAGAAGCGGTACCGTTGATAGAAAAGTCACTAAATTGCGGATGTGCGAGATAACAAAACGCATTTGGGTTGTTTTTTACTTTTTTAAAAATGCCATCGTAATCAGTTTTAGCATTGTAGATATCAAAATTGCCGGTTTCCCAGCCGATTAATTGATTGAATCCGTAAATAATTAGGTGGCCGCTATAGCTTGCCGACACGCCCCATTCCATTCCAAATAAAGTTAAAAATGTTCCTTCCTGATTAGCAGCTGCAGCTTGATTTAATCCCACAGAATAGCTTTGAACCTGAAACCCCGGATTGTTAGTAGCGGAAAAGTGATTATGCTCCGACACTCCTAAAAAATTAAAGTTTTGAGATAATTTTGCATAAGCGTACGCTCCGGTTGGATTGGTTACTCCAGAGCTGGTAGAGTCTTTACTTCCATCGCTTAAGCCGGTATGTGAGTGTAAGTTTCCAAAATAATAATTGTAAGTTTGAGAGAATATGTTTTGGGAAATAAATAAAAAAATAATAATTGGAAGAAGAAATCTCATATTTTAAAGATATGGACTTTAAATTAAATTTTAAAAAAAATTAATGATTTGCCAAAAATTTTCGACAGACTTTATGTTTTACCCATTTACTTCTAATTTTGGGCGTATGAATTATTTTTTATAGATAAGCGCTACCGCATACGCATTAACACCTTCGCTTCGGCCCACATAACCTAATCGCTCGTTGGTAGTTGCTTTTATGGAGATGGCATCGATGTCTATCTCTAAAACCGGTGCAAGTATTTCCTGCATTTTTGTAATATAGGGATTAATTTTAGGAGCCTCGAGGCTTAAAGTGGCATCAATATTCCCAATTAAATAATTTTTTTCCTTTAACAAACGCACTACTTCTTTTAAAAGAAGTTTACTGTCTGTTCCTTTATATTTTGGATTGGTATTAGGAAAGTGAAAACCTATATCGCGCAAATTTGCAGCGCCTAGTAAGGCATCGCAAATGGCATGTAAAAGCACATCGGCATCGCTATGTCCCACGCAGCCTTTTTCAAACTCAAGTTTTACGCCTCCGAGCCAGAGCTCTCGGCCTTCCCCTAAAGGATGTACATCGTAACCAAACCCAATTCTGAAATTCATTTATTATTTAAATAAAATTATTTTAAATAGCATTCGGTATTGGCGTTCGAAAGATTATTACAAGCTTTTTTTGCCTGACTTCTTGTGCCATATATTTCGCCGGCAGTATAAGTGCTGTTTGCATTTTTACATTCGCAGATTCTGTTTTTTTTGCATGAAACAAATGACAGAGTTGAAAGGATAAGTAATAATTTAAATTTATATTTCATTTTAATTTTCTATTGCTTTAATTCCGGGTAAAGTGCCTTGTTCAATATATTCTAAAAGTGCGCCACCGCCTGTACTTACATAACTCACCTGATCTGCCAGATTATATTTATTAATGGCCGCTACACTATCGCCACCGCCAATTAACGAATAGGCAGCTCCTTTGGTGGCTTCCGCAATATCATAAGCGACTTGTTTAGTACCTTTTTCAAAATTACTCATTTCAAACACACCCATGGGGCCATTCCATAAAATGGTTTTTGATTTTTTTATCACTTCGCCAAATTGCTTAATGCTATTTGAGCCTATATCAAGCCCCATCCAACCTTCAGGTATTTGAGTTATATCTACTTCTTTCGTATTGGCATCATTTGAAAAATCATCGGCAATAACAGCATCTACAGGAATATGCATTGCAATACCTTTGGCCTTAGCTTTATCTAAAAGTTGTTTTGCAGTTTCCAGGCGATCATCTTCGCATAACGACTTTCCGATTTTTCCGCCCATTGCTTTTACAAACGTAAAGGCCATTCCGCCTCCAATAATGATGTTATCAGCTTTATTCATTAATTGTTCAATGATCATTATTTTATCACTTACCTTAGCTCCGCCGATAATAGCGGTAAAAGGTTTTTCAGATTTATTAAGTACCTTATCAATACTTGAAATTTCACCCGCCATTACATAGCCAAAACATTTGTTTTGAGGTTCAAAGAACTGTGCCATTACCGCAGTGGAGGCATGCGCGCGGTGGGCTGTGCCAAACGCATCGTTAACATAAATGTTACCATGCTTTGATAATTTCTGAGCAAACACTTCATTGCCTTTTTCTTCTTCTTTATGAAAGCGTAAATTTTCAAGCAATAAAACTTCGCCGGGTTTTAATGCCGATGATTGCTGAAATGATTTTTCGCTGATGCAGTCATCCGCGAATTTAATTTCTGTGCCCAGTAAATTGCTTGCTTCCTTAATAATATGTTTTAAAGAATATTTATCTGCGGGACCATCTTTTGGCCTGCCTAAATGGCTCATCAAAACAATACTTCCGCCATCTTTCAATATTTTTTTTAAGGTAGGAATTGCGGCTTTGATACGGGTGTTATCCGTTACTTCAAATTCTTCATTGAGCGGAACATTAAAATCAACACGGATAAGTGCTTTTTTTTGTGAAAAATTTATGGAGTCTATGGTTTTCATGGAGAAGTATGAATTTATTATCTTTCTTTTTTAATATAAGTAAAGGGCAAGGGGTTCGCTGAAATTTCGCTATACAATTGTCTGTTTTTATAAATATCAATGGCCGCGTACAATGCTTTTTTGAACGATTGTTCGTTGGCAATGTTTTTCCCGGCAATTTCGTAAGCGGTTCCATGATCGGGGCTGGTTCGAACGCTGTTAAGTCCGGCAGTAAAGTTTACGCCTTCATTAAATGCCAGAGTTTTAAACGGAATCAAACCCTGATCGTGATACATGGCAAGAATGCCGTCAAATTTTTTATAAGTGCCATTTCCAAAAAAACCATCAGCAGAGTAGGGGCCAAGCACCAAACCGTTAGTTTTAGCCTTTTCAATAGCGGGAGTAATGATGTCTCGGTCTTCATTCCCAATAGTTCCGTTATCGCCGGCATGCGGGTTAAGTCCAAGTACCGCTATTTTTGGCTTACGCACACCAAAGTCTTTAACCAGTGATGTATGAAGCTGCACTATTTTTGAGCTTACATTTTCTATGGTTATTTTTGATGCTATTTCAGTAATTGGTATGTGACCTGTAGCAACGGCAATACGTAAACCGTTATCTGAACATAAAAGCATTAAAGGATCGCCGCCTAATTTTGCTCCTAAATATTCGGTGTGTCCAACAAATTTAAAATCATCATTTTGAATAGTGCTTTTATCAATGGGAGCGGTAACCAAGGCATTAATGTTATTGTTCGCAAGAGCTTCGGTAGCTTTTTCAAGGGAAATGAACGCATACTTACCGGTGGTGGCAGAGGCTTTTCCCATTTCAATATTCACTTCTTCATCATAGCAGATAAACACGTTTACTTTTTTATTATTGATCTGACTGAAATCTTTTATGGGATTAAAATTAAATTCTTCAAATCCTAATACCTTGCGATAATAGGAAACTGTTTTTTGAGAGCTGAATAAAACAGGCGTACAAACTTCGGTAATACCTGGTTCCATGAGCGTTTTAAGAACAACTTCCAGGCCAATACCATTTACATCACCTTGCGATATTCCAACTATAACTTTTTCATTCATACTTATTTATTTTATTCCGTATTTATTTTTATATTTTATATATAAATCGGTTTGGTGATTGGTGAGGGTCACCGGTTTTCCTGCAATATATGCAGAAATAATAATGTTGGATCTTATATCTAAAATATCTCCTTCGCTCACAATAAGGCTGGCCAATTTTCCTTCTTCCAAACTTCCTAATTTATGGTCTATCCCTAAAATTTTTGCGACATTTAATGTAATGCTTTGCAAGGCTTGTTCTTTAGAAAGGCCGTAAGCTACGGTAGCGCCGGCCTGAAAAGGCAAGTTGCGGCTGTGCATAGCTTCCATATCTCCTTCTAATTGTAGGCAAAACAGTATACTGTCTTTTTGCAAAAGATAAGGCGTGCTGTAAACAATATCCACATTGTAATCCGGGTTATCCGGCAAATCAAAAAGGCGATTGAACATTACCGGCACCTTGTTCTTTTTTAATTCGGCGGTAACTTTATAACTTTCTTTTCCCCCCACAATAACAGGTTTTTTTATATTTTGTTTAATAGAAAAATTTATTACGCTGATAATGTCTTTTGCTTTATCGCAATGAAAATACAAATTTGCATTGCCCGCTAAGACTGAACGCATGGCCTCGAAGCGAATATTTTTTTCTGTTGTAATTGTTGTGTTGCAATAGCTTTGTGCATCGCTGAAAAATTTAGTCAATAAACTTATTTCATCGTTGTATTTTTTATTTGGATTTAAAGTGCTTTCGCCCTCTTCATTATACTTGCGTTCAATGATGCGTGGAAAGTTAATATGAATGCCGTCGTCTGCTTTTAAAACCGCGTCTTCCCAATTCCAACCCTCAAGTGCCATTACTGAAGACGAGCCGCTGATAAGCCCACCGCGAGGGGTACACTGAGTGTAAAGTACTCCGTTTGTTTTTACGGTAGGCACAATTTTATTATCTGTATTATAAGCAATCAAGGCCCTCACGTGAGGATTCAAACTTCCAACTTCTGCAAAATCGCGTGTAGCCCGAACCGATTCCGCATCGTGTAAACCCAGAATATTATTAGTATTAATTAAGGCCGGGTATATATGTTTTCCGCTGAGATCAATTACAGTATCGTAAGCGGCGTAACTTAATTTAATGCCTTTAATATCGGAAACCACTTCCAGCTTATCGGTATTTATAACTACCAACGAAGTTTCAATGACTTTGCCATTACCAATGTGCGCGGTGGCATTTATGAGCGCAATGTGCTTATAGGTTTTTTGAGCAAAGAAGCCCGTTGTTAAAAGCAGCAGGGTTATGAGTAATATTTTTTTTGTCATTAATTCTAATTTATTTTATTATCAAACACTAACGATGTCCGGTTTCTTCTTCACTAACTCCTTCAATTGTATTACAATGATATAAACGTTGGCGTTTACTTTCATGCTTAACCGTTTTTCCGCCTTTTTGTTTTTCTTTTAATAATTTGGCAATCAGCCTGGCGCGTTCGGTTTTAATATACTCTTGAAGTTTCGTATCCTCTTCACGATCAAAATAAATCTGACCATCAATAATCGTTTTATCTGCTTTTGCATAAACGCTCAACGGATTATCCGTCCATAACACAAGATCGGCAACTTTACCTACTTTAATACTTCCAACTTTATCATCGATGTGCAGCATTTTTGCAGGATTGAGCGTTACAAGTTTTAAAGCTTCCGTTTCGCTGAGTGCCCCGTATTTTACCGATTTACCGGCTTCCTGATTTAGCCTGCGTGCCATTTCTGCATCGTCGCTATTGATTGCTGTTACTACACCCATTTTGGTTAAAATGGCCGCGTTGTAAGGAATGGCATCCATTACTTCGTTTTTGTAAGCCCACCAATCTGAGAAGGTTGAGGCAGCCACACCATGCGTTTTCATTTTATCAGCTACTTTATAACCTTCCAAAATATGTGTAAACGTATTTACTTTAAAACCAAAAGAATCAGCAACATGCATCAGCATATTTATTTCGCTTTGCACGTAGCTGTGGCAAGTAATAAAACGTTTTTTGTTTAAAATTTCTCCCAAAGCTTCTAATTCCAGATCTTTGCGGGGCGCGGATGACTTTGACTTTTCAATTTCCTTTGCCGAAAGTTTTGAGAAGGATGCAAATTGTGTATTGTATTCTTTAGCACGACTGAAAAAATCAACATAAACTTGTTCAACTCCCATTCTTGATTGTGGAAAACGAACGGTATTAAAATCACCCCAATTACTTTGTTTTACATTTTCTCCGAGAGCAAACTTTATAAAGCCGTCAGTTTTTTCATATTTCATATCTTCTGCATTATGACCCCAGCGCAATTTGATAATAGCGCTTTGGCCTCCAATTGGGTTAGCAGAACCATGCAATAGCTGAGCGCAAGTAACGCCCCCCGATAATTGCCTATAGATATTGATATCTTCCGGATTGATAACGTCACCCATTCTAACTTCGGCACTGCTGGCCTGCGCGCCTTCATTAACTCCGGCCCATAAGGCAATGTGACTATGCTCGTCAATAATTCCCGGCGTTAAGTGCATTCCTTTACCGTTAATTACTTTGGCAAAGGCCAGTTTTGTGGCTTCTATATTTGGCGCAATTCTAACAATTTTACCTTCAACAATATAAACGTCATGATCTCTTAAAACACTGTCACCTTCGTTTGTCCAGATGGTAGCGTTTTTTATGAGGATGGCTGAGTAGCGATTTTTAAATTTATTCCAATTGTCTTTAAACAAGCCGTTACTTTCAGGTAAAGGTTCTCCATAAGCATTGAATGGATAAATTACTTTGCCTAAATTAAGCTCAGATTTTTTTTGAATTTGTTTTTTTGCTGCGGTGTCAACCATGGACACATATTTTAAATTAAAATTAAACCAATTACCGTTAGCCCATTGCCCTTTTCCGGCAAAGGATTTATCAACTAAATTGTAATTGCCGGTTAATCGCGCGGTATTAATTGTATCTACAGGAAATGAAAATGAAATAAGGTTATTATTAAAAGAATAATTGATATTCTTTTTTGTGGTGTCGAGTTTTATTTGTGATGAAGGTTTTACAGCATCGCCATAAAATTTGAGTTCGTAATTTTTATTTTCTATGTTAAGAATATAATTGCCGCGAATATCATACGGATTAAGATCGGTGTAAATTTCCGGTTCTCCATTTACAATGTGTTGCATAATGGTTGCATCTTCTTCAAAAATAGATTTATTTGAAATAAAAAAATTTGCATAATAATCTTTTTTTAAAGCTCCCACTTTATCATACGCATTAATAAAAAGTGCAGGATGAGCGGTAAGAGCTTTTAGTGCTGCTTTTTCAGACAAACCATATTGCACCGCTTTTCTTAAATTCTTTAAAAAATCACTTTTATTTTTCAAATCAGAAAGCGTTAAGCAAAACGGAATATTGTTTTTTTCAAATTCAGCCGGATTTAATGGAGCAAGTTCCCAGTGTTTTAATTCGGCAAGCGTAATATTTTCAGAATCGTATGGATCTTCAACATCAAATGCTTCAGGAAAATTTAAGGGCAAAATATATTTAAGAAAAGTAGATTGAATGTCGTTAATCCGTTGATATTCATTGCCACCACCTTTAATAATATATTTTACGTTAAACTCTTTACCTACTTTTGCAGCACGAAGATCATTAAACTTATCATTGGCCTCAATTACCGAGGGCAGATCTTGTAATTTATTGAAAGCCTCTAACGAAATATTATATTCAGTTTTATTGACACTTCCTTTATACCAAATCGCATCGTAATAGGTTTGCCGTAGAAGTGCAATGGCTCCAGTTAATGAACTTGGATAATCTTGAGTAGAAGTGCCTTTATTAAATGAATAAAAGGCAGCGGCGTTATCTTTTACAATGGATTGATTTTCCTTTCCTTTTGTTAAATTAATCAGTACGCCGCTTCCGCGAACAATTCCATCTTTAGGGCAGGTAAGCACGGTAGCAAAACCATTTTTTTTATATTCTTCGGCTTTTTCTTTGTTATGAATAAACATTCGCGAAGCCTCTACCTCTGCCTTAATGGCTTGGTTCCATCCATACGCTCCCTTAACCACACTTTCCATTTGCGGTCCCTGATAATTTCTGGAAGTTGGTTTAATTTCCGGCATTCCGTAATCACTGTAAATATCAATAAAGGATGGGTAAATAAATTTGCCTTTAAGGTCTGTTATTACAGCCTCCTTGGGTATATCGGCTTTTTCTGACACGGAAATGACTTTTCCATCTTTGCAAATTAATGTTCCGTTTTTAATAAAAGTCTCATAATCAACAAAAATATTTGCATTAATGTACGCATAGGTTGTATGTACATTAAATGGAGCTCCATTAGTAGGAAACGTGCTTTGCGAGATGCCTTTAAATAAAATAAACAGGCATATAATTAATAGTAATCTGTTCTTGCTCATAAAACCACCAAATTTAAACAGATTATTAAATATTCATACTATTTTTATTTGGCCGAATATTGTTAATTTTACAGGAAATATAAGCTATGGCCAAAGGAATTTTACATACCCATTATTTAGTAGTTGTACTTTTTTTAATAATTTATGTTATTAAAACGGTATTGCTGCTTAGTAATAACAATGATCTCTTACTTAAGTTCAGTAAAAAAGTAAAAGTACCTGAAATAATTATCAGTTTTCTTTTTCTTGCAACGGGTATTTATCTCATGGTTCAACTCCCTGTGATACATTATTTGATGTGGGTTAAACTGGTGCTTGTATTTGCATCCATACCAATTGCAGTAATTGGTTTTAAAAAGGGAAACAAAATTTTAGCGGCTTTGAGTTTAATGATGATTACTGCCAGCTTTGGTATTGCTGAAATTGCAAAGAAGAAAAAAATGCAAGCCGATAATAGTCTTATTGCTTCAAATGATGGAAAAGCCTTGTACGAAAATAATTGTAAAAGTTGTCACGGAATAGATGGTAAGGCCGGCCTTTCAGGGGCTAAGGATCTTTCAGTAACAATGTTGCATGCGGAGGGTATAATAGAAGTGATTTTGCACGGGCAAAACATGATGCAGCCCGTTCCCGTTACAAATGAGCAAGCCGCCGCCATTTCGGCGTATGTTGATACTAATTTGAAGGGACAATAAATTTTAATGAAACCCAGCTCGCGTACTACGGCATTGCCTCAATATTCTTGTGTATTAATTGGTGTGATTAATAAATTTCAGGATGATTCAGCCTCTAAAGAATATTTAGAAGAACTCGCTTTTTTGGCTGAAACTTACGGCTTGCAAACCAAAAAAACCTTTACTCAAAAACTTGAGCGTCCGGATAAATCCACCTTTATCGGAAAGGGAAAAGTAGCAGAGGTAGAAGCCTTTGTAAATGAACATAAGATTGATGTTATTATTTTTGACGATGAATTATCGCCCTCGCAACAACGGAATTTAGAGAAAGTATTGGGTAAAAAAATATTAGATCGCACCACACTGATTTTAGAAATATTTGAACAACGCGCTCAGACCGCACATGCAAAAACTCAAGTGGAATTAGCCCAAATGCAGTATTTATTGCCCAGGTTAACGGGTATGTGGACTCACTTAGAAAGGCAGCGCGGAGGAACAGGAACACGCGGAGGCGCAGGAGAAAAAGAAATTGAAACAGACAGGCGAATAGTGCGTGATAAGATTGCTTTAATGAAAGAGCGCTTACGCGAAATTGATAAACAAATGGCCACGCAGCGTAAAAACAGAGGAGAACTTATAAGGGTGGCTTTGGTTGGTTATACAAATGTGGGCAAAAGCACCATTATGAACCTATTAAGCAAAAGCAACGTGTTTGCCGAAGATAAATTATTTGCCACCCTTGATACCACCGTAAGAAAAGTAACCATTGAAAATCTTTTCTTTTTATTAAGCGATACCGTAGGTTTTATACGCAAACTGCCAACGCAATTAGTTGAAAGTTTTAAATCTACTTTGGATGAAGTGCGTGAGGCAGATATTTTGATTCATGTGGTAGATATTTCTCATAAAAATTTTGAAGAGCATATTAATGTGGTAAAGCAAACCTTGCAGGATATTGGGGCGGGTGATAAGCCCACTATTCTTGTATTTAATAAAATAGACGCTTTTTCTTACACGCCTAAAGATGAAGATGATCTTACGCCAACCACAAGAGAAAATTTATCGTTAAAGGATATTAAGAATACCTGGATGAAAAATCTGAACACTCAGGTTTTATTTATTAGTGCTCAGAATAAAGAAAATGTTGATGAATTTAAATCACTTCTTTACGAAAAAGTAAAAGAATTACACCTTAAACGGTATCCTTATAATAATCTTTTATATTGATATTTTCTGAAGCCTGTACTGAAATTTATTCAGTACAAGTTCAGATGGATAACAATAACGAACTTTTAAGCAAGCCTTTTCTTTTACCAAATTCCATTATACCAAATGAATCTACAATTTAGTCCAAAATCATAAATTCTTTTGGTATTAGGCATGATCCAATTGCTTTTGTTTTGCTTTATGGTTTACCTCCGGCAAAAGATCTTCCAGCGTTGGCATAACCAATTTCATGACGTCTTCAAATGTTTTAATTTTATAGTATTTTGCTACTTCACGTATCAGTGCGATACTTAAGTACATTACAATTAGCTTTTTCATAATTTTAAGTTTTAATTTATTTTTTTACTCTATTATTTTCTTTTAAATTCCATGTATGAATGCAAAAGAAAATAATCTTTAATCCGCTCCGGCCTTTCCGGAGCGGGTTTTAGAATTTGGTTAAGATTTAAGCAAACCCTTTAATTGCGGAGCTAATTTAGTTAACGCATCCACTGAATTAATTTTGTAGAATTTTGCGACCTGGTAAAGCGCTGCGCCCCCAATGGCCAATAAAATAAGTTTTTTCATGATTTCAATTTTTAATATTGTTATAATTTATAATGTAAAATTACAACTGAAAAAAGCGCATGAGGCTGCAAATTTGATTAAAGGGCATTAGCTATAGCCATACGGCTGCTTTTCTTTCTTAAAAAAGCGAATTGGGAAAAATAAAATGGCCATTCATTTTAAAAATGTTTGGCAGGAATAAAAATAAATGGTAAGTAAAATCTATTAATTTTTTATTCCGGTGATAACCAAAACATCATCAATAATGCTTTTTAGATCATTTGATGAAATGGGTTTTAAATAATATTTCAGCGCGCCGTGATTCAGACAGTCTTTTTCTATTTGAGGCTGCTTACTGGTAGAAATAATAAAAACGGGAATATGTTTAAGCTGATTGTCTTTTTTTAATTCAATCAATAATTCATACCCATTTAAAAGTGGCATATTTAAATCGGTAAGAATAAAATCCGGAAAAAAACTTTCCCCTTCAACAGGCGAAAGGCTGCTTCTTAAAAAATCCAAAGCTTGTACGCCGTTATACACCGATTTTATTTGAATGTTAGAATCAAAATCATTGATTACGCTTTCTATAAAAAAATGATCATCGGGGTCGTCATCAACCAGAAGAATTTTGGGGGAAGTAGCTCTCTTCATTTTTATCCAACATTAAATTGGATGATAAAGATAAGCTTATTAAATTAATTTTAATACTATATAAATTGTTTTAAAATAGCAATACTCCGATAATTTTTGTTATATTACCGAGTCGGCGTTTGTTTAGCGTTGAAAAAGTATCTGGCAATTATTGCAAAAAAAATCAGATTTTCTTGTGTGCGGAATGTATAAGGATTGAATAGGATCTTTACAGCGCGGACAGTTGGATTTTCTATACGTAAGGCAATCCTTATTTATTGGTTGAGTTCTTTTTAATTTACTAACGTCGAACCTGAAGTTTTTTATTTCCCTTAACATAAAGCTTGTTTTATATAAATGCTCTATAAAATTAAATGCCAATTATTTTCTCGTCATTTTTAATATTTGAGTAATTATTTCTACATTTATTTAACTAATTGATTATCATTATCTTAACATGGTACATCTTTGGCATTATAGTTTATGAAATTTCAATCATCATCCATGAAACACTTACTTTTAATAACATTTTTATTTTTTTCCTTTTTTTGGGCCAAAGCGCAACAAGACGCCGCATTTGCCATTGAAGCGGCCAACTCGCATCTGCTTAAAATAAAATTAGGCGAACTGGCCATTAACACCGCCTTATCCGATTCAGTTAAAAAATTGGGTAAAATGCTGAAGGAAGACCAAGTGGCGGCGTTTACAGAATTGCTTGAAATTTCTACTAAATTAGCCATTGCATTGCCTAAAGACGTTGATGATAAAGGTCAAGAGCAATTTGTAACGCTATCAAAAAAGAACGCCGAAAAGTTTGATAAAAAGTTTTTGAAGCTGATGGTTAAAATAAATAAAAGGCAATTGCGCAATATTGAGCGAGAGTTAAAAAGAGGTAAAAATTTGGATATGAAAGCCTGGGCACAACGCAATTTAGAGGTGGCTAAACAGCAAAAAATGCAAACAGACAGGGTTTGTAAACAACTTAAGCTATAAAAATGTTCAATTTATCAACAATTAAATAACATCTTTTATTTTTTTTCGAAATAATTTGGGCTTGCGTATAATTTTCTACATTAACGCATCATTTTTTTATATTTTTTGAGAATATTTGCCACGTGCTACCAAACCTTCTTTGAGCAACAAAAGAATAATAGGTAAAAAAAATTTAAATTTATTCTTCTTCCTTGGGCTTGTAAAATTTGGCAAGCATAGAATTAATTATAGGCATGGTTACCATTTTTTCTTTTAGCACGTTTAATAAAATTACAAGAATTATATAAAAAACCGCTACGCATAAAAAGCCTAAAAAAGGCATTTCGGTAGCACTGGAAATGGCGTAGGCGGCAGATAAACTTAAGAACAGCAGAATAAACAGGCCTAATATACCGGAAGCTGCGCCCACAATGGCTCCGGAGATGGCTCCGCCGGTTTTATCAATAGCTTTTAATTTAATAATATCAATTTTTGTTTCAATATAATCTTCAACATTTTCTTTAATTGTAGCGTCTTCCATTTTGTTTGTTTTTTAAAATAAATAATAAAAGTATGTGCCTGTTTTAATTTTTTATTCTTTATATCAATAAATTTCTCGCGCTAATTCCACATAAATAAAATATGGTTAAAATTATACTCACTATTTTTTTGACAAACTAAATTTGCAGGCGGTACAACTTTTTATTTAAAAAATGCAAACCTATTAATATGAAAAAAAAATTGAGCAAGTTTTTTAAGGTTATAAAAGAAACCTACAAGGGTTGGAATGCCGATGACCCTTTTCGTCAGAGTGCTGTAATTGCCTATTACGCAATATTTTCGTTGCCTGCCCTGTTGGTTTTGATAATTAATGTGGTGGGATTTGTGTTTGAGAAAGATGCCATTAACGGGGAAATTTCTCGACAAATTGAGGGAGTAATGGGAGCCGACGCTGCCCAACAGGTAGAAGGCATTGTAACAAAAGCCGGTGAAATGAAAGCGGGTGTAATTTCAACCATTATTGCCATTGTTACTATTATTTTTGGTGCCACCGGAGTATTTGTTCAATTACAAAAAACGCTAAATCAAATATGGGATGTAAAGGAAAGAGAAGATCTTAGTTTTTTAAAACAATTGCGCGGAAGATTATTTTCCTTCGGCTTAATTTTAAGCATAGGTTTTTTACTTTTAATTTCACTAGTAATAAGCTCAGGCTTGGCCGCGGCCAGTAATTGGCTGGAAGAGATTTTTCCGGATGTAATTGCTTATTTATTTTACGCCCTTGAATTTGTGGTTTCTTTATCTGTTATCAGCGTGCTTTTCGCTTTAATGTTCAAGTACCTTCCCGACGTTAAAATTCCTTGGAAAAACGTTTGGAAGGGCGCTTTTTTAACCGGTTTTCTCTTCATCTTAGGAAAATACGGATTAAGTTTTTATTTCGGAAAGTCAGAGCCCGCTTCGGTTTACGGAGCCGCCGGATCTATCATTTTAATGCTTTTGTGGGTTTCCTATTCTTCCATGATTGTGTTTTTTGGCGCCGAGTTTACCAAGCAATATGCTCTTGCTCAGGGCCATAGCATTGAGCCTACCAAGGATGCGGTTAAAATAGAGGGCAGTTTGGATGAACATCAAAAAACCAAAAAATTTGAAAGTAAAAAGGAAGAAAAAGCACGTACAGAGCAGCCGGAAATGAAACACACTATCCAATCAAAGGATGGCTATGAGTGGAAAGAATACCAGAATGGCTCGGTAAAACATTTTAGTGAAAAAACGGAGGAGGAAGATAAAAAACATATAAAAGTAACGGGAACCCGGCATAAATATTCGAAAATGAAGAATAGAAAAGAATTGCAGGACGAAATTGCCCGCATGGAAAATCGCTTAACGGAAGATAAAGAAGATATTAAAGATAATTTCAGATGGACCCATCTTTTTGGAGGGATCATTCCAAAAGCACTAAAAATAAAGGATAAAGATAAAAAAATGTCGTTTGATGATGTGGTAAAACACGTGGCGCGCAATCACATTGGTGCGGTTAAAAAAGATGAAACCATTCTTGATAAAATCAAAAAATTTATTCATGTAGATTAAATGAAAAGTGCTGTATGTTTTTATTAAGTAAAGAATTTGTTAACATTTAACGGAATGTAAAGGAATATAGTTAAATAACTGCCTGTGGCACAGTTTTTTACGTGTGTATATCAATCAAATGTTTATGATGATACTGCACCAATTACCTATTGAAAAACATACTTCTTACATTAACGATCATAAAGAAGGAAATTGGGAATTAAATGTAAAAACCAAAGAGCTAAGTTGGTCTCCCAATCAATATAAAATTTATGGATTTGAACCCGGAGAAGTGGATATTAATAGCGACTATTTTTTATTAAAAACCACGCATGTTTCGGATGTAAAACGAATTGCAAAAATTATTGACGACTCCTTAAAAAATCACAACGAATATAATTTTAAACGCCGGATAGTTAAAAAAGATGGAAGTATTGGTTATGCACAAACGCAAGCCAAAATTTTAAGGGAGCAAAATGGCCAAGCGGTTAAAATTGTAGGCCTTACCCGCGAAGTAGAAACGATGAATGCTGATGGCCAAATAGATTACAACCATCCTGAATTTTTTAAGATATTTTATAAAAATTATAAAAAAGCAATTTATTCTAAATTATTTAAAATGACGCAGGATGCTGAAGTAACTCAAGATCTGTGTCAGGAAGTATTTGTAAAAGCGTGGAATAATATGTCCACTTACAAAAAAGAAAAAGGCGAATTATACACGTGGTTAATTAACATAACTCAAAACCATTGCAAGGATTATTTTAAATCGCTTTATTTTAAATCAAAACAAAAAACTTCTCCATTAGATTTAGGTATTGAGTTTAAAAGTGTATTGCCTGTTGCCGGCGCTCATTTAGATGTGGAAGGTTTGCTATTGCATTTAAAACCAGAGCAAAAGGAAATTGTTGAATTGCTATTTATGCAAGGTTTTACTCATCAGGAAGTTGCTGTTATTAAAAAAATGCCTTTAGGAACGGTAAAATCAGTAAGCAGAACCTCTATTAATTTATTACGGAAATTTGCCACTGCTCAAAATGATGAGACTTTACAGGTGCAATCTGTTCTTCGGGTAGCCTAATTTAATTAGTTTCCTTGGCACAATGTTTTCTATTATAAATATAAGTGCTAGAAATTAAATTTTTCTTATTTTTTTTAATTATTTTTTTTGTTTATGAATAAGAAACGTTTTTCAGTATTGTTGGCAGAGGATGATTTGGATGATCAGCACTTTCTTAAAATTGCGTTTGAAGAAATAAACCCTTCAATTTCCCTTACTATTGCTTATGATGGCGTTCACGCCCTTAACTTTTTTCTTAAAAAAGAAAGTACGGTTTCGCGCCCTTTTGAATTACCCAAATTTATAATTACCGATTTAAATATGCCAAGGCTGGATGGCTTTGATTTTATTGCAAGAATTAAAAAAGATCCAACCTTGATGCACATTCCAATTTTTGTTTTATCAACTTCTTCGGATGAAAAAGCCAAAGAGCGAGCGTTAAAATTAGGCGCGGAAGATTATTACATTAAGCCGCTGGACCTTACCCAATTTAAGCCAATTATTGAGGAAATGGTAAGCAAGGTAATGCAAACTAAATAGTTTATTTTTTTGTTTGGAAAACCTCTGTTAACGATTTAATCCACACAAGCGCTTCTTCTTTGGTGTTAAAAATATTCATGGGTATGCCCGGTCGATGATTATTTTTGTAAAAATTAACTGTTAAACTATTGGCAAAAGAGCAATTATAATGAGCGCAGGCTAAGCGATTATTTACTGTAGAACTTAAAGAAGCGTATTTAAACGATTCTGAATCTATTGTAAAATAATTTTGTGAATTGATAAGTGCGTAATGTTTTTTGTTATCTGTTATAAGGTTTATGGCGGCGTAATGCTCTTTAGTAGTCTCCAGGTTCATATCGGCATCCGGGCGCATTTCTATATGAAGAATAGAGTCCTCTTCATTGTAACTAAGAACGGAAATGCTTGTATTTAGTACTTTCATAAAACTAAAAATACACTTTTAATCAATTGAAAAAAAGACCAAATTGCGAAAAATATTTCAGGCGCAATTTTTAACTTCTTTTATATTCAAAATCTCCGCAAGGGTAGAAACGGTAGCGTCAAATCCCACCGGTTTTGTAAACACATGCACCGCGCCTAATTCTTTAATCTCTTCAGAATCAAACATACTCATGTAGGTAGAATACAGAATAACAGGTATTTGCTTCAATTTTTCGTCTTTTTTAATTTCTTTTAAAAAGGCCATGCCGTTCATTCGGGGCATGTTAAAATCAAGAATAATCATATCCGGAATAAATTCTTCAAGTTTATCAAAGGCTTCGCGGCCATCGCCGGCATTGGTTACGGTTATTTCCGGATTAACCTGTTCAAGGGCTTTGTAAAAAAAATATTTATAATCCTGGTCGTCATCAACCAAAAGAATAGATTTAATGCAGTGCGTCATATTAAATTTCTTTAAAATCAAAATTAAAGTAGAGTAGTTGTTATATGAAAAAATTTCGTCAGGAGCGTGTTTTTAATAGCTTATGCGTGTTAAAATTAGGCTACAGGTAAATAAATAGAAAAGGTTGCGCCATTAGCATAACTTCCAGTAGCGGTAATAAATCCTTTATGTGAATTTACTATTTTTTTACAGATAGCAAGCCCTATGCCCGTTCCGGCGTATTCATCTTTGTTATGTAAACGCTGAAAAACTTCAAATATTTTATCAGCATATTTTTGATCAAAGCCAATTCCGTTATCTTCTACATTTATTTTCCAATAATTAATGTTTGCATTTACGCCTTCTTGTTCTATTTGAGATCCGGGAATTTCGGCACAAGATATTTTTATTACCGGGCTCACATCGGGCTTACTATACTTAATAGAGTTGCTTATAAGGTTAATAAATAATTGCTGTATTTGAAAAGGCAATAACATTACAACCGGCAGTTGCGTTTTTTTAATGACCGCGTTTTTTTCTTCCATGAGATCGCTTAAGTTGGCAATCACTTCATCCATTAACACATTCATATCTGTTTTTTCAAAAGCTAAAGGTGTGTTTTCTACTCGAGAGTAATTTAAAAATGCAACAATTAAATTCTGCATTCGTATGGCGGAGGAGGAAATACGCGAAAGATAACCTCGGGTTTTGTCGTTCAGATCGGTATCTTTTTCCAGAATAAGTTTACTAAAGGTATGGATCTTTCTTACCGGTTCCTGTAAATCATGACTGGCAATATAATTAAACGAAGCAAGTTCGGTATTACTCTTTTCTAATTCTTTATTTTTTTGATGAATCAATTCATGCATTTCTACATCTGAAGTAATATCCTGAACCGTGCCAATAACAAGAGTGTCATTTTCAGGCCCCGTAATTTTACCCGAACTATGCAAATACTTTAATTTTCCTGATTTAGTGTAGATGCGGTATCTTGAATTTTTTATTTTTTTACTGCGCAGATATTCTTCCCAATTAGTAAGCATCGTTGCTCTGTCGTCGGGATGTACAAAGGTCATGTATTTTTCAAAGGAAGGTTCAAACTCATCCACTTCACATCCTAACAGCTTATATAAATTATCAGAATATTCAAGTTTATTAGAGGCAAGATACCAGGCATAGCTTCCAATTAAGGCGTTTTCTTCGGCATGGTTAAAGATGGCATTTCGTAATATAAGTTTTTGATTTACCAAGGTTAACTGAGCCTGACTGCTGCTTAATTGGGTGTAATTTTCTTTCACCTCTTCAGCCATTTGTTCTATGGCTATTTTTTGCTGGGTCTGATTCAGTGTTTCTTGTGTAATCAGATAGGTCATAAATCCAATAATAAAAATAAAACCTGTTCTAACGGTTGCCTCTGTTTCGTTATCAGCTAATTGATTTAATTGCCATAATAAAATAAAGTAACAAAGAGTATAAAGTGCTGAGGTAAAAAAAGTGGTTTTAAGATCAAAGCGAAAGGCTACCGCAATAATGGAGATATAAAACATAACATGATAAGGTGAATAAAACCCCCCGGTTGCATAAATCCATAAGGTTGCAAAAATGCTATCACTTAAATAAGTAAACCAACTGGCTAAAAATATAGAATACTTTTTATAAGGTTTAAAAATTGGAATATATAAACCGTACAGCCAAATAAGTATTAATAAAAAATGCGCGAGAGGTGTATGAACGTGAGGATGGTTAAGAAAGAAAAAAGTAACCGTGCCAAATAGTATAACAATCATCCGCACGTATGAAATTTGTTTTTCGGCGGTAAATGTTTTTTGTCTGGCAGCTTCTTTTAAGTCCATAATGAGTAAAATGTAAATATACAACGGAACGGGAAAAGAATAAAGTAAAATAATTTTAACGCCCTTTTAGCTATTGAATTTGGGTGTTAAACAAATATCTATTATAAACCGCTAATTCTGTGCGTACCTTTACTATAGAAATTGATTATTAATTAAAAATTTGAAATCATGAAAAAGTTAATTTTATTGGCCGTGGGTGGCGCAGCGCTTTACCAGGTCGCAAAGTATAAAAAAATAAATTCGGATAGTTTAACCAAACTTATTCCGCAGTTAAAAGGTTTATTAGGTAAGTAAAGAAAGATTTCTGGAATTATCGGTTGATTATTCCTTTTATTAATTAAAAATTTGAAATCATGAAAAAGTTAATTGTAATGTACCTAGGTATTGCCTTGATACGTGAGGTAGCAAAATATTATAAAATAAATTCTTTTGCCGATATAATGAAAATGGTATTACCATCTTTAGATGAGATTTTACCAAACGGAAAGTCAAAAACAAAAGAATTGCAATATTCATAGTAAAAAACTTAAGGGTCGTTGAAAAATACTACCCTTTTTTAAATTATTGAAATATGAAAAAATGGCTTGTAATGACCATTGGTTCGGCGGTGCTGAAACGGGTCGCAAAAACTTTAAACATTCACTCCTTCGCGGATTTGATAAATTTTATAAAACACACAGTAACAAATTTACTGTCAAAAACTAAAAAATTTTCACTTTCGTAATTGCGAAAATGAATCTTTTAAAAGCTGCAGCAATGCAGCTTTTTTTATGGATGCTGTTCAGGCTTTAATAGTGCCCTTATAAGCCATATTAATGACTGTTTTATCTAATAATTAACCACACCTATAAATTGTTCCGTACCTTTATGGTAGAAGGTAATAAATAAAAAAATTGAAATTATGAAAACATTAATTGTATTGACCGCCGGTGCAATAGCTTTGTATCAGGTCGCCAAACGTTATAATATAAATTTGGTAAAAAGTTTAAACAAACCGTAATGCCAAAGATAAAAAACTTAGTACCGCAATTTCACAAGGTATTCGCAAATTAGGTACAACATCCTATCAAAATTAACCGCTAACGATAAATACTGTTAGCGGTTTTTTTATTTTAGAGAGTTAATTAAAATTCCTCTCTCAATTTGATAGCGTTTTTCTCATATCTGATACAAAATAAATTCAACAAAAATATACTATTCTGCATTTGTCTGTAAATCAAGAGTATATATTCGCTTTAAAAAACATAATTAACGGCATGCCATTTGCAATATTTAGTGTAGATACCAATATTAATTATTCATTTAAAACTAAATATTATGGAAACCAAGGAATTAGTTCGAAAAGCCATTAACACGGCTACCAACGGAAAACATGACCATTCAGAAGGTAAAGTAGCAAAAACAATTGAGCAGCAAACCGCTAAACTTCCATCAGATTTATTCTTGTGGGTTGGTTTAGGATGTTTGGCCGCTTCGGTTGTAACGGGATTAACCGGATTAAAAACTGTAGCTACTGTGGTAGGACAGTTTGCATCTCCAATTCTAATTATGGGTTTATATAATAAACTTGTTAAGTTAGAAGGTTCTGATAAAAATACTAAAAATCAATTTGTTTATTAACGGTAAGCGAAAACATTGATAATATAAATAAAAAATATAAAAGGCCTGTCGTTTACGATGGGTCTTTTTATTTAGAATATGATTAATTCATATTAATAGTCATAGGGATTTCCATTAATAAAAATTCTGTTTTTGTTGTTGCTTTAAGTATGATTGATTCGGTATCCCAAATGCCAATTCCATCGCGTGTATTCAGGTTGCTTCCCTTAACTTCCATTTCGCCATTCAAAATAAAAATATACATCCCATTTCCTGATTTTTTGAGTTTGTATTCAGTTGAAAAATCTTTATCAAAATCGGCCAGATAAAACCACGCATCCTGATGTATCCATACACCGTCGTCCTGTGCATTTGGCGAAATAATCTGCTGAAGTTTATTGTGTCTGTGCTTTTCATTTAAAGTAATTTGGCCATAACGCGGAGTAACATTTTTTTTATTCGGAAAAATCCAAATCTGTAAAAGCTTCGTTAGCTTATTGTTATTAGGGTTGTATTCGCTGTGTTTTATTCCGGTGCCGGCACTCATCACCTGAATATCCCCATTTTTTATTACCGCGCTATTGCCCATGCTATCTTTGTGTTCCAAATCTCCTTCTAATGGAATGGTGATGATTTCCATATTATCATGAGGATGCGTACCAAAGCCCATTCCCGGATCAATGCGATCGTCGTTTAATACGCGCAACACACCAAAATGCATTCGCTCTGGATTGTAATAATTTGCGAAACTGAATGTATGGTAGCTATCAAGCCATCCGTGATTTGCATGTCCGCGTGTTTCCGCTTTGTGAATAACTGTATTTTCCATAATTTTATTTGTATTTTATAATCTTACAAAAGCGGTAACCGTTATAAACATCCCGTGTTCGCAAAACGTCCTTTTTTTTATAAGATATTTTTTATCCATTACCATAAAAGTTGCTTTGTAAATTTAAAAAAAGAAATTGTGTAATTTAATTTCTTAACAAAATTAAGCATCAGTATGATATTGGTGATAACCCAGGTATAATTTATTAAATTCGTAATTATAATTATGAGGAGCCTGGCATTTACTATAGTGTTTATGATTTTGGCAAGCGGTATGTTGGCACAAAGCAAAATAAAAATATATCTGTTTCCGGGCCAAGGCTCTGATTACAGGATATTTGATTCATTGGATTTTGATTTAAATAAATATAATATAGTTTATATAGCATATCCTGTTCCCAAAAAAGGCATGAGTTTAAAGGAATATTCGCAATCGTTGGCTCATAAAATTGATACCTTAAAACCCTTTATTTTAATTGGTGTTTCTTTAGGTGGAATGATTTGTTGCGAGTTGAGTGAAGTATTAAGGGCTGAAAAAGTAATCATTATTTCCAGCGCAAAGAAGAGAAGTGAACTGCCGCTTCGATACAGATTTCAAAAAGCAATTCCCTTGTATAAACTCGTTCCTGCATCTTTAATAAAAACAGGAGCTAAAATGTTGCAGCCACTTGTTGAACGGGACAGAAGAAAAAATAAAAGCACTTTCAAAAAAATGTTGAACGCTAAGGATTCAAAGTTTATGAAACGAACTGTTGAAATGATCATTAAATGGGATAGAAAAACAAACACGAAAAATATTTTTCATATTCATGGAACCAAAGATCATACTTTACCTTATCGGTATGTAAAGCCCGATTATACCGTTGAAAAAGGTTCGCACATGATGACGCTGACAGATTTTAAGAGGGTACAGGAATATATTGATTTGATTTTAAGACCTCAAAGACCCTGAAGTTTTTTAAACCTTCAGGGTCTACGGTTATAAGATTCAAGGTTTTAACTTTGAGATGTAATATAAGTGTTCTTAAAATTTTAGTAATCCACTTAACCAATCTATTACCTCCCTTTTTTAAAATCGGAATATCGTCTGAGTTCTTTACCTCTTCCGGAAGCATTAATCCTTTATACGAAGAATATTTCCATTGGTCTGCGCGGTCACATAAGCCAGCTTCTAATGGATTTAATAATGCGTTTAAGAATCAAAACAAACTCAGTTGCGCCTCACCGGCTTTATAATTAAAGGCGTTTAAATTAAATTCAAAACGTTTGGCGTTTTTCATAAATTGTTTTTTAGAAAGTTCAAAAAGTTGCTTGATGCTTTCGGCCATTTTTCCTTCTCCTCGCATTCTTACGCCAAATCGGCTATCGTTAACATCGCCGCCATGACTATCAGAGATCTGATTCCAGACTTTATCGGCTCTATCCGGAAAAATTTTCAGTAACCAGTCTTTAAAAATAGGACCAACAGATCCGTTCAGCCTTACTATTGTATATCCTGCGCTTGTTGCTCCTGCCTTTGCTGCCGCTTCTATTACATTTGGTATTTCGTGGTTATTTATACCCGGAATAATTGGCGCCACCATTACCCCGCAAGGAATTCCCAGACCCGATAGACTCTCCAGCACTTTAAATCTGTTTTTATAAGTAGCCGTTCTCGGCTCTAATTTTAAACGCATGTTTTCATCAGTTCCGGTAATAGAAACCATCACGTTTACCAAATTGTGTTTAGCCAGTTCTTCCAAAATATCTGCGTCTCTTAATATCAGCGAATTTTTGGTAATAATACCTACAGGATGCTTGTACTTTAAACAGGTTTGTAGAATCTTTCGGGTAATGCCTAATTGTTTTTCCAAGGGTTGGTAGCAATCTGTATTGCCGGACAACATTATGGGCTGAGGCTTCCATTTTTTGCTGCTAAAATGCTTTTCCAGAATATCGGTAACTCCTTGTTTCACTATTATTTTTTGTTCGAAATCAAGCCCCGCACTGTATCCCCAGTATTCGTGGGTGTTTCGGGCATAACAATAAACGCAGCCGTGTTCGCATCCCTGATAGGGATTAAGGGAATATTCCGCGCTCAAATCCGGACTATCAACTTTGTTTATTACCGTTTTAGGGTAGGTGTAAATGACTTCCGTTTTTTGGTTCACCACAAATTCCTCATCCAAAACCTCCGGATTTTCCTGCGTATAAACAAACTTATTAAACTTGTTATGAATATTAATTTGCGATCCTCTTCCTTTAAAATATGAATCAACGGGTGTAATCATACCACAAAATTAGTATATAACATAGCAATTGGTGGCTATGAATTATAGCAATTTTATGTAAGATGCTCAAAAAAAGCCGCTCGACATGAGCAGCTCCTTACTAAATTATTTTTTCTCGATTACAATTGAGCGTCTAACTTAGCGGCCAAAGCAGCCTTAGGCACAACACCAACTTGTTTATCAACAACCTGCCCGTTTTTAAAATATAAAAGAGTAGGAATGTTGCGGATACCGTAATTTGTGCTTATGGTTGAATTCTGATCCACATTAACTTTACCAATTACCGCTTTGCCTTCGTATTCTTTAGCAAGCTCTTCAACTACGGGGCCAACCATTCGGCAAGGGCCGCACCATTCCGCCCAAAAGTCTACCAATACGGGTTTGTTACTTTTTAATACAAGTTCATCAAAGTTTGCATCTGTAATTTCTATTGCCATGATATTTAGTTTTTAATTATTTGTTTATTTAATTTTCTATTTAAAGTTAAGCTTTGTTTTTTTAATCTTAAAATAAAAAAACCTAAATGTTATTTTCAATTAACTAACAATAACATTATTCTTTCTGTGAAGATAAATTCCTGTTCCTACTAAAAGTAATACCAGGATGGATCCTATAATTGCTATGGTAGTGGCGGTTTTATAAGTGGCAGGTTCAAATTTAAACTCAATTGTATGTTTTCCTGCCGGGATGTTTAAGCCGCGTAATACATAATCAACATTAGCGTGAGGTTTTAAAACCCCATCCACGTATGCGTTCCATCCTTTGGGATAATAGATCTCCGAAAAAACGGCAAATTGTTCTTCCCCGCTTTGGCTTTCATAAATCAAATCATTGGCTTGATACGAGGTGAGTTTTATTGAACCTTCTGCGCTGTATGAATTTTTTAAACCTAATTCTTCTTTGTATTTTTTATTCAGAATTGCCTGAACTTTTGTATTGATGTAATACAATCCCACAATTTCACTATCGGGATCATTAACTATTCTAAGCGACTTAACAAACCAAACACTTCCGTTAGCCTGCGGATTTTTAAAGGGAATAACCGCGCGTTCTTCGCCACCTGCGGGAATAATAAAATATTTAGTATTCAACATGTTTATCACATTCATTTTTCCTAAAAGAGATTGCATCATACTGTCGTTTGAAGCGGCCTTGCTTACATCCGTATAAAAAGCCTTTATTTCCGGATCGATATGAAATTCAATCAACTCCGCATACTTTTTGAGTTTGGCCCCGTGATAACCTCCAATAGATTTATGATAGTAAGAAGTGCTTGCATCATTAAAAGTATTATTCGTTAAATTCAACACGCGGTAATCCGGATCCGGATCTCTTAGAATTTCATCATCAGCAGCGGTTTTAGCAACCAAACTTTGTAAATTTTGTTCCTTAGTTACAAAAGATTTTGCATTCAGATAACGGTTATCAACGGTCCAAAGATCAATAGTAATAAATAATCCAAGCGCTACAAAAAATAATTCTTTTTTAATTTTATTGGTGAAGTACAAATAAAGCGTACCAAAGGCCAATAAAATAAAAATTAAAGAGCGAATGGCATCTGCTTTGAAAATTGATTTTCGCGCCACTTCAATCTGCGCCATTAACTGAGTAACTTCAGATCGAACTTGCTCTTCTGTTCCTTGTCCCGCTTTTACATATTCTCGTATCATTTGCTGCTCTTCGCCCTGCGCCAAAAAAGAATTGAACAAGTCAGGTGCCAAATAACAGAACAGACAAAATCCTCCCACAATACTTACTGAAACAATAATAATTTTTTTTAAGCTTTGTTCGTGTTTTAAGAATCTTAATTTAATTTTTGCTTCCCAATTTTTGAATTTAAGCAGTTCGTTTACTCCCATAACAGCGAGTAGGGGAATGGTTAATTCTGCAATAACCATAAGCATGGATACGGCTCTGAATTTATTGTATCCCGGCACATGATCCATAAAAAAATCAGTTAAAGCCATAAAATTATTGCCCCACGCCAACGCAATGGTTAACAGCGTAGCAAAAAATACAGGCCATTTAAGCGGATTTTTTATAATAAACATTCCCAATAAGGCCAGAAACATAATGATGGCACCAATATAAACCGGTCCGCTTGTAAATGGCTGATCGCCGAAATATGCATTACTGCTTGCAACTTGTTGACGATAGTCAGGATTTACTTTTTTAAGTGCATTTTCATCGGCATTTCCAATGGCCGATGTTGCTCCACCTTTAAAATCAGGGATAAGAAAAGTAAATGTTTCTCCAATGCCATAGCTCCAATTAGTAGCGTAATCTTTATCTAAACCCGTGGTTTTGTTTTTCGAATGTTTTTCTTTTTCACCGGTATTAATATAATTTCCTTTTGCGGCGGGCTGCGCAACATTGCCGTCAAGGCCTACAGCCGAAGACCGTGCCGCTTTAATTGAATTGTAATTGATGGTCAATTCAGATTTTCCGCGGGTGCTGTATTTGCCGTATTCGTTGGTAGTTAAAAGATTTCCGGCATTTGGTAATGCACCAATAATAGAAGCGAGAATAAAAAACGCGAATGCTTTGAAGAACACAGGCAGTTGTTTTTGTTTAAAGGATTCTATGAAATATCCTGCAATAATAAATGCAATAAGAATGTATCCGTAATAGGAGATCTGAACGTGATTGGCGTTTAATTCCATTGCTGTGAATAATGTAGTTACAGCCAATCCTAACCAGTGCTTGCCTCTGAAAAGCAGGATAACACCACCTAGTAACGCGGGCAAATATCCCAAAGCATTTGCTTTCGAATTATGCCCTGCTTCCAAAATAATCAGGAAATACGAACTCAATCCATAGGCAATGGCTCCTATTAATGAGAGCCATGGGTTAATATCCAGACATAACATCAAAATAAAAAATCCGATAAAATACAAAAACACGTATCCCGCAGGTAAAGGGATAAATAGTTTAAAAACATTGTCCAATTTTCCTATCCAATTTCCCGGATATAAGGTTGAGATCTGGTATGCAGGCATTCCTCCAAACATACTGTTTGTCCATAATGGTTCTGTTTTCTTTTCCTTTCTAAAATCAGCTATTTCCTTGCTCATGCCTTTATGGCGGGCAATATCATCCTGTCTAAGCTCTTTTCCGCCTAATAATGGTTTAAAATAAATTAAAGTTATGATTGCAAAAATTATTACAGCTGCGGCATGGGGTATGTACTTTTTGTAATTGAAATTCATAGTATGGTTTATAACGGGCAAAGATATTAAAATATTGTTTTTACCCGTGTTTAATAAAATCACCTACAATTTTGTTAAACCGTGGGTTTTCTTAATTTTGCATAGAATTTTATGAACGAAAATAAAAATTTTTACGCGCATCCAACTGCGCTTATTGATGAAGGCTGCGAAATAGGGGAAGGAACCAAAATTTGGCATTTTTCGCATATTATGCCTAATTGTAAATTGGGTAAAAATTGTAATATTGGACAAAATGTTGTTATTTCTCCTGATGTTGTTTTAGGTAATAATGTGAAGGCTCAGAATAATATTTCCATTTATACCGGAGTTACCTGCGATGACGATGTCTTTCTCGGTCCAAGCATGGTTTTTACCAATGTTATTAATCCGCGTAGTGCGGTTAACCGAAAAAATCAATATGCTAAAACACACGTAGGTAAAGGTGCCTCCATTGGAGCAAATGCTACAATTGTTTGCGGGCATGATATTGGTAAATTTGCTTTTATAGGTGCAGGTACCGTTGTAACAAAGCATGTTCCCGATTTTGCTTTAATAGTTGGGAATCCTGGTCGTCAGATAGGCTGGATGAGCGAGTACGGACACCGACTGGAGTTTGATAAAGAAGGCTTTGCTTTATGTAAAGAAAGCGGACAAAAATATAAATTGGAAAATAATTTAGTTTCGCGGGTTAATTGATATAAGTATGCAACTGCAAAAAATACAGTCGAAAATATACTATATCAGAGAACTTCGCGTGATGTTGGATTTTGATCTTGCTCAACTTTATGAAGTAGAAACGAGAGTATTAAATCAGGCAGTTAAACGCAATATAAAGCGTTTTCCTGAAGATTTTATGTTTCAGTTAACTCAGGAAGAATGGGAGGTTATGTCATCACAAATTGTGACAACATTGTCACGCAAGCGCCCAAAATCGGCCTTACCTTTTGCTTTTACCGAACAGGGATTGGCCATGTTAAGTGGCATCTTAAATTCCGATAAAGCAATAAATGTAAATATTGGAATAATGCGTGCATTTGTTGTTTTGCGGCAATTTGCTTTAACAAATGAAAAATTAACAATAAAATTAAAAGAAATAGAAACTAAATACGACAAACAATTTAAAGACGTATATGAAGCTATAAATTTTTTATTGCAAAAAGAAAAAATTCAAACTTTGCAGCAAAAAAGAAAAAAGATAGGATTTAAAAAGTAAAATGACACATTTAAATAAAATTAAATTCGCCGTAATAGGGCAGGGGCATATAGGTAAACGGCACGCTGAAATGGTTCGCAGAAATGAAAATTGCGAATTGGTAGCAGTATGCGACGCTTTACCAAAGGAAAAATTAGGACTTGAAAATATTAAAGAGAAATTTTACAACAGCATTGACGACCTTTTAAAAGCACATCCTGAAGTGGAAGTGGTTAATGTTTGTACACCTAACGGTTTGCATAGTGAACACTCTTTAAAAGCTCTTAATCACAGCAAGCATGTGGTAGTTGAAAAACCAATGGCCTTAAGCAAAGCCGATTGCGAAAAAATAATTTACGGTGCCTTGCATCATCATAAAACCGTGTTTTGTGTAATGCAAAATCGTTATTCTCCTCCGAGTGTTTGGTTAAAAGAAATTGTGAGTAATAAAACGATTGGCGATATTTATATGGTTCAGCTCAATTGTTATTGGAACCGAGACGAACGTTACTATAAAAAAGGTAATTGGAAGGGAACTTCCGAACTTGATGGCGGCACCTTATTTACACAATTCAGTCACTGGATTGATATTATGTATTGGATTTTTGGAGACATCACCAACATTCAGGCAAAATTTGCAGATTTCAATCACAGTAACACCACCGCTTTTGAAGACAGTGGTTTTGTAAGTTTTGATTTTGTAAATGGAGGCATGGGCTGCGTCAATTATTCTACCGCTGTGTGGGATAAAAATCTGGAGTCTTCCCTTACAATTGTTGGAAGCAAAGGAAGTGTTAAAGTGGGTGGGCAATACATGGATCAGATAGAAGTATGTAATATAAAAGATTACACTATGCCGAAACTTGCCGAAACAAATCCGGCGAATGATTATGGAGCTTATAAAGGTTCGGCTAACAATCACCACAACGTTATTGAAAATGTGGTGGAGACTTTAAGAGGAAAAAATAAAATTACAACCAATGCTTTAGAGGGATTAAAGGTGGTAGATATCATTGAACGCATTTATGCATTACGACCTGCAACAGTAATTAAAAATTTAAATTCATAATTAAAAAAGATAGAATGAACTTATATAATAAGATAATAAAAAAAGATGCTGTAGTGGCTGTAATTGGGCTTGGATATGTGGGATTACCGATTGCCCTTGCTTTCGCAAAAAAAATTAAAGTGATTGGTTTTGATATTAACGAAAAACGCGTTAATATGATGAAAAAAAGTATAGATCCAAGTCAGGAATTAACTAAAGAAGATTTTAAAAATTCCGATATTACTTTTACTCATAAATTGGAAGATCTTAAGAAAGCTAATTTTTTTATTATTGCTGTTCCCACGCCAATAGATGAGCATAATCTTCCTGATCTTAAGCCCTTGATCGGAGCCAGCACCACGGTTGGAAAAGTTTTAAAAAAGGGCGATTACGTAGTTTATGAATCAACAGTATATCCCGGTTGTACCGAAGACGATTGTATTCCGGTATTGGAACAGCACAGCAAATTAAAGTTTGTAAAAGATTTTAAAGTAGGATACTCTCCCGAGCGTATTAATCCGGGCGATAAAGAACATACCATTACAAAGATTTTAAAAATTGTTGCAGGTTGCGATGCGGAGAGCCTTGATGTAATTGCAAAAACCTACGAAATAATTGTAGAGCCGGGCACACATCGCGCTTCCAGCATTAAAGTGGCAGAGGCCGCTAAAATTATTGAAAACACACAGCGTGATGTAAATATTGCATTAATGAATGAGCTTTCGATTATATTCAATAAAATGAATATTAATACTTATGATGTTCTTGAAGCAGCGGGTACAAAGTGGAACTTCTTGAAATTCTCGCCCGGTTTAGTGGGCGGCCATTGCATTGGTGTAGATCCTTATTATCTTACTTATAAAGCTGAATCGTTGGGTTACCATGCGCGTGTTATTAATAGCGGACGTTATGTAAACGACAGCATGGGTTTTTATGTTGCAAAAACCTGTGTGAAGAAAATAATTGCAGCGGGAAAAAATCTTTCGAAATCAAAAGTGCTGGTAATGGGCGCAACCTTTAAAGAAGACGTGAGCGATATACGTAATAGCAAAGTTGCGGATATAGTAAAAGAATTAAAATCTTTTGGTGTAAAAGTAGATATTGTTGATCCGCATGCCGACAGCGATGAATTAAAGCACGAATATGGATTTGGTTTAAGTAAACTAAGCAAGGGCTACGATGGTGTTATTGTCGCAGTAAATCATAAGGAATACAAAACCCTTGATGAAAAATATTTTAAAACAATTATTTCTAAAAAAGGAGTTTTGGTGGATGTGAAAGGCATGTACAAAGATAAAATGAAGGACCTCGCTTATTGGAGTTTGTAATCTTTTAAAAGATTTCTCTAATTGGTTTTGTAAAGAATATTGTCCATGTTGTTTTGCTTAAACGCTTTGAGTACCTTCACTTTTAGTTGTCAATTAAAAAACAAATACCGGTACATGGCCATCGCGGAGCAAGAGGATTGCTTCCCGAAAATACAATTGCTGGATTTTTAGAGGCGGCTCGATTCGGCGTTCAGGCCTTGGAAATTGATGTTGTAATATCAAAGGATCTGCAAGTGGTTGTATCACACGAGCCCTGGATGAATGAACTATTCTGCACCCAACCTAATGGCAGTGAAATTGAAAGTAACTCTAAAGAAAAGTATAATTTCTATCAAATGCCTTTTGGCGATATAACGGCTTTTGATTGTGGCTTAAAAGTTAATCCTGAATTCCCTTTTCAAAAATCTCTTCCTTCCCGTAAGCCTTTGCTTTCAGAAGTGATTTGCGTAATAGAAGATTATATTAATAAAAATTCTCTTTCACCAATTATATATAATATTGAAATTAAAAGTGATCCATCAGAATACGGCATATTTCAACCTGATCCTGAAACTTTTGTGTGGGTTTTATTTAAGGTACTTCTGCGTTTTAATATTACCGACCGTGTTATTATTCAATCATTTGATGTTACGGTTCTTCAGGAAGTAAGAAAAAGATATCCGGGCAGCAGCATAGGTCTTCTCATAGAAAATGCGAAAGAATTAAAAAGTAATATAGAAGATCTTGGCTTCACGCCTTCTTTTTATAATCCCGATTTTCATCTGGTTAACGAAAAGCTTGTAAGCGAATTACATAGTAAACATATTAAAATCATTCCATGGACGGTGAATGAAATTACTGATATGCAACAATTAATAGGGATGGGTGTTGACGGATTAATAACCGATTATCCCGATAGGGCTCTTGAATTGATAAGGTCATTATAAACTCGTAACTTTAATAATCTTACTTTGAATTTTTCATCTAAAAATAGAAATAATTTAATTGAACAATTAGCTAAAAACACATTTGATATTTTAGTTATTGGTGGGGGAATTACCGGTGCGGGCATTGCTTTGGATGCTACTGCGCGAGGCTTAAAAGTAGCTTTAGTGGAAATGCAGGATTTTGCATCCGGAACATCAGGACGGTCAACTAAACTTATTCACGGCGGCTTAAGATATTTAAAACAAGGCGAATTTAAGTTGGTGGCCGAGGTTGGAAAGGAACGACAGATCATTTATAAAAATGCGCCACATTTAACTAAGCCGGAATTAATGCTTTTGCCATTGGTTAAAAATGGATCTTTAAATATGTTTTCAGCCACTATTGGAATGTTTATTTACGAATGGCTTGCTAGGGTTAAACCAAGTGAGAGGCATAAAGTACTTAATAAATCACAAACATTACTTGCTGAGCCTGCCTTGAAAAGCGATAATTTAAAAGGTGGTATTTTATTTTATGAATATCGTACCGATGATGCCAGGTTAACCATTGAAGTGTTGAAAGAAGCAGTTGCCCGTGGCGCTTTAATTGTAAATTATATGCGCGTGGAAAATTTTATTTACAAAAATAAAATTATTTCCGGCGCTTTTATTAAAGACCAATTAACGGAAGAAGTACTTGAAATAAATGCCAACTATGTTGTTAATGCGGGAGGTCCTTGGGTGGATGAACTGGATGCTATGGATGAAAAAAATCATCAAAATAAATTACACATAACCAAAGGGGTGCATCTTGTTTGCGATCATAAAAAACTACCTGTTAAGCAATCGCTGTATTTTGATACGTTTGATAAGCGCATGTTATTTGTAATACCAAGAGAAGGTAAAACATACATAGGAACCACCGATACTTTTTATTCGGGTAATTTAAATGAACCAATAATCACTGAAGAAGATCTCGACTACGTTTTAAAATGCGTAAATAATTTTTTTCCTGCTCATACGTTAAATGTTTCAGATATTGAATCAGCGTGGGCTGGTTTAAGACCATTGATCAATAAACCCGGAAAAGGACCGTCAGAAATTTCGAGGAAAGATGAAATGTTTTTATCTTCTTCCGGCATGATTACTATTGCCGGAGGAAAACTTACCGGTTACCGAAAAATGGCGGAAAGAGTAGTGAATGCAATTGCCTATTCAATTTTTCAAAAACAAAACAGAAAGTTAAAAGAATGTTCAACACAACATATACCGCTATCAGGAGGGGATATGAAAAGTTCTGATAGTTTTGATGAGCTTATAAAAAGTAAAAGTAAAGAAGGAATTGCGTTTGGATTAACTTTATACGAAGCACTACTTTTGATTCACCGCTATGGCTCAAATGTTGATCAGTTATATCTTATCTGCGAAAATTTAAAAAAAGAAAATAGTGAATTGCCTTTGTTTTTAAGAGCACAGGTACACTACGCCATCGATTACGAAATGTGTTTAAGCCCGCAAGATTTTTTTATTCGAAGAACCGGTGCTTTGTATTTTAATATTCAAGAAGTGAAAAAATATCAAACCTTGGTTTTTAAATATATGCAGGATATATTTTTTTGGAAAAAATCATTATCAGATAAGTTTAGGGAGGAGTTAGATATCGCTATTAATAATTCTGTACTAAAGGAACTAAAGACTTAATATAATATTTACCGGCTTTCTTTCCATTCATTCACCATCCAATAAGGATTGGTTTTAAATTTTTTCCAATCTTTCAGCAATTCATTTTCAAGTTCATCAATAGCATTTTTTATTTCTGCGCTGTACTTTTTATAATTTCTTTGGTATTTTTTATTCTTAATATATTTTTCTATGTATTCCAATAAACTAAAGCACATGGTAAATTGGCCGCATGCAATTAATGTATCGGGCATATTTTTAGCACCTTCTAATTCTTCTGTGGTGAACCAAAGTTTTGTGCCCATTTCATTTGCTTTGGTAGCTGTTTTAATTATTTGATCACCAGGTTCTAATATCTCGGGATTAAAATAAGGATATTTTTTTCTGCGTTTTTCAACTTCATCTTCTGTAAATTCAAACGCCGCATTCATTATTAAACGAGGCCGCCATGCCGAGTCGCCGTAAACGCGTTCATAACTAAACCAACGCATATGTTTTATAAATACATCCGAAACCAAGGTCATGGATGATTTTCGTCGGTTTAATAACATGTTGTAAAGAGTGCCTAATTTTAATTTATCAAAATGCAACATTCGCTTCACAACAAATTCGGGAACGCCCAATCTTCTTGTTAATCCTGTTAATCCCAAAGAAAAAACTAAAAGAATAAATGCAGTTAAAAGCCCCAGAGTTCCAAAAATTGAAAGGCCAATAATGGATACTCTAATAGTAGTATAAAAAGCATAAATTATTGCGCTTATTCCTGAAATAGCACTAAGCACCCCAAAGAGTCTTAAGCTTTTGAAATTCCACGTGCCTATAACAGGTATTTTATCTATAATGCTTCGAGTATAGTTTTCCATTTTAGGAGGAGAAGCATCTGATATTATATAAAGATCAACTGTTTTTTCATCATCAGAGCTAAAAGCCTGTAGCTCCGCAGGGTAATGTTTCATTCGTTCTTCAGCCATAACAACCGCATCTACGCCTTGATTATCGTCAATAGAGCCGTCCATTAATCCTATCGGATAATGAATTTTATCGCCGTTATCAGAAAAATTCGGAAGCAATGAAGAATCTTTCATTTTTATGGCATCATCATGAATAAAATCATCAGGAAAATTAATTGGTTCAAAACCAAATGGAAAACAGGAGGAGGCTGCTATAATGTCGGCGAGTCTAATTTCTTTAGCAACTTCCAGCGGTATATGAATCTTTTTATTTCCAACATAGAAATCTCTATCCTGATCTAAAGTTGATTTTTCCGTTTTTTGAAACCTGAAGGGAAGTGCGAAATTAAATTCGGTGGCGTTAAAACTTATTTCTTTTAAATGGATAGAATTTTTTTCGTCGTAAAGCAAACCAAAATTTTCGGATTCAAATTCCCTGTGATAAATAGAAGCAAAAGCATTTATTAAAGTTCTTCTTTTTACGCCCTTCCAATTTTCATTATCAGATAAATACTGTAACGATTCAGATACCAGATCGCAATTGCACATAAACGCATACAAACTTTTATAACAATCTTTTATGGTTCCGCCATTTTTTAATGTAGATACATATTTTACACCCGTAAAAGTTCCTGCCGAAACCGTAGAAAGAATTCGGGTTCTTTCAAGAAGTGTTATATCTGAAAACTTTATTTCAGACAAATAAGATATCACACCAAGATGAAAAGCAGTTGCTCTGAAACCTCCACCGGAAAGAGAAATAGCAATATTCGAAAATGGATTCTTAGGTAATTTATCTTTTATCTTTGTCATTAATAAATTTTACGATTTAAATTAACAAAACGTTTTATTTTTTGTTAAAATGTGAAAGCTAATTATTATAATTTCTTTTAAATAAAACATTGGTAATTTTAGGTATTTGCGTATTGTATGTTGCATTAATTGCATTTATAAATTCATTAGCAATGATTGTATGACCTAAGGAATTTGGGTGTAATCCATCAAGGGAGTATACTCCTCTTTTAAAATAACTTATACTGCGTACTTTCTCATTGTAAAAACGGTCTTTTTCAGCAGTTTTTGCAAGGGCATTCGTATCCACCAAAGCCAAACCTTTATCATAAGAAATTGTTTTTATGATACTATTAAATGATTTAGTTGCGGTTTTAATTTTAGAAATTTTTTCCAAAGTGAGTACATATTTCTCAGGGATAGGTAAACTACCGTTTAAATATTTTTCTTTTAAAGGATCGAGCATAATATCTAACAAAATGAGTTCTTCTTTTTCAATAAACCTTATTCCAGAGGAATTAAATCCCGAATCTATAATGGCAAAGGAGTTTGCTCCGATTGTAAAACAAAGGCCATTTTTATAATATTTTGTGTTTAAAACTTTTACTTCATTTTCGTCAAGGTTCAAACCGTTATAAGGAATAGTGGTAAAAAAAGGTACTGAAGTAATATCGGCAATATTTGCAATTGCACCTTTGGCTCCATTGGCTAAAAGATCATTTACCAGCACTTGCATACTGCTTTCAAAACCGATGCCCGGGGTTCCCTCAAGCGGAGTAATTACATCTGTTGTGCCGCCTGAAAGAGCATATGCAAGAATGTCATTATTTCCAATAAATAAAGTAAAAAATGTTGGACTCATTTTCAAAGCATCGGACAATACTGATGCTGAGGTGGTTTCGGAGGCCATGCGAGCAAAAAAGGGATTGTAATTTCCCGAATCTTTTAGTGAATTCCCATATCCTGAAATCGGCAAAGAAATTGCCTTTGCTCCGGGCACACCTAAATTATGGAACGGCCCTTGATCTTTATAAATGTTTAAAGAAAAAATAGAGTGGTCGCCAGATGAATCAAGATAGGATATGGCCGGGAAACCATATTTAGAAGTGTTTTTTAAAATTAAACGAGAGTTCCCGGCAAAGCCAATTCCAACTGATTGCGGATCAATCAGTGGCTGTTTAAAATCACCTCCTCCAATTGTTTTAAATTGAGCAGCCAGTAAATTTGGAAAAGAATTGTTTTGTCCTGAATAATGTAAAGCACCGTCGGTATATCCGGCAGTTATCGAATCACCCAAGGCTACATAGCGCGATACATTAATAATTTGTTTGTCCGGTATCATTGTATCAGAAGCCTAGGATTTTTCAATTAAAAACAATATTTATTTTCACTTATAAGCTTTTGAGCTACAACTTGTCTGGCTAATTTGGCATTAAACGCATCTTGTTTTGTAAAGCGTTTTAGTCCTATCAGCATCATTCGCAATTCATCACCCTCAGCAAAACTATTCAACGCTTCTTTTCCGCTAATGTAAATTTTATCACAGGCAGAATTAATATACAAGCGCGCCATGTTTAATTGCGCACTGCATTCTTCTTGGCTTTTCATACTTATTAATTTCTCCACCCGCAGTAAAACCGACTCTGCCACGTAAGTTTCTATGGCCATATCCGCAATATTCATTATTATCTCTTGTTCTTTGCTTAAGGTGGTCATTAATTTTTGAACTGCGGCTCCGGCAATCATTAAAATTACTTTCTTAAAATTAGTAACCATTTTCTTTTCATAAGCAAAAAGTGAGTCGTCCGCCTCGCCCATTTCTGGCATGCCTACCAGTTCTGCGCCAACTTTTTGCGCCGGACCCATTAAATCCAATTCGCCTTTCATGGCACGTTTTAAAAGCATGTCCACGATTAATAAACGGTTAATTTCATTAGTACCTTCAAAGATTCGGTTAATACGTGAATCTCGGTAAACTCTATCCATGGGTCCTTCTGAACTATAACCCATGCCTCCGTAAATTTGTACACCTTCATCGGCCACATAATCCAGTGTTTCAGATCCGTGAACTTTTAAAATAGCAGCCTCTACTGCAAATTGTTCTATTCCTTTTAAAATTGCTTTTGCTTCATCTAATCCTTCTTGCGAGAGATTATGAATTGCATCCTCGATATTTTGAGAGGCTCTATAAGTAGCGCTTTCGGAGGCGAATGTGCGTGTTGCTTGTTCGGCTAACTTGTAGCGTATGGCTCCATATTTAGAGATGGGTCTTTCAAACTGAATGCGTTCATTGGCGTATTTTACAGATAAAGAAATGGTACTCTTGCTGGCCCCAATAGCTGCGCCTGCTAATTTAACACGACCAATATTGAGAATGTTTACGGCAATCTTAAAACCGTTACCTCTTTCTGATAATAAATTTTCAATCGGAATTTTGCAGTTGTTAAAGAAAACCTGGCGTGTTGAACTTCCTTTAATACCCATTTTATGTTCTTCAGGATTTAGTGTGATACCTCCAAAAGATTTTTCCACTATGAATGCGGATAAATTTTTATCATCATCAATCTTAGCAAAAACGGTAAAAATATCCGCGAACCCGCCATTGGTGATCCACATTTTTTGTCCGTTTAAAATATAATGCTTTCCATCTGCAGAAAGTGTGGCATTTGTTTTTCCACTATTTGCATCTGATCCACTTGCCGGTTCCGTGAGACAATAACATGCTTTCCAATCTCCTGATGCAAGTTTTGGAATGTATTTCTTTTTCTGTTCTTCATTTCCATAATAAAGTATTGGTAAAGTTCCAATTCCTGTATGTGCCGAAAGAGCAACAGCAGCCGAATGACCCGTGCCGATTATTTCAGTAGTAAGCATGGATGTTACAAAATCAAATCCTGAACCTCCCAAATCTTCGGGAACTGAAATGCCTAAGAGACCAAGTTTACCGGCTTTATCCATAATGGAAACCATTAATCCTTCTTCCTGATTATCAATTCTATCGAGATGGGGAGATACTTCCTGTGCGATAAAATCTTCACAGGTTTTTTTCATCATTAGTTGTTCTTCCGTCCATTGCTCTGGAATAAAAATATCTTTTGATAATGTTTCTTTGATTAAAAATTCTCCGCCCTTTAGTTTATTTGTAGCCATAGTATTTTTGTTACGTTTTTAAAATATATAGTTGTTTAATCTTTTAGAAGTTTTAATGCGCCTTCACTTAATAATTTAGAACCATAAGGTATACATTCTTCATTAAAGGTAACCTTTGAATCGTGTAGAAAGTAACGATCGTTGGCAGGATCTTTTGCCCCTAAGAAATAAAACATAGAGGGAACTTTTCTCGAGTAAAAGGCAAAGTCTTCGGAGCCAAGGATCGCCTCTATAGGAATGATGCTTTCTTTTCCGAAAATATCTACTAAAGTATCAGATACTGTGTGGTGAACATTTTTATCATTTAGCAAACTCGGATAATTTAAATTATACTCTATGGTAATGCCGCAACCAAAAGACAAGCGTGTGCCGTCGATAATATTATTAATTCTTTCAAGAACCTGATGGTAAGTATTTATATCCAGCGCGCGCACAGTGCCTTCGATAATCACTTGGTCTGCTACTACATTAGGCGCAATGCCTCCGTGTATTTTTGTAAACGAAATTACGGTCGCTTCGGTAGGAGCTATGTATTTATGAACGATGGACGAAACAGATTGAATTAAATGACTAGCTATTAGTACTGCATCAATTCCTAAATGTGGAGCCACAGCCGCATGAGCCATTTTGCCCGTAATTTCAATTTTAAAAAAATTTGCGCAAGCCAATGCCTGACCAAGTTTATACGCAAGTTTGCCCACTGGTAAAAGAGGATGAACATGTAAGCCTAAAGCCGCTTTCACGTCATCCAGTTCGCCGCTTTCAACAATGTGCTGGCCTCCTGATTTTTTATCGGGATCGTCATACACATCTTCTTCTGAAGGTTGAAAAATAAATTTGACTGTTCCTTTAAAATTGGACTCTTTTAATAATGCCGCTGCACCTAAGAGCATGGTGGTGTGAAGGTCGTGACCACAAGCATGCATTAGAGGAATATCCGGACTATGTGATGATTGTATTTTTTTCTCACTTTTATATGGAAGATCATTATCTTCTTTAATAGGCAACGCATCAATATCTGCACGCAATGCAATGCATGAACCATCACCCTTTTTTAAAACACCTATTACTCCGGTTTTTGCAATCCCTTTTTTATAAGGTATCCCTAAAGCGTCAAGCTCTTTGCAGATAAGATTGGCAGTTTCATATTCCTGATAACCAATTTCAGGGTTTGCATGAATTTTCCTTCTGATGGATACTAATTTGTCAACTAATTCTTTATTCATATAAATTATTAATTAATTTTTATAATAACTCAAAAACTCCGGCGGCTCCATGTCCGGTTCCTATGCACATGGTTACAATACCGTATTTTTTCTTCTGCCTGCGCAACTCATTAAATAATTGCACTGATAATTTAGCGCCACTGCAGCCCAGCGGATGCCCTAAAGCGATAGCTCCGCCATTTACATTTACAATTTCCGGATCTATTTCTAATTTTCTTATAACGGCTAAAGATTGAGAAGCAAAGGCTTCATTTAATTCAAAGAGATCAATGTCTTTTAATTTTAACCCTGCTTTTTCAACAGCTTTTGGTATAGCAGCTATCGGACCCACACCCATAATACGTGGAGGCACACCGGCTACCGCATGAGAAACTAAGCGCGCAATGGGTTGAAGTTTCAATTCTTTCATCATACGTTCACTCATTACAATTACAAAAGCGGCACCATCGCTAGTTTGAGATGAGTTACCGGCTGTAACGCTTCCTCCGATAGCAAATACAGGCTTTAGCTTAGCTAGTGCTTCTATCGAAGTATCACTGCGCGGACCTTCATCATTATCAACAATATAGTCACGTGTTTTGCGTTTTTGTTTATCGTCCAAATAAGTTTCGGTAACTTTTACAGGAACAATTTCATTTTTAAAATGCCCTGCGTTAATAGCCTTTATCGCTTTTTGGTGAGAATGAAAAGAAAACATATCCTGATCTTCCCTTGATACATTATATTCTTTGGCAACTGCTTCGGCTGTTAGTCCCATACCCCAATACCAATCAGGATGTTCTTTTGCAATTTTTGGATTAGGGACAATTCGCCATCCACCCATCGGAATGAGGCTCATACTTTCCACACCGCCTGCAATAATACAATCGGCCATTCCTGAATTTATTTTTGCACTTGCAATTGCAATGGTTTCGAGGCCGGATGCGCAATAACGGTTAACAGTCATACCTGAAACTTTATCGGTGTTCAATGCCATGAGGGAAATCAATCTTCCAATGTTCAAACCTTGTTCAGCTTCAGGCATGGCATTGCCTACCATCACATCATCAATCCTGTCTTTATCTAATTGAGGAACAGAATTTACAAGATGCCTGATAACTTCTGCTGCCAGATCATCAGGGCGGGTAAAGCGGAACAAGCCGCGGGGAGCTTTTGTAACAGCACTTCTAAAACCTGATATTATATACGCGTTCATAGTTATATTTTAATTTCTTAATATTTTGCCACCATTGATTATACTGTGTATTCGTTCAAGAGTTTTTTTCTCGCTGCAAAGTGAAACAAAAATTTCACGTTCAAGATCCAAAAGATATTGTTCTTTAACTAATGTTGGCTGCGACAGATCTCCTCCCGCCAAAACAAATCCTAACTTCTCCGATATTTTTCGATCATGATCACTTATAAAATTTCCGCTGAACATGGAATTTGCACCAGCATATACCAAGCCCAAAGCTTCGTTGCCCATTACGCGAATATCTTTACGCTCTAACGGTTGCGTATAACCCGCATTGGCCAATTTTAAACATTCCGCTTTTGCTTCACTTAACAACCGTACTCTCGATATAACTACTTTATCTATTCCTTTACGAAGAATTCCTAAATCAAAAGCTTCATAAGCCGAAGTAGAAACTTTAGCCTGGCCTAAGGTTAAAAATTTATCGCGAAATGAATTTAGGGCAATATCTCCCTCTTTCAGCGAATCACTTAATCGTAAAGCAAACTCTTTTGTGCCACCGCCACCCGGAATAAGTCCTACACCAAATTCAACAAGCCCGATATACGTTTCGGCATGCGCCACTACCATATCTGCATGAAGACACACTTCACAGGCGCCTCCTAAAGCTAAATTATGTGGTGCTGCCACTACCGGGATTGACGAATAACGGAGACGCATTGTTGTTTGCTGGAATAATTTTACTGCCATGTGTAACTCATCCCAATCCTGTTCCGCTGCAAGCATAAAAATCATACCCACATTTGCACCGGCTGAAAAGTTAGCCCCTTCATTGCTAATTACTAATCCTCGGTATTCTTTTTCCGCAATGTCGACAGCTTTGTTGAGTCCTTGCAAAATTTCACCGCCAATGGTATTCATTTTAGTATGAAATTCTGCATTGATGATTCCATCCCCTAAATCTGTAATTGTTACTCCACTGTTTTTCCAAATAGTTTTGGAAGATCGTATATTTTCTAATGAAATAAAATGTTCAGAACCCGGAATTGTTTTGTAACTTTTTGAAGGAATATCATAAAATTTACGAACGCTATTTTCGGTTTTATAGAAAGTGTTATTGTTGGTGAGCATCTCGTATACCCATTCCGCTGGTTTATGGCCCGAAGATTCCATCATAGATATGGCTTCTTTAACACCAAGAGCGTCCCAATATTCAAAGGGACCCAGTTCCCATCCAAATCCGGCTTTTAAAGCGTCATCAATTCGGTAAAGCTCATCCGAAATTTCAGGAATTCGATTGGATACATATTGAAATAATCCGGTAAATGTTTCGCGATAAAATTCACCTGCTTTATCTTTTCCAGATATTAAAACCTTAACGCGCTCTTTTAAATTATCAACGGACTTTGTAAGTTCAAGTGTTGCGAATTTTACTTTTTGTGAAGGTTTATATTCAAGCGTTTTAAGATCTAATGATAGGATTTCAGATTTCCCCTCTTTGTTTTTAACTTTTTTATAAAAACCTTGTCCCGCTTTATCTCCGATCCATTTGGCATCTACCATTTTCTGAATGTATTCCGGTATCGAGAAAAGAGCATTCGCTTCATCTTCAATGCAATTTTTCTTTAGTCCGTTAGCAACTAATACTAAGGTGTCCAAGCCCACCACATCGCAGGTTCTGAATGTTGCGGATTTTGGGCGTCCAAGAACCGAACCGGTAAGTTTGTCAACTTCCTCAACCGTTAGTTCCATTTTTTCAACAATATGAAGTAAGGACATAATGCTGTAAACGCCTACACGGTTGGCGATGAATGCAGGTGTATCTTTACATAATACAGTTGTTTTTCCAAGAAACTGTTCGCCGTAGAGCGTTAAGAAATCGATGACTTCCGACTTTGTATGAACGGTAGGAATAATTTCAAGCAACTTTAAATAACGCGGAGGATTGAAAAAGTGTGTGCCGCAGAAATGTGCTTTAAAATCTTCCGATCTTCCTTCGGTCATTAAATAGATAGGAATGCCCGAGGTATTGGAAGTGATGAGGGTTCCGGGTTTTCGGTGCTTTTCCACATTCTCAAAAACTTTCTTTTTGATGTCAAGATTTTCTACTACCACTTCAATGATCCAGTCGGAAGTAGCAATTTTTGACAGATCATCTTCAAAATTCCCCACATTAATACGTGAAGCAAATTCCTTTTTATAAATGGGTGAAGGATTAGATTTAAGAGCAAATTGCAAGGCTTCTGCCGCTATTTTGTTTCGGATTGGTTTTGATTCAAGTGTTAGTCCTTTCGAAAGTTCGACTTCACTAAGGCTTTTTGGAATAATATCCAATAAAAGCACTTCGCATCCCGCATTAGCAAAATGACAGGCGATTCTTGAACCCATAACGCCTGAACCCAGTACCGTAACTTTTTGAATTATTCTTTTCATAAAATTAAAAATTAATTAATGTTTGATGAGTCCACCCCTTTTTTCGGCAAGGAGTATGATCTCATCAATTGTTTTATAAAATGCAGAGATTTTATGTTTTCCTAAGTGAAATTCTACCAACTGATTAAAATTCCGAACGATATTTTTCGCACGTTCCTTATGGGTTTTACCTTTTGCGGTAAGTAATATTTTAATTCGCCTTTTATCTTTTTTGTCAGGTAATCTCTGAATTAGCTTTTTTTCTTCGAGCGATAGAATGATGCGGGAGAGGGAGGTGCTTTCCATTCCTAAATGTGGGGCAATATCAGAAGCATAAGAGCCCTCTTTACTGTCAACATTCAACAAAAAATGAGCCATAGAAATATTTCCGCCAAGCAGGAAAGCTTCTGCATTATACATCCGACTGACTTGTTGCCAGGCAGATTTTAGTTTTGAATCTATGGTTTCGGTGTGCTTTTTTGACATTGAAGTTAATGAAAATTTTTTAATTTGTTATGTCGGCATAATAGTTATCCAAGGACACTGTCAGGATAAATTTTTTGATAGGCAGATTTATTCTGATTTAAAATAATTTTACGTTTCAAAGAAAGTTTCGGGGTCATTTCTCCCTGATCAATTGTCCATTCGCGTGCTAATAATTCAAATTTTTTCAAACGTTCATATTGCGCAAACTCTTTATTAGCCTCGGAAACTTCCCTGTTAATTCTTTCAATAACAAGCGGATTTTTAATTATTTCTTCATTAGTGGTAAAAGGAACATTATGTTTTTGGCACCATTGTTTCAGTACGATAAATGCCGGAACAATTAACACGGAAGGAAATTTTTCATTTTCACCGATAACCATAGCCTGTTCAATAAAACGACTTTCCTTTAGTTTGTTTTCCATACGCTGCGGTGTAATGTATTTACCTCCGGAGGTTTTAAAAATTTCTTTTTTTCTATCCGTTATTTTCAGGAATTTGCCGTCTTCTATTATGCCAATATCACCCGTGTGAAACCAGCCTTCTTCATCAATAACTTCCTTGGTGAGTTCGGGCTGCTTGTAATAACCCATCATTACATTTTCGCCTTTCGCATAAATTTCACCATCTTCTGCAATTTTCACTTTTACATTCTTTAAAACAGGACCAACGGTACCTATTTTAATACCGGATTCATCAAAACTGTTAACGGCTATAACCGGCGCCGTTTCTGTAAGGCCATAGCCTTCAAGTATTTTTATTCGGGCAGAGTGAAAAACCTTGGCAAGGCGGGGTTGTAGGGCTGAACCTCCTGATACAATTGCCATGATGTTGCCTCCAAGGGCGGCTCGCCATTTGCTGAAAATTATTTTGTTGGCGAGTTTTAATTGAAATTCGTACCACCAGCCGTTTGCTTTGTGTTGTTGGTAGCGAAGCCCTAAATTAAGAGCCCAAAAGAAAAGCATCTTTTTTATACCTTTTAATTGTGCTCCCGCATTCACAATTTTTTCATACACCTTTTCTAATAATCGCGGAACTGTTACAAAAATATGCGGTTTTACTTCTTTTAAATCTGAACCAATGGTATCAAGGCTTTCGGCATAATATACAGATAAACCATGGCTTGTATATAAATAGGATAGCATTCTTTCATACACGTGATTTAAAGGTAAAAAACTGAGCGCCCTCCATTGGGGTGTAAAGGGGCAAAGATCGCGTGCGCCAATAACATTGCTCATAAAATTACGATGAGAAAGCATAACGCCTTTGGGATTGCCGGTTGTGCCGGAAGTGTAAATAAGAGTGGCCAAATCGGTTGGTTTTATGGCAGCTTTAATTTCTTCGAGTTTTTTTTCATTGAGGTTGGCTTTACCTAATGTAATTAAATCATTTATTGAACGAACACCCTTTATGGTGTTAAAGGAAAATATCTCTTTAATGGTTGAATTAATTGAGCAATTTTTAACTTTATTATATTGATCCTCATTAGCCACAAAAAAGAATTTAATTTCGGCTTCAGCTATGATCAAGGAAAGATCGTGATCGCTTATGGTGGGATAAAGTGGTGTATTTATAGCGCCTGTTTGCAGGCAAGCGTAATCCACAAAATTCCACTCCGGCCTGTTGTTGGAGATCAAACCTATTTTATCTCCGGCTTTAATGCCTAAATTAATAAGGGCGTAACTTAAGTGATTAACCGCATCAATATAATTTTGGGTGCTGTGTTTAATCCACACCCCGTTTTCTTTTCCCGCAAGTGCATCCTCTTTTAAAGGAAATGTTTTTAAATTATGTAAAAGATCAAAAAGTCTAAAATTTTCCATAATCAATGTTTTTATGTATATTAGTTATACGGCCAATTTACTAAAAGGGTTGTGTTATAATGAATATTTTTTTAAATATTATGCGCGCATAATTAAAGTATATTTGTACTAAGGATTTGTACCATGTCTGAAAAGCCTTCTATAACTGAATTACTCCACATTAGCTTCCCGTTAATAATGGCTCCTATGTTTTTAGTGAGCAATAAGGAAATGCTAATGGCCGGAATGCGGGGAGGCATTATGTCTGTATTTCCTACCTTAAATTTCAGGAAAGAAGGCGAACTTGGTTCGATTTTGGATGAACTGCAAACCTATCAATCCGCGATGTCCAAAGGGAATTATGGCGTTAATCTCATTGTTCAGAGTTCCAATCCGTTTTATAAAAAGCATCTTGAAATATGTATTGCCAAAAAAGTGCCGTTTTTTATCACTTCACTTGGCAATCCAAAAGAGGTAATAGAAAAAGCGCATAGTTACGGCGCGAAAGTTTTTTGCGATGTTACCACGCTTGCGCATGCCCAAAAATGTTACGATGTAAACTGCGATGGTTTTATAGCGGTGGGACAAGGCGCCGGAGGTCATGCAGGACCTAATCCGCTGCAGGTTCTTGTGCCTGCTTTAAAAAAGCATTTTCCTAATAAACCGATAATTGCGGCCGGCGGAATTGTAAGCGGGCAGGGGCTTTTATCTGTTATGGTTTTAGGAGCTGAAGGAGCCTCTATAGGCACACGTTTTATAGCCAGTAAAGAATGCACCGTTACTGAAGCCTATAAGCAAGGGATTTTAAATGCCGGAATGGATGATATTGTTATGACAACTAAATTATCGGGCTCGCCATGCACTATTATTAATACCCCCGAAGCAAAAAAAATGGGCTATACCCAATCCTGGTTTGAAAGGGTCATGTCAAATAATCCGAATACAAAAAAATGGTTTAAAACCCTCGTTCAATACAGAGGCATGAAAAAATTGGAACAATCTGTTTTACCCAATAATTATAACCGTTTGTGGTGTGCAGGTAAATCGGCGGAATTAATTGACGGTATTCAAACCTGCCAAGAAATAATTGACGGTATCCAACAAGAATATAACGATACATTACAGGAATTTGCCAATAAATGCAAATAGAATAAACAGGCTTATAACCCAAATTCTTCCCCTTTCACCGAATAAGCCTAAATTCTATTTAAACCTGCTTTACCTTTGTTGTGACCTAAAAAACAAATGTAATATGGAAAAATTTAATGCAAGTTCAAGTGTTCCCGTTAACGCAATGAGTGTAGCTACTCCAAAAGTGGTTTCTCAATTAGAAGATTTTTGTGAGAATGCCATTTTGCCTTTACATTGTGTAAATGGTAGCGGAATTATTGTATGGACCAATCAGGCAGAACTTGATTTTTTAGGATACTCAAAAGACGAGTATATTAATAATCATATCAGTGCTTTTCATTGCGATAAACACGTAATTGAAGATATTTTGACCCGTTTGATCAAACAGCAAAAATTAGTTAATTATTATGCACGTTTGCTTTGTAAAAGCGGAGAGATTAAACATGTTCTCATTAACTCAAACGTTTTTTTTAAAGACGGTAAATTTTCGCATACACGTTGCTTTACTACCGATATTACCGATATTAAAAAAGAAGAATTAAAAAACAGAAGCTTAATATCTGAATTACAGGAACGCAATACCCGATTATTGTGGAAAGCTGGCAACATTCAACGATCTGCCTAAATTACACTTTAAACTTACTTATAATTAAACCATGTTTTAAAAGAGCAAGGTTTTTTTATGTTTAGGAAGCATCTAACCCCACTCATTGCTTATCCTTAAAAAATAGTCTATCTTTACGCGAATTTTAAAACCTTAAAATTCATTTATGGCTTCCAGCTTTTTAACTAACAAATTTGTTTCCGAAGGATTAACGTACGACGATGTTCTGTTGGTACCCGATTATTCAGAAATTTTGCCAAGGGATGTTAGCCTTATTTCTTATTTCACAAAAAATATTAAACTCAATACGCCCATAGTTTCCGCCGCTATGGATACAGTTACCGAACACCGTTTGGCAATTGCAATGGCTCAGGAAGGCGGAATAGGTGTACTTCACAAAAATATGAGTATTGAAGATCAGGCCGCACATGTTCGTAAAGTTAAACGAAGCGAAAGCGGTATGATTCAGGATCCGGTTATTCTTCATGAAACGGCTGTAATTGGCGACGCTCTTAAGATTATGGGTGAAAACAAAATTGGCGGAATTCCCGTTGTAGATAAAAACAATAAACTTTTAGGAATAGTAACCAACCGCGATCTTCGCTTTGAAAAAAATATGACAAAGCCGGTGGTAAAAGTTATGACTCCTTCTCCCAAAGTTATTACCGCGCAACAAGGCATTACTCTTAAACAGGCTGAAATAATTCTTCAGGATCATAAAATTGAAAAGCTGCCCATTATTGATAAAAATAATAAACTGGTTGGCTTAATAACATACAAGGATATTATTAAAATTAAAGTTCGTCCAAATGCTTGCAAAGATGAATTTGGTAGACTTCGAGTGGCAGCGGCCGTGGGAGTTACAGGAGATGCCATGCTTCGGGTAGATGCTTTAGTTGCTGCCGGAGTAGATGCGATTATTATTGATACCGCTCATGGCCATAGCAAAGGCGTTATTGAAAAATTAAAAGAAGTCAAAAAGAAATATAAAAATATTCAGGTGGTTGTTGGTAATATTGCCACCGGTAAAGCCGCTCTTGCTCTTGTAAAAGCGGGAGCCGATGCCGTAAAAGTGGGAATTGGTCCCGGCTCCATTTGCACCACGCGTGTGATTGCAGGGGTAGGAGTACCGCAGTTAACCGCTATTTTGGAAGTGGCCAATGCCTTGCAGGGAACAGGTGTGCCCCTTATTGCTGATGGTGGTATTCGTTTTACCGGCGATGTGGTTAAAGCCTTGGCCGCCGGTGCCGGAACAGTAATGATGGGCGGAATGTTTGCGGGTACAGAAGAGAGTCCGGGCGAAACAATTATTTTCGAAGGACGTAAATTTAAATCTTATCGCGGAATGGGTTCTTTGGAAGCCATGGCTAAAGGCAGTAAAGATCGTTATTTTCAGGCGGAAGAAGATGATATTCGTAAATTAGTTCCCGAAGGAATTAGCGGAAGAGTACCATACAAAGGTTCGCTTGCTGAAATAATTTATCAGGTTATTGGCGGTTTAAGAGCAGGCATGGGTTATTGCGGCGCTAAAGATATTAAAGCTCTGCAGGCCGCTAAGTTTATAAGAATTACGGCGGCAGGCGTTAAAGAAAGTCATCCGCATGATGTTGTTATTACAAGAGAAGCGCCAAATTATAGCCGATAATTATTTTTAAAAATTTTAAAATTCAAAAAAATGGTGCTACCAATAGTTATTTACGGAGATCCTGTTCTTAGAAAAGTTGGTGAGGAAATTGATAAAGATTACCCGGGACTCGAACAGTTTATTAAAGATATGTTTGAAACCATGTATAAAGCCAACGGCGTGGGTTTAGCGGCTCCCCAAGTTGGCAAGGCCATTCGGTTATTTATAGTAGATACCAAGCCTTTTACTGAGGGTGATGATGAGGATGACGACGAGGAGTTTACGCCTGAACAGAAAAAAGAGTTGGTGGCTTTTAAAAAGATATTTATCAACGCAAAAATACTAAATGAAGAAGGAGAAGAGTGGGCCTTTAGCGAAGGTTGTTTAAGTATCCCCAAAATACGGGAAAATGTGAACCGCATGCCCGATATTGAAATTGAATATTACGACGAAAAATTTAAAAAACATGTGGAGAAATACAGTGGCGTTATTGCGCGGGTTATTCAGCATGAGTATGATCACATCGAAGGTAAATTATTTACAGATAAAATAAGTCCGTTTAAACGTAAAATGCTTTCGGGTAAGCTAAAAGATATTTCAATAGGAAAAATAACCGCTGATTACAAAACCAAAGTTTACAGGCCAAAGAAATAAAATTATGATGCGTTTTTTTAAAGTATGTCTCATTTTTATCTCAGCTATTCTTTTTGCTTCCTGCTCCCAAAAAAATGAATCGAAGGAAAGAGTCAGTCATCCTAAAAAAGACTCTTCGCAAAGCGATTATTTAAAAGGAGTTTCACATAGTTCAAAAGAATATTTAAACGATTGTAAAAAATTGTTTGCCGAAGCCAAAAAAATGGACAGTATTATTATGAGGGAAACCGAAATTAAAACAGATATAGCCAATAAATCAATGAAAGCATTTACAGATTTCGCGTATTATTGTAAAAATGATAGTTTGGCTCCGGTATTTCTTATTAAAACCGCCCAAATTGCCCAATCTGTTAATAATATTCCACAGGCAAAATTAGTACTTGATAAATGTATCAGCGATTATTCCAACTTTAAAAATTTGCCCGCCGCCCTTTTTTTATTGGCGCAGCTTTACGATGATGAAAACTCCTATTTGAATGATGAAGTTCAGGCCAAAAAATTATATAAACAAATTATTGAAGAATATCCAAAAAGCGATTTGGTGCCAAGTGCAAAAGGCGCTTTAGATCATATAGGAAAAACAGATGCTCAACTTATAAAAGAGTTTAACAAAAAGAACCCATGAACTCCTCCCTTCGCTTAATGATTGTAGGCATTTCGGGTGCCATTACCGTGGCTTTAGGGGCTATGGGCGCCCACTGGCTTAAAAATCAGCTTCCGGGCGGCTTAATAACAGCCGATCAAATTAACGGGTTTGATACAGCCGTTAAGTATCAAATGTATCATACTTTGGCTATGTTATTAACTCTTTTATTTGCTTTTAATGTGCCGCACAAGTTTTTAAAATATGCTTATAACAGCTTTTTCATTGGAATAATTTTATTTAGCGGCTCCCTTTATTTTTTATGCACCCGTAATTTATATCACGCTGATTTTTTAAAATTTTTAGGCCCCGTTACTCCATTAGGTGGTTTATTTTTTATAGCCGGTTGGATTTTTATTGCTTTTTCTGCCATTAAAAAACCAAGTAAGTAATGGCACAAAGTTTTCTTTTATATTACCAAACAACAATATTCAAATTATGAAACAAAGCATTTTTCTTTTAAGCACTATTTTAGTAATAGGATTTCAATCCTGTAAATCAAAAAAAACTACCCAGGCCGCTAAGGAACCCGCTCCAAAGGCCGCAGTTGTTTCCTGCGCCGCTACGGTAACTTTCGGAAGTTCGGGTAGTGGAATAGACGCTAAGAAATACGACGAAATTAAAGTAATGATTGAAGACAGGAAATTGAAATACACCGAAAAACCAATGGGTAAAGAAGGCGAACGCCAAATTTGCCTACCTTTAACCGAATTGAGCCAGGCCGATAAATCATCTTTTATATCTAAGCTTAAAAGTGCGGCTTCCTCAGGCCAAATGGTCTCATTATCAACTAATTAAAGAAATTAAATTTTTGTGTAAAATGTGCTAAAATCCTCTGAAAACAAGGGGTTTTTTTGTACTTTTGTACCGCTTAACTAAAAAAACATATAATGAACGAAATTGGATTAAAAGCTAAGGATGCCAGTGTTGCTCAATTTGGACTTTCGAATGTTGATATGGCCTATTGGAATTTACACCCAAGTGAATTGGTTGAAGAAACTATTGCCCGCGGCGAAGGAGTGTTAACAGATGTTGGCGCATTGGCAATTGATACGGGCGAATTTACCGGTCGCTCTCCAAAAGATAAGTTTGTTGTGTATGACGAAAACACAAAAGACAGTGTGTGGTGGAGCGATGTAAATAACAAATTTGATGCCGGTAAATTTGATATTTTACATCATCGCATGCTTGCTTATTTAGGAGGTAAAGAAATTTGGGTGCGTGATGCCTATGCTTGCGCCGACCCTACCTACAGAATAAATATTCGCGTGGTTACAGAGTTTCCGTGGAGCAATTTATTTGCAAATAATTTATTTTTACGTCCTACTGCCGAAGAAATTAAAAATTTTAAAAGTGATTGGACCATCATTTGCGCACCCGGCTTTAAAGCAGACCCCAAAGTAGACGGCACGCGCCAGCATAACTTTGCGGTACTAAATTTCTCTAAAAAAATGATACTTATTGGTGGAACAGGTTACACCGGCGAAATTAAAAAGGGAATCTTTGCCGTTTTAAATTACATTCTTCCGCATGAAAAAGGAGTATTGCCAATGCACTGCTCTGCAAATATTGGTAAAAATGGCGATACAGCTATTTTCTTTGGTTTATCAGGCACGGGTAAAACAACGTTGAGTGCCGACCCTGATCGTAAATTAATTGGTGATGATGAGCATGGCTGGTCAGATAAAGGAGTGTTTAATTTTGAAGGAGGCTGTTACGCTAAATGCGTTGATCTTTCTGCTGAAAAAGAACCTCAAATCTTCAGCGCTATAAAATTTGGTTCTTTATTAGAGAATATTAATTTTCAAGAAGGAACTACTACTGTTGATTACAGCAATATTTCAAAAACCGAAAACACGCGTGTAAGCTATCCTTCTCATTATATTGATAACGCCGTAACTCCTGCCGTGGGCGATCTTCCAAAAAACATTTTCTTTTTAACCTGCGATGCTTTTGGAGTATTGCCTCCCATCTCAAAATTAACTCCGGCTCAGGCCATGTACCATTTTATAAGCGGCTACACTGCTAAAGTTGCCGGAACCGAAATGGGTATAACCGAACCCACACTAACGTTTTCGGCGTGTTTCGGGAAAGTATTTTTACCATTGCATCCAACAAAATACGCTGAATTATTGGGCGAAAAACTAAAAAAGCACAATGTTAATGTTTGGCTGTTAAACACCGGATGGGTGGGCGGTAAATTTGGCGTAGGAAGCAGAATAAAATTATCTTATACCCGCTCTTTAATTACAGCAGCTTTAAATGGCGAACTGGATAAAGTGGAATATGGCACCACACCTTATTTTAAATTGAACTTCCCAAAAAGCTGTCCTAACGTTCCTTCAGAAATTCTGGAGCCGCGCAATGCCTGGAAAGATAAAGATGCCTTTAGCCAAACCGCGCAAAGCCTTGCCGCTTCTTTTGTTAAAAACTTTGAGCAATACGCATCTGCTGCAAACGCTGAAATTATAGCAGCCGCGCCGCATGCAGAGGTTACTGTTTAAATAGGCTTTTACTTAAAAGGCAAAGTTTTTAAAGGATAAAGGCTTTGAAATAAAGTAAGGTGTGGAAATAGGGGTGAAGTTGGATTAAAATGCAAGCCTTATTATTGTAAATATCTTATTTATATTTATTCCCCCGCATTTAACGAAAATGTAAAGCAGGTGCCTTTTCCTACTTCGCTATCTACTTTTATTGATTTTTGATGAGCATCTACAATATGTTTTACAATAGCCAAGCCCAATCCGGTTCCTCCTTGCTCACGACTTCGCCCTTTATCTACTCTGTAAAAGCGTTCAAAAACGCGTGGTAAATGTTTAGGTTCAATTCCGGTTCCGTTATCACTTATTTCAATAATAACATCGTTGTTAAGATATGAAAAACGGGTATAAGTAGTGCCACTGTCTTTGCCGTATTTTATACTATTGGTTATCAAATTAACCAACACTTGGCGAATGCGAAATTTATCGGCCTTAACGTAAACGGGCTTATCATATTTTTTAAAAAACTCTAAATTAATATTGCGTTTGGCCGCGGCTAATTCCATAGCGCTGTAAATATCCCTGCAAAGCGCGGCAATGTCAAAGGTATCCACATCCAAGTGAAGATCGCCGGTTTCAAGCTGGGTAATTGTTTCCAAATCATCAATAATATTTATTAAGCGATCAATGCTTTTTTCGGCGCGTTTTAAATAATTTACGTTAATGGTTGCATCTTCAAGGCCGCCGTTTAATAATGTATCCACATAACCTTGTATATTAAATACAGGAGTTTTTAATTCGTGCGATACATTTCCTAAATATTCTTTACGATAGCTGTCAAGATTTTCGAAATGAGCCAATTCTTTTTCGCGCGATTCTATGAGGTAATTAACGCTGCTCTCGAGTTCTTCAATGCTATCAATTTCATCAAGCTGACTGTGATGCTGAGGTATTTGTTTACTTAAAAAACGTTTGCGTATTTTTTCAGAAAGTATATTAATGTTTTTTGATACTTCGATATAATAAAAATAATAAAGCGTAATAAAGGAAGTAATGAAGCAAACAAAAACAGATAGAATAAAATAAGAAAGTTCAATTTTAAAACTTCCTATTTTATAAATGATTAAAAAGCATAAGGTGCAAATTAATGTATTAACCAAGGCAAGGGTTAAAATGCGGGTTGATATATTTGAGCGTTGTTTCAGGCGGCAGCTAAAATTAATACCTGTTTATTGAGAATAGGCTTCAGTTTATTAATTTCAGGTTCATGTTTCTTTGTAAAAAGTTCATGTTTCTTGAAAACAGGCTGCTGGTAATTGATTTTTAGTGGATGAAATACGATTTTTAGTTCATCTTTCTTGAAAAAGGACGCCTGTTTCTTAAAAACAGGTTCATGTTTCTTAAAAACAGGCTCCTGTTTATTGATAACAAGCCCCTGTTTATTGATTTTTATCACTTTTTTTTGTTTGCGCTTACTCGGCAAGTACAATAACATTGTTTTTTAAAACTTCAACCACCCCGCCTTTTATAACAAACTCCAGCTTATTGTTATTGTCTTCCACCAACTCAACTTTACCTGATTTTAAAGTTGCAATCATGGGCGCATGGTTGTTTAATATACCAAAACTTCCTTCATTACCAGGAAAAACGGCCGATTTAACGTTGCCTTCAAAAAGCCTTTTATCGGGAGTTATAATTTCTAATTTCACTTGAATAGTTTTTAGTTTTTAATTTTTAGTACTCAGCATTTATTAAACACTCAACACTAATAACTCAACATTATAATTATTTACTCTCCGCTAATATCTTCTTCCCTTTTTCAATAGCTTCTTCAATGGTTCCAACAAGGTTAAAGGAAGCCTCAGGAAATTCATCCACTTTGCCATCCATAATCATGTTAAAGCCTTTGATAGTATCATCAATGCTTACAAACACTCCTTTTAATCCTGTAAACTGCTCGGCTACGTGGAAAGGCTGTGATAAGAAACGCTGAACACGACGCGCGCGGTGAACGATCAATTTATCTTCTTCGCTTAATTCATCCATTCCTAAAATGGCAATAATATCCTGCAACTCTTTGTAACGTTGTAAAATACCTTTTACTCGCTGAGCACAATCATAGTGAGCATCTCCTAAAATAGCCGAAGTTAAAATACGTGAAGTAGAATCCAATGGATCTACCGCCGGATAAATTCCTAACTCAGATATTTTACGATTTAATACCGTTGTTGCATCTAAGTGGGCAAAGGTGGTAGCGGGAGCAGGATCGGTTAAGTCATCGGCTGGTACATAAACCGCCTGAACCGAAGTGATGGAACCGCTTTTTGTGGAAGTAATACGCTCTTGCATTACGCCCATTTCTGAAGCTAAGGTTGGCTGATAACCCACGGCTGAAGGCATACGGCCTAATAGTGCGGATACCTCTGAACCTGCTTGCGTAAAACGGAAGATATTATCAATAAAGAATAAAATGTCTTTTCCTTGTCCTGAACCTTCGCCGTCGCGGAAATATTCAGCTAAGCTTAATCCTGATAAAGCCACACGCGCGCGGGCTCCCGGAGGCTCGTTCATCTGGCCAAATACAAAGGATGCCTGCGAATTTTTCAATTCATTGATATCTACTTTGCTTAAATCCCAACCGCCTTCTTCCATGGAATGTTTAAAGGCATCGCCATATTTTACAATACCCGACTCAATCATTTCACGCAACAAATCATTTCCTTCACGTGAACGCTCACCCACACCTGCAAATACGGAGTAACCGGAGTGACCTTTAGCGATGTTATTAATTAATTCTTGGATCAATACGGTTTTGCCTACACCTGCGCCACCAAATAAACCAATTTTACCGCCTTTTGCATAAGGCTCAATAAGGTCAATTACTTTAATACCTGTAAAAAGTACTTCGGTAGCTGTAGAAAGTTCTTCAAATTTAGGAGGCTGACGGTGAATGGAATATCCGCCGGCGTTATCTATCACGTTAATTCCGTCAATAGCTTCTCCCACCACATTAAACAAACGGCCTTTAATTTTATCGCCGGTTGGCATGGTAATAGGTTTTCCTGTAGAAACAACTTCCATTCCGCGGTAAACACCGTCGGTACTGTCCATTGCTACTGTACGCACGGTATCTTCGCCAACGTGCTGCTGAACTTCAAGGATAACTTTTTGTCCTCCTCGAACAATTTCAAGAGCATCTAATATATTAGGTAATGTACCGCCTTCAAGATCAAAGCGAACGTCGATTACCGGACCAATAACTTGTGCAATTTTGCCAATTAGTTTAGACATGAGATTTAAATTGTTTTAATTCGGGTGCAAAGGTAGTGGTTTTATGATAATATCTAAAAAAAATAGAAGAATTATTGACAGGCTTTTTAACAAATGTGCATTATTGTTAATTTCAATTAACCATTCAACGCGCGTTCTTTTTAATTAGCAATAAACCGTACCTTTATAAAGTGCTTACTGTAAGAAACACCCGACATTTTCGCCTTGAAAAGCCCACCATTTTAACTATTGGCACATTTGATGGGGTTCATCTCGGGCATCAAAAAATTTTAAGTCGTCTTCAGCAATTAAAGAAGCAGTTTGGCTTAAATACCGTTGTTCTTACCTTTGAACCTCACCCGCGCAAAATTTTATTTCCCGAGCAAACCGATCTTAAACTCCTTACTTTAATAGATGAAAAATTAAATTTGCTTGAAACTTACGGGGTGGATGTTACAGTTGTTTATCCTTTTGATAAAGAGTTTTCGAACATTGAATCAAAGGAATACATTGAGGATATTTTACTTAAAAGCTTAAAAGTAAAGTATCTGGTAATTGGCTACGACCATAAATTTGGGAGGAACAGAAGCGGTGATATTAATGTGCTGAAACAGTTTTCGGGTTCATCAGGCTTTCAGGTGGAAGAAATAAATGCCTTGGATATTGATAGCATTTCCATAAGCAGCAGCAAAATAAGGCAAGCTCTTGAACTTGGCAACATTGAATTGGCCAATAATTATTTAGGACATACATTCTTTTTATATGCTACTGTAATTAAGGGAAAGCAATTGGGACGAACCATTGGTTACCCCACCGCTAATCTTAAAATTGAAAGTTGTGATAAACTGATTCCTAAAATAGGGGTATATTTTGTGGAAGTGATTGTTGATTCATTGTCGTATTTCGGGATGATGAGTATAGGTTATAATCCTACAACAGATAATGATAATGAAATTAAACTTGAAGTTCATTTATTTGAGTTTAACAAAGATTTATATGGCAAAACCATTCGCGTTAATTTTATAAAGTATTTGCGCGATGAAATGAAATTTAACTCCTTAGATGAACTTACAAAGGAATTGCAGGAAGATAAAAAGAAGTGTATATTACTCATTGATCAGATAAAGAATACGGTTAAGACAGTAAAGAGTATTATTTAAAATTTTTATGAAATATATAAACATATTGATTTTTGTTATTGGCCTTCAAAGTTTCTTGTATAGTCAAACACAGCTCTTAGATTCCTTAACACTGGCCAGCACTAAAGAGTATAACGATCTTGACCTTGCGCTTAAAAATCCTGATAGCGTTATAAAACTTTCTTTAAGGAAGAAAAAATACAAATCTTTTCCTTCGCAGTTGTATGCCTTTAAAAATCTTCAGTATTTAGATATCAGTAAAAATTCAATTGATGAATTGCCCGACAGTATGATTGTTTTTACAAACCTTCAGGTACTTATCTGTAATAAATCCGGTTTAAAAAAACTGCCCGATCAAATTGGCCGTTTAAAAAACCTCAAGTATATAAACGTAAATCAAAACGATATTGAAAGGCTTCCTTATAGTTTTGGCGCGCTTGAAAATTTGGAATTCGCCGACCTTTGGAGCAACAATCTGGAGTACTTTCCTGAATCGATGAAGCAAATGACAAAGCTCAAATGGATGGATCTTCGTAATATATTAATTCCTCAAAATCATCAGGATAATATTCAAAACATGCTTCCCAACACAAAAATATACTTTAGTCCGCCCTGTAAATGCAGTTGGTAAGTATAATCTTTGGCCCTTGACTTATTAAAAATGCAGTATTAATAAGTTTTACCGCGCCCTTAAAAAACACGTAACAATTATTCCAAATTTTATAACGTATTAATTATGCTTTTTTATATGTTCAAAATAGCAGCATATAAAAGAGAATAAAATATCTGCCTATGAAAAAAAGTTTAATATTTCCTTTAGTATTCTTAATGAATCTGTGCATGAGTGTTTCCGCTTTTGCTCAGTCAAAATCTGAAATGGAAGAGCAGGGATATGCCGCGCTTAACGACAAAGACTTTGCCACGGCTTATTCTATATTTGACAAATTAAACGCCAAATATCCAAAAGAGTTTGATTATAAATTCAAATTAGGAATTAGCGCGTTAAATTATCCCGAAAAAAAGCAAAGAGCCATTGACATATTTACCGAGGTTAAAAAAGAATCAAAAAGTGTGGAAACAGATTATTATTTAGGAAAGGCTTACCACATCAATTATCGTTTTAAAGAGGCTATTCCTTTATTGGAAACATTCATTTCGGCCAAAAACAACTCGAAAAACAAGGAAGAAAAAGAAATGGTAACGGATGCCAAAATGATTTTAGATAATTGTAACAATGGCATTATGCTTATTGATACAAAAGTTATTGCGGATATTAAAAACATTGGCGCGCCTATAAACACCGATGAAGATCAGTATGTACCTGCCATTACTACTGATGAATCTATTATTGTATTCACTTACCGTGGTAAAAAAAGCATAGGAGGCAAATTAAATGCCGATCTTAAGCCCGATAATATTGAAGGAGAATATCATGAAGATGTTTACATTTCAAGAAAATCCGCGGATTCAACCTGGAGCGTGCCTGTTAGCATCGGAGCTATTAATACAAATGGAAACGATGCCTCTATTGCACTTTCACCGGACGGACAACTGCTTTTTATATTTTTAAGTACGGATAAAAATGAAGGCGATATTCTTGTAAGTAAATTAACAGGTACTGAATTTTCTACACCTATCCCTTTAAATAAAAATATTAATACAGATTCCTGGGAAGGTTCCTGCTCTATTTCGGGAGACGGAAGGCAACTTTATTTTGCCAGTGAGCGCCCCGGCGGACTTGGCGGCAGAGATATTTATTTAAGTGAGAATATTAATGGCGAATGGGGTCCCGCTAAAAATCTTGGGCCTTCGGTTAATACTCCATTTGATGACGACGCTCCTTTTATTCATCCTGATGGAATCACTTTGTTTTTCAGTTCAAAAGGACATCAAAGTATTGGTGGATATGATATCATGTTTTCCGTTAAAAAAGATAACGAGTGGTTAGCTCCCAAGAGTATGGGACTTCCTCTTAACACAACTGAAGATGACAGATATTATGTAATTAATTCACGTGGCGATAAAGGTTTTTTCAGTAGCAACAGAGCGGGCTCCGGCGGATTAGGAAAACAGGATATTTACATGGTAACTCCGGGTATTTTAGGAGATAAACCTATCATCGCTTTATTAAAAGGAGTTGTTTATGGCGATGATAAACCTGTGGAAGCTAAAATTGAAGTTTTAAAAATAGCTCAGCAAGAAAATATAGGCCCCTATTACTCAAACAATATAAGCGGTAAATATCTTATGGCTTTAAGCCCCGGATCTATTTACCGTATTAAAGTTGTTGCCGCCGGTTTTGAACCTCTGGAAGAAGATTTGGATATCGAAAGCTTAAATAAATACATGGAAACCATTAAAGATTTTTATTTGTATAGTCCCGGTAAAGGCCCTGCCACAACTTCCGTGGCGGTTACACCAACTACATCTGTTGAAACCAATACAATAGATGCTGAAGTTTTACCTTGCGCCACTAAAAACCTGCCAGACTTTGGCCCCTTAAAAGGAAAATCGTTAAATGATATTCAATACTATAATCAATTATTAAACTCTGCCGGGGATTATTGCGCCCAAGGCTTAGTGTTTAAAGTGCAAATAGCCGCTTACCGCAAACCTCAAAATTATAAGTACACACACTTAACCCAGTTCGGCAAGCCTGAGGTTGTAGATTATCCCGATGGCATTACACGCTTTACACAATTGGAATTTAAAACTATAAAAGAGGCCGAAGTTCAAAGGCAAAAAGCTATAGCTAAAGGACAAAAAGATGCCTGGATAGTGGCTTTTATAAATGGCAAACGTTATACACTCGAAGATTTAATTATGGTTGATTTTTTAGGAAAATCCATTAATTAAAATTATTTACTCTTCCTGCTATCAAGAAAACATTATGGTAATATTCCTTCTGCCCATCTTATAATTTCTTCTAAAATTTTTTAAGTCAATAACCTGCAATTTAAAAAAAACTATGTGAGGGAATATGTAAAATTCACTCATCGCAAAGCTTCTATTATTCGCCTCAATTGAATAAAAACGCTAATTTTGACTCAAATTTCCAATTATGTTAAGAACCAATACCTGCGGCGAATTAAGAATTGAACACGTTAACACCACTGTTACTTTATGCGGCTGGGTGCAGCGTATAAAAGACCTTGGTGGATTAACCTTTATTGATTTGCGCGACAGGTATGGCATTACTCAATTAAAATTAAATATTGAATCAGATACCGCGCTTAATCAAACAGTAAAAGGATTAGCGCGTGAGTTTGTTTTAAAAGTTACGGGTACTGTTATAGAGCGCGAAAGCAAAAACAAAAATAACCCAACCGGTGAAATAGAAATTAATGTACGAAACATAGAAATTTTAAACGCTTCTATAACCCCTCCTTTTACTATTGAAGATGAAACTGATGGGGGAGATGAGCTGCGAATGAAATACCGGTATCTTGATCTTCGCCGAAACAACGTTAGAAAAAACCTGGAGCTGCGCCACCGCATGGCCTTGGAAACCCGTAATTATTTAGATAAGCAAAAATTTATAGAGGTTGAAACTCCCGTATTAATAAAATCAACTCCCGAAGGAGCACGCGATTTTGTAGTGCCAAGCCGCATGAACAAAAATCAGTTCTACGCCCTTCCGCAAAGCCCACAAACATTTAAGCAATTATTAATGGTGAGCGGGTTCGACCGTTATTACCAAATAGTAAAATGTTTTAGAGATGAAGATTTGCGTGCCGACCGTCAGCCGGAATTTACGCAAATAGATTGTGAAATGAGTTTTGTAGATCAGGAAGATATTCTGCAAACCTTTGAAGGTTTAACACGGCATCTTTTTAAAGTGGTGAAAGGGATTGATATTGCAACTATTGAACGAATGACCTATGCGGATGCAATGAAATTTTATGGCAACGATAAGCCCGACACCCGTTTTGACATGAAACTGATTGAGCTTAACGAAATTGTAAAAGGAAAAACATTTAAAGTTTTTGATGAGGCCCAAGTAGTTTTGGCTATTTGCGCGAAAGGCGCCGCCGAATACACCCGCAAACAGTTAGATGAATTAACAGAATGGGTGAAGCGTCCGCAATTAGGAGCCACAGGTTTAGTGTATGCGCGCCACAATGCCGACGGTGTTATAAAAAGCAGCGTAGATAAATTTTATAACGAAGAAGAATTAAAAAAATGGTCGGAAGCTTGCCGCTCGCAGCCCGGCGATTTAATATTAGTATTGGCCGGAGCCGAAGAAAAAACGCGCAAAGCCGCCGGTGAACTACGCTTAGAAATGGGCAACCGGTTAGGTTTGAGAGATAAAAACAAATTCTCAGCTTTATGGGTAATTGATTTTCCGTTGTTGGAATGGAACGAAGGCGACCCTAATTTACCGGCTTCCCTTGCCGGCAGATGGCACGCCAAGCACCATCCCTTTACCTCGCCAAAGCCCGAAGACATGGACTTGCTAAACACTAACCCGGGAGCCGTTAGAGCCAACGCTTACGACATTGTAATAAATGGCGTAGAAGTAGGCGGCGGAAGCATTCGCATTCACAATAAAAACCTTCAGGCAAAAATGTTTGAAGTATTGGGCTTTAGTAAAGAAGAAGCGCAAAAACAATTTGGCTTTTTAATGAATGCTTTTGAATTTGGTGCCCCACCTCACGGAGGCATCGCGTTTGGTTTCGATCGTTTATGCTCTTTATTTGGAGGCGCGGAAAGTATCCGTGATTTTATCGCTTTCCCAAAAAATAATTCGGGCAGAGATGTAATGATTGATAGCCCCGCGGAAATAAGCGATGAACAACTAAAAGAATTGTTTATTAAAACTTATAATTAATACCAAATGAATCTATAATTTAGTCCAATATACTCGTCCTTTTATATCCATACTTATTTAAAAAATAGTAACATAGGCAATGCTATGCAACAATTTTTAAACATCGTCTTGATAAAAAATCACTTCGTATCTTTAGCCTAAATCATAAATTCATTTGGTATTACAAGTTTACAAAAACCTAAACCTTCGGTGCCTAAACCTTAGCCTTCTGAGCAAAAACATAAACCTACGGTGCAAAAACCTAAACCTTCGGTGCCTAAACCTTAGCCTTCTGTGCCTAAACCACACTTACCCTACCTTTAACCAAAACGCGTTTTACTTAATTTACAGATAGAGTACGTTAATTTACAGATAGCTTATGTTAATGTACAGATAGGTTCGGTATAATTATAGTTAGGTTAAATATTTGTACAGATGGGTTAGGTATATTTACAGATAGTTTATGTATATTTACAGATAGGTTAGTTTTACATTAAATTAATGCCACAAAAAATAAACAGTACTGAGTTTGACCAATTGCCCTTATTTGGTAAAGGCCGCAGTAGTGCCGTTTTTAATGCCATACTCTCGCTAAAAGTGAACGAAGCTTTAATTATTACTAAAGCGGAATGGAAACCAAAATACCCGCCCACCAAAATAGTTACCCGCATTGAGCAGCGCTTTAAAATGAAGTTTATACGCGGCGCACTACCCGACCGCAGCGGATGGGCGGTAAAAAGGATAAAGTAATACCAAATGAATCTATAATTTAAGCCAATATACTCGTCCTTTTATATCCATACTTATTTAAAAAAGTGTTGCATAGCCCAAGCTCTAGAACTAATTTTTGAAGAAGTATAAATGAAAAAGAACAAGTTTATTGAACGTTTTTATATGGTTGATGGTATTACTCAAACTAAAAAGAGTAAAACTTTAGTAACATTTTGTATAAGCATCCTTTATTACTTACTAATAATCAATAAAATAGCAATAAAAACTAAATTTTAAGCTATTCCTACACCGTGACAGGATTTGTATTTTTTTCCGCTGCCGCAAGGACAAGGGTCGTTTCTTCCAATTTTAGCCTCCACACGTATTGGCTGAATTTTTGGCTTAGTTGGTTGCTGCTGTTGATTTTGTTCTTCCACCGCGTTCTCATTTCGGCTTTCTACCAATTTCTCCTTTTTTTGTGCAGGAGCTTCTTGCGTAAAACGTGCCTGTTGCGGCTGATTTTTTTCGTTAGGTAAACCGCCCTTCATTAAAAACGAGATCACTTCTTTGTTGGTTTTAATGATCATCTCTTTAAATAAATTAAAGGATTCTAACTTGTAAATAACCAACGGATCTTTTTGCTCTAAGGAAGCGTTTTGCACCGCTTGTTTTAAATCATCCAGTTCGCGTAAATGCTCTTTCCAGGAATCATCTATCATAGCAAGCACTACCGACTTTTCAAAACCTAATACCAATTCGCGGCCTTTTGTTTCGTAAGCTTTTTTAAGATTAGCTAATACCTGAACAGTTCTTATGCCATCTGTAAAAGGTGTTACAATGTTCTCGAAACTGTTGTTAGGGTTTGTATACACATCTCTTACTACCGGAAAGGCCTGCTCACTAACAGTTAGAATTTTATTGTTATAATGCTTTTGAGCGGCTTCATAAACCGTTTGAGTTAAGTCATCTTCTTTTAAAGAGTTAAACTGTTGCTGTGTTATTAAAGACTCTGCGCCAAAAACCCGAATGCATTCTAAATTAAAGCCACTGTAATCATGGGCATCCTTGTATTCTTCCACCATGCTCGACGATACTTCGTACATCATGTTGGCAATATCAATGCTTAATTTATCTCCGTATAAAGCGTTGCGGCGGCGTTTATAAATTACATCGCGCTGTGCGTTCATTACATCATCGTATTCAATTAAACGTTTACGTGTACCAAAGTGGTTTTCTTCCACTTTCTTTTGCGCGCGTTCAATGGATTTAGTGATCATGCTGTGTTGAATAACTTCGCCTTCTTTTAATCCCATGCGATCCATTAAAGAAGCAATTCGCTCGCTTCCGAATAAACGCATTAAATTATCTTCGAGTGAAACAAAGAACTGCGATGAGCCCGGATCTCCCTGACGACCGGCACGTCCGCGTAACTGTCTGTCAACACGGCGGCTTTCATGGCGTTCTGTTCCAATAATGGCCAAGCCACCCGCTTCTTTAACCCCGGGGCCGAGTTTAATATCCGTACCACGACCTGCCATGTTGGTGGCAATGGTAACGGTTCCCGCCATGCCGGCTTCGGCAACAATGTCTGCTTCTTTAGCATGTAATTTGGCATTTAATACATTGTGTTTAATACTTCGTAATTTAAGCATGCGGCTTAATAATTCTGAAATATCAACGGTAGTTGTACCAATAAGAACAGGTCTTCCTGCCGCTACTAGTTTTACTACCTCGTCAATTACTGCATTGTATTTTTCACGCTTGGTTTTATAAACAAAGTCCTGCTCATCCTTACGGGTCATGGCTCTGTTGGTTGGAATCTCGATTACATCCAATTTATAAATGTCCCAGAACTCCTGTGCTTCTGTAGTAGCCGTACCGGTCATACCGGCCAACTTGTGGTACATACGGAAGTAATTTTGCAAAGTAATCGTTGCATACGTTTGAGTAGCCGCTTCAATCTTTACATTTTCTTTCGCCTCTATAGCCTGGTGCAAGCCATCGCTGTAACGGCGGCCTTCCATAATACGTCCGGTTTGTTCATCCACAATTTTAACCTGACCTTCATCGATTACATATTCCTGATCTTTTTCAAAAACAGTATATGCTTTTAATAATTGATTTACGGTATGAATACGTTCACTTTTAATGCTGAACTCACGCATCACCGATTCTTTGGCAAGCGTTTTTTCTTTGGGATCAAGAATAGCTTTTTCAATTTCCGCCACTTCGTCACCAACATTGGGTATTACAAAGAATTTAGGATCGTCGGAATTACCGGTTAAAAAATCAATTCCTTTTTCGGTTAATTCAACGTGATTGTTTTTTTCATCAATGGTAAAATAAAGATCTACATCAATTTTATGCATTTCCTTATTCTGATCCTGCATGTAATGGTTCTCTGTTTTTTGCAGTAATGCTCTTACACCGTTCTCACTCAAAAATTTAATTAAAGCGGAGTTTTTTGGCAAGCCGCGATAGGCGCGTAACAAAGGAATGCCCGCTTCTTTTTCTTTTCCTTCTGCAAAAAAGCGTTTTGCATCAGTAATGCAAAGTTGTAAAAATTGTTTCTGAGCATTCAGTATTTTTTCAACTCGGGGTTTGTATTCAATAAATTCGTGCTTATCTCCTTGTGGAGTAGGGCCGCTGATAATTAAAGGTGTACGCGCATCATCAATTAACACACTATCCACCTCATCTACAATGGCAAAATTGGCCTTGCGCTGAACCAAGTCATCAATGCCGCGAGCCATGTTATCACGCAGGTAATCAAAACCAAATTCATTGTTTGTGCCGTAAGTAATATCGCAATTGTAAGCGTTGCGGCGATCGTCGGTATTTGGTTCGTGTTTGTCAATGCAATCTACGCTTAATCCGTGAAAATAAAATAAAGGCGCGTTCCATTCACTGTCACGTTTTGCAAGATAATTATTTACGGTAACAAGATGCACCCCGCGACCCGTTAGAGCGTTAAGGAATACAGGAAGCGTGGACACTAAGGTTTTACCTTCGCCGGTTGCCATTTCGGAAATTTTTCCTTGATGTAAAACCATTCCACCAATAAGCTGCACGTTATAGTGCACCATGTTCCAGGTAACTTCATTTCCGGCGGCAAGCCAAGTGTTTTTATAAACTGCCTTTGAACCTCTTAATTCAATGTTTTTATGTTTGTTTGAAAGTGATTTATCAAAATCGTTAGCTGTAACTTCCAGCTCTTTGTTTTTGGTAAAACGGTTGGCGGTTTCCTTTAAAATAGCAAATGCTTCGGGTAAAGCTTCTTCCAATGCTACTTCAAACTTTTTTACAATTTCTTTATCTATTTCGTCTATTTCTTTATACAGATCTTCTTTGGTATTTACATCCATCTCCGCATCAGAACTAATCTTTGCTTTAATGGTTTGGATCTCGTCATTTTCTGCTTTAACAGATTCCTGAATTTTTATTTTAAGAGCCGCGGAACGGGCGCGCAAATCATCGTTTGAAACGGAAGCAAGGGAATTAAAAATGGAATTTATTTCGTCAACTTTTACCTCAAGATTTTTAACGTCTTTTTCACTTTTGGTACCAAGTAGTTTTTTAAGAAAATCGAACATAGGTTTTTTAAATTATAAGCGTTTAAAGGTAACAAAATTTAAGCCACACACCAATAAGGGTATCAGGAATAATAAAGACTGACGAAGCGTCGGGAATATTTAATAAATTTCTGTGATTTGTATGACACAATGCGGGTTTAGTGTATTCAACTCTAAGTGTAAGAACTGCAGCCGGGCGAAGAGTTTTTTTGATGTTTGATTATTTCTGGCAGATTACACAGAGGTAGGGAGATATTTTTCGGAGTATATAATCATAAAAAAAGCCCGGAAATTTCCGAACTTAATTTTGTGTAATGAATGGCAGCTTAAACAGAAACTTTTTCACCTTTAAGCACTGCGGCCATTGTTTTACCAATTTCGGCAGGACTTTCGCAAACAAACACACCGCATTCGCGTAAAATTTTCATTTTTGCCTGCGCAGTATCTTCTTCGCCACCCACAATTGCACCCGCATGACCCATGGTGCGGCCTTTTGGAGCAGTTTGTCCGGCAATGAAACCAACCACAGGTTTTTTATTACCATTGGCTTTAATCCAACGGGCAGCTTCCGCTTCGTAATTTCCGCCAATTTCACCAATCATAACAATAGCTTCGGTTTCAGGATCATTCATAAGTAATTCAACGGCATCTTTGGTTGGTGTTCCAATGATAGGATCTCCGCCAATACCAATAGCAGTAGTAATACCCATTCCCGCTTTTACAATCTGATCGGCAGCTTCGTAAGTTAAAGTTCCGCTTTTGCTCACAATGCCAATCTTTCCTTTTTTAAATACAAATCCGGGCATAATACCCACTTTTGCTTCGCCCGCAGTAATAATACCCGGGCAATTAGGACCGATTAAGCGGCATGCTTTTCCTTTTAAATATTCTTTTGTAAAGATCATATCCTTAACAGGAATGCCTTCGGTGATACAAACAATCACTTTAATTCCTGCATCGGCAGCTTCCATAATTGCATCTGCAGCAAAAGCAGCCGGAACAAAAATGATGGATACATCGGCAGAAGTAACTTTTACAGCTTCGGCAACGGTGTTAAACACCGGCTTTTCAAGATGTGTGGTGCCGCCTTTTCCGGGAGTAACACCGCCCACCACGTTGGTTCCGTATTCAATCATTTGAGTGGCGTGGAAGGTTCCTTCGCCGCCTGTGAAACCCTGAACGATAACTTTTGAATTTTTATTTACTAATACTGACATGTTCTGAAATTTGAAGCACGAATATAAACAATATTTATTTAAAACAATTTGTGTTAGCTATCTTTATACGCTCAAAAAGTTATGGAACCTCATATTGAAATATATACGGATGGTGCGGCAAGCGGAAACCCGGGTCCCGGAGGTTTTGGCGTGGTTTTAAAATATGGTAAATTCAGGAAGGAGATTAGTGGCGGGTTTAGGTTAACAACCAATAACCGGATGGAGCTTTTGGCTGTGATAATTGGCTTGGAGAGCGTTACCAATAAGGATTTAACGGTTAAAGTTTATTCCGACAGTAAATATGTTGTAGATTCTATTAATCTTAAATGGGTGTTTGGCTGGCAAAAAAAGGGTTTTTTAAATAAGGCTAATCCGGATTTGTGGAAACGCTTTTTAAATATTTACAATGCACAAAAACACCAGTTTTATTGGGTAAAAGGCCATGCAAGTAATGTGGAAAATAATAAATGCGATGAATTGGCGGTGGCGGCTTCGAAATTTAAAAATCTGTTAGTGGATGAGGGTTATGAGATGAGTAAAAAGCAAGGTTTAATTTAACTACAGAGTGCCATAGAAATTCAAAAAGCCTTCTTTAATTTTCTTCTCCAATTTTATGTGCCTATGTGGTTAAACGGCACATATAGAAACCAAAAAACCCCGATTTACGGGGCTTGGTATGGTCATCTGTTATCAATATGATTAAGAGTTTTAAGGTTCCTCCGTTAATTCTCTTATGCAGCTGATCTTTCAATTATTTTCCGGACAGCGTTTCTGCTCGGCTTGTAAGTGATTTTTTTAAGGTTCGTCCGTTAAAACTCTTTCTTACAGATAATCTTCTGATATATAGATTAAAAGTATTGTTCCATGTTAAAAACGTGGGATTTTGGGGAATTTTAACCCTAAAAATTTAAAAAGAACATTTATTGGGGAATTTTATACACTATTACATGCTTTTAGGCTTACTTTCCCCAAATTTCCCAGCTTTTTTCCGCTTGTTGTTTCAGCATACTTAAGCCGTTCATGGTTAATGCGCCTTTATCTTTTGCATATTTTAAAAAAGGTGTTTCCGCGGGATTATAAATAAGATCGTAACAAAAATGCTGATTACTTAAAAGTTGGTAGGGGATAGAAGGCGCTTCATTATTACCGGCCATTCCTAAAGGCGTAGTGTTAATGATGAGTTTAAAAGATGAAAAAATTATTTCGTTAAGTTGCGAATATAAAAAATAGTTGCTTCCTTTTTTTTCTGAAGAAGTAACAAAATAAACTTCTACGCCGATTGATTTTAACGCGTAGGCCACCGCTTTACTGCTTCCTCCTGTTCCCAGTATAAGGGCGCGCTCGTGCTGAGGTTCCAGAAAAGGTTTAATACTTTGTTTAAAGCCGTAATGATCAGTGTTATGTCCAATGAGTTTTTCTTTCTTAAATTCAATACAATTTACCGCCCCTATTTCTTTTGCTTCGGGGGTAAGTTCGTTTAAAAAACGTATAATTTTTTCTTTATACGGAATGGTTACATTCAATCCTTTTAAGTGCGGATTATTTTTTAAGAGTTCAGGAAATTCATCAATTGTAGAAAGTTCAAAATTAAGATAGACATGTTCCTTCAGATGAAGAGTGTTAAATTTTTTTGTAAAATAATCTTTTGAAAAGGAATGAGATAAAGTTTTTCCAAGCAGACCGTAAACGCGTTCCATTTATTTTTTGAATTTACTTTTTAAGGCATTCAAAGCACTGTTCATGTCATTAGGATCATATTGCTCTTCCTTCACCGCAACTTTCGTCTTTTGATTTGAATTCTTTTGAGTTGATAATCCTTCGTTCTTCATGCTTAAAGCAATCCGTTTACGTTTTACATCCACTTCACTAACCGTTACCCAAACCTGCTGACCAACTTTTACAATTTTATTCGGGTCATCCACAAATTCATCTGCTAATTGCGAAATATGAACCAACCCGTCCTGGTGCACACCTACATCTACAAAGGCGCCAAAATTAGTAACGTTGGTTACAATTCCCGGCAAGCGCATTCCTTCGTGAAGGTCTTTTACTTCATGAACATGTTCATCAAAACTAAAGGCTTCAAATGCTTTACGCGGATCACGTCCGGGTTTTTCTAATTCGCTTACAATATCTTTTAGAGTAAGAATACCTGCCGTTTCAGTAACATATTTAGTTAACTGAATTTTTTTACGTAATTCTTTATCGGTCATCAGCTCATCAATGCTGGTGTTTAAATCAGCAGCCATTTTTTCTACAATGTGATAACTTTCAGGATGCACCGCGCTTTTATCTAAGGGATGATTTCCGTTTCTTATCCGTAAAAAGCCGGCGGCCTGTTCAAAAACTTTTTCGCCCATGCGCGGAACTTCCATTAAATCTTTGCGTGATTTAAACGGGCCTTTTTGATTGCGGTATTCAATTATGTTTTGCGCAAGGGTAGGGCCAATGCCTGCCACGTAAGATAATAGTTGTTTAGAGGCAGTGTTTAATTCCACACCAACACTGTTTACACAACTGGCCACTACTTCATCCAGTTTGTTTTTTAAATGTGTTTGATCCACATCGTGCTGATACTGCCCAACGCCAATGGATTTAGGATCTACTTTTACCAATTCTGATAATGGATCGGCTAACCTTCTGCCAATAGATATGGCTCCGCGAACCGTTAGATCATATTCCGGAAATTCTTCACGGGCAACATCTGAGGCAGAGTAAACAGATGCCCCCGCTTCGCTTACCATTATCACGGATATTTCTTTAGGAAGAATATCGATATTCTTGATAAACTGTTCTGTTTCACGCGAGGCAGTGCCATTTCCAATAGCAATGGCCTCAATATTATGTTTCTGACAATAAACAAGTACCACCATTTCCGCTTCTGTTTTTTTACGCTGAGGTTCGTGTGGATAAATAACGGTTTCTTCTAAGAGTTTGCCTTGTTTATTTAAGGCTACCACTTTGCATCCGCTTTTAAAACCGGGATCAATTCCTAAAATAGCTTTTTGCCCGAGTGGAGATGCCAATAATAATTCGCGCAAATTATCGGCAAAAACTATAATTGCTTTTTCTTCTGCCTGCTGTTTAGTCAGAAGTCTCATTTCTGCTTCAATGCCGGGCTGTAGTAAACGTTTGTAACCTTCAGCAATCGCTTCTTTTAATTGCGTGGCACATTCACCGCGCGAAGTGATCATCTTTTTTTCAATAGATGCAAGAGCATTGTCTTCATCAATTATAATATCCAAAATAAGAATATCTTCTTTTTCGCCTCTGCGCATGGCTAGCATACGATGACTTGGGCACAGCATCAGAGGCTCTTCCCACTCAAAATAATCTTCAAATTTTTCGCCGGCCTCTTCTTTACCTTTTATAACACGGCTTTTTATTTTTGCGGTGCGTTTAAATTGTTCGCGGATAATATCGCGCACGGTTGCATCTTCGCTCATTATTTCAGCTATAATATCGCGGGCTCCTTGCAGGGCTTCCATTACAGACTTTACTTCTTTTTCTTCTGAAATAAATTTTTCGGCTTCATCAAAAACGTTATTGTTTTTTTGATCAAGTATAAAGAAGGCGAGCGGCTCTAATCCTTTTTCGCGGGCCATGGTTGCTTTGGTTCGGCGGCGCGGTTTAAACGGAAGGTAAAGGTCTTCTAATTTAGAAAGCGTTTCAGCATCCATAATCTTTCCTTTAAGGTCCTCATTTAATTTACCTTGTCCTTCGATGGATTTTAAAATACTTTCGCGGCGCTGTTCAAGCTGACGTAATCTTTCTATTTCATCACGGATATTCAAGATCTGAACTTCATCCAGTCCACCGGTAGCTTCTTTGCGATAACGTGATATAAAAGGAACGGTTCCTCCTTCATCCAGCAATCGCACAGTGGCGGTAACATCGCGCGTGTCAATCTTTAATAAATCGGCAATTTTAAAATATAATTTGGCTTCGCTCATGGTAATAATTAAAGCTTGAAAATAGGCAGGTTTGCGAATTAATTCAAAAGAAGTTCTAAAAGGAATTGAACAAATACAAGCGAATATGTTTAAAGCAGCTAGTTAAAATAACTTCTTGATCCATTAATTATTCCAATAACCTTTCCTTTTAGAGATTTATTAAAAAATGGCGAATTTTTTGATTTGGAATTATTGGTTTTTTCCGTAAGAATAGTTTCCTGTTTTAAACTAAAAAGGGTGAGGTTAGCTTCGCTTCCTTCAGAAATTGCATGAAGTTGTAATCCGAGAATGGATCTCGGCTCTGAGGTAAAACATTTAACGATAGCATCAATGTTATCTTCCTTTAAACCTTCGAGAGCACAGCTGAATGCCGTTTGTAAATTAATTGCTCCGTTATCTGCCAGGTCAAACTCCAGGTCTTTACTTTCTACATCCTGCGGTAAATGATCGCTTACTATCACATTTATAATGCCATTTTCAACTGCGTTTCTTAGAGCCTGAACATCTTTTTTACTTCTCAGCGGTGGATCAAGTTTATAATTGGTATCGAAATCTTTTAATACTGAATCATCGAGCAGAAGATTAATGCTTGCCACTCCGGCGGTTACATTTAAGCCATTTGCTTTCGCTTTTTTTATCAGATCAATACTGGTTTTTGTACTAACGGTTGGGATGTGTAGTTTTCCGCCTGTGTATTCAAGAATGGATAAATTCCGTTGCAGCATCAACTCTTCAGCCAATGATGGAATGCCTTTTAATCCGATCCCAACAGCCGTTTCACCTTCGTTCATTTGTCCACCATGTGAAATGCTTTCGTCGTTACAATGTGTAATTATAAAGGAGCCAACGTTTGCTGAATATTGCAGTGCGCGCATTAAGGTGCCCGCATCTTTAATTGTAGTTTTGTAATCGCTGAAAGCTACGGCGCCTGATTGCTTCATGTCGTACATTTCAGCCAGGTCTTTTCCCTTTCCATCTATGGTGATAGTTCCCACAGGGTAAACATCCACTACTTTGTTTTTTGTTTTATTTACTAAGTATTCAATTTGCGATTTATTATGTAAAGCAGGCTGGCAATAGTTGTGAATACAAATGGCGGTGAAGCCTCCCGCAGCAGCGCAATCTAAAAGTGTATCAACGCTTTCTTTGTGCTCAAATCCCGGATCGCCTGAAACTGTTTGAAGGTCTATCCATCCTGATGAAACACATAATCCTTCTTCTTCAATAACCTTTACATTTCCTTTTGGAGTAATTGCTTTTTTTATTTCCATTATCTTTCCGCCTTCAATTAAAATATCCATTACCTTATTATGATTTGGATCTTTGTCAGAAATAATCCGAGCTTGTTTTATAAGGATATTCATTTTTATTTATTTTAAAAACCGCAATAAAAGTATTTCAAAAAGTACAAAAGTCAGTGCTAAAAGTATAAATAATTTCCATAATTTTTTACCTTGTGCTTCTTCCAGAATTTGTTTAGATATATCTTCCTCTGTATTATCAATTACCGATACATTCTTTAATACTTTTTCTAAAATTATTTTTTCAATTTCGCCTGCAGAGTAGGAGGAGAGGTCAGATTCTTTGCGGGAATAATTAAACGCGAGTGGTAAAGAAGGAATGTTATTTTTTATTACTTCATAAAAGCCCGGTAAATTAAGTTGTGCGCGTGTATATAAAAGCATGGTGTTATTTACGGAGTGAATTTCAGGAATCACATCGGATTTATTATTGAGGTCTTTAATGTGCGGGGGCTTGTCTCCGTTAATATTTTCATTTTTTATAGTGATGACATTATTGGCATTAACTTCGTAAAAAAGCCGGGTGGATTTAAGGCTGTTAAAACAAATGCGGTAAATGGTTGGAACAAATAAAGCATGTTTGCTAAAATTACCCGAAGCAGGACTAAATGGAGCCGATGAGAGGTAAGTAAAACCGTTCGCGTAACGATTAAAGCCGAGTAATAAATCGCCATTTTGAAGCGATAAAATAGCTTCCATATTACTGCGACTGTTTTTAGATAATTTAAAATGTTTATTGATCAAAGGAAGATTTAAACGGTCGTCTGTTTTTTCAAAAACACCGGTATAAAATTTATTGAGGGTTTCTATTTTATCTGTTTTTAATTTAAAGGTATCGAGTGTTGTTATTATAGGAAGTTGCATGGATGTTAAAAATTGGTTGTATGAATTTAGATTACTTTGTAAAGAAGGAACAATCAGTAAACTTACGCCCTGATCAATAAATTTTGTAACTTCAGACAGCAGACCGGAACTGAGATCCTGAAGTTCGTTTAACACAATCACATCACTGGTTTTAAAAGCACTGTAATCTACAGCTTGTTCGCTAAACGAATAAAGTTTAAACAGACTGTCGTTTTTAAACAATGTTTCAAAAGCATTATTATCTTTTAATTCTTTTCCGCTGATGAGCGTAACGCTAATGTTTATTTTGGAATTGAAGGAAAAGAACAATTCATCATCAAATGTAATAGGATAATCTTCAATTTTTATTGAACCGTAATTAAATCCGGTTTGTTTGCATTCAAAAGTAAACAACACTTCCTTTTTTGAAAGCGCATCTAATGAGAAGGAAGTAAGAGCGAGCTGTTGTTTATTAAGAAATAATTTAGCTGAGCCCGCGTTTACGGATGAAGCGCCTGTATTAACAATACGAGCGTGTAATTTTTGAATAAAGCCTTTTTGCTGAAGCGGAGTTTCAAACCAACATGTATCAATATAAATATTATTAACCTGGTTTGCGGCTAATGGAATCAATGATGTTTTAATGGAAGTATCGTTTTTAATTGAGGCCACATCAAAGGTGGATTTTTGCGCATCTGAAATAGCATACGCCTTTTTATTTGGCAGATTGGAGCTATTAAGAAATTCACTTTGTCTTTTTAAAACGGAGGATAATAGTTTTACAGATGGCGATATTTTTATTTCATCAATGGCATTTAAAATATCTTCCTTGGTATAAAAGCGCTGATGCTTTCCTTCAAAATCGTTGGTGATGACCTGAAATTTATCCGCATTTCCAAAAGCCTTTACTATATCTTTCGCGCGTATTTTAGCTATGGATAATAAAGGGCCTTGCTTTTGAACATTTTCCATGCTAAACGAATTATCAACATATATACTTATTGCATTGGCACCCAAATTAAGCGCGTTATTTTCATTTACCTGAATCGGTTGGCAAAAGGCAAAAACTAAGGCAGCAATAGTCAAACACCTTGCTGTTAAAACCAAAATTTCCTTAAGTCGCAATTTGGATTTGCTTTCTTGTTGAAGTTCTTTTAAAAATTTTACGTTGGTAAAATATACTTTTTTATAACGCCTGAAATTAAAAAGATGAATGATAATGGGAATGGTTAGCGCTAACAAAGCCCACAGAAAAGTGGGATAAACAAACATCATAGGCATAAAGTTAGGGTTTTGCCCGATGGAATGCAAATTTATAATTCAAAAATAAAAAGTTTAAATACACTAAAGTTTATTTGAAGGAGAAACAGTGCTCATTCGTCTAAATTTTACGTCTTTTTCTTGCAATTATCGCTTAATTTTTGTATATTTACTTATTCACTAAATATGTATTCTACAATCAGTTCTATAGGTAAAAACTTAATCTTACTTGGTTTGGTAGGATTATCCGTTTTTAATTTTTTTTATGGGTGGTTCAACTGGAAAGATCTTTTTATTATTCAAAGTTTAACCGGTTTGGCTTATATTTTTTTAAGCTGTTACGAATTTTTAAACGCACAGTATAAAGCTCTTTTACCTGTAAAACGATATGCTTACTTTAGCAATAGCTATATTATGTTCAAGGTTTTAAAAGTTTGTCTGTTTCTTTCATTCGCTTCCATTTTATATTTAGCGGGCAGCCGAATAAAATATTTATATCCTATTTGTGTAATAATTGCCTTAACAGAAACTATTGTTACATTTTTGCGTTACAAAAGAGGATTGTGTTTTGTAAATATTTACGCCAATTACATTTTGTTTTCGATGGATAAATTAAATAAATTATTTGCTTCTCAAATTGAGCTGGTGGAATTCAGGCATGATATATTGTATTTTATTAGAAAGGATAAAAAAACGTTTCAAATAAAGCTTGTGCATATTGAAGAGCGCGCCGTATTTTTAAAAGCAGTAAATGAGTGGCTTATTCGTAATAAAATAAAAGTGAGCGACGAATCGGTTGAAAAACTCCGCAATATTGCCGTTGGATAAAAGGCATTACTAAGCCAAACGGGGGTTTTACTCATTTGTTTAATACCATATTTGCTTTTACCATATTTTAAGTGTATATTTGAATATCAATACCTTATTCATGAAAAAGTATATTTTTACCTTGTCGGCTTGTTTTGCAATAGCTTCCCTTGTTTTTTTATCCTGCGATAAGAAGAAAGACAATGGCGCAATTACTCCTACTTATAAGGAGGATGCTACAGGAACGGCGGGCAACCCCAATGTTAATAACCAAACGGTTACCGGCACCAATACTTTAACCAATCCTGCAACAAACAACTCAAGCTTATTAGTGGGCGGCAGTGGATGGAGTAATCCAACCTGTATTTCTACCAACAGTTTAACCCTGCGTGGCATAAACGGAAGTGTTGATGTGGCTTTAAACTTTTCGCAATTACCTGCTCAGGGAACTTTTACTTATCAGATTTCTTCAAGTCCAGGTGTGGGAGCCTGTTCTATGGTGGTTCAAAATGCCCCTAACCAGCCCGCAGGTATAGTTTGGTATGGCAAATACGGTACAGTTTCGGTTCAAACAACAACTTCTTCTATTAACGCATCATTTACCGGAGTTCAATGCGTACAGCAAAGCTTCAATTTCCCTCAGGTAAGCGTGAGTGGAAATATTGGATGTAATTAAAATCATTGCTACTAAATGAAAAGCGATGAAAATTTTCATCGCTTTTTTATTTTATAAATATTGCCCGAAAAAAATTCCCCTTACCTTTAACAAAAAATATTTCATGCATTTAATAGCTCCCTCCGTTTTATCCGCCAACTTTGCTAACCTTCAGGCAGATATTGAAATGATTAACAACAGCAAAGCCGATTGGTTTCATGTGGATGTAATGGACGGCGTGTTTGTACCTAATATTTCCTTTGGTTTTCCGGTATTAAAAGTATTGCAAAAGCTTGCTAAAAAGCCTTTAGATTTGCATTTAATGATTGTTGATCCTGATAAATATGTTCAGGCGTTTAAAGATGCAGGCGCCGAAGTGCTTACCGTGCATTATGAAGCCTGCACGCATTTACACCGAAGCATACAAAATATTAAAAGTGTGGGAATGAAGGCCGGAGTTGCTATTAATCCGCACACGCCAATATCTGTTTTGGAAGATACCATTGCCGACATTGATCTGGTTTGCCTGATGAGTGTAAATCCGGGTTTCGGCGGCCAAAAGTTTATTGAAAATACATTTGCTAAAGTTGAAAAATTAAAGCAGCTTATTTTATCTAAAAATGCCAAAACTCTTATTGAAATTGATGGGGGCGTGGATTTAAATAATTACCAAAAATTAATTAAATCAGGCGCAGATGTTCTGGTAGCCGGCAATACGGTTTTTAGTTCCGGTAACCCCTCAGATACAATTTCTCAATTGAAGAAATAGAATGGGAGCCACTTTGGCCCTGAGTTCTTTACAAACATAAGTAAGGGTTTATACCGATGTGTGGGGGGGGGGGTAAATGGCCAATAAAAAACCTAACAAAAAACCCCGCCTTTTTAGGGCAGGGCTTTAAAATAATAATATAAATCTATTAGTGTTTCACCACTCTAATAACCTCCACCGTTGAATTACTTTGAACTTTTACAAAATAAACACCGTTAGCAAAATTGCTAATGTTAATGTTTAATTTATTAGCCGTAGAAGTTTCAGTTAAAATTACACGCCCGGTAAGGTCAGTAACCACAACCGTTTTAGCAGCTCCGTTATTTAACTCTAAAGTAAAGATCCCCGTGTTAGGATTTGGATAAACCGATAATTCGCTTGAGGCAATGGCCTTAGAATCAATTCCTGTACAAGGGTTAACTACAATATTTACGTTAGCGGTTTTTGAACAGCCGTTTACTGTACTGGTAAAAGAGTAACTTGGAGTAAAGGTGCCGGCAACAGCGCCGGGAGTAAATACACTACCCGCCACATTGCTTCCTGTATAAACACCACCCGCAGGAGAACCTGTTAAAGAAATGGTTGAACCATTAACACAAGCTGTTGCTTGAGCCGCCGTTAATGAAACTGAAGGCAAAGCACCCACGTTTACTGTAAAACTTGCATTAGATGTACAGGCTCCGTTTGCGCCTATAACTGTATAAGTTGCGTTAGCTGTAGGCGTTGGCGCAATACTGGAAGTGGTTGCACCTGTATTCCATGTATAAGTAGTTGCCCCTGAAGCTGAAATATTAGCTGCCTGGCCTGCACATATTGTGGAAGAACCTGATACTGAGAGTGTTGGAGCTGAATTTACAGAAACAGTTGTAGAAGCGAAATTAGAACAACCTATTGAATTAGATACAGTTACTGTATAAACCGTTGTTACGGTAGCAGCGGTTGCAACTGTTGAGTTAGTGTTAGTACTGCTCAAAAAGGTAGATGGTGCCCACGTATAAGAAAGTGCACTCACACCCCCAACGATAGTGATTATGTAATCTTCGGTTTCGCCATAAGTGGCTTGTGCACAAGGGTCATGATTAATACCATTAAATATTTCTCTTACACGCAAACGGGTTGAGCCGTTCCCTGCATTTGCAGGTACTGTGAAAACAAGAGTAGCGGTAGCAGGAGAAGCACCGAGGCCCGTTACTTCACCTAACTTCTCACCAGTATTGGCAAGATTTCCATTTTGATTGTAATCGATCCAAGCACTAACTGCATTTGTCCCATAGGTTCCTGCCTGAATATATAAACTGTAAGTACTTCCTGCTGTTAAAGTAGTTGTGGTTGTTCCTCCCTGAGGATAAAGGACATAATACGGTGAAGGCGAGGGACCGGTTGAATTGCTTAAAGTACTTAACATTACATTACTCAGATAGTCACCTGAACCGCTACCTATAGAATAAGCTGGCTGACAGTAATTTACCGAACTTGTAGCACTTGCCGTAAGGGTGGCATTATTACCCGCACAAATAGAAGCAGGATTAGCTGAGATAGTGGTTATGGAAACACCTATATTAACCATTATAGCAGCAGTGGCAGTACTATTGCAATTAAGCGAACTGGTTCCTGTAACCGTATATATCGTTGAGCTGCTTGGCAAAGCGTTTACCGAAGTACCCACCGTGTTCGATAACCCGGCTCCAGGCATCCATGTATAGGTTGAACCACCCGAAGCTGTTAAAGCCACAGAAGGTGATCCTGGAACGCAAATTGTACTGGAGGCAGGAGAAACAGATATAACAGGTAAAGGATTGGTATTAATAGTGTGTGTTTTAACACCAAGACATCCTCCCGAATTAGAGGACACCGTATAAACCGTAGTTACCGCCGGGCTAACAGTTATTGATGAACTTGTAGAGCCTGTATTCCAAGTGTATGTTGTTGACCCACTTGCTGTTAAAGTAGCAGGGGTAGATGCGCAAATAGTTGATGGGCCAGTAATATTTATACTTGGAGTAACTCCAACCGCCAGCGTAAATGTTTGTACACAATTGGCAAGTGTATTGGTAGAAGCTACTGTATAAATGGTTGTTACAGAGGGTGTTACCACAATAGTTGTGTTAGTGGAAGCACCCGGAGTCCAAGTGTAATTATCAGAGCCTGAGGCTGTTAATGTTTTGCTACCAGGAGCGCATAAAGCACCACCGGTAATGGAAGCGCTAATAGGGGAAATACTAATAGTGTGTGTTAGATCCAACACAACCTCCCGAATTAGAGGATACGGTATAAACCGTAGTTACCGCCGGGCTAACAGTTATTGATGAACTTGTAGAGCCTGTATTCCAAGTGTACGTTGTTGACCCACTTGCTGTTAAAGTAGCAGGGGTAGATGCACAAATGGCAGTTGGGCCTGTGATAGTTAAAGTTGGGGTTACACCAATTAATAATGTTCTGGTTTCTACACAGCCTAATGCCGTATTAGTTGAAGCTACACTATAAGTAGTAGTCATGGTAGGGCTCACTACTATAGAAGTGTTAGTGGAAGCTCCCGGAGTCCATGTATAATTATCAGAGCCACTGGCGGTTAAAGTTTTTTGCCCAGCAGTGCAAAGGGTGGTGGGTGTTAGCGAAACAGCTAAAGCAGGAATACATGCAGCTTTAACAGTTATATTATCTAAACCCCACCCGTTAATGTTAAATGAATTTGCACCAAAAGCGGTAAATTTTATTTGAAACAGCTGGCCTTCCATACCGGTTAAGGTAGCATTACTCACTGCCCAATTGCTGGTACCGACTGCGGTATTTGTATAAGCAGCTAACAAACTCCAGGTAGCCCCGGCAATTGTTTTATATTCTACCTTAAATTGTTCAAGAGTGCTTGTACTGTAATTATTTAATTGCAAAAGATAATCTAAAGTAATAGGTGCTAAGGTATAACTTGTAGCATTAATGGTATTACTTAATAAGGCAATGCTGTAATTGGTAATAGTAGGACTGTAAAAAAAATATGCATTAGGTGCCGCGCCTCCAAGAGGAGTATAATTGGCGCCAATTTGCCAGTTGGGTTGCCCGTTTGGAAAAGTCCAAGCATTGGTTGTAAAAGAACTCGTAGCCCAATTTTCGGAGAAAATAGTAACTTGAGCCTTTGTACTGCTCATTAAAAACACGGCACAAATAACCGCAAGCATTTTGGTGTAAAATTTATTCATGGTTTTATTTTTTAAGCAAAGATATACAAAAAACACAAGGTTTTAAACATTTTAATGTTAAACTTTTTTTGAAAGAATTCGTTTGTAATTAACTTATTATCAACATTTTACAAAATATTTTTTCAACATCCTTGCTTTTATATGTGTTTTTAAAGAGGCTGGTAAACTCCTTAAAACAAAAAACCCCGCCTTTTGGGCAGGGTTTTAAATTATAAATGATTTAATTAGAAATGGAAGTTTAAACGCAAAGAACCTGTTGGACCAAATATTGAATTGTTTCCGTCAGTATCTAAAGCAAAACCGCCTTGTTTAGCACCTTCAATAGTAGTTGCACCCACAACATTACTTCCTGTAGAAGGATTTGTGGCGTTACCAACAGACTCCCAGTTTGTAGAACCTTTACCTGTTGTAGAGAGGCCTAAACCCCAACCAAACTCTCCACCGAGGCTTATTTTAGGCACTAAAAAATATTCAGCACCAATAAAACCACGAACACCAAAGCCAAAAGTAGTACCTTGTTTTATTACCGTTGCACGAGCTCCTGAGCCTGTCATTCCGGGGATATTAACTGTAGTAGATAAATTGTTAGATCCGGTAAAGGCGTCATCAGCATCTACATTAACGTTTAAAGAGGGTGTAGTTGTTGCGGCAAGGGCATTACCATAAGTAAATTTATCCTTTTGAGTACTTAAAAAAATTCCTACTTCGCCGCCATAATAACCTTGTAAACGGGTTTTGCCTTTACGCTTTTCTATTCCCGCGGCTAAACCAATAACCGTGTTTGAGCGCTTCCAGGTATTCTCAACCTGAGCACCTGAAGTTGGAAACCCCGTAACAGTTCCTGCAGAAGCCGCTTTTAAACGATCTTCAACATTATTACGTTCGGTTGTGCTGTTAAAACCAATGCGAACCGATCCGCGGTAAGCTGTTTGTGCATCCACAAAATACTTTCCGGTAATGGTTTGGGCAGTGGTAAAAAAGTTCCACGTTGGAGCTGTGTTGTTAGCGGTTTTTCCGAAGAAATTACCGGCATAATTCAAAAATGGCGTAGCGTCTACCGCTATGGCCCAGTCACCGGCTTCCGGCAAATAAGGTTCACCTTTTTTTGATGTCAGGTCTTGCGCAAAGGCGTTGGTTACACCAAACGCTAATGCTACTAGAGCAATTGATTTTTTCATAATTGTTTGTTTAATTAAAAATTATGGTACAAAGTTATAGGTTTTAAATAATGCTATAAGGGAATTGTAAACGTTTTTTAACAATTAAATGTTAACTGTTTGGCATTTAACCTTAGGCGGGTATATCTAACATATAATCATACCATTTAAACGAGTAAAATTGAACATTTAACGAGTAATGTTTAACATTGAACGAGTAAGTTTAACATTTAACAAATAACAAAAAAACCCGATGCTGTTTTAATAACATCGGGTTTTTATCTTTATAGTTTAAATTCTCAATTTAGTTTACTTCTTCTTCCACTTCTTCTTTAGAAGCCATTAAGCGCTCGTATTCTTCCTTGCTTCCAACAACCAGTTTTTCGTACTGTCGTAAACCTGTTCCTGCAGGAATTAAATGCCCAACAATTACGTTTTCTTTTAATCCTAATAAACCGTCTACTTTTCCGTTTACCGCTGCTTCGTTCAGTACTTTTGTAGTTTCCTGGAAGGATGCAGCCGATATCCAACTGTTAGTTTGTAAAGAGGCACGCGTAATACCTTGTAAGATAGGATTTGCAGTAGCAGGAACAGCGTCGCGTGCTTCTACAATCTTTTTATCCTTACGGCGTAACACCGAGTTTTCATCGCGTAATTTACGTGCAGTGATAATCTGTCCGCGTTTCAACTCTTCGCTGTCGCCCGGCTCTGTTACAACTTTCTGACCAAAGATGGCGTCGTTCTGAGTCATAAATTCTACTTTGTTGATTAACTGTTGTTCCAAGAACATAGTATCTCCCGGATCAACAATCTCCACCTTACGCATCATTTGACGCACAATGGTTTCAAAGTGTTTATCATTTAATTTCTGGCCCTGTAAACGGTAAACCTCTTGTATCTCATTCACTAAATATTCTTGTACAGCGGTTGGGCCTTTGATAGATAAAATATCTCCGGGGCTTGTAGCGCCATCCGATAAAGCTTCTCCGGCCTTAACGAAATCGTTTTCCTGAACAAGAATGTGCTTGCTTAAGTTAACCAAATAACGGCGTTGCTCACCTGTTTTTGCTTCAATAACCACTTCACGGTTACCGCGCTTAATTTTACCAAAGGTTACAATACCGTCAATCTCACTTACTACAGCAGGGTTACTTGGGTTACGCGCTTCAAATAATTCAGTTACACGAGGTAAACCACCGGTAATGTCACCCGTTTTACCTGTAACACGAGGAATTTTAACTAGGATTTGTCCCGGCTCAATCTTCGCTCCTTCGTTAACCACAATGTGTGCGCTAACCGGGATGTTATACATTTTTAAAGACTCACCTTTTTTGTCCACGATACGAATTAACGGACTCATGGTTTTGTCTTTACTTTCAATAATTACTTTTTCGCGGAAGCCTGTTTGCTCATCGCTTTCTTCGCGGAAGGTAATGTGTTCTTTGATGTGCTCAAATTCAACACTTCCTCCAAATTCGGAAACGATAACCGCGTTGTATGGATCCCAATCGCAAATTAATTCGCCTTTTTTAAGTTTTGCTCCCGGTTTCACATATAAGTTTGAACCGTAAGGAACATTGCCCGTAGTTAAAGTAATGCCTGTGTTAGAATCAACAATGCGCATTTCCGTAGAACGGCCAATAACAATGTTTGATTTTTTACCATCAGCACCCACACGCTCTACTGTACGAAGTTCATCAATTTCAAGAATACCATCGTATTTAGCGCTTAAGTTAGAAGAGGATGCCGCGTTACTTGCGGTACCTCCCACGTGGAAAGTACGAAGAGTTAACTGTGTACCCGGCTCACCAATTGATTGTGCTGCAATTACGCCTACCGCTTCACCTAACTGAACAATGCGTCCGTTAGATAAGTTACGGCCATAACATTTAGCGCAAACTCCTGAACGAGATTCGCAGGTTAATACCGAACGGATATCTACTGTTTCAATAGGAGATTTGTCAATAAGAATAGCTACATCTTCAGTGATAATTTCTCCACCTGTAAGAATAAGATTTCCGGTAGTTGGGTGATAAATATCGCTAACCGCTGTACGGCCTAAAATACGGTCGTATAAAGCTTCAACCACATCATCCTGATTTTTTAACGCCGCCATGCTAAGTCCGCGAAGGGTACCGCAATCAAATTCGTTAATAATAACGTCTTGTGCAACGTCAACTAACCTACGTGTTAAGTAACCGGCATCGGCGGTTTTTAAGGCTGTATCCGCTAAACCTTTACGTGCACCGTGGGTAGAGATAAAGTATTCTAAGATGGAAAGTCCTTCACGGAAGTTAGATAATACAGGGTTCTCGATAATGGAAGCCGTAGTATCACCCGCTTTTTGAGGCTTTGCCATCAAACCGCGCATTCCGCTTAATTGTTTAATTTGTTCTTTTGAACCGCGGGCACCTGAATCAAGCATCATGTACACCGGGTTAAAGCCCTGGCGATCGCTGCTTAAGTTATCAAGTACTTTTTTGGTTACCTTGGAGTTGGTGTGCGTCCAAATGTCAATTATCTGATTGTAGCGCTCGTTGTTTGTAATGAATCCCATGTTATAGTTATTCAGTACTTCATCAACCTGCTCCTGTGCTTCTGCGATAATTTTTAATTTTTCGGCAGGAGTTTGAATATCACCTAAGTTAAATGATAACCCTCCTTTAAATGCAGTTTTGAAACCAATTTCCTTAATATCATCAAGGAATTTAGCCGTGGCAGCCATACCGGTTTTCTTAACCACCATACCGATAATATCGCGTAATGATTTTTTGGTTAACAATTCATTGATAAAACCAACTTCATGAGGAACAACAGTGTTAAAAATAACACGTCCTACAGTAGTTTCAATGATCTTGGTAACAAGTTTATTATTTTCGTCAAGCGAGTTGTTGATCTTTATTTTGATCATCGCGTGCATATCAACCGCTTTTTCGTTTAACGCTACAATAACTTCTTCAGCGCTATAGAAAATTTTTCCTTCGCCTTTTACAACGTCGTTAGGAAGATTTCTTTTTGACTTAGTTAAGTAATATAATCCGAGCACCATATCCTGAGAAGGAACGGCAACCGGCGCACCGTTAGATGGATTTAAGATGTTGTGTGAAGCAAGCATTAAGATCTGCGCTTCCAAAATAGCTGCATGTCCTAACGGTACGTGCACTGCCATCTGATCTCCGTCAAAGTCAGCGTTAAAGGCTGTACAAACCAAAGGGTGAAGCTGAATAGCTTTTCCTTCAATAAGTTTTGGCTGAAATGCTTGTATACCTAATCTGTGAAGGGTAGGGGCACGGTTTAATAATACAGGATGTCCTTTTAAAACATTCTCTAAAATATCCCAAACAATTGGCTCTTTACGGTCAACAATTTTTTTGGCAGATTTTACTGTTTTTACAATACCACGCTCAATCATTTTACGAATGATAAATGGTTTGAAAAGTTCAGCTGCCATTTCTTTTGGCAAACCGCATTCGTGTAATTTTAATTCAGGACCTACAACAATTACCGAACGTGCAGAGTAATCAACACGCTTACCAAGTAAGTTCTGACGGAACCGTCCTTGCTTACCTTTTAATGAATCGGATAATGATTTTAAGGCACGGTTGCTATCGGTTTTAACAGCGTTTGATTTACGTGAGTTATCGAATAAAGAATCTACTGATTCCTGTAACATACGTTTTTCGTTACGTAAGATTACATCGGGAGCTTTAATTTCGATAAGACGCTTTAAACGGTTGTTACGGATAATAACACGACGGTATAAATCATTTAAGTCAGAGGTAGCGAAACGTCCGCCATCCAATGGAACTAAAGGACGCAATTCCGGCGGAATAACCGGAACAACTTTAACAATCATCCACTCGGGGCGATTACTAATGTTTTGGTTTGCCTGACGGAATGCTTCAATAACCTGTAAACGCTTTAAGGCTTCGTTTTTACGTTGCTGCGACGTTTCGTTGCTTGCCTTGTGACGAAGATCGTAAGATAATTCATCAAGGTTTAAACGCGATAATAATTCCTGAACTGCTTCTGCCCCCATTTTAGCAATGAATTTGTTTGGATCATTATCATCCAACGCGCCATTCTCTTTTGGAAGTGTATCAACAATATTTAAGTATTCTTCTTCAGTTAAAAAATCAAGATAAGAAGTACCGTTTTCAGCTGCAAGACCGGCATTAATTACTACATAACGCTCGTAGTAAATAATCATGTCTAATTTTTTGGTTGGTAAGCCTAATAAGTAACCAATTTTATTTGGCAACGAACGGAAATACCAGATATGAGCAACAGGAACAACTAAGTTAATGTGACCCATACGTTCACGACGAACTTTCTTTTCAGTAACCTCAACACCACAACGGTCGCAAACAATTCCTTTGTAACGGATACGTTTGTATTTACCGCAATGACATTCATAGTCTTTTACCGGGCCAAAAATACGTTCGCAGAACAAACCGTCTCTTTCAGGTTTGTAAGTCCGGTAATTAATGGTTTCAGGTTTTAAAACCTCACCACTTGAGCGACGCAGGATTGTTTCCGGTGAAGCCAGGCTGATGGTGATTCTGGAAAAATTTGATTTTTGCTTATTATCTCTTCTTAACGCCATGTTTTTTATTTACGATTTAAAAAATTTACAATTTACGATTTGAGAGGGATTGCAATTTGTGAATTTCAATCCCTCCATCGTCAATCACTTTTAATCCATTGTTATATCTAACGCCAGACCTCTTAATTCATGCAACAATACATTGAATGATTCAGGGATGCCCGGAGTAGGAATGTTTTCTCCTTTAACGATAGACTCGTACGCTTTCGCGCGGCCTGTTACGTCATCGGATTTAACAGTCAATAATTCCTGTAACACATTTGCTGCACCGTATGCTTCGAGTGCCCAAACTTCCATCTCACCAAAACGCTGACCACCAAACTGTGCTTTACCACCTAAAGGCTGTTGCGTAATTAATGAATAAGGTCCTATTGAACGCGCGTGCATTTTATCATCTACCATGTGCCCTAATTTAAGCATGTAAATGATACCTACAGTTGCGGGCTGATCAAAACGTTCGCCTGTTCCACCATCATACAAATAAGTACGGCCGAAGCGAGGAACGCCTGCTTTGTTGGTGTATTCGTCAATCTGATCAACAGTAGCGCCATCAAAAATAGGTGTTGAAAATTTCATTCCTAATTTTTGGCCGGCCCAAGCAAGAACAGTTTCATAGATCTGCCCTAAGTTCATACGTGAAGGCACTCCCAATGGATTCAACACGATGTCTACGGGCGTTCCATCTTCAAGGAAGGGCATATCTTCTTCTTTAACGATGCGAGCTACGATACCTTTGTTACCGTGGCGGCCCGCCATTTTATCACCAACTTTTAACTTACGTTTTTGAGCAATGTAAACTTTAGCAAGCTGAACAATTCCGGTTGGTAATTCATCACCAACAGTAATCTGGAATTTTTCGCGCTTGTATTTTCCTAAGTAATCGTTAAACTGAATCATGAAGTTGTGAAGCAAACGCTCTACTTGTTCATTTTTATCTTTATCAGTTGTCCAGTTGCTTGGATTTATTTCAGAGAAATCAACACGCTCCAGTAATTTTTGAGTGAATTTTGTTCCGCGAGGAATTACTTCTTCACCTAAGATGTTACTAACGCCTTGCGAAGTACGACCATTTACAAGAACGAATAATTTATCAACTAATTTTAATTTTAAGTTGTAAGTATTTTTCTCGTGATCAGAATCTAACTTCTCGATCATTGGTTTTTCTTCGGCTTTTTGTTTTTTATCTTTTACGGCGCGTGAGAATAATTTTTTATCAACGATAACACCTTTTAAAGAAGGAGGAACACGTAAGGAAGCATCTTTAACGTCGCCGGCTTTGTCGCCAAAGATAGCGCGTAATAATTTTTCTTCAGGTGAAGGATCTGTTTCTCCTTTAGGAGTGATCTTGCCAATTAAAATATCACCTTCTTTAACTTCGGCACCGATGCGGATAATCCCTTTTTCATCAAGGTCTTTCGTTGCATCTTCGCTTACGTTAGGGATATCGGGAGTTAATTCTTCCATTCCGCGTTTTGTATCGCGAACTTCAAGAGTGTACTCATCAATATGAATAGAAGTGAAAATATCTTCGCGAACAATTTTTTCGCTGATCACGATCGCATCTTCAAAGTTGTAACCTTTCCATGGCATGAAGGCCACTTTTAAGTTACGGCCCAGTGCTAATTCACCATCTTCGGTAGCATAACCATCGCATAATACCTGGCCTCTTGAAACTTTATCGCCTTTTTTAACGATAGGCTTTAAGTTCATACAGGTACTCTGATTTGTTTTCTGAAACTTGGTTAATTTATATGATTTAACATCGCCTTCAAACGAAATTAATTTTTCGTCATCGCTGCGGTTGTAACGGATGGTGATCATGTTTGCATCCACATATTCCACAATACCATCGCCATCTGCGTTAATCAATACGCGGCTATCTTGGGCTACACGAGCTTCGATACCTGTACCAACTATGGGAGCCTGCGGACGCATTAAAGGAACCGCTTGGCGCTGCATGTTAGAACCCATCAGGGCGCGGTTAGCATCATCATGTTCAAGGAACGGGATCAATGAAGCCGCGATGGAAGCGATTTGATTTGGAGCCACGTCCATTAAATGGATTTTTTCAGGGCCAAGAACCGGGAAATCTCCTTCGTAACGCGCTGTAACTTTTTTATTCATAAAGTTACCTTTATCATCCAACACAGCGTTAGTTTGCGCAATGTTTTTCTGATCTTCTTCTTCGGCAGTTAAGTAAGTAATAGGCTTATTAACATCTACCTTACCGTTAGTAACGGTTCGGAAGGGTGTTTCGATGAAACCTAATTTATTTACTTTAGCGTAAACACAAAGCGAAGAGATCAAACCAATGTTTGGTCCTTCAGGAGTTTCAATGGTACACAAGCGGCCATAGTGAGTGTAGTGAACGTCACGTACCTCAAAACCTGCGCGCTCGCGACTTAAACCTCCTGGCCCTAGTGCCGATAAACGACGCTTATGGGTAATTTCGGATAATGGGTTGGTTTGATCCATGAACTGTGATAACTGATTGGTTCCGAAGAACGAATTGATCACAGAAGATAATGTTTTAGCATTGATCAAATCGGTTGGTGTAAATACCTCATTATCACGCACATTCATACGTTCACGAATAGTACGAGCCATACGCGCTAAACCTACACCAAACTGCGAAAATAACTGCTCGCCTACTGTACGCACCCGACGGTTACTTAAGTGGTCGATATCATCCACATCAGTTTTAGAGTTGATTAATTCAATCAGATATTTAATAATCAGAATCATGTCTTCCTTGGTAAGAACACGAATGTTCATTGGAATATCTAATCCTAATTTTTTGTTGATACGGTAACGGCCAACTTCTCCAAGATCATAACGTTTGTCGGAGAAGAATAATTTATCAATTACACCGCGAGCGGTTTCTTCATCAGGCGGCTCGGCGTTACGTAATAAACGGTAAATAAATTCAATAGCTTCTTTTTCAGAGTTAGTTGAATCTTTTTGTAAAGTATTGTAAATGATTGCGTAATCAGTGGTATTAATATCCGTTTTGTGTAGGATAATAGATTTTACATCTGCGTCGCTGATCAGATCAATGTGCGCGTCTTCTAAAATAGTTTCGCGGTCCAAGATCACTTCGTTACGTTCGATGGAAACAACTTCTCCGGTATCTTCGTCAACGAAATCTTCAATCCAGGTTTTAAGAACGCGGGCAGCTAATCTGCGGCCAACTTCACGCTTTAAACCTGCTTTACTTACTTTTACTTCGTCGGCTAATCCAAAAATTTCAAGGATTTGCTTATCGCTTTCGAAACCGATGGCGCGTAATAAAGTAGTAACCGGTAATTTTTTCTTACGATCAATGTAGGCGTACATCACGTTATTGATATCGGTAGCGAATTCAATCCAGCTTCCTTTAAACGGAATAACGCGTGCGCTATATAGTTTGGTTCCGTTAGCGTGGCGGCTTTGGCCGAAGAACACGCCCGGCGAACGGTGTAACTGAGATACAATTACACGCTCGGCACCATTAATAATAAACGAACCTTTTGGTGACATGTAAGGAATTGTTCCCAAATATACATCCTGCATAATGGGTTCAAAATCTTCATGTTCAGGATCTGTACAATAAAGGTATAATTTAGCCTTTAAAGGAACAGCATAAGTTAAACCACGCTCGATACATTCATCAAGTCCGTAACGAGGAGGGTCAATGTAATAATCCTTAAACTCCAGCACGAAATTGTTGCGGGCGTCGGAGATAGGAAAGTTTTCGGCAAACACTTTGAATAACCCTTCTTTTTTACGGTTTTCTGGTGTTGTTTCTAACTGGAAAAAATCTTGGAAAGATTTTACCTGAATATCTAAAAAATCCGGATATTCGATCGGAAATTTATTTGTCGAGAAATTAACTCGTTTTTGAATTTTTGTACTTGCAGCCAAGGTTATTTAGGATTAAATTAATACAATTTTGACACGCCAAAGTTCTGTTTTTACTTATAAAACAGGGAATAATCCTTCCGCCGGAGCGGAAGGACTTCCTTGAAAAATATCAGCAAAATTATTTAATTTCACATTTAGCACCGGCGTCATCCAAAGCCTTTTTAATTGCTTCAGCTTCTTCTTTACCGATACCTTCTTTAACCGGCTTTGGAGCGCCATCCACTAAATCTTTAGCTTCTTTTAATCCAAGACCTGTTAAGTCTTTTACAATTTTTACAACACCTAATTTAGCAGCACCTGCTTCTAATAATACAACATCGAAAGTTGTTTTAGCAGCTGCAGCTTCTCCGCCACCACCACCGGAAACAACAACTGCAGCAGCAGCTGGTTCAATTCCGTACTCATCCTTAAGGATTTTAGCTAAGTCTTGTACTTCTTTTACTGTTAAGCCTACTAATGTTTCAGCTATTGATTTTACGTCTGCCATTTTTATCGTTTTTATTTTATTTTATTTTTAATTTGTTAATTTTCAGTTTCTTAAACTGTTGGTTTTAATTATTCTGAACAGTTATTATGCTGCAGCTTCTTCGCCGGCATTTTTGTATTTGTTCTCTAATCCACCGATTACGCGCTGGATAGGAGATTGTAACAACATAACGATGTCGCCGATTAATTCGTTCTTTGACTTCAATGAAGCCAATGAATCTAAATTTTCGTCGCCCATATAAACCATTTCTTCTACAAAGGCCGCTTTTAATGCAGGCTTTTTTGCTTTCTTCCTGAAATCTTTGATAATTTTTGCAGGAACGTTTGAAGTATCGGTAAACATTAAAGCGGTTTCACCTTTTAAAGCAGGGATCAGCTCGGCTAATCTGCTATCGGATGCACGCTCAATTGCTTTTTTTAATAAAGTATTTTTTACAACTGTAACTGATACTTTTTTATCGAAACAAAGTTTACGGAACTGGTTTACTTTTTCAACTGTTAATGTAGAACAATCTGCTAAATAGATCTTGTTGTTGGCGTTTAATTTTTCTACCAACTGATCTATTACTTCTGTTTTTTCGGCTTTATTCATGCGCTCTTTTTTTGCAGTGTTTTAAATTAGTTGAATGATTTAGTGTCGATGGTAATTCCGGGACTCATAGTGCTGCTTAAGGTTACCGACTTTATGTAAGTTCCTTTTGCAGATGACGGCTTTAATTTTACCACAGTGTTTAAAAGCTCTAAAGCGTTCTCTTCTAATTTAGAAGCATCGAAGCTTGCTTTTCCAACGCCCGCATGTATGATACCGGCCTTGTCCACTTTAAAATCAATTTTCCCACCTTTTGAATCTGTTACGGCTTTACCAACATCCATAGTAACAGTACCTGTTTTAGGATTAGGCATTAAACCACGCGGACCTAAAACGCGACCTAAAGCACCCACTTTACCCATTACTGAGGGCATAGTGATAATTACGTCAACATCTGTCCATCCACCTTTGATTTTTTCGATATACTCGTCTAATCCTACATAGTCAGCACCTGCTGCTTTGGCTTCCGCTTCCTTATCAGGAGTAACGAGTGCCAGAACGCGCAAGGTTTTACCAGTACCGTGAGGTAAGGTAACTGTACCACGTACCATTTGATTAGCTTTACGAGGATCAACTCCTAAACGGATCGCAAGATCCACAGAAGAATCGAACTTAGTAGATGTAATGTCTTTTACAACTTTAGTCGCTTCTGTAACGGAGTAAGCTTTGCTGGCGTCGAATTTCGCGATAGCTGCTTTTCTTTTTTTAGTCAACGTTGCCATTTGTTAAGCTTGTTTTTTGGTTAATAATTGATTTGATTAATTAGGTCTTTCACCTGTTACTGTAACTCCCATGCTTCGGGCTGTTCCTGCAACCATACTCATTGCCGATTCAATTGTAAAACAATTCATGTCCACAATTTTATCTTCAGCAATTTTCTTCACCTGGTCCCAACTTAATGAGCCCACTTTTTTACGGTTACTAGTTGGCGAACCAGCCTTGATTTTAGCATGCTCCATAATCTGAATAGCAACCGGCGGACGCTTGATAACAAAATCAAACGACTTATCGTTGTAAACGTTAATGATAACGGGTAAAATTTTACCTGCGTTTTCCTGAGTTCTTGCATTAAATTGCTTACAGAACTCCATAATATTTACACCTTTGGCGCCTAATGCCGGACCGATAGGAGGCGAGGGGTTAGCAGCTCCACCTTTAATTTGCAACTTTACAATTGCTGTTAACTCTTTTGCCATTTTATGTTTATTTTATTTGTTTTTATCGTTGATCTTTAGTTTGAGTCCCGATTTTTATCGGGATACTTTGAGTTGGAAGCAGCAAAGCACCTCTTTTAACTATTTGATCTTCAATGCGTTTATTATTCTTTTTCTACTTCTCCAAAGTTCAGTTCCACCGGAGTTTTACGTCCGAAGATTTTTACTGTAACTTTAATTTTCTTTTTGTCTTCCATCACTTCTTCAATAATTCCATTGAATCCGTTGAAAGGGCCATTGATAACCTTCACGTTTTCACCAACCGTGTAATTGGTTGAAACGGTACCTTCGCTTTCGGTTAACTCATCTACTTTTCCAAGAATACGGTTAACTTCGCTTAATCGCATTGGAACAGGCTCGCCGCGTTTTGATTCACCTAAAAAACCGATAACGCCGGTAATATTTTTAATAATGTGAGGAATTTCACCGGATAAATTAGCTTCAATTAAAACATACCCCGGGTAAAAAGAGCGTTCCTTGGTGGTTTTTTTGCCATTGCGAATTTGGATAATCTTTTCGGTTGGTATTAATACCTGCGAAACATAATCACTCAGCTTTAAACGCGAGATTTCCCCCTCAATATATTGCTTTACCTTTTTTTCCTGACCGCTGATGGCACGAACCACGTACCATTTTTTTGTAACCGTATCAGTTTTTGTTATTTCAGCCATTTTTTAAATTACTTGATTAAATTATAAGCTTCTTTCATTAATAATTCGAAAAGAAAATCCATTCCAAATACTACTAATGCAATAATAACCGACGACACCATTACCACAAGGGCACTGCTCTGAAGTTCGGCCCAGGTTGGCCAGCTTACTTTGTTTACAAGCTCGTTATGCGTTTCAGAAAAATAAGTTCCTATTTTGCTCATTCTTTTTCAATTTAAGAAGTTAGATTTTAGATTTGAGAATTACTTCTCGCTTCTTACATCTTTAATCCAACTTCGTTGTTGGCACGGGCGGAGGGATTCGAACCCCCATCAACGGTTTTGGAGACCGCTATTCTACCATTGAACTACGCCCGTATTTGATAATTCAAGTCTGCCTTTTTAAAAATGGCAAAATGGCAACCCTTTTTCAGGGTGCCATTTTGCCTGTATTTACGACTATGGCTTAGTCTAAAATTTCAGTAACCTGGCCTGCACCTACTGTACGACCACCTTCGCGTATAGCGAAACGTAAACCTTTATCCATCGCAATTGCGTTGATTAAGTTTACGGTGATGGTAACGTTATCACCAGGTAAAACCATTTCGCGTCCTGCTTCTAATTCAATTTCTCCTGTAACGTCAGTTGTACGGAAATAGAATTGAGGACGGTATTTATTTTGGAATGGAGTGTGACGTCCACCTTCTTCTTTTTTAAGGATGTAAACCTCAGCTTTAAATTTAGTATGAGGTTTTACTGAACCCGGCTTAATGATAACCATTCCACGCTTAATGTCTTTTTTCTCAACACCACGTAATAATAATCCAACATTATCTCCAGCCTCACCGTAGTCAAGAATCTTACGGAACATTTCAACACCTGTAACAGTAGATACTAATTTCTCAGCACCCATACCGATAATTTCAACGTTATCAGCAGTGTTAATAACACCAGTTTCGATACGGCCTGTAGCAACAGTACCACGACCAGTGATCGTAAATACGTCTTCAACAGGCATCAAAAACGGCTTTTCTTTTTCGCGTGGAGGAATTGGAATATAAGAATCCACAGCATCCATTAGATCCATGATCTTACCAACCCATTTAGGATCGTTATTTAATCCACCTAAAGCAGAACCCTGGATAATTGGAGTAGCATCACCATCAAACTTGTAAAAAGTTAATAGTTCGCGGATTTCCATTTCAACTAATTCTAAAAGCTCAGCGTCTTCCACCATGTCAACCTTGTTCATAAATACAACCAATTTAGGAACACCAACCTGGCGTGCAAGAAGGATATGCTCACGTGTTTGTGGCATTGGTCCGTCAGTTGCAGCAACTACAAGAATTGCACCGTCCATTTGAGCAGCACCTGTTACCATGTTTTTCACATAATCGGCGTGTCCCGGACAATCTACGTGCGCGTAGTGACGTTTCTCAGTTGCATACTCAACGTGAGAAGTGTTGATAGTGATACCACGTTCTTTTTCTTCAGGAGCGTTATCAATTGAAGAGAAGTCGCGCAGTTCAGCTAAACCTTTTCCAGCTAATACAGTAGTAATAGCGGCGGTTAATGTAGTTTTTCCGTGGTCAACGTGACCAATGGTTCCAATGTTCACGTGTGGTTTGGAACGGTCGAATTTTTCTTTTGCCATAGTTGTTTATTTTTTCTTTGTTATTGTTTTATTTCTTAGTTTTTATTACTTATTGAGCTGTTGAGCAGGATTGAACTGCCGACCTCTTCCTTACCAAGGAAGTGCTCTACCACTGAGCTACAACAGCTTATTCTTTAAACGTTTGAAAATTCTTTGCGCCTCGCGAAAAGCTAATTTTGAAACGTTTATCCTTTGAATTAACTGTAAAGCACCAATTCAAGAGATCAAACTCAATTTTTTAAAGAACTTAAACCTTTCAAACACACGAAAAGTCCCTCATTTTGGGGACTGCCAGGAATTGAAAAGCCGTGATACACAAGCCTTTCGCTTACCTGTCCCGCGTAAACGGGGGTATTTCTGCGCCTCTAATCAACAATCTTTTTAAAAAACAAAATTATGGCAACACCATATTTTTGCTCTTGGAGCGGAAGACGGGTCTCGAACCCGCAACCTCCAGCTTGGAAGGCTGGAGCTCTACCAATTGAGCTACTTCCGCTTTAATATTGACAATTTATTTATTGATGATTTACAATTTTGCAACTGTAAATTGTCAATTTTTCAATTGTCAATTTGGCACCGTGGGGACAGGAGGATTCGAACCTCCGAAGCATAAGCAACAGATTTACAGTCTGTCCCATTTGGCCACTCTGGTATATCCCCTTTAAAGAGCCGAAGAAGGGACTCGAACCCCCGACCTACTGATTACAAATCAGTGGCTCTACCAGCTGAGCTACTTCGGCATTTTTACTTTTACAAAGAACAACCCCTAAAAATGGGATTGCAAAGGTAATTAAACTTTTGGAACGAACAAAGATTTATTATTAAATTCAACATAATTTTTGCAAAATAATTCGTTTCCTTAAATCATTTTAGTATTCTCAGTTCGTTTGGCAGATAATTATTAATTCGGTTAGAGAGTATTTTAGCCCACCCAAGCCCCATATTTTGATAACAAATTAGGGAAAATTTAGGAAATTTAACATTTGTATCAAAAGGTTCTTTTTTTAGAAATTTTAACGTGTTTCCGTAATTCAAGGCAATTTTATTAAGAGGTTTTAATTCTAAACTCAGTGCCAGTTCGTGGTTAGGAACTAGGTCTTTACCCTTTATTTCGCCTATGGAAACCCCCGCTTTTTTCAGGTACAAATGCTTGCCAGCGCCGGTTACAAACTCGTTTGCGGCATGGTTTAAAAGGTGATATTGAGTTCCGTTTTTATGAAAACTGTGTTTTTCGATTTCTACAACCTCCGATAAAATCTCCGTTTCAGTTTTCGAAAGCGGTAAACCTGTATTTTTTCTCCGGCTGGTAACGTGCGAATTACCTTTTTTTCTTAATACGGCAATAAAAAAACCTTCGCTTTTGGTTAAATGAGGGTAAAAACGGTAGCCTAAAGTGCTTTCCACAATTCCCCATTTTGGGTTTAAAGCAATGGACACATATTCCATATCAAAATTCTTTAAAAGCCAATTAACAATATCTTCATTTTCTTCGGAAGAGTAGGAGCAGGTACTGTAAAATAGCAGTCCGTTTTCCTTTAAAGCAGGAATAACATCGCCCAAAATTCGTTTTTGCCTACTGCCACACAAACTAACATTCTCCAAACTCCAATGGTCAATAGCGTCGGCTTGTTTTCTAAAAAGGCCGCTTCCGCTGCAGGGTGCATCTACCACAATAGCATCAAAAACCTCCGTTAAGGCAGTAAATTTTTGAGGATCTGAATTTGAAACTACGGTATTTGAAGTGCCCCATTTGCTAAGGTTGTAGGCCAGAACTTCGGCGCGTGGTTTTCCTACATCATTAGAAACTAAAAGGCTTTCAGAAGAAATTAATGAATTAATAAGCGTACTTTTCCCGCCGGGAGATGCGCAAAGATCGAGCACCGTAAGATTTTGCGATAAATCAAGGGTGGATTTAAGGGCATGCTCCAAAAACATACTTCCCGCTTCCTGCACATAGTAGCAGCCTGCATGAAACAAGGGATCGTGTGTAAATGAAGGCCTTTCATTAAGATAAAAAGCATTTGAGCACCATTCTACGGCATTATTTAATTTGAAGTCAAGCTCCGCTTTTTTAAAGGGATTAAGCCTGATGCTGGTAATTCGGTTTTCTTCCTGATGAGCGGCTACAAAATCTGTTTCGTTAAAGCCGGGCAAATTCTTTAAGCTTTGCAGTAATTGTTTTGGCAACTCTTTCATTAGTGCAAAGTAATAAATAAATTAGATGCGGAATATGAATAATAAAAAGCCTGAAAAAATAATAACGCCCTTGCTTGCACTTGAAAAAATGCGGAGTTGGTGCGCTTATCAGGAGCGTTCTCAAAACGATGTGAGGCAAAAGTTATTTGAATATAAGCTGGAGTCAGAGCAGGTGGAATCAATTATTATTAATTTAATAGAGGAAAAATTTTTAAATGAAGAGCGCTTTGCAATGGCATTTGCGGGGGGCAAATTCAGGATAAAGCATTGGGGCAGGATTAAGATAAAAATTGCCTTAAAGCAGCATCGGGTAAGCGATTATTGCATAAAAAAAGCTTTAAAAAGTATTGACGGCGAGGCTTACGAACAAGTGCTTATAAAAGTTATTGAAAAAAAATTAAGGCTTACCAAAATGAGCGATAAACATAAAAAGTATTATACGGTATTAAATTATGTTTTATCGCGGGGTTTTGAAAGTGATTTGGTAATTGAACAATTAAAGGTACTTTTATCCTCTGAAGATAAATGAACTTAGATCTTAAAAATAAGCGCGCTTTGGTATGCGGAAGCACTCAGGGCATAGGCAAAGCGGTTGCTCTTGAGCTGGCCTTAATGGGCGCTAACGTAACATTGATAGCCAGAAATGAGCAGAGTTTAAAGCTTGTGAAAAGCGAATTGTCGAATAACGGTTCGCAGCTGCATTCTTATTTATGCGCCGATTTTAACGAACCTCAAAAGTTAAAAGAATTAACCGAGCAATTTATTCAGCGCAGCGGTCCGGTTCATATTTTAGTGAATAATACCGGCGGGCCTCCTTCCGGGCCAATCATTAATGCACGAACAGACGAATTTATTACAGCCATTAACAGTCATTTAATATGCAATCATATTTTAGTGCAGGCCTGTGTGGAAGGAATGAAAAACAACGGCTACGGGCGCATTGTAAATATTATCTCAACATCTGTTAAAGCTCCTTTGCCTAATTTGGGTGTGAGTAATACAGTAAGAGCCGCGGTAGGCAACTGGTCAAAAACCCTGGCTAATGAACTTGGAAAATTTGGCATAACGGTTAACAATGTTTTACCGGGAGCCACAGCCACACAGCGCTTAAGCGGCATTATTGAAACAAAAGCATTAAAAACAGGCGTAGGCAAGGAAGAGATAAAAAAAGAAATGTTGCACGAAATACCTTTAGCGCGTTTTGCCGAGGCGGCGGAAGTGGCCAATGCCGTGGCGTTTTTGGTTTCTCCGGCGGCGGGGTATATTAATGGCATTAATTTGCCGGTAGATGGTGGAAGAACCGCCAATTTATAGAAACTAACAGCAGAATGTTATTAAAAGATATATAAATTAAACAAGGTAAATTTTTTAAACTTAATTTAGTTGCATGATAAAATATTTGTTCATTTTTTTTAATTCACTTGGTCTTTTTTTGTTTTCGCTGTTTAGCGGCGATGGCGGAGTTACAATTACCAATACCATACCTTCCTCTTTAAAGCCCGGCCAAGAGGTTAAAGTTGAAATTAAAATTGATAAAGGCAGCATGAGCGGCTTCGCAAAAATGCAGCTTGAATTACCTGCGGGAATAACCGTAAATGAAATTGACAGTAAAGGATCTAACTTCAGTTTTATTGAAGGCACGGCTAAATGGGTGTGGGCCAGTTTGCCAACCGAATCTGAAATTGTATTAAAATTATCATTGGTGGTAGGCGCCGGTGTTTCAGAGAAAGTAACTATTGGAGGGAAATATTCTTTTATTGAAAACAATGCCAAAAAAGTAGTAGATATGGCTCCGGTGGAGGTAACAATTGGTGGCGAAGGAGTGGCGGCTACTAATACCACTTCTGTTCAAAATTCAGCGGACAATACCTCTACAATTACCACAAATAATAATGCCAATAATCCCTCAAGCAATAACCAAAACCCAAGTGGAAATATAACTCTTAGCAGATCTATTGTAAAAGGCGGTGCTCCGGGAGAATATGTTGTTAATGTAACGGTTAACAAAGGTTTAACAAAAGGCTTTGCAAGGTACAGCGATGATTTGCCGGAAGGCGTTACAGCCAAATCACTTAAAAATGAAGGCGGATCTTTTTCAGTAGCCGATGGAAAAATAAAATTTGTTTGGGTAAATGTTCCCGAAAAAGATATTTTAGAATTATCCTACTCTTTATCAGGTGTTACAAAAGCTACGGTATTAAGCGGTGAGTATTCTTTTTTAGAAGAAAACCAAAGTAAAAAAGTAACGCTTAACGCTGAAACTATTACTCCTGATGCGGAAAACACAGCAAATACAACCCCAACCAATACAGCAACTTCCAATAATAATCAAATGGCCGATAACACCGCTACCACTTCCGCCAATACTGATAACACACAAGCAATCAAAGAAACCAATAATAACAATAATAATTCCAACACTGAAACCTTAACTAAAAAAGAGGGCAATATTAATTACAAAGTTCAAATTGGAGCGTTTACAAACAGTGCGGTATCTGCAGCCAAATTAAAAAATAAATTCGCTATTTCTGAAAACGTACAAAGCGAACTAGCCGGCGGGTATTCTAAATTTATGGTAGGAAACCATGATGAATACAAAGAAGCCCGCAATCACCGAGTAAAATTAAAGAGCAGTACAAAAGTAACGCGCGCCTTTGTTGTAGCTTATAATACCGGTAAAAGAATTACCGTTCAGGAAGCTTTAATGATAAGCAATCAAAAATGGTTTAAATAGTTTTTTTTTATATCTTTACCTGCACAAATCCTTCAATGAAGAAACTAATACTTCTTTTTTTATTTTTAGTTTCGGTATCTGTTCAATCACAAACAGATACTTCGGCCTTGGATAAATTAACTCCCGAAGAATTACTTAAGCATTATCAAAACGAAAAAGAGCCTTATTCAACTTACAAAGGCGAAGAAAAAATTGGCGATTCTCTCTATTTCGAATTAAATCCTCAGGTAATTCCCACCCAAACCGTTAACGCCGATGCTTTGTTTCGTTTTGGACAAGATCCTTCAAACAAAGATCGTTTTAAATTACTCGACAGTTTAAATAACGCTGATCAGCAACTGAAACCTAAAATTTCTCTCGGTGCCGGCAGATTAGGTTTTTACGGAGATCTTTATCAAAAACAATTTCAATCGCCTTTAACATCGCGCCCTGCATTCGACTTAAATGTTTCGCAGCGCTTAACCCGTTATTTGCAGTTAAATTTTAACGTTATGTTTGGTAAACTTGGCGCCAACGAAAACAAAAACAATCGCCACGAAAATTTTCAATCAGAAATTAGAGCCGGAGGAGTTAATTTATTGTATGACTTTGGAAATTTTATTCCCGATCGTTTTAAAGTTCGCCCTTTTATTAGTGTAGGAGTTGCCGGGTTTGAATTTTTAAGCAAAACCGACCTTAAAGATGCTCAGGGAAGAACTTATTATTACTGGAGCGACGGAAGTATCAAAGATAAAGCCGAAGGCGGCCCCGACGCGCAGTTTGCAGTTGACCTGAAACGTGATTATGTGTACGAAACCGATGTGAGGGAGCGTAACGCCGATGGGTTTGGAAAGTACATGGAGTCGGCTATTTCTATGCCTGTTGGAGCGGGAGCTATAATGAAGGTAACAGATAGAATTGATTTGAAACTGAATTTTCAATTGTTTTTTACCAATACCGATTACATTGACGGCATCAGCAACAAAAGCATCGGCAACCGAGCAGGCGATAAAAAATTTGATAATTTCAGCTATACTTCCTTTGCTTTACAATATGATCTTATTGCCAAACCTAAGCCCGGAAAAGAAAAACTTAAAAAAGATACACTTGGAGAAAAATTTTGGCTGGCCATGGATGCTGAAGATACCGATAAGGATGGCGTAACTGATTTTAAAGATGAATGTCACGGTACACCCGAGGGCGTTAAAGTAGATGCAAAAGGTTGCCCTTTGGATGATGATAAAGATGGTATTCCTAATTATAGAGATGATGAATTAGCAACAGTTGCCGGAACACCGGTTAACGAAAAAGGAGTAGGGCAAACCCCTGAATATTGGCAAGCCTGGTACAATAACTTTAATAACGATTCGGTTGGAGAAAATCCGCAGGAAGAAATTGTAGGCAATGATTTTAAAAAGGATACTAAAAAAGGGAAAGGAAAGAAGAAAAATGAAATTTACACGGTTGAACTTGCCAGATATACCGGATCTATCCCTAGCGATGAGCTGGCCTTATTGTTAAGCATTGGCGACATAAAATCAACAACGCTTGAGGATGGAACCACGGTGGTTTATATGGCAGGGGAATATGATAAAATTACCATAGCCATAAAACGCCGCGATGAATTTAGAAGCGAAGGAAATAAAAGTGCAACTGTTTCAAAACTCAGAGGAAAAAATATAATAAAGATATCTGATGAAGACCTTGCGGATATATTAAGAAAGGAAAATGAAGATGCTTTGTTTGCCCCTAACAACGGAACAACTTCGGCGGGCAGTAACACAAACACGGCAGGCTCACCAACTAACACCGCTTTGGGTAACAATGGTTCTTTTAGTAAAAACGATATTGTTTACCGCGTGCAATTAGGAGCTTTTAAAAACAAAGTTTCAACCAGCATTTTTAATACCAGCGCCGGCGTGCTTGAATTAAAAACAGGCGAAAGTATTTACCGATACGTTACCACCGGCTTTAAAACTATTGAAGAAGCAGCGGGCGTGCGTGCCGATTTGGTAATACAAGGTTACAGCGATGCTTTTGTTACGGCCTATAAAGGAGGAAAGCGTATTCCAATGAATGAAACAAAAGCCACCATGGAAAAAACATTTAAGGAAGATTTAAACGAAGATAAAATATTCAGCTCGGTAGATAAAAAATTGGTTCAGTTTAAAATTCAATTGGGCCCTTTAAAAAAACCAATTGCCGAAAAAACAATGGACGATAAAGTAAAGGATTTAAAGGATATTGAAAAGCAGGCCACCAACACCGGCAGTATACGTTATACCAGCGGTAAGTTTAGCACCATGGCCGAAGCTGAAAAATACCGCAGGGAACTTGAAGATAAAGGCTTTTCAGATGCGTTTATCATAGCCACTTTTAAAGGCGATATTATTCCTATTCAGGAAGCGGTAGAGTTATTGAACAAGTAGGACGTTTTTTTATTACCCTTATTGCCAATTTCGCTTAATTTTATAGCTTTTATTTTATTCAAAGAGGTTATTTACTTCTTAAAAGAGGTTATTTATTACTTCAAAGAGGCTTTTAACTACTTCAAAGAGGTTATTTACTTCTTCAAAGAGGTTATTTACTTCTTCAAAGAGGCTTTTAACTACTTCAAAGAGGTTATTTACTTCTTCAAAGAGGTTATTTACTTCTTGAAAGAGATGATTAACTTCTTCAAAGAAGCTTTTAACTAATAAAATCTATTTTTTAGCCTTGGGGTTGCGGTGTTTAAAGCGTTCGCCAAGTTGTTTGGATAGTTCTTTCATATTGCTGTCTCCGCTCTTGGCCTCCGCATCTACACGGTCTTTAATAATTTTCGATTGCTTCATAAGTTCACCTCCCACCGCCATTTCGGTATCTTCAATGCTTTCCATTAAAGGAATTAACATGGTTGAAATATCGTTTAAAGCAACCGCCAACTGCAAATCTTTTTCCATATCTTTTACATTAAAGTTAAGCGGCAATATACCCGGATAATTTTTTGCTATCTGCAAAGCCAGTTCAACATAACTTACACTCTTTGGCCCCATTTTAAACAAACTTTGACGCTCTTTTTTGCTTAGGTTTATTAAAAAATTAAGCGATTTTTTTAAAGCATCAACATTTTTTTTAATAGATGCTTTTTGTGCCGGTGTTATTACAGCCGAAATTTTAGAGTTTGACATAGATTAAATTTTTTGGTTTATCTAAATTAATATTATTTGCTTCAATTTGCAAGAGTTATTAATAGTTAATATAAAGATTACTGCTTGTTTATTGCATACCTTCGCTTTATAAACTAAACATGACCAATCATACACACGAACTGAAACGCATAGAAACTCTGCATAAATACGAATTGCTTGATACCCCGCCCGACGGAAGTTTTAATAAAATGACCGAGCTTGCCGCAAAAATATTTAATGTGCCCATTGCCATTATAAGTTTAGTTGATACGGATAGAATATGGTTTAAATCTCGCCACGGCCTTGATATAGATCAAATACCGCGCGAACCTGGCTTATGCGCTTCCGCTATCTTATCGGATGATGTTTACTTAATAGAAGACGCTAAAAACGATCCGCGGTGCATGGCCAACCCGCTTGTTACCAGTAATTTTGGGTTAGAGTTTTACGCCGCCGCGCCTTTAACTACTAAAGATGGTTACAACCTGGGAACGTTTTGCATAATTGATAAAAGGCAGCGTTACATAAATTCAGACCAACAGATAATGCTTAAGCAAATGGCAAGTATTATTGTTGATGAAATTGAACTTCGCTTAAAATCGCGCCACCTGATAAAGGAATACAAAGCTAAACTTGAAGAACTGCAAAATAAATTAGATTAAATAGTTTCTTAATTTTCTTCTTATTAATGTTTTAGTAATGATAAAACGATAAACACGCTTCTTTATTATCTTTGCCTGCCTTGAAATTTATTTTAAAGCTATTTTATTTGTGCAATTATGCAGCAGTTTATCTTTTGTGTAATTAGTGCAATTAGTGGCTTCTTTATTATCTTTGCCTGC
>JACPOC010000017.1:117218-168824 GCA_016185125.1 Bacteroidota bacterium
TTCTTTATTATCTTTGCCTGCCTTGAAATTTAATTAAAGCTATTTTATTTGTGCAATTATGCAGCAGTTTATCTTTTGTGTAATTAGTGCAATTAGTGGCTTCTTTATTATCTTTGCCTACCTTGAAATTTATTTTAAAGCTATTTTATTTGTGCAATTATGCAGCAGTTTATCTTTTGTGTAATTAGTGCAATTAGTGGCTTCTTTATTATCTTTGCCTGCCTTGAAATTTAATTAAAGCTATTTTATTTGTGCAATTATGCAGCAGTTTATCTTTTGTGTAATTAGTGCAATTAGTGGCTTCTTTATTATCTTTGCCTGCCTTGAAATTTACTTTATTAAATACCGATACTCAAACCAAAGCCCGTGTAGGTTTGTTGGAAACTGATCATGGAGTGATTGAAACTCCAATTTTTATGCCTGTTGGCACGGCGGGCACAGTTAAAGCGGTGCATCAGCGTGAGTTAAAAGAGGATGTAAAAGCCCAAATTATTCTTGGAAATACTTATCATTTATATTTACGGCCCGGTCTTAACGTATTAAAAAACGCCGGAGGATTACATAAGTTTAACGGTTGGGATAAACCTATTTTAACCGATAGCGGAGGCTATCAGATATTTTCGCTGGCCAATAACCGTAAGCTTACCGAAGAAGGCGCAACGTTTAAAAGTCATATTGATGGAAGCAAACATTTTTTTAGTCCTGAAAGTGTTATGGATATTGAGCGTACCATTGGTGCTGATATTATTATGGCTTTTGATGAATGCACGCCTTATCCCTGCGATTATAATTACGCAAAAAAATCATTGGGATTAACGCATCGCTGGTTAGATAGATGCGTGGATAGATTCACAACAACCGAGCCGCATTACGGTTACAATCAGGAATTGTTTCCCATTGTTCAGGGAAGCGTTTTTAAAGATTTACGAATAGAATCTTCCGAATTTATTGCTTCAAAAAATTGTTTTGGAAACGCCATTGGAGGATTAAGCGTAGGCGAACCCGCCGAAGATATGTACGCCATGACGGAAGTTGTAACCGATATATTACCAAAAGAAAAGCCGCGTTATTTAATGGGAGTAGGCACGCCCATGAATATATTGGAGAGTATAGCTTTAGGAATTGATATGTTTGATTGCGTGATGCCAACCCGAAATGCAAGGCACGGATTATTATTTACACAAAACGGAATTATCAATATTCGTAACGAAAAATGGAAGAATGATTTCTCTCCCTTAGATGAAAACGGAACAACCTTTGCCGATACATCTTATTCAAAGGCTTATTTAAGGCATTTAATAGTTTGTGATGAAATATTAGCAGCACAAATTGCTACGGTTCATAATCTTGGTTTTTATATTTGGCTGGTAAAAGAAGCGCGTAAAAGAATTGTTGATGGATCGTTCAGAGAATGGAAAAATAAAATGGTAATTCAAATGGCACAACGACTGTGAAGTTTTTAACCATATTAGACAGATATATTTTAGGGAAGTTCTTAAAGACCTTTGCGTTTTCCATTACCTTAATATTGCTCATATTTATTGTGTTTGATATTAAGGATAAGATTCAAACATTTACCACGCAAAACATTCCTTTAAAAGAAATTATTTTCGATTATTATTTAATGTTCATTCCTTATTACGGAAATCAATTCAGCCCTATGTTTACGTTTATTGCGGTGGTATTCTTCACTTCAAAAATGGCGCATCAAACCGAATTTGTAGCCATATTAAGCAGCGGCACAAGCTTTAGAAGAATTATGCGACCGTATGTTATGGGAGCTTTTATTATAGGATTTTCATCATTGGTATTAAATCATTTTTTTCTTCCAAAAGCTTTTAAAATAAAAATTGCCTTCGAGGATAAATACATTAACAACGGTTATAACAGCGATGAACGAAACATTCATAAAAAAATAGGGCCCAACAGAATTCTTTATTTTGAGAGTTTTGACAATAAGATTAACACTGCTTATAAAGTAACGGTTGAAGATGTTGTAAATGAAAAGCAGACTTATTTTTTAAGCGCTGATAACATGAAGTGGGACAGTTTAAATACGGAATGGCTTTTAACAAATGTAAACGAACGTAAGATTATTGAGCAGGATAGGCTGGATACTTTAAAGAATCAGAAACCGGTTTTTAAACAGATAAATACTTTTTCGCCCGACAAAAAAATGAAAATGAACTTTAGTCCTTTTGATATGCACCGCTTTGAAAGTAAGTATGAAGCCATGACTTATTTTGAATTGAAAGAATTTATTATTCGCGAAAGATTAAAAGGATCGGGAAGAATTGAATTTTTTGAGGTTGAAAATTATAAGCGAAGTTCTTTTCCTTTTGCAACGTTTATTTTAACCATCATCGCAGTATGTGTTTCATCACGTAAGGTTAGGGGCGGAGTGGGCCTTCAAATTGCCATTGGCCTTTTACTAAGCTGTATTTACATTATGCTCATGTATATTTTTACCATTACGGCCACCAGTGGCATTGGTATTCCTTGGCTTGCTGTATGGACGCCCAACATAGTGTTTACTTTTGTAGCATTTTATTTTTATCGAAAGGCACAGAAATAATGAGAGGCTTTAAACCGTCATTGCGATCTTTTCGCGAAGCCCGTCCGAACGGATTTTCATCCGGGCGGGCAATCTCTTTCACTATAGTAACGAAACTAATTAAATAACTAACGTTTAATGAAAGATTTAATTCAAACATTTAAAAATAAATATTCGCCGCTACAGCAAATTTTATTAATTGGATTGTTTGTGCGCTTACTTTCCGTTATTTTCAGTAAAGGCTTCGGTTGGCACGACGATCATTTCTTAATCATAGAGCCTGCACAAAGTTGGGTAGATGGTGAAGATGCTAATTACTGGCTTCCTTCCGCAACTGATCCTTCACGCCAACCGCAAGGTCATCCTTTGGTTTATACCGGATTACATTATCTTATTCTTAGCTTTTTTAAAATCGTTGGCCTAAACAATCCGCAGGCAAAAATGTTTTTTATCCGTTTGCTGCATGCTCTTTGGTCTTTATTCATCATTAAATATTCCTATAAAATAACCGAGAAATTGCATAATGCTAAATCTGCGTGGTATGTAGGTTTATTTATGGCGCTCTATTGGTTCATGCCTTTTATGAGTGTGAGAAATTTAGTAGAATTTGTTTGTGTTCCGCTAATTCTTATTGGTATTTGGAATTTAATGAAAGAGGATAAAGCATTAAAGAATTTTATAATTGCCGGCATTCTTTTTGCTATTGCCATGGCTGTTCGTTACCAGGTTATATTTTTATTGGCGGGCATTGGTGTAGGAATGCTTATTAATAAAGATTCGTTTAAACAATGTGTTACACTTATTCTTTCATTTTTGTTTGTGTTTTTTTTAAGCGAAGGAGTACGCGATTATTTTTTATGGCACAAACCCTTTGCCGAATTTATGGCCTATATTCAATACAATTTGGATAACGCTACCGTTTACGGAACCGACAACTGGCACATGTATTTTGATTTGGTGTTTGGTTTATTGGTTCCGCCCTTAAGTTTTTTGTTATTTGCAGGGTATTTTGTAAGCTGGAAAAAAACGTCTTTGCTCTTTTGGCCGGTGTTGTTCTATTTTGCTTTTCACACCTATTTTCCAAACAAACAGGAACGTTTTATTATGACGATACTTCCTCTAATAATTATTTGCGGAACAATAGGCATGTTTATGATCTATGAAAAGAGAAAAGAAAAAATAAATCAAAAACTTTTTAAAGTATGTAAAACCTTTGTAATTGTATTGAATTTAATTTTACTGCCCGTTCTCACTTTATCTTACAGCAAAAGGCATAGGGTAGAGGCAATGACGTATTTGTATCATCAAAAAGATCATCAGGCTTTTATTGTGGAAGATAGCAATAAGGACAGCGAATTTTTAATTCCTCCCTTGTATTACTGCGGTAAATGGTTTTCGGTGTTAGGCGTTACAAAAGTTTTTACACCCGACAGTGTGTTGCGTTATTTTAATAGGCAGGAAAAAAGTACACGCCCAAATTATGTTGTTTTTATGCAAGCTGAAAATTTAAATGCACGTGTAGATTCGATGAAGAAACGATTCCCAAGTTTAATTTACGAAACAACCATTGAGCCAAGTTTTATTGATAAAACTTTATTTTTTTTAAACCCTATGAATGATAATCAAACGGTTTTTATTTATAAGCTGAAATGAATTTAATTCGGTTTCTTCTGCAGCTTTATCTCCAAATCTCTTTCTTTTTTCTCGAATGCAAGTGGCTCAATGTCCATTACCAATGTTACGTATCCGTCAGATTCGGCTATGGCGCGGTAGGTTTTAAGAGGATTCAGCACCAATATAAACTTCCCTGATTTAGGATTAGAAAAATAGGTGCCGTTAACTCTGTTTCCTTCATTATCTAAAATGGTTATTTTAACCTTGGCTTTCATTCCGTTTTTAAAAGCAACGCCATGTTTTACTTTCAAGTCATTATCACCAAAACGGGTATCAATCATATAAAGATCACTTTCTCCATAAGTATCTTCTTTGATCGAAGAATAATAACCTCTTTGTCCGTCTACGCTCATCACAAAAAAAATATCATTGCCCACGTTATTTATGGGATAGCCTAAATTCTCGGCTTTTGAATATAAGTTGGTTTCGGGATCAAGTGTGCTTTTAAAAACATCGTACTCACCCATGGTATTATGCCCTTTGCTGCTGAAATAAAGTGTTACACCATCGGGATGAAGAAAGGGCGCCTCCTCGTCATACAAAGTATTTACATTCGGGCCCAGATTATATGGTGTAGCCCATTTGTTATTCGGCAAACGTTTAATGCTGTAAATATCTTTTCCTCCGTAGCCGCCGGGTCGGTTACTGCTGAAGTAATAAAAAGCGGTATCATTGCTAAAGCATGCGCTGGTTTCAATAAATTGCGAATTTATTTCTTTAGGCATTTTTTGCGGAACATCCCATTTACCTTCCAACGTAAGCTGTGTTATTAAAAGATCTCCCGTTACAAGATCTGCTGCGGGTCTGAAAATAATCATCCGTTGACCATCAGGACTCATGGCCACGCAGGCATCGTTGTTATCGCTATTAATGGGAGGGCCAATATTTTCCGCTTTTTTCCACTTACCAAATTCTTTATAACTTACATAAACATCTTCAAAGTATTTTCCCTGAGCATCTTTTTTATTGTTTGAACTTCCTTCTCTTCTTGAAGTAAAATAAAGCGCAGATTCATCAGGAATTAAAATAGGAACATACTCGGGAGCAGAAGTGTTTATTTCAGGCCCCATGTTTTTAATTATGGAACGTGTGGGCTTGCTAATAAATTCCTTGCCGTTTTTACAAACATTAATTAAATAGTTGATTTCTTCCTTGTTATGCAAACGCTTTTTTGGATTGTGGTTATTGTATTTTTCCAGAAGAAGAATGGCCTCATCAAATCGTTTTTGCGAATGCTCAATTTTAGCGAGATAATATTTGGCATCAATCAACGAGGAGGAATTAAGGTTAGGGATCAGAAACGTTAGGCTATCTTTAATTACATTTAATTTAAACAAAGAAATGGCGGCGTTTAAACCCGCTTTTTCATTTTTTGGTTCTATGGCCAAGATGTTACGGTAAAGTGGCGCAGCATGATAATAATCTTCTATATCAAAATAATTTTGCGCTTCTTTTAAAAGACTTGTAATTTCTTTGGGTTGGGCTTTAATGGTAAATCCTTGTAAAAACAGAAATGTAATAAGTGCAAAGCGTATAAATTGTTTTAGAAATTTACCCCCCATACAACTACACGATACCTTTTTGGGAAATAATAAAACTATAATAACTCCGTGCGTGCGCGAACGGAGAACAAATAACATTTATAGTTAAAACACTCTTCATTTTTCAAATTACAAATGCAAGTTTGTAAGCCGGGTCCTGTTTCATCACGGTTGCCCGTGGTATATCTATCATTTATCTATGCGACCTACCCGTTGCGGTTCCCGATAAATCGGAATAAGACGAGCCGCCTGTCCGCAACCTATTTGGCCTTTCAACACCCGAGGTTTACCCAACTTAATTATTACTAACTAAGGTTGTGAGCTCTTACCTCACATTTTCACTATCACCCTTCCTAACGAATCAGAAAAGGCTACCTGGTTTTCTGTGGCACTTTCTGTTACCTTAACGTTTCTGTTAAAGCACCCGTTTTTTCAAACGGCGGATTGCCCTGTGTTGCCCGGACTTTCCTCTCACAATAAATTATGAGCGATAGACCAACTTGCAGTATAAAGATACGATTTTTTAGCAGAAATAGATGATTTTTATGAATAATTTAGTCAAAAAAACCTTTTATTAAGTAAATTAGGTGAAGCTGTGTTAAATAATTCTATTTTTGCACAAATGGCTTTAGATTTAAAAACGCTGCTCACGCGTAGTTTAAGCGGTTTAGTATTTGTAGTGCTGTTGCTGGGCTGTGTAATGTGGAATTATTATTCCTTTACGGTTTTCTTTTTTACGATGGCATTGCTTGGGCTTAATGAGTTTTACAAAATTGCTGAAAAGCTCAATGCAAAACCTTTTAAACTTACGGGTTTTATTTGCGCTATTGCTACTTATCTCACTTTTGTAAATTTTTCTTTATTAAGTTCTAATGCCGGCATTGTTAGGTTAGGCACTGTATTTTTAGCAATCATTCCCTTTGTTATTCTTTCTGTAGGATTATTCAGCAAAAAGGAAGATTGCATAAAAAACACATTTTTTACTATTGGTGGAATTTTATACGCGGTGTTGCCTTTTGCCCTGCTGAACAAAACTGTATTTTACGCTAATGGTGCTGAACCGGCACAGTTTGCACCCAAGTTTATTTTAGGAATAATTTTTCTTATTTGGATCAACGATACTTTTGCCTACTTGGGAGGGAGTTTAATAGGTAAGCATAAGCTGTTAAAAAGAATTTCGCCGGGTAAAACTTGGGAAGGCACAATAATAGGTGTGGCAATAAGTTTTGGCGTAAGCTTTTTATTTAACCGGCTTTTTGAGCTTGGTAATTACACATGGCCTCTCCTTGGAATTTTTATTCCTGTACTTGCAACCATTGGAGATTTGGTTGAGAGTAAGATAAAGCGCGAAGCGGAAATTAAAGACAGTGGAACCTTAATGCCCGGTCATGGGGGAGTATTGGACCGGTTTGACAGCCTTATTTTTGTATCGCCTTTTGTGTTTGCCCTGTTTAAACTTTAAAGTTTAATAGAGTGAACCCTGTTAATGGGAATTACGAGCCCTTGCTTTAAAATTACCCGTTTATCGGTAACGCCCCAAACAGTAGTTTCTACCACTTTGCGAGATCGGTCGTCCTCAAAGAAAATCCTCATCTTAGTGCGCTCCAAATTGCCAAGCGCAAGAGCCCTTTCCAAATCTGTTTTACGCTCTTTTATTTGCTCGGCGTTAATTAACACTTCCTCCGAAGGAAACTTTAGACTGTCGATGTTTTCCTTTTCTATTGCTTCAAAAGTACTGGTTGCTCCCATGTTTTTATAGTTTTAAGGTTATATTATTAAAACGTATAAAAAACAAAAAGGTTTCAATTGTTAATAATTTTGATCTCTTTTTTTAAAGTGTTAAATAATTCGTCGTTTTTTTGGCTTCCAATGCGGTAAATTAAGCCGCTGTTATCGGTTAATTCAACAAATTCCTCGCCGCTGGTATAAAAACGTATGGTGCCCTTATTGTGAAGGTTATAGACTGCGCGCCGCAATACATTCTTTTTATATCTGCTTTTTCTTATGGCAGTTATATTTTTTAAATCTATTTTAACTTTTCGGGCAGTCCAGAAACCATCCAAAATTAAAGTGCCTTTTAGCACAATGGTGCTGATGTGTAAAATGTAGGTTAAGCCCGCTGAAAAGGCAAGGATACTAAGCCCGAGCACAAAAAAGATTAAGCCAGATTCATCAGGGTTTTGAATGGGATAGGAACCGATTTTTAAAAATGAAACCTGCACCGGCTTAGGATTTTGACTCCAATAATAGGCTACAAAACAAAAAATGGAAATGATGGAGCGAATAACAATACTTAAGCGGTTGTGGCCCATGTATTGCTTTTCTTCAAATATAATTTCCTGTTTATTCAAGCAGGCTCAGTTTAATTAAATTTTTATCGGTAGGATTTATGCGGTAACGCTCATCGCTGCGGTAGCCAATGACCCAGATAATTTGGCCGTTGCCGTTTACAAGCAATTTGCATTTTTCTTTTTCGTTGGTGCTTATTTTTTCATCTTTATAAAAATCACTTAGCAACTTAAAACCTTTCATGCCAAATGGTTTAAATTTTTCGCCCGTTTTGCCGGCTCTGAGGCTTAGTGGAAAGTGAAGCTGATCTTCCCGTAAGAGCAATTCGTTTCGTTTTGGCAAGTGAAACTCTTTTTGCTTGCTGAACTTAATCATTGTACTATTCTTAAGTTCTTTAAGCGAATTAATTTTTATTTCGGGCTCAGGCAACCTGAATTCGGAAAGGATTAACTCTTCCCGCTCAATATGAAGGCGGTGAGTATCTGAATAAAAGTATTTTGTTTCCGTTGAATTTGTATGAAGGACGCGCTCAATGTTGCTCCTTTGTGTTTCCTTAAAATTAAAAGGCTTTAATAAGTGATTTAAGAGTGTAGACGCGTATTTTTCTTTTGCGAGAGACTGTCGCTTAATAACCACATTACCTTTATGGAGATGCAGCAATTCTTTTTCTTTTTTTTGAAGGTACTCATTTACAATTGCGCCCTCTTCTATGAATCGCGAACTATTTTTTACAAAGGTTTGCTCAAGCGCCGGGTTTAATTTCTTTAACAAAGGAATAACTTTTAACCGTAAAAAATTACGCCCGTATTTTTCTTCCTCATTGCTTTTATCCTTTCTGAATTTTATTTTATTTGTTCTGGCGTAAGCTTCAATCTCTTCCTTAGAACAATGTAAAAGCGGCCTTACTGTTTTTCCGTTTTTGATAGGAATGCCTTTTAAACCTTTGATACCGGTGCCGCGAAACAAATTCAATAAAACAGTTTCAACAACATCGTTGGCATGATGAGCGGTAAGAAGTTTATCCAGTTTCTCTTCCCGTATTAGTTTTTTAAACCACGAATATCTGAGGTCGCGCGCCGCCATTTGTATGCTGACTTTATTTTTTTTACTGTATAGTTTTGTATCAAACTGTTTTACAAAAATATTTACATCTAATTTTTTTGCCAGTTCTCTGCAAAATTTTTCATCGTTCTTGCTGTCGGATCCACGCAAATTAAAATTGCAATGCGCTAAACTGAAGTTGTAGTTACCTTCTTTCAGTAACCAGGCTAATACTACAGAATCTATACCTCCGCTAATTGCAAGCAGCAAATTATCTTTCTTATTAAAAAGATCATTTTTAAGAATAGTTTCTTCAAAGCGCATCATATAACAAAGATAAGAATAAGGTAATACATGGGGCATTAAAAATAGCCTGTGCCGTCCAGAACCTCAGGCATCAGGCTTAGGTAATAATTACTTGTAACCTGTCGTTAGCAATGAAATGTTTCAACGCTCATTCTCTTTTGGGATACAGATCCCGATTACACCTCTATCTTACCATCTTTCATCACCAACGTTCGGTCGGCCATTTTTGCAAGGTCTGTATTATGGGTTACAATTACAAAGGTCTGTTTAAATTCATCTCTCAATTTAAAAAATAACTGATGGAGTTCGTTGGCGTTGGCGCTGTCAAGATTTCCGCTGGGTTCATCTGCAAAAATAATTTTAGGGTTGTTCATTAATGCTCTGGCAACAGCCACACGTTGTTGTTCGCCGCCGCTCAACTCCGAAGGTTTGTGTGTAACACGTTCTTTAAGATTAAAAAACTCAAGTAATTCTTCAGCTCTTTTTTCAGTTTCTTTTTTATTTTTACGGGCAATAAAAGCGGGCATGCAAACGTTTTCCAACGCGGTAAATTCGGGTAATAGTTGATGAAACTGAAATACAAAACCAATATTTAAATTCCGAAAGGCGGCAAGCTTTTTATCGTTAAGTTGAGATACATTTTCGTTATTAATAAATACTTCTCCGCTATCGGGTCTGTCTAACGTTCCTAAAATAGTTAATAGTGTGGTTTTTCCGGCACCTGAAGAACCTACTATGGAAACCACTTCGGCTTGTTTAATTTCAAGATCAACACCTTTTAGTATTTCAAGCGAATTATATTTCTTTTTTATATTTTTGGCTACAATCATTATTACGACAAATATAAGTAACACATTAAAGTAATGATTAAAATTCCGATGATATCCAACAGAATTCCTACCCTGAGCATATCTTTTATGTGAATTTGTTTGGTGCCAAAAACAATGGTGTTGGCCGCTGTGGCTACAGGCAGCATAAAGCCAAGTGAAGCCGCGAACGTTGCAGGCATCATTAACAGAAGAGGAGGGAGGTCAAGATCTTTTTGCAAGGCAATCATTACCGGAATTGCTAATTGAATGCTGGCGATGTTGGAAGCAAATTCACTGATAATGGTAACGATGATGCAAATACCAAGAATAATAAGCACAGGAGAAACGCCTTTGAGCACAACAAGACTCGCGGCCAGCCAATTGCTTAAGCCCGATACTTCAAAGCCGTAAGCTAATGCAAAGCCGGAGCCAAACATTAAAATAATATCATACCGTAATTTTTTTGCATCGTCCCAAATAAGTAAGGCTTCACCTTTGTTTGCTTTTGAGGGAATTAGAAATAATAACAATGCGGCTACCAATGCAACGAATGCATCGTCAATAAATTTTGGTACTAAAAAAAAGTGATTCCAACCTATAAATTTAAATGAATCGAAATCAATATCTGCTCTGGTGAACCACCCTAAAATGCAAAATACAAAAATTGAGAATACACATTTTTCTTCCCAAGAAAATCTTCCAAGGAGTTTGTACGATTGTTTAAAGTAAGATTTCTCGATGCTTAACTCAACTTTTTTTCTAAGGAAATAAAAGTTTAAAATAAAATAAGTAACAGTTAAAAAGAGTAAAGAAATTGGATAACCAATGAAACTCCATTTTAAAAAATTAAGGTCTGTGTTTAAAGGAAACGCTTCTTTGTAAGCTTTAAAAAAATACATGTTTGGCGGTGTACCTACGGGGGTGGCCAATCCGCCAATTGTGGCTGAAAAGGCGAGACCAAGCAGTAAAGCAGCGGCGAACTTCTCGGCGTTTTTAGTAATGTAGTTTTTAGTTTCATTGATTAAGGCAAAAACCGCGCTAAACAACATCATGGTAGTTGCGGTGTTACTGATCCAGTTACTTATTAAATAGGTGGAAATCATCACTCCTAATAAAATGGTAGCCGGACTATTTCCTACTATGGATAAAATTTTTAAGGCAATACGTTTATGAAAATTCCATTTTTCTATAGCAAAGGCTAGCATAAAGCCTCCAATAAAAAGAAAAATAATACTATCGGAATATTGCTGCGATACAGTTTTACAATCGCTTATGCCCAATGCAGGAAGCATCAATACCGGAATGAGGGCGGTAACTGCCAGGCCCACTGCTTCGGTAAACCACCAAACACACATCCACACTGCAATGCCGGCCATTAAACTCACCTTGGGGTTGTTTTTGTCAAGATATGTAAAAGACCAAATGCAAAAGGCCAGCAAAGGACCAAGGATTTGAAAAATATGATTTCGGGTAAGCTTCATGTTATTTTACAAAATCCTTATAAAGCATTTCACCTATTTTTTTATCGATAATAAGAGTGAAATCGTTGTCGCTTATTTTTTTCAGTTCTACCCACCGCATGGATTGTGCACCCGCTTTTTTTTCGTAATCAAAAAGTTTCTCCGTTGTTTTAAAAGTAAAGGCTTGCGTGGTATCTACAAGATAATAAATGCTGATAACCTGGCTGTTGGTATCAAAGGCAGAATGAACGAAAAAATCGGTTGTGTAATAATGTTTTAAAACCGATATATCAAGATGCAACTCTTCTTTAAATTCACGAATCAGGCAATCTTTTGTGCCTTCTCCAAACTCCAGACCTCCGCCAGGAAATTTTGTAATATGATGGCCTTTAATGAATTCATCAGAAACCAGCACTTTATTATCTTTAATTAAAATGCCGTAAACCCTTACATTAAATCGTTTAGCCACAGAGTAAAAATATATAAATAATTTCAGAAATAAAGAAACGATTTGGACTATTTGCAAAAAAACGCAAAAGAACAATAAGATGGTAAAATATATGATGCGGGAATAGGAGCATTATTGTTATATTCGCTGTTGAATGAGCAAAAACTTGGTCATAATTCCTAGCTATAATGAAATCGAGAACATTGAAAAAATGATTCGACGGGTATTTTCGTTAGCAACAGAATTTCAATTGCTGATAGTGGATGACGGATCGCCAGATGGCACCGCCGATAAAGTGAAAGCACTGCAAAAGGAGTTTGGCGGGAAGCTTCATATAGAAGAACGAAAAGGCAAATTGGGTTTGGGAACTGCTTATATTCATGGGTTTAAATGGGCTTTGCAGCGCAATTACGATTTTATTTTTGAAATGGATTGTGATTTTAGTCACAACCCAAATGACCTTGAAAAATTGCTTTCGGCTTGTAAAAATGGGGCAGATGTTGCAGTGGGTTCAAGATATATAAAGGGTGGAAACGTTAGTAACTGGGATATGAAGCGCATTATGCTTTCGTATTTTGCTTCTCTTTATGTGCGTGCCGTACTTTGGTTTAACGTAAAAGACACAACAGCCGGCTTTAAATGTTATAAGAGAAAGGTGCTGGAAACCATTAATCTTGAAAGAATAAAATTTATGGGTTATGCTTTTCAGATAGAAATGAAATACAGCGCCTTTAAAAAAGGATTTAAAATTGTGGAGGTGCCCATAACCTTTGTGGATAGGGTAGAGGGAGTAAGTAAAATGAGCACCAAAATATTTAAAGAAGCATTTTGGGGTGTGCTTCAAATGCGTTTTGCGAAGAGGGATTGAAGCGAATGGATATGTCAAAAATAAAAATTTTTATAAGTTGTTTGTCACTATTAACTTTTCAATTGTATTCACAAGAAAAGCATTTAAAGAATTTAAAACAACTTACTTTTGGTGGAGATAATGCCGAGGCTTATTTTAGTCCTAATGGTAAATTTGTTTCTTTTCAAAGCAATAATAAAGCTTGGGGCTTGCAGTGCGATCAGATCTTTAAACTAACTATTAAAGCAGCAGCAAAAGATTCAACTTATAAACCAAAGATGATTAGCACCGGAAAAGGCAGAACAACCTGTAGTTATGTGATGCCAAATGGTAAAGATATTTTGTATGCAAGCACGCATTTAGGAGGCGATAGTTGTCCGCCCGCTCCCGAAACAAAAGGTAAATATTTATGGGCGGTATATAAAAGCTTCGATATTTTTGTTGCCAATGAGGATGGTAAGATAATAAAGCAATTGACTGATTCCCCGGGTTATGATGCCGAGGCAACTATTTCTCCAAAGGGAGATAAAATAGTTTTTACTAGTGATAGAAGCGGAGATATGGAATTGTGGATTATGGATATTGATGGAAAGAACCAAAAGCAAATAACTAGCGGTTTGGGTTATGACGGCGGTGCTTTCTTTTCGCCTGATGGAAAGAAACTGGTATTCAGGGCTTCCCGCCCCACGCAGGAAGCTGAAGTACAAGAGTATAAAGAATTACTTATAAAAGGTTTGGTGGCGCCAACAAGCATGGAACTTTACACATGTAATGTCGATGGAAGTGACTTGAAGCAGGTTACAAAATTGGGAAAAGCTAACTGGGCTCCCTTCTTTCACCCTGATGGAAAAAGAATAATTTTTTCTAGTAACCATCACAGTAAAAAAGGATATGATTTTCAGTTGTTCATGATAAATGAAGATGGCAGCGGATTAGAACAAATTACCAATGAAAGTATGTTTAATGCATTTCCTATGTTCAGTAGCGATGGAAAAAAAATTATTTTTTCATCCAACAGAAAAAACCACGGCACAAGGGACACCAATTTGTTTATAGCAGACTGGGTTGATTAGTAAAATTTAAATACTAGGGTATTATCCCTGTGCCCGGTTTGGCTGTGGCATCCCACGCAAGCCTTTGCACCATCAACGGCTTTAAACAGAAATTTACCGTTGCTTTGAACTTCACCCCAGAGCCAGTTTCCATTTCGCTTATACATATAGGCGTAGATGTCAATCGCACCGTTTTTATAAACATCTTTCACTAAAAAAGAGCCGTTAGGAAATTTAGTATTTAAAGGAAGTTTTGCACTGTCGGTTAAAGCTTTATAGGCGATGGAATTGAAGCGAAGTTTAAAAGTGCCATGTGGCCCATGAACACCCGAAAGCAGAAGGCCTGGATTGTTTTTATAATATTGATAATTGGAATTTTGAGTACTGTCAAATAAAGCTGAATCTGAATAAGCAAGTTCAGGATTGGTGCCCACTTTTTTTGAGCAACTTACCACAAGTAAAATATGAACTAACACGAAATATCTTAGCAGCATGTTTAAAGATAAGCAATTTTAAACAGTTTTTATTTGCGAAATAAATTTTAAAATAAGTTTTTCCCACACAAATTCATTTTTAATCAGGGATAGAGCCGCGGTTTTTTTATGATCTATTTCGTTGCTATTTGTATTAATAACTTCAAGAAGAATATTTGTAATGTTTTGTTTGGTACAATTTTCGATTAACCATCCTGTTTTATCGCTTATTAAAACATTGGTGGCGCCAACATCTGTTGCAATAACAGCGAGTCCGTTTGCCATGGCCTCAAGAATAACGTTTGGCATACCTTCGCTCCAACTTGGACAAACCAAAACGTCGCAATTTTTTATTTTTTGATTGAGTAATTGTTTATCTCTTATTTCACCGTGGTATTTTACGTTTTGAAGGTTCAATTTTTTTTCAGAGGGAATGGGGCCAACGAAATGAAATTCGAAATTTTTATTTTGAATATGGGAAATAGCTTTGTTTAGTTCTTCAATACCTTTTCGGCGCTCATACCTTCCTAAAAAAAGAAACTTTACAGGGGAAAGAGTAGGGGTTATGGTATGCGCAACTATGGAGGATTCAACGCCGGAAGGTAATTCAATGATGTTAGATTTGTTAACCCCGATAGATTGGATGATTTCAGTGATCTTTCCTCCGTAAGAAAAAACAATATCTGCCATTTGAGATATTTTTTTAACCGGTTTTCTAAATAAAAAATGGTGTTGAAGTTTTATTTTGAAATCGGGGGCTCTCTGAAACATTTCGTAACCGTGAAATTTTACTCCGATTTTAGCGCCCTTTATTTTGCCTGCTTTTTTTTGTTCAATCAAATACCAGCCGGTAAAACCTTTTGTGTAAATAAAATCGTATGAGGATAATTTATCTTTTAAAACGTCAAAAATTAACTTGGAGTGTAAATATGATCTGCGGATATAATGTCCCGGAATTACTGAACTTTTCGGAAAATTAACGATAATAGAAGTAATGAATTTTTTTTCCTGTTCAGAAAAGAATTCGAGTTTTGAAATATCGTAATTACTGCTGTTGAAGTGAACAAGATCAACATACACTTCATTCTGCGCTAAATATTTACAAAGGTAATAGGAATGTTTTTGCATTCCGCCCAAAACATAGGGCCAAATGCCATCAGTTATTAATGCAATGCGCAATTTATTTTTTAATATACATTACCTCTTTAATGGCTTTAACGGTGCGCGCTACATTAGGCAAGCTGGCTTCAATTAAAGTGGGCGCATAAGGTAAAGGGGTATCGGCTGTTGTAATAGCGATAACAGGCGCATCTAAATAATCAAAGGCTTCTTTTTGAATTTTATAAGTTATTTCGCGACTGATGCTTGCTAAAGGCCAGGCTTCTTCAACAATAACCAAACGATTAGTTTTTTTAACGGATTCGATAACGGTTTTATAATCAATAGGACGAACACTGCGCAAATCAATCACCTCTGCGTTAATGCCTTGTTCTTCTAATTCCTTGGCTGCAGCCATGGCTACTTTTAAAATTTTTCCAAATGAAACTATCGTTACATCCGTACCCTGTTTTTTTATATCTGCAAGGCCAATTGGAATTAAATATTCCTCTTCAGGCACTTCGCCTTTATCTCCGTACATCTGTTCACTTTCCATAAAAATCACCGGATCGTTATCGCGAATAGAAGTTTTTAAAAGTCCTTTAGCATCGTAAGGATTGCTGGGCACCACCACTTTTAAACCGGGGCAATTAGCAAACCAATTTTCAAAAGCCTGAGAGTGCTGTGAACTTAGCATTCCGGCACTGGCTGTAGGGCCACGGAACACAATAGGAACGTTATATTGCCCGCCGCTCATACTATACATTTTGGCTGCGCTGTTAATGATTTGATCAATAGCTACAAGGCTAAAGTTAAAGGTCATAAATTCAATAATAGGGCGCAATCCGTTGGAAGCCGCGCCAACACCTATTCCTGCGAAACCAAGCTCGGCAATGGGAGTGTCAATAACGCGTTTTTCGCCAAATTCGGCGAGCATACCTTTGCTAACTTTGTAGGCTCCGTTGTATTCGGCAACTTCTTCACCCATTAAAAATATTTTATCGTCACGGCGCATTTCCTCGCTCATGGCTTCACGTAAGGCTTCTCTGAATTCAATAACTCTCATGGCAATAATTAAGTAGAACTCAAAAATAAGCATAAAAAAATTGTAAGAATAATTTTTATAATTGAAAAAAATGACTAAATTTGACATGACTAAAATTGTCATTTATGCTAACAATACGATTAAAAGAGCTTCGCAAGCAAAGAAAAATGAAAATGAAGGAAGTTGCAGCCTATCTTAAAGTGGATTCCTCTTTTGTGAGCCGCTTTGAAGCAGGCTTCAGAAAACTGGCGCAGGAACAAATAATTTCATTGGAAAAATTATATAAAATAAAAAATAATGAATTATTAAAACTTTGGATGGCGGATGAAATAATTGAAAATATTAAAAATTATTCCTTTGCTAAAGAGGTGATGCATTTGGTAGAAGACGGCATAACAGGCTATGAAAAATTATTAGCCAAACAAACCCGGCAGGAATTGCCCATAAAAATAATGAAGTTGCTTAACGAAATAGATGAAATTAAAAAAAGTATTGATGCTTTAAAGCCATTAAGTGCGTTGCAGTTAAAAAAACTGAATGAGTATTTTTTTATGGAATATACTTTTGAAAGTAATAAGATTGAAGGTAACACTTTAAGCTTACAGGAAACAGCTATGGTTATTAAAGAAGGGTTAACCATTGGCGGTAAAAGCGTTAGAGAACATCTGGAAGCTATTAACCATGATGAGGCTGTAATGTTTATTAATGAAATTGCTACAAGTAATGAAACAATTAGTGAGCGGACAATCAAAGATTTGCATTATTTGATATTAAAAAGTATTGAAACGCCGCATGCCGGAGCATACAGAAAATCGGAGGTGAGAATTTCAGGAAGCAAACACGAGCCGCCGGCTTTTTTTGATGTTCCTTTTAAAATGCAGGAATTGATAGTTTACTGGCAAACGCATCAGAATAATTTGCACCCGGTTATTTTGGCAGCCGACCTTCATCAAATATTGGTTGGTATTCATCCTTTTATTGATGGAAATGGCAGAACTTCAAGATTGCTGATGAATTTAATATTACTTCAAAACGGTTATTACATTGCTAATATTAAAGGAAATTTAAAAAGCAGATTATTGTACTATAAAGCACTTGAATCGGCGCACGTTGATGGTAAATTATCTGATTTTAGATTATTGGTTGCAAAAGCGGTCAAAGATTCATTAACCGAATTCTATAAACTCATTAAATAACCTGCTTTTTGCGGGTTATTTTTTTCCTACCACACATTCTATCAAATCTTTTTGCTGTAAATATTTGTTGGCAACCTCTCTAATTTGATGAGGGGTTACAGTTTGCACTGACTTAAAATAATTATCGAAATAGGAATAATCTAATCCAAATTCCCAAATGCCCTTGAATTTATCAGAAAGCGCAAAAGGCCCGTCAACACTGCGAAGAAACTGGCCTAAAATATAATTTCTTACTGTTTCCAATTCTGAATCACTGACCAAATCATCACGTAAAATTTTAATTTCTTTATATGTTTCATCTAGTGCCTGGGTGGTAACTTCGGCTCCCACTTCTGTTGAAATAAAAAAGTAACCTGTATTAACCAGCGACATTAAGCCGCTTCCAATACCATAAGTAAACCCTTTGTCTTCGCGGATGTTGGCCATTAGGCGTGAGCCAAAATAACCTCCCAAAATTGTATTTAAAACCTGAAAGTGAAAATAATCAGGATGTGTTTTATTAAATAAAATTCTTCCCACACGAATAGCGCTTTGAATGGCATCTTCCCTTTCCAAAAAATGTACTTGCTGAGCAGTGGTTTGTAAAGGCACTTTGGTATTAAGGATTGGTTGCGGATTAACACCCCACTCTTTTTCACCAAAAAAACCGTTTAAAGTTTCCTGTAAGTTTTTTGGCAGATAGCCTGAAGCTACAATGGTGCAGTTTTTTGATTGATAAAATTTATTATAAAAATCCTGAATCTCTTTTAGATTAATGCGATCAAAATCTTGTTCCTGCACATCAATGCCGTAAGGATGTTTTTCGCCAAACAACAGTTCTGAAAATTTTCGTCGGGCTATGACGCTTACTTTTTGTGAATTAATCTGATGTTTTTGTTTTTTATTGGTTATTAAAATTCGAAGTTCCTCTTCTGAAAATACAGGATATTTAATTATCTCTTCAATAAATTTAAGGCTGTCGTTTAAATATTTATTTAATGAAAATATTGTTATGCACGCATAATCTTGCCCCACACCTAATTCTATAAAGGATCCATAAAAATCAATTCCATCACTTATTTCATTGGCAGAAAAAGAACGGGTTCCGGTTTCTAAAAGCGAATTTGTGGCAGAGGCAATTAAAGGCGCAGGCTGATGATACATACCCGCTTTAAAGATGAATTCAAGTTTTATTAATTCCTGACTTCCGGCATTTATCGAAAAAACGTCAATACCGTTTTGCAATTTATTTTGCTCAGCTTTTATTACTTCTACTTTGCTTATGGTTTTAAATTGGGGCGCTAAGGCTCTGTTAATCATTTTGTAAAATTGTTTTTATTTATGGTATAAATTAAAATGTATAAATTCTTAGGTTGTTTTTCACCAAACCATCATTAATCCAGCAAATAACTTTGATGCTTATTGTGCTTTTCAAGAGTTCTTATCCCCGAAGAACTGATGTGCTCAAATTCTTTATCGCAAAAAATATTTATAATGCGGATATCGGGCATTAACTCCTGAATGTAACGGTATTGATTTTGTTCGTATTGAAAATCGGTCGAATTCCTTAATCCTCTTACCACTACTACTTGATAAGGCAACGAACTTATAAAGTCTGTAAGCAATCCTGTATATTCTTCCATCTGACGATTCTGGATAATTTTTGGAAGAGGCCAGGTTCGATCGTTTTTATCCGGATTTTTTCCGAATGCAATTATAACTTTATCAAATATTGATTCGGCTTTACAGAGTACATTGTAATGACCTTTGTGAAAAGGATTAAAACTTCCGCAGAAAACCCCAATGAGCGGCTTCCTTATTTTTACATACTCAATCAGCATGTTTAAATTGCCGTTTTTATTAAGGTTTTCAAGTACTTGAATCCGTTTTGATTTATAGATATTGTAATCTACAAATTGATATTCTTTAAAAATATTATTTTCAAATTCTATAAGTTCTGGCAGAGGTTTGTTTAAAATTGCAAGATCAGCATTAATTAATAACGTTGATTTTTCAGAGGTTGGAACATGATTTTTTGTACAAAGAATTAAATCCTGAATTTCTTTTGTTTGTTCTTTTGTGAGTGAAGAATTTTTTGCATGCTCAAGGAAAATTTGCGCGGACTGCTCTTCATTATCTTCTGCTTTTGGATGATAAATTGCATCGTGATAAACAGCCGCTAAAAATAATTCATCATCGTTTTTTGCTGTTATTTCCAATTCAGAAATTACATCCAATAAATGTTTGGTGGTATGATAAAAACGATGCGTTTCATTATAACGTTCTAAAACTTTTAAAGGAAATTTAAGTTCCGTAAGTTTTTTAGCGATATAATTCAAATCTCTCATTTGCTTTTTGCCAGATAATATAATGTGCTGCAACTGTTTTCATTAAAAAGAAGGTTTGCCTGTTGTTTTACTTGCTCCGCGGTAACTTCGGTATAACGATCTATTTCCTGATTAATAAGATTTGCATCTCCCAATAATTCTGAAATTGCCAGATTGGTTGCTTTTGTAAGAACATCTGTTTCACTAAAAGTTAAAGTAGATTCAATTTTATTTTTACATTTTTGCAATTCAACCGGCGGCAAAATTTCATTTTTTAATTTATCAAGTTCTTCCATAACCGCTTTTTCGGCATCTTCCACCGAAACTCCGTCTGATAATTTTCCGCTCACTACAAATAAACCTTTATCCAAATCGCCCATTACGTAAGCATTAATGTCGTTAAACAACTGCTTTTCCTTAATTAAAGTTTTATAAAGCCGTGAAGAATTCCCTCGACTTAAAATATCTGAGATTACATCAATTATATGATACTCTTTATCTCTTCGTGCGCACATTTTATAGGCTTTGTAAATTGCATTTGCAGGAACATCTCTTTCAACCGTTAGTTTTCGGGCTTCTGTTTGTTTGGGCTCCACAGGCAGTTTTCGCGCGGGTTTTTCAACTGCTTCAATTGATGCAAACCATTTTTCGCACAATTGTTTTACCTGCTCAGTATCTACATTTCCGGCAACAACCATTATGGCATTTCCGGGGTGATAATGCTTTTTAAAAAACGATCTTACATCATCCATCGTGGCATCTTCAATATGCTTAATTTCTTTGCCAATGGTAGCCCATTTATACGGGTGCGTGGTAAAAGCAAGCGGGCGAAGCAATAACCAAACATCTCCGTAAGGCTGGTTAAGATAACGTTGTTTAAATTCTTCAATTACAACACTGCGCTGTACATCCAAACTTTTATCGGTAAAAGCAAGACTCAGCATTCGGTCGCTCTCAAGCCAAAATGCGGTTTCCAGATTTTCTGCGGGAACTGTGCAATAATAATTGGTAATATCATTGGTGGTAAAAGCGTTATTTTCTCCCCCAACTAATTGCAACGGCTCGTCGTAATTAGGAATGTTCACACTTCCTCCAAACATTAAATGCTCAAACAGATGCGCAAATCCGGTTTTATTTTCGTCTTCATCGCGCGCGCCTACATCGTATAAAATATTAAGGCAGGCCATGGGCGTACTTTTATCCTGATGAACAATAACGGTAAGATTATTTTTGAGTTTAAATTTTTCGTAGTGGATCATTTTAAAAAATATTCATTCAAAATTCAGAAATTAATTCGATAAAAGCCCCATTTAAGTTTTTAAATTTTTTAGGGCTTCCATAGTTTCCATAAATTCTTTATAAATTTCATCTAGCACTTCGGCGGCAGGTTTTATTTCTTTAATAGAACCGCTAATTTGTCCAATTTCCAGCTCACCTTCCTCTAAATTGCCTTCAAACATGCCTTTTTTTGCTCTGGCTTTTCCTAATAATTCTTTTAATTCATCAACGCTTGCACCTTTTTTCTCCGCTTCATCCACCTCAAAAAAGAATTTATTTTTAATCAATCTAACGGGAGTTAATTGTTTTAAGGTAACGTGGGTATCGCCTTCTTTAGCGGAAATTACTGCGTTTTTAAAATTTTCGTGCGCACTGCTTTCGGGCGTGGCTACAAAGCGGCTTCCCACTTGAACGGCTTCGGCACCAAGAGCAAAAGCGGCCGCCATTTGAGCTCCGGTACCAATTCCCCCGGCGGCAATTAAAGGTATTTTTACCGCTTTGCGTACTTGCGGAATTAAAACCAAAGTGGTTGTTTCTTCCCGTCCGTTATGGCCGCCCGCTTCAAAACCTTCGGCAACAATGGCATCTACGCCTGCCTCCTCACATTTTACTGCAAATTTAACGCCACTTACCACGTGAACTACGGTAATTCCTTGTTGTTTTAAATGGGAAGTCCAGGTTTTAGGATTGCCCGCACTGGTAAACACAATTTTCACTCCTTCTTCAATAATTATTTTAATGTGATCTTCAATATTAGGATATAATAAAGGCACATTTACTCCAAAAGGCTTATTGGTGGCCTGTTTGCATTTTTGTAGGTGTGTTCTTAAAATTTCGGGATACATGCTTCCGGAGCCAATTATTCCTAACCCTCCGGCATTGCTAACCGCACTGGCTAATTCCCATCCGCTGCACCAAATCATTCCGGCCTGAATGATAGGTTTTTTTATGTTAAATAAGTTGCAAATTCGGTTATTTTTCATTATATTTTACTAAAAAGGTTGAAATTAGGTATTATTTCCAAATTAAATTGCTTTGAAAATTGACATTTGCGTTTAATATCCATATATTTGTCGATACTTTTATAAGACATAGATGAAGAAGATTTATACGGTTATTTTATTTTTAACTTTAAGCCTTGGTATGAAGTCGCAATGGCTTTGGGATTACGGCCTTCGGTTAGGGGCAAGCAACTATTTAGGAGATATTGGCGGCAACGAAAAAACACGTCGCGATTTTGTGGCGGATATGAAGTTGGCCAAAACCCGTTGGGACGGCGGTTTTTTTGTAAGATATAAGTACAGGCCTAAATTATCTTTTAAAGGTTCTTTTGATTATTTAAGGTTAGAAGGAGACGATAAACTTTCAAGCAATCCGGGGCGCCGTTACAGAAATTTTAATTTTAAAAATGATATTTATGAGTTAAGTGCAACGGGCGAATTTGTTTTTTTTGAAGATCCCGATCTTGGAAATACGTACCGTTACAGAAATAGCTTCAGAGCCTATGTGTTTGGTGGAGTGGGCGGTTTTTATACCAATCCAAAATCTTTTTATAAGGGGGAGTGGGTTAAATTGAGGGATTATCAGAACGAAGGGGTTGCGTATAAAAGCGTTGTTTTAAGTATACCAATGGGAATGGGTTTTTATTTTACGTTTAATAAAAAACACCGCATTGGTTTTGAAATGAATTACCGTAAAACGTTTACAGATTACATTGATGATATTAGCGGAAATTATCCAAGCACACCACCAACCGACGCTTATTCGCAGGGGTTGGTTTTAAGAACTACCGAGCTTGACCCTAAAGTAAATACAGATATTGGCGCGGTAAGATCACATACCTGGGGCGCAAAACGCGGCGATCCTACCCGTAAAGATGCTTATATGACAATGAGTTTAAGTTATAGTTATGTAATTCGCGGTAAAAGTAGTTTTTATAGAGCTCGTAACAATGGCTTTTTCACCAGAAAAGGAAAACGGAAGATGCGTAAAATACGTGCTAAATTCTAAAAAAAAATATTAAAAAAATCCCAAACAAAAATTTGGGATTTTTTATTTTTAAACCTTCTTAAACATATTATCTTTGTGCCCTTATGAATAAAATTTTAATTCCTTTAATTTCTGTAATTGTTTTTGCGTGCAGTGAAGCAAAAGAGAATAATACAATTGACACGGATGTGGTGAGTAATACCGCAAGTGCAGAGGGTAAAACTAATACTGAAACTCCTGAAATTAAATTTGAAGAAGAAGTTTACGATTTTGGCAAGATGACGCAAGGCGAAAAGGTAAGCCATTCATTTTATTTTAAGAATACCGGCGGAAAAAACCTAATCATCAGCGGTGCCAATGGCAGTTGCGGTTGCACAGTGCCTACCTGGCCAAAAGAACCGATTAAAGCAGGCGACAATGGTAAGATTGATGTGGTTTTTAACAGTGAAGGCAAAAGCGGGTATCAGGAAAAAACGGTAACCCTTGTTACAAATTGCGAACCGGCCACCAGAATTATCAGAATTAAAGCTGAAATTATTGTGCCTGAAACCGCTAAATAATTAATCAAAAATATAAACAAATAAAATAAAAATAAATAAACCCAATGATCGATCAATTTATCTTAATGGCTCCGCAGGCAGGCGGACAAAATTCCCTAATGTCGTTTTTGCCTCTGGTGGCAATAGTAGTAGTATTTTATTTTTTTATGATCAGGCCTCAAATGAAAAAAGCCAAGGATCAGAAAAAGTATATTGAAGCGTTAAAAAAAGGAGATAAAATTTTAACCATTGGCGGAATATATGGTAAGATTGTAGATGTTAAAGAAGACGGTTCAATTTTAATGGAAGTGGAAGATGGCACAAAAATGAGGATTTCAAAAAACGCTGTTTCCCATGATGCTTCGGCAACCATCACTCCAAACTAAATAAGGCTTGTTACCTTCTGAAAAAACATATTCTATCAAAAAAGGAAAGCCGGGTAAAACCACGGCTTTTTTTATTTGTCTTTTGGTGGCAGGTTTTTTGTGGCTGATAAAATCGTTAAACACTATTTATTATCAGCATATAAAAGTGCCGGTAGTTTTTAAAAACGTTCCTCAAAACAAAAAACCTCTTCAGGATATCCCCACATATTTATACATTGATATAAAAGCTGATGGACTAAAACTGTTTTTTATTTTGATGAATCAACCCTTTAAAACCGTTGAAGTTGATTTTAACGATCTTAAATCGGTTAATAAACAACAGAATTATATTTTATCGCCATCAACTATAAATTTTAGGCACAGTCTTAAATTTGAAACAACCATCAAGCAAATAAGTCCGGATACAATTTATTTTGCCGAAAAAAGCGGTTCACAAAAAAACATACCCATAAAAGTTCCGCTCTTTATTAAATGCGATCCCGGCTTTGGTTACAATACGCCGGATATAGTTCCGGGTTTTGCTACTGTAATAGGCGACAGTAATTCCTTAAAACACATTGATACTATTTATACCCAGGCCTTATACCTTAGTAACCTTTCGCAGAGAGCCGAAAGAAAAATTGCCATAATTAAACCGGATGAAAATGTTTATTATAATATAAATGAAGTAACCGTTAAAGTAGAAGTAGACAGGTTAATAGAGCATACCGTTAGTTTGCCAATTAATATAATCAGTTTTAATCAAAATGTAAAAAGTATAAATGTTTTTCCTTCGCGCGTAAAAGTAAAGTTTACTGTTCTTCAAAACAATTTCAATATTTCAGATACTACATTGTTTAGAGCCAGCATTAATAGTTCAAATTTTAATTCTACTAACAAAACGCCAATTATATTGAGCACGCAGCCCGGCAACATCAATATCCTTTCTATAGAACCTAAGGAAGCTGAAATATTAATTATTAAAAAATGATTATTGGCTTAACCGGAGGTATTGGCAGTGGTAAAAGTATTATTGCAAAACTTTTAGAAGTTTTAGGCTGTGTAGTTTTTAACAGCGATGAGGCAGCCAAACAATGTTATCATCATCCTGAAATTAAAAAACGCGTTATTGCTTTGCTTGGCAACGAAAGCTATTTAAATGAAGCTGCCCTAAATAAAAAGCACATAAGCGACAGGATATTTTCAGAAAATACTTTGCTTGTTAAATTAAACGCCATCATTCATCCTGAAGTTTCTTTGTTATTTGATCAATTTAAAAAGGCTAATCAAAACAAAATAATAATAAAAGAAAGCGCACTGTTGTTTGAAGCGCAAATTAATAAAGGAATGGATAAAACTATTGTTGTTGCTTCTAATGATGAACTTAGAATTAAAAGAGTAATGGCGCGCGACGGACTTACGTTTGAAGAAGTACAGCGTAAAATAAAAAGTCAAATGCCCCAAGAAGAAAAAATAAAATTAGCCGATTTTGTTATTTACAATAATGAAGATGAGTTTTTGATAACTCAAACTGTAGTAATTTATAATACAATAAAACAAAAATTTAATTTATTTTAGTTTATATAATTTATTATAAGGATAATTATCTTTACCCGACTTGGTAGCTATAAGAGCTCTATCAGCTTTTAACGCCAAAACAAGACCTTTGCGCATTTTTTTTGCCACAGTTGAATCCAAGCGTCGAGCAAGGCTGAATTTTTCAACATTCACAGAGTCTCCCACGGTAAATCCCGAATATGATTTACTTGTTGAATAAAATTCGTAATTATTTAAATCAATTGTTGTGTTCGGCTCGGTAGAATAAATGGGTTTCAGATTAAGGTTACTACCGTAAATTGCAATAATTTTTCGCTTTTCATACTGGTATTGACCTATTACCGAATAGTATATGATTTCATTGGTAAAAAATGTGTCCTTCTCACTCACAAAATAACTCTGGCTTTTAGCAGGGTTAAATAAATTTTTAAATGTTTGAGTAAAGGGATGCGAAACAAGTGTATCTGCTTCATGCAAAATTTCCGCGCTCACCACAACTTTTGTTACTAAAATTACTCCCAATATCCAACTTTTTGTAAAATCGGCGGTAAAATTCGAGTAATATTCGTTTTTATTCAGTAGGCGGTTATTATAAAGATCTTTTTTTGCGTCAAGCAATAGGGTATTGCTTCCCCCATTTATTAGCCCTAAAAAATTGGTGCATTTCGCCTCTCCTCTTGCTATGTCAATGTACCTGTCATTAGCGCTTAAAAGTGGACCACTTGTAATATTTCCCGAATGAAAAACCACACAGGAGCTAAGTACCGCCGAAAAAAACAACAGATATATTAATTTAGTTCTCATAAAGGCTATGAGTTTCAATAAACTTACTTAAAATGTTATCCATATTTAAAACAAATTTAGCTTAATTTTTATTAGTAACAACTTATTTCTATATACAGAACGTATGAAGAAACCCGGCATTTAATTATTACTTTTGCCCTAAAGAACATCATTTTAATGCTTAGAAAAGACTTGTTAATGCGCCAGTTTGAAGAATTTGGAAAAGTGCTGGCTGTTATAATTGGTTTTAAACGCGAAAATGATTGGGAAAAGTTTCTTAAAGAAGTTAATGATACAGCTAAAAAATTCACGTCGTTACAAATTGATTATGTTGAAAATTTGTTACCCCACACATTTGATTCTGAAATAATAAATCATCCTGCCTTATTGCCCGAACAACAAAAAATGTTAGCCGATCTTCTTTATGAAAAAATGCATTTTTACATCCATCAATCAGATAATAAAAAATCTGCCGATCTTATAAATAAATGTATTTTATTATATCAAAAATTTACCCAAAATTTAACGCATAACGAATTTAACCTCGATGTTCATTATAAGTTGGAGCATTTAAACCAACTTAAAAATAGCGGCTCATTTAATGTTTAACCAAAACAAAACCTTTTTTATTTATCTTTAACTCTTGCAATACAAATTACATAGTCTTGATAAGGTACAAGAAGCTCTTTTAAACGAAGGACAGCACCTGCCTTTAATGGAAGAATTTTATACCATTCAGGGCGAAGGATACAACACCGGTAAAGCCGCTTATTTTATTCGCATAGGCGGCTGCGATGTGGGCTGCCACTGGTGCGATGTTAAAGAAAGCTGGAACGCCAATTTACATCCGCTCACGCCCGTTGAAAAAATAATTGAAAATGTAATCCACTACAAAGCAAAAAGCGTGGTGGTAACCGGTGGCGAACCTTTGATCTATAATTTAAATTATCTGACTCAGCATCTTCAAAAAAATTCCATCCAAACGTTTATCGAAACTTCAGGCGCTTACAATTTAAGCGGACAGTGGAACTGGATCTGTCTTTCTCCTAAAAAAACAATGCTTCCTAAAGAAGAAATTTATAAAGTAGCTAACGAATTAAAAATAATTATTTTTAATAACCACGATTTTAAATGGGCCGAAGAGCAAGCCGCAAAAGTTAGCGATAACTGTCATTTATATCTTCAGCCCGAATGGAGCAAACACCAACAATTAACTCCGCAAATAATTGAGTACGTAAAAAATAATCCCAAATGGATGATTTCTTTGCAAACCCATAAGTACATGAACATTCCTTAATCATTTCTTTTGGGCGGCAGCCGGGCCATTCCGGGCTTCGCTTCGCTGCGGCCTCCTCAGCCTTACCTTTCAGGATAAGGCTTGCGGTGGCTAAACCCTGCATGTCCCTGCCGCAACCAAAATGCCTAAGCCCGCGCAAACACCATGCTCAAAACCTGTTAAAACAAATTCTTTTAATCTTCTTACTTATAATTAACTTCACCGTTCTAATTTATTAAAACACATGAAATTTTTTATAGATACAGCCAACCTAGCACAAATAAAAGAAGCTCAAAATATGGGCGTTTTAGACGGCGTAACCACCAATCCATCTTTAATGGCTAAAGAAGGCATTAAAGGCCAGGATAATATTTTAAAGCATTACGTTGATATTTGCAACATTGTTACCGGAGATGTGAGCGCCGAAGTTATTGCCACCGATTATGAAGGAATTGTGCGCGAAGGAGAAACTTTGGTTGAATTACATCCGCAAATTGTAGTTAAAGTTCCAATGATTGCAGACGGTATTAAAGCCATTAAATATTTTACCGAAAAAGGAATCAAAACAAATTGCACTTTGGTTTTTAGCGCCGGACAAGCCCTTTTAGCCGCCAAAGCAGGAGCTACTTATGTGTCACCTTTTATTGGAAGGTTAGATGATGTAAGTACCGACGGACTTTCCCTTATTGAAGATATTCGCCTTATTTACGATAATTACGGTTACGAAACCCAAATTTTGGCCGCCAGCGTCCGCCACCCCATGCACATTATTGAGTGCGCTAAAATTGGGGCAGATGTAGTAACCTGTCCGCTTAATGTTATTGCTTCACTTATGAAGCATCCTTTAACAGATAACGGCCTGGCGCAGTTTCTGGCCGACGCTAAAAAGTAAAAAAACAGCTTTTTTTCATTAATTTCAATCAAAAAGAGATATAAAACGCATTATTTTTTTTGAATCTACATAAAAAGCACTATCTTTGAACCCTTAATAAAAATCGATACAATGTATTTATCATCACAAGTTAAAAAAGACATTTTTAAGAAATACGCAGGAAGCGAAACCAACACAGGAAGTGCCGAAGCTCAGGTTTCTTTATTCACTCAAAGAATTGACCATTTAACCAGCCATTTAAAAGCTAACAAAAAAGATTTTGGAACTCAACGTGCCTTATTAAACTTAGTTGGTAAGCGTCGTGCCATGTTAGATTATTTAAAGAAAAATGATTTAATGCGTTACCGTGCTATCATTAAAACATTAGATATCCGTAAATAATTTTTACTGGCAGATTTATACAATAAGGCATTTCGAAACATAATTCGAGATGCCTTTTTTGTTAAAATGCATGTAATTTTAAATTGTAAATCGTCAATTATAAAATTGTAAATATTAAAAAGATAATATAAAACAAATATAACCCGTTCCGGAAACGCCGGGGCACAAAACAAACAAATATGTCACAAATAGGAATTACACACAGCTTTGATCTGGGAGATGGAAGATCAATTACATTAGAAACCGGTAAATTAGCCAAACAAGCCGATGGTTCGGTTGTTTTAAAATTAGGCAACACCATGATTCTTGCTACTATTGTTAGTAACAAAGATGCAAAAGAAGGAGTTGACTTTTTACCATTAACAGTAGATTACCAGGAAAAATATGCTTCCGCAGGTCGTTTTCCCGGAGGTTTCTTCCGTCGCGAAGCAAAACTTTCTGATTACGAAGTTTTAATTTCACGAATAGTTGACAGGGCAATCCGACCTTTATTCCCTGAAGATTATCACGCAGATACTCAATTAATGTTATCTCTTTTATCAACCGATAACGATACTTTACCAGACGCTTTAGTGGGTATTGCAGCTTCTGCAGCCATCGCAGTTTCTGATATTCCATTTAACGGACCAATCAGCGAAGTGCGTGTTGGAAAAATCGAGGGTAAACTTTGCATCAATCCCGGTAAAGCCGCGTTGGTAAACAGCACCATCGACATGATAGTTGCAGCAAGCGCAACCGATATTTTAATGGTAGAAGGTGAAATGAGCGAAGTAAGCGAAGCAGAAATGCTTGAAGCCATTAAGTTTGGTCACGAAGCTATTAAAGTTCATATTAAAGGAATAAAAGAATTTGCCGAAAAAGCAGGCCTTAAACCTAAACGCGAATACAATCACGAAACAAATGATGCGGATCTTAAAGTAAAAGTTCATAAAGATACTTACGATAAAGTGTACGCTGTTGCTAAAAAACTTCAGGCAAACAAAAATAACCGTAAAGAAGATTTTAAAGCCGTTTTAGAAGAATACAAAAAAACATTCAGCGAAGAAGAATTAAAAGAAAAAGGCGCTTTGATCAGCAAATATTATCACGATGTGGAGTATGATGCCGTGCGCCGTTTAGCTCTTGATGAAAAAGTACGTTTAGATGGCCGTAAAACAACCGATATCCGTAACATTTGGGCCGAAGTAAATTATTTACCTTCTCCGCACGGAAGCGCTGTATTTACACGCGGCGAAACACAATCGTTAACAACCGTTACTTTAGGAACTCCTAAAGATGCAATGATGATTGACGGTGCGTTTAACAAAGGCGAAGAAAAATTCTTATTGCATTATAACTTCCCTGGCTTCAGTACAGGCGAGGCAAAACCAAACCGCGGTGTTGGCCGTCGCGAAGTTGGTCACGGTAACCTTGCCCTGCGTGCTTTAAAGCGTGTGGTGCCAATGGATACAGGTTATACCATTCGTATTGTAAGTGATATTTTAGAAAGTAACGGCTCAAGTTCTATGGCCACTGTTTGTGCCGGAACATTAGCTTTAATGGATGCAGGTATTAAAATTAAAAAACCGGTTGCAGGTATTGCAATGGGATTAATTACCGATGATAAAGGTAACTACGCTATTCTTTCTGATATTTTAGGGGATGAAGATCATTTAGGAGATATGGATTTTAAAGTTTGCGGAACAAGAGACGGTATTACTGCTGTGCAAATGGATTTGAAAGTAAACGGATTGCCTTACGAAGTAATGGAAAAAGCAATGGAGCAAGCCAAAGCCGGACGTTTACACATTATGAACGAAATGCTTAAAGCTTTAGACACGCCGCGTGAAGATTACAAATCGCATGCGCCGCGCTTTGAGCGTATTGTTATTCCTAGCGAATTCATTGGAGCGGTAATTGGTCCCGGTGGAAAAGTTATTCAGGAAATGCAGAAGAGCACCAACACCACCATTGTTATTACCGAAGAAGGTAAAACAGGAATTGTAGAAGTATTTGGTACAAGCAAAGACGATGTAATGGCAGCAATGGCTAAGATCAAAGGCATTGTTTCTGTTCCGGAGCCGGGCGCTATTTACGATGCAAAAGTAAAATCAATTATGCCTTACGGAGCGTTTGTAGAAATTCTTCCGGGTAAAGATGGTTTATTACACATCAGCGAATACGATTGGAAACGCATTGATACCTTAGAAGGTGTTATTAAAGAAGGCGATATTATTAAAGTAAAATATGTGGGCGATGATCCAAAAACAAAAAAGATCAAATTAAGTCGCAAAGCTTTATTACCAAAGCCGGAAGGCCACGTTGAAAAACCGGAAACTGTATAATTATATTAATTGTTGAATTTAAAACCCTGATAGAAATATCGGGGTTTTTTGTTTTCCGTTTGTCATTTCGAGTAGCGACCTTTAGGAGCTTATCGAGAAAGGACTCATGTAGCTCTCGATACAATTTTGCGCTCCGCTTCAAATTCACTCGAGCTGACATAAAGTGTTTAATGGTATTATTAATCAAGGAAAATCTGCTGAATCTGCGTTATCTGCGTGCTTTTTAATACGAAAGATCGCTTCGGGAGAAAATTCCCTCGCGAGGACGGCGAGTTTGTCATTTCGAGTAGAGCCGACGTAAGGAGGCTCGTATCCAGAAGAGGCAAGCTCAATCGCTCTCTCGATACAATTTTGCGCTCCGCTTCAAATTTACTCGAGCTTACAATGCGCTTTGAGGCATACGTCTAAAACGAATGCCCCATTTTATCCTTCTTTGTTTGAAGGTACTTGGCGTTATGAGGGTTTGATTCAACGATGATGGCTACATTTTCCACTATCTCTAATCCGTAGCCAATTAAGCCGGCTCGTTTTTTGGGGTTGTTACTCATCAGTTTTATTTTTCTAATGCCAAGGTCGCGCAGTATTTGAGCGCCCACGCCGTAATCGCGTTCATCTACTTTAAAGCCCAGTTCTACGTTGGCTTCTACGGTGTCTAAACCTTCTTCCTGCAATTTATAGGCTTTTAATTTATTTAATAATCCAATGCCGCGGCCTTCCTGATTTAAATAAACCACCGCGCCTTTTCCTGCCTTTTCAATCATTTGCATGGATTTGTGTAACTGCTCACCACAGTCGCATCGGCAGCTTCCAAAAATATCGCCGGTAACGCAGGATGAATGCATGCGCACCAACACCGGTTCATCTTTTTCCCATGCGCCTTTTACCAAAGCTAAATGTTCCTGTCCGTTGGTTTCTACTTTATAATCTATGAGTTTAAATGTTCCCCAATCGGTTGGCATTTGCACTTCAACCTGCCTGGTAACAATGCTTTCTTTGGCTAAGCGAAAGGAAATAAGGTCTTCAATACTAATGATCTTCAAATCAAATCTTTTGGCAATTTTCATCAGTTCGGGCAAGCGGGCCATGGTTCCGTCTTCGTTCAAAATCTCCACCAAAACACCGCAGGGTTCAAAGCCTGCTAAAACCGAAATATCAACGGTAGCTTCGGTATGTCCGGTTCTTCTTAACACTCCGCCCGGTTTCGATTTTAAAGGAAAGATATGTCCGGGTCTTCCAAAATCAGAGGGTTTAATGTTAGGATCTACCAATGCCTTAATGGTTTGTGAACGGTCGGAAGCCGAGATGCCGGTTGTGCATCCAAAGCCTAAAAGATCAATAGAAACTGTAAAAGGTGTTTCGTGTAAAGAAGTGTTGGCGGGCACCATCATATCGAGTTTTAATTCATGCGCTCGCTCTTCGGTTAAAGGGGCGCAAATTAAGCCGCGGCCATGTGTAGCCATAAAATTAATAACTTCCGGGGTGGCGTTGCGGGCGGCGGTAATAAAGTCACCTTCATTTTCGCGGCTTTCATCATCCACTACAATAATAACTTTGCCATTTCGGATATCTTCCAGGGCTTCCTCAATGGTATTTAATTTTATTTCACTCATAATTAATCGTGTAAATTTAGTTAATTTAAGCGGGAAATATTCTTATTGTGCATCCTCTTATAAATAAAATATATGAAAAATTAAAGGGAGAATTGCCGGGCGAAACTGCGCAATACCTTATGGCTCCCGAAAAACGAGGCAGGATAAGAGATTACGGCGATGAAACTTTATTTAAGCTAAGCGCTGTTTTAATATTGCTTTGCGCGGATGAACATAATGAGTTTTATTTTCCTTTAACACAACGTTTTGCTTATGATGGCATTCATTCGGGGCAGGTAAGTTTGCCGGGAGGAAAAGCGGATGCTGGCGATAAGGATTTAACAGCCACAGCGCTCAGAGAGTGCGAAGAGGAAATAGGCGTTAAAGATAATATTGAAGTGCTTGGAAATTTAAGTGCCTTATATATTCCGGTGAGTAATTTTCTGGTTCAGCCGGTGGTTGCTTATTGTTCTGGTGAAAATGTGTTAATGTTGCCTCATGTTAGGGAGGTTAAACACATTGGAAAATTCTATTTAAAGGATTTACTGAACGAAAGCATTGTAAAGGAAGATGATATTAATCTTTACGGCGGAGGTAAAATAAAAGCCCCCTGTTTTGAAACAGAGGGCTTAAAAGTATGGGGTGCTACAGCTATGATACTGAGCGAATTTAAAGTTATTTTAAAAACTATTTTTTAAACTCGGTCATGGTGTTATCGTAACACAAATAGTACTGACCTTTAGCCAGGTTTTCGGTTTTAATTTGTTTACCGAATCCTTTTTTAACTACTACACCGTAAGCGTCATACACTTCGTAACCGGTTTCAGAGTTAAAATCAATGCCGCTGTTACCTTTAGCAATGGCAAAGGATGGTTTATTAATTGAAGATTTTACGCTTACTTCGTTAGAATATTTGGCGAAAGAATTTAAACCTTTTTGTTTCACTCTGTATTTATTTTCGCCGCTGTGAAGCTCAACTTTAAAAGAATAAGAATGGCTTTCGGGAGTACCAACGCCATCAACTTCGCCAATAGGAATCCATTTATTCCATTTAAATTGCTCTACAATATAAGGCAAGGTTCCTACTTCGCCTTTGGTGGTCCATGTTAACAAACCTACCGGCGAAATGTTCATGGTTAACACTTCAAAAGTTGGTTTTGGCTTAAGGTCTTCCATGTTAAGAACCTTGGGCGTACATCCGTCTTTATGCACAATTTCGATGGTGATGTTTTCGCCATATTTTAATTGTAAGGCTGCCAAATCAATTTCAAAAGCGCTTGAATTGGTTTCATCGGTGGTAAGTTTACCGTTTACTTTAATTTCTTGGGCACAAAAGCCTACGCCTGTTGTATTAAAAGCATTTTGAACGTAAACGTTCTTATTCTGATATTTTCCTTCAACAACAAGTGTAGCTGAATTAGCTTTTCCTAAAAAAGTAAAAACAATTGCTATGGTAAGAAGTTTTTTCATATTTTTTTTAACTCTTGATTTTGAAGCTACAAAGATATAATAAATATCGACGAATTATAGAAATTTGCGCATTTTAACAATTAGAAATAAAATTGTTATAAACAGAATCAATCCTCCAAGCACCATATAGGATTTTTTAAAGTGAATACGGGTAATTCCGCTATCTTTTTTATAGGCCCAAATTAATCCCCCGATAAAGATCAAGAGAAAAAAAATCATAAAAATTATTCTTCCGCCGGTAAACATATTCAGGCAAATATAAGGGCAAATAAAGCATAATTTTTTTATTAGTGATAAATTTTTGAACTTCGTTAATTTTTCTGACAACCCAAGTTAACATATTTCGCAAAATAATTTTAATAATTTCGTTTGTTTTTATTGGCGGCTTTGCTGTGGCGGGAATAAAAAAGGGATTTAAAGCATTAAGTATTTACAATTACTTTTTGGCAAAAAAAGAGTTTTACAAAGCTAACAAGCCTCATCCAAACGCTTTTGCCTGCTATGGTTTGGCAGTAATTTTTAGCCGTAACGACAATCCGTTTTACAACCTCGACAGTGCCTCGCGATATGCTTCGCTGGGATATTGCACTTTTGTTAAAAGCGGCAGGAGCAGGCAATTATCTGGTTTTGAAGTAGATAACCTTTCGCTCTTATCGCTGTGCGACAGTATTGCTTTTAAAAAATGGATTATAATCAGAAAATCTAATGATACTGCGGTTTTTGATGCTTTTTTAAAAAATAATTATTTAGCAAACAATTTATTAAAAGAGCAAGCGGTTTATTTGCGTGATGAGATTGAATACAATTTTATCCTGCAAAATAACAACAGTAAATCAACCTCGGAATTTATTAATACGCATCCGCAAAGCGCTTTTTTACAGCAAGCACTTTTGTTAATTCAAAGGCAGGTTTTTGAAGAGTTAACTACCGGTGGCAATGCCGGAAAATACATTAGTTTTATCAATAATCATAAGCAAAATAATATGCTTAATACGGCTTATGAAAATTTATACAAGATCTATAAAGATTCATCGGATGTGGAGGGACTAAAAAACTTTGTAAACAATTATCCAAAAGCCCCGCAATATTTGGATGCCTGGAAATTACTTTTTTCATTAACGGTAAAATCATTTTCCAATAAAGAACTGGAAGCTTTTTTAGAAGCTCATCCCGCTTTTCCTTTAAAAAATTCTATTTTAAAAGAGTTGGAGCTAAACAAAATACATCTTTATCCTTATGAAAAAGAGGGTTTTTTTGGTTTTATTGATTCTTTAGCGAATGTAACTATAAAGCCTGTTTATGAGGCAGTTAGCCCCTTCAGCGAAGGTCTATCGGCGGTTAATATTAACGATTCGGTTTTTTACATTAATAAAGAAAATAAAAATCCATTCAATCAGTTTTACTCCGAGGCCTATAGTTTTAAAAATGGAATAGCTGCTGTAAAAAGCGCTAATAATTGGCTGCTTATTAACAGGCAAGGCCAAATTATTTCACAGGCTTACGAGGAAATAAATGAATTATCTGAAGATGTTTACGTGGTTAAAATAAATGCAAAATACGGCGCCATTAATCATTTGGGCCAAACTATAATTGAACCCAAATTTCAAAAGCTGGGCGATTTTAAAAATCAGTTTGCTTATTATATGGAGGGCGGTAAATACGGCTTTGTATCTAAAACAGGCTTCGCGCATAAAGCGGAGTTCGATTGGTTATCGGATTTTAATGAAAACAAACTGGCTATTATTAAAAAAAATAATTTGTATGGTTTAATAAACTCATTGGGGCAAACTGTTTTAAGCCCGGAATATGATTTGATTTTAAAAGCTGCTACTAACAATTACATTCTGGTTAAAAATAATTTGTATGGTTTTTATAACGGCTTCGGGTGTTTTTTATCAGCTATTGCTTATGATTTTTTAAAAGAAAAACCTGTTGAATTTTACACCAACGGATATTTATTTAAACTGGTTAAAAATAAAGAACAAAGTATGGTGGATGCTAACGGAAAGCAAATTATTGATTTTGGAACTTTTGATGAAATAAATTTTCCGGTAAATGGATTAATGCGGGTTAAGCGGGGCAATAAATTTGGTTTTGTGGATAAAAAGTTAACGTTAGCCATTCCCTTCAAATATCTGCAAGCGCAGGATTTTATTGATAGCGTGGCCATTGTTACCATCAAAGATAAATACGCTATTATTAATATTAAGGGAAAAGAAATTTACAGTTTTGATGAAGAAATTGAAAAAATATCGCAACGATATTACACGGCCGGAGAAGAAAAAAAATTAATTGTTAGCACCTCCGGAACCGTTATTTTTAGTGAAGTTACAAATATTCAAAAGATAAAAGAAGGCCTGTTTATAATCACTTTAAATAATAAGGAAGTTAAATTACTTAAAGATTGAACAACAAGGCTACAATTTTACTAATTTTATAGGCAAATTCTTACCTATGTCAACAACAACTGCTTCAAAAGTTCACAATTTCAGTGCCGGTCCGGGTATTTTACCTTTAGAAGTTTTACAGCAAGCATCAGAAGCTTGTATTAATTTCGACGGATTAAATCTTTCCTTGCTGGAAATTTCGCACAGAAGTAAAAACTACGAACGGGTGATGCTTGAAGCGCGCAACACGGTGAAAGAACTATTTGAAGTTGGTGATGATTACGAGGTTTTATATTTAGGCGGCGGAGCAAGTTTGCAATTTGCCATGATCCCTTATAACCTGATGAAAGAGGGTGGTAGTGCGGCGTATGTGAACACCGGCGTTTGGGCAACCAAAGCAATTAAGGAAGCTAAAATAATTGGTAATACAAAGGTTATTGCTTCGAGCGAAGATAAAAAATTTACTTATGTGCCAAAAGAATATGTTATTCCTTCCGATGCGGATTATTTGCATATTACCAGCAACAATACCATTTACGGAACACAAATGAAGCATTTTCCTAAATGTGATATTCCTTTGGTTTGCGATATGAGTTCTGATATTTTTAGCAGAAAAGTAAATGCCAAAGATTTTACATTGATCTACGCAGGCGCACAAAAAAACATGGGTCCTGCCGGAAGCACCATGGTAATGGTAAAAAAAGACGCACTTGGAAAAACAGGCCGAAAAATGCTGTCAATGCTTGATTATCAGGTACATATAAAAGGCGACAGTATGTATAACACGCCTCCGGTTTTTCCTATTTACGTTACATTATTAACCATGCAATGGCTCAAAAAAAATGGTGGAATTGCCTGGATAGAAAAATTGAATCAGCAAAAAGCAGATGCCATTTATAATGAAATTGACCGCAACAGTTTGTTTTATGGCACGGTTGATAAGGCCGACAGAAGCAATATGAATGTTTGTTTTCTATTAAAAAAACCTGAATTGGAAAATGAATTTGATAAATTTTGCAAGGAAGCGAATATGAGCGGACTGCGCGGCCACAGAGATGTTGGCGGTTTCAGGGCTTCTTTATACAACGCGCTTCCCCTTGAAAGCGTTCATGTATTAGTGGAAGTGATGAAGGAATTTGAGAAGAAATTTGCATAGAGTTTTAGTAGTTATCTAAACAATCTTTTTATAAAATTATTTTTGTTTGCGTTGGGGTAATGGCGGTTAGCGGTAATGTTATTAAAAACCATTGCAACTACCAGTAAAATAATAGCGCCGGTAAATACAGGAAATGCTACGTATAAATAACCTAACGATTTAATTTTAACCGAACCTATAACAGCAATTAAGGCCGTGGCGCCACCTGGTGGATGCAATGTCTTAGTTATTTGCATCAATACAATTGAAAAAGAAACAGCAAGGGGAGCAGTGATCCACACAACTTCCGGAAGAAGTTTTTGTATGGTAACGCCAACAAGGGCAGAGATTAAATGCCCGCCTAACAGGTTTCTTGGCTGAGCGAGCGGACTTTGAATGGCACCATAAACAAGTACGCTGGATGCTCCAAAAGACCCGATAAGAAATAAATTATCGTTAAGCGCATAAAATTTAGACTGAATAAAGGCTATAATTCCAATTCCCATAAAAGACCCTGCGAACGACCAGAAAATTTCATGGTAATCAATTAGAGTTTCTTTATAAAGCACATATTTAGTGGTTCTTAGTACCTTATTAATTTTTCTTATCATTTAAATGAAATGCTGGGACAAAAATCGCGTTTAACGTTTGTTTTGCCAAATGGTTTTGATGACAAAATAATTTAGATCTTAACTCAATTTCTGATACGTTTGCCACCATCTGTCAGGAATTTCATTTTGTGTGGCGAGTTCGTAATCTTTGTAATTGCAAGGAATTAAAGTGTGCCTTTCAAATTTTAAATCTTTATGTGGCGGGTAGGGGATCTCCATCCACCATCTGTCGCTTTTTTTACTTTTATAAAAATTAATCTCGTATTTTTCGTCCTGCAACACCACATGAAAACGTAAATAATCGGGATTGGTTCTGCTTGGAAAATCGTTTTTACGATTATAAAAACCATCCATAAAACACCAAATCATTTGCGCGGCTAAATGCGCTGTTTTACCACTTACATCATACTCAGGATTAATCTCATAAATGCCGATAGAAGATAATTTATCGTTCATGCCGGCGTATCGCATGATTTGACAAGCTTCTTCGGCGTAAAAGCCGTTTGGCGAAGCGTTAGGGTTTGCAGGTGCATCAGAGTGTTTAATGGCAGTCATGTCAAAAGTCAGCATATCTGCCTGGCGAATTACAGGTTCCGCTTCTTCAATCTTATCTCTTATCTGGCCTAAACGGTACACATCAAAATACAATTTGTTCATCATGTGTAAACTGCTTTGATCTACCAAATAAGTTTGATAACCAATGTTACTGTAATTGAATAAATAATTTGGCTGATGTAAAATTATATTTCCGAGGTAAGACATATTTGTAATTTCCTCATCCGGATTTCCAAGATCAAAAACACTGTCAACCGCTGCAATATTTATGGTTTGTTCAAGATCTTTGTAACCTAAAAACTGCGCATAGGTAAGGTCTTGCGAACCTCCGAGTATTATGGGAATAATATTTTTTCTCACCAAAAAATCAACAGTGCTTCTTAAAGCAAAATAAGTATCTTCGGTAGAATGCCCTGCATTAATATTTCCAAGATCGGCCACTTTTACTTTAAAGCTGCCGCCGTATAATTTGTATAAAAATTCACGCACTACATCCGGAGCGTTGGCACAGCCGCTGTTGTTATCTGCATTACGGTCTTCCGTTACGCCAATAATAGCCATGTCAATTCCATCCAGTTCCGGAAAATTATCCTCGGAAGAATGAACGGAAAACAAATTACCAAACTGCAATTCTTTTAAAGAATTAAACGTGGTAATGGCATCCAAATTAAGAGGTGTAAAAAAGTGCGCTATATCGCTCATATATTTTATTTAATAGCTAAATGTAAGGGCATTTGCAAGTGTATATTTGGCAAGCTTTTTTTTTAATTAACAAGAGTATATTAGAAACTTTGTGTTGGCTTTTCGTATTCAGTTTTATCTATTCATAAATTTTCGGCGAAATTTATTTATCTTTCAAAAACATAATTTTATAAAGGCAAATGAGTTATATTAAAAAAAGAGGTTTATCTTTTGGGTTTGCAATTCAAGGAATTAAAAAGGCGTTGAAAGAACCAAACTTTAAAATTGAGGTGAGCGCAGCGGTTTTGATTTGTATGGTGGCCGCTTATTTTAATATTTCGAAAACGGAATGGTGCTTTATAATTGCTTGTTGCGGTTTGGTACTGGCTCTTGAACTTATTAACTCAGCAATTGAACGGCTCTGTGATTTAATAAGCATCGAAATTGATCCTAGAATAAAATTTATTAAAGATTTAAGTGCAGGCGCAGTGCTTATAGTTTCCGTGGCTTCTCTTATAATGGGAATAATTATTTTTTATCCTTATTTAAAATCGTTTTTTAACAGTTATCTGTAATAACTTTATTTGAAAAGATAATTTTTATCGGGCATCTGCTGTAATTTTACAGTATAAATTCAGTTTTAATATATTCCGTTAATACCTCCAACCGTTTGGAGTTTATCATTTCAAATTTGCTGGAGGATGGACTTGGTTTAAACATTGAGGTTACAAATAATTTAGATGAATTTAAAGAAAGTAACTTGCCGCGAATCAATTATTCGGGTAACGATATTCCTGATTGTTTAAACATTGAACCGCACATTATACTTTTTGATTACGGAGTAAAAGATTATTCTATTGAAGTAAATAACAACGCGCAATTTTCTAAAATTTTTTTTAAAAACGATAATTTAGAAATTCCGTTTGATATTTTTGGAGCATCTTTTTGGCTTTTAACGCGCTATGAAGAGTATTTACCGTACAAAAGCGAACAGTTTAACCGATTTCATTATTCAAACAGTTTGGCTTACCAATACGATTTTTTACATTACCCCCTCATTAACGTTTGGCTAAATGAATTAAAAAAAATACTTCAACAATTAAATCCCGATCTGCTTTTTAAAGAGCGGAAATATAATTTTGTAAGCACCATTGATATTGATAATGTATATAAATACAAGAACAAAGGTTTTGTGCGCACCATGGCAGGTTATATTTCAGACCTTTTAATTAATAATAAAGCGGGTTTAAAAAGCAGAACATCCATTGTATTTAATGATACTAAAGATCCGTTTGACTGCTATGATTTTTTGATTGCCACTCATAAAGAGTTAAACATTAAAGCTATTTATTTTTTATTGCTTGGAGATTACGGCATGAACGATAAAAATCATTCGTCCAGCGATCTCCGCTTTCAGGCATTAATTAAGCATTTGGATGATTATTCAGCGGTGGGAATACATCCTTCCTTTGGCTCTAACGATAACCTGCAGCAGCTAAAAATTGAAATTAACAGGCTTGCCAATATTACTCACCGGCAAATAGTAAAAAGCCGTCAGCATTTTTCCATGCTTAAATTCCCTAAAACTTATCTGGCTTTATTGCAAGGCGGCATTAACGAAGATTATTCGATGGGTTACACTAATATTAACGGATTCAGAGCTTCTTATTGCTATCCTTTTAAATGGTACAGTTTGGTAGATGAGCATCAAACCAATTTGCTGATACATTCGTTTTGCCTTACCGAAAATACTTTACAGCTTGAAGCAAAAAAACAAAGTGTGGTGTTTTTAAAGTTGGCCTTACCTTTTATTAATGAAGTAAAAAAATATCAGGGCGAATTTATTCCCATTTTTCATAATGATACTTTTGATGAGAAAATGCAAAAGGATTATATTGAGTTTTTAAAAATGGCCAATGAGCCACCCAAAAATTAAGCCTCTTTTTGCGGGTTGAGGGTATAAACCTGATCAAAAACCGTTGCAATAATTTTTTTTAATTCGTTATACTCGTAACTTTTTGTATAAAAGCCATGCGCGCCCAAAGCCAGCAGGTTTTCCTTTTCGTGTGAAGCCTTGCTGGTGCTTAAAATAAATACCGGAAGATGCGCCAACTGCTCATTCTTTTTTATTCGTTTTAAAGCATCTGTGCCGCTTAATAAAGGCATATTTAAATCTAAAAAAATGCAATCCGGCATTGGATCGTTATAATTTTTATACATACCGCTTCTTTGAAGATAATCCATTAATTGTATGCCATTGTACACCGAAGTTATTTTGTGCTGAGAATTCATTTCCCAAGTAGCTTTATGCATCATGTACTGATCATCAGGATCATCATCGGCAATTACAATGTTTAATATTTTACTCTGGCTTTGCATAATTTACATATTTGCATCACCCCAAGGTTTAGCCAACGGATCTCTTGGCTTGGGCGTAATATCAGTGGTGGTAAGTCCATTATTGCTTAAAAAATCAAAAGCATCCAAAATCTCCTGGTTTTTAAATTCAAATTTTACCGAAAATAATTTTTCATCATTTTTAACTTTTAACGCACGTTTGGGCCTTATAATAATTTGCTTTAAAACCTCTATCCGCCCCGCGCCAATATGGGCATCTTTATCAATCCAAGAGCTATACGTTTGCTTTAACTTTTCGGCCTCCCATAGTTTATAATAATAAATTTCTTTTGCCATAATAAATAGTTCTAAAGCGTACAAAATTTAGCTGATTCTCTGATAAAGTACATTAGTGGTAATTTTTAACCATTAAAACACCTATTCATAATTAATACTTAAAAAATTGTGCCATAACCACATACCAATAACCATTCAACAAAATGAGGCTCAACTTCTACATCAATTTACCCCAAAAATTTGCGACTAAAAACTCTCATTATTTTAATAATTACATCTATAATTGTATTAAAAATCTTATAAAAAGAAAGTCTGTTTTTATTAAAATTAATAAAAGAAGAGTAAAAACTATTCTTTTTTTGTGTTTTTTATGACGTAACATGCTAATAATCAATGTTTAATAATTATTTTTGTTCTTAATTTACTTTTAGAATTTTATTACGGAAATATTGTAAGATTGTTTTTGGTTAATTAAATTGATTGTACTATATTTGCATCCCTTTTTAAGGGGAAATTAATTAACGCTTAGATTTTTTTATCATGTCACGTATTTGTCAATTAACAGGAAAAAAAGCAATGGGTGGGAACAAAGTGTCCTTCTCCAATGCAAAAACACGCCGCCAGTTTAAAGTAAACTTAAAGCACAAACGTTTTTTTATTCCTGAAACAGGTGAGTGGATCACGCTTCGTGTATCAACTTCTGCATTAAAGAATATTAATAAAAAAGGCATCAGTGCATGTCTTAAAGAAGCTAAAGAAAAAGGAATTTTAGCAAAATAGTTTAAATAAGAACAGAACATGGCAAGGAATAAAAACAGAATTCAGGTGATTTTAGAATGTACTGAGCATAAAGAGAGCGGTAAACCCGGAACTTCTCGTTACATTACTACAAAAAACAAAAAAAACACAACCGAGCGCATTGAGTTAAAAAAATACAACTCCATTTTAAAGCGCATGACGGTTCATAAAGAAATTAAATAACTAAAAAGTTAACCGTTATAAGTTAAACGTTGAATCACGAATAACTTATAACCAATAACATTTAAAATAAAATAAAATGGCAAAGAAAGTAGTTGCGACGTTAAAGTCAGGAAAAGGTAAAGATTTTACTAAAGTTATTAAAATGACAAAATCCGATAAAACCGGAGCATATTCATTTAAGGAAGAAATTGTTCACAACGATCATATCGCCGATTTTTTAAAGAATAAATAATATTCATTAAATAATTTTTATTACACAATACAAAAAATTCTTTCCTGAGAAGGGGAGAATTTTTTGCTTTTTGGCAAATCTTAATTCATACTTCTTAATTCTTATATCTAACTTTGCTTCATGAACTTCTTTTCAAAACTATTTACCAAAGAAAATAAAGAAAGCCTCGATCAGGGCCTGTCAAAAAGTAAAGACAGTTTTTTTGGCAAACTTGGCAAAGCAATTGCCGGAAAAGATACCGTTGATGAAGCTGTGTTAGATAATCTGGAAGAAATTCTAATAGCCGGCGATGTTGGCGTGAGCACCACCATAAAAGTAATTAAACGCATTGAAGAACGTGTAGCCCGCGATAAATACGTTTCTACAACCGAACTGAATCAAATTTTAAAAGAAGAAATTGCGGCACTTGTTAACGAAAATTATAAGGATAAAAAGATAGCCCATTTTTCGGATGAACTCCCTTGCAAACCTTATGTTATTATGGTGGTGGGCGTTAATGGCGTTGGCAAAACCACCACCATTGGCAAACTGGCGCATCAATACAAACTGGCCGGTAAATCTGTAATTCTTGGTGCTGCCGATACATTCAGAGCCGCCGCGGTTGATCAGCTCATCATTTGGGCCAATAGGGCAGGGGTTCCTATTGTAAGCCAGGGCATGGGCGCCGATCCGGCCAGCGTGGCCTTTGATACGCTAAGCAGCGCCAAAACAAAAAACGCCGATGTGGTAATTATTGATACTGCTGGCCGTTTACATAATAAAGTTAATTTAATGAATGAATTAACCAAGATTAAAAACGTAATGAAAAAAGTACTCGATAATGCCCCGCACGAAGTAATGCTGGTGCTTGACGGAAGCACCGGGCAAAACGCCGTGGAGCAATGCCGGCAATTTACGCTTGCTACCGATGTTACTTCACTGGCCGTTACAAAATTAGACGGCACAGCAAAAGGCGGAGTGGTGATAGGCATTTCCGATGAGTTTAAAATTCCGGTTAAATACATTGGCGTAGGCGAAAAAATGACCGATTTACAGGTATTTAACGCCCCCGAATTTGTTAATAGTTTGTTTGGGAAGGTATAACTCCTAACTTATGAAATTCACATGATTTAGGTGGCTTCTCAAATTAATTTTATAATATTACATTTAATTAATTTACAATTATTATGAAATCGTTTATAATTATTTTCTTTTCGGTTATATGCCATTCCGCTTTTTGCCAGGCTCCGGCTTTTGAAGATCTTAATTTTGAAGAAGATTCCATTACCAAAGCTTACAAACCTTCCGGTAAAAATTACGCGTTCATAAAATCAAAACGCGGAACAAGCGGTGTTAATAAAACATCAAAAGCAGATTCCATTCTCGCACTCTCCATTTCTGATATTGTTTTGGTTTATTCTGAAATAAATTCATCTAGCACCCATAGCAGAGAAGAAGCCAATCGCGAACGTTGGGAAAATCTTTTAAAAACCTATCCCGAATTATTTCAATTCAGCACCAATTATAAAAATTTGCTTCAATATAAAAGCAATGATACAGCGGCTATAAAGCAAGCGCAGGGATTTTATGTTTATTTTTCATCGGGCAAAGAAACCAAAGAAGCGGAGACAAAACCAACAGATGAAAAACCAAATTCTAAATTGGAACCTGTAGCCGAAAACAAATCTAAAAAAGAAAAAAAATCAAAGTCGGAAGAAAAAGAAGAGCCCGCGGTTAAAGTAAAAAAAGAAAAGAAAGTTAAAGAACCGAAAGAAGCAATAACAAAAAACGAAGATAAAGAAGTTAAACCTTTAGAGCCCGAACCCGCGCCTCCCATTGTAAAAAGAGAAGGTTATACTATTCCAAAAAAATCGAAGGATTCAAAAGCCTGCCGCTCGCCTTTTTATGGAGCAAGTGATGATGATCTCAATAACTTCTTTACCACAAATATCATCCTTTCAAAAAAACAAAAAAAGCATAGCAAACAACTCATTTCAACAGTTAAGCTGCAATTAAATTTTGACGGCTCCATTAAAAAATCAATGGTAACAGGTTTGGATGAAGAATTGAATTTGCAGGTAACAAACGCACTCAAAAATATGGATTTATGGAACCCCGCTGTAAAAAACGGATTAACCGTAAAATCGGAAGTAAAAATGACTTTGATTTACGATAAGGATTCAAAAGGCATGAAACCCTCCGATATACTCATCACTCCACGCCCCGGCCCTAAATGCGAACAAAAAACCGATGCTGAACTTTTTGGCGAGTAATGGTATATTTTAAATGGCTTTAAAGCTTTTAAAGGTTTAACTTAAATTTAAGAAAATTATTTGAATATTATCACAGTGTTAAATATTCTAAATATTTGATAATCAGATAATTAAAAATATTTTTTTCTTTAGTAATCCCCTAATTCATTAGTATATTTGTAGCCCGCTTTTATTGAGGCAAAGGCGCAAATTAATTATTAATACTAACCTCTCAAATGGTGCCTCAAACATTTGATACAAGTAAAATAAAATGGCAGAACAAACATTAACCGGTAACGCTGATTTCGATTGGAGTTCTATTGGTAAAAAACAAGACAATTACACAACAGAAGAGAAAGATCGTTTCGATGAGTTGTATGGTAAATCGTTAAACACTATTACCGATCTTCAGATTATTGAAGGTAAAGTAGTAGCAAAAAATAACCGTGAGGTTGTGGTAAACATTGGTTATAAATCAGATGGAGTTGTTCCTCTTTCTGAATTCAGATATAACCCTGATCTTAAAATTGGCGATACTATTGAAGTATTTGTTGAAACTGCTGAAGATGCAAACGGACAGTTAGTTCTTTCTCACAAAAAGGCACGCGCCGGAAAAAGCTGGGATAGAGTTAATGCCGCTCTTAACACAGATGAAATTATTAAAGGTTTTGTTAAATGTCGCACAAAAGGCGGACTTATTGTTGATGTATTCGGTATCGAAGCATTTTTACCGGGTTCGCAAATTGATGTAAAACCAATTCGTGATTACGATATTTACGTTGGTAAAACAATGGAATTTAAAGTGGTGAAAATCAACAATGAATTTAAAAACGTTGTAGTTTCTCATAAAGCTTTAATTGAAGCTGAAATTGAAAGTCAAAAACGCGATATCATTTCTAAATTAGAAAAAGGACAAGTATTGGAAGGAACTGTAAAAAACATTACTTCTTATGGTGTGTTCATCGATTTAGGTGGAGTTGACGGATTAATACATATTACCGATCTTTCTTGGGGTCGTATCAACCATCCTGAAGAGATTGTTAAATTAGATGAAAAAATTCAGGTGGTAATTCTTGAATTTGATGATGATAAAAAACGTATTGCTTTAGGTTTAAAACAATTAACCAAGCATCCTTGGGAAGCTTTAAACTCTGAATTAAAAATTGGAGATAAAGTAAAAGGTAAAGTAGTTGTAATTAACGATTACGGCGCCTTTATTGAAATTGCTCAAGGTGTTGAAGGTTTGGTTCACGTTAGTGAAATGAGCTGGAGTCAGCACTTACGCAGCGCGCAGGAATTTGTAAAGGTTGGCGATGAAATTGACGCGCAAATTTTAACTCTTGACCGCGAAGAGCGTAAAATGAGTTTAGGAATGAAGCAATTAACTCCCGATCCTTGGAATATGATCATGGAGAAATACTCTAAAGGTTCTAAGCACACAGGCACCGTGCGTAACTTCACTAACTTTGGTGTGTTTGTTGAATTAGAAGAAGGTGTTGATGGTTTAGTTCACATCTCTGATCTTTCATGGAGCAAAAAAATAAAGCATCCAAGCGAATTCTGTAAAGTAGGAGAAAAGATGGATGTAACTGTTTTAGAAATTGATGGCGAGAACCGTCGTTTATCTTTAGGCCACAAACAATTGGAAGAAAATCCATGGGATGTATTTGAAACAGTATTTACCATTGATTCCGTTCACAAAGCAACCGTTATTACCGTTAACGATAAAGGTGCAACAGTTGGTTTACCTTATGGTGTGGAAGGCTTCTGTCCTGCCCGTCATTTAGCTAAAGCCGACGGAACAAGCGCTAAAGCTGAGGAAGTTATTGATTTTAAGGTAATTGAGTTTAGCAAAGATGCCAAGCGCATTGTTGTTTCTCACGCTCGTTTACATGAAGAAGTAAAAGAAGAAGCAAGAAAAGTTGAAAAATCAACTAAAAAAGCTGATTTTGAAGATAGCAAAAAAGCTGTGAAAAAAGTGAAAGATAACCAGGAGAAAACCACTTTAGGTGATATCTCTGCCTTATCTGATCTTAAAGAAAAAATGGATAAAAAATAAGTACTCCCCGAACGACGCGTTCGTTCAGGGCACTAAAACCTAGCCATGGTTTTAGTTTTTTGAGAGCCAAAACAACCCATTCCCATTGCCGTGGGGATGGGTTTTTGGTTTTAATAGGTGAGGAAAACCCTTTTGAAATTCTGCATGGCATGAATATTGTCTATTTTAATTGATTATACCGCTATGCTAAAAAAAATTATATTCTCAATTTGCCTGCTAAACGTTTTCGTTTGTTGTTTGGCGCAAACAGGATCATTAGACACTACGTTTGGCACCGGTGGAAAGGTAATAACAAATTTTGGGCCTGGTTCAGGTGGCCAAATTAATTCACTGGCAATGCAATCAGATGGAAAAATAATTGCCTCAGGTTCAATTAAACATGATTTTGGTGTGATTAGATACAATGCCAATGGCACAATGGATCTTAGTTTTGGCAATGGAGGTAAAGCAATAGCATCTATGCCTGGTAATGTCATTGATGCTGCTAAAAAAGTCCTTCTTCAGCCAGATGGAAAAATTATTTTAGTAGGGATTACTTATACAAGTTATGATAATGATGACATTTTATTAGTAAGATTTAATTCCAATGGCTCTTTAGACAGCACTTTTGGTAATAACGGCATTGTATTTACTTCTTTTGGAAGTGATAACGACAGGGCTAATTCAGCCGTACTCCTGAACGACGGTAAGATTTTAGTTTGTGGATCGGCGGAGAATGCTTCAATGTATAACGAACTACTTTTACTGCGTTATAATAGCAACGGAACTCTTGATACAACTTTTAACGGTACCGGTTATGTCAAAGGCCTTTCTACATATGGCACAGCAAGCGATATTATACAATTACAGAACGGCCAATTTATTTTAATGTGTGGAGTTTTATTAGTGCGATTTAATCCTAACGGTACCTTAGATAATACTTTCTCCCAAAACGGAATGGTTAATAGCAATTCTTTAGGTCGCATCGCAATAGGAATTCAAAGTAACGGTAAAATTATTGTAGCAGGATGGAGAGAGCCGGAATTTGGTTCGGCAGATTTTGCGGTTCTCCGTTTTAATCCCAACGGAAGTTTAGATAGCACCTTCGGCACAAATGGAATGTCAACTTTTGATTTTCAGAGGCGTGATTTCTGCTTATCAATGACAGTCCAAAGCAATGGAAAAATACTTCTTGCAGGTTGGTCAGATTCTTATGGTACATATTCCAAATTTGTTGTGGTGTGCTTTAAGGAAGATGGAAATGTAGATGCCGGATTTGGAGTTGGAGGAATAACAACAACTGATTTCGGAACTTTTTCACAAATTAACTCCGTCATTATCCAAGCTGACGGCAAGATTCTAGCAGGCGGGGAGAGGACATATGAAATTGCATCTAGTATCTTTCAAACAGATTTTGCCTTAGCGCGGTATAATAATGAAAACATAACTGGTTTAAAATATAACAGTAAAAACATTGATGAAGTCCATGTCTTCCCAAATCCATCCTCAGGCATCTTTACCATTGATTTTAACAACAAAAATGCTAATACTAAAATCTGTATCTATGATGTATTAGGTAAATGTATTTGGAGTAAATATTGTGGGAATAATGTAAAGGCAATAGCTGATTTAAGTGCTCAGCCTCAAGGAATTTACTTTATTGAAATTTTATCTGAGGGTAAAAAAACTGTAAAAAAAATTATAGTTAATTAGCCGTTTAAGGTCTTTTCCCAAGCCTTCTTTTATTTCCTATTCACCGTGCTTCCGATTGCCGTCGGGATGGGTTTTTGGTTTTATATCAAATGGCTTTTACATATAATCCTATTGTCTTTCCGACGATAGGAGGAATCTTTGATGAGGGAATGCGTGATGCCTTAACGAAGAACTATTCTCTTAATGTTAAGCGATTTATTTGTCACTTTTGTCGCGCAAAAGTAACCAAAACGCTTCTGTTCTTTTGAAAGAAAAACCGCAGACAGTACAATAGCTTGTCCTGCTGCTATTTCTGCAAAAGATCAGAAAATAGCATTAGCTGAGCGACTAAATGTATAACGCTAGCTTAACCATACCGGACTCATATAAATTCTCGTGAAAAACTCTTTTGATGTTTAAAAGGAGTTCGAGAAAGACTATCGCAACAATTGGCAGTTATTTTGTATCCTGGTCTTTTGAGAAAGCTTGAGCGGGAGGCTTGGCTGTTCGAGCCCAAAAAAGATTTCGTATGGGCGAGTTCCACGACTCAGCTTAAACATCAAAAAGAGTTTAGAGAATTTTTATGAAGCCTTGAGTTTTTGTTTCTTTTTGGTCAAGCAAAAAGAAAGAAACAGTTCTTTTATAAAAATTGCCAATTCACTAATTGCGTGATACTTCCATATTTTAATATTTCTCAAACAGTATTGCCTTAATACTTACCGATTTTAATGTTTCTCAAACAGTATTGCAATGATACGTACTGATTCTACTATTTCTCAAACAGTATTACCGTGATACTTACAGCTTTCAAAAACTATTAAAGAGAGTGTAAAGTAAATTATATTAACAGGTTATGATACACCTTTTTTTACTTATATTAAATTATTGGTGAAGAATAAGAATATGTGTGTGAAGACATTGGTTTGGCCCAAGGTTTCTTAATATTTTTTATGGATACGGTATTAAAAACACTACACTTTTTCAGCATGCTTATTGTGGTGATGTTTACTCAAAGCTTTTTTTATAAAAGGTTTCGAAAGTAAATGATAGGTTAAAGAACCGGAGATGAAAAAACCAAGCGCATACCACAAATTTGGCGGACGTTTATCAACTGTGTTTACACTGTTAACCCGGTTAAAATCATTATTGATGATCCAATTAATATCTTTTATTAGAAAATAGGGCGCAACAATAACCATTTGCGAAACCCCAATAATCCTTATGGATGTGTAAATATTAATATTTGACCGGATATCGGGTGTGTTTAAAAGATTAGGTTTTAAATTTTGACCAAAAGGTCCGGCTTTTAAATAAGTTTGCCCTTCATCAATACTATAAAATTGTTTGTTATAAATAAAAGGAGTAGGAATAATCCATGTAGTTGAACTTTTATAAAAAATAGAATCAATTTTTTTTTCAAAAGTCTTGGCATAATTAAACGTGTTGAATTGCGCTGGCTTTTGCGCGGATACTTTAAAATATAAACAAATAAGGGTTAAGGGTATTATAAACTTTTTCATCATATTCGTAGGTTTATTATAAATTTAATCAAAATTCATTCATGTTATTCTAAATTCTACTATTTAAAAACAAGGTTTGTGATTTACTTCAAACCTGCGGCTTCTTTTTTTTATTTCGTACCTTTGCTTAATGTCTGTGAAAAGTAAAATAGAAGTTATAAAAGGCGACATTACTAAAATTACGGTCGATGCCATTGTTAACGCGGCCAACACTTCTTTACTCGGTGGCGGTGGGGTAGACGGTGCCATTCACCGGGCAGGCGGACCTGATATAATTGCTAATTGCCGTAAAATAATCATCAAACAAGGCGGTTGCCGAACCGGAGA
>JACPOC010000036.1 GCA_016185125.1 Bacteroidota bacterium
AACGTTTTTATATCTTAGTGCTTAATGATGAGTTATTAGTTTTTAATATCCTCAATCATCTAAACCTTAAATCTTCAAACTTTTAATCCGTTTCGATCGTTACCGAAACTCCCCGCTTTTTTCCTTTTCAACAACCTTTCTTCTAAATCGGGGTGCAAAAGTACATACTCTTTTTAAACTATCCAAATTAATTTTATCTTTTATTTAAAAATTAATTTTAGTTTGATTTAATTAATAAAAGAAGTATCAAAAAAACGGGAGGGCAAATTTACATATTTAAGCTCTATTATGCAAATGTTAAATTAAATTTTAACGAAATTTCGCCTAAATCTGCATTTTGATAGGTGAAAAATGATTGGAATTCAAATTTTCCGTTTTTCATTTTTCAAGTGAAGATTAAAATATAAAAGCATAAATATTTGGTTACTAACAATACAATGGTGAATAAAATTGCCATCAGCAAAAATAGAGCCTCTATTTTAAGTATATTTATCCCTGTGGAGAACATGGAATATAATACGCAATTGGACAGATTAATCATTCCCGAATACGGACGTAATATTCAGGGTATGATTGAATTTTGTTGTGCAATTAAAGAGAGAGAAGAGCGCAATCTTTGCGCTAAGGCAATCATTCAGGTGATGGGTCAACTGAACCCGCATTTAAGGGATGTTTCTGATTATACGCATAAATTATGGGATCATTTATTTATTATCTCGCAATTTAAATTAGATGTGGATAGTCCGTATCCTATTCCAAGTGCTGAAACTTTTAAGGAGAGGCCGAAGGTATTGGAGTACCCTAAAGGGAAAATCAGATATAAACATTACGGTAAAACTATTGAGGATATTATCAGAAAAGCAAAAGAACTGCCTTTAGGTGCTGAAAGAAGCGAACTTACCAGGCAAATAGCAAACCATCTGAAAAAATCATATAATAACTGGAATAAAGACAGTATTACGGATGATGTTATACTTAAGAATCTTGCAGAATTATCGGGTGGCGAATTAAAACTGGATGAAAACGTTACTCTTGGATCGCATCAAGAACTTAGAGGATCAACACCGGTTGCCAAAAAGTTTTTTCACAAAAACAATAAGCATAAAAACAACCATCAAGGCAAGCATAAAAATAATAACAACAATAGTAATAATAGAAAATACTAAAAAGGAGTTATGGCAATTTTTGAAGTTGACGGAGGGCATAAATTAAAAGGCGAAATAGTTCCGCAAGGCGCAAAGAACGAAGCTTTGCAAATTCTATGCGCTGTTTTACTGACTAAAGAAAAAGTTGTTATTTCAAATATTCCTAACATTGTTGATGTTATAAAGCTTATTGAGCTACTTGCCGATCTTGGGGTTAAAGTTGAAAAAACAGACCATGAAGAATACACTTTTCAGGCTGATGATGTAAATGTAGATTTTTTAGTTTCTCCCGACTTTAAAAAGAAAGGCGGAAGCTTACGCGGCAGCATGATGATTGTTGGCCCTATGCTTACACGGTTTGGCAAAGCTTACATGGCAAAGCCCGGCGGAGATAAAATAGGCCGCAGAAGAGTAGATACCCACTTTATGGGTTTTGAAGCACTTGGCGCCAAATTTAATTATAATAAAGAAACCGAAGTTTTTGAAGTTGAAGGTAAAAATTTAAAAGGTGCTTATATGCTTCTGGATGAGGCTTCGGTTACGGGCACCGCTAATATTGTAATGGCAGCTTGCATGGCCGAAGGAATTACAACAATTTACAATGCAGCCTGCGAACCTTATTTACAGCAGCTTTGTAAAATGCTTAACCGCATGGGCGCTAAAATTACCGGCGTTGGATCTAATTTACTCACTATAGAAGGAGTAAAAGAATTGAAAGGTACCACGCACCGCATGCTACCCGATATGATTGAAATTGGCTCATTTATTGGAATGGCCGCAGTTACACAATCAGAAATAACTATAAAAAACGTTAGTTACGATAACCTTGGCATCATTCCCATAATTTTCGGGAGACTGGGAGTTCAGATGGAGCGAAGGGGTGATGATATCTTTATTCCGGAGCAAGAGCATTATGAAATAGATACTTTTATTGATGGTTCTATACTAACGGTTAGCGATGCTATATGGCCCGGATTTACACCCGATTTAATTAGCATTGCGCTTGTAACAGCAATACAGGCACGTGGCAATGTGCTCATTCATCAAAAAATGTTTGAAAGCAGATTGTTTTTTGTTGATAAATTAATAGATATGGGTGCCAAAATAATTCTTTGCGATCCGCATAGGGCAAACATTATGGGCCTTGACCGCAAGGTTCAATTACGTGCCATACAAATGGCTAGTCCGGATATTAGAGCCGGGGTGGCGCTATTAATAGCAGCCATGAGCGCAAAAGGCAAAAGTGTTATTTTTAATATAAATCAGATTGACAGGGGTTATCAAAATATTGATGGACGCTTAAATGCAATCGGTGCGCAGATCATAAGAAAAAATCAATGAGAAAAACAAACTACTGTGCTCTGTGTTTAGTGCTTGTTCTGCTGTTAGCCTGCAAGGGAAGTAAGCAAGCTTCGGTTGTTACCGAGCCTGCAAAAAAAGTTTCTGAGCCTGAACAAGTAGAGCCTACAATAGGACTGGGATTGGGAAATAAAGCTCCTGCAATAGAATTGAAGGATTTAAAAGACAGTATCATAAAATTATCTTCCGTAAAAGGTAAACTTGTTTTAATTGATTTTTGGGCAAGCTGGTGCGGGCCTTGCCGGCAGGAGAATCCTTTTGTTGTAGAAGCCTACAATAAGTATAAAGATAAAAATTTTACCGGCGGAAAAGGTTTTACTGTTTACAGCGTGTCGCTTGATACGGATAAAAGCAGATGGTATGGCGCCATTGTAAAAGACGGATTGGTTTGGCCTTATCATGTCAGCGATCTTAAAATGTGGAGTAGCGAAGTAGTGCCAAAATATAATATTCAGGGCATACCAACCAATGTTTTAATAAATGAAAAAGGTGTGATTATAGGAAAAGATCTTAGAGGAAGTGCATTAACCGGGGCTTTAGAAAAACATTTAGTAAAATGACACGGCACCTTATTTGCTTAATATTTTTTATACTTTCCGCGAATTGTTTTTCGCAAACTTCCACTAGCTTAAAACCGGGCGATAAAGCACCCCCTTTTATATTAACCATGCAGCAAAGCTCTACCCAGAGTTTTGCAATGCCTTATATGAGCCGCATTGTTCTTATTCATTTCTGGAGCAGTACCGTTAGTAAATCCAAATCATACAATAAATATCTTAACCGATTAGCCGCTCGCTACAAAAACGCTTTGTACCGCAGTGCCGAAGGTTTTGAAGTTATTGCAGTTGCCGTTCAAAGCGACCGTAACGCGTGGAATGAAACTGTAAAAAACGATTCGTTGAGCAACTTTATTAACGGAATTGCGTTTAGAGGTTACAACGACGATGTGTGCAAAAAATTTGGTATTACATCCGTGCCCAATGATGTTTTAATTGATGAAAACGGAACCATCATTGCAATTAATCCTCGTATACGTGACATTGAAGATATGTTGGATGAGCGTAAAAACTTTCAACCCGTAAAAAAAGATGTAATCGGTACTTTGGCACTTTCTTCAAATCCAGGCGATATGTTGAAGTTTGGTAATATTTATCTCTTTGATGCCTATGGCGATTCCTTGGCCAAAGCCACCACCAATAACAACGGCGAATTTACGCTGAGTGATATAAAATTAAATCAGGATTTTATTTTAAAAGTGGATAACGGTACCGACATTATTACCTCAGACCCTCTTGCCTTGTATACCTCTAAGGGAGAAAAATTATTGGAAGGAAAAACCATGGAAGGCGGCTTTGTGTTTTACATCCCTTCAAAATCAAGCTACAAATTAACAGAAAACAGCGATGATGCTACTTTAGGCGGCGGCATTGGCCAAGTTAATGTTGTTAAAAATCTTACTTTTAAAAATAACGGCACCGAGTTAACACCCAAAGATGAAAAAGAACTAAACTCTATTTTCCTAATTCTACAAAAAAATAAATCGTTAAGTGCCGAAATTACCACGCATACCGATACCAAAGCCGATGATAAAACCGCCATGGATATCACCACTAAACAATGCGCCACTATAAAAAGCTATTTTATTAAAAAAGGAATTGCCGCTTCGCGTTTAAAATTGATGGCCAAAGGACGATTACAGCCCCGCAAAACCTGTTCAACACCTGCCGATTGCACCGAAGAAGACCACAAACAGAATCGCCGGGTAGAAATTCTGGTGTATAAAACCTGACAAAATTTCCAAAAAAAATTTATGGCAAAATAATTGATTTATAACTTTGTACGAAAGTTATAAAAGAGAAAGAACCATGAAAAACCACGAGAATACAGTGCCTGATGAGAATGCCGATAATTTAGACAATAATAACCCCTCTGACATAAAGACTGATAAAGTCGAAGATTCTGCCGAAAATACCGAATCGGGTGAGTCTGCAAACAAAACAAAAGAACTTGAAGCTAAGGTTGCCGAACTTAACGACCGCTATTTGCGTTTGTATTCGGAATTTGACAATTACAGAAAGCGCAGCACCAAAGAAAAATCGGATATTATTAAAACCGCCGGCGAAGATGTTTTTAAAACCATGCTTCCTGTTATTGATGATTTTGAACGCGCCATTAAGGCCAATGAAAGTATTGACGATGTAAAAGCCGTAAAAGAAGGTCTTCAGTTGATCTACAATAAACTCAAGGGAAATATTCAACAAAAAGGTTTGGTGGCTTTAGAAAGCATTGGGCAACCCTTTGACGCCGATATCATGGAGGCCATTACGCATATTCCCGCGGCAGACGATGATCAAAAAGGTAAAGTGGTGGATGAAGTTGAAAAAGGATATAAATTAGGTGATAAAGTTATACGCTTTGCAAAAGTGATTGTAGCGCAATAAAATATTATGGCAAAAAGAGACTATTACGAAATTTTGGGCATTTCTAAAAATGCAAGTGATGAGGATATTAAAAAAGCCTACAGAAAATTAGCCATTAAATATCATCCCGATAAAAACCCGGATGATAAGCAAGCCGAAGAAAATTTTAAGGAAGCTGCAGAGGCTTATGAAATTTTAAGTAATGCCGATAAACGTCAGCGTTACAATCAATACGGGCATGCCGGGGTTGGTGGTGCTTCAGCCGGGCATGGGGGCATGAACATGGATGATATTTTCAGTCAGTTCGGCGATATTTTTGGCGGGGCCTTTGGAGGATTTGGCGGAAGCAGCAGAGGCGGAGGGGGAAGACGTGTTAACCGCGGCAGTAACTTACGTGTAAAAGTTAAGTTAAACCTTACCGAGATTTCCAATGGCGTTGAGAAAAAAATAAAGGTAAATAAATACGTTGCCTGCAAAACCTGCAGCGGCAGCGGCGCAAAAAGCGGACAGTACGATACCTGCAAAATGTGTAAAGGTACCGGAACTTTTACCCGCGTTCAGCAAACAATTTTAGGCGCCATGCAAACGCAAACAACCTGCAGCGGCTGTTCGGGCGAAGGAAGAATTATAAAAGACAAATGTAATTCGTGCCATGGTGATGGCGTGATTCGTGATGAAGAAGTGATCAGCATTAACATTCCTGCCGGCGTGGCCGAAGGGATGCAGTTAAGCATGCAGGGTAAAGGTAATGCCGCGCCAAGAGGTGGCATTAACGGCGATCTTTTAATTGCTATTGAAGAAGAGGAGCATCCTCATTTAAAACGCGAAGGCAACCACCTTATTTATTCTTTAAGCATTAGTTTCCCGGATGCTATTTTAGGAAGCAGCGTTGAAATTCCAACGGTGGATAGTAAGGTGAAAATAAAAATAGATGCCGGAACACAGGGCGGCAAAGTACTGCGTTTAAAAGGAAAAGGTTTACCTGATGTTAACGGTTACGGCAGAGGCGATCTATTAGTTGAGATCAGCGTGTTTACACCAACCGTTTTAAGCGGCGAAGAAAAAAAAGTAGTGGAGCAATTAAAGACTTCTAAAAATTTTGAACCTAATCCCAATAAAAAAGAAAAAGGGTTTTTTGACAGAATGAAAGAGTATTTCGATTAGCCTCAGCGAAAATTTAAACCACAGAGGTACAAAGTAACGGAGAAAACTATGTGCACTATCTTTTTCTCTGAACCTCTGTGGTTAAATATTTCGAGAACTGTATTACCAATCACTACCTACGGTTTGGTCAATGCTATTGATTTTCACAGGTATTATTCCACAAAGAGTCAAGCTTATACCAAATGAATCTATAATTAGTCCAATAACTCGTCCTTTTATATCCATACTTATTTAAAAAATAGTTCTATAGGCAATGCTATGCAACAATTTTTAAAAATCGTCTTGATAAAAAATTACTTCGTATCTTTAGCCTAAATCATAAATTCATTTGGTTTTAGTGGTTATGGCGAGGGAATTTTAAATCCGGGAAGTTATTTTCCCTAAAGTTGCCTGGCTTATTTTTTTTATATATCCTTATTACACATTTAACCATTAAATTTTAAGCTTATGAAAATACGTTATACTTTATTCTTATTATTTTTAGTGTCGCTTTTTTCATACGCCCAAGTGCCTGTAATAAGCTCTATCACCGGGCCTTCCACCCTTTGTTCAATGCCCGCCGCCGGAAAAACTTATACAGCCTCGGCAACTAATATGCCAACTTCGTATATGTGGTCGGTATCGCCTTCTGCAGGCGTTGTTATTACCAACGGCACAAGCGCTATTGCTACCATTAGTTTTTCAACCGTAAATCAAACTTATATTATAACCGTAACCGCTACCAATGGAAGTGGCACAAGCGCGCCGTTAAGCAAAAACGTGTTTGTATATGAAACACCCAATGTAACTTTTTCAGGATCTACCAACTTTTGCAGTGGCTCCCCAACTTTTTTACAGGCAAGCGCAACAAATTTATCTGCCAGCACCACCCTGGTTAATTACACCTGGCTACCTTCGGCAGGATTAAGTTCAACCACGGGGTCGACTGTTACCGCCTCGCCAACAGTAATTACTACTTATACTTTAACCGGAACCATAGGCAGTTGTTCTCAGTCCATTCCCATCACCATTACGCCAAAAAATTCGCCAACCGTTGCGGTAAACACGGTAAGTGTAGATGTTTGCGTTGGACAATCCACTACTTTAACAGCAAGCGGGGCTAACAGTTATACCTGGACCGGAGGAATAAGCAATGGGGTAGGATTTACCCCTCAGTTTAATAATTTTTATATTGTTTCGGGTACAGGAGCTAATGGATGCGTAGATTCGGTGGGAGTAACTGTAAATGTAAATCCTTATCCGGTAATTTCGGCAGCGGTAAACCCTACTTTAATTTGCAGCGGTAAATCGGCTACGCTCGCTATTTCGGGAAATGCTTCCACTTTTTCAATTAACTCTAATTCCGTAGCGGCTACCTCAACTTTATCGCCCGCAAATTCAACTACCTACACCATTATTGGGTCTACTATTTACGGATGTACCGATACTGTAAAAGTGAGTATAAAGGTTTCGCCATGCGTGGGCATTAAAGAAAATTACGCGGAAGCAAACAAACTTTTAATTTATCCCAACCCAAATAATGGAACATTTATAATTAAAGGATGGGCTAATGAAAAAGCTGTAATTGTAAATGAACTTGGGCAAATTATAAGAACCTTGTATCTTAGCGAAGGTAAAGAGGAGGTTATAAGCGGGTTGCCAAATGGAATTTATTCTATCATATCCAATACTTCAAGAAACAGAGTGGTAATTATTGAGTAGGTTTGAACGGAAAATTAACGAATAAAATTCCGCCGAATAAAACAACCCAGCACATTACCAAAGCTTTTGCTTTAGGGTTGCTTATTACACCGCTTATTATTTCGCCTTTTGTAGTGGATGCTACTTTAACCATTAGGTTCATTTGCCTTTCATTATCAGTTTTAGTTTGCGTTTATTTTTTATATAAAGATGTAACGCTTATTAAAGTTAAGATAAACCCGATTTTATTTTTCTATTGTTTTTATGTTGCTTATACCCTGCTCTCTTTTTCGTGGGCCATCTCAAAATCTGAAGCTGTTTTTGAAAGTTGTAAAGCCTTGCTTGGATTAACGGTGTTTTTTATGGCCTCCTATACCTTGCAATTAAACCCTTTTTTACTTTTTAAAATTTTAAAGATAAGCTCGGTTTCGTTTGTTTTGCTGAGTACACTATCAGCCGCGTTGCAAATTCAAAACGTTAATAAAGAATCGCTTTATTTAATAACCGGCCTTAACGGACATAAAAATTTATATTCAAGTTATTTATTCCTTAATCTATTTTTTCTTATTTATTCTTATTTAGATTCGAAAAAAAAAGCGGGCAAACTGCTTTACGGCATTTGTATTGCCATTAGCGTGGCAGTGCTTTTATTTTTACGAACTAAAGCTGTTTGGTTAGGGGCGGGCATAGCAACCCTATGCTTTGTTTTATTGTATTTAATTTATAAAAAACATAAAATTCGCAAAATTAATTTACCGCTAATTACAATTGCTTTACTGGTTATGGCAAATTTATTTTTTTTAAGAACGTTGCATCCACTTATTAAATCGGCTATTAATTATAACAATAAAATTATTAATACCGCCCCGCATAATAAACCCCAAGAGCTTGATAAAGAACGTTTGATTTTATGGGAAAAAACTTACGGAATAATAAAGAAAAATCCGATACTGGGTACCGGTTCAGGTAACTGGCAAATTGCATTTCCGAATGAAACGTTGAGTGGATTATGGCGGGCAGAAGATTTGAATTATACATTTCAAAGGCCGCACAACGATTTTTTGTGGATGCTTTCAGAATCAGGCATCGTTGGATATAATTTATTTCTCACTTTTTTAATTATAGTTTTCATATATATTCTTAAAACAATTAATTCGCTGACAATTGATAGAGAAAAACAGAAACTTATGATTTTTTGTTTTGCTTTTATTGTGGGGTATTTTACAATTTCTTTTTTCGATTTTCCCAAAGAACGCATGGAGCATTTAATAGCACTTAACGTTTTATTGGCGCTTGCTTATTTTTACATTAAACAAAACAATTCATTTAAAACATTTTTTAAAGTTTCATTTAATAAAACGTTTCGAGGGGTTGCTTTACTAAGTTTTATATTTGTAGTAATAGTTGGAACACTCCGATACAAAGGCGAATATTTTACCAGAAAAATGTATGTATCTGCCAAGACAGATTATTTTACTATTATAAAAATGGGCGAAAAAGCACAAAGTTTTGTATATAAGATTGACCCAACCTCTGTTCCTATTAATTGGTTTGTAGGAAACGCTTACGCCTCTTTACAAAATTACAGCAAGGCCAGGGAATGTTTTTTAAAAGCCTACGCTGTAAATCCCTATAATAGAAATGTATTAAATGATTTGGGCTCTTCGTATGCTATGACCGAAGATATAGATAAAGCAAAATTTTTTTATGAAGAAGCGGCAAGAATCAGTCCAAGGTTTGATGATCCTAAACTAAACCTTGCGGCTATTTACATTCGCGAACAAAATTATTATAAGGCAAATATTTATCTTAAAGCTTTATATCACGATTCAGAACGGCGAAGCAATTACCAAAAGATAGTGGCGAATTTTATTAACGATACTCCTTAAAGAGTTAATGCTTTACCTTATTCTTAAAGATTTTCTCAAACTTTTCTACCTTGGGTTGAATGACATATTTGCAATAACCTTCAGACCCATTTTGGTTATAATAGTTATCATGATAATCTTCTGCGGGATAAAACTTAGTAAATGCTGTTATTTCGGTAACAATAGGATCAGGGTAGGCTCCACTCTTATTAATTTCGGCTTTGTATTTCTCCGCTAATTTTTTCTGCTCATCATTATGATAAAAAATGGCGGAACGGTATTGAGTACCCGCATCATTGCCCTGGCGATTTAAAGTGGTGGGATCATGCGTTTTCCAGAACACTTCCAAAAGCTCATCAAAAGTTACTACCGATTTATCATAAGTGATCTGACACACTTCGGCGTGGCCGGTGGTACCCTGACACACCTCTTTATACGAAGGATTTTTTATAGACCCACCGCTATAACCACTTTTAACTTTCAATACCCCATTCATACGTTGAAACACCGCTTCCACGCACCAAAAACATCCCGCGCCAAAAGTTGCAGTATCAATATTTGCAGCCACGGCTGATTTTTTTTCGTTGCTCATAATTTTATTAGTTGAATTGTTCTTGGCTTGTCCGCAGGCATTTATAAAAAATACTGCGGCTAACATGGTAATTATTGCTTTAAATTTATTTTTCCTTATTACTCTCATACTCTTCCTTTCTTGGTTATAGTATATTAGACGAGCATCTTATCATATCCTTACAAAAAAAAATCCCCCGCGTTTTGCGGAGGATGAAATTTTATTTAAGTGATTCGCCCTCTTTTTTAGTACCCTCTTTAGTTTTTTTTTCTTTCTTTGGTTTTCCACCTTTTTCGCGACCCACAAAATCAAAGTATTTTTTTAATTTATCGTTTTTGGTAATTTTAATAACCCCTTCAATATCCCATTCTTCCACTTTAAAGGTCATCATTAAGGTTTGATCTTTTTCATCAGTGGTAGAAGCTTCTACTTCCAATAATCTCACTTCCGTTTCGGTTTCATCGGTATAAATGGAATCTTTATTTATACGGTATTTTATCCATTTGTATTGAAATTTATCAAACAAAAAATCGCTGAATAATTTGCCATCCTTAAACTCTATTTTATCGGGAATAGATTTTTTTCCCGCAACGCCGTCTTTTACTTCCGTTACACCCACATTAAAAGTGCGCTTGTGCAAAGGGTCTTTTTCGCCTTTAACAGAAGCATTTATAAAAATAACTGCAGTAACAAGTAAACAGGAAAGGGAAATGATCTTCTTAATTTTCATATGTAGATGTTTATTTTTTTTTTCTTAATTTATTAAACCACATTCATTGGATTTGTTTGCAACAAACTTTTTGTTAGTGGCTATTTCATAGTAAATTTGTATAATTTTTAATACCGTAAATTTAGTAATTATTGAAGAACATAAGCGTTAAATAAAATTAACAAAATGCAACCACTGGCAGAACGGATGCGGCCCAAAGGCTTGGCGGATTATATAGGACAACAGCATATCATTGGCCCGGGCAGCGCGCTGCGAAATGCTATACAGCAAAATTTACTTCCTTCTATTATATTATGGGGGCCTCCCGGAGTAGGAAAAACTTCGCTTGCTTTAATAATTTCAAATGAATTGAAGCGTCCGTTTTATATGCTCAGTGCCATAAACAGCGGTGTTAAAGATGTGCGTGAGATAATTGAAAAAGCCGGAGACAACAATATTTTTAATCAAAGTAAACCTGTACTTTTTATTGATGAGATTCATCGCTTTAGTAAATCGCAGCAAGATTCATTATTAAGTGCCGTTGAAAAAGGAGTGGTGACATTGATTGGCGCAACCACCGAAAATCCTTCCTTTGAAGTGATCAGCGCTTTACTTTCAAGATCGCAGGTGTATGTATTAAAACATTTGGAAGAAAAAGAACTTCTTACCCTGTTAACCAATGCCATTAATAACGATGAGTTTTTAAAATTAAAAAATATAACCTTACTCGAACACGAGGCTTTGCTAAAGGTTAGCGGGGGCGATGCGCGTAAATTATTAAATGCGCTGGAAATTGTGGTAAACAGCCAAACCGGTAAAGAAGTTATAATAACCAACGAATTTGTTTTAAATACCATTCAGCAAAATTTAGCCTTGTACGATAAAAATGGCGAACAGCATTATGATATAATTTCAGCATTTATTAAATCTATCAGAGGTAGCGACCCAAACGCGGCATTATATTATATGGCAAGAATGCTAAAGGGCGGCGAAGATCCTTCGTTTATAGCTCGGCGACTTTTAATTTTATCGAGTGAAGATATTGGCAATGCCAATCCTAACGCTTTGCTGCTTGCCAACAATTGTTTTAACGCGGTAAAAGTTATTGGCATGCCCGAAGCACGAATTATCTTAAGCCAATGTGTTACTTACCTTGCCTGCAGTGCTAAGAGTAATGCTTCGTACATGGCAATTAATGAAGCTATGGAATTAGTTGATAAAACCGGAAATTTACCCGTGCCTTTGCACCTAAGAAATGCTCCCACAAAATTGATGAAGGATATGAATTACGGAAAAGATTATAAATATTCACATTCGTTTGAAAACAATTTCGCGCATCAGGAATTTTTTCCGGATGAGCTTTCAGACACTAAATTTTACGACCCCGGAAACAACGCAAGGGAAGCAGAACAACGCGCCTATTTGAAAAAACTGTGGAAAAGCAAATATGGATATTAAACGCAATTATTTGATATTCAATAACTTATAATTTTACACTATATTATTTCGCCTCTGGCACGTATATTTAGTAATAAATTATATTAAACTGAACTTATTTACACTAAACACACTACTATGAAAACTACAAAATCTATTTTTACCACTGTATTACTTCTTTTGCTTGGCTTTGCATCACAGGTTAAAAGTCAAGGTCTTTTTGATGATAAAGAACATAAGAAAAACAAAAGCAGTCATAATTCTTCCGACGATGGAGGAAAATGTTTTGATGAGAATACTAAAATTATCAATCTTGGAGTTGGTTTTATAGGAGCGGGGGGTTATTATAACTACAACCGTTACGGTGATTATACATATAAATCTACCCCGGCCCTTAGTATTAGCTACGAACACGCTATCCCCAATAAACTAGGCCCGGGATTTTTAGGTATAGGGGCATATTTGGGTTATCAGCGTTCGGTTTATACCAACTACGATTATTATGATAATAACAATTTTAGGGAGAGGTATCTTTACACAGAAAAATATGGTAATACTTTTATTGCCGCAAGGTTTGCATACCACCTGGATGCCTTAAATTTTGAAAAAGGAGAGGTTTATTTTGGCGCGGCTCTTGGAGTAAGAATCCACTCTTATTCTTACCAAAATACAAATCCTTATTATTATAAAGGCTATTATAAAGAATCTTTTACAGGCTATTATCCCGGTTATTCCTTTTTTGTGGGCGGTCGATATTATTTAACAAAAAACATTGGTTTATTTGGCGAATTAGGGTATGGGATTTCATATATAACCTTAGGCCTTAGCTTTAAGTTTTAAAAGCCGTAAAGAAATTTATTCACAGATATAAAAACCATTATTCTATGAATATATCTTCACATTTGCTGGAAAAATTCAAATATACTATCGATAAATTTGCAGCATCTTACTATATTAAGCCGCTTAACAATTCCTAAACCGGCAATAATGGTAATCGCTCACAGGGTTGCACCGTTTACTTTGAAAGCTTTTTAATTTTTGTACCTTTATAGCTAACATGCGCACCCTACTTTGTACACTTAACGCCAAATACATCCACGTTAACCTGGCTATCCGCTTGTTGTATGAATTAAACAAAGACAAAGAAAATCTGGAGTGGAAAGAGTTTACCATTAAAGAAGATAAAGACCAAATTGCCCAACATTGTGCGCAATTTGATGTTGTGGCGTTCAGCTGTTACATCTGGAATATCACACCCACTTTAGAAGTTGCAAAAAAAATAAAAGCATTAAACCCTAATACCAAAATTTTATTAGGTGGTCCGGAAGTTAGTTACGATTGGCAGAATATTATAGCATTGGATGAAATTGATTATATCATCACCGGCGAAGGAGAAATTCCTTTTAAAAATTTCCTTGATTCTTTTCCGGATATTGATTTGGTGCCAAACCTGGTTCACAAAAAAAACGGACAAATTCTTCATTTACAAAAATCAGAAAATTTTGAGCTGATCAATTACAAAGATATTCGTCCGTATTGTAATGACGTACCTGAAACTTTATTCAACCGTGTTTTATATATTGAAACTTCTCGCGGTTGCCCATATAAATGCGAATTCTGCTTGGCAAGCCTTGATAACAAAGTTCGCTATTTACCCGATGAAAATATAAAAGCCAATCTCTTATATTTAATGCGGCATGGGCGTGTAATTAAATTTTTAGATAGAACTTTTAATATTAAGAAAGATTTTACACTGGGTATTTTTAAGTTTATTTTAGAAAATCACCGACCTGAAAATGTTTTTCAATTTGAAATTACGGCAGATATTTTGCATCCTGATATTATTAAATACATTCATGAACATGTTCCGGTAGGTTTATTTCGTTTTGAAATAGGAATTCAAACAGTAAATCAAAAAGCAAATTTAGAAGTAAGCCGCAAACAGAATTTCGAAAAGACAAAGGGAATAATAAATTCATTATCGCATAAAGTTGAAATGCATTTGGATCTTATTGTAGGTTTGCCTTTTGATTATTGGGAAGATATTAAATACAGTTTTGAAGAGGTGTTTAAACTGTTTGCGCCCGAACTTCAATTAGGATTTCTTAAATTTTTAAAAGGAACGCCCATGCGTGATAAAGCTCAGCATGAATTTATCTTTGACCCTCTTCCTCCTTATCAATTAATTGAAAGTAAATATTTATCAAAAGTACAATTAGCGCAAATCGTTCAGTTAGAACACGCCCTCGAAATTTACTGGAATAAAAAAAGAACATTCAACACTCTTAAATATGTAACGGCAAAATACGGCAGCTTTGATTTTCTGTTAGGTTTAGGTATTTATTTTGGAACAATACGCGATTATCATAAATTTTCATTAGCTGATATTTACAACATCATTTACCAATTTGCTGAAATAAATTATCCGGGTGATATGATCCTTAAAGAATTAATAACCGTTGATTACTATTTGCAAAGTAAGGTAAAACCCAAGCCGGCCTTCGTTAACGAATTACCAAAAGAGGAGAGAAATTCCTTGGTAGAAGCTCTTAAATTAAATCATCATAAATTCCGTTTTGCTTTTTTACCTTTAAGTTTCAATTTTAAAATTTTTGAAAATTCGAATTGCATTACAACTGAACCTTATAATCTTATCGTACAATATACAGGAACAACAAAGCCCGAGACTCTTTATCCTCCAATGACTCTTGTTAATCCACAAATTTTTATATAAAGTATTTTCATGAAAGCCAAAACCCCATCACAATCTGCAACTATAAATACCGAAGTTGTTTTACCCAATGACACCAACCATGTTGGAAATCTTTTCGGCGGAAAATTGATGCAATGGGTAGATATAACCGCTGCCATTGCAGCGCAAAGACATTGTGGAAGAGTGGTAGTAACAGCCTCCATCAATCACGTAAGTTTTGATAACCCAATTAAACAAAACAGTATTGTAACATTGGATGCAAAAGTAACACGGGCTTTTTCGAGCAGCATGGAGGTTTACGTAGATGTTTTTGTAGAAAATCCTGTAACAGGTGACAAAACAAAATGTAACGAAGCAATTCTGACTTTTGTAGCCATAGATCAGAACGGTTCCCCTTTACCTGTGCCACCTTTAACACCCGAAACAGAACTTGAAAAGAAACGATTTGACGGCGCTTTAAGAAGAAGGCAACTTTCACTCATCTTTGCAGGAAGAATGAAACCGGATGAAGCCACTGAGTTAAAAGCGTTGTTTGTGAAGGATTAAAGAACTCTCAGTAAGACAGGTTGAGCCAGTAGAATAATCTACAATCAATCTCTTTTATATACTTTTCTTTTTGGCTTTAGATTCCGCTTTCGTCGTAATGACAGAATTCAATTCCTTTTTTAAATAAGGCGCGGTAAAACTTCTTTTTTCCTTTACAAGATCTTCTGGTAAACCGGCGAAAAGTATTTCGCCGCCCCCACGCCCACCCTCCGGACCCAGATCAATAATATGATCGGCTACTTTAATAATATCCAGATTATGTTCTATCACTAAAACAGTGTTACCATTATCAACCAGTTTATTTAAAACATCCAGTAATATTCTGATATCCTCAAAATGCAAGCCTGTGGTTGGTTCATCTAAAATATAAAACGTGTTGCCTGTATCCCGCTTACTTAATTCGGTGGATAACTTAACCCGCTGAGCTTCTCCCCCACTTAAGGTTGTAGCTTGCTGACCCAAGGTAATGTAACCTAAACCCACATCCTGCAATGTTTTTACCTGACGAAAAATATTAGGAACGTTTTCAAAAAACACACAAGCCTGCTCTATGGTCATGTTTAAAACATCGCTAATGGATTTACCTTTAAAACGTACTTCTAACGTTTCGCGGTTGTACCTTTTGCCATTACAAACATCGCATCCAACATACACATCCGGTAAAAAATTCATTTCAATGGTTTTTACGCCGGCACCTCCGCAAGTTTCACATCGTCCGCCCTTTACATTAAACGAAAATCTTCCCGGTTTATACCCTCGTATCTTTGCTTCGGGAATTTCTGAAAATAAATTACGAATATCGGTAAAAACCGAAGTATAGGTGGCAGGATTACTCCGCGGAGTGCGCCCTATGGGAGATTGATCAATATCAATTATCTTATCAATATGTTCTAAACCCGTAATTGACTTATAGGGCAGCGGCCTTTTTTCTCCGTTATAAAAATAAGCCGACATAATTGGATACAATGTTTCATTGATCAAACTGCTTTTACCGCTTCCACTAACGCCGGTTACACAAATAAACTTTCCAAGAGGAAGTTCAACGCTTACATTTTTTAAGTTATGCCCTGTACATCCCTTCAATGTAATTTTTTTACCATTACCTTTTCTTCTTTTTTCCGGAATTTTAATGCTCATTTTTCCGGTAATGTATTGAGCTGTTACCGTATCAAATTTCATCATTTCTGCAGGTGGAGCACTCGCTATAACGCGCCCACCGTGAACACCGGCACCCGGACCAATATCAATAACATAATCACTTTCTACAATCATATCCTTGTCGTGTTCAACAACAAGAATGCTATTACCTACATCACGCAGATTTTTGAGTGCGGATATTAACCGGGTATTATCGCGTTGATGAAGACCGATACTTGGTTCATCGAGAATATAAAGCACTCCTACTAATTGAGAACCGATTTGAGTGGCCAGGCGTATGCGTTGCGCTTCGCCCCCACTTAATGATTTAGAAGAACGGTTAAGTGTAACGTAATCCAAACCTACTTCCACTAAAAATTGAATACGCGAGCGAATCTCTTTTATAACTTCTGTACCAATTATTTTTTGCTGTTTACTTAAACGTTTGTCAACATCTTTAAACCAGGTTTGAAGTAAGGAAATATCAAGATCAGAAAGTTCGGCAATATTTTTATCGGCAATTTTAAAATAAAGTACTTCTTTTTTTAAACGTGTTCCATTGCAGGAAGGGCAATTTTTTTTATTGGTAAATCCATGCGCCCACCGCAACATTCCAGGGCTTGGATCATCTTCTGCCTGCCGTGTAATAAATGTTGCCACACCTTCAAAAGTTGTATTATAACTTCCGCCGTCTGTTTCAATTTTAAATAACTCTTCGCTGCCATATAATAAAACATTTATGGCCTCATCACTTATCTCGCTCAAAGGAGTGTCGAGTTTAAAATCAAAGAATTTTCCTATAGCTTCTATCTGCTGAAAAATCCAAGTTTTTTTTGCAGAACCAATTGGTGCAATAGCGCCTTTAGCAATGGATAAATCAGTGTCAGGAATTATTTTAGCTATATCTATTTCTGAAATTTCTCCCAAGCCATTACATTGCGAACAAGCGCCATAAGGCGAATTAAAAGAAAATAAATTTGGAGCAGGCTCGTCGTAACTAATTCCACTGGTTGGACACATGAGGGCGCGACTATAAAATTCAGCTTTAGTAACAACAGCCGTTTTCTTTTTGCCTTTTACCGCATCCTCTTCATGCACCTGAACCATTATAGTTCCTTTTCCCTGTTTCATTGCCGTTTGCAGGGACTGATTAACCCGTGATTTTATATCTCCCGTAATTTCGAGCCTATCAATAACAATTTCAATATCGTGGATTTTGTATCGGTCCAATTGCATTTTTGGAGTGATGTCTAAGATCTTTCCATCCACACGAACTTTGTTATAGCCGCGTTTTCTAATATCCTCAAACAATTCGCGGTAATGTCCTTTTCTTCCCTTTACTACCGGAGCAAGTAAATTGATTTTTTTATTTTTATATTTTTCCAGAATGAGAGTAACGATTTGATCGTCGCTGTAACGCACCATTTTTTCTCCGCTAACATACGAGTAAGCTTCCCCTGCGCGGGCAAATAACAAACGCATAAAATCATAGATCTCTGTTATTGTACCAACAGTAGAACGCGGATTTTTATTTACCGTTTTTTGCTCGATAGAAATAACAGGACTTAAACCTGAAATTTTATCAACATCGGGTCTTTCGAGATTGCCTAAAAAGTGCCGGGCGTACGAAGAAAAACTTTCAATATAACGCCTTTGTCCTTCTGCATAAATTGTATCAAAGGCAAGAGATGATTTTCCACTACCACTTAATCCGGTAATTACAACCAGCTTGTTACGGGGAATGCATAAAGAAATATTTTTTAAGTTATGAGAACGCGCTCCAACAATTTCAATATTATCATCTTCAACAAATTCGGAATTCATTATAAAAAAAGTTCTATTTAGTAAAATTAAAAGTGAAGAATAATTTTAAAAACAAAATTCGCCAGCATCAGTAACACTGTAAAGCCAAATAACCACAAGATATTTCTTGCGCCATTTTTAAAATTAAAACTTAAATGTAAAGTTACGTATAAAAGCGTAAGAAGAAAGGGAAGCAATGACGGATTAAAGTTAAGACTTGATAAAATATCTCCTTTTAAAAGTGCAACAAAGGCACGTTGCATACCGCAACCTGGACAATCAAAACCGGTGAAATTTTTTATGGAGCATGTAAATAAATGTCGCTCTAAAAAATCAATCACTTTGTTTAACTAAAAGCATTCAAAGCTCCTAAGGCAAAGGTTCCAACAACGATAAAATAAACTATTAGAAAAACGATGTACACCGCACCAAGCGACAATCCAATGATTCCGCATACTTTTCCGGCCTTTAAATTTTTATAAGAGGATAAGCTATAGGCCTGCGGATTTGCCTGGTATAATTTTTGGCCTTGGTTGGCAAGCACAATAGATATAATTCCCATAATAATTGCGAGGATACCATAACACCAGCAAAAAACTATTGAAAGTATTCCTAAAACTAATACACCAATGCTGTTAGGAATTACTTGTTGTCCACCGAATTGGTTAAAATTATTGGGATTATTAAAATTTTGTTGAGGATTGGAATTTTCAAATTCTGAAGGATTCATTCTAATTTATTTAAGGTAAAATTATTAATTTTTTTTGAGATAATACTATTATTAAGCTCGCGTTGAAAGTATTTAAGTAAGGTGTGATCTCCTTATTATATAAAGGTAAAAAGCCCCATACCAAGGTAAGAGGCTTTTAAAATTTTATTATCGGGGCTTATAAATGAATAACTTCGCCATAAGCGGCCGCGGCAGCTTCCATAATAGCTTCACTCATTGTTGGGTGCGGGTGAATTGTTTTAATAAGCTCGTGGCCTGTGGTTTCAAGTTTACGTAGAGCCACAATTTCGGCTATCATTTCGGTTACGTTAGATCCAATCATGTGTGCGCCTAAAAGCTCACCGTATTTTGCGTCAAATATTAATTTTATAAATCCATCACTTGCTCCTGCAGCTTTTGCTTTACCAGAAGCGGTGAAGGGAAACTTACCCACTTTTACCTGAAAACCTGCCTCTTTAGCTTTCTTTTCCGTAAATCCAACAGATGCAATTTCAGGCTGACAATAGGTGCATCCCGGAATATTATTATAATCAATAGCGTCCACATTCAATCCCTTTATTTTTTCAACGCAGGTTATTCCTTCAGCGCTTGCCACGTGAGCCAATGCTTGCCCCGGACTGCAATCGCCAATTGCATAAAAGCCCGAAACGTTAGTAGCGTAAAATTTATCAGTAACAATTTTTCCTTTATCGGTTTTTATTCCAAGTTCTTCAAGACCAAGACCTGTTATATTTGCCTCTATACCAACTGCAGATAATACAATATCCGCATCAAGGGTTACATTGCCTGATTTTGTTTTAATATTTACTTTGCAGCCTTCTCCCTTAGTATCCACGCTTTCAACGGAGGCGTCAGTCATTATTTCAATTCCAACTTTTTTAAATGATTTTTCAAGTTGTTTGCTTACATCTTCATCTTCAACCGGTACAATATTTGGCAAAAATTCTACAACTGTAACTTTAGTGCCCATTGTTGCGTAAAAATAAGCGAACTCTACTCCAATTGCACCACTTCCAACAACTATCATGGTTTTTGGCATTTTAGGTAACACCATTGCCTCGCGATAACCAATAATTTTTTTGCCATCCTGAGGTAAATTAGGCAATTGACGTGAACGAGCTCCTGTAGCAATTATTACGTGCTTTGCTTCGTAAGTCATGGCTTTTCCATCAGCGGTTACTTCCACTTTTTTTCCCGCCTTCACTTTAGCGGTTCCCATGATTACATCAATCTTATTTTTTTTCATTAAAAATTGAACGCCTTTACTCATACCCTCTGCCACATCACGGCTGCGTTTTACAACTGCACTAAAATCCGCTTTAATATTATCCGCACTAATTCCATAATCTTTTGCATGATTTAAATATTCGTAAACCTGCGCACTTTTTAATAAGGCTTTAGTAGGGATACATCCCCAGTTTAAACAAATGCCGCCTAAACTTTCTTTTTCAATAATAGCGGTTTTAAACCCTAACTGCGAAGCTCTTATTGCAGTTACATATCCACCGGGACCACTACCAATAACTATAATATCGTAATTCATATTTTTAAATTTAATGTGTTTAGTTTGTTTTACTATTAATTTACAGGTTTTCCGTTGGCATCAATTTCAGTTACTTCAAAACCTAATTTTTTTATCTTTTCAAGATTGGTGGCTTTATCTCCAACCACAACTACTACCATGTTATTGTAAGGGAGATATTTTTTCGCGTGAATGTTCACTTCATCTTTTGAAATGTTATTGAGTATTTTAGTTTGGGTTGCTACGTAATCTTTTGGAAGATCGTACTCAAGCACACGTTTAATAAATCCTAGTTTTTGCAATGGGGATTCGTACTTAAGTGCATCGCTTTGCGCAATGGCGTTTTTTGTAAAACTTAATTCATCATCATTCACACCGCCTTCGGTAAATTTTTTAAGTTCGTTGAACATTTCTACCAAAGTACTATCGGTAGTATTTGCTTTAAAGCCCCCGCTTATGGTAAAAGCTCCCGCAAATTTAGTACCCGCAAAACCGCTTCGGGTACCGTAAGTCCAGCCTTTTGTTTCACGCAATAAAAAATTAATGCGGCTGTTAAAGGCTCCGCCGAAACTATAATTCATAATATTGCTTTTGTAATAATCGCCTTGATAATCAAATGGTAAAGCCACGTAGCCAATACGTATTTCGCTTTGCGCGGCGTTTTTCTTATCTACAAAATAAATTTTAGTTTTATCTATTTTAGGCGCGTCATTTTTAGCGGCAACAAGAGGGGTTCCCGTTTTTAATTTAGTTAAAAAAGAAAGCTCCTTTTCTATTTCTTCTTTGGAAGCATCGCCGGTTACTGCTATGGTTAACATCGAAGCATTTAAGCTATTGTAGTAGTTTTTAACGTCATTAATTGTTAAAGATTTAACCGTTGCAGATGTCCCGTTGGCAGGATATCCCATTACATGATCGGCTCCGAATAACAAACGCCTGTAAGCATTTTCGGCAAGTACCGAAGCGTTAGTTAAGCCCTGAGTTATCCCATCCAGTTGTTTTTTCTTTTCCAATTCAAACTCGGTACTATCAAATTTTGGTTCGAATAAACTCTCTTCAACAATTTTTAAGGTGGCGGCAAGGTTTGGTTTTGTAGATTGGATACTGATACTAAAATCTTCCTCTCCGGAATAAAAATTAACCGAAGAACCTAAGCGGTCCAGCTTGTTTTCAATTTCTTCTGCAGAGGTTTTAACCGTGCTTTGCTGAAGCATGGATGACGTTAACTCCGAAAGGCCCGATTTTTCTTTGGGCTCGTAACGATGACCGGCTTTAAGGCTTAACAAAATATTTACTTTTGGAAATTCACTTTCTTTAACACCAATTAACGGAATACTATTATTAATCTTTGAAATATAGAAGTCAGGAACAGGAACGCCTGCAGCCGGGGCAGAACGAGGCATCAACGAACGGTTAAAGTCGTCTTTTGGCTCTGTATATTTCAAATTTTTATATTCATCGCTTTCTTTTTCTACTTTGCGCTCATACATTTTCCAGTTATCCGTCTGGGCGCGAAGATCTGCTTTTCCTTTAGGTAAGCAACTTAAGATTACGGCATTTTTATTTTTTATGTAAGTGTTATAAACGCGCATTACATCTTCTTTTGTTACTTTCATGTACCGCGCAATCTCTTTTTTAATATAATTTGCATCTCCTGTAAAAGTAAAATAGGCTGCAAGGGAAGCTCCTTTGCCTTGTACGGTACTTAAACGGTTGTATAAATTACTTTGAAACTGCGCCTTGAACTTTTGTATATCGTCATCCGTTACTCCCTTTTTTTCCCATTCGCTTAAAACTTTCTTAAGTTCCTTTTCAGTTTCCGCTAATTGATTGTCGGGATTAGTTCTGATTACTATTTGAAACTGCCCGGCAAGCTCTCTGGAATATTGATAAGCGCTTGCACTGGTTGCTTTTTTACTTTCTATAAACGCTTTATAAATTGGCGAACCCTGGGTGCCGGATAAAACGTTTGCTAAAATATCTAAAGGAGCATCGTCTTTATCATTAGATTTTACTGTAGGGAATGCAAAATTTATCAATGGAAACTTTACATTATCTTCATAAGAAATATAACGGTTTTCAGTAAGTTTAACCGGAGTAACAATTTGTGGTTTAACAGCGGGGCCAACCTCAATATTGCCGAAATACTTTTGAACTAAAAGCAAAACGTCATCGGTTTTTACATCTCCAGAAATAGTTATAACAGCGTTGTTTGGCCCGTACCATCTCATATAAAAACGCTTAAGATCGTTTACGTCTACCCTGTTAAGATCGTCAATGTATCCAATCGTAGTCCAGCTATAAGGATGCCCTTGAGGGTATAGAGCTTCTCCAATCTTTTCTCCTACAACACCGTATGGCGCGTTATCATAACGTTGTCCTCTTTCATTTTTTACAGTAGACCGTTGTACTTCAAATTTTTTCTGAGTTACCGAATCTAACAAAAAGCCCATTCTGTCAGCTTCGAGCCAAAGCATTTTTTCAAGCTGATTACTTGGAACAGTTTCAAAATAATTTGTACGATCTGTGTTGGTGCTTCCGTTCAGAGTTCCTCCGGCTTCGGTAATTATTTTGAAATGCTGTTCATCGGCAACATTTTTAGATCCCTGAAACATCATGTGCTCAAAGAAATGGGCAAACCCACTGCGTCCTTGCTGCTCTCGCGCGCTGCCAACATGATAGGTTACATCCACGTAAGCGATAGGGTCGCTATGATCTTCGTGTATTACAAGATTTAATCCGTTTGATAACTTATACCTTTTATAAGGAATTACAATTTCATTTCCGTTTTTTTTCACTTCCTCCACAAACATGGGAAGCGGAAACGTAGATTTAGGGCCGGAATTTACGGGCTTTGTTTTTTGAGCGGTTACCAATCCTGAAAGTAACAAGACTCCAACAATTATTATTTTATTCATAGAATTTTTTAGGAGAACAAATATAGCAGAAATGTATGCTTATTTGCTAAATTATGTGATAGACGGGAAAATTACAAGATTTTAACGTCTTTTAAAAGTCTTGCTTGATTTTTGTACGTAACTTTGTATTAAATATAAATCCTATGTATCCCGAAGCAATTGTAAAACCCATGAAAGCTGAACTAACTTCAGCGGGATTTGAAGAACTTTTAAGTTCTGATGATGTTGATAAAGCTATAAAAAAAGAAGGCACTGTTTTAGTGGTTGTTAACTCTGTATGCGGTTGTGCGGCCGGGGCTTGCAGGCCGGGCGTTAAAAAAAGCCTTGAAAACGCTAAAAAACCTTCTAATTTAACTACTGTATTTGCCGGTTTTGATGTAGATGCAGTGATGCAGGCACGCAAACATTTTACCCCATATCCGCCAAGCAGTCCGGCTATTGCATTGTTTAAGAATGGCGAACTTGTTCATTTTGTTGAACGTCATAATATTGAAGGTCATTCAGCGGCGGCTATTTCAGAACATCTGAAAGCAGTTTATGATGAGTTTTGTTAAAATATTTGCTAAAGAATATTAAAAAGGCTCTATTTTGGGGTCTTTTTTTGTTTTATTTAAGTTACTTTTATGCTTTCTTAAGAATTAACAAAAAAAATCTGATTTAATAAGTTTATGAAAATTATCAAAGTTTTAGCCGCCACAGTTTTAATTGTAACCGCCAGTTTTAATTTTACCTCATGTAAAGATGATAAACAAAAAGAAGTAAACCCAGTAGAAGACAGTCTTAAAAATGTTACCAACCAACTTGGTGGAAAATTAAATGAAAAGGAAGCCGCGTTACAGGAATTTATTGGAGCTTTTAATGAGATTCAGGAAAATTTAAATGCTATAAAGGAAAAAGAAAAAATTGTTACTACTTCAAGTACTTCGGGAGATGTTAAAAGTAAAGAAGGCCAGATTAAAGAAGATATTCAGGCTATTTATGATTTGATGTCTAAAAACAAAAACAGAATTGGTTCGCTATCTAAAAAATTAAAAGAGAGTAATCTTAAACTGGAAGGTTTGGAGAAAATGATTGAGAATTTACAAAACAGCATTAATCTTAAAGATACCGAAATTGCTGATCTTAAAACAAAGATTGAAAGTTTGAACATTGAACTTACTAATTTGAACACCAATTATCAAAATGTAGAGGCAGAAAGCGCTCAGAAAACAGACGAATTAAATACCGCTTACTTTGCTATTGGAACTTCCAAGGAATTAAAGGAAAAAAATGTTATCACTCGTGAAGGGGGAATTATTGGCTTAGGAAAAACGACCAAAGTTAAAGAAGACTTTAATAAAGAATATTTTACTAAGGTAAATATTGAACAAACCGCTGTGGTTAATATTGGCGCAAAAAAAGCAAAAATCCTTACTAACCATCCTAAAAGTTCATATAAAATTGTGGGTACAGAAAAAAATGTGGAGAAAATTGAAATAATTAATGCAAAAGAATTCTGGAGTGCCTCTAAATACCTTGTTATTCTAATAGATTAACAACTTTTTAATTTTTATTTTTAAAATCCGTTCAATTACCGAGCGGATTTTTTTTTTCAATTATTAGCTCAGAGTTGATAAATTCCTTAGTTTATTTATCCGAAATTCATTATATTTGATTATTAAACTTTAGGGGTGTCACACGGTGACTGAGAAAATACCCTTAGTACCTGAAGCAGGTAATGCTGCCGGAGGGAAAAGTTACTGCGCATTTCACAATGTGCCATTTCTAAAGTTGTACTATCTTATTAATAGAAATGGAAATTTCAGTAAATAGTGAAATAAAAATTATCAGTAATGGGTCATTAAACTCTTTGATCACTCAATTATTGGGAGAAAAAACAAAGGGAATTGCTGTTGCCGTTAATCAAACAATTATTCCAAAGCAGCATTGGGAAAATACTTCCCTGAAAGAAAAAGACAATGTGATGATAATTAAAGCAACCCAAGGAGGTTAAATTTGACCAACCTTATAATTTAAATATCCACAATGAAAAAAATCATACTATTGAGTATGCTTAATTTTGGAACTTGTTTTTCCCAATCAATTTGGACAGCCGGACCTATGTTACATTTTAATTTTGGCGGCCCAAAAATGAAGGTTTCTTTTGGCCTGGAAGTCGCTTACTGGAATTTTGCCCACTTTCCTTATAGCATTGATTTTTGCACCGAATTTGAAAAGCAACGCATAAGATTGTATAGTGAATTGCAAACCGGTGTAGGCATAGCAGGTATTTCAGCCGGCCCTGTAATGGAAATTCAAACGGATAAACCCGCCCTAAAATTGGGCTTTCAATCTTCTGTTTGGGGTAATTATTTTTTTGGTATAGATTTAAGATATAGATATATTGATAAAACTTCCTTTTTTAGCCCGGGAACATATTTGAAAATCCCTTTTAATGGCCGCGATAAAAACGGAAATTCCAACTCGTCCTCCTCCTCTTCAAATTATTCAGGTGGTCATCATTAATACTTAAGCAATAAAATTAAAATATGAGTAAAAAAGACAAAATGCCAAACCAAGAAGTGATCTCCCAAAAGCCAATCACAGGTTCCAGAAAAATTCATGTAAAAGGTTCTATCCATGATATTAAAGTAGCAATGAGGGAAATCGTTTTGTCCCCTACCAAACATTCCAACGGAAAGATTGAAGTCAATCACCCCGTAACTGTTTACGATGCAAGCGGACCTTATACAGATAGTTCAATTGACATTGATATTAAAAAAGGCTTACCGCGTTTAAGGGAACAATGGATTCTCGATCGTAAGGATGTAGAGCAATTATCAGATATTTCCTCAGAGTATGGTGCTGAAAGAAAAAACGATAAGTCATTGGACGTTTTACGTTTCGAACATATTAAAAACCCATTACGCGCAAAAAAAGGAAGTAATGTAAGCCAAATGCATTATGCGAAAAAGGGAATCATCACTCCCGAAATGGAATACATTGCCATTCGCGAAAATCAAAAATGGGATACTTTAAAAACGCAATTGAACGGACAATACGAATTGTTAGCGCAGCAGCATGCGGGAAATAGTTTTGGTGCTAATACTCCTAAAGGATTAATTACTGCTGAATTTGTGCGTCAGGAAATTGCTTCAGGAAGAGCTATTATTCCAAACAACATCAATCATCCGGAAAGTGAGCCCATGATCATTGGAAGAAATTTTTTGGTTAAAATAAATGCGAATATTGGTAACAGTGCGGTCACTTCTACTATTGAAGAAGAAGTAGAAAAAGCGGTATGGGCTTGCCGTTGGGGAGCAGATACAATTATGGATCTTTCTACAGGAAAAAACATTCACGAAACACGCGAATGGATTCTAAGAAATTCTCCGGTGCCAATTGGTACAGTTCCAATTTATCAGGCACTTGAAAAAGTAAATGGTAAAGCCGAAGATCTTACTTGGGAAATTTTTAAAGATACTTTGATAGAGCAAGCAGAGCAAGGTGTAGATTACTTTACTATTCATGCCGGAGTATTATTACGATATGTTCCTTTAACTGCAAAACGTATTACAGGAATTGTTTCGCGCGGCGGTTCCATTATGGCAAAATGGTGTTTATCTCATCATAAAGAAAATTTTTTGTACACGCATTTCGAAGAGATTTGTGAAATTATGAAAGCATACGATGTTGCATTTTCATTGGGAGATGGATTACGTCCGGGTTGCATTGCCGATGCAAATGACGCGGCACAATTCGGCGAACTTGAAACGTTGGGAGAGCTTACTAAAATTGCATGGAAACATGATATACAAGTGATGATTGAAGGCCCGGGTCACGTACCTATGCATTTAATAAAAGAAAATATGGAAAAACAATTGCAGCATTGCGATGAAGCTCCGTTCTATACACTAGGTCCTCTTACAACTGATATTGCCCCGGGTTACGATCATATCACTTCCGCTATTGGTGCGGCAATGATTGGTTGGTACGGTACTGCCATGTTATGTTATGTAACACCAAAAGAGCATTTAGGATTGCCTAATAAAAAAGACGTAAAGGATGGTGTAATTACCTATAAACTTGCAGCCCACGCCGCTGACCTTGCAAAAGGACACCCGGGAGCGCAATACAGAGATAATGCATTAAGCAAAGCTCGTTTCGAATTTCGATGGGAAGATCAGTTTAATCTTTCATTAGATCCTGATACCGCGAGAGAATTTCACGACGAAACTCTTCCGGCCGACGGAGCGAAGGTAGCGCATTTTTGCTCCATGTGCGGACCAAAATTTTGTTCAATGAAAATCACGCAAGAAGTTCGTGATTACGCTGAAAAAGGAATGTTTGACATGAGTGAAGAATTCAAAACACAAGGCTCCGAGATTTATAAATAAAATGACACGTCTGATTGTTATAAGCAGTGAAGTTGATGTGGAGAATGAAATTTCTCTGGTGAACGAATTATTTCATCAAGGACTGGAATTATTTCATTTGAGAAAACCTCACTGGACAATTGATGATCAAAGAAGGTTTCTTCAAAAAATGGATTTTGATTTTTTATCAAAAATTTCCGTGCATCAGCATTATGAAACCGTTATTGAATACAGCTTAAAGTATTATCATGTCAAAGAAAATGATAGAAAAATAATTTCTCTCACAGACGCGCAAAGTAATCAGCAGAATGGTACAGAGTTAACATCCTTACAGCGAACATTGCGAAGTCTTAATAAAACTCTGCAAAACACAAAGAAAAGCACGTCCTTTCACAATTACAATGAGTTACAATTTGAAAGTATTTTTTGGGATTATTGTTTTTTAAGTCCCGTTTTTGATAGTATTTCAAAACCCGAATACAAAAGCCACTTTAAATATGATTTTAATATCGAAGGTGATTTGAACCAACGTGTATTTGCATTAGGAGGAATAAATAAAAATAACATCGAACAGGTTTTTGAAAAGGAATTTTATGGTGCTGCCGTTTTAGGAGGCATTTGGCACAAGCCGGAAAATGTCATCAACAATTTTAAAGAACTACAAGCACTATGCAAACAGAACGTCCATACGCACTAACGATTGCAGGATTTGATCCCTGCTCCGGTGCCGGTTTAACAGCCGATATTAAAACCTTTGAACAATTAAAGGTATACGGACTTGCTGTATGTACAGGATTAACTTTACAAACCGAAGATGAATTTGTTTCAGTTTCGTGGAGGGATGTAAAAGAAGTAAAAAAGGAAGTGGATTTCCTGCTTAAAAAATATCCTGTTAAAGCAGTGAAATTCGGCATTGTTCCATCATTTACATTTTTAGAAGAGTTGGTTAATTTAATTAATGATTTGAATTCAGATATAAAAATTGTAATTGATCCAATATCAAAAGCAAGCACGGGATTTTCTTTTAATAAAAATGATCTTTTACTTAAAAATGGTTTTCTTGAAAAAATTACTCTCTTAACTCCTAATATCCCTGAACTCGAATTAATGAGCCGAGGTGAAAATGAAAATTTATTTATAAATGAGATTTCAAGTTATTCGAATTTATTGGTTAAAGGAGGGCACAAAAGCGTAAATGTAGGGACAGATGTTTTGTACCAAAAAAACAGTACGAGTGAATTTCCATCTGATATTTTAAATGCAACTCCAAAGCATGGTTCAGGCTGTGTGTTGTCTGCCGCCATCACCGCTCATCTTGCCATGGGAAAAAATGTAAAACAATCGTGTTCTGACTCAAAAAAATATATTGAAAAATTTTTAATTTCTAACAAAAGTTTATTAGGATTTCATGCTTCATAGATTACAGTACATATCGCAGGGTAATTCGCCTGAAGAGCATTTTAAAAACATTCAATCAGCATTGGATGCCGGTGTTAAACTTGTTCAGCTTCGCTTAAAAAATTTAGATGATAACAGCTATTCAGATTCAGCGTTACAAATCAAAGCACTCTGTAATAACTATAAGGCTCAACTCATTATTAATGATAATGCCACTGTAGCAAAACACTGTGATGCTGATGCCGTTCATTTGGGATTGGATGACATGAAAGTAGAAGAGGCGAAAAAAATTCTCAAAAAAACAATTATTGGAGGAACGGCCAATACGTTTGATCATATACAACAAAGGCACAACGAAGGAGTGCATTATATTGGTTTAGGCCCCTATCGCTTCACAACTACAAAAGAAAAATTAAGTCCGGTTTTAGGAAGAGAAGGATACACAAGAATTATACAGCAGATGAAAGCTGAAAACATACGTATTCCTGTTTTTGCAATAGGAGGTATTGTATTGGAAGATGTAAAGGACATAATGAGCACGGGCGTATATGGAATAGCAGTATCCGGATTAATAACCCGTGCACCAGATAAAGCTAAAATGGTAAAGGAACTTCATAAAATATTATATCATGTTAAAAATAGCGGATAAAGAATTCTCATCAAGACTATTTCTTGGAACCGGAAAATACGCATCAAGCGAAGAGATGTACAATTCTATTATGGCCTCAGGTACTAACATGGTTACTGTAGCTTTAAAAAGAATTGACACAAGCGCTCCAAACGATAATATGCTTGAAGCACTTAAAAAAGCAAATGTTTTTTTGTGGCCAAATACTTCAGGCGCGCGCAATGCTAAGGAAGCTGTATTCGCAGCACAACTAGCACGCGAAGCGTTAGAAACGAATTGGATAAAATTGGAGATCCATCCTGATCCGCGTTACTTAATGCCCGACCCAATTGAAACTTTAAAAGCAACCGAAGAATTGGCAAAACTTGGATTTGTAGTATTGCCGTATATTCATGCTGACCCAGTTTTATGTAAACGTCTAGAGGATGCAGGCACAGCAGCAGTAATGCCTTTGGGTTCGCCAATAGGAAGCAATAAAGGATTAAAGACCCAGGACTTTTTAGAGATCATTATTGAACAAAGTAATGTTCCGGTAATTGTGGATGCCGGAATTGGTTTGCCTTCGCACGCAGCATTCGCATTGGAATTAGGAGCAGATGCCGTTTTGGTTAATACTGCTATTGCTACTGCAAACGACACAATATTAATGGCAAAAGCTTTCAAAGATGCAGTAATTGCAGGAAGAAACGCCTTTGAAGCAGGAATGGCTTCACAAAATAAATTCGCGAATGCTACTAGCCCGTTAACAGAGTTTCTCACTTAATTTTTCTCGCAGATGATATTGATTTCGCTGAAAAACATGATGAACGCGCAAAAAGAAACTAATGATTTGAACGAGAACGATATTTCGTACATAGTAAGAGCTGCTGTTTTTAAAGTTTATAATGCGTTAGGTATCGGTCTCCTGAAATCAGTTTATGAAGCGGCATTGAAACATGAACTAACAAAAGAAAGTTTAGCCATCCAAAGCCAGATTGGAATACCAGTTTTTTATGATAATACAGAACTAGGACTAGGTTTTCGTTTAGATTTACTCGTAAACAATAAAGTCATCCGGGAAATAAAATCGGTTGAAGAGCTGACACCAATTCATTATAAACAATTACTTACCTACTTAAAACTTTCTAACAGAAAACTTGGCTTGTTAATCAACTTCAACTCCGCTGATATTTCAGACAAAATTAAAAGGGTAGAAAACAATTTATAATCTGCGAATATCAGCGAAATCTGCGAGCAATAATGACATTCAAAAACATATTCGATAATTACAACTGGTTCAATGTGGCAAAAAACATTCATTCCAAAACTTCAGTAGATGTAGAAGCTGCATTAGCTAAACCCCGCATTACCCTTGAAGATTTTGCCGCTTTAATTTCTCCTGCGGCTCTTCCTTATCTTGAGCAAATGGCCTTAAAAAGCCAGACTTTAACCAAACAACGTTTTGGTAAAACAATTCAAATGTTTGCTCCCATGTATTTAAGCAATGAATGCAATAACATTTGCACCTACTGCGGTTATAGCTTCGACAATAAAATAAAACGCAAAACATTAACGGATACAGAGATTTTAAAAGAGGTTAAGGCTATAAAAGAACTGGGATTTGATCATATTTTATTGGTAACTGGCGAAGCAAATGCTACTGTTCATGTTCCCTATTTTTTAAACGCCATTAAATTGATAAAGCCTTTTTTCTCCAACATTTCTGTGGAGGTTCAACCTTTGGAAAAACACGAGTACGATCAACTGCATGAAGCAGGGGTATATTCTATTTTGGTATATCAGGAAACGTATAATCAGGATACTTATAAAAAAATTCACCCCAAAGGTAAAAAGTCAAACTTTTTGTATCGTCTTGAAACTCCGGATAGAGTTGGCAAAAGTAAAATTCATAAAATAGGAATTGGTGCGTTATTAGGAATTGACGATTGGAGAACAGATTCATTTTATTGCGCTTTACATTTGGATTACCTTCAAAAAAAATATTGGCAAACAAAATATTCAGTTTCTTTTCCCAGAATACGACCGGCAGAAGGCGTTGATTTATCTCATGAGCACATTTCCGACAAAGAATTATTGCAACTAATTTGCGCATATCGCATATTTAATCCGGATGTTGAGCTTTCTATTTCAACACGCGAAACCCCTCACTTCCGTGATAACATTATTAAACTCGGAGCCACTTCCATGAGTGCCGGATCTAAAACTAATCCGGGTGGGTATTCTGTGGATTTGGAATCATTGGAACAATTTGAGATTGATGATACACGTACACCCGAAGAATTTATTAAAGTTATTGCAAAGCAAGGATATGAAGCGGTGATGAAAGACTGGGATAATGCATTTACAAATTGATTATGTTATCTCCTGAAGAAAAAAGAAAATACATTAAGCAAATAATGGTTCCTGAAATTGGATTATCAGGGCAAGAAAAAATTCGGAATGCAAAAGCTATTATTGTGGGCTGTGGTGGATTAGGATGTCCTACCCTGCTCTATTTGGCCGCTTCGGGAGTTGGAACAATTGGCATCCTTGATTTTGATACTGTTAGTATTACTAATATTCATCGTCAGATTTTATTTGGAAATAACGATGTCGGAAAAAAGAAAATTGAAATCGCAAAAGAAAAAATAAACGTATTACATCCTGAAGTTAATCTGATTTGTTATGACGCAATGCTTGATGAAACCAATGCAGAATCCATATTACAAAATTATGACATTGTTATTGATGGCTGTGATAATTTTTTAACCCGCTATGTTGTTAACGATGCCTGTGTTAAATTAAATATCCCACTCGTTTACGGAAGCATTTTAAATTTTGAAGGGCAATTAGCGGTTTTTAATTTAAACAATAGTCAAAACCTAAGAGATCTTTTTCATGAACCTCCAAATTCTGAAGATGTTCCGGATTGTTCAGAAAACGGCGTACTCGCCACTGTTCCGGGAATAATAGGCACTATAATGGCAAATGAATGCCTCAAAGTTATTGTTGGTAAAAGTATTATGAACAATAAACTGGCAATCATTAATTGCATCACTTTAGAAATATCAATATTAAATTATTGATCGTCATATTTTTTCTATTAAATTGTGTATAAAATAGTTTTTTCAACTTAAAAAATATAATGAGGTTTACCTTAATAATACAAACTCAAATACTGGTATAAAAAATTTTGAAAAAAAAGAAAAACATAGCCATCCTCGGAAGCACCGGAAGCATAGGTACTCAAGCCTTAGAAGTTATCAGGAAAAATCCGGAAATTTTTTGTGCCGAAGTTCTTGTTGCCAATTCTAATGCAGATTTGTTAATACAACAGGCTCTTGAATTTAATCCTAATGCTGTCGTTATTGCTGACGAATCAAAGTATCAGGAAGTAAAAGCCGAGCTTCAGCCAAAAGATATAAAAGTGTTTGCCGGAACAAAAGCAATTGAACAAATAGTGGAGATGGAAACTATTGATATTGTTTTAGCAAGCATTGTGGGATATGCTGGCCTTGCGAGTACCATCAACGCCATCAAACATGGTAAACAAATTGCTCTTGCCAATAAAGAAACCCTGGTGGTTGCGGGAGAATTAGTTACGCAATTAGCGCAGCAATATGCAGTTAACATTTATCCTGTTGATAGCGAACACTCGGCTATTTTTCAATGCCTGGCAGGCGAATGGGAAAATAAAATTGAAAAAATTTATCTAACGGCAAGCGGCGGTCCGTTCAGAGGAAAAAAAAGAGATGAACTTTTAAAAATCACTAAAGAGCAGGCTCTCAAACATCCAAACTGGACGATGGGTGCAAAAGTAACCATCGACTCTGCGAGCCTTATGAACAAGGGTTTGGAAGTTATTGAAGCCAAGTGGCTTTTTCATTTAAAGCCGGAACAAATTGATGTAATCGTTCATCCGCAAAGCATAGTGCATAGCATTGTGCAGTTTGAAGACGGGAGTATGAAAGCGCAAATGGGTTTACCCGACATGAAACTCCCCATTCAATATGCTCTTGCTTATCCTCATCGAATAAAAAATAATTTTCCCCGATTCGATTTTTTAAATTATCCTAATCTCACTTTTGAAAAACCGGATCTGGAGACCTTCACCAATTTAAAATTGGCCTTTTATTCCATGAATAAAGGGGGGAATATGCCCTGCATCTTAAACGCTGCTAACGAAGTAGCGGTACAAGCTTTTTTAGATGACAAAATAGGATTTATGCAAATGAGTGATGTTGTTGGGAATACTCTGGAAAAGCTCTCTTTCATCAAATCGCCCGATTATCAGCAATACGTTGATTGCGATAAGGAAGCGCGTATCATAGCCCATCAGCAAACAATTTCCAATATCGCTAAAAAGCTATAAAATAGCTTTAAAATCATTGAAATAACTGTAACTTTACCCTGCTTTATTAATTATACCTTAAGCATAACCTCCATATAACAACAATAAAAAATGTTCATACAAATTGCTCAACTTTTTCTCAGTCTTACTATTCTTGTTACACTTCACGAATTTGGCCATTTTTGGTTTGCGAAAAGATTTGGGTGCAGAGTAGATAAATTTTATCTCTTCTTCGACTTCCTTTTTCCGTTTGCCAACATGCTTAATTTTTCATTGTTTAAGAAAAAGATCAATGGAACAGAATACGGAATTGGATGGTTTCCATTTGGCGGATACGTGCAAATTGCCGGCATGGTAGACGAACAGATGGATAAATCTCTTATCAATTCAGAGCCGCAACCCTGGGAATTACGAAGCAAACCGGCGTGGCAACGTTTACTTGTAATGATGGGTGGAATTTTAGTGAATCTTATTTTAGGTTTTTTTATTTTCTGGATGGTTTTATTCACTTGGGGAAAAGAAACTTTACCAATGGCTAACTTGCCATACGGACTTGCAGTAGACAGTACCGCATATAACATAGGCCTGCGCAATGGCGATTACATTACTTCTGTGGGAGGAAAATATGTGAGCTCTATTAACCGAATTCCTATAGAATTAATCATGAACGGAGCCAGCACTATTGACGGCGTTCATGAAAACGGGGAAAAATTTTCTATTCCAGTTACCAATGACGATAGAGGGCTTATATTAAAAAGATTAAAAAAATCTCCTTTTGTTGCGCCAAGGGTTATTGCAAGTGTTGATAGCATTGATCAAACAAGTTATGCTGCTAATTCAGATCTTAAAAAAGGAGATTTTATTATTGCTGTGAACGGAGTTCCTGTTAAATATTACAACGAACTATCCGCCGAATTAATGAAAAATAAAACAAAAAAAGTTGAGCTAACTTTACTCCGGAATACAGATACAGTAGCAACCCAATGTATGGTAACTGAAAAAGGTACTCTGGGTTTTTATAGAAAAATTAATAATCCCCCAAAAATAAACCTGCAAGAATTTAATATTTTCACCTCATTTGTGCAAGGCACTAAAGATGGATTGGAACTGTTAGTAATGCAGGCAAAACAAATTGCAGTAATTTTTACAGTAAAAGACGCGCATACTCAAATAGGAGGTTTCTATACAATGGTTCAATCTATGAATACCGAGTGGGATTGGGAAGGCTTTTGGAAATTTACCGCCTTACTATCCCTTGGTTTAGCGTTTATGAACTTCTTACCTATTCCCATGCTTGACGGTGGTTATATCATGTTTATCTTATGGGAAATGGTAACAGGTAAAAAAGTAAGTGATAAAGTGATTTATTATGCCAATAACGTAGGATTATTTATTGTACTTGGCTTGATGATCTACGCGAATACTGATTGGTTGCGTAAATAATTTTTTTACTATCATGAAGAATTTGTTTTTATATCTTATTCTTTTCGGAGCTTTAACTTTGAAAGCCCAAAACACCACTATAAATCTAAAGGAGAAACCGGAACAATCCGCCACTCATAAAGTGATGCTGATTCCCTTTGAACCTCGTTTGTATTTAAGCGAGATTGATCATAACATTAATGCCGAAACTAAATTAACAGCTAAAGAAATAAGATATAAATTTCGCGATGGATTAAACGAACAATTGTATAAAGCATGTAAAAACGCTAAATACAATGTATTAGACTTGATGGAAGATACGGTGAAATATAAAAAAGATATTGAAGGCATTTATCAATATTTGAGTTATGAGTTTCAAAAAATTCCCGATCAAAGAAATTATCAGCCACCAAAAAAAGAAAAAGATCAGAAAAAAATTGAAAAAGGACAACTGAATGTAGAATCCAATTCAGATGCCCGTTTTATGAACGCCAAACTTACCAATGGAAAAGTTGTTCCGCTTCTTTATGCAAAATACAAAACCGATCTTTTTGTTTTCATTAATCAAATGGAGATAAAATCCGGTTCAAGTAATGGCCCATCAGAAATTGGGGAAGGAAATGGTAAGCGAAAAATAATTGTTCACTACACAGTTTATACGCACGATGCGAAAGAAATTAATTCAGGTATAGCCGAAGAAGAGTTTGAAGCAAACTTAAATAATCCCAAAAAAATAATCGACAAACATTTTGCTAAAATCTCCAATTTAATTGTTCAGAGAATTGTCAAAGGTTTAAGTTTGGTTAAATAGATTACTAATACTTAGGGATCAATCCCCTTAAACCCATATCTACTACATATTCGCCTATTGAAGGCTCAAATAATCCATCAAAAGTATTTTCTTTCCATTCAAAGCTTTTATTAGTTGAAAGAGAAATGGTAATTATAATATCAGTGGTTTCGTTCCCTGTTATAACTAAAGGGGCACCAACACCAGGATTTGAAAATTGTTCAAAAGCGCCGGTAACAAGACAGCTGCCCGGTGGAATAGGAGAATTTGGATTTGGATTTACCACCGTTGTTTGCGCCGCCTGTCCATCAGATTTATATTCGAACCCACTAACAGTTGTATAAAACCCCCAATAGCCCTGCGAATGATTTCCTGTTCCACCGGCAGTTGGAGTCATCACAGCATTTTTCATTTTATATTTTGTAACATAAGTATTAAACCCAACAAAAGAGGCAATAGTTCCATTAATATTCTGACTGTTAGCTCGTACTTTAATATCGTAATTTTGATAAGCCAGAGAAACACGAAGCCATTTGTATGTACCCGGCGTTATCGAATTAATAGGAATTGAAAAGCAAACATCGTTCTCTTTGCTTACAACCGATTTACAAAAAGTAATTGCATTTGACCCGCCGCAACTGGTCTCTTCCGCCCTGTATAAAACTTTCCCGGCACCCACTTGAGTAAGATCATTTGGAGCAAGTTCAATATAATGAGCGCTCATGCCGTTAAACTTCGGTGACTGAGCCGCATTAGTGGATGGAATAGTGGAAGACATTCCGAAATTATTCAATCGCGCTTGTGTACTGTCGAATTTAAATTTAAACACAAGTTTTGGCCCCGTTGCAGTACTTGTAAAAACTGTATCCGGAAAATTACAAGTAGGGCAATTATTTACCTGAACAGGAACAGGCTCCGGATCAACCACAGGAGGATCCTTTTTTTTACATGAAATGAGTGTACTCATTAAAATTACAATAATTAGAAAATTTTTCATATTTAATATATTTTTACCAAAGATATATAAATTATGCGATTAGTTATTCAAAGGGTTGAGCAGGCTGAAGTGCATATAAAAAGCCAACTTTTCTCCTCTATTAAAAAAGGATTATTAATTTTTTCAGGTATTGAAGAAGAAGATAATGATGAGGACATTCAATGGTTGGCTTCTAAAGTTTGTAATATGCGGCTATTTTCGGATGAAGAAGGAAAAATGAATCTTGACGTTAAACAAGTCAACGGCAACATTTTACTTGTGAGTCAGTTTACGTTGCTGGCCAGCACAAAAAAAGGTAACCGACCGTCATTTATAAAAGCGGCGCGCCCGGAAAAAGCAATTCCTATTTATAAAAAATTTATTAAAACACTGGAATTAATGTTGGAAAAATCCATCCAAACCGGAGAGTTTGGTGCAGATATGCAGATAAAGTTAATTAACGATGGGCCGGTAACAATTATCATGGATAGTAAAGTGAGGGAATAATTCAATTTGTGAAAAGCCAAATATAATTTTATATTAGAACAATGAAATTACTTATCTCATTTTCCCTTGCCGGAAGTTATAATGACTAAAAAGCCGGGGCTTAGATTTTATAAGTAACAACAAAACATTGAACACAAATACACCTTCATCAATTCAATAAATGTTACCTTTAAAAACAAAAAATTATTGTGAAACCAAAGATCCTATTAGAAAAAGATCAGTTTGATGTTACCATCAAACGTTTATGTCATCAGTTGATTGAAATCCATAACGATTTTAAAAACTCAGCCTTGATAGGACTTCAGCCAAGAGGTATATTTTTGGCGCACCGCATTAAAAAAGAACTTGAAACTATTTTAAATATAAAAAAAATTAATTGCGGGGAATTAGATATAACTTTTTACAGAGACGATTTTAGAAAAAAAGAACTCATCCCCACTAAAACAAATATTGATTTTAGTATAGAAGACAGAAATGTAATTCTAATTGACGATGTTCTGTTTACCGGAAGAACCATACGTGCGGGTCTCGACGCTATGCTTGCTTTTGGAAGGCCAAAAGATGTAGAATTATTGGTGTTGGTAGACCGACGCTTTTCTCGTCATGTGCCAATTCAGGCAAAATATACAGGCATGATAATAGATTCAATAACCAGTCAAAATGTAAAAGTAGAATGGAAAGAAACAGACGGTAAAGACAAAGTAACGCTGCTTAATAAATAATATATCATGAAACCGAATAAAGAAACATATCCTCCTTATTACGAAAATTATATTTTACTTATAAAAAATGACAATCTAACAGCCACTTTTACAGATAATGAAAAAGAAGTGTTTTATTTTTTTACATCCCTTTCTTCAGACCTTGAAAATTATGCCTACGAACCAGGTAAATGGACCATTAAAGAAGTATTAAACCATATCATAGATACCGAGCGCATTTTTGCCTACCGCGCCCTGCGTTTTGCAAGAAAAGATTCACAGCAAAATCTTTCTTTTGATCAGGATCAATACGTTTTAAATGCTGAGCTTGTTCACCGCTCTTTAAATGAACTTGTTGAGGAGTTTATAACAGTACGGCAAGCCACTATTTCTCTTTACAAAAGTTTTAGTTCTGAAGCTTTACAGCGCATTGGCAGTACCGTTGCCGGAAACGCAGGCGTTAATGCTATTGGTTTTACCATCTGCGGACACGCTTCGCATCATATTAATGTTATAAAAGAACGTTATTTAAAAAAATAATTTCGCCGTTTAAATATTAAAGTTAACTTTGATTTTTGAAATTTAGTTTTCAAAAAAGAAATGAGCCATCTAAGCGTTAATCACCTTCTTGGAATAAAGTACCTGACCAAAAACGATATTGAATTAATTTTAAGCACAGCTCAAAATTTTAAAGAAGTCATTAATCGTCCTATTAAAAAAGTTCCTTCTCTCCGAGACATTACGGTTGCCAATTTATTCTTCGAAAACTCTACGCGTACCAAACTTTCTTTTGAATTAGCCCAAAAACGTTTAAGTGCCGATGTTATTAATTTTTCGGCTTCCGGTTCTTCCGTAAAAAAAGGAGAAACCTTAATAGATACGGTTAACAACATTCTGGCTATGAAAGTAGACATGATCGTGATGCGCCATGCAAGTGCGGGAGCGGCAGTATTTCTTTCAAAAAAAGTTAATTCAAAAATTATTAATGCCGGTGATGGCGCACATGAACATCCTACACAAGCTTTGCTGGATGCTTTTTCTATTCAAGAAAAACTTGGAAGTATAAAAGGTAAAAAAATAGTTATTGTAGGAGATATTCTTCATTCGCGCGTTGCACTTTCCAATATTTTTTGTCTGCAAAAATTAGGCGCTCAGGTAAAGGTATGTGGGCCTCAAACCCTCATTCCTAAATTTATCACTTCATTGGGCGTGGAAGTGGAACCGAATCTTCGCAAAGCTCTTGAATGGTGCGACGTGGCAAACATGCTTCGTATACAATTAGAAAGACAGGACATTAAATACTTCCCAACCCTGCGCGAATACACCATGATGTATGGTTTAAATAAAGATATGCTGGACAGCCTATCAAAAAAAATCGTAATCATGCACCCCGGTCCTATTAACAGAGGCGTTGAAATTACAAGCGACGTTGCCGACAGCAAACAATCAATTATTTTGAACCAGGTAGAGAATGGAGTAGCCGTAAGAATGGCTGTTATGTTTTTATTGGCAGGAAGGCAGGGTTCTTAACCGATTTAATTCTTTGGTTATCATTAAAAAAGCAGTATGCGAACCGTTAGGAAATACCCCTCGCTTTTTTAATATTTTCATACGCTTCAAGAATTTTTTGAAATTTTTCTTTTGCTCCTTTTTGATATTCTTCCCCCATTTGCATCACTTTATCAGGATGATATCGAATGGCCATCTGTCTGTAAGCTCGTTTAATTTCCTCCTCAGTAGCTGTACTTTCAATTCCTAATATGTGATAATCGGAATTTATATCGCGATAAAACATGCTCTTTACACTTTCAAAATCCATTGATGGAATATCCAATAGGCGCGATATATCGTTTAAAACTTTGATCTCCGCTTCAGCAACATGGCCATCCGCTTTAGCTATGCCAAATAAATAATGCAGCAATTGAATCCGCACCTCAACAGCGGTACGGCTTTTAATATCTCTGCAAATTTGATCTAAAGGAATGTGGGTGGCATCTAAAAAATGTTTTAAAACCTGTAAATGAGCGCCCGTAAATTGCGGGCCAAATTGTTGTGAAAAGAAAGATTTAATATATTCCAACTCTGCTTTTAAAACTTTACCGTCTGCCTTCATCACCGCAGCCGATAAAGCCATCAGCATGGTTGCAAAATCTTCATGAGGTTGCGCGGCGTGCTGACGGTAATAATCAAAAACGTTTTCGCCGTTGACACCTTTTACTTTGCCAGTCACAAAATTATCTATAACCGACCCGATTACAAAACCAATTATAGCACCGAAAAAATGTCTGCTGAATAAAAAAAAACCTAAGGCCGCCCCTATATATTTGAACAATTTATGTAGTTTTAGTTAATAAAAATGCAAATATACAATTTTGAAACAGTGTTTAATTCTCCAGCTAAAAAAAGTATCAGGGTAATAAGGGCGTATACTTAATTTCGAAAGAAATAATGTAATTTTAAAATTTAATTTATTGAATTGTGAGTAATCGCTGTATGAAAATATATTATACCTTTCTACTATACTTTTTTTGTATTAAAGTGTTTGCACAAGATTCTTTGACTAAAAATCCGATTATTATATCAGGTTACGTTGAAGCCTATTATAGCTATGATTTTGCCAACCCGATTAACCATACCCGTCCTAATTTTTTTTACAGTTACAACCGTGATAATGAGGTTAACCTGAATATCGGAGTTATTAAAGCGACATATTCTGACGATAAAGTGCGTGGAAATTTAGGTTTTATGACGGGTACCTACGCTCAATATAATCTGGCTTCTGAACCAGTTGCATTACGGAATATTTTTGAAGCGAATGCAGGATTTAAATTAATTAAGAAACATAATTTGTGGCTCGACGCCGGAATTTTGCCATCGCATATTGGCTTTGAAAGCACTTTAGGAAAAGATTGCTGGAATTTAACCAGAAGTATTCTAGCTGATAATTCTCCATATTACGAGGCGGGCGTTAAATTGGGATACACCAACCCTAATAATAAATTGTATCTATCCTTAATGTATTTAAATGGATGGCAGCGAATTCAAAAAATACCCGGCAATCAAACTCCCGCATTTGGAAGTCAGGTCACCTTTAAACCTAAATCAACAATTGCATTTAACTGGAGTAGCTATGTAGGCAATGAAAAACCGGACAGTCTAGCCCAATGGCGTTATTTTAATAACTTATATGCACTATTTCAACTTAGCTCCTCCTTTGCCATTACCGCAGGTTTTGATATTGGAATGCAGCAATCCCGCAAACATTCTGTAGCTTACAATATTTGGTTTTCTCCTATAATAATCATGCAATATCAATTGACAGATCGCTCAAAAATTGCGGCCCGGGCAGAATACTATGACGATGAAAAAGGAGTGATTATTCCAACAAATACCAAGAATGGATTTAAAACCTTTGGATATTCTATTAACCTTGATTACAGTTTACGAAAAAATATGCTTTGGCGAATTGAGGGGCGATCCTTACAAAGTAAAGATCCAGTGTTTTTAAATGGTACGGGCTTATCTTATTATAATAATTTCATTTCCACATCATTATCCTTATCTTTTTAGGATAACTATTTTATTTTTTAAAAGTACAACAACCAAAAGCAACCTCAATTTACCTACTTTAAAATGGTGAAAGGCTTAATTATTTATATCAAGTTATACCATCACTCAACATAAAACCATTCAATAAACTTGTTCTTTTTCATTACTGTTTTATATCGAGTAATGGTATTACCTTTGAGTTGCATCATAAAAAAAAACCCGTAAGCGTAATGCCAACGGGTTTTTTAATAGATGTAAAAAAATTATTTCTTAGCGGCAGGTGCAGCCGTAGCAGCAGCTTTAGCAGGAGCAGCAGCAGTTGTTGCTTTAGGAGCAACTTCTTCAGCCACAACGGCACGGGTTGTTTGCACACTAATAATAGCGATATTTTTAGGGTGAAGAATGGTAATTCCATCCACGTGAATATCACCTGCGGAAATTGATTTACCAATCGTTAATTTTTCAACGTTAAGATCAAGGCTATCCGGTAATTTAGAAACCAAACCTTTAACTTTTACCTTACGTAATTTAATAGTCATTTTTCCACCGTCTTTTACACCTTGCGCTTGGCCAATAGCCTTAACAGGTAATTGAACTGTTATAGGCTTATCTTCTGAAACTTGTAAAAAATCAGCGTGAATTAACTTATCATTTATTTTATGATATTGTGCTTCCTGCAAAACTGTTTTGTATTTTTTTCCGTTAACATCCACTTCCACTAAATTAGTTTCAGGAGTAAAAATGATGTTTTTAAAGTGACGCTCGTCAGCGCTGAAGTGAATTTGCTCACCTGCACCATAAATTACACATGGCACGCGACCGCTGTTACGCAGCATAGTTGCGTCCGTTTTCCCTACGCTCGCTCTTGGCGAACCGCTCAAAGTTACTGTTTTCATTTTTTTTATTTTTTTGTGAATGCTCAAACTGCCCGTTCAGTTTTTACATTCTGTTATTTTATTTAACGGGTTATTGTATAAAATTTCCGCTGATCGATTCGTATTTGTGAACACTATTGATCACCTTGGCAAACAGAGCAGCAACGCTCAAAACTTTTATTTTCGAGCTTTCCTGTTTTAAAGGGATTGTATCCGTTACTATTAATTCAGTTAGTTTTGATTTTTCAATATTTTCGTAAGCCTTACCAGAAAGTACAGGATGCGTACAAATTGCTCTCACGCTTAATGCACCTCCATCCATCATCATATCGGCCGCTTTGCATAAAGTACCACCTGTATCAATTAAATCATCTACCAGAATTACATTTCTTCCTTCCATTTCACCAATGGCCGTCATGCTGTCAACTTCATTAGCTTTAACTCGTTGCTTATAACAAATTACCATTTCCGCTTTCAGATACTTAGCGTAGGAATTGGCGCGTTTACTTCCGCCCATATCCGGGGCTGCAATAGTTAAATTAGGAAGATTTAAAGAATGAATATAAGGATGAAAAACCGTTGAAGCATATAAATGATCTACCGGAACATTAAAAAAGCCTTGAATCTGATCGGCATGAAGATCCATGGTCATAATTCGGGTGGCACCGGCTGCTTCCAACATATCTGCTACCAGTTTAGCGCCAATGGCCACGCGTGGTTTATCTTTTCTGTCTTGTCGTGCATATCCAAAATAAGGAATCACGGCTATAATATGCCTGGCACTGGCGCGTTTGGCAGCATCTATCATTAAAAGCAGTTCCATTAAATTATCAGCCGGGGGCATGGTGCTTTGAATAATAAATAAACTTTGCCCGCGGATACTTTCTTCGTAGGAAGCCTGAAGCTCACCATCACTAAAGCGGTATCTGGACATTTTACCTAAATCCTGACCGTAAGATTTAGCTATTTTTTGAGCCAGACCTTCTGAAGCAATTCCTGAAAATATTTTAACGTGCGATTCCATTTTTACGGAGGGCAAATATATGATTTTTTTGCATATCCTGCCAATAATATTGCCTAATTTAGGATGAAAAAATCCGGAAAACAGGGTATTTAAACTCTTTCGCAATCCTTGGGCCTGTTAATCAAAAAAAAGTGCAACTTTCGGATTTAATTTAATTTACCTAACATTATTACTAAAAATTGGTTTATGAGCTCTTTTAAAATTAAAATCGCTTTTATTTTAGGTATTTTCGCAATCAATGGGTACGCCCAACTTCAGGTGAATCTTAAACTTGATTCCCTTAGGCATGTGCTTAAATCGCCCCTTAATGATTCATTAAAAGTAAAAGCAGGAATTATACTGGGAAGATATTATCAAACCAAAAATTCCGATTCCTCCTTTTACTTTTTTAAGAAAAGCCAGCAACTTGCCACCAAAAATAATTTAAAGCGGCTCTTTCTTGATGCTTCTGTGGGTATTATATGGACGAATTTTCAAATCCGCAGATACGCTGAAGCAGATTCATTGAGTCATTTCTTAATTCAAAATAATAAAAATGATACAACCTTATTAATTTCCTGTTACAACTACCTCACCTATTCTAATTCTTTTTTACATAAGTATGATAAGTCGCTCACTTATGGCTTCAAAGGGATTGAGCTTGCCACGCGCAGCCGATCGTTTCAAGATGTAGCTCTTCTCTATAATAATCTGGGAAACCTTTACAATTCAAGAGGAGAAAGTAATCCTGTATATTTTGAAAAGTCAAAGTTCTATTATGAAAAAGCGGACAGTATTGCGGTAGTTTATCATTTAGATAAGTACAGAAGCAATGTACTTCTTATGAATCTTGCAATGGCTTACGCCGGAACCAAAGAATTTGACCGCGCCAAAAAATATTACGCGCTTACATTTGCCGTGCTTAAGAATTCTGATAACCAAAGTGGCTACGCGCTAGCTCTTGCCAATTACGGAAACTTGTTGCTGGATCTCTATAAAAAAGATAAAAATACGGATCACCTACAGGAGTGTATCATTAACAGCAATCTTGCTCTTGAACGTGCGGAGGCTTCAGGTTTTAAAGCGATCATACCTGATATTATGTTTAACAAAGGAGCCGCATATAAGCAGTTGAAAATGTATGACAAGGCCGAAAACATATTTGAAGAGGCAATCAGAGACCACGTAGAAAATAATCTTTCAATGGAAAAAAAACTTTATGAAATTTTGTACCAAACCGCCGAAGAGCAAAACAAAAGCAAGCAGGCTCTTGAATACTACAAAAAACTCACACTCTTAAAAGATTCGCTTCTTAAAGAAGAAAATTTAAAGAGTCTTCAGGAAACGGAAACAAAATATGAAACAGCGAAAAAAGAAAAAGAAATCGCATTGTTGAATGAGCAAAAAAAAACGCAGGGTTTAGTTAATGACTTGGAAAAAAAACGGAGCAGAATTATACTGATCTCTCTTCTAAGCGGCCTTGCGATAGTGCTTCTCTTCTCAATCGCTCTTTTCAGGCGGTTTAAGATCTCACAAAAACAAAAAAAAATAATTGAGCAAAAAGAGATTGAAACAAAAAAACAAAAGCATTTGATAGAAGAAAAACAAAAAGAAATTTTGGATTCGATAGAATATGCAAGACAAATACAGAAAACCCTTTTTGCAAACAAAGAACTGCTCCGGCAAAATATTCCGGAACATTTTATCATGTTTAAACCTAAAGATATAGTAAGTGGCGATTTTTACTGGGCCTCACAGAAGGAAGACCGCTTTTATTTTGCCGTATGTGACAGCACTGGCCATGGAGTGCCGGGTGCATTTATGAGTTTGCTTAATATCAGTTTTTTAAATGAAGCGGTTAATGAACGTAACATTATGGAAGTGCATCATATTTTAAATCACGTAAGAAAACGATTGATAGAAAGTATTTCCCAGGAAGGACGTCAGGATGGGATGGATGGAATATTGATTTGCAAACAAGGAAATGAATTGTCGTATGCTGCGGCTTACAATTCTCCCGTTTTAGTTAGTCAGGGCATATTGAAGCAACTTCCATCCGACAAAATGCCGGTAGGAAAAGGAGAACGAACAGGGTCATTTACCAAATACACCACATTAGCAAATCATGGGGACACGCTTTACATATCAACTGATGGTTATGCAGACCAGTTTGGCGGGTCGAAAGGAAAAAAATTCAAAACCCGGCAAATGGAAGAGTTATTATTGGAAATTCATCGGCTACCGATGGAAGAACAACGAATACAAATTGAAAAGAAATTTAACGAATGGAAAGGTAAGCATGAACAGGTGGATGATGTAGCGGTAATTGGAATAAAAATTTAAACGTTATTTTTTTATCTTAACCGACTATATTTCTCCTATTTAGAAAATTTTAGTAATTTTGCGCCCCGTACGCCTCGATGGCGGAATTGGTAGACGCGCTGGTCTCAAACACCAGTAACTTCACTGTTATGCCGGTTCGACCCCGGCTCGGGGTACCATAGCGGAAAGGGAGCAATTTTTGCTCCCTTTCGCTTTTTTATCCCCTCTGTATTGCCCGTCCCCGTAGGTAGTCAGCAAAATCAAACTATTTAATTTTCCCGTTCGAACTTTCCCTTCTGAAATTACCCCATTTTCCTTCCAAGTCGAACGGATAATTTCTTGCTTCCCGTTAATGGGCGTATTATCAAAGAGATGTCCTAAATTCTGAATTGCGGTCAATCCTTTTTTCAAATAGCTTCGGTATTCGACTTCTATTTGGTTGAAGCCTAATTGTTGGTTTAGCATCGCTTCAATTTTCGGTTCAATATTGCGTTTTATTTCCTTGTAATCCGACATTTCCATTTCGCCATCGAGCATCATTTGTTGGGCTTTATTCAAGCGTTCTGTATGTAGTCAAACCAATCTGTACTTTTAAGCCTAAATAACTTTGGACATTTTCTTTTTTAAAATTAGTTAATTTTTTTGATTTTTATTAGCAGTCGTAAAATTATTTCCAACTGCGGACTTTGGCTTTTTTAAGGAG
>JACPOC010000037.1 GCA_016185125.1 Bacteroidota bacterium
ATTGTTTGCCCGGTAAAATCTGCAATTTGTTGTATTTTTGTCATAAGCCTTAGTTTTGAGTTATAAAATTATTATTTTATTGTAGCTATGTGACTACTCACTCTAACTAAGGCTTTACTTATTAATTACATGGATACTTTAAGATCGTTTAATTTAAGGCAGTTCTTTTCAGCTTGCAAAAAATAGTTCAAGGCTTTATTATACTCTCCTTTATCATCCATATATACTGCGCCTAAAGAATTATAGGCTGATGCCCTTCCAAATATGTCATTTAAATCATCAAATATTTTTAATGACTGAAGAGAATAAACAATGGCTACATCAGGTTGCTTTGCCCTACGGTAAGTGTTTGATAAATTCTGCAAAGCGGTTGCCTGGCTACTTTTATCGCCAATTTTACCAAAGGCAAGATGGGCTAGCTTTAAATAATAAATAGATTTTTTATAATTACCCTGATTCTTGAAAAGGATACCCAAATTATTAAATGCCCCGCCCAATAATTTATTGTCTTTTAAATCTTCGGCCAGTTTAATTGCTTCAAACTGATATTTAAAACCATTATCAAAATCGGAAATGTTGCGGTAATATATTCCTTTAGCATTATATGCTTTGGATAAACCTCTTTTGTATTTTAATTTTTTCGCCAAAATTTCAGCGGTATCGCAATAATTAAGCGCTTTTAACGCATCGGTGTAAAGTAACTCCCGTGCAATCTTTACATAAATATTTACCTTATTGCTGTCATTCTTCATTGCAAAAGACGCCTTGATAAGCGAATCAGTTTTAACCTGAGACCAACCGTATAAATTAAGGAGCAGAAGAATTAAAATGTAAAATCTTTTCATTTAAGCAACAAGATAAAAAAAGATTATGAATTACAGTAAATTTATTTTTTACAATTAAATAAAATAACATTATGTTTACCATAGTTTTTGAGGATAAATAGATATAGTATTCTTACTTTTGCTACAGATGTGCCGGATTGTTATTTTTGTTCTATTAGCGTTTGGCATAGCAACTTCTTATGCCCAGCTTAAAACAATAACCGCTGTACGAACTTCTGTTTCTCCAAAAATTGATGGTAACCTTAATGATACCTGTTGGAAAAATGCACAAGCGGCAAAAGATTTTATTCAGCGTGATCTTTATCCGGGGCTACCATCTGTGCAAAAGGCCGAAGTTAAATTTTTGTATGATGACGATGCAATTTATATCGGCGCTCAGTTGTATGATTCATCGCCCGACAGCATTTTACGCGAATTAAGTACGCGCGATAACGAAGCTAATGCCGACTTGTTTGGTTTATTTTTAGACACTTATAACGATGACATTAATGCGTATGGGTTTTTTGTTACAGCAGCCGGAACACAGATTGACGCGCGTTACAGCAGCGAGGGACAAGATTTTTCTTGGAACGCTGTGTGGATGAGCGCGGTGAAAATAAATAATACGGGGTGGTCTATCGAATTGAAAATTCCTTATTCTGCGCTTCGTTTTTCTAAAAAAGTAATTCAAACTTGGGGATTAAATATAGTTCGGAAGATTCGCCGCTACCGCGAAACCAGTTTCTGGAGCCCCTTAGATCCTAAAATAGACGCACTAATTAGACAGTGCGGCGATCTTACAGGACTGCAAAATATTAAACCGCCTGTTAGATTATCCTTTACACCCTATGTTGCAGGAATTCTTAATCATTATCCATATAACGATCCTGCATTGAATAACCTTACTACTAATTATAGTGGCGGAATGGATGTAAAATACGGACTCTCGGACGCTTTTACATTGGATGTTACACTGGTTCCTGATTTCAGCCAAGTGCAATCAGATAATCAAGTCCTCAATCTATCTCCGTTTGAAGTTCAGTTTCAGGAGCGGCGGCCATTTTTTACAGAAGGAACAGAATTATTTAATAAAGGAGGATTGTTTTATTCGAGAAGAGTAGGGGGAACTCCGCTTAATTATTTTAATGCGTATTCAGAATTAAAACCCGGTGAAAAAGTAATTAAAAACCCTACGCAAACACAATTACTCAACGCTACTAAATTATCTGGCAGAACCTCAGGGAAACTTGGTATTGGCGTATTTAACGCATTAGCAAATAATACTTATGCTACTTTACAAAACACTTTAGGAGAAACCCGGCGCGTGCTCACATCGCCCCTCACTAATTATAATATTATTGTTCTTGACCAAGCCTTAAAAAATAATTCATCTGTTAGTTTAATTAACACCAATGTTACTCGCGACGGCCACTATTACGATGCCAATGTAGCCGGCACTGTGTTTAGAGTTAATAATAAAAAAAATACATATACTGTTGGCGGCGGTGGATTTATGAGCAGCAGATTTTTTTCGGATAGTGCCAAAGCCGATAACGGTTATAGTGCCAACCTTGATTTTGGTAAAAGCGGCGGCAACTTTAAGTGGAAAGTGTATGGCTCTGTTAATACCAATCGTTTTAATCCTAACGACCTTGGTATTTTAATTATTTCCAATAATATTGAATCAGGTATTAATTTAAATTACAACATCTATAAACCCTTTTGGAAAGTAAATAACAGTTATAATGGTTTATACATTATTTATCAGCGAATGTACATACCTAATGCGTTTAGTAATTTTGGAATTTACGGCAATAATATTACCACTATTTCAAAACGTTTTATTACTTGTGGTGTTAATTATGGCATTGAACCAATAAAAACTTATGATTATTATGAACCTCGCATTTTTGGCAGGTTTTATAATTTCCCTGTTAATTACAGAGGAGGCGCATTTATTTCAAGTGATTACCGTAAACCATTTGCCTTTGACATATCCTTAAATTACAGAGGTTTTAATGAAAATCAGCGGAGTGAGTTTAATATAGGACTTTCACCCAGATACCGTGTTAATAACAAGCTATCATTTCAGTATGAGATCAATAATAATATGCGCACAGATGATATTGGCTTTGTTAACTACAATCCTTTTAGTGATACAATTACCTTTGGCCGAAGAAATATTCAAACTGTAAATAATATTTTATCAAGCGTATATAAATTTACCAATAAAATGTCGCTTTCATTTCGTTTACGGCATTATTGGTCTACTGCTCTTTACCGTCAATATTATTCATTAAATAATGAGGGAAGTTTATCTCCTTCTATCAGTTATACAAAAAGCCACGATGTTAATTTTAACGCGTTTAATATTGATATGGTTTTTTTCTGGCAATTTGCCCCCGGAAGTGAATTGAACATTGTTTGGAAAAATTCTTTATTAAAACGCGAGAATCAAATAAACAATAATTATTACGATAATCTTAGCGGCTCCTTAAATTCTCCGCAAAATAATATGGTTTCGGTTAAAGTGCTTTATTACATTGATTATGTAAATATAAAAAAAGCGTTGCGCGGCTAAAAAGTAGCATATACTGATTTACTATTTTAACTTGGTTTCCTTATCTTACTTACTCAAATACAAATTGCGCTCGCTGTACACATTTTGAAAATACTCATCGTATAAATCATCAATAAAATAAATTGCCTCGCCCGTACTTTTCATTTCAGGACCAAGTTCTTTCTGAATCTCAGGAAACTTCTCGTAACTAAAAACAGGAACTTTTATAGCGTAACCTTTTTTGCGCGGATTAAATTTAAAATCCTTAACCATTTTTTCGCGCAGCATTACTTTAGTGGCGTAATTTACATACGGCTCATCGTAAGCCTTTGCTATAAATGGCACAGTTCTGCTGGCGCGCGGATTGGCTTCAATAATATACACCACTTCGTTCTTCACCGCAAACTGTATATTAATTAAACCAACAGTTTTTAAGGCAATGGCAATGGTTTTTGTATGCTCTTCAATTTGCTTTATTACTTTTTCACTTAAATCAAAAGGAGGTAAAACCGCATAACTGTCGCCGCTGTGAATACCCGCCGGCTCAATGTGCTCCATAATGCCAATAATGTAAACGTCTTTCCCGTCGCAAATAGCATCTGCCTCCGCTTCAATGGCTCCTTCTAAAAAGTGATCCAATAAAACCTGATTACCCGGAAGATCATTCAGTAATTTTACAACATGCGTTTCTAATTCATCTTCATTAATAACAATTTTCATGCTTTGGCCGCCCAAAACATAACTCGGACGCACTAATAACGGAAAGCCCAATTCCTTAGATAAGGTAATGGCCTCTTCGGCATCCTGAATCACCCCAAAGCGGGGATAAGGTATTTTATATTCTTTTAATAAAGTTGAAAAACTTCCTCTGTCCTCTGCCAAATCAAGCGATTTAAAATCGGTACCAATTATCTTAATGCCATACTTCTCCAGCTTTTCCGCAAGTTTTAAGGCTGTTTGTCCCCCAAGCTGTACAATAACTCCCTCCGGTTTTTCATGTAGAATAATATCGTAAATGTGTTCCCAAAAAACAGGCTCAAAATATAATTTATCGGCGGTGCTAAAATCGGTACTAACGGTTTCGGGGTTGCAATTAATCATAATTGTTTCATAACCGCATTCTTTTGCCGCAAGCACTCCGTGAACACAACTGTAATCAAACTCAATTCCCTGGCCAATGCGGTTTGGGCCGCTTCCTAAAATAACTACTTTCTTTTTGTCTGATCTCACACTTTCATTCTCATCCTCAAACGTAGAGTAGTAGTAAGGCGTTTTTGCTTCAAACTCAGCCGCGCAGGTATCTACCAGTTTAAACACGCGCTTAATGCCCTGTTCGTTTCTTCGCGTATACACTTCACTTTCAAGGCAATTTAATAAATGGGCAATTTGCCTATCGGCGTAACCTTTTTGCTTGGCCTCGTATAAAATATCTTTTGGAAGTGTGTTCAGTTTAAATCTCGAAATTTCGTTTTCAAGCGCTATCATTTGTTCTATCTGCTCCAAAAACCAAATATCAATTTTAGTAAGCTTTTGAATGGTTTTAATAGAGATGCCCATTTTCATGGCATCGTAAATCATAAACAAACGGTTCCAGCTTGGGCGTTCAAGAGCTGCCAGTAATTCTTTTTGATTAGTAATTTCACGGCCATCGGCTCCAAGTCCGTTACGCTTAATTTCAAGACTCTGACAAGCTTTTTGCAAGGCTTCCTGAAAGCAGCGGCCAATAGCCATTACTTCGCCAACCGACTTCATTTGAAAGCCAAGTTCACGGTTGCAGCCTTTAAATTTATCAAAATTCCAACGCGGAATTTTTACAATTACATAATCTAAGGTTGGTTCAAAATAAGCGGAGGTTGATTTTGTAATTTCATTAATCAACTCATCCAACTGATAACCTATGGCCAACTTGCTTGCAATTCTTGCAATTGGATACCCGGTTGCTTTACTTGCCAAGGCCGATGAGCGCGACACACGCGGATTAATTTCTATGGCTATAATATCTTCTTTATCATCATTACTTACAGCAAACTGCACGTTACAACCTCCGGCAAAGTTACCAATGCTCCTCATCATTTTAATGGCCATGGTGCGCATGCGCTGATAGGTGCTATCGCTCAGGGTCATAGCAGGGGCAACGGTAATACTATCGCCGGTGTGCACGCCCATGGGATCAAAGTTTTCGATGGAGCAAATAATGGCTACGTTATCGTTTTTATCGCGCAGTAATTCAAGCTCAAATTCTTTCCAACCTAACACCGCTTTATCAATTAATACTTCATGTATGGGCGAAGTTTGAAGCCCGCGATTTAAAAGCGAATCGAAATTTTCTTTTTCATAAACCACCGAGCCGCCGCTGCCGCCAAGGGTAAAGGAAGGGCGGATAACCAAAGGAAAACCAAACTCCTGCGCTATGCTTTTACCTTCTAAAAATGATTTAGCTATTTTTGATGGCGCCATGGCCACACCAATTTCGTTCATGCGGATGCGAAAAAGATCGCGGTCTTCGGTAACTTTTATGGCATCAATATCCACACCAATCATTTTTACTTTATACTTTTTCCAGATGCCAAGGTCTTCACACTTTAAAGCCAGGTTAAGCGCGGTTTGGCCCCCCATGGTTGGAAGAACGGCATCAATTTTACGCTCTTCAAGTATTTTAATGATGGATTTAACTTCAAGCGGCAGAAGATAAATATGATCGGCGGTAACTTTATCCGTCATAATGGTAGCAGGATTGCTGTTTATCAGCGTTACTTCAATACCTTCTTCGCGAAGGCTTTTGGCCGACTGAGAGCCCGAGTAATCAAACTCGCAGGCCTGGCCAATTACTATGGGGCCCGAGCCTATTATTAAAACGGACTTAATGGATTTATCTTTTGGCATATTTTATTTTTCGTGTTCTTATTTGTTGATGATGGATTAACCCTAATCTTAAATAAACCGGGTAAAGATACATTTGCATGAATGAAGCACAATAAAAGATATTGACTATTTGTTAAAAACAAAAAACCCGAAACAATTGTTACGGGTTTAAGAAATTATATATAAAAAGTTTAATTAAAAACCTTCGGCAACATTACCGTTAGGTTCTTCTTTGTGTGGCGCAGTTTCTTCGCGGCGACCTTTGGCTTCGGCTACTACAATGTTACGTTCAAAATGGCTAAAGCCGTTTAAGGCATCAATGGCCGCTTTTCCTTCGGCATCATTTAACATTTCGACGAAACCGTATCCTTTGCTGCGACGGCTTTCTTTATCTTTAATAATGCGTACGCCTACAACTTCGCCAAATTGCGAGAATAATTCGCTTAAAGACTCTTCTTTTACTTTAAAACTGATGTTGCTCACAAAAATGTTCATGTTTACTATTTTTTGAATGTTATAGTAAAATTAGACAAAATTATTAAGTTGGCAAATGTTTTATTAAAATAATTTGGCTTCCACGCTTATTTCAACATTGGCATCCTTTGGCAACCTATCGGCCTGAATGGTAGCTCTGGCAGGGAAATCTCCCTTAAAATACGATGCGTAAACCTCGTTTACATGCACAAAGTTATTCATGTCGGCCAAAAAAATGGTACACTTAACCACGTTTTCAAAGTTGCAGCCGCCGGCCTTTAAAATAGCGCCAATATAATCCATAACCATTTTGGTTTCTTCTTTTATGGTTGTTTTAACAAGTTGTTTGCTTTGCAGATCCATAGCAATAGTTCCGCTGATATACATGCTATCTCCAACAATAACCGCCTGATTATAGGGACCAATAGGAGAGGGCGCGTTTTCGGTTTTAACAATCTTTTTCATGATTTAAATGTTTGTTTAACAAATATAAGCAAACATTTGAAATATAAGAAGCCACGAAGCTTGAATAAAATGAAGGGTTATAAGGATAAACTATTGTTATACGCGCAGGCCAATTATCAGCACATCATCTATTTGCTCGAGCGCGCCTTTCCAGTTATCAAAAGCGTTTTCAAGGGTTAGTTGCTGCTCTTTTGCCGGAAGCTGGCCAAGGGATAACAATAATTCTTCGAGTTGCTTGTGTTTAAACTTCTTTCCTTTGCTGCCGCCAAACTGATCGTAATATCCATCGGTAATAAAATAAACCATATCGCCTTTATTAAGTTTTATGGTGTACAAATTAAAGCTAACATTTTTATCATCTTTGCCAACGGGCATTTTATCGGCCTGAAGAACTGTAATTTTATTTTGACTAATTATTACAGGGGCATTGTTGGCCGCCGAATAGGTAAGGGTATTATCATTTTTATTAAAGCAGGCCAAAATTCCGTCCATACCATCGCGCGCGCCATCTTGGGAAATAGCTTCTATTAATCGTTGGCGCACATGGTTAAATACTAAATGCGGCTCATTAATTTTTTTTTCGTTTATGGCTTCGTTTAAATAAGTAATGTTAAGCAAGCTCATAAACGCCCCCGGAACACCATGCCCGGTGCTATCGCAAACGGCCAGATAAAAATTATTAACCTTTAATTCTTCATTTTTAATTTCCGTGGCCCAATAGAAATCTCCGCTAACAATATCCTTGGGTTTATAAAGTATAAAATAATCTTCCAGGTTTTTATCGAGCAAATTACCAGGGGCCAACAAAGCTTTTTGAATGCGTTTGGCATATTGTATGCTATCGGTTATCTCTTTATTCTTTTCTGAAATTAAATGATAAGCGTTTTTTAATTCCACATTGCGTAAGCGTTCTATCTCCTGTTCTTTTTCCTTTAAAATATCGTTTTGAAGGTGATCTATTTTAAGTTCGTTTTCTTTTGCATGAATTTGCGAAGTAATGTTCAAGTATTTTTCGGTGTACTCCAGTGCTTCTTTAAACTGCTCAATACTTTTATAAACCAAGCCAATTTGCTCATACATTTTTGCTTCTTTATTGGGCTGGTTGGTTTCAATGGCCATTTGCACGGCGCGCTTTAAGTAATCAATGGCTTTATGGTGTTGCTTGGTTTCAATATAAAGTAAAGCTATTTCGCTGAGGCTGGTATAAATAAAATGACGTAAATTACTCTCTTCTCTAATAGTAAGGCCTTCTATAAAATAATTTAACGCAGTGCTGTAATCTTTTTGTTTTTTATAAATAACACCCAAATCGGTTAGGGCACGGCTTTGCGCAATTGCATTGTTTTGCTGCTTAAATAACCCAAGCGCTTTTTGCGCCATGGCAATAGCGGGTTTATATTTTTGCAGTTGCGTATAAATATTAGAGATGGAGGTATAAATTCTTCCGCCCCAGGAAGTAGTATTTACATGCGCGGTGGCAATGCCTTTGCGGTAATACTTTTCGGCTTCATCATACTTTTTTAAATCTTTAAAAACAGTGCCGGTAACATAATACGCCATGGTTTTATCCATATCATCGTGTGTATCATTTTCATAAAAATCTACTCCCTTTAAAGCGTTATAAAGCGCGGCTTCAAATTGGGCATTGCTGGTGTACATAATAGCCAGGGTAAGTTGTGCGTTGGCTATCCATTTACTGTTATTTAATTGGGTAAGCAATTCAATGCCTTGGTTAATTTGCTTAACTGCTAAATCTAAATTATGCAATAAAATAAAAGAGCCCATGCCCATGTTAACAAGGCCACGCGCTTGGCCATATTGGTAACCAATGGCAATAGCCTGCTCAAAAGCTTGTGTGCCTATGCCAACAGGATCAAAATTTTTATCGGGTACAGCAACTCCGCGCATGTTCCAGATCATATCATTGGCCTCATCAATTTGCTTTATGATGTTTTCTGTGCTATTGTTTTCGGTATTCAATTAGTAAAAGGTATTAGCAGTTTAAATATAATAATTTTTAATTCAAACGCGGCGCATACCCAACTTTAAATTTATACGTTATTACTTGTAACCTTTAGGTATAAAACTATTATATAAAAATGCAGGTAAAAAAAAGGGAACGATTAAAAAAATATTTTACTTTTTAAAATAAATGTTTTAAATTTATTATAGAAAATGTAACGCTATATTTTTAAAAATTATTAACCTTAAAAAAAAAAACATTATGGCTGATATTAAAGACAAACAATTTTCTAAATTAAAAGAAAACTTAGAGAATTTTGGCTCGGGAATTGAAAAAAACAAGAAGGATAAAAAACATCCGCTGCCGGCCAACCTTACAAAAAAACGCTCGGATGAAGCCGCCAAACGCCTGGCGCAAGGGTGGAAGAAAGCGCAGGACGCTAAAACTGCCGAGCTTAAAGCCTTTGATGAGTATCAGAAAATAAAGAACGATGTGGAAGAGCAGCACCAGGGCGATGTGCGCATTATTAAAGGCGTGTATGGCCCGCAAAGCGAAACCCTGCGCGATTTTGGCGTGCAGCCCGAAAAGAAACGTATGGGCAGACTGCCCGGCACTAAAAACAAATAGCCTTTTCTTTAAACAAAATATTTTATGGCTTAAATTAAAAAAATAAATTTTTTGGGCTATAAGATATTTTTTTTTAAAATAAAAGGTGGCGGCGCGGTAATGTAATTTTACATCTATAAAATAGAGATAAACATTAACGATTTATACATCTAATTAGTGGCAATAGAAGTTTAACCCCTGAAAATAGAGTTCTAAATTATGGAAATAGAGTTCTAAATTGTGGAAATAGAGTTCTAAATTATAGAAATAGAGTTCTAAATTGTGGATGATAAACCCTAAATTTTTAAAGTAGATATTCAGGTTCTTACAATAGATATCTAAACCGGGGCAATTAAACTCTAAATAATAAAATATTATTATTTAACCATGAAAGATAAAGAAATGAATGCCGAAGAGCTGCCTTATCATTATTGTGTGAGATGGCTTTGCGAAGGCCTGCCATAACGATATATTAAAAGAATACATTGCAAGAAATGCCGCCTTGTTATTTATTCAGTTGCTGGTAATTACTGCTACTGAAAAAAATTTAAATTTATTAATGGAGTTTAAGCCCTACAACAAGCACATCGTCAATTTGCTCAAGGTTTCCTTTCCAGTTATCAAAAACGTTTTCAAGCAAAAGGGTCTGTTGGTTAAGTGGCAGAGCGTTGTTGCTTACCAGAAGATCTTCGAGTTGTTTGTATTTGAATTTTTTGCCTTTGGGTCCGCCAAATTGATCGGGGTAGCCGTCGGTAAATAAATACAAGGTATCGTTAGGGAGAAGTTCGAGATCAAATAGAGTAAAAGAGTTTTGGCGTTCGCCTTTGCCCACAGGCATTTTATCGGCCTTTAAATTTATAACTGTATTATTGGAAACAATAACGGGATTATTATTAGCCGCGGCATAGGTAATTTTGCCGGTTGTTTTATTAATGCAGAGCAGAATGCCATCGAAGCCGTCTTTTTGTTCTTCCTTACTGATGCTTTCAACAAGGCGCATACGCACGTAATTAAAAACTTGGTGTGGCTCAAAAATATCTTTTTCTTTAATGGCCTCGCTTAAAAAACCAATGTTAAGCAGGCTCATAAAAGCGCCGGGAACGCCGTGCCCGGTGCTATCGCAAACGGCAAGGTAAAATAATTCTTCCGCATTTGCTTGTGCTTTTGTGGCCCAGTAAAAATCTCCGCTCACAATATCTTTAGGCTTAAATAAAACAAAATTGTTGGTTAAGTTTTCATCTAAAAAATCTTTATGAGCAAGTAAAGTGTTTTGAATACGTTTGGCGTAATGAATGGAGTCGAGTATCTCTTTTTGTTTTTCATCAACAAGGTCTTTTTGCTTTTCAACTTCTTTCTTTTGATTTGAAATAATACTATTGGCTTGCTTTTGTTTTTTTAAACCTTTAAAAATAAAATAAGCGAGAAAAAGGGTTAACATTAAGCCGCCTACTACCAAATAAGTAATGATTTTTTGTTGTTTAATTGTTTCTGTAGAAAGATCATTTTGAATTTGCAGCAATTGATTTTCTTTTTCTTTTTTCTCTGTTTCGTATTTGGTATTCATTTCGGTTATAATGCGCGCGTTTTTTTCAACTAGATCGCTGTCATTTAAAGTAATGTACAATTTTTGATACGCGTATGCTTTCTTAAAGTCTCCGATTTTTTCGAGAGCCATTGCGCCAACAGAATATGCGGATTTTGTTTCATCAAGGGAGCCGGTTTGTTTTGCAATTTCCAAAGCCCTTTGCACATATTCGAGAGCTATTTTGGGTTTTTCGAGGTAAACATAAACAGTTGCTAAATTTTTACATTCTGCACCAACGCCTGAGAGATCGTTTAGATCTTCCTTGGCCTCCAATGCTTTTTTAAAATACGTGACAGCTTCATCGAATTTTCTTTGTTCAAGACTAAACACACCAAGATTAGATAAACAGGAAGCTATGCCTCTTTTATCGTTTATCATCGTTCTTATATTAAATGCTTTTTGAGTATAAAATGCGGCGCTGTCATAATTGTTAAGTTGGCTGTAAACAAGGGCGATATTATTATAGGCATTTCCAATACCCACTTTTATATCCTCTGCAAGGTATACGTTTAAGGCTTCAAAATATTTCGCGAGAGCTTCTTTATTATTACCGCGTGAAGCATAAATATTAGCCATGTTATTTAAGGAGCTTGCCACCCCTTTTTTATTACCAATTGATTCGTTTATTTTTAAAGAAGCAAAATGATACTTGACGGCATCGGTAAATTTTCCTGTTTTAAAATTAACGTTACCTAAATTGTTGTATGCTTTTGCTACACCCGCTTTATTTCCGGTTGCCGTAAATTCCTTTACAGCTCTTAAAATGCTTTCTGTTGCTTTTTGATAATGGGAAAGATCGGTGTGAGCCAAACCTTCCAATATTAAACAATCACCATAACTGTTTCTATAATTATTCAGATCCTTAACTGTTGCTTCTACAGATTTGTTAATGTTTTTTTTAAGAAGAACAAGATTTCCGTTTATCAGTTTTAAGGCTTCTTCATGATTTCCTTCAACAATATAGATCTTACATATTTTATTTTCTATTCGTACCTTCTCTGTGTCGGAAGGAGCTGATCGGGCTTGTGTAAGCAAAGAATCGAGCTTATTATCCTGTGCAAAAAAAGAGTATTGCAAACACATAAACAACAAAAAAAGCTTTTTGCAATTAAGTGTGGTAATTTTAATTGGGGCTAAAAAAACCATTAGTTAACTCTGCTCTTTTTTCTGAACCATCGTTAAAATTGTGGCAATTCCAACTGTATCGCCGGTTGCTCCTTCCAGTTTTAATTTATCCCTAACTTCCTGCGCACTATCATCATAAATATCCACCACCCATTTAACGATGCCTACTTTTACTTCTTGGCCGTTTGCGGCTGTGAGGGGTTTATCATTCTCTAACTTTTCTTTACAAGTAAATCTTACACCAATGGTCATGCCCGGATAAATTGGTTTTGTAAAGCGGCACTCATCAATTCCATAATTTAAAAGAACCGGGCCTTTTGGAGGATCTACAAACAATCCGGCAGCGCGCGACAGAATAAAATAACCGTGAGCAACAGTACGTTTAAAGATGGTGCCTTCCAAAGATGCAGCGTCCATGTGCGCGTAGAACTTATCGCCGCTTAATTCTGCAAAATTTAAAATATCTTTTTCGGTAACGGTGTAGTTTGGAGTAATCAACGTTTCGCCTACTTCCAGGTCTTCAAAAAACTGACGGAACGGATGCACCTCTTTTTTAATATATTTTGAGCCGTATTGATAAGAATTTAAAATATTAGTTATAGTTGTGGGAGTACCCTGAATTGCAGTGCGCTGTAGGTAATGAAACACGCCGCGTTTGCCTCCCATTTCCTCACCACCCCCTGCACGGCCCGGTCCTCCATGCACCAACATAGGCATGGGACTTCCATGGCCGGTACTTTCTTTGGCGCACTCGGCGTTAAGCACTAAAATTCTTCCGTGCATACAAGCCGCACCAATAACATACATGCGCGCGATTTTATCATCAGCGGTAATGATAGAACTTACCAGCGAACCTTTACCCATTTTACTTAATTGAATAGCTTCATCAATTGTTTTGTAAGGCATAATAGTGCTAACGGGACCAAAAGCTTCGATGTTGTGGCAATCGGTATTTTTAAAAGGATTTTCATTTAAAAAAATAATGGGGGGCATAAACGCGCCTTTGTGTTTATCTGCGCCTTTCACTTCAAACTTTTCAAAATCACCTATAATTATTTTCTGGCTTTTAGTGAGAAGTTCAACTTTTTCTTTTACTTCCTGTAATTGTGAAAGTCCGGCTAAAGATCCCATTCGAACACCTTCAACATTCGGGTCGCCTATAACGGTTTGCATCAGGCGTTTTCCTAAAGCAATTTGAACATCTTCCACCATGTTTTCAGGAACGATGATACGGCGGATGGCAGTACATTTTTGGCCCGCTTTAGTCGTTATTTCCCTGGCAACTTCTTTAATAAAAATATCAAACTCCGGCATGGAAGGAGTTACATCTGTGCCTAAAACGCAGCAGTTTAACGAGTCTGCTTCCAAGTTAAAAGGAACAGATTCTTCAATGATGCGGGGATGAGATTTAAGCATTTTGCCTGTAACGGCGCTTCCGGTAAAAGTAACCACATCTTGATTTTGTACATGATCCAAAATACCGCTGGCCGAACCGCAGATGAGTTGAAGAGCACCTTCGGGTAAAATTTTAGAAGCAATAATTTCTTTAACTACGGCTTCGGTTAAAAAAGAAGTGATGGTAGCGGGTTTTACAATAGCGGGAACCCCGGCCAGCCAGTTAACAGCAACTTTTTCGAGCATGCCCCAAACCGGAAAGTTAAACGCGTTGATATGAATAGCTACACCCTCCTTAGGAACACAAATATGGTGTCCGATAAAGGTATTGTTCTTACTCAATCTGCTAACATCGCCATCGTAACAATACGTTTCGTTCGGGAATTGCTTTCTTAAAGAAGCGTAGGTAAATAAATTACCGATTCCACCTTCAATATCCACCCAGCTATCTATGCGGGTTGCCCCGGTAGCCCAACTGACTTTATAAAAATCTTCTTTTTTACTGAGTAAGTGCATGGCAAGCGCTTTAAGCATTAAACCTCGCTGCTGAAAGGTAAGTTTACGGAGTTTAGGTCCGCCAACCGAACGGGCGTACTCGCACATTTTTGCAAAATCAACGCCTTTACTGCTGGCAGTGCCAATAACTTCACCGGTAATGGCGTTAAAAAGATCCTGGCCTTTTTCAGAACCTGCAAACCATTGTCCGCAGGCGTAATTATTTAGAGTATTCATATTTGATTATAAAGTAAAATGGTTTATAAATATAAGAAAATGAAATAAACCCTATGTATAATGTAATCTTTTTTTTCAGGAAGCTATTTCAATAATCTGGGGCGCGACGATGAATTTTGAAATAAGTTTTTGAATTTTATCGGTTAAATTGTTGGTAAAAACTAAATGTTGGCATTTGGGCAGACTCATGCCAATCCGATCTATAGGTCCTTGAAAACCATGTTTGATCATGAGTTCGGCATCATCAATAGCGAAAAATTTTATTTTATTTAAGTTAAGGTTTTTGCTGAAATAAATTTCAAGAATACGTTTGGGAGTACCAATAACGATATCGGCTCCAACATAAATCTCTTCACTTTGAATATCAATTTTCCCTTCTTCATAGGCACATTTAATACGAAGGTCTGTTTCTTTAGCTAAAACGTGAAAAAGATTTTTCATTTCTAAAACTTTTTCCATGGTTCCCGCTAAAATTAAAGCACGGGGAGGATCTTCAAAGGCATTAGTTAATTTTTGAATAGCGCTGATAACAATGGTGTTAGTTTTACCTGAATTATCCGGAGCGATGGCAATTACATCAAAGCCACCGTTTATTTTTGGCAGGCATTTTAATTGTAAGGGCTTAGGTTCTGTTATGCCGTTTGCTTCGAGAGCGGCAAAAAGTTTTTTATTTAGTTTTTCTTTAAACATGAATGATTATAATTATTTGGCATGGTGGGTAAACTTATATCCAACGCCTCTGATAGAATGAAAATGTTTTGGCTCTTTTGGATTTATTTCGAAATATTTTCGAAAAGATAAAATATAATTATCAATAGTTCGTGAAGAGGCGTTTTCATCAGGGTTCCATAAGGCTTCAATAATTTCCTCTCGTGAAATTACTTTGTTGGCAGAAGAGGTAAGCAGTTTTAATAATCCAATTTCGCGTTTGGAAAGAGTGGTGGAAGAACCTCGGATATCCTCGATTTCAAAAGTTTCGAAATTAATAGAGCAAGCATTAAACTTAAATACAGAAGGTGAAGATTTTTGGTTGCGTTTTAAAATGTTGCTCACCCGAAGGAGAAGTTCTTCAAGCTCAAAAGGCTTTACAATGTAGTCATCTGCTCCTAATTTTAATCCGGCAATTTTATCAGCACTCTCATTACGCGCGGTTAAAAAAATAATTGGCACGTGAGGCATGGATGTTTTAAATTCCTTATACAAATCAAAGCCATTTATTTCGGGTAGCATCACATCTAAAAGCACAAGGTCTATGGTAGGGGAGAGGCTATTGAATTTTTTCAGAGCTTCTGTTCCCGAATAGGCGATTACCACATTGTAGTTCTCCAGCTTTAAATTAAGAGCCAGCGTATCGGCAAGGTTTTGTTCATCTTCTACAATTAATATATTTTTTTCAAACATTATATAAGTGGGTTTAAATTTAAAGAATAAATATTAAACTTAAGAGGAGCATTTAGTACCTTTGTAAAATGAGCGAATCAACCATTAAAATTTATACCGATGGGAGTTGTCATACGCAACTTTTAACGGGAGCCTGGGCCGCCATTATATTTAACGCTGATGAAAAAGAAATTTTAAAAGGTTGGGAAGAAGATACCACGCATAACCGCATGGAGCTGCAAGGGGTAATAAAAGCATTGGAGTATCTTATAGAGAGAAAAGGAACTAAAAACGTATCTATTTATTCTGACAGCCAATATGTGGTAAATCTTTTATCGCGGGAGCAAAAATTAAAGAGCAAGAATTTTTTGACTAACAAAGGAACACCGATACAAAATGTGGATCTTGTTAAGAGATTACTTGAATTAATAGAACAAACTTCGCCAACCTTTGTGAAAGTAAAAGCGCATCAAAAAAACGGTGATTTGATAAATAAAGAAGTGGATTTAATGGTACGCGGCCTAGTGAGAGCTAAAGTAAAAGAATATGGGAGGTCAAATGCCTGATCCTTTGCATGGAAAAACTTTGGAAATGATTATATCCGCATTGGTAAAATACTATGGATGGGAACATCTTGGAACTAAAATCAACATCAATTGTTTTAACGAAAATCCCAGTATTAAATCCAGTCTTACTTTTTTAAGAAAAACTCCTTGGGCTCGTAAAAAAGTGGAAGATCTTTATATCAGTCTTATGAAAAACAATAACGTTTCTTAGAGTCTGTTTATGCGCTAATGACGCCAAAAATAGTTGGTGCTTTTTAGTAAAATAATTGATATTATAGCGCCGTAAGTCAAAAGAGGACATTGGCTCTGCTGGAGAGCAACCAATCAGCAATATGATTTACTTCGAAGAATGAAGGGCCTTGTAA
>JACPOC010000038.1 GCA_016185125.1 Bacteroidota bacterium
ATTATTCTAACAAGGACTGGCTCCTTAAAAAAGCCAAAGTCCGCAGTTGGAAATAATTTTACGACTGCTAATAAAAATCAAAAAAATTAACTAATTTTAAAAAAGAAAATGTCCAAAGTTATTTAGGCTTAAAAGTACAGCTTGGTTTGACTACATACACTATAAACAAAAAGTTGTGCTCCTTCAAGGTCAGTAGTTATTATCACTTCTGTACTTGCAGGATTAGGGAACACTTTGGTATTTAACGCTTGCGGTAAGTTATTTAGTACAGTTTCTGCATTACCCATGCGGTTGCTTGTAAAGGCAGGGATATTAAATTCACAGCTATTGAAATACTCTGTAGTGTCATAATGCCTTAATAAAGCTCTTGCTTGGTAAACGTTGGTTCCATCGGTAAATGATGAACAGTTTTTCATTTCTTTATCTTATTAAAGTTAAATTACCTTTTTTCTTGTACAAGATACCATTTTTATCGGTATAATGTATCACATAAAAATAAACCCCTTCGCTGCATTCAAGCCCGCTTGTGGTTCTGCCGTCCCAGCGAACCACTCTTATTTTAGAGTTTGCGGAGTTTAAAACTTCATCATCAATACTGTAAACCAAAGTACCCCAGCGGTTGTAAACGGTTACTGTTTTTAATTTAAAGCCGTTAGGTAATTTAATTTTCCACTCATCGTTAATGTTATCATTGTTAGGGGTAAAAATATCGGGTATAACTACCTCGCAGGTTTCTACAAAAACACTTACGGTATCGCTTGTATTAAAAGAACATTCCTTTTTATTTAAGGTATAAGTTGTGCTTGCCAAAGGCATGGTAACAGGCTGCGGACAGTTAGTACAGCTTAAACCGCCAGCAGGCTGCCAGGTATAGCTGGTGTAAGCGGTTGTATCGTTAACGCCGAGCTTTACGGTATCGCTTAAACAAATGTTTTTAAAAGGACCTGCGTTGGCGGTGAGGGTTGGGGTAAAAACAGTTACTGTAATACTGTCTTTACTTATAAAACTGCAAAGTGTTTTGGTTACAATATATTTTGTGGTTATCGAGGGGCTGGCCACTGGGTTAGGACAATTGCTACAGTTCAAAGAAACATTTGGTTGCCAGCTGATAATTGAACTGTCTTTTATATTATTGCCTATAAGAATAGTTGAATTATAACAGATCGTTGTGTCTTTCTTACACTTGACTTTTCCACTGTAGTAGCCGAGATCATAAAGGCTTACGTCGTCTATGTATATATAACAAATTTCTAAAGGTGATATACAATTGGATATGAAATTAGTGTTAGAATTAATGGTTTTATTAAATTTTCCGTCTCTAAAATTACCTATAGTTAAAAATTCTTCCCCACCATTTGCAATAAAGCAACCATTAAACGCTTTCCAATCTAATGTATCAGTACTTAAATATTGTGTTGTATCGTAATTTATTTGAGGATTAATATTATTAATATTTGTATCATACCAACTTTGACTTAATGGATTAACATTATTTAATGTAAATTGAGTGGAACTAAAATAGGCGGAAAGGTTATTGTTGGCGTACAAAGAACCATTTGCCAAATTATAAAATAATTCAAAATTATAAATATGATTTGGTAAGAGTTTGGAATTTAGTTTTGTGCCCATTAATTCAAAAAAATTTGTAAAATTCGGGTAACCTGCTGAGGGAGGTGGGCTTCTATGTATTATTCCACAATAATTATTTCCGGTACGTGGGTATTGAAAGCCAATATTGTTTAAAGGCGATGATATTCCGCAACTGCAATCCGATACTGAATTAGATGTATAAAGATCCGGAGTATAAAGTGCGGGATACCAATTTGCAAGGCTTGTATATTGATTGCAACTAGTTATTGGGATGTTTAAATTTTCAAAACTTGAATTTGGGACTAAGTTAATTTGACTTTTGTTTTGAATAAAACAAAATATAAAAACAAAAAGGGCTACTGCCCTTTTTATTTTATAAAAACAAAGCCCTTTAACTAACATAGTTAATTAGCTTATTTATTAATAATTAATTTATCGGTTTTAATTATCCTATCGTCCTTAACTATTTTAAATATGTAAGTACCGCTTTTTAAATCACTAACGTTTAGCTTTGTTTCGCGGGTTAAAGCGGTTTCAATTATCATTTGCCCTACAATTGTGTAAATAACTATTCGCGCCCCTTCTAACTCGGTAGTAATAGTTATTTCAGTGGAAGCAGGGTTAGGGAATACTTTAGTTGATAAAGCACTTTCTGAACTGTTAATAGCAGTATTGCTGCTCATTATACGGTTACTGCTCCCAATGTTTGGAATATTAAATTCGCAGCTATTGAAATACTCTGTGGTGTCATAATGCCTTAATAAAGCTCTGGCCTGATAAACATTAGTGCCGTCGGTAAATGATGAACAGTTTTTCATTTCTTTATCTTATTAAAGTTAAATTACCTTTTTTCTTGTACAAGATACCATTTTTATCGGTATAATGTATCACATAAAAATAAACCCCTTCACTACATTCAAGCCCGCTTGTGGTTCTGCCGTCCCAGCGAATAACTTTTATTTTAGAGTTGGCGGAATTTAAAACTTCATCATCAATACTGTAAACCAAAGTGCCCCAGCGGTTATAAACTGCGGCGGTGCTTAATTTAAAGCCGTTAGGTAATTTAATTTTCCACTCATCGTTAATGTTATCATTGTTAGGGGTAAAAATATCGGGAATAATAACTTCGCAGGTTTCTACCTTTACGGTTACGGTATCTTTTGTATTAAAAGAACATTCTTTTTTATTTAAGGTGTAAGTTGTTGTAGTTAAAGGTACAGTAACAGGCTGCGCACAGTTAGTACAACTTAAACCCACAAAAGGCTGCCAGGTATAGCTGGTGTAAGCGGTTGTATCGTTTACCCCGAGTTTAATAGTGTCGTTTAAACAAATGTTTTTAAAAGGACCGGCGTTGGCGGTGAGGAAAGGGGTGTAAACGGTAATGGTAATGCTATCTTTTGTAGTGGCGCTGCATTGCTGTTTGGTTAATACGTATTTGATATTGGAAGTTACTGTTGTTACAGGATTAGGACAATTGGTGCAGCTTAAACCTGTTATGGGCTGCCATTGGTAGGTGGCATCAAAAGTGCTGTCGGTTCCTAAGGTATAAGTAGTGTTAGCACATGTAACAATTGTTTTTGTGGGATAGGCTTTAGCAGGATTTATTTCTACGACAGAGATATCGTCGATGTAGTAGTAGGAGCCGTTACCGAAAGGAAAATTAAAAGGCTTAATGGGGATCTTATTGGTATTTGCGTCGTTGGCGAAGTTTGTAATGGTGATAAAATTTTCGCCGCCAGTGGCAGTATATGTTCCTTGTACTTGCATCCAGTTAAGAGTATCTGCAAGTATATTTAATGTTGAATTTTCGACACTTGGTGTAAGATAATAAAAACTCGGAGTTGATGGAATGGGATAATAATTTTTTAAGGAATCATTAGTAAAATAAGCGCCAATAGTACTGATGGCATACCTGCTAACTTCCGCTAAGGAAAGATAATAAGTAACACAATACGTTTTATTATTTTGAAGTGTTTCTTTGAGTTTGGTTTCGATGTCTTCCCTTGTTTCGAATTCTTTGGCATATAAGAGAAAACCGAAATACGCATTTCCGGTTCGTGGAGATTGAGAGCCGTAAAAATTATTTGGAACACTATATGTGGTAAAACTGGTACAGCTACTATAATAATCCGCTGAACCATTAAAAGCCGCTCGGAACCAATTTGCAGTGCTAGTTATTTGGCCGCTAGTTGGACAAAACGTATAATTCTCGGCCGAATAATTAGGAACAAGGTTATTTAAACTCTGTGATTGGCTAGTCTTCGAAAACAAAAACCCAAGCAGAATTAAAAATCTGCCCGGGTTCATAGTGCAATTAGAAAAATCAACCATTAATTATTCCGAAATAATTAATTTATCTGTTTTAATAATCTTTTTATCGTGAATGACTTTATAAAGATAAGTTCCGCTACTCAATTTACTAAGGTTTACTTTATTTGTAGAACTTAAAAGCGCTTCGTCCATTATAACTTGACCAATAAGGTTATATAATATAATATGTGCCCCAACAACATTGGTAATAATAGTAAGTTCATTTATGGCAGGATTGGGATAAACTTGCGTTAAGGCTTGCTCAGGATTATTTTCCGCTTGCTCATTTATGCTATTACTCATAAATCTCTGGCTGGTGCCGGGTGCATTTAGTTCGCAATTATTTATATAGATGGTGGTATCATAATGTCTTAATAAAGCTCTTGCCTGGTAAACATTAGTGCCGTCGGTAAAGGGGCATAGTTGGGCTAATGTTTTTAGGTTACCTGTTGTGGTGTAATTATTTATCATGTGCTTAAATTTTTTTAAATTAATAATTACCGAGGACGGGGCGGAACAAAAAAGGTGAGGGTGTAATGTTATAAAAAAATAATCATTAAAAAAAATAATAATTATTAAACATTTGCCCGCATATTGTAACAAGCCTCAGTTACATTACAATATTTTCAAGATTTAAATAAGTTCTTCTTAACGAAAAAATTTCTTCCCTATCCGGATAGCTGATATCAAACTCCTCACTTAAATCCAACAACCTTCGGGTTAACAGACTAAAATCGTTATACAGAAGACTGCTTTCAATCTCTGAAATAAATTTTTGTTGTAAAAGCATAGTTTAAAAGTAGTAAAATAATCGAAATACCATTGCTTGGATAAAGAGCAATCTTTCACACACTTAATTACTTCTCCGCATCCAGCATTTTTTCGAGCATGTACATTTCATCGCGCAGTCTGGCGGCTTCAATAAAATCCATTTCTTTCGCGGCGCGTAACATGGCCGATTTGGTTTTAGTGATTTGCTTTTTAAGATCTTCAGGATTCATGTATTTTACAACCGGATCGGCCGCCACACTCACTTCAAAAGGATCAACATAGGCACGAACTATTTTTCCATTCATGGTAACTTCTACACCGCCAAGTGTTGGCTGTATTCTTTTTTTACCCGCTTGTATTGGAGTAATGTTATGTTTAAAATTATATTCAATCTGAGTATGTCTTCTGCGCTCGGTCTCTTCCATTGTGTATTTCATGCTGTCGGTAATTTTATCGGCATACATGATCACTCTCCCGTTTATATTGCGAGCCGCACGCCCAACAGTTTGCACCAAGCTGCGTTCGTTTCTTAAAAATCCTTCCTTATCCGCATCTAAAATAGCAACCAAACTCACTTCCGGAAGATCTAAACCTTCTCTTAATAAATTAATTCCAATCAGCACATCAAACATTCCAATTCTTAATTGACGAAGTATTTCAATGCGCTCTAAGGTTTCAACTTCGCTGTGAATATACCTGCACCGTACATTTAATTTGGTAAGATATTTGGTTAATTCTTCGGCCATTCTTTTGGTGAGAACCGTTACTAAAATACGCTCATCCTTTGCAACCGTTTTATGAATTTCATCCAGCAGATCATCCACCTGATTGGTACATGGCCGCACTTCAATAATGGGATCTAATACACCGGTTGGCCGTATTAACTGCTCAACCACTACCCCACCCGCTTCCTGCAATTCAAAATCAGCCGGGGTTGCGCTGATGTAAATAACCTGGTTAAGCATAGCATAAAACTCCTCAAATTTTAAAGGACGGTTATCCAAAGCGGATGGCAATCGAAAACCATACTCTACCAAATTTTGCTTCCTGCTCAAATCTCCTCCATACATGGCGCGCACTTGCGGAACGGTAACATGACTTTCGTCAATCATCATTATAAAATCATTTGGAAAATAATCCAGTAAACAAAACGGGCGCGAACCTGGAATTCTTCCGTCAAAATACCGCGAATAATTTTCAATGCCGCTGCAATAACCCAATTCACGCATCATTTCCAAGTCGTAATTAACACGCTCTTCAATTCGTTTTGCTTCCAGTAGTTTTCCCTGCTGTTTAAAAAATTCCACCTGCTTCACCATGTCTTCCTGTATCATTACCATAGCTTGTTGCATGGTATCCGGAGCGGTTACGAAAATGTTTGCGGGATAAACATTAAACGAGTTAAATTTATTTAGCACATGGTTATTAGCACTGTCAAAAGTTTCAATGCTCTCTATCTCATCCCCAAAAAACATAATGCGAACACAGTAATCTGCATAGGGAAGATTAACATCCACTGTATCACCTTTCACTCTAAAGGTTGCTCTTGAAAAGTCTCCTGTTGTTCTTGAATACAATGAACTCACAAACTGATGCAATAATTTATTGCGTGATATTTTTTGTCCTGTATGAATGGGAATAATGTTCTTTTTAAAGTCCGTAGGATTACCAATGCCATAAATACAGCTGACAGAACTCACCACGATGACATCCCTTCTGCCAGATAATAAGGAAGAAGTGGTGCTTAGTCGTAACTTTTCAATTTCTTCATTAATGGCAAGGTCTTTTTCAATATAGGTTCCACTGGAAGGAACATAGGCCTCGGGCTGATAATAATCATAATAGCTTACAAAATATTCAACCGCGTTGTCTGGGAAAAAATTTTTGAACTCGCTGTACAATTGAGCGGCCAGCGTTTTATTATGGCTTAAAATTAATGTCGGCTGATTGATCTGCTGTATAACGTTTGCCGCAGTAAATGTTTTTCCGGAACCGGTAACACCTAGTAAAACCTGATGCTTGGTGTTTGATTTTAATCCCTCAAGCAATTGCCTGATTGCTTCGGGCTGATCGCCTGTGGGTTGAAACTCTGATGTAAGTTGGAAGGCCATTGTTCAAGGCAAATTTAGCTATTTTATCAATGTAAAATTAGCGGCCGCGTATTCCTTACTGCAAAAATTAAAGTGCCACCACTCGCTTGTAATGGGGTTTAATTTTGCGGTTTGCATAACTTTACGCAACAATTTCCTGTTTTCCCAAGCCTCTGAACTTAGTTCCCCTGATTTTAAAAACTGCCATTCATAAACAGGCTGAGATAACTTTTCGAAGTGATCAAACTCGGATCCCATATCCAGCATTTGTCCGTTAGAATCAACAATGGTAAGATCTACGGCGCAACCATAATTATGAAGGGAAATGGTATAAGGCGGTGCCAGATAATTGTATTTTGTATCGGCCGGCATTTTTAAACTGTCCCACATCATTTGCTGAACATGCAAAGGCCGTGCAGCATCTAGAATTTGTAATGAAAGATCAGGATATAATTGCTTTAAATAAAATTGGGCATTGCAAATTCGCAAAGCAACTTCACAGGGAAAATAGGCTTTTTTTAATCCGTCGTAAAAATCTTTCTTTAAAAAATTACAGGTATCGGCGTATTTTAAATTGACTTGGATGGTGGAATCCAAAGATTGAATGTTAACTAAACCGCAATTTTTAAAAATATTTAAAAAGTAAGAGGTGTCAGTATTTGTTGGTAGAGGCGGAATTTCATCATTTATTTCAAAAACATAAACTTTGCGTTTGATTAGTTTAGGGCAACCTTCATTAGAATCTTTGCAACTAACAATTACAAAACCGAATAATACAAGCCAATATGTTTTATAAATATTCAAAAAATAGTTTTATTGTGGTGGTGAATTAATTCTAAATGCTTTATTTTGCTTACAAATTTAACATTATGCCTTCATTTGACATAGCAAGTAAATTAGACGGACAATTATTGGATAATGCCATTAATGTGGCTAAAAAAGATATTTTAAATCGGTGGGATTTCAGAGACAGTAAAAGTACAATTGAGCTGAACAAAAAAGATCTGATCATTAACATTGCCACCGAAAACGATATGCGATTGGATGCGATTCTAGACGCTATCCATTCCCGTATGATCAAACAGGGATTAGACCCTAGGGGTTTGGATGAAAGCAAGGAGTATTATCCGAGCGGGCCATTGATTAAGAAAGATATAACCGTTAGACAGGGAATTGGGAAGGAAGTCGCAAAAAAAATTTTAAAAGATATTAAAGACAGTAAAATAAAAGTGACGGCGCAAATTATGGATGAAATCATTCGCGTAAGCAGTAAAAACATTAACGATCTGCAAGCCGTGATTGCATTGTGCAGAAGAGGAGAATACGAAGTGCCTTTGCAGTTCATTAATATGAAATAAATTCAAAAAAATCTATAATTCTACCATTCATAAAATGATCATCAGAAGTAAAGCCCCTTTAAGAATTGGCATGGCAGGCGGAGGAACCGATGTGAGTCCGTATTCTGATATTTACGGCGGGGCTATATTAAATGCAACCATAGATTTATACGCTTACGCTTCCTTAGAACCTTTAAACAATGGTAAAATAGAATTTTGCATTGATGGTACTGATAAATGTTTATCGGTCACAAGTGAAAAAGAATTGGAATTAAAAGAAGGCTTTGAATTATTTATAGGCGTTTACAACCGCATCATCAAACAATTTACGCTGGAGCCCCTTTCTTTCCGTTTAACCTCACACATTGAAGCGCCGCAGGGTTCAGGACTTGGAACTTCATCAACCATTGTGGTTTCTTTATTGGGCGCCTTTGTTGAATGGCTTAATCTTCCCTTAGGCAAATACGATATTGCGCACCTGGCTTATGATATTGAACGCGTGGATCTAAAAATGGCAGGTGGCAAACAAGATCAATACGCCGCAACATTTGGCGGAATAAATTATATGGAATTCCTTGCGGATAATAAAGTAATTGTTAATCCCCTGCAATTAAAACCTGAAGTTATTTATGAACTGGAATTTAATCTCCTGCTTTACTTCACAGAAACGCAGCGTCTGTCAGCTACCATCATTAACGAACAAGTTAAAAATGTACAGGATAAAAATGTAAAAAGTGTAGAAGCGATGCATAACCTTAAAGAGCAGGCACATCAAATGAAAGAAGCATTGCTAAGAGGAGAATTAAATAAAATAGGAGAAATTATGCGCTTTGGATGGCATAATAAAAAACAAATGGCGCAAAGCATTTCCAACAACCTTATTGATTCTATTTATGCAAAAGCTCTTGAAAGCGGCGCCACCGGAGGAAAAATTTCAGGAGCCGGAGGCGGAGGCTTTATGTTTTTTTATTGCCCTGCTATTACAAAAATAAAAGTAGCAAGAGCTATTGAAACTTCCGGCGGAAGAGTTCAGCCTTTTAAATTCACGCAGCAAGGTTTAGTTACATGGACAATTTAAAAATTATGACATTAGATAAAACAAACTTTAAATTCAATAATCAAACAGCTTATTACAAAGGCAAAGTGCGCGATGTTTATACTATTGGTGATAAAACATTAGTAATGATTGCCAGCGACCGCATCAGTGCGTTTGACGTGGTGTTACCAAGAGGGATCCCATACAAAGGACAAGTATTAAACCAAATAGCAGAGCAGTTTTTAGGTCAAACAAAAGACATTGTTCCAAACTGGTTACTAAGCACCCCACACCCAAACGTTAGTATCGGTAAAATGTGTGAACCATTTAAAGTAGAAATGGTGGTACGCGGTTATTTAGCAGGTCACGCCGCCAGAACATATAACAGCGGCCTAAGAACATTATGCGGGGTAAATTTACCTGAAGGCTTAAAAGAAAATGATAAACTTTCGCAGCCAATAATTACGCCAACAACAAAAGCTAGTGAAGGTCATGATGAAGATATAAGTAAAGATGAAATTATTAAGCAAGGAATTGTCAGCAATGAACATTACGAACAGCTTGAAAAATACACGCTCGCACTGTATGCACGCGGGCAGGAAATAGCCGGCAAAATGGGATTGATCTTAGTGGACACCAAATATGAATTTGGTTTATATAATGGAGAAATTACCTTGATGGATGAAATACATACGCCCGATTCTTCGCGTTACTTTATTAAAGAAGGATATGAAGAAAGACAGAAGCATGGCGAAGAGCAGAAACAGTTAAGCAAAGAATTTGTGAGAAGGTGGCTGATTGATAATGGCTTCCAAGGGAAAGATGGACAAATCATCCCTGAGATGAGCGATGCATGGGTAAATGAAATAAGCGAAAGATACATTGAGCTGTACGAAAAAGTTATCGGCAAAAAATTTATAAAAACACCGCCCAATAATCTAATATCAGAGGTTGAATCCTCTATTGTTAAGGCGCTTGAAAATATTAACCGCTAAACTCGTGGCAGCGGGATTCTTCAAGCATTATGGTGTTTCGTTTTTTTTATACCAAGTATTTTTGGCCGCCTTACCTTTATTAAATATTATTAATTTTTTATATTATGCAAACAGTAGGGTTATCTATTTTGGCGAAAACTAATAAAATAAACCATATCCCTTTTTTTCAATCATGCTTAAATCACTCCCGGTTTTACAACACAGAATTATTGTGAGCGATGGCTTTAAAATAATCCGCGCTTAATTTTGGAATTCGCACGAGACTTTTATGATCCATATAATACAATCCAAAACGGATGCTGTATCCGCTAGCCCATTCAAAATTGTCAACCAAACTCCAATAGAAATATCCTTTTACCGGAACACCTTCCACAGTAGCTCTCTGCAATTGGGAAAGATAACCCTTCAAAAACATTATTCTATCAGTGTCATAAATATGATTGTCAGGCGTTAATTCATCCGCACCGCTGTATCCATTTTCGGTTATATATATTTCTTTAGGATTCCAGAGTTTCTGAACATGCTTAGCGCCCCAGTATAAGGTTTCCGGTGCAAGGAGTTCCCACTTGGACGTACTGGTAGGATGTGATTTTGAAAAAGGAAATTTTTCATATCCTTCTTCATTGGATGAAGCCTTCACATACGATTCAGGATTGTAAATGTTGATTCCGCAAAAATCAACCGGGCTGCTGATGATCTTCAATTCCTCGGCTGTAAATTTTGGTGCGTCTGCTCCTGCTTTTTTAAGGAAGGCATCTGTATATTTTCCTTCCATTATAACAGTCATGTAACCGGCATTGAATTCTCTGGTGGCAATTTCTGCAGCTTTAATATGTTCCGGTGTTTCAATGTATGGCACGGCAACTTTTATGTTCTCTGCTACACCTACTTTTGTACCTGCTTTACCATGAGCCCGAATAGCCTGCACCGCAAGTCCATGGGCCAATACTGCATTGTGCCTTGCCTGATATAATTCAGCCGGAGGCAATTGTAAACCGGGTGCAAAAACCCCATCGCCATAGCCAAGTTGTATGAACGTCCATATCTCATTAAGCGTGAAAAAATTTTTTACCCGGTCAGATAATTTTTCAGCCACGTAGCCTGCATAGTCCGCAAAAGCTTTTGAAGTTTCTTTTGATTGCCAACCTTTGTACTTATCCTGCAGGGTTTGCGGCAAATCCCAATGATACAATGTTGCAAAAGGTTCAATACCATTTGCCAATAATTCATCTACCATCCGGTTATAAAAATCAAGCCCTTTTTGATTAGGAGTGCCTGTACCATCAGGAAAAATTCTTGACCATGCTATGGAGAAACGGAAAGACTTTGCGTTAAGAGATTTTATTAATTGAATATCCTCTTTGTACTTGTGATAAAAACCGCAAGCAACATCCCCCGTGTCATTATTTAATATTTTTCCGGGTATATAACAAAAAGTGTCCCAAATTGTTTTGCCCCGGCCATCTTCATTTACAGCACCTTCTACTTGGTATGATGCTGTAGCAGTTCCCCATAGAAATCCTTTTGGAAACTCAGGATTGTTTTTTTGAGATAAAGCCAGTTCTACTTTTTTATCAGCTTCAGTTTTAATATCAAATGACGAAAAATGAAAGGGGGCGGCAGACAATCCCAAAACTGCTAAGCCGGAGGATTTTACAAAATCACGCCTGTTAGATTTTGGTTGATTCTCTATTTTTTCGAAATTGTCAACAGTCTTTAGATATTTCATATTATAAGTTTTTGTTTGGCAAGTGGCTTTCATGTGTTTTAGTATAACAATTGTTATGCAAATAATTTGTACACAGTTTGCAAACAAAATGCCTAAAAGGCAAACATAACGCACTACCAATTAAAAAGGGTTTCGTCTGCTCGTCAGCACTTACTAACTAAGCAGAAAAAACCCTAAAGGTTTCAGCGGGCTGGAGGTTACAACTTTCGAACCTACAACCCCTCAATAATGTCCTTAAAAAGGAGGCTTTGTCCCTTAAAAGACCACAAGTGCCTTTCCCGACTACTAAGGTAGATATTTCAAATCGCTTTACAAAAGATTTAATTGTGATAAATGATTTTTGGAATTTCCATTGTAAGGGGAGAAAATTTTAAAAGGGCTAACCTTGCTATTACGAATAGTTCCCTAATTTTACTTTATGAAGCAATTACAGTTAAAGGATTTTAAAATAGATACCGAAAGGAAGCAAAAGATATTTTATCATTTCTACCGATATTTATCATGTGAGTTCCCTTGGCAGGAGGAGGTCTTAATTAAAGAAGCTAATGAACTTACTTTCCGAAAAATGTTAAGAGAACTGATAGAAGAAAGGCAAAATTAATTGCAATATTTAACTAAGAGGTATAACCTTAAATTCATTATCAAACTTGCTTTTCAAGCCAACATACAACAAGTCCTTTTTGCCTCTTACTTGTCCAACGAAATTTATATAGCCTTCTAAACGATAAATAAATTTCCCTCTCAACTTTTCATCAATATCCTTGTTAATATTAAAATGATGTTTTGCTGCCTTGTCTATTCCATTTGTAGTCAAGTCATGAAGCATTGCTCTTATCTTCTTTAGCAGTTTCCGATCAACATTTACTTTTTCATTTACTGTTAAACCTGTTACGGTCTGCTTTCTATTCGAAGCTTTTAATCGTAATTTCTTGTCGTTTATCTTAAAATTGTTCGCATTAATAATATTAATCAAGTCTAAAATAATATCATTGTCTATTACATTATTTGATGAAAATGTTAAATCATCAGCATAGCGGGAATAAGAAAGAGAATTTAAAGAACAAAATTCTATCAAATCAGAATCAAGCTTAGTACAAACAAAATTTGAAATAACTGGGGAGGTTGGTGCGCCCGCAGGAAGCCTTCCTTCAAAAGTGGTAAGAAGGGTCAAAGCGTTACTAATTTGGTCATTAAAATTGAAAAGGTGTGAACTGAATATACCTTTTACCTGTTTAGCAGAAATGCTTGGAAAAAAATCCTTCACATCAATATTGAGGACATGAGATTTTCCAATATGCAATCGTGCATTTGCAACTATATTACACTTCTTGCCCAAATAAGCAGGATTTACTACAAATCCATGAACTTCCTTTGGCTTAATGCATAGATAATAAGCTTGTAAAAAGTAATTCAATCTTCTTTGTATCTTTTTTAATGAGTTAGCCGGAGCATAAATCTCTCTCATCCCGCCTTTTTTCTTAGGGATAGTATAATGCCTGTAATTGGGGTTATTAATGATTCCTTCTAATTCAAAAAAAGGAGTTGATAAAAATTGTGCAAGTCGGGAAGGCTTATTGATTGTAAGCAGTAAAAGAGCATTAAGCTCATGCTTTTTTAATTGTTCTAATTGCTTGCTTTTCTTTCTGATTGGGATACCATAGAACGAATTCCATATTTTATCCTTTGCGGGAATTAGAATTGATAATATTTCTTCTTGTGAATTCATAATAAAAAAGAGCCGTTGCTAATTATCTCAATGTTTTCGCTATTACGAGAAGCGGAGCGTAGTGAGCATCGCAGAAATTGCGTTTATTCAATCCCTCCACCTTCTAATGGGTTGCAGGAACACAACCTCCAAGTCTAAATACGACTCATAATTTTGAAGCAACGGCTCAATGTTTGTTAAAATGGTGCTTCTTCTATTTCTTTTAATCTGTCGCTGGAAAAGCTAAATTCATTAGTGTACCCGTCAAAGTCCTTAAATGTAGTAAAGCTTGCATCGTGTTTTAGCATAGCCGATCCAAGGCTGCCATTTCTATTTTTTGAAATTATTAATTCAGTTAATCCCGCAGTATTGTTACCGTTTTCATCCTGAGTTAAACCATAATATTCCGGGCGATAAATGAAAATTACCTTGTCAGCATCTTGCTCAATAGCCCCACTTTCTCTTAAATCAGCTAAATAAGGTTTCCTGTCTCCTCCACGGCTTTCTACAGCTCTACTTAGTTGACTGCTTGCAATTACGCACACATCATTGTCTTTCGCAATATTTTTTAAAACTCTGCTTATATAACTTATTTCTAACTCTCTACTATTGCGGTATTTATTGGAACTCATCATTTGAAGATAATCAACAAAAATAATCTTCACTCCGTTTTCCTTAATTTGTTTTGTGCAATGTGCTTTGAAAGAAGAAATCGAATCATTACAGCTGTCATTAATAAATATTTGATGTTTACCAATTTGTTTATCTAATGCTGCTATAAGTGTCTTTTCTTCGATTGAAAGGTTTTGTTGTAATATTTTATCCACTCCAATTTTAGAAAGAGAAGAAAGGAATCGACTGGTCAATAAAAATTCTGAGAGATCAAATGTAAAATATAGGACTGGATTGACTTGAGAAATGTTCAAGGCCAAATTTATAAGCACCTGCGTTTTTCCCATTGCTGGTCTTCCCCCAATTACTACAAATTCTCCCGGAGAAAAGCCTCCTATTATTTTATCTAATTCCTTATAACCTGTTTTTATTGTTTTGCTTAAATCTTGGTCGCTCTGTAATGCTTTAATACTTTCCGACATCAAATTGGAAAGAGGTTTTGTTTCTCTTGTATTGGAAGTATTTAAATCATATTCATATATAAAATTCTTAATCTTACCAATGATCTCAGATTCATTTGAAACTGGACTATTTATTATTTTTTCTAAATTGATTTTTATGTCATTCATGATTGCAAAGTAATCGCATTATTATTTACTAAAAGAAGATGTTGATAATTAAAAAATGCTTCTTAGATGAAGTATTGAGAATCAATAAACTATAAAAAAATATTAGTTTAAATTGGAATTCGTTTCATCTATAAGATGTTAAGTCGATTTTATTTGTTGTTTTCTTGCCTAATTTTGTGCTGTCAAATAAACAATAAGTAAATCCTCTATCATCATTGAATTCTTTCCATCTGTATCCCTCAATATTTGGATTAGCAGTATTTACTATTTTTTTAAAGTTTATGCCATTATCAAAATCGGTTAACCTTTGTCCAAATAAACTAATGTCTTCATAATGACTATTTGAATGCGCCTTTAGCTTATAAATATGTTTAACTTTTTTAATAGAATCCTTTTCTGCTTCTGCTTGATCAAAAATTATTTTTAATTCATTAAAAGTATTTTGTAGCTCGTAGGTTTTAAAATCATCGGTAAGGACATTGATATTTAAATCATTTAAGAGCGATATCATCAGATATATATTGTGTCGCTCATGGAAATCTATAAGATGAACTTTGCCAATAGTTGTGGTTTCAGTCAGATAAAAAAAATCTCGATTGTACTTCTTGGTTGCACAGGTTCCTAAATCAATCGCTATTTCTTTTGAGTTAGTAAAAAAGAATAATTGAGCTTTGTTTTTATGTCCATATTCGGCAGTATCATATTCAAAATTCAGAAAGCCTTTGTCCCAATTGTCAGGCGGCTTATCTAAGTCATACCTATATAAAATTGGTTGAATATCAATCGTCATATAAAATGTTTTAAAACTATTTACTTTATCACTCCTAACGATAAAAGCTTTTCAAAGACAAGATCAACAATCTCCGAAGATCGCTCATCTCCAATTAAAATCTTTTCTGCTTTAAGTTTAGAAGAAACCGCATCTTTTATTTCAGAAACATTAAAGAATCCTTTAGATTCAACTGAATCCCAAAAATCACCAATAGCATCATCAATATTCACATAAATAGATTCAGTCAGGGGAAATGAAATTTTTTCAAAAACATAATTTTTCACCTCCGTACCATCTACGCCAACTGATTCCTTGTGAATTGAAATTACCTTGGCTTCCATTTCTGTGCGATTCCAAGTCACACAATTAACAGAACCTCCGTATAAAGCTACATCATTGGCTTTAACTGTTAGGATGGTTTTATTGGGATATACCTTTGTCAATTGTCCATATACAACATCATCAAGCTTTAAGGAATATATCGGTAGAACAATGATATCATGAAGGTCTAAGAAGTTTACATAATTACCTTCAATGCTAAAATCGCCATACTTGCTTTTCCTGCTGGATAAATGATAAGGTAAGACTTCAATATTAAAGTTTGATTCAAGACTCTTTAGTAATGAAGCAAAGAAACTCTTATCAGTTTTAGAAAAATCATTAATTAAAACTGTATTATCATTAATAAAACGAACCATTCCATCAGCATGTCCGGTAAAATCGCCTGGCTCGCAAGGAACGGTAACGTGTGTTTCAATTTCTAATAGTCTGGCTATCTGATTCCTAATTTCATCAATGGAAAAACGACTATTCTCAATAAAGATTTTATCAGTAGTGATGAGTTTCTTGCCATGTTTAATAACGTTTCCTCCATCAACAATTAAATCCGAAACAATAACATCTTGTAACTCAGGAATGTGAATATCGGTTGGATTGCTAATAAGATGAGGAAGATCTTTGAGATAATCAGGATCAAATTTAAATTGTACGAACTTGTCCTTGTTTACTTGTATTGGCATGTAATCACGACACCAAATATCATTTGTCCCATCTATCTTTCTAACTGGAATTTCATACTTTGACAGAGTACCCGCAAGTTCGCTGGCGAACTTTGGAAACTTATCATATAAAATCGCTGACACATAAACAGTTTCTTTCATTGAACAACTATGCTTTTTTTAAAAAAAAGCTCCATACCGTTTGCTTATCAGTATTATAAAATCTTGCAGGAGTGGGCAAGAATTCAAAGTCAATATTTTTGCTTATACAATACTTTTTAATTTCCTCGACTTTTTTGGTCATGTTAGGGATATCCGAAAATGATTTCCTTGTAAAACAAATTCTTTTAATAGAAGGATTTTTTTTAATAACTGAAATAACATCCTGCCATTGCGTTACCCTTCCGTCAATATAACCATCATAATAATCTGTTTCCTTCCCATGTTCAACATCAATCTTTGCTATTAGGTCAATGAAATCTATTTTATATTTTTTTATAAAATCTATTTTCAAATCCTTAGTCGCACCCTTTAAATCAGATTCTTGATAAGCATTAGGCAGTAATCTCCATAAATAATTTTTTGATCTGCCGTAAAAAAAATCTGCCGGATTATTTTCGGTTTCAGGATTAAACGTGCCTAAAATTAATATCTCTGTTGAAGGATCAATCTTATGATATAAAAATCTATGTTGTACAACAGTAGTCATGTTTTATTTTAATCTTTAAATGTTTTTCCTGAGTTTTTTATGTCTAAAAATCTCTTTTTCAAGAGTGGGATTAGATTATCGTTCCAATGCTTTATGCAAATCATACCACTTGACATACCACCTTTACTAAATTTTTCTACGAAAAAATCCTTATCAGAAGTTATAGGATAACCGGAATATTGCTCGAATAAATTGTGAATTAAAAGAATAAACTCGTCTTCTGTTGCAGGCAAATTAATATTGACTGTTTGATTTTCAAATTCATCCCAAAGAACAGGATCGCCACGCAAACCCCAACTGGGTTTATGTTTAAATAGTTCATTCAACTTAATTCTTTTCATATCTATTTTTTTAACTTCCTCTTCACCATATAAAAACTCAAACATTTCTTTCTCCTTTTTTCGCAATGCATCGTTCATAAGAATCCGTTTTAAAAATTACTTTTCATTATAATTATTCTTCAATTCATTAATTACTTTGACCAAACACTCGTGGTTAGGAAGTTTTTGTTCTTGTTCCTGCACTAACGTTGTTAACTTATCAACGCACCTCTCGCAAGAGTAAAAATGATAGTCTCCGTTCTCTGGGGAAAAACTATTGTTGATACCTAAATTCATATTACTAACCTGTCTACCACCAGCTGAGCCGCAATGACATGTTGTTTTGTAAAATGTTCCTGATTGGTCTTTGCAAAAGTCACAAGCATCTGATGGTCTATGTGCAAATCTGTCAAGTTCAACTGAATAACCCCAATGACGCCAAAGTGGATTTTCTTTTGTTCCAATTTGAATATCATGAAAAATATTTTTTGGTTTGTTACTTTCCTCGTTTACCATTTTAATCTTTATTTATCCGTTAATTTATCCGTTAAATAGATGAGCTTTTATTTCTTTATATCACCAAAAATACAACAAAAAAAGAGGCGCATAACGCCTCTTAACTCTTAAAAGTTACCCTCTTTATTTCTTTATTTTATGAATCTTCTTCGCTTCTTCAAAACCAACCCAATTCCCCTTTGTATCCTGACCTCTGTTTGCTAATTCCTGCCTTATAAGAGCCTTTAAATCAAAGTCACCTCGTAATGCTTCAACAAGGAGTGAAGTTGCAGTTAAACTGAAGATGTATTTCGGATTAATATCATCAGCCCGGTTTGCATAATCCTTAGTCATTAACCTTTCTTCTCCCTTGGGAGTTAACTCGCCACCGATCTCTTTCCAAATTTTCGGAGGAATCTCTTCACGGACTATGGTTTCCAATCGTGAGGCATAATTCATAGCCTCTTTAAAATTACCTTCATCGTAATATTTCTTAACTAATTTTAAATCTCGCCAATCGGTTCTTTTTAAGAACGCTGGCTTAGTCCAGTCTTGGGTTTCGGATGTTTTCTTTTTCATGGAAGCTATATTCGATACATTTTTGGACACTTCCGAGTTATTTCTCTTCTTTCTGACTCCATTTAGACTTACCTGCGCCTCGTTGGACTCATTGCCACCAAAGACATTCAGCTTTCCACCCTGATTAAACCTGCCGTACTGAATTGCCTTTCCCTGCTCCGGTACTTCGATCACCACATCCACATCGTGCTGAAATTCATTGTTGCCTTTGAACTTACCACCCTTGGTAGCCTGAAAAATATAAATAAAGTATCCATGTAATTAATAAGTAAAGCCTTAGTTAGAGTGAGTAGTCACATAGCTACAATAAAATAATAATTTTATAACTCAAAACTAAGGCTTATGACAAAAATACAACAAATTGCAGATTTTACCGGGCAAACAA
>JACPOC010000039.1 GCA_016185125.1 Bacteroidota bacterium
CTTGTTGAAATTTTCGCAAATACTGTTGTTCATGATAAAGAGTAATGTTCCAATTTTTTAAATGCACATCCATTCCCACATGAATTGTTTGCCCGGTAAAATCTGCAATTTGTTGTATTTTTGTCATAAGCCTTAGTTTTTAGTTATAAAATTATTATTTTATTGTAGCTATGTGACTACTCACTCTAACTAAGGCTTTACTTATTAATTACATGGATACTTTTTTCAGAAAGGAATGTGCAGGGAGAAAAAAGATTGCAGTGGAAAGCCTGTTCTCAAACAAAAACCGCCTCCTTTGTTTTTGTTTGAGATACGCCCTAAAAATTACTTAATAGGCTTTGAATAATTCGATGAAATATTTACATTTATAATGAAATAATACTTGAGGTGTTATTTTATAGCCCTTTCGGAAATACCATCATAGCATTTTCGGGGGGCTTTTTAATTTGATGAGATTTAAGCGAAGAAGTAATATAATTATTCTTTTATGAGTTTAGAATTATACATTTTACTTCCGGATGTAGTAATTTTTATGGCATAAACACCTTGTGAAAGTTTTGAAACATCAATTGATTTTAAGTAATTTGTTTTGAAAATTAGTTGCCCTAAAGTATTTGATATTTCAATCGTTGATTTTTCTAATTGATTTTGTTTATCGGAAATATTTAGAACGTTGCCGATTGGATTCGGATAAATAGTAATTTCATTTTGTTGAAGGCCAATTTCTGGAATACCGATTGCGTTATTTCCGCAGGCAGAAATAAAAGCGCCTCCCGTCCATTTTGCAACATAGTTTACGCTGTTTCCGTCGATGGAGCTAAACCCGCCGCCAACGTACAGTTCATTATTAAAGACTTCTATGGCATTAATGTACCCGTTAAAACTACTTCCTAATCCGCACCAGTTTGTGCCATCCCAATAAGCAATGTTATTGGCGACAATACCTCCAGCGTTTGAAAAATTTCCAACAACATACAATTTATTATTGTAAACGGTCATATCGAAAATTTGGCCAGTTCCGCCACCTACATCAGAAAATGTATTTCCATCCCATGACACAATATTATTACCCGCGTTGCCATCCTGAGTAATGAAATTACCTGCGATATATAGTTTATTCTGATAGACGATCATTTTATTTATGGGGACATCAATAGAGCCATTTCCTATTATTCCATTACCAACAGTTTGCCATACATTACCGTTCCAGCGTAAAATATTCCTCGAATCGGCTTCAAATGAACCTGCCGCGTAAATCTCACCATTATAGTTCTGAATCGTTTTTATTTTGGTAATGGACCATTGAGGATTGCCGACACTGTACCATCCATTTCCGATTCTTCTAACAATTGCTTTGGAAATCGTTGTATCAATCGGTGCGAACATGCCTCCGACAAATAATTGATTATTGTAAATATAAAGATCAAAAACTACTGTTCCGATACCAGGCGGAACAGCCGACCATGTCGTACCATTCCATTTTGCAATGGCGTTAGTTTGAATTCCACCGACTTTGGTGAAGTTGCCAGCTACATAAAGTTCACCATTATAATAAGCAATCCCTAAAGCTTTACCGGGATATTTGAGCCCTGATCCCAGAGAATCCCATTTTACACCGTTCCACCTTGCTATTCCTTTAATGGTATCAGAACCAGTTGTTCTGAAGTTACCTCCTGCATATAGGAGATTATTTACCGGATCAGCATATAGTTTTTGTACGCCATAGCCGCATGAATAAGCTCCAAGTCCCACCTGAACCCAATTTTGTGAAATGGCAGTGATGGAGAAAAAAGAAAAAAGTGAAATGATTATTTTCTTTTTCATTGTTTCGTTAATCTTTTATCAGTTTTTGACTTAAAATCTTTTGACCAATACAAACATTAACCAAGTAAATTCCAGAAGTTAAATTTCTGCAATTCAATTCATGAGTAAAATTTTCGCCGGATTTTCTTACTACTTCTGATATTTGTAGTTGACCTAAAATATTATAAACTTTTATTTCTACCTTTTCGTTAACTTCAGAATTAAGGGAAATTGTAATGTTGCCGGAAGTTGGGTTTGGAAATAATAAAAATCCGTTTTGCTCAAGAGAGTTTTCTTTTAAACCAACCACACCGTTCAGGCTGAACCTTGCAATAAAAGCGTCGTACCATCCCAGACCTGCATCGTTGATTGTCCCGATGCAATAAGGCATTGGTGCGATCGGACAAGCAGGTGGATAAGACTGGCTAACAGTAGCGCCAGTTACATAAAGTTTGCTGTTGGCGTTATCAATCGTTAGCCCGTGCCCATTGTCCCAAGCGTTATAGGTTGTTCCACCGCCACCAAAATTGGTTGCCCAAATAACTTTATTATTTTCGTCAAAGCAAGCAATAAATGCGTCTCTTGTGTTTCCTGTTCCTGCGTTGCTCGGTTGATAATAAAAACCAGGATACTGAGTAGCGTTTATATCACCATTCCCCGAAACTTTAATAGTGTTTCCTACAATAAACACTTTATTATTGGATGAGATTGCAATCGCTATTGTTCCATCTTCCGGCCACGAACTGTTATTTTCATCGCCACTACCACCATAAAATGTTGACCAGACTATTTGGCCGGCAGAATTAAATCGTACAATGAAAGCATCGTTGCTCACATCAACATTATTATTGTCGCGATAATAAGCTCCGGCACCGGAATTACATAATGGGAAGCCTCCATTAGTTGGAGTGGAACAAGTTGGACTCGGCAATGGAATTCCAACTCCCGTTCCTGATCTGCCGACAAAATATAAATCGCCGGTTGAATTCAACGCTAAATGGCAGCCTCGTTGACCGAGTGTTGCCCCAGCACTTCCGAAAAAAGTTGACCATAATAGTTGATTAGATGAACTGAATTTAGCAACAAAAGCTTTTGTGTTACTTCCCGGATAAGTGCCTTGATAAAAAGCTCCACCACCAAGATCACACATTGGAAAACCATTATCAGTAGGGGCATTGCATGGACTTGTTGTGGCATTATTCCCAGTTACGTTACTTTTTGTATAGCCTGTAATATAAAATGAATTGTCCGATGGATTTACAATTACATCCCAAGCCGCGTCCCATTCTGCTCCACCAAAAAAAGTACTCCAAGTTAATTGTCTGTTAGAATTGAATTTGGCAATGAAGCAGTCGAACCCGTCGTTAAACGGGCCACCACCTGAATGAACATTTCTGAAGTAGGATTGGGGCACCCCCGAACAAATCGGAAAACCGGCGTTATTAGAGGGTGGTGCGCAAGCAGGAAGACCCGCAACAATATTATTATAAGGAGCTTGTTGTTGTTTATAGCCAACGCTTCCGCAAATAATTAAATTACCGGCATTGTCTTCTGTTATTTTATGAATGAAGTCTTGTGTATAGCCTCCGTATAAAGTCGCCCATCTTAAAGTTCCAGTTGGATTTAAGGAAACAATAAATCCATCCCCCTCGCCATAGGAGGAAGTCTGATAATAAGGATTCACTCCTGTGTTGTCAGCCTGAGGAAAGACGCTACTTTTCGTATAACCAGCGAAATAAATAAACCCATCCTGACTTGTTAGTAGACTCACGCTGCGCTCTTCATCATCACCGCCATAATAGGTTGCCCATAAAAACTTTGCCTGAACATCAAATTTAGCAACAAAAGCATCATATTGAATTCCATTCAATGTAGGTTGTATAGCACCGAGCGTATATGGAAAAGTTGTACTGCCAGTAAATCCAGTCATATAAACATTTCCAGAATTGTCAGTTTTAACATCAAAGGCAAAATCATCACCATTTCCGCCGGCATTATTTCCTCCTACGTAAGTGCTCCAGTCTAAATTAAGAGTAGAGCTTGGGACAGAAGTGAAAAGATGCCCTTTATCCACTTGAATAAACAACGGCATATTTTCAGGAATATTTCGTGTATCAAACTTCACAGAGTTTGATGTTACTTGAACGAATTTGCATTGCCAAGGCATGGGTACAATATTGTTGCCCGGATTCACTTGATAAGCGTGGGGCGCTTCGTAAACAATATTACCCAAAGGTGTAGTAATTTTTAAACCTCCGCTTTGTAAGGCCGTAACTGAGGTTGCCCCATCATATTTTAAAACAATGTCGTTTGGATTTCCACCGGGTCTAACAATAAAATAAAATTTTTCACCAACAATGTTGCTGTACCATTGCATGTCTATTTTTGTATAAACATCGTTTGTTACTGAGCGATAATAGGATTTTGTATTTGTAACGCCTTTAGGAATGTGCGAAAGATAATAATTGGTAACCCCTTGAGTTTGCTCAGTCTTGAAAACTTTTGTGCCAGTATTACCTCCTACCAATGTCATGTCAACCCGATGCATGGAATCCGGGGTGGCTAAAATGGTGTCTGACTTCACAAAAGCGTATGAAATAAAATTATCAGCGATATAAACTGCAGGAAATGTATTTGTGTTATATAGTTTGATCTCCGGTCTTGGATTACCAAGGTTATCTTTTAATTGACCTCTGTTTCTAACATACCCTCTTCCAACGGCAGGAGGCTCTAAGCCGAAATCTAACGGAATAATTACGTTGATGTTTTGAACGCATATTTGAAAAGGGGATGGGTCAGAAGAACTATTTGCGGTGCAAGTGCTTTTATCGCAAGTTCCGGTTGTAGCTGCTCTACAAAGGTGAATATAATAAGTGTTTCCGATTAGAAGAGATGAAGCGTCAAGGTCGATCGCCAATTTATTCGCTGAACTTACGAATGGCAGTTCATCTTCTGCAATAACAGATTGAAGTCCGCAAGAACCACTTAGCAATTTAATATTATGAATATGTGTTGCGTTTGTTCCAAAAAGAGTTGTAATAAGTGAAATATTTACATTCTGACTTGTTGCAACAAATTTCAACCAGAAATCCGACGAAGTTGAAGTATAATTTGAATAATTGCAATTTGTGCCTGTTAAAATTGCAACTGCTGAACTACAAGTTTGTTGAGCTTGTGATGCGCTTGTTAGGAAAGCAAGCGCCATTAATACGTAGATTTTCTTCATTGGTTAAAGGGGATTAAGGTTTAACATATTAAAATTAAATTATTTTTATTTATTAAGCAAGTTATTTATCATATAAAACGAAATGTTTACCGCTATATTTAACAATATCCTCCACTAATTCTTCGCCCCAAAGTTCCAAAGCCAATTTATTATGACATTGTTCAGCACATTCAGCAATAAACTGACTCGCTTCTTTCTCATCATCAATATACAATCTGGCAGCACCACTGTATAAACCACCCTTTGAAATTATACGGAGTAATATTTCTGTACTTGTAAGATTAATGAAAGTAAAGATATAATAAAAAAACGAAAGGGGCAATATGTTTCACCCTACTTATTGAATGCGTTTCTGAAATTGTTGGCTGTGAAAAAGCCATTTAAGAAACCACTTTTAGAATTTAGTCTAAGGATAAAAGAACTTAGACGATTGCGAGATATGACTCAGGTGGAACTTGCGGCTGAGATGGACATTGATGTAAGAACCATAAAGAATATTGAGAGCGGAAAATATAATCCAACTTTAGTTGTTATTTTAGGTTTGGCGAGTGCCTTGGAAGTTAAGGTGTCGGAACTTTTCAAATAAGCCCTAAACTTTATTTTAAAAAAACCTGCCGCCGGCAAGCATGCGCCTTGTTTGACCGGAGGGAGTGCGCACCAATGTGGCGCCGTCGCGCCACGCCATGTTATGAGCGTTAGCAATTAAGCTCTTTTATTTTTTGCCTGTCTCTTGCAAAAAAGAAATGTGCTTAATTAGCGATAGCCATCATGCCTTTGAAAAAGGCACAAAAGTGCGTCGGCTTGCAACTTATTTGTAAGCCTTTGGTCTGGCAGTCTGCTTGTGCGGGCTTACAAATGTGTTGCAATGAATGGCAAACCGGCTTTGGAAAAGCCGAAAAGAGGGGAGGAAATAATAAACCAAAAAGTGTTGCTTTACCGAGTCTGCGAAAATATGTCAGCCGAGAACACTGTCCTTGTCAGCCTGAATTGTCCGTGCGGAAACTTATTGTCCTGTCCGTGCGAGAAGCCCAACCGTCAATTTTGGGTGCATTACACATAACGTTTGGCGGCTACTTGCAGTTTTTTGCTAAGTCCAATTTACGCATTTGAGCGCTAACCCGCAAAAAATTGCAAGTAGGTGCTGTTAGTACCAGTTGCCGCCACACAGTTTAACTTCCGGGTAAGTGTCTTCTGTCATTTTTAAACGAATTATCTGTAAAAAATGGCATTGATAAGGAACCTATTTTTAATTATCTTCGAGAGAATTTATGAAAGGAAGAAAATACTATATATTGATCTCATTTATATTTTCGCTATTCAGTGTATACTCTGATAATGTTACCGACAGCTTAAAGAAACTACTCGCGCAGCAGAAAGTTGATACATTGAGGAGCCAAAGTGCATATAGAATTTCTTGGTCATATTTTGAGGCTGGTGATTTAGATTCTGCTAAAAAATATTCAGAATACGCTTTGAAAATTGCCACCAAAGCAAAATCCATATTTGGTAAAGCTGTTTCAACACAATACTTAGGGGCGATATATAACGCATTAGGAAAATATCATGATGCTGAATTATATTATAAAGAATCATTTAAATTGTGGAAGAAATTAGATGATAAAATCGGTTTGATTGATGTTAATATAGGCTTAGCTAACGTTCAAAATAATTTGGCGAATTATAATGAGGCGCTCATTTATTATAATAATGCCATATTAGAAGCAAGAAATATTAATGACAAAAAGAAGGAAAATCAAGTTAAAATTAATATTGCAACAGTGTATTTAAATAAAGCTGATTTTAGAAATGCTTTTTTAACTCTTGAGGAAACAATTGAACAATTGGAGCTAGTTAATGATTTGCATTTATTAACGAGTTGTTATATTAATTTAGGGATAGTATTTGCTGCCCAAAATAATAGCGAAAAGGCTCTTGAAAATTATGCTAAAGCCTTAAAAATTTGTTCGCAAACAAATGACAAAAGTAATACCGCATTAGCATATAATAATATTGGGGACATTTTTCTGTCAAAGAAGAAACTTAGTATAGCTTTAAAGAACTTATTAAAGGCCAGTGAAATTTATGAAGTCATGGGAGATGTAAAGAATTTGTCACACACTTATCACAATATAGGTAATGTGTTTACAGAAAAAAAGGAGTTGAAGAATGCACTATATTACCACGAAAAAGCATTGGCTTTCCGTGAAAAAATATACGACAGGCGCGGTATGGCTCTTTCATACATAAGCATTAGCAATATTTTCCTAGCCAAAAAGGATTATTCAAAAGCTTTATACTACACACAGTTGAGTTTAGACCTTAGTAAAGACATAAAGGCGTATGATGTCTCTAAAGACTGTTATAAAACCTTAGACGCGCTTTACGCTGAATTAAAGGATTACAAAAATGCACGGATTAATCTTAAGTATTACATTGAAATAAAAGATAGTTTGCTTAATAAAGAATCCGTGAAATTAATTAATGAAATTAATACACGATACGAAACGGACAAAAAACAATTGCTAATCACAAATTTGGAAAAGGAACAAACACTTCAAAAAGCGGAAGTACGGTCTGCATACATTCAAAAAATAGCCTCACTTTCAGGCTTGCTATTAGTTTTAATTATTGCGGTTATTATTTTTAGAAATAACAGAGTAAAACAGAAAACAAATTTACTACTTACTAAGCAGAACTCTTTAATTGACAAACAAAAACAATTAGTGGAAGAAAAACACAAAGAAATAACTGATAGCATAAACTATGCCGAGCGAATACAACGAGCATTATTAGCAAGTGAAAAATTGTTGGATGAAAATTTAAGCGATTACTTTATTTTTTTTAAACCTAAAGATGTAGTGAGCGGCGATTTTTATTGGGCCACCAAACTAAGCAATAATCATTTTGTCCTCGTAACCGCCGATAGCACAGGTCACGGTGTGCCGGGAGCAATTATGAGTATATTAAATATTGCTTGTTTAGATAAGGCAGTTACAAAGGAAATTAATAGTCCTGATTTAATTTTAAACGAAACGCGAAGCCTGATTATAGACCATCTAAAAAATGATGGAACTGCTGAAGGCGGCAAAGATGGGATGGATGGAAGTTTATTAAGTTTTGATTTTAAAAATAGTGTATTGCATTGCGCTTCAGCTAATAATCCAATTTGGGTAATCAGAAATAAAGAACTTATTGAAATAAAAGCCGACCGTTTACCAATAGGAAAACACGATAAAGACAAAACGCCATTTACTTTGCACACATTAAACTTACAAAAGGGCGATGTAGCTTACACCTTAACAGATGGTTTCCCCGATCAATTTGGCGGTGCAAAAGGAAAGAAATTTAAGCACAAACAATTGCAAGAACTACTATTATCAATAGCAAACGACCCAATGGAAACGCAAAAACAAAAATTAAATGATGTCTTTGATAATTGGAAGGGAAATTTGGAACAGGTTGATGATGTTTGTTTAATTGGTGTCAGAGTTTAGTGGTTTGTCAATAAGTTTCTGTCTGCTGCTTAGTCGGGAGTTTAAAAAATGGGAACTCTTTGTCTGCCTTTAAATTGTCTTAAGAAATGTCGCTGCGGCAATTGGTACTAACGTTTTGCAGGCTTGCGCAGGGGGGATTAAAAGCACTCCTGTGTCTACACCGACAAAAGTTTATTAAAAGTACAAATGTTTTTTAGTGAAGGCAAATAAAAATAAAGCGCGTC
>JACPOC010000054.1 GCA_016185125.1 Bacteroidota bacterium
AAATTTATATATTTGTGTACGGAAAAGAAAACCTGAGAAGACAGTGGTTGCTTTGCGACCCTGTTTTCAAAGGAAATAATTTAATTTTAACGACGAAATATTCTTTCTAGGGTTCTTTATTAATCATAGGAGGATTTCCAATTAGAAACGCAGAAATGGGTTTAATAGCGTCATTTTTATTTTTCTTTACACTAACAACATCTCTTGTATTTCCCAAGAGCTGAATGGAATATTTATCAGCCATAAATTTGCCTTGAGAATCCTTCAACGCGATTATACTTAACTGGTGATAAATGCCATCGAGAGATAAATACACTTTCTTTATACCGCCTAATTCTGCATCTACCACGCTCCACGTTAAAGCATAAGCTTCATTTTCCGGCTTTTGATTAATTGTTTTAATTCTGAATTCACTTACCGCTTTTGCAATGCTCTGGTCATCACCAAGATTCATAAGTTTAATTTCGGTGGATTTAATTATTATGGCTATATAAAAAGCATTACCGGTAAAACCATTTTTAAATTCGTTTATTTCAATAATTTCTACGGCCGCTTCGGTAGAATCCAATTGTTTTTGAATAGTTGAAAGTTCAAGGATCTCGCTGTTATTTCCTTCCTTAAACAAAGAACTTTTAATTGATAATTCTCTCTCCAACATCTCAGCGCTGTTTTTAAGACTATCAACATTAATTTTTTGCTGCGCTAATTCTTCTTTGCTTAATTGAAAAGCTACATTCAAATGTTCCTTTGAGTCCAGCCAGTTGTTGTACGTTGCTTTAAGAGATTCATCATTACAGGATGAAATAATATTTCTGATCTTTGAAGAATTATTAAGTAAAAATCCTTTTGTATTAATACTTGTATTATACATGTTGGTTAAAAGCGCCTTGTTGCTATAACTATTTGTATAAGCAAAATTGTAAAATCTTTGAAGCCGGGTATTTGCTTTATCCCAATAAAGGGTTTTTTCATTATCATTTAATGAGTTAAAATAGGAATTAATGTATTTTAAGGTGTTTTGTATAACAGTTAAATATGCTGTTTCTGCCCCTTCAATTTTATTATTCTGCCATTGAGTTAAGGCCATATCCTCGAGTGCTTGAATAAAATTCGGGTGCTCTTCTCCATAAATTATTTTCTTTTTTTCAACTACTTTGGTAATTAATTCTAGTGATTTTACAGGGTTGTTGTTATATCTGTAAAAATTGGCAAGCTCTTGTTGTGTAGAAATAGTAGCCGGATGGCTTTCGCCCAATTTTCGTTTGTTTATATCAAAAGCGCTCACCAAAAGTTTTTCGGCTTCCGCGGGCCTTTTCATTTCCATATATAATTGCGCAAGGCCTTTTTTAAGATGAGCCAAATCAGGATGAGCCCCCAATTTTTTTTCTTTTATCTCAATAGCTCGTAAGTAAATAGTTTCGGCTTCGGAATATTTTTTTTGCAAGCGGTAGATGTTGGACAAGTTAATTTTAAGTTTTGTAAGATTATTTGCATTTTCTTTTAAAACAAGTACGGCATTAAAAATACTTTCTAACATATATTTTTCCGACGCTTTCAATTTATTCATTTCTAAATAAGTCATGGCCAAATTATTATTAATTAAGGCCAGAGCCATTGTATCTTTACGCCCGCCCGCCATGCTTAATACATTTAATAAATCAGATTCCGCTTCAGTATAAAAACCCAATTCCTTTTTTAATACAGCATTGTTGTTTATAGAAACAATAAACATCCCCTTGTTCTCTGTCGCTTCACGCAAAACTATTGCTTCTTCATTATAAAACTTGGCTTTTGAATACAAACCTTGCGATTGATATAAAAGCCCAAGATTACTTATAGTTTGAGCATAATTAGGGGATAAGGTTTTGCCGTCTTGAGTGTATAGGTTTTTTGCTTGTTTAAAACTTTGCTCTGCAAGATTAAACTGATTGCCGGCCATTAATATTTCGCCGTTTTTTAGGCTGGTATAGGCTCTTTCCTCGGTAGTTTTTTCTTCATTATTTAAAAGCTTTAAAGTATTTAGAGCGGTACTGCTAAATGAATTTCCTTTTTCTTCTGCCTCAAAAACACCACTGTTATCTAAAAAAGATATTGCATAATTAAAATTACTCTCGTCGTATTCTGCTCTTTTTTTCTCCCAATTTTCTATTGTTCTGGCCTTTATTTTTGATTTTGCCTTATCTTTTGCGCCGTTTACTTTATTCTCAATAAAACCGCCGATATTTACTTGGCCCCAACCCCGACCAACACTTAACACAAGTACATATAACAGTAGCCTACGTTTAAACATAAAAATAATTTAGTATAAAGTTATAAAATATTTAGGCTTTCCGGCTCATTATTACTTATCGTATCATCCTTATGTTTATAATAAAATAATTTTTATATTTAGTGTTTTAAATTATAAAATGAAAACACTTTTAGCAGTACTATTTATAGCAGGCATCAGCAGCATTAAGGCACAGGACACCGTTAAGGTGGCAAGCAACCTAACGCCGGAGCAACAAGCTGAACAAGACTACAACAATGGATTAAGCGCCCTGAAGAAAAACGATTGCGCCGCCGCTGTTGACCTTTTTACTAAAAGTCTGGCCATAAAGCCAAATTTTGATAAAGCCTTATCTAACAGGGCAATTGCCTACACCCACTTAAAAAAACTTCCTGAAGCGGTTAAAGATATTAACGATGCTATTAAAATAAATTCTCAAAACCCTGAAACCTATTTTAATAAAGGCCTCATTTATTTTCAATTAAACCAAAAAGACAGTGAGCAAGTGGCGTTGGATAATTGCCTTAAATTAAATCCGGCTCATGCAGAAGCTGCCTATTATAAAGGAATATTATTTTATGAAAGCGGCGATTATGACAAAGCTATTGAATTGTATACTAAAGCCATAGGAAGCAATCCTAATTATGCTTATGCTTATAATGACCGTGCCAGTGCCAAAAGATCAAAAAATGATTTTGCCGGAGCTATTTCTGATTATGAAAAAGCTTTAACCATAGATAGTAAAATGACTTTTATCCATAATAATCTTGGATCCGCTTATCGATTAAATAAAAACTTCCCTAAAGCAATTGAGGCATACACCAAAGCACTTCAGGAAAACCCGGCCTATTTAACAGCTTTAATAAACCGCGGCGCTACTCATTTTGAAAATGGTAATTTGAAAGCATCACAAACTGATTTTGAAGATGTTTTAAAAAAAGACCCTAGTAACGCCGGCGCATACAATAACCTGGCCTCCATTGCTATTAAAAATAAAGACTATAAAAAAGGCAAAGACATGGCCTCACGTTCCATTCAATTAGATGAAAAAAACGGCCCGGCATACTACAACCGCGGTATAGCTAGGCAAATGCTGCGCGAAGAAGAGGGAAGTTGTGCCGACTGGAAAAAAGCATTAGAATTAGGTGTAGAAGGCGCAAAATCATTTATTAATTCATCCTGCGATTAAAAAATTAAGCATAACCGAAATTTTATGAAAAAAAATTTATTCATTTTACCAATTTTAGTTTTAAGTTTTTCAGTATTTAGCCAATCGGTTGAATTTGAAAAAGATAATTTTCCAGGCAAAAAAGAGGAACTAAAGGAAGCTAAAAAAAAGCTACAGCTTGGTATCGATTTTTACGTAGTTGGCCGTCAGGAATTTGAGGGTTTTAAAAAAGCCTACGTTTCAGATCATAAATTTCTTCCCGTAAGCTTCTACGATTATCAAAAAGCAGGTTATCCTAATTTCAGAAACGCAATGTCACCATTAAGCGATGCCCAGCGATTCAACCCCAAAAACGCTCGCCTCAATTATATGTTAGGTTTTATTTGGTTTATCTCCGATCCATCAAATATTGAAACACTTAAATATTTTGAAACCGCTTATTCATTAGATCCCAAAGTGGAGCCGGATGTGGCTTATTGGCTGGCATGGGCTAATCACCTAAACAGTAAGTGGGACGAAGCCATAAAATATTATCAAATTTATCTTACTTTTCTGCAACAAAAAGCAAAAAACAATTCATTTGAAATTGAAGACGTGAATAAAAAAATAGCAGAGTGCAACAGTGGTAAAAAATTCAGCGCCACTCCCGAACGTGTTTTTGTCGACAATCTCGGGTCAAACGTCAACTCTTCTTATCCCGAATACGGACCTTCTATTACAGCTGACGAAGAAACGGTAATTTTTACCGCACGCAGAGATAACAGCACCGGATTAAAAAAAGACGAAAACGATAATGGTTTTTATGAAGATGTTTATGTGTCTAACAAAAAAGGCGGGAAGTGGCAGCCTTCTGTACAACTTAGCAAAAATGTAAATACCGATAATCACGATGCCGCCGCAGGGCTTTCGCCGGATGGAACAAAATTATATGTTTACAGGCATTCCGGAAAAGACGGAGGCGACCTTTACGAAAGTTCCTTGTTTGGCGCTGATTGGGAGCCACCCGTGCACATGAATAAAAACATTAACACAAAATACCACGAATCAAGTGTAAGTGTTAGTGGAGATGGTAAACGAATTTATTTTGTAAGCGATAAAGAGTCTGGCCTGGGCGACAGAGATATTTATTTTAGCGATATGGATGTTAAAGGCGAGTGGGGTCCGGCTAAAAACATAGGCCCCGAATTAAATACCAAATATGCCGAAGAAGCCGTGTTTATGCACCCCGACGGGGTTACGCTGTACTTTAGCAGTAAAGGATTTAATACTATCGGTGGATATGATATTTTTAAATCTACCTTTAAAAACGGAAAATGGTCGGCGCCTGAAAATTTAGGTTACCCAATTAACGGCCCCGATGACGATGTTTTTTTTGTAGTTAGCGGAAGCGGAAGTCGCGCCTATTTTGCTTCCTCAAAACAAGGAGGTTTTGGTGACAAGGATATTTATAAAATTACTTTTTTGGGGCCGGAAAAAAGCCCCTTACTTAATTCGCAGGATCAGTTAATTGCCATGCGCGCTAATCCCGTAAGTAATTTAAAAACAGAAAACGCCGTGGAAGTTAAGATGGCAAAAGTTACTATTTTAAAAGGTGTAATTACGGATGCAAAAACCAATCAGGTGCTCGAAGCAACCATTGATTTGATTGACAATGATAAGAACCAAATTTTGGCCACATTTAAATCAAACAGTGCAACCGGTAAATATCTGGTAACCTTGCCTAGCGGAAAAAACTACGGTATTGCGGTTAAAAAAGGCAGTTATTTGTTTCATTCCGAAAACTTTAATTTGCCGGAAGGTGCTGATTATCAGGAATATAATAAAGATGTAGCCTTAAAGAAAATAGAAATTGGAAGTGTAATTGTTTTAAGAAACATTTTCTTTGATTTTGATAAGGCTACAATTCGTTCAGAATCGGCAAATGAATTAGAGCGATTAATAAAACTTTTAAATGATAACCCCACTCTTAAAATTGAGCTGGGAAGCCATACAGACAGTAAAGGCTCTGATGAATACAACCTTAAGTTAAGTGATAACCGCTCTAAATCGGTGGTTGATTATTTAATTGGAAAAGGCATTAATTCGGGCAGGTTGGTTGCAAAAGGTTACGGAGAAACCAAACCGATTGACACCAATGATACTGATGCGGGCAGGCAAAACAACAGAAGAACTGAATTTAAAATTTTAGAAAAATAAGCTTTGATTTATTAGCGATTATGCTCTTATAAATTCAGATGCTCAGATTTTACTTTACTGCCAAAAAACAAAGTAGCGGCTCTGTCAAAACTTTCAGTAAGGTCGGTGGTTAAAAATTTAAGGCCGTTGGTTTTACTGCATTTAGATTCTATTTCCGGGTGTCGCAGTAAATAATTTTTTAATCCGTCAGCTACAATTTTACCTTGTGTTAAGAGCTTAACCTCCGGCAACAAATAGTGTTTTATTTTATCTTCTATCAATGGATAATGCGTACAACCTAAAATAATCGCATCAATATTTTTTGATTTATTCATCAAAGCTTTTACATGTTTTTCAATAAAAAAATCAGCCCCCGCAGTTTCATACTCGTTATTTTCAATTAACGGAACCCACATGGGGCAGGCTTCCTGAAAAACTTTAAGCTCCGGAAAAAATCTTTTAATTTCAACCAAATAAGAACCCGAACTAACGGTTCCGCTTGTGCCTAACACTCCCACATGCTTGGTTTTAGTGTAATTGCCAATAATTTCGGTGGTTGGCCTTATAACGCCAAGCACTCGTTTATTAGGCGCTAAATGTGGCAGGTCTTTTTGCTGAATGGTTCTTAACGCCTTTGCCGAAGCTGTATTGCAGGCAAGTATTACCAGTTCGCAACCACTGGCAAATAAATGTTTAACGCACTCCAGCGTGTACTCATAAACCGTTTCAAAACTCCGTGAACCGTAAGGTGCCCGGGCATTATCTCCCAAATACAAATAATCATAATCAGGCAATTCTTTAACAATTTTTTTCATTATAGTTAAACCGCCATAGCCGCTATCGAAAATGCCTATGGGATGATATGTGTTATTTTTTGCCAAATAGCTGAATTACAGTTAAATATATACTTAAAAATTTTTAATTTTAAGCCCCGAAAGTTTGCCTACAAATGTGGATATAAATTAAACACAATAAAAGCATTAATTTACCGTTTTAATAATTGACTTGTTAAAAAGAATTATTTTATATTTATTTTGTTTGAGTTTTAGTTTTAGCTTTTCACAAACTAAAAAGCGAAATTTCCGGCAACGCGAAATTGGCCTGTTTGGCGGCGCATCCTATTATATTGGCGATATCAATCCCCGTAAACATTTTATCCCTTCTCATCCCGCAATCGGCGCTTTTTTCAGGTACACCACCAATTACCGTTACGCTTTTCGTTTTGGGTTAAATTACGGAACAGTAAGCGCTTCCGATGCCACCAGCAAAGAACCCGACCAGCTCGAACGCAACCTTAATTTTCGGTCGCGCGTGTATGACGGGCATGCCATAGCCGAATTTAATTTTGTAGATTATCGCATAGGAAACGAAAAACATTATTTTACCATGTTTATTTTTGCAGGAATTGGGCTTGCATATATAAACCCTCAAATGCTTTACCAAGGCCAATACATCAATCTTTTAGGGATGCGAACCGAAGGGCAAACTAAAGCCTATTCCAAATATCAATTCACCATTCCTTTTGGTGTGGGTTTTAAATGGAATATTTCCAGCCGCTTCGGATTAGGCGTAGAATGGGGACCGCGCAAAATGTTTACCGATTATTTGGATGATGTAAGCGGCACTTATTCTACATACGCCAATTTTAACGGCATCAGCATTCCGGGAACCATGCGCGGCAACCCGCGTTCAAAAGATTGGTATTTCTTTTATGGTTTTACTTTAAATTTCCGCCTTCTTCCGCCAAATCCACAATGTCACGGCGTTGGCTTTAATTAACAATTATAACCATGCTGTTAAAAATACTAAAAGGATGCTTATTCGTAAGAGGTTTTGACTATTTTGCTATCTTTGCCAACCTTTGCTCCCCATGGATTTAAAGCAATCAATCGATAAAAATAATATACCTAAGCATGTGGCCATCATCATGGACGGAAACGGACGTTGGGCCAAACAACAAGGCGAAGATCGTATTTTCGGCCATCACGAAGGGGTTAATTCGGTTCGCGAAATAGTTGAAGCTTGCGGCGAAATAGGTGTAAAACATGTTACACTGTATGCCTTTAGCACCGAAAATTGGAACCGGCCCAAAGAAGAAGTAGATGCGCTTATGGAACTTTTAGTAGCCACCATTAGCCTTGAAACACCAAATTTAAACAAAAAAGGAGTAAAACTCGCAGTAATTGGTGATATTGAAAGTTTACCAAAAAGCTGCCAGGATGAATTACAGGAATCCATAAATATTACTGCTGCTAATAATACCGTAACCCTTATTTTAGCCCTTTCCTACTCAAGTAAATGGGAAATAACCAACGCTGTAAAAGAAATTGCCAGGCTAATTGAAAAGGGCGAGTTAAAATCTTCAGAAATTACTTCACGCCATATAGAAAAACACCTCAACACCAATAAATGGCCCGATCCGGAATTGATGATCAGAACAAGCGGCGAGCATCGGATAAGTAATTTTTTATTGTGGCAATTGGCTTACGCTGAATTTTATTTTACAGATACTTTATGGCCCGATTTTAGAAAGCAGGATTTTTTTAAGGCTATTCTTTCTTATCAAAACAGAGAAAGAAGATTTGGCAAAACAAGTGAACAAATATCGCAAAATTAAAATTATCAAAAATCTTACTTCCATATTTATCATCATTTTTGCATGTCAATTAAGCATTGCGCAAAATAACGATAGTTTGATTTTTAATTCAATTAAAAGTCCTAAAAAATACCGTATTGGCGGGGTAGTTCCTGAAGGAGCAAAATTTACCGATCCCTCTGTAATTATTTTACTATCCGGCTTACAAAAGGGTGATGAAATAACTGTGCCGGGAGATAAGATCTCCGACGCGATAAAAGCCTTATGGAAACAAAGCATTTTTGAAGATGTTCAAATTATTCAGGATAAAATAATAGGCAACGATATTTTTCTTATCATTAAAGTGGTGGAACGTCCGCGTCTTTCAAAATTTAAATTTGAAGGCGATGTTCGAAAAGGTGAAGCTGATGAAATTCGCGGTAAAATCCGTTTGCTAAAAGAACGCGTGGTAACAGATTACATGCTCGGATCTATAAAAAACACGGTGCATGACTTTTATTTGGATAAGGGCTTTTATTATACAAAAATTAACATTGTATCTACGCCCGACACTGCAACAAAAACGCCGCACATTTTACTTACCATTAAAGTTAAAAAGGGTAAAAAAGTACGTATAAAAGATGTAAATATTATGGGCAACACTGTTATCCCGGATTGGCGTTTGCGTCATAAATTGGAAGACAGCAAACGTTTCCGTTGGTACAACCCCTTTAACTCAGGAAAATACCTTGAAGAAAACCTTGAAAAAGATCTTCCGGCCATTGTTGCAAAATACAATACCAAAGGCTACCGCGATGCACGCATTGTTAAAGACAGCGTATATTTTGTATCTAAAAACAGAGTGGCTATTGATATTACTATTGATGAAGGCCATAAATATTACTTTGGCAAATTTCACTGGTTTGGCAACAGCAAATACCGCAGCGGGCAATTAGATACCATTCTTAACATTCAACCGGGCGATGTTTACGATCAAAGTAAACTGGAAGCTAAGTTGATGATGAATCCAAATGGATACGATATTTCAAGTTTATACATGGATGATGGTTATTTGTTTTTCCAGGTAAATCCGCAGGAAAGCAATATCCACAACGATACAATTGATTTTGATATTTTGATGTATGAAGGAAAACAGGCAACAATTAATAAAGTAACCGTTACAGGTAATGATAAAACAAACGACCATGTTATTTATCGTGAGATAAGAACTAAGCCCGGGCAATTGTTTAGAAGATCGGACATTATAAGAACGCAGCGCGAGTTAGCGCAGTTGGGCTATTTTAACCCCGAGAAACTGAATGTAATTCCAACGCCTAATGCGGCAGACGGCACTGTGGATATTGAATACATTGTAGCCGAAAAGCCAAGCGATCAAATTGAATTAAGCGGGGGCTGGGGCGGCCGCTCTTATTACGCAGGTTCTAACAGTGGCGGAATTGGTATTATAGGAACTTTAGGCGTAACCTTTAATAATTTTTCGGCACGTAATTTTTTTAAGAAAGATGCCTGGCGCCCTTTGCCAAGCGGCGATGGCCAACGTTTAAGTATACGCGCGCAAACTAACGGTATCTACTATCAATCTTATAATTTTTCGTTTACAGAGCCTTGGCTCGGTGGTAAAAAGCCACACTCCCTTACTTTCTCCGCTTTTCACTCCTTGTTTAGCAACGGAATGAAAAAATATGTAGATGGTGAAACCGGTAAAATCTATAATCCCCGAAGATCAAGCATGAGCATTATCGGAATGTCTTTGGGCTTAGGCAGAAGATTAAAATGGCCCGATAATTATTTTAATATCTACAATTCTTTAAGCTACAATTATTACGAATTAAATAAGTACAGCGCCTTTCAGTTTTTTGCTAATGGATCAGGATATGCCAATGATTTGAATACCGGTATTAATATTTCCCGTAACTCCGTCGATCAACCCATCTATCCAAAACAAGGCTCCAATTTTACACTGGACATGAAGTTTACCCCACCTTATTCGTTGGTAAACAATCTTAATTATAACCAGCTTACTACCGCCGAACGTTATAAATTTATTGAATATCAGAAGTACAAAATAACTGCCGAGTGGTTTACCCAACTTACCAATAAAAAAGCCGCTGAAGGTAAAGAAGCGCGAAATTTGGTGCTTCGTACTAAAGTAGGATACGGGTTTTTAGGCTATTACAGTAAAAAAACAGGCTTCTCACCCTTTGAGCGGTTTTATATGGGTGGAAGCGGCATCAGCGGTTTTCAGAACTTTGTAGCCCGCGAAATCATTGCCTTAAGAGGTTATCCCGACAATAGTTTATCCGGCCAATATGGCGATCCTATTGTGGCGCGCTACACCATGGAGCTTAGATATCCAATCACTTTAAACCCGCAGGCCACCATCTTTATTTTAGGTTTTGCCGAAGCCGGAAATACCTGGAGTAATTATAAAAAATTCAATCCTTTTCAGGTTAAACGCAGTGCGGGTGCAGGATTACGTGTATTTCTGCCCATGTTTGGATTGTTAGGAATTGATTATGGTTGGGGCTTTGACAACGTACCGGGACAGCCCGGCATTGGAAATGGCAAGGGTCAGTTTCACTTTACAATAGGCGGCCAATTAGGCGAATTGTAAAAAAAAGTTAATTGAATATTAATTTTTAATATGGCACGTTTTATGATTAAATTTAAACTGTAAAAAATGAAAATGAAAAGTCTCATCATACTTAGTTTCTTTTTATTCACCTCTGCGTTATCTATTGCACAAAGCGGCGCAGCTAAATTCGGATACGTGGATACTGATTACATTCTTGGCCAGATTCCTGAATACAAAGCGGCGCAAAACGAATTGGATAAAACCAGTGTACAATGGCAAAAAGAAATTGAAACCAAATACACCGAAATAGATAAACTTTATAAAGCCTATCAAGCCGATGCTATTCTGTTAACAGACGACATGAAGAAGAAGCGCGAAAACGAAATTATTAATAAAGAAAAAGAAGTAAAAGATCTTCAAAAACAACGTTTTGGAGTAGACGGCGAATTATTTAAAAAAAGGCAGGAATTGGTTAAACCTATACAGGATAAAGTGTACAATGCTATTAAAGCAGTTGCCGAAAAATCTGCCTTAGGATTTATTTTAGATAAAAGCGGACAAGTATCCATTTTATACGCTAACAGTAAGTACGATAAAAGCGATGAAGTTTTGATTTACCTCGGATACAAAAAATAATAAACGATAATAATAATTAACCTAACAGATGAAGAACACAACCCTTAACAAAACAATCATTGCACTATTAGCTCTCGGAACATTCACTTTTGCAAAAGCGCAAAAAATTGCTCACATCAGCTTGGACTCTTTAGTAAGCACCATGCCCGAAACTAAAACAGCTAAAGATGCTGCGCAAACTTATTACAAAGGCATTGAAAACGAAAGCCTAAGCATGCAAACCGAACTTGAAACCAAGTATCAAAAATATATGCAGGAAGAAGCTTCCATGAGTGAAGTGATTAAAAAAAATAAACAAGACGAACTCAATCAGCTTCAAAGAAGAATTGAAGATTTTAAAATGCAGGCGCAACAGGATTATCAAAAAAAATCTGCCGAATTAACAGCTCCAATAATGCAAAAAGCTAAAAAAGGAATCGAAGCTGTTGCCAAAGAAGCCGGTTATAAATATGTGTTAGATACAAGCGTAGGTAACGTTTTATACAGCGAGCCGGCTGAAGATATTTTTACTGCCGTTAAAAAGAAGTTAGACTCAATGCCCTTAGCAAACATTCCGGGGGCTATGAGTACCGGAGGAGTAAAAGAGCCAAAAAAACCTGCCCCTAAGGGCGTAAAATAATTTATTTTTAAATTTTAAAAAAGCGCCTAAATAGTTTAGGCGCTTTTTTTCGTCGTAATTAAGCAATATTTTGTCTAAATATCTAGTAAAGACGCCTTTTAAATGAGTAAAAAACTTGTTCTTAACATCTTTCTTGTTTAATTTAGTATAACAGAATACTAAATAAAACGCACATGAATTTTAAGGGGGTCATAACACTGAGTTTTATAGGCTGTAGTTCTCTGTTTTCACAAACAATTGCCCAAACCTTTGAGCTGATGCCCAACTCAAAAGACACCATTAATTACACCGATGCGTTAGGGAAAAAACAGCGTAAATGGATTTTATTTGGAAAGCATAAGCCTAACACGTGTTACGCGGTAACCCAAAAAGTAGAAGAAGGCGAATATAAAGAAAACCGTAAAATTGGTATTTGGATGGAATACTTCTGCAACGGAAATGCTAAAAATAAAATTACATTTATTAATGGCCGCCCCGATGGGTACGCTGTAGTTTATTACGAAAACGGCAAAGTTCAAGAAGAAGGTCAGTGGAAAAACAACCGTTGGGTTGGCGCTCTAAAACAATATTACGATAACGGCCAGGTTCAGCACGATTTTAAATTTAATGAAGGCGGCAAGCGCGAAGGTGTGCAAACCTATAAATACGATAATGGAAAAACCGCCATTGAAGGAAATTTTGTGAACGGTAAGGAAAGCGGAACCATAAAAGAATATCATGAAAACGGAGATTTAAAAGCCGAAAAAACTTATAATAATGGATCGGTTGATGTAAATACAATTAAAACATACGATCCTAAAAAAGAATTTCTGGCAAAAAAAGATGATGTTGGCGATGCACCAAAACTTACCCTTAAATCCGACGAAAAACCTGTGGATGCCAAAAACGGCCCCGTGGTTTTAAACGGCCAGCACACTCTGTACGATAAAAACAAACATGTTACCAAAGACGGAACCTTTAAGGATAATCGTTTGATGGACGGCAAAGCTTATATTTACGACGATAACGGTATTTTAAAAAGAGTAGCTATTTATAAAAACGGAGTATACGCCGGCGATGGCGTTATAGAAAATTAAATTTATCTTTTCTTCGCAAATAATTTAAGACGGAACTCAGATTCCGTCTTTTTTATTTGCTTATTTTTACCCTCCTATGCAGCCATTATTTTTATATAACACCCTCACACGAAAAAAAGAAGAATTTAAAGCCTTAAATCCACCCTTTGTTGGCATGTATGTTTGCGGGCCCACTGTTTACAGCGATGTGCATTTAGGCAATTGCCGAACCTTTATTTCTTTCGACATTATGTACCGTTATCTTACACATATTGGCTATAAAGTAAGATACTTGCGCAACATAACAGATGCCGGCCATTTGGAAAGTGATGGAGATGTTGGAGAAGATAAAATCTCAAAAAAAGCTAAACTTCAGCAATTAGAACCCATGGAAATTGTACAGACTTATACCGTAGATTTTCATAAGGTGATGGAGTTATTTAACACGCTTCCACCCAACATTGAACCCACAGCAACCGGCCATATTATAGAACAACAACAAATTACCGAAGAGATAATAAAAAAAGGCCTTGCCTACGAAGTAAATGGCACCGTGTATTTTGACGTAGAAAAATTCGCGAAAGATAATAACTATACCGCTTTAACCGGTAGAAAATTAGAAGAGCTTTTAGAGAATACACGCGATCTGGAAGGCCAAGGGGATAAACGCGGCCGACTCGACTTTGCTTTGTGGATAAAAGCAAAACCTGAACATTTAATGAAGTGGGGCAGCCAATGGGGTACCGGTTTTCCGGGCTGGCACATAGAATGCAGCGCCATGAGTACAAAATATTTAGGTGAACAGTTTGATATACACGGTGGTGGAATGGATCTCCAGGCCACGCATCACACCAACGAAATTGCACAAAACATTGCTTATTGCGGCAAACAACCTTGTAATTACTGGTTGCATACAAACATGCTAACCGTTAGTGGCCAAAAAATGAGTAAAAGTCTTGGCAATAGCTTTTTACCGCGCGAATTATTTACAGGCAATCATAAATTATTGGATAAAGGATACAGCCCTATGGCTGTTAAATTTTTTATGCTGCAAACGCATTACCGCAGTACACTTGATTTTAGTAACGAAGCCTTGCAGGCCAGCGAAAAAGGTTTCGACCGCTTAATGGAAAGCTACAGCACACTACAAACATTAACAGCTTCCGCCACCTCAAGCGAAGATATTAAAGCCCTGCAGGCAAAGTGTTACGAAGCAATGAACGATGATTTTAATACTCCCGTATTAATAGCTTGTTTATTTGATGCGGCGCGTATTATAAACTCGGCTAATGATAAAAAAACAAATCTTACTCAAATTGATATTGATCTTTTAAAAGACATTTATCGGCATTTTTTATTTGATGTAATGGGATTAAAACCGGAATCAGAAAATTTAAAAACTAAACAAGTGTTAGGCAAAGTGGTGGAAATGGTTCTGCACATCCGAGACAAAGCCAAAGCAGATAAAAATTTTAATTTAAGCGATGACATTCGCAACAAGTTAACCGAAGCCGGTGTACAAGTTAAAGATGGCAAAGAAGGAAGTTCCTGGAAAATATAATTAATGATCAATTTATCCAACGTTCATAAAAATGCGGCCTGCATAATTTTTATTGCATCAATTTGTGCATCCTGCCACCCTGATAAAAACGCAAAAGAACCTCTGGTAGAACCCGCTAAACCGGTAATTACCAAAGCGCGCGTTATACCACCCGATTTTAACAGCGACAGTGCTTTTGCCTATGTAAAAACTCAGGCAGATATGGGCCCGCGAATTCCCGGCAGTAAAGCCCATCAAAAGAGTGTAGATTGGTTTAAAACCCAATTTGAAAAATTTGGCGCCCAGGTACAAATACAAACGGCAGGAACTAAAACTTACGATGGAAAACAATGGTTATTAAAAAACGTTATTGCAAGCATAAATCCTTTATCAGCAAACCGTATTTTGCTCGCTGCGCATTTCGACAGCCGGCCAATTTCTGAAAAAGAAACAGATCTAAAATTAAAAGACAAGCCTTGTCCGGGAGTTAACGACGGTGCCAGCGGCGTAGGTGTATTAATGGAAGTTGCGCGTATTCTTCAGCAAAAAGATCCGGGTATTGGAGTAGATATAATTTTGTTTGATCTGGAAGATTATGGTATGCCTAATGGCGGCCCTGAAATGGCTGACACCTGGTGCTTGGGCTCACAGCACTGGAGTAAAAATCCTCACAAATCAAATTACACTGCAAAGTTTGGAATAGTTTTAGATATGGTTGGCGCAAAAGACGCTGTTTTTGCGCACGAAGGTTATTCTGTTTTTTATGCCAATGATGTTTTAAATAAAGTATGGAAAGCCGCAGAAGTAAGTGGCGGGGGAAAATATTTTATTAAGGAAGAATTTGGTGAGATAACAGACGATCACTATTACATCAATAAAATAGCTCAAATTCCCTGTATAGATATTTTACATTACAATATTTATAAAAATTCCTTTTTCGAACATCATCACAAAAACTCCGATGATATTAACTCGATAGATAAGGCAACCCTTAAAAGCGTTGGACAAACTCTTTTAGAAGTTATTTATAACGAAAATTAGGCTTGTCTTCACATCATTTGTTAACACTTTACAACAACACTTTTATGTTTGCTATTAAATAAGTTTCTTTATACAAACATCTGAACCTATGAAAAAAATCATTGCTCTAATTATGGTCACCTGCGCCTATTTTAGCCCTGCGCAGGTAAGCTTTGTAAAAGGCTATCTGGTAACTGATAAAAGCGATACACTTCGCGGAGAAGTTAAAATCAATCCAAAAAAAGAATTTGAAAATCATAATAAAATATTTTTTAAAGATAACAGCGGCACTCAAAAAAACTATAAACCCAACAAGGTTAAGGCCTATGGCTACGAAAACAATCATTATGTATCAATTGTACAAGATGAAGAACCAAAGTTTTATAAAAGATTAACCACCGGCGCTCTTGTACTTTATAAAGTTGCCTTTGAAGTAGTAAATATGAACGAGGTTGCTTATGATTATGAATATTATATAGAAAGGGAAGGCGAAACCAAACTTACAGAAGTAAAACAATCAAAATTTAAAAAACAACTTCAGGAACTCATGAGCGGCTCGGCGGGCTTTGCCAATGATTTTAAAGATGAAAAAAAATTTAATGAAGCCGGAGCTATTGAAGTAATTACTAAATATAATACCTGGAAAAAAACCAATTAATTTATAAGCCACTAATTACACTAAATTCACTAAACTTGATTTCAGTTTAATAATTTTATTTTGTGTTAATTCGTGAAATTCGTGGCGTAAACTTTTAACGATGATCACAAAAAATACAGAAAAAAAATTATTCCTTTTAGATGCTTTTGCACTTATTTACCGTTCCTATTTCGCATTCAGTAATAGTCCGCGTGTTAATTCAAAAGGGTTTAATACCTCGGCCGTTTTTGGATTTACCAATACATTACTTGAAATTCTTAATAAAGAAAAACCCTCGCACATTGCCGTGGTTTTTGATACCGATGGCCCTACTCCGCGCCACACAGAATTTGCGGCATACAAAGCAAACAGACAAGAAATGCCGGAAGACCTCGCCTTATCCATTCCAATTATTTATCAACTTATAAAAGCCTTTAATATTGAAACCATAGGCATTCCCGGATTTGAAGCGGATGATATTATTGGAACACTTGCAAAAAAAGCGGAGCTGGCCGGCTTCACCACTTATATGATGACGCCTGATAAAGATTACGGGCAACTGGTTGATGAAAATACATTTATATACAAGCCTGCGCGTTTAGGTAACGGAGCGGAAATTTTAGGTCCGGAAGAAATATGCAAAAAATGGGAGATAAGAAATGTAAACGAGCTCATTGATATTTTAGGCTTAATGGGAGATAAGGTGGATAACATTCCCGGCATTCCCGGAGTGGGAGAAAAAACAGCCATACAGCTTATAAAAGATTATGGCTCGATTGAAAATCTTTTAGAGAACACCGATAAACTAAAAGGTAAATTAAAAGAGAAAGTTGAAAACAATAAAGAGATGGCTGTTCAATCGAAACGATTAGCAACTATTATTCTTGATTGCCCAATTGAACTGGATGAAAAGGTTTTGGAATTAAAAGAATACAACAAAGAAGCACTGCGTGATATTTTTAAAGAATTAGAGTTTAGAAGAATTGCACAGAACATTTTAGGTGAAGATATTGGTGGAACTGAACGACTTGCAGGCGAGCCAAAGCCGGTTAAATCGCACACCGGGCAAACAGATCTTTTTTCAGAACCGCAATCCGACATTCATGCCGTTGTAAATGAAAACCCGCAGGCACCGGAAGCTTTTAAAACAATAAGAGATGTGGAGCATCATTATGAATTAATCGATACTCCTGAAAAAATTTATGAACTTATTACAGAGCTCAACAAACATGAAGAATTTTGTTTTGACACCGAAACCACCGGCCTTAACGCGTTGGAAGCGGAAATTGTGGGACTTTCTTTTTCAGTAAAAATTCATCACGGTTATTATGTGCCTGTGTCAGCAAATAAAATACAAGCCCAGCAAACGTTAGATCTTTTTAAGGAACTTTTAAGCGATACTTCTAAAACATTAATAGGCCAAAACATTAAATACGACTACCACATCTTACAAAACTATGGCATTGAAATAAAAAATAAACTGTTTGATACCATGGTGGCCCATTTTTTAATTATGCCCGAAATGCGCCACGGCATGGACATTTTAGCGGAAAGCTATCTCGGTTATTCACCCGTAAGCATTGCCACTCTTATAGGCAAAAAAGGAAAGGAACAACTAAGTATGCGTGATGTTCCGTTGGAAGAAATAAAAGAATACGCAGCAGAAGATGCCGATGTTACTTTACAACTAAAAGAAAAATTTGCGCCCGAGTTAATTAAAAACGAAGTTGATAAATTATTTACCGATGTTGAAGTGCCTTTAATAAAAGTGCTTGCCAATATGGAGCGCGAAGGAATTTATTTGGATGTTCCAAGCCTAAAAGAATTTTCGACGCATTTACAAACAGATATTACCATTGTTGAAAAAGAAATTCAGGATTTTGCAGGCACTAAATTCAACGTGTCATCACCCAAACAAGTGGGCGAAATTTTATTCGACTATTTAAAAATTACAGAAAAACCCAAGAAAACAAAAACAGGCCAATACGCCACCGGAGAAGATGTATTGAGCAAACTTGAAAAAGTGCATCCCATTGTATCAAAAATATTAGATTACCGCGAACTTGTAAAATTAAAAAGTACTTATGTGGATACCTTGCCCGAACTTATCAGCAAACACACCAACCATATTCACACTTCCTTTAATCAGGTAGTGGCCGTAACCGGAAGATTAAGCAGTGATAATCCCAACTTACAAAACATTCCTATAAGAACAGAGCGCGGGCGGCAAATAAGAAAAGCATTTATTCCACGCAACAGCGGTTATGTTTTATTAAGCGCCGATTATTCGCAAATTGAATTACGCATTGTAGCAAGTATTAGTGGCGACCCCAACATGTGCGAGGCTTTTCGTTTAGGAAAGGATATTCACACAGCCACCGCCGCAAAAGTTTTTGGTGTGCCAGAAAACGAAGTAACTAAAGAAATGCGTTACAAAAGTAAAAGTGTAAACTTTGGAATTATTTACGGACAAGGCGCATTCGGACTTTCAGAAAACCTCAACATTCCAAGAGCGGAAGCAAAACAATTAATTGATAATTATTTTAAAGAATACGCAGCAATTAAAAATTACATGGATGATGAAATTAATTTTGCGAGGGAAAACGGCTATGTAAAAACATTATTGGGCCGTAAGCGCTGGTTAAGAGACATCACTTCTAATAATGCAACAGTTCGCGCTTTTGCCGAACGCAATGCTATTAATGCGCCCATACAAGGCTCAGCAGCCGATATGATAAAAGTAGCCATGATTAATATTGACAGGGAATTAAGAGAAAATAATTTTAAAACAAAAATGATACTTCAGGTGCATGATGAATTAGTGTTTGATGTTTTTAAACCCGAATTGGAAACGGTAAAACCCATCATAGAAAACCACATGAAAAACGCGCTGCCCTTAAATGTGCCTGTAGAAGTTGGAATGGGTGTGGGCGAAAATTGGTTGGAGGCGCATTAAACAATTTTACTTTATCCTTTTTACCGCCCAGCCGCTGCGGTCGGGTAGTGCACCGCGTATAAACTTCATTTTAAAGCGCTGCTCAATGCGGGTAACTATTTTGGTGGGCGGGTATTTTGGTTTCCATTCCGCTTTAGTAATAATTAAAGCTTCGTTTACTTTTAGCGAGAGTATGGCATTAAAAACGGCACTGCTGCGGCCTTTACCAAATAAGGGCAATTGGTAAAGGAATTTACCTGATAGAATTAAACTCCAAATCGGGCAAAGAAGTAAAAAAGGTTGTTGTGGAGTAATTCCTCTAAAATTCCCCATATTTAACAATTAAGCACGAAATATCAGGGTTTTACCTTGGCATATTTTTAAATGACTAACAGTACTACTAATTGCCTCACATGAAATTAGGTTTCCTCACACCGCTGTTATTTATTTGTCTTTCCTTTA
>JACPOC010000055.1 GCA_016185125.1 Bacteroidota bacterium
CAACAGAAAAAACGTATGGTGAACTGCTGTACAATGTTTCAAAATATGTGAATGAAAGTGAACCTTCTTTGTATCAGTTGCTATCATCAGCACAATATCCTGCAATCATCAAAGCTGTAGCAATGGAGCAGTACCCGCAACTATTTTCATCGAGGATTATTGATCAGGTCCGTGTTTATTTACAATCACAAGATCCCAACCTGCGGTTAAATGCCGTGAAGTCATTAAATGGATTCCCGGCAGAAATGGTTATACCTGTTGCGTCTCCGTTATTGTCTGATCTTGTTTTGTCTGTAAGAATGGAAGCTATGCTTACATTGGCTTCTTATTATCAGCAATTGCAGGGAAATGATAAAACAGTTTTTGAAAAAGTATTATCAGAATACCTGCAGGTACAACAGGGAATGTGTCACCGACCTGAAGGTTATTTAAACCAGGGAATTGTTTTGGGTACAACCGGAAGAACAGCAGAAGCAGAGCAGGCATATATTTCAGGTGTCATGCATTTTCCCAGGTTTGTTCCTTTTTATATGAACCTTGCTGATGTGTACAGGGCACAAAACAAGGAAACAAAAGCAAAAGAATATATTGACAGAGGTTTGCAGATCAGTCAGAGTAATGCAGATTTGCATTATGTACTCGGGTTATGGTATATACGACAGAAAGAAAATGAAAAAGGACTTGCTGAATTAAAGAAAGCAGCTGCACTCAATCCGGCAAATGCTTCGGTTGTATATGGATATGCCATCGGATTATTTTCGACAGGCAAACCAAATGATGCACTCAGGTTGTTGGAAAATTTTCTTCAGCAGAATGGAAATAATATTACTGTAATTGATGGACTTATTTCCATTTGCCAGGATTTAAAAATGCAGGATAAAGCAAATGATTATCTGACTGTGAGGAAAAATGTATTTGGTTATTAAAAATATTTTTATGGAAGACATTGAACTGAAATTATACTAACTTGCTTTAATAATTCCGAATTTAAAATTCAATAATGATTTCATATCCCCAATCCTGTCATTAAATGTTTGGAAAAAAGTGTCAACAGCATTTTCAAATGAAGGGTAATCCGGATAATATTTATTTTTCATTACTTTCTTTTTAAAATATCGCCATAGTCGTTCTATCAAGTTCAGGTTTGGGCTATAGGGTGGTAAATAAATAAGGTCGATGCCTAATGCTTTTGCTTTTTGTTGTACAAGATAACTACGCTGGTATCTTGCATTATCTAAAATGATGCAGATGCAGGTTGCATTATAATACCGCCGTTTTATTTCAGTTAAAAATGCTTCTATTACTTCTGCACAACAGTTTTCTTCTGTTAGCATAATAGTTGGTTCAAAAGTTACCGGGTTAACTGCTCCAATAATATTGAGCCGCTTTCTTCCGGTGTTGGCCAGCATTTTTTTAGTACCTGCAAGACCTTTTGGCTGCCAGGCATAATCATTTTCATTGTTGTGTATCTGGTGCATTGGGTCTAAATACAGCAATACTTCCTTCTCATCGTTACAAGCACACCTATAGAGTTGATCCATCAATTGTATGAACGATTCCTGTATTTGTTCTGAGGGAATTTTTCCTGGTATCAGCCTTGTCTTTTTATAAGAGCAATAGAGTTTTTTTTACAATAGCGGCTTAACCAACTATGTTCTACTGTAATTGAATGCCTGACTTCTAAAAAATCCTGCAGCTCAGAAAGTTTGCTGATGGAGTGTTCCCTGATATGCTTTATCAGTACATCTTTAATGGCATCCAGAGCAGATGGCCTTCTGCCTTCATAGTGCAGTTTGCTTAAGCCTGATAACCGGTCTTTATTAAACAGCTTAACCCAGTCTGTAACCGTATCAATATTAACACCAAGTGTTGAGGCTATCTCTTTTTTTGGAAGGCCTTCGTTTACCATCCATAAACACTGGTAGCGGCGAAGGATTTTGCCATCTTTTTCACTACGCTTTAATCGCTTTAGTTCTGCAACTTCTATTGATGAAAGTTCGATTGAGTAAGCCATAATATAAGTATTGGTTACTCAAATATAATAAATCGGAATTATTTAAGCAAATAAGTATACATTCATGAACGGCCATAAAATAGCTATAAGAAAAATGAAAATTTTCATCTTGTAAAAAATTAATGGATATAAAAATGGTAATGTTCCCGGAGCAGGAACCTGTCTTAACGGATAATACAATCTGTAGCGGAACTACAAAATTGGCATTTTCCCCTTGGTTATAAAAACAAATTAGCGGATACTCTAATCAAAAACTTTTATCTTTATCCATATTTGAAAATTATGGCTACTACAACCTTGAAAATTCTAAGAAGCTGTTTAGAAATAGATTTTTGAAATGCCTATTGTGGATAAGTGGATAAAAAGGCCATTGCTTATCAGGGAAGTTATTACTAATTGAGAATAACTACAAACCCAATTAGCATGACTAATTATCCCACAAATTTAAGC
>JACPOC010000040.1 GCA_016185125.1 Bacteroidota bacterium
AACGTTTTTATATCTTAGTGCTTAATGATGAGTTATTAGTTTTTAATATCCTCAATCATCTAAACCTTAAATCTTCAAACTTTTAATCCGTTTCGATCGTTACCGAAACTCCCCGCTTTTTTCCTTTTCAACAACCTTTCTCCTAAATCGGGGTGCAAAAGTACATACTCTTTTTAAACTATCCAAATTAATTTTATCTTTTTGTTAATAACTAAAAGTAATTGTTAATTTGATAAAGAGAATAGGTTGTTCAAAAAACGGAGTGCAAAATTACTACTTTTTTAATCAACTACAAAATATATTTCATTCTTTTTGCAACTCGTTGATTCAGAGATGAATATTTTTAATTTCAATTATAAAAAATGTTATTTGATAATGATTATACTTGTATTTAATTATGGCAGGCGTAAATAAAGTTATATTGATTGGTAATTTAGGCAAAGATCCTGAACTGAAATATTTTGAGGGGAATATTGCTAAAGCTACTTTTTCCTTGGCTACTTCGGAAATATATAAGGATAAAAATGGCCAAAAAGTTGAAAATACCGAGTGGCATAACATTGTACTGTGGCGCACTTGGGCCGAAAACGCATCCAAAATTCTGAAAAAAGGTATGCAAATTTATGTGGAAGGAAAACTTCAAACACGCCAATGGAACGACAAGGAAGGGCTTAAAAAAAATATTACTGAGATAGTGGCAGAAAATTTTATTCTTCTTCAAAACCGAGACAGCAATCCCATTAAAACTACAGATAACCCATTTGGAAATAATTCGCCTTTTTAATTTTATGAAATATTCCTGCATTGCCTTTTTATTTTTCGTTCTATTTTTTGTTTCCTGCGATGAAGAAGATCCTATTTATTCTCCAAAGCCGCGTGGCTATTGCCGTATAGATTTCCCTGAAAAAAAATATAAATTACTTGGAGCTGATTGTCCGTATGAATTTGAAATACCAATTTACTCCAAAGTTACCATTCCCAAAGAAGCGGAAAATTGCTGGTTTAATCTTGAATTCCCCGCTTTTAACGCGGCCATTCACTTAAGTTACAAAACGGTTAACAAAGATATTGGCCGCCACCTTGAAAACTCTCATTATTTTGCTAACAAACACCAAGTAAAAGCAACAGGCCTCGAGGAAACCGTAGTGATACGTGACAGCGCAAAAGTGTACGGACTTTTATTTGATATTTCAGGGAATACCGCCTCCTCACTTCAATTTTATCTTACAGATAGCACGCAACATTTTTTACGCGGATCGTTGTATTTTAATTCTGTTCCTAATATAGATTCTTTAAAAATTGTAGTGGACTTTTTAAGAAAAGATGTTTTGCATTTAATAAATACCACCCGCTGGAAAAAAAATTAATTTCTTATGCGCAAGGTATTACCATCGTAATTTGTGCCATAGATACGTAAAGGCCATTGAGCGGGACCGTTAGTAACCATGGCATCTACAATCTGCCATTTAGAATTGCTTATTGTATCGCGCAGTGTAAAGTTATCTGACTGAACTTGTGCTTTTGCCGTTGCATTATCAGGTAAATAACTGGATGTTCTCTCAATGGCCACAAATTCCTGCTGTGATTTACGGTACACAATCAATCCGTTAATCCCTCCGCTAAAATACTGCCAGCCGCCAATGCCTTGAATTTTAAAGTTCAACGGATCGTTGGGATAAATAGTAATATCAACCGGTACATAAGGCACGGGGTGGTTTACCTGGCTTTGATTTGTTTTGTTTTTTTTATTGCACGCAGCAAAGATCAAACCAATTGTTATTATAAGTGAAAAGAGCCTTATCATTTAATGTTTTTAGTTAGTATTTAACTACCTTTGTATATTACAAATTTACGAAATACATTGTGTTAGAACCTGTAGAAAATAATAATTATAAAAATACTGATTTAAAACCCACCAAAAAATATAATCCGTTAATGCCCTTGTATTTTGCCTTGGTGTTGTCAATTGGCGTAGGATTCGGCTATTTTTTCACTTTTAATTCAAACCCCGACTCCAACCAAAATAAATATCAGTCTAAAACCAACAACAGTAAAATAAATAATTTACTCGATTTTATTGAGATGCAATATGTGGATACTGTTAACCGCAAACAGCTTGAAAACAAAACCATTTCTGCTATGTTAAAGAGTTTAGATCCGCACAGCGATTATATTCCTGTAGAAGATTTTAACGCGGTGAACGAGCCCTTAGAAGGAAATTTTGACGGAATTGGAATAGAGTTTAACATCATCAACGATACCATTCGGGTAATAAACCCAATAATTGGTGGCCCCTCGGAAAAACTTGGCATTAAAGCCGGAGATAAAATCATTAAAGTGTCAGGCAAAAATATGGCCGGCATAAAGATCAACAATAAACAGGTTTTTGATAAACTACGTGGAAAAAGCGGAACACAGGTTTTTGTAACGGTTTTAAGGAATGGTGAAAAAAAGCCAATGGATTTTTTAATCACCCGTGGAAAAATACCACTTTACAGCATTGACATTTCGTACTTATTAAAACCCGGCATTGGTTATATGAAAATAAGCCGTTTTGCGGGTACCACTTATGAAGAATATCTTTCGGCCTTTAATAATCTGAGCAAGCAAGGGATGAAAAAACTCATTTTGGATCTTAGAGGAAATGGCGGCGGATTTTTAAAAACAGCTGTTGAATTATCAGATGAATTTTTAGCTAACGGTTTGCAGATTGTTTACACACAAGGACGCACGCATCCTAAAAAAGTTTATAATGCCACATCGCGCGGAGGATTTGAAAATAATGATTTAGTGGTTTTGATTGATGAAGGCAGCGCAAGTGCGAGTGAAATAGTTGCAGGAGCGCTTCAAGATAACGACCGCGCCACTATTATTGGAAGAAGAAGCTTTGGCAAAGGCCTTGTTCAAGATCAGGTTGATCTGCCGGATGGTTCGGCGGTTAGACTTACTATTGCACGTTATTACACACCAACAGGCAGATGCATTCAAAAATCCTATAAAAACGGACTGGAAGCTTATTACGATGAAGAATACAATAGGCTGGATCATGGCGAGCTTTATAATGCCGATAGTATTAAACTGGATAAAACAAAATTGTACAGAACGCCTAGTGGAAGAGTAGTTTATGGTGGCGGAGGAATTGTTCCTGATATTTTTGTACCGCTTGATTCTACAAAATATTCAACCGTTGTAAACAGGTTATTTTATACGGGAATTTTAAACTCTTTTTCGTTTGAATACACCGATAAAAACCGGGCTGGGTTTCTTTCCACCTACAAAAACGCGAAAAACTATGTGGCTGATTTTACTATTGGTGAAAAAGAGATCAGTGCACTTAAAAGTTACTTACTTTCAAAAAAATCACCCTTAACAATCGTAGGAAAAGAGAGAGGATTATCTCAAATTTTAAGAGCCCTAATCGGCAGAAACCTTTACGATAAAGATGCTTATTACCCGATCTTAAATGAAAACGATAATAGTATATTAAACGCCATTAAGGTTTTTGAAAAGCCGAAAAGCCTTTAATTTTTAAACCGCACGAACCTATTTATTTTTTGTTTTTGAATCAGGCGTCACCTTGGCTTCCTCCGGTTTTTTTGCTCCTTCGGTAACGAGAATAAAGTTTTTATGAAAAACTGAAACAAAGTCAGATTTGTCATAGATCATAACGTCTTCGGTTATGTTACTATAACCTTTTGATTCAATCTCCACTTTGTATTTGCCGGGTTCCACAATAAATATGTATTTACCTGTAAGATTGTTTACGTTTTTATCATCTAAAATATCGTTGGTTTTTAGATCTGTTATAATTATTCGCGCTACTATTTTCTTTTTTGTGGAATCGGGTGACAGAACCTTACCCACTATAACGGTTAGCGGCTTTTCTGCGTCGTTAAATATTATTTTATAAATATCCAAGTCGCCAAATCCTTCTTTACGAACTGCGGAGATATACCCATCGCGGCCATTACCCGAAAGCGAAAACATCATATCGTCATCCGTTGTATTGATGGGATAACCAATGTTAACCGGGGTCTCCCAATTCTGCGCAGCCTCGTTCCATTTTGATTTAAAAATGTCGTAACCACCCATGTTAGTGTGTCCCTGCGAACTAAAATATAAGGTCTTACCATCTTCTGAAACCACAGGAAAAGATTCTTTGTAAATTGTATTGATGTTAGGACCTAAATTTTTTGGTATCCCCCACTCGCCCGTTGGTAAACGCCTGCTTACATAAATATCACTTTCTCCAACTCCTCCTTTTCGGTTAGAAGTAAAATAAATAATATCTGAATTGCTCCCGTAACATCCTTCAAATTCACTCTTATCACTATTAATTGGCGGATTAAAAGGAACCGGCCGGCCAAATGTTTTAGCTTTTGAATATTCGGCATGAATTAAATCACCCGGATTTTCCAAATTCTCCATATAAATAATTATGTTTTTTCCATCAGGCGAAATACCTACGCATTGCTCATCTTGGGCAGTGTTAACGGTAGGAACCATTTTCTTTGCCTTGGTCCAAGCCCCTGTTTTAACCGTAGAAGAATAAACATCCGATGTATAATATCCGTTAAAGCCCCTCATTTTCCCGGTGTTTTCTTCACGGCGTGCTGTAAAATAAAGCGTGCTTTGATCGGCCGTAACAAAAGGATAATATTCCGCTCCATTACTATTAATTTCTTTTCCTAAATTTTCAAAAGTAACATTCACCGGTTTTTTCATTACTTCCTTTGCGTTTTCACAGGTTTCGATGTAATGATCAATTAAAGGGTATTCTTTAGAAGATGCCTTTGCTCTGTATTTATTGTAATAGTTTTCAGCCTCTGAGAATTTGTACGCGTATTGATAAGCTTTACCAAGTTCCAGCAAAAGATCATTTCTAAATTGGCCGCTTTTAAAACAATATTCCAGATATGGAAGGGCTTTTGTTTTATCATTATTAATATTCAGATAACAAGTGCCTATGCGGTGCTTAAGTTCCGGATCATCGTTTATTTTTTTCTCGAGTTTTAAATATTCATCCAATGCCTGAATGTAATTTCCGCCCGCAAACATCTCATCGGCCATAATTCCATCGCTACCTTGGGCGCCAACAGGCCTATAAATAAAAATGCAAAGCAGTAATGCAGATAAATAATATAACTTTATGGAAGGCATTTTAAGTAAATATAATAATAAGCTTAACAATAAGCTATTGTCCTATTTTTTTAAAATCATTTAAAATTTTCGGCAAACTACCGCAAAAGAAGCAAATGCCCCTGTAGTTCGTGTATGGAATTAACGTTGTCGGTAACTATTACTTTCCAATGATAAATGTTTGAATTATCGTAGTCATTATCGCCGGCTTTTCCATCCCAGCCGCTTAATATATTTTTTGTATAAAACACCTTTTGGCCCCAACGGTTAAAAATCATGAACTGATAATCCTGGGCTACCCAACCGGTTCCTTTAGGCATAAACACTTCATTCACGTTATCTGTATTGGGAGTAAAGCAATTCGGCATCCAAAAATTAAATCCCTCAATCACGCAAATTTGTTTTTGTAAAGAGTCATAACAGTTATTCTGGTTTGCTGCCACCAGCTTAAAACTCACGCAGCCTGTATCGTTAAACGTGTAACTCATATTTTTTTCAGTAGAAAATTTGCCCCCTTCTACAAACCACAAATAACGCGAAGCATTAGCGGTAGTATTTTCAAACAAAACATTTTCGCTGTTGTTTAAGGTAACAACTTCCGGCCTTGTTCCAAAATCAACTTTTGGAGAAGCGTAAACGGTAACCGCGTTGGAATAGGTAAACGATGTTTTGCACAAATTTGAATCTTTAACCGTTAGCTTAATATTATAAATACCGGAATTTTCGTAACAATAATTTGTCACGGTTCCCTGCTGTTCAAAAGGCTTATCTCCATAATTCCAAATAGCCGAAGCCGATTTAGGAGTGGTATTTATAAACTGTGTACAAAAGGGTTGGCAGCCATTACTGACCCCAAGCGTATACGTAGGTTTTATTACCGGAAATAAATTAATAGTAACCACTTTAACGGCCGTTGGCGATCCGCAAGCATCATTAACCACCAAAGTAAAGGTGGGCACATTTATATTTTCAACCAAAATGGAAGCGGTAGTGTAATTTCCGGGAAGCCAGGAATAATTGTAATTACCATCTCCGCCACTTATAGTAGGTGTTATCTGCGCCGTGGTACCCGGACAAATACCCGTAGCCGAAGAATTAATGGTAATGGATAGTTGAGGCGCAACCGTTATGGTAAAAATGTAAGGCGCAAGCGTGCAATTATTAGAATCGTACACATTTAAACTGTAAGCGGTAGTAGCAACAGGAGATAAACTAACGGCCTGCCCTGTTAAATTTCCGGGATTCCACACGTAGGTGTACGTTCCTGTTCCTCCCGAGGCGCTTCCCTGCAAAGTAATATTCTTTCCATAACAAATGGAGGAAGGTCCCGACGCTGAATAACTATATGCAGGAGGCATTGGAAAATTAATAAACGTAGTAGCCGGGCATCCATTGCCATCAACCACTTTTATGTTGTGAAAACCCGCGCACATATTGCTAATAATATTACCGGTAGTGGTGGGCGAACCCGAAGCACTGTACGTTACCGTACCCGACGCATTTTGCACCGAAAGCTGAATAGCGCCGCTACATTGATTAAAACACAAAACAGGAGTAAAACTTTGAACCGAAACACTAACGGTACTCAAATTGCCTACATTAAAAACAACGGTATCTCTGCAATTATTACCGTCTTTTAAAATAGTGGTAAAAGTTCCGCTCGATAAATTGCTTAACGTGGTGCTTGCATGCGCACCAACCGATGTAGTTGTAAAGCTATACGGAAAATTTCCGCCCGTTATATTTAAGGTAGCGGTTCCATCGGCGGCACTGCAATTTTCGGGGCTGGTACTAACGGTTGCGTTAATGGTTACTGCCGATAATACCGCTACCACACTTTTTGTTAAACAAGCTCCGGCATCCTTAACGGTTATGGTATAATTTCCGGCAGGTATATTGGTAACGCTATTAGTAAAAGTATTAATGGGCTGCCAGCTATAAGTATAAGGGGCCGGTGCGCCCGAAACAGTAGCGCTTACCGCCCCATCGGCATTGCCGGGGCAAAAGGGCGAAGTAACGCTAAACGTAATTACAGGTTGCGCGGCCTCAAAAATTTGCGCGGTGTTAGTAGCGCTGCAGCCTTTACTATCTTTTGTAATAATAGTGTGCGTGCCTGCCCCAAGTGCGGTGGCGGTGCTGCCGCTTACCGAAGTTCCGTTTACCGAATACGTATAAGGCCCAACCCCGCCCGAAGTATTAATAAGCGAATTAATGGTTCCTCCAAAACACGAAATAAAAGTATTGGAAAGCGAGCTCACCATTAAACCGGGCTCCGTTATTTGCACAGAGTTGGTAGTGGCGCAGCCTTTGCTATCCAGCAACGAAACCGTATAAATGCCCGCAACTAAATTGGTGGCAGTTTGCGTGGTTTGCGTAGGCATTCCCATACCCGTCCAGGTATAAGTATAAGGAGGGATAAAGGGATTACCAACTCCAATAGAACCCGCGCCATTGCTTCCGCCAAAACAACTTACATTAGTTGGGCTTAACACCACACTTGCCGCGGCATACACGTTATTTACAGTAAGCTGACTTTGAATAATACAGTTATTGGCATCTTTAACATAAACAAAATAAGTACCAATGCCAAGGTTAGAAGCCGAGTAAGTGGTAACACCAATGGGGCTCCACGAATACGTGTAGGGCGGCGTGCCAGGGTTAACAATAGTTACCGAGGCAAAAGCCGTGCCGCTTAAACAATTAAACTCGCTGTACACATTAAAGGCTAAAGCACATTGCGCCCAGCCCAAACCGCGGCCGGCAATAATAAAAAACAACACGTAACAAATATTTTTAATCCCTTTCAAATTATAGGTTAAAGGTACGCAATACAAAGCCAAAAAAAACCCTAACTTAATAAGTGGTAGGGTTTTATAGATAACTGGTAATTTTGGGCGTGCCCCTTCCGCTCTTATTTATTTTCCGGAAGCGGAAGGGTCGGGCTATCCGCTGCAAGTCCTCGGCTTCGTCCCTCAGCCTGCGGGCTTTCCGCTACTATCCCTCACGCGTAACCCAATCCCAAAACAGCAACATTGTTTTTTAATTCCACAACAATCACCTGCACGCAAACAGTAGGAAATTTAATTTCTTATCAATCCCTTGCATGGAAACCACGGGAAATAAAGTTTCATATCAATCCCGGAGACAGAAACGATGGGAAATAAAATTTCTTAACAATCCCGTGCATGGAAACCACGGGAAATAAAGTTTCATATCAATCCCGGAGACAGAAACGATGGGAAATAAAATTTCTTAACAATCCCGTGCACGGAAACGGTGGAAATATTCTATTTTTAACAATCCCGTGGACGGAAACGCCTATAAATTAACAATTTTAACAATTAAGCGTGCGGGAATAGCGGAAGTCCAACCCTTACAGGGGTTCTATCACCACCCTGCCTAAACCCTGTCAGGGTTTTACGTTCAAAATTGGGTTAACATAGCACTATATTAAAAATCAGGCTTCCGGCGGCGGAGCATCATCGGGTAAACTTTCATCGGTACTTCCCGATTCGCGGATTAACGAAAGATCAAAAAAGCGGGTTATTTGCGCAGGGTCGGCTTTAAACTTTTGCATTAATCCGCCTAAAACCCCGTAAAGCTCATCGGCTAATAAAACACGCTGCTCTTCGCGGATATCAGAAAGTTGGCCTAATAATCCCTCGTTATTCTGCTGCGATTCGCGAGCGGTAATTAAAAGGTTATAAAAACTTTGCACAGTTGAAGCATAAGCCTGAACCGTGGGGTTGTTATCCAAACTCAGGCGCTTTGCCAGTGAAGCCACTGCGCTGATGCGGTCTTCATAAGTACTTTGTAAAAAAGGACTGCGTTTGTTAGGGAAAATGGAATGCTCCTCGGGCGTATCTTCGGGGTAAATGCCTCGTACAAAACCTTCCCATTTTTTTATTTCCTTAGGCAGGTTTTCCTTTAAAATGGTTTCCACATTAAGGGTATGCCCCTCGTAATTACCCGCGGCTACATCGTAATTAATATAAATTTGGCGGTAAGTATCATACACCGGAAAGTAAGCCTGATAAAGCGCGTTAATTGCTAAATCATTGGCTTCTGCTTTTAATTTGGCCTCGGTATCGGCGGCTAAGGCAAGCATTTTTTTATGACTGCCTTCTGTGTTCACCTCAAAGGTGTTGCTGGTAAAAATCCACGGTTTTTGCATGGCTATTTGTTTTATGGTTTATATACGATAATAACGGCGGGGCTTGGGTTTTATTGTGGGGGGGGATTAATTTTTTATAATGCGTGTGCTTATTACTTTATCGGTTTAACTTAATTAATGGTATTGTTTAAAATGTAAAGCCAATACTAAATAGCCCGCGCGGTAAAAACGTAGCATTTGTTAAACCTGCGTATTTATATTTAATAAGTATTTGCGCGGTATTCGGCGATGTAGATGAATTATATAAGTTAGATTTATCGGGATTGTTTTGTGAAGTAATTTAAGATACTTTCGCTTATTGCTTTACCATTATTAAAATCAATGAATTCTTTAAAATTAAAGATAGATAGTATGCCAACAAATGGTTTTACATAAAAACGATTGTAGCCAATGATATAACCAATATCTACACTATTACACCAAGCCATTCGACTATTATATAAATAATTATCGCCAAAATGCCTATAATAACCGCCGCCTAAGCCCAAACTAAGAAACCAGCCGCTATATTGTTTTTTGTTAGAATATTTTAAACGTATGCCACTTAGAACATACAATTCATTACCTTCTTCATTACTAATGTTTTTATACTTATAAATATAAGGACCAGGTAGGGAATGTGTATATGTATAATTATGATATTGATAATTTAAAAATAAACTTCTTTTTATTTTTGTATTTGAGTTCAATTCAACGTTTACCCCACCTAATAAAAAAAATTCTCTCCCTTTATTTTTAGTGTTTTGTTTATCTAACAAATATATTACTGGAAATGATACAACCTCTTGTTCTATAGAAATTAGGTTGGGTTGAAATATCTTATTTTGAGAAATATAATGGAAAGCGTAAAAAATAAAGACTAAAACAAAAGCGAATTTTTTAATTGCCATTAGTTTTTATTACTTTAAAATTGTACTGCTTTTCGTTTATTTTTGCTTTTAAAATATATACGCCCGGCAGCTTGGCGTTAAAGTTGTTCATCCACGTTACGCGGTCGTTATCGGCATTGGGCAGGTAAGGTTTGGTAAGGCTCATTTTTTATTAGTTTTTAGTTTTTAGTGTTGAGTTTTTAGTGTTGAGTTTTTAGTGTTTTAGTTATTAGTTTTTAGTGTTGAGTTATTAGTGTTTAGTTTTTAATAGCAGGCTTTTATTAAAAACTAAAAACTTAACATTAAAAATTTTTGTTTATTAATATTATCTATTTAAAATAACTTTTTCTGTTTTTATCAGCTGCCCGGTAGCGTTGGTTATTTTTAAAAGGTAAATACCATTGGCAAACTCTTGTAGGTTTAACTGGTTGCTGCTATAGCCTTGCTCGGTTTGTGTGGCCTGGCTTAAAAGCTGCTTGCCTGTTACATCTTCTAAACTTATAATAACATTGTTTACAGCACCGCTAAAAAAGTTAACGGGTAAGTTGCCGGTGGTAGGGTTGGGGTAAATGCCTATTTTGTAATCTAAAGCCTCTAAGGACTTAATGCTTGATTTCACAAGGGCGGGGTTGTTTACAGCACCTTCGGCGCGGGAATTGTTGGTGGGGTTGGCGGTTGCTGTTAACCTTAAAGAGCCGCCTAACGAACAAACTCCATCAATACTACTCGAAGATGCTAATAAAGAGGTTATTTGAGGCGGCGTATCACAACCGATTAAACTACTTAATATTAAATTGCTTTTTGCAATCATAAATGTAGATTCTCCGGAAATGTTAATTTCACCCGCTCCACTTGGAGGGGTAAATATTATTTCTTTAGCCGCTTTTACATCACTTGTGCCTAAAGATAAAAAATTAAAAGAACCATTAAAATTCACATTTTGATTTGCATATAGTTGAGCACTATTTCCATAATATCCAGTATTTGTAGTAGAGCCGATATCATACGGCATAGAGTTTGGGGCAAAACTAATGCTTTTATTCGAAACATATTTATTACCTATTGGAACCGAGTTTGAAAGAATAATATCATTCATAGAAGATTGATACGCTACGCCATAGGTAGGATAGAGTCCAGCAGTATTAAATACATTTTGATTAAAGGCATTACTATTAAGTGATAAATGAAAAAATGCACTTTTAAAAACCACATCAAATGTTTCATAACAATTCGCACCACCACCATATACTGGATTACCAGGTTGTAGTTGGGTAGTAAAATCATAGAAGGGATCAATTTCAATGTATCCTACTGGATAAGGCGGGCTACTCGCAGAAGCGTTTATAAAACTTTCGCTCACATCAAATGTTTGAACTATAACGACTGGATCCGAATTTGTGTTATTTTGTCTTTTTAATTTACAATATACTTTTAAATACATTTTAGGAATAGCAATAGGATTTGACGAATTGCCGTATAAGCTAAAATCTATATTTGATAAACATTCTAATGGAACATACTTAGTTCTAAATCTAATTATACTATTTGAGGCAGTTGGATAATTATCACTGATAAATTCTAGATCTAAGCCTGAACCCGAAAGTAAATTGTTTAACTTGGTTTCAAATGATGTGCCAGAAGGATATTTCAAACTAAGTTGGCTATATAAAGGTATTTGTGGTTGAGTACTTAAAGTAGATAAATTTTGTAATTCTGTTAACTGAACACTATTATTGTATTCCATTACAATAGCAGCGTCAATACTTTCAATATCTAAATTAGACGCGGGGTTTATTATGAATTTTGGGGTTGTGGAAAGCTTATATTTAAACCCTGTGAAATTTTTATTTCCCAAATCAGGTATATCATTGTAATAGTTACCAACACAGTTATATCCACCTACAAGTTGAACCCAAACTGGAGGCATAGGAAGGTCGTTAGAAGAGACCGGTGGGTAACTTATACTATTACTAAATAATAAAGGAGTTTTGGAAACAGTTGGTTGTTCCAATAAATTAAATACACCAAGTATATTATTGTAAGTTGGAGCAGGGCCTTTAATGGTATAAGACGGGCGGCTACCAGGGACATAAGCGAAAATAGGTACGGGTTGGTTCTCTGTCGATATTTTACCAGATAATTGTACTTTTAAATCAGCAATATAATTGGTAGGTGGGGATGGATTATCAATTGTTACGTGTTGCGTGTTATCAACAGCATTTTCTTGTCCTCCTCCGTTAAAGGAATCTAAAAGGCCAAGAAATGCCCCGACATAAGGAACGGCCGATGCAACGCCACTTATAACTGATTTAAAACCCGCAAATTGTGATATCCCATCATCAGCTTTGCCAGTTGCGCCACCCAATACTATATTGTAAAACGAAGTATTCTTTTGCTGTTGAGTATATGTACCTGATTGTCCTGTTGAACTAAACCAAGAATTAACAACATTATTAATTTGAATATTTGTTGTGCTCAAACCAGTAGAGTTGCCTCCACTCTTATCTTCAAGTAAACTTTTTATTTTTTCCGCATAATTACTCCATGTTTCGTAACCCTTCATTGCGCCTTCAATACTGTTTTGGACATTGCCTTTTGTTGCAACAGCGTCGCCTTTATTTCCTTGATTTATATTACTTCCATTGTAAAAATCAGTTGGAGTCGCTGTTAAATTACCGATGATTTTACCCGACATATTAATACTAGAGTTTGACCAATACACTAAATTAACACTTAGTTGTGGAATATTTGTATTCCAACAAGTACAAGGGTCATAAGGTACAGTAAATTCACTCATTAGCCACTGGTATTGTGGTGGGGAAATTGAGCTTCCTATTGACGATACTGCATTTAATTGCGAAATAGAGTTGGGAGAAACAAATTCGTTGTTTACATAATGTTCATCAAGCGGCTGATTTGGGCTAACAGTATAAGAACTTAATACTTGCGAAATAGGTTGAGCATTGCCAAAAAAAGCTGTTTTATCATTTGCTGTAAAAGAAACTCTAAGTGCAGCACGGTTAGCGGCAGATATTCCAACAAAACCAACTTCTAATCCGGTTGCTGCTGCAAATACTTTTAATTTGCCAGTATAGCGGTTATATAAAATAAAGGTAGGCACTTTACTTTCGATATTATTTGGTGTAGAGACTGAACCAAATCTTTTGTACATTAACTCCCAGCCATCTTCCGGCAAAATATCAAACAATTTATTTTTATCGTGCAAACTGATAGCAGGGTTCATATTATTTATTAACTGCTGATAATAATACGTGTTTTGGTTTGTGCAAGCGCCATCAATATTCCCGAAGCCAGCAACATTACAATAATATGGTAAAAAAATTTGTGTTGGTTGAATTGCCGTGTTCGTACTCCAATACCATTGGTGGCTAATAGTTGGGTCTGTCCAATCAAAATGGTCAGGATTTAAAATAGTGTGTGCGGCATCTAAATATACTGTATTTGGATTTTTCCCATCTGCTGCATAAAGTTCTTTAGGGTCAGTTGTTCTGGTATTTACATTATCAAAACAACCGTTGTTTTGAGCATTAACATTACAAAAAGCAAGAATAAGAGGTAATAGGCATAAAAAGCTATTTTTCATAATAAATATATTTTTAATTTATTTTAAATCCAGTAAAAAAATCATTGCGCCACTTTTTATCTAGAGTGTCAAGATAATTTACATTAACGTACATTTTTTTGCTGTTAGCTAAATCTAACCAAGCAATACCATTCATTAAAGGAAATGTTCCTGGTATTCCATTACAATGCCCAACAGTAGTATCCAATCTGCCAATAATTTTAAGTGTTTTTAAAATTACACCACTTGCCCCAACATAACTTATTACTGCACCTTGGTCGTACACTTTTATTTTATCAAAAGAATGATTGGGATATGGAATCCCTCTAATTATATCGTATCTTCTATTGTTTAATGTATTTGGGGAACAAGGATTCGTATAGGTTTGCCAAACGCCTTGTGTAATAGTATCAAAAACACTTACACTTAAGGTTTGTGTTGGGTTGCTTTTGTACGAGCCTATATAAGTACCCATAATTGGAACATAATTTTGGGGCCATTGACTATAATTACAATAACCATTGGCACAAGGCCAGGCATAAAATACTTTAGTTAAGGAGTCTAACTTTTTTACCGTGGTACAATTACCTACGTTGTTAGTAACTATTAAAGTAACTGTTACAAAGCCGCCATTGGGGTAGGGCATTTTGCCAGTTAAATCTACTATACTGTCAGTATAAACAGTATTAACACCGCTAATTAGCCATTTATAATTATCTGCTTTTAATTTAACTCTTAAAACCACCGGTCTAATACACCACACAGTATCTGCTTCAACTGCAGCCCAGTCTATTATTTCATAAATTCCAAAATCAGCTTTAGCGTCTTTCTTTCCATCACAAGGGTTTATATAATTAGGGCAATTGGGATTGTTTTCATCGTTACATGTTTTCGTATCCTTTTTGCAGGCGTTAAATAATAGGCCTGCAACCAAAAAGCTCAGAATAAAATATGTTGTTTTCATATTATTAGAAAGTTAACGCGTTAAGAATTGGTTATTTCGCTTTCTTTAAAGCCTCAACCTGCTTTTGCAACTCTATTAAAAGTGCTTCTTGCTCATCGGCGCGTTTATTTTGTTCAACCGCGTAAATGGTAAGCTCTTCTACTTTCTTTACAAGTGCTTTATTTATTTCGGCTACATCCAAACCGTTTTTTTCAACTTCAGTAGCACTTGGTATGTCGGATAAATGATTGTTTAGCTTGTAATATGCTTCCACTTCTTTTAAAGGTGTTAGTTTATAATCCTTTGCAAAAACATAATCAGGAAAATTGTTTACCGATACTTTCATGTAGCGGGAGTAAACCTCGCCATTGGCCTTAATTTTAAAATTAGTATTTGTGCTGAGGATGTTTGAGGGGTCGTTAGTTACAACAAAAACATCGCTTGTACCGGTTAAACCGTTTGTGTTTAATACTGTTTGCCCGTTTGCTTCAATTTTAAATACAGGTTTTGCGGTTGTGGTATTATAAATTTCAAAAGGTTTTTCGGTTGAAGAAACATTTACATGCACCATTGCATTTGCATTACCAATTGCGTCGGGCCCAAACTGAGCTTTTCCGTTAGCCGATAATTTAAAATTTACAACGCTTGTAGTTGGGTCTTGTACATAAATTACAGGTTTGGTAAAGTTGGCTGTTACATTATATAAAAGGCCAAAGCCCAAATTACCGTTAATAGTAAGCCCCAAAGGATTGGTTTGGTTTGAAGTGGATGTGCCAATTTCAACCGCCTGCGTAAAACCGGCATAGTCTTTCTTAAAAATAGAGTTTCCTATAGTTGTTATGCCTCCCGTTGTGTTAATATAAGTGTTGCGTTGGCACTTGGTATTAATATATAAACCATTGTTATTACTTTGTCCATCAAAAGAACCGCCCACATCTAAATAACCATTAGAATTATTCCTATCTACAAAAGCCGTTAAAAAGGCAAAATTATTATTACTTGATACCAAACCGTTTGATGAGGCAAAGAGGCCAAAATTGTTTGTTCCTACAAAACCATTGGTTGGTAACACATTTAAATTTTTTAAACAAGAAACCGGGTTAGTATCGTCGCCAAAACTAGGCCCACCCGGAGGGCCTCCCAGAGAAATAACAGGAAAAGAGCCCGGTGCGGAACTCTGTGTAAGCCTCAAAGTATTGTTTCCGCTATTATCTAAAGCAATACCTTGTAAGGCTTTTAACGTACCATTAAAAGTAGCATTACCCGCCACCGTTAGTTTACTGTTGGCCATAATATCGCCGCCTGCTGTTAAGGTGCGGGTGGGGTCTATGTATAAATCGCCGGCTACTTTGGTGGTACCGTCAATTACACGGCCAAGGCCCATTTTAATGGTATCGGCGGTTAAGCGCCCGGTAGTTACGTATTCGGCAGCTTTTAATTGGTCGGTAACAATAATGCCTCCGCCAACAAATAAGTTATTTGAAACATAAGCGTCGCCCACCACGTGCAATTTGTATTGAGGTGAGTTGGTTCCAAGTCCAATATTGCCGGTAGTAGCGGCTACTAAGTTATTGCCCACTATGTTCC